>JAFDZV010000026.1:22940-127608 GCA_018266795.1 Bacteroidota bacterium | reverse complement strand
CCGGCTCAGCACAAAGGCTGCGGCAGCCATCGCGGACACGTTCAGCTATACCTCCGGCACCAGCCAGTTGCTGAACCACACGACCTCGCCGAGCATCGGCGCGCACGTTCGCACCGATTACCACTACAACGGCAATGGTGCAATGACGTGGCGATCCAGGACGGACGTGACGAGCATCTGGATGGCGTTGGGGAGCGAGGAGTATGGCTACAGCTATCGTGACCTGCTGAAACGGTACATCAACGAGAACTCCTCCGGCGGAATGGTCTACGACTGGCGGTACCGGTACAATGCCATGGGTGAACGGGAGCAGAAGCGGTTGTACAACCAGTCGTTGAACGACAGTCTGTCCCTCTATCCCTGGGTCTACTACCTTCTCGGTGGCGACAAGACGCCGCTGGCGGTTTATCATGGCCGCCAGACGAAAAGCGCCATCTGCTCCGACACCGGCCGGCGAGTCTATGTCTATCCGGTTGAATATCTTACGAACGGTCTCGGCTGGAACGGAGTTCCGGAGCAGATCACGCAGGTGATCACGAAGCCGAACGGCACGAAGGAGTATCAGATCAGCGATCATCTCGCCTCGCTGCGAGTTGCGGTGGAGGGTTCCACCATCCGGAACGTTGACTACGATCCGTGGGGGAACCAGGTCGGAACAGTCGTTACCGGTGAGCGGCAGACGTTCAACTGCCAGGAGCAAGACCGAGAGAACCAGTTCTTTGACCTGAGTGACCGGAACTACGATCCGCTTATCGGGCGGTTCACACGACCGGACCGGTTGCTGGAGAAGTTCCGAAGTGTGAGCCCGTACGCGTACTGCGCGGACAATCCGGTGGTGTTGACGGATCCGACGGGGAAGCAGGCAAGGGAAATGACAATGCGTATGCTACCGTTCGCAGAACCGGTGGGCTGGGGTGGTGAAACCGGAGGACTTGGTGGAGGGCTTGTCTTAGGGTTGGCAATGATAGCCAATGCAGCAAGTGGGGATCATTCCCTCGCTGTATCTTATCCGCATCCTGCGGCGAGCATTGTACATTCGGATGGATCGGAGGGAGGTGAGGGGAAAACGCCGCCGCCTCCCGTGCCTGTGCCAGGTGTTAAAACAGGGAATGATGAACTGGACAAGATTGTAGCTGGGGCCACGCCCGGAAAGAAAAGTTCCACGCGACAATTTATCAAAGAGGGCGGTCTTGAACAGGCAGTAAAAGACTTTGATAAAATTGTTGCTCCAAATGCTCTTCCACTTCCAGGAAAAGACGGATCCATGATCGGTACTTTATCTGGTACTGGTGCAACGGTAATTGTTAGGCCAACAAGTACGGAAGGGAGTCCGACTTTGGAAATACAGCTTGAAAAGCAAAAGCCAATTAAGATCAGATACAAATGACAAGCCAACACCAATCCGAAATAACGCCCGACGCTCTTATGCATGAGGCGGCTCAGATGTTAGAAGTCGTTGATGGCTCAGCCCAGTTATCAATTCAGTGGATCGTGCAGCGCAATTGGACAGTTGCTCCCGTTGGGACTTGGGTTGATGCAGGAAGCGATAGATGGGCGCATTTCCTCGAGCGAGATGCCGAGCGAATCGTACGAGCTATATCTCTTCGATACAATCGAGCACTCTATTCAATTCCAACACATGGCGGTTCCCCCGAGTCCGTACGTACACTGACATGTGAAACTGACGCGTTTGTTCAGTTTGGAATTGCGACGCGAGGGAAGAGCTATCTGTTGGTCCCCGACGACTTCTCCTTTGCAGTGCTCTGTTCGCGTTATAACTATAATCTCATCGCCGGTCCGTACAGCTTTGTCTATTCGTGCCTTGGGACCACGTTCATGGCTGCACATATAGATTTCCATTCGGAAGTAAACTCGGCGGACGATGCCGATTGTGCCGCGGAATTGAAGATGGTTGAAAATCGATATGCTTCATACCTGGATGTTTCAAGTGTAGAGGGCGGAGAACATAGCGACTTGGACAGTGCTGGCGGATTGAGAAGCCTACTTCACGATGATCACCATTTTAGTATCGATTGGCTACGCGAGAGAAACTGGGTTGGTGTTCCGGTGGATGAAGGGTATTGCCGGTCCGCGACATTCCGAGAACGCTTGCTTGCAACGGCGTGCCGAAATGCGATTTATGAAGGCGTTCTCGGAATCGTAAATCCGAACTTGAATGACTTGGTTCGTATCCACTTTACTACAGATGTGTTGTCGTATATGTCGCCCCACATGCACGCTTATTCATATCTGATTGCGACGCAGCCCCTTGTTTTTGCAGTTCTATTTACTCACGATGATTACTGCGTCGTCGCGGGAGTACGGCGCTGTGTTGAATCGATACTTGGCTGCAGTGTAGATGCTGCTATAGTGACATTCCGGGAGCGATATGCCAGAGGCTTAACCGGCAACGAGCACTATGATGATGCTCTCATGAAGTTGCCGGAATATTATTCATTGACATTGAGAAACTGAGAGGGATTCAATTGACTATCGATGTAGCCAGCGATGTCGCTAGCCTGGATTCGGCATGGTGGAAGATAATGCGCGGTCTAGAGCTATCGGGCATTTCACTTGTTCGTATTGACGTTGATTACTACTGGTGTATGGATGATGCGGCTCTGTACAGCCTCGATGCAACATCAATAGATTGGAACTTGGGACAGATCTATGACGATTGGGGCAACCTCAAAAGATGGATCGTCGAGCCGAGAACCATTATCTCATATAGTTTTACTTGCCTTTCCTCCGTGATTCGTGCGATCGGCGATTCAGTTTACTTTGATGTCAGCTCGTTCTCTTTGGGTGAATACTCGACCATCGGTTCGTTAGGTCATAATGGGAGCCTTGTTATTGCTATCGCTGATCTTATGCGTCTATGGGAGCTTTTTGTAGCATATCTTCGGAATAATCGAGTCGAAAGCATTGTAGCGAATATCGATACGTACTGGCGCATTAGCTCGACGGAGCTGTATAACTGTTATGCAAAGCCTGCAAATTTGATTCTGCGTGATGCGGATGCCGCCTGGTCTTGTTTGAAGATGGCAGAACGAAAAAACGAAGAGGTGAATCCGGAGATGTTTATGTGTATGTCTGATGTTTTGAGAATTATTGGCGATCATCTGGTGTAACCTGCCCCTGTCGTTCCTGGGTGATATGGCATGAAGGTTATTCAAGATAGAAGAGATGGAGTCGATGTTGAAGTAATATACGACCAAAATAGAGCAAAAATTATCACTGGATATCCGACAAACCTTCCACGAAGCCCGTAGAGGCAGTCAATGCCTGATTTCAAAGTCATAGAACATGAAATCAACGGTTTGCTGGATTTCATGGAGATGCAGTTCACAGCTAGGGAGCGGGCGGAAGTTCAAAGATTTCTGCACTTCGGAGAATATGGCCTGGCGCTTGAAACCTTCATCGGCATCGTTACCGAAGAAGAAAAGCAGATTACCGAGGCAGTATGGTTGAAATGTAATGAGTTGGCGCAGCAAATGGAGATCCTCCCGGGAATATGTGCGGAAATGAAAAAATTCATTCGCTAACTCCATGTCGGAGAAAGAGCCTCTGATTTGGATCCTTCTCTCCCGTTATGCGGTTGAACGGACTTTCTCTAATTGGCGGAACTTGGGGCGTCCGAACGTGACGGTTAAGTATTCATACGACCACCGAAAGTTCCTGGATACTCTTCTTGCGAAGAAGGGGAGCACAACGCTCTTCTTCGAGTTCCTGACGTACGACCCCACGGGGCAGATCGCGACCCAGGAGTGGAAGCACGGCTCGGCACCGAAGACGCGCCAGCGCTACACCTATGACTCCGTGCAGCGCCTGGCCCGCTGGACCTACGGCGTTGCCTCCACCGTGCCGGCGACCGACTCCGTGAACTACAGCTACGATGCAGTCGGTAACCGCCAGCGGACCAAGCTGGGTGCCTCCGTCTACGATACCCTGCTCTACACCTCCGGCACCAGCCAGTTGCAGAACCACACAACCTCGCCGAGCATCGGCGCGCACGTTCGTACCGATTATCACTACAACGGCAACGGCTCGATGACATGGCGTTCCAGGACGGATGTGACGAGCATCTGGAGCGCGCTGGGGAGCGAGGAGTATGGCTACAGCTATCGTGACTTGCTGAAACGGTACATCAACGAGAACGCGGGCGGGAGCATGCAGTACGACTGGCGGTACCGGTACAACGCCATGGGTGAACGCGAGCAGAAGCGGCTGTACAACCAGTCATCGAGCGACAGCACGAAGATGTACCCATGGGTCTACTACCTGTTGGGCGGTAACAAGGCTCAGCTCGCGGTGTATCACGGGCAGCAGACCAGGAGCGCCATCTGCTCCGACACCGGCCGCCGCGTGTACATGTACCCATCGGAGTACCTGACGTACGGAACAGGGGGCACAGCCAACCTGACGACCATGCCAACAGGGAAGCGGCAGTACGTACTGACCGACCATCTGGGCTCCGTGCGTGAGACGCTGGACACAGCCGGCACCGTGCTTGCCACGCGGGACTACGAACCGTTCGGCGCGGACCTTGCGGTGACGGGCGTAAACCCACGTGAGAAGTATATTGGGAAGGAATTCGATGCAGAGAACGCGCTTGGGAACTTCGGCGTGCGTCCGTACGATCCGACGATCGGGCGGTTTGTGGGGGTGGATAAGTTGTGGGAGAAGTATAGAGGGATAAGTGGGTATCAGTATGCGGGGGATAATCCATCGATGGTTAGAGACGGTAGTGGGCTGCAGCTTGATTTCTCACGCTTCCAAAAGCATGACGTAGATGGGATCGCTGAGCAGTGGTTGATAACAGATCTGCAGAATAAAACTGGATTAACACTGAATATTGATGAGGCAAATCATCGACTTCTATTTCAAAAAGATGCTTCTGGCAATCCACTCGTTACAGCGGGGATTGGTAGCGCTCTTGCCCGACAATGGATTATCGATGCAATCGAAAGCGGCGTTGTAGTGCCGGTAGACCTTGATTATCATAGCAAAGGAGAATGCCAGTTTAATGGCGATGATCAAACGGTATATTTATCCCCGAAACAGATTAATACATTTATCGCAGGAGCTCATAACGTTGACCCGACCACGATGGGGTGGGGGATTTCATTTATCCATGAAACTCTTCATAGTTCAGTCGAGCCAACGATGGGTGGGCTAAATGATGACCTTTCCAAGTTCGGAGCCATTGGAGGAGTGGAGAATTTTGTTAACCGAATGCGCGCGGAACTCGGTCCTCAGTATGGACAGCGATTATCGTATATTCCATTGGTGGATCCAAATAACAGGGCAGCCTATGTGCCGTTTAACCAATCGGCATTAATGCAGCTTCTGCATTCGCCTCCACTTATGCCTCCAACTGGGAGTTCCGGGGCATATGTTTCCATACCTAAATAAGGGAGAATATATGCGCATCGTTGCCATGATCGTCATGCTAGCACTTGTCTATGGCTGCAAGGGAATTCTACCTGATCGTTATCTGGTAGCACATCAATTTATGGACACGTGTCAGGCGACCAGGCATTTTATGCAGCAAGATTACCCTCGGGCATCGGAATCAAATCCACGTCAGCTGCATAGGTATTATGTATGTGATTCTACGGAGAAACTGAGCCCGTCCACTATGAAGCGGGCGTTTATGCAGCTCCGCTTCGGCACGGTGCCTGTTGCCCCTGATCAATTCGATTCGCTCGATAGGATTGCAATGAGAGAAGTGGAGCAATGGCTCTCTATCCAAAGACGCCAGGCTGTTCCTGGGACTATCAATTCATTCCCATTGGACAGTTGTGACGCTATTCTGTTCTTTTCATCATCATACAAGGAATTCCTTTATGCCGAAATTTTTCCACGCAAACTTGGTGTTCCTGAGTGTGATTATGGATTCCAAACCGGCACTACGATTTGTCTGAAGTTTTTGTTTCGTTTCGATAATGATAATAGGATTGTCGAGGTCCGTCACAGTGTTGCGGCCATTGAATGACATTGGCCGATTTCGCTTTATGGATGCATGAAATCGTGGGCGTCCATGGGTAATGCTGAATAAACTGCCAAGGGGCAGATCAAGACGCTCTTTGCTACACCTCGGCAACGGTGCAATGACGTGGCGATCCAGGACGGACGTGACGAGCATCTGGATGGCGTTGGGGAGCGAGGAGTATGGCTACAGCTACCGTGACCTGCTGAAACGGTACATCAACGAGAACGCGGGCGGGAGTATGCAGTACGACTGGCGGTACCGATACAACGCCATGGGTGAGCGGGAGCAGAAGCGGCTGTGCAACCAGTCCGGCAGCGACAGCACGAAGATGTACCCGTGGGTGTATTACCTGTTGGGCGGCAACGGCGCGCAGCTTGCGGTGTACCACGGACAACAGACACGCAGTAACTTGTGCAGCGATACCGGCCGCCGTGTGTACATGTACCCAACCGAGTACCTGACCAACGGTCTCGGCTGGAACGGAGTGCCGGAACAGATCACGCAGGTGATCACGAAGCCGAACGGCACGAAGGAGTATCAGATCAGCGATCATCTCGCCTCGCTGCGTGTGGCAGTGGAGGGCTCCACGATCCGGAATGTCGACTACGATCCATGGGGGAACCAGGTCGGGACTGCAGTTGCGGGCGAGCGACAGACGTTCAACTGCCAGGAGCAGGACCGGGAGAACCAGTTCTTTGACCTGAGTGACCGGAACTACGATCCGCTTATCGGGCGGTTCACACGACCGGACCGGTTGCTGGAGAAGTTCCGGAGTGTGAGCCCGTACGCGTACTGCGCGGACAATCCGGTGGTGTTGACGGATCCGACGGGGATGCAGTCGTCCAAAACCCGGGCAATGACTGCGCCGATGATCGGACTGGTGGAAACAGATAGTGAAGGAAACCCCGCCGGCATGGGGATTGTGTTGGGGTTGGCGATGATAGCTCACGCAATAAGCGGGGATGACATCTCAACTACGGTTTGGAGACCTGCGCCAGCGACTACGAAATTTCCTCATGCGACGAATGTGCTTACGGAGGCTGCGGCGGGAACGGCCGATCCGAAACCAGTAATTCCACCGATTCCAGCAGACCCAACCCAGGCACCGGGCAAGGAGTGGGAGTGGCGTGGAAAAAAACCGGTTGGAGGTACCGAAGGAGCATGGTTTAATCCTGAGACCGGGGAATCGTTGCATCCTGATCCAAGTCATGCAGAACCTCACGGGCCACATTGGGACTATGTCGCACCCAATAAGAAGCATTGGCGAGTTTTTCCAGATGGAAGAGTTGAGCCAAAAATTCCAGATAGCAAATAGATCCAACAATGGATTAGAGGAGTTCATATGTCCGTGCCGCAGGTAGTTGAACTTGGAGAGGAAGGTTTGCGTTTTATCGAGAGAAATCTCGAGAATGGCCTTTCATTGTCACAGTTGGTGCGGCGCAGGTACCAACTTCAGAGTGGTTTGGTGTGGGCACCGCTTCCACCCGATGTCGATAAATCGTCCATAGAAAATAGATCGGCAAAGGAGTTCCGATGGGGAGGGCTTACGGAAGTTGGTGGATCGTTAGAGATTCTAACTTCGTTTGTAAGTCGTTATCTAGAGAGTTTATCTGGTGGTATTTGCATATTTGAATATGCGAATGCAAAATCCACAGATCCCGTGATTCAACGTGAAACGTCCGGGATCTTAACGTTCGGCTTGGAAGTCTATTGTGTTGTCCAGTCGTGTAGAGCGGATCCCGATACTATTGCGGCAGCAATACGTGGGTCGGATTCATTGTGGACGCATGTTGGCTTCCTCTCCGCTTCTCTCGCCGGTCTACCCGATGAAAATCGTGCGGCACTTGCTCTGGAGGATCTTGAATCGATTGCTGATGGAGTTGAGCATATCATTGTCGGCGCATTTGATGGCGAGGGATATTTGATTTGGAGTCGCAACGGGTAGGCAGTCCAATGCCTTCGGGTACTGACCTGTAAACCCCACGGGGCAGATCACGACCCAGGAATGGAAGCACGGCTCGGCACCGAAGACGCGCCAGCGCTACACCTACGACTCCGTGCAGCGGCTCATCCGCTGGACGCAGGGCCCTGCCTCCGCCGCTCCCGTCACGGACTCACTGAACTATCGCTACGACGTGTTGGGGAACCGGCTCAGCACAAAGGCTGCGGCAGCCATCGCGGACACGTTCAGCTATACCTCCGGCACCAGCCAGTTGCTGAACCACACAACGTCGCCGAGCATCGGCGCGCATGTGCGTACCGATTACCACTACAACGGCAATGGTGCAATGACGTGGCGATCCAGGACGGACGTGACGAGCATCTGGATGGCGTTGGGGAGCGAGGAGTATGGCTACAGCTATCGTGACCTGCTGAAACGGTACATCAGCGAGAGCTCGGGCAAAGGATTCGCTGCGGTGTGTCCGGAGCCCGCAGTCTATAGCCTCTCAAAGCCCATATGCCACCGTCGGAGTAGTTCATGCGCCCACCATGCATAATTGTATTCCGAGCTATCTGGGAAGATTCGATTGCAACAGTTCCCGGATATCCCGGTATCCCTTCAGGTCCGGGTGTTTCTTCAACGCCTCATCAATGTCGCTGATCTCCGCCTGAAGATGTTGCTTCATCGACAATCTGTCCTTCCTCAGTGAGGTAATCGCATCAACATAATAGTCCGTTGCGGTGGCGGAATCGCCCTTGATGAGGTAACACAAGCCGAGATTCGCCTTGACGGCTCCCAGTGTGGAATCAAACGTCAGTGCCTTCTTGCTCAACTCGATGCACTTGTCAACGTCACCGTTCTCGTAGGCTTTCCAACCAAGGCTGCCGTAGCTGCTTGCCTTATCCTGCTGCTCCGTCCGTGGGCCGCCCTGCATCTGCTGCGCACAGGAGTTCGCCATCGATCGTGCAAATTGATCGCGCTCGAACCTGGACATCTTGTCGATATCGGCAGGCGTCCTTTGCCTGCAGATCCGCTCGACAACACAACCGGCCAGATCCCTGGCAGCGCCTGCATCCATTTTGCCGTTGGCGAGCGTCGCATAGTATCTGTTGAACATCGAGTCCTTGTTTGCCTGTGACCACCTGTTCAGATCAACTTCTTGCGCCGCGACCAGTGCCGTTACTTCTACGGTAACATTGACCGCCGTTGTGAAACTTGGGTTGTACAGCAGGATCTGCCAGTTCCCTTTGTGGGCCGCATCCATTTGGATCACGCCGTGTGTGATGTTCTTGCGAGAAGCATTCCCATCATAGGTATAACTGCCGAGCGGGCCATTCATGAACTTTTGCCGGTTCGCAATATCGGTCAACATCACATCACACCGTGCCGTACCACTGGGAGCCATCAACGTGTTGACAGCCAGGGAGGTGATGCCAGTATGGTCAATCAATTTCGAAACCTGTCCGAAGAGATTGATTGGATTCACCCCTTTGCTATCGGCGGCGGAGGTAAATGCAATGAACCATTGAATAGTGTTGGGCGGGATATCAACGGACACATAAGATCTGGCGTGGGTGATCGTCAGGTTGAATGTTTGTTCCTTCTGAATCTCTACGACTCGATGGACGGTTTTTGTCTCCTGTGCGGACAGGGTATGCACGGCCATGAACAGAAGCACTACAGTGAGAGAATACTTCATAGGTACCTCATAGTGAGTATATCGTGAATGCGTCTGTGCTGCCGGTATTGGTGTGCACCAGCAACTCAGCGAAATACGAATGGATTGAAATGTAGAGGTGCCGGAAGAGCCGTTTCGGCAACAGCACCGTGTATGCGAGTGTCGCGAACACTTGTGGCGGTTGATACCACCACGTGGGATCCGGTGAGCGTGCCTTCCAAGTCTCAATCGGCAGGTGCGAATGTACCCAAAATGCCGTTGGTGCAATAGATGTGCCGGGGGCAACCCCATTATCGCCAGCCGCCTCTGCTTCCTGACAGTCGACATCGCTCCAGCTGCCGACTGGGACAATCTGCCGGCATGGGCTCCGGCTGCCGCTGCCGGCAATCGCGGCGACGGCTGTCCTCCGCCGGATCGGCCCTATGGTTCGTTGTGCCGACGCAGCCGGGCCGGAATCGGTTCGATCGGGGCGGTCCGCCACCGGCAGGCACGGAGCCGTGTCAACGCATCCCATCACGATCCCATCATCCCATCCCTCTAGCTTTCCATCCGTGTGTACTGCCGGGAGCCGCATCGGGCTCCCACGATACGTATGGGATGTGTGACCGGATGAGGTGTGATCATGAAGACCCAATGGATACCTGCACTGCTTGCGGGCGCGCTGTTGCTGGGGCCGGATGCCGCGGCAACGGCAAAGCCCGTGATGATTCACCGCATCGTGCGGCCGCACACAATGGCGGTGCATAGGATCAACCTGGCCGTCTCGGTTGCAGGGATGAATCTTCTGCGTTCCACGGCGCGCGCCATCCTCCGGTCACTACCGGCGGTGATGGCACCGGTGCCGCCGGCCGCGGCCCTTCCGGCCGGTGCTGCCGTTGTTCGTGCGGATCGGCCCCGGCTGCCGGAGAAACGGGCAGTTGCACGCCGCGTGAAGCCGGCAGCAGTGCGCAGCGGGAAGCGCGTGCGTGCACGGAGGCGGCGCCTTCGGCGGGTGGGTGCCGTGAAACATGCCGCGCGGTAAGCTGCAGCGGTAGACGGCAAACGATCCACGGGTATGATTTTCTGCGAAGCCGGCCGGGACCATGGTCCCGGCCGGCTTCGTCGCATCGATTCCGAAGGATCGATTCCGAAGGCCGGAAAATTTTTCATAACCTGCACTTCCGGCGGTCGAATCCTTGCGACTCGTTCGTCATGGTAGTGACCCTTCGGAACTGCAATCCCGCAGCCGCTGCGGGCAAACAACATTCAACGGAGTCGCAATCATGGGGAACACATCGGACCAGAAATACGACAGCCATGCGCGGTATGTGCCGCCGTTTCATTTCCTGACCTCCGGACTGATCGGCGTTTTTCTGATCTACTCGGTCTACAGGCTGATCGCGCTGCCGTCGCTGGACACCGCCGCGATGGTCTGCATCGGCGTTGCGGCCGCGCTCCTCTTCTTCTACACGCGTGCGTTCGCAACCGCAAATCAGGATCGCATCATCCGGATGGAGGAGCGCTATCGTCTGGCTCGTCTGTTGCCGGGAGACCTCACGGCGCGCATCGAGGAGTTCGACGGAGCCCAGCTCATTGCTCTCCGCTTCGCGTCGGATGGTGAGCTTCCGGAGCTTGCCCGCCGCGTTCTGAACGGCGAGGTGCGCACCGGCGATCAGATCAAGAAGATGATTCACACCTGGCGCCCTGACCATATGCGGGTATGAGAGGGGACTCCGTTCCCATGAACATCCGGGCCGTCATTCCGCGAACGTCAACCTCGACCTGAACGGGCGACGGTGGGAAGCCCAGGGTGCAAGCCCTGGGCAACGGGTGAGCCGTTATGTTGATAGCCCTGAACGGGCGACAGAAACCAGCCAACGTACTGTTGTCATTGGCAGGCTTCGCGCAGCGAAGTAGTGGCACCGCGAAGCAGCGTCGAAAGCCGTCTGTTCCGCAGGGCGCATCGTTCCGGCGAGAGGACCGTGATGCCGGCCGGGTACAGGTTGCCACGTCGGCATCCGCTTCGCGGTGCCTCCTGCAACGACCCCTGGTGGACGTTCACATCCTTCGTCATCGCAAGGCTTCGCGCAACGAATCTCATCGCGCCTGACCCACGGAGATCCTTCGCTGCGGCTCAGGTGACGGCCTGGGATTTGTGAGATAGCTACCGCCCGGACATCGCCGGCCTCGTTGTGCGATGTCCGTGATGGGCGCACGCCTCGAATCACCGGCTGCACTCCGTCACCAACCGTTGCGCGCTCTCCGCGCCGCGTAACTTCGTGCACCGCGCCGCGTAGCGCCATCGGTCGAGATCACGCTGCGCAGCCTTCCTCGCACTCATGCACGCCTGCCATGCTCCATGGTCTGCGTGTGCCGCATTCCCGAACCAACCCCCTGAACGATGACCGACTACCGACACAGGATTGCGTGTGCCGCGTTCGTGCTGTGCATTGCCAATGCCGCGGCGATCGCGCAGCCGCTTGCGGATTCCCTTGCGCGGAGGGTGGACTCCGTGTTCGCAGCGATGAATCATGCCGACGCGCCGGGCTGCGCCGTTGGCATCTATCGCGACGACCGAATCGTGTACGAGCACGGGTACGGCGGCGCGGACCTGGAGCATGCCGTGGCAATCACGCCCCGCACAGTCTTCGATATCGGATCGATGTCCAAGCAGTTCACGGCTGCCTGCCTTCTGCTGCTGGCGCAGGAAGGGAAGCTCTCGCTGGATGACGACGTGCACCGCTATCTCCCGGAGCTCCCGGACTACGGCGCGCCGATCACCATCCGCAATCTTCTCAACCACACGAGCGGCCTTCGGGACTATCTGGGACTGATGGCGTTGAGCGGCCACAACATCGACGACGTCACCACGCCGGACGACGCGCTGCGGATGATCGTGCGCCAGAAGGGGCTGGACTTCCCGCCCGGCACACAGCATCAATACTGCAACACCGGTTACTTCCTCGCCTCGCAGATCGTCATGCGGGTCAGCGGAATGTCGCTGCGGGACTACGCGGCGGCGCACATCTTCAAGCCGCTCGGCATGGAGCACACGGCGTACGTGGACGATCACACTGCAATCGTTCCGGATCGCGCGGTCGGGTATTCGCGCGGGGATGACGGAGCATGGCATCGCGACGTATCGTACTGGGAGCAGAACGGAGACGGCGGGGTGTTCACAACGGTGGAGGATCTGTTGCAGTGGGACCGGAATTTCTACAACCCTCGGGTTGGCGGCGCGGCGATGATTGCGGAACTGGGGCGGCGCGGCGTGCTGAAGAACGGCGACACGCTGGACTACGCCGAGGGGCTGTACTACGGAAAGATCGGCGGCCTGCAAACCGTTGAACACAGCGGCTCCTGGGGCGGCTACCGATCGACCATCATCCGTATTCCGTCCGAACATCTCACCGTGGTGGCCCTCTCCAACCGCGGGGAGACCAATCCTGACCGCCTTGCGCGCGGAGTGATTCGCGCCGTGCTGGGCAACCGCCTTGCGCCCGCGCCGGTGCCGGCCGCGCCGAAGGGGGATGCCGCGGCCGTGCACATCGCGCCGGCAGCCTTCGACGCCTGTGCCGGAGGGTATGAGCTTGCGGAGATGCCGGGTTTCGTGATGACGTTTACGCGGAACGGGGAGCGCTTCTTCGTGCAGGCCACCGGGCAGGATGCGGTGGAGATCGTGCCGACGTCGGACTCCACGTTCTCGCTCGTGGGGGTGCAGGCCTGGCTCACGTTCCATCGCGACCACAGCGGCCGCGTGAGCAGCCTGACGCTGCATCAGGGGGGCGACCACGAGGCTGGCAGGGTGGTTCCGAAGAGCATGGCGGCGAAGGAGCTTGCGGGATATGCCGGGCGCTACTACAGTGCCGAGCTGGATATGACGTATACGCTCAGCGTTGAGAATGGAAAGCTGATCGCGGCGAACCCGCGCATGGGATCGGTGGAGCTGACGCCGCCGCAGACCGCGGTCGGCGACCGGTTTGCCGGCAACCGGTGGTTTCTCCCGTCGGCCGAATTCGAACGAGGGAACGGAGGGAAGGTGAAGGCGATGCTTGTCTCGCTGGGACGCACAAACGGCATGCGATTCGAACGGCAGAAGTAGGCGCATCGCGCCGCATGGTTGCGGGCCCGCGTGCATGCGGGCCCGCGATTGCAAACGCCGGCGCGTTACATCGCGGCGTCTTCATGGTCACCGGGTATCGTCACATGCATGCTCCACCGCCAGTCCCGCGGCGCATATCCGGTTCTCGACATCATGGCATCGACATACTCACGCCTGCTTCCCGTTGTCATCGCAACCATGGCCACCATCGGCACCACCTCCTGCGGATACTACTACACCAGCACCTACCGTCTCGTTCATCCGGACCGACAGGCAAATGCTACCCGCCGGTCAACGGGGGTAACGTCGGCGGAGACGGTCACGATTCCCTGCGGCCCGGCCGCGCGGGCGGTTGTCTCCCTGGATGACAACAATTCGGAGTCGCCCGCAATCGTGCTTCGCATCGAGTGCGCAAGGCCGTGCGTTGTCCGGAGCGTGGAGGCGGATCTGATCTGCAGCGGGGAGCGCGGGGCGGACACGGCAGCCTATGCAAGCGACATCGCCCTTTGCGAGCGTGAGGATGGCGGCGCCGGGGACACCATCTGCCGCGCCCGTTCCGTGGCCGCGATGCCGGAGGACTTCCGCACGATGGCGGTTCCCGGAGAACGGACCTGTACCTACACCCTCTGCTCGCGACGCGATGTCGATGCGAAGTACCGGCGGTATGAGATCAGGGTCCGCATTTCGCTCACGGTGGACGGGGAGCCGGTTGTGGAGGTGCGCAACCTTCTGGTAGGCAGAGAGCGCATACGGCACTGGCGGATGACGGGCTCCTGTTGAGCGTCGCGGTCGAATCGTTGCACGACGTTGTCGCGGAGTTTTCTCCGCGACCAACCACACGCTTTGCTGCTCCGGCAGCATGATGCCGACGTCCCGACGTTTGCCGGGAGCAGTGTGCCGGCTGTATTTTGGTGCCATCGGCGAAGCCGGTATCTGCGGCAGAACCGGCAAGCCTCCGTTCAGGCCCCGCTGTTGTGGGGGGCACCGCGGCCGGACGGATGCATGCACCTCCCACTCCATCGGATGACATCGATGAGCGACGACATTCCCATCCACTCGGCAGATGCGGTTGCCGACGAAGGCGGCTCCGGCGACCGTCGTCTCATCACCAGCGTCAGGAGCTCGCTCGCGAACGGCGGGCACCCGAGGCATATCGAGAACCGGTTGGTGGGGGAGGGCGTGGACCGCACAACGGCCGCCGCTACGGTGAACCAGGCGATCCACGAACGGGACGAGGAGGTTACGAAGATGAAGGCCAAGGGAGGCCTGTGGCTCGGAGGCGGGCTCCTTCTCAGCATCGTTACGTTCATGGCCGCATCGGGCTCTGGCGGCGGCATGTACATCGTTGCGTGGGGTCCCATGATCTACGGCATCGTTCTTCTGGTCAATGCAGCCAAGCTTGCGAAGGGGATGGAGGATCAACTGGCCGATCGCGACTTCGCCGCGGTGGTGGACTGTCCGCTCTGCCGGGCGCGGGTGGAGTTGGATGATGAGGAGTGGGAGTCCGGCATGTTCACCTGCCCCGCCTGTTCCGGCGATGTGAATCTCGCCGACGGGCCGGAGACCGTTCAGTGCCCGTGGTGCCGCTCCAGCATCGATCTGGATCGCGAGGAGTCGCGAACAGGGCGTTTTGTCTGCCCGGTGTGTTCGAAGCAGGTGCAGTTGAAGCGTACAGCCACCTCGTGACCGGCCGATGCACGGCTCTCCGTGCGGTACGCGGAATGCGCCCCCTCCGGCGATGATTTCGTAAACTTGCACGATGAAATCGCATCTCGTGGCACTCTATCGCAACCGGTTCAATGCCGCTCCGGAGGCGATGCTCGACATTCGCGCCGATGGCTCCAATCGCTCGCTCTACCGTCTGATCGGCCCCGGTGGCACCGTTGTGGGTGTGTTCGGGCCGGACCATGAGGAGAACCGGGCGTTCCTCTCGTTCAGCCGCTCGTTGCGCGATGCCGGCCTTCCGGTGCCGGAGATCTACGCTGCGAACGAGGAGGAGGGGGTCTATCTCGAAGAGGATCTTGGCGACATCACGCTCTTCGATGCGCTCAGCTCCGCGCGCCGTGCGGAGGATGCGGGGTTTCCGGAGTCGATCGTTCCGCTCTACGAACGCGTGGTTGATCTCCTCCCGCGCGTGCAGGTGCTCGGTGGGCGCGCGGTGGATTACTCCGCTGCGTATCCATGCGCGGAGTTCGATCGCCAGTCGATGATGTGGGACCTGAGCTATTTCAAATACCACTTCGTGAAGCTCGCCCGCATTCCCTTCAACGAGGCCCGTCTGGAGGCGGACTTCAACCGCCTCTGCGATTTTCTCCTCACCGCGGACCGCTCCACCTTCCTCTATCGTGATTTCCAGTCGCGCAACATCATGATGCGTGATGGCGATCCGTGGCTGATCGATTATCAGGGAGGGCGCAGGGGGGCGCTGCAGTACGACATCGCCTCGCTCCTCTACGATGCCAAGGCGGCATTGACTGCGGACCTGCGCGACCGCCTGCTGGAGCGCTACATGGAGTCGCTTGCTGTGTACGTGCCGGTCGATCGCCCGGCGTTCCGCGAACTCTATCGCGGCTACGTGCTGATCCGCATCCTGCAGGCGATGGGCGCCTACGGCTATCGCGGGTTCTTCGAACGCAAGCAGCACTTCCTTGCAAGCGTGCCGTATGCAGTCAGGAATATCCGAGCTCTTCTGGAGGCCGGGCTGCCGCTGCATCTGCCGGAACTGGAGGCGGTGCTGGCGCGCATCACCGAGGCGGAGTTCGAGACGGCGGAAGCAGTGTCCGCTCCCGTTGCGAACAGTCTCTCCGCCGCGGAGGATTCCGGGGCGGTGCTCAACGTTCATGTAACCAGCTTCAGCTATCGGCACGGATATCCGGCGGACGTGACAGGCCATGGTGGTGGTTTCGTGTTCGACTGCCGCATGCTGAACAACCCCGGCCGCCATGAAGAGTATCGCCAGATGAGCGGCCGCGACGCCGCGGTGAAGGAGTTCCTGGAACGGGAGCCGGAGGTGGAGATATTCTGGCGGAACGTCGCGGGGCTGGTGGATGCCGCGGTGGCGCGCTATCTGGAGCGGGGCTTCGATCAGATCGCCGTTGCATTCGGATGCACCGGAGGCCAGCACCGGTCGGTATATTTCGCAGAACGTCTCGCGCAGCACCTCGTGCGGCGATCGCCGCGCATCGAGGTGCATCTGGGCCATCGTGAAATGGAGCGATGGCCGGCGAGCGGGCAGCACCAGGCCGTTGCGGAGGCCGGGAACGGAACACCATGATCACGCGGATCGAGATCGACGGATTCAAGACGCTGCACGATGTTGCCATCGACATCGCGCCGTTCCAGGCGTTCACCGGCGCATGTGGCGCGGGCCTGAGCAATCTGTTCGATGCGATCGCGTTTCTGGGATCGCTCGCGGAGTCCGATCTGCGCAGCGCCTTCGGCGGCGGGCGAGGCGAGCCGGAGGAGTTCTTCACGCTCGGTGCGGACGGCGCTTATGGCGATCGCATGCGGCTTGCCGTGGAGATGCTTGTAAGTCCGCGCGTGGAAGATCGATGGGGGATGCGCGCCGATGTGAAGTACACGCGCATGCGGTACGAGATCGAGGTGGAGCGTCTTGCGGACGTGCACGGTCCCGACCGGCTTTCGATATCCCGTGAAGCCCTGCTTCCCATTCAGCGTACCGGCGATGCGTGGGCGCGGCGCCATCTTGCGCGCACGCGCGAGCGGTGGCTTCCCGCGCTTCGTACCGGGCGCACGGTTCCCTTCATCTCCACGGACGATGCCGGGCGCGCAGGCGCGGTGTTCCTGCACCAGGATGGCCGCGGCGGCGACCTGGCCGCGCCCGCGCACGGCGGGCAGCGGACCGTGCTCGGCACGATTGCCGGCACCGAGTTCCCCCATGCATACGCTGCGCGTGAGGAGATGCGTTCCTGGCGCACGATCATGTTGAATCCTGCATCGATCCGGGGTGGCGGGCAACCGCATGCACACACGTTCATCGGGCTCGACGGCGGAAATCTCACCGCAGCGCTTGCGCGCATGAAGGGTGAGGATGCGGCCATGCTTGCGCGGCTGGCGCGCGATCTCGGGCACGTCGTTCCAGATGTTGCAGAGATCGAGCTGGACGAACGCGGCGGCTTCTATCGGCAACGCGTCCGCGTGGCGATGGGGAACGGAATGTCCCTGCCGCTGCCGCTCCTTTCGGACAGCGTGCTCCGGCTGCTGGTGCTCGCCGCGTTGAAAAACGATCCGGACGGCGGCGGCGTGCTTGCGCTGGATGAGCCGGAGAACGGCCACGATGCGGCAACGCTTCGCCGCCTTGCGCCGTTCCTGCTCGGAATGGGAACGTGCCTTGCCGATCCCGATGCAACTTCCGCGCTCAGGCAGGTGATCGTGGCCACCCGCTCCAGCGGCCTGGTCTACGAACTGGCGCGCATCCTCACGGAGCGCTCCGACGCTCCCGTGCATGATCTCCCCGAACTGCTGTATGCCTGGCGCGAGGAGATGCCATACGAGCCGAACGGCGCCTTCGTTCCCGTTGGCGGCGGAACCCGCTTCATGCCGGTGCGGCCGTCGCAACAGCTTGCACTGGATCTTGAGGAGGGGTCCGGTCGCGAGGAGATGATCACGCTCGTGGAGATCGAACAGGCGCTGGCGCAGTGGTGAAACGAAGCCGGTGATCGTTCGCCAGCAATTCTTAATTCTCAATTGAGAATTGGGAATTAAAAATTGTCGATACGGCTTTCCCAATTTGATGATCCTTCGATGGATGGAATGATATTCGCGGCCGGACTCGGCACGCGCCTGCGGCCGCTGACCGATACGCTCCCGAAGGCCTTGATCGAGGTTGGCGGAATGCCGATGCTGGAACGGGTTGCGCGCCGGATGATCGATGCCGGTGTTACACGGCTCGTCATCAACGCTCATCATCATGCCGGCATGATCGAAGAGTTCGTTGCGGCGCGGGCGGGCTTCGGGATCGACACGATGATATCGAGCGAGGCGGATGAACTGCTGGATACCGGAGGGGGACTGTGGCATGCCGCGCGGTTCTTCAGGCGCGAGGCGCCGTTCCTCCTGCACAACGGAGACATCTACACGGACATGGATCTGCGTGCGATGTATGCCGCACATCCGGGCGGCGCGCTCGCCACGCTTGCGGTGATGCGGCGCGACTCCGCACGCTACCTTCTCTTCGATTCGGCCGGCACGCTGTGCGGATACGGAAACCGGGCGACCGGCTTCGAGGAGCGTGCCGGAGTGCCGGCCGGCGATACGGAGCGCACGGGCTTCTGCGGAGTTCACGTTGTCTCTCCGAGAATTTTCGACCTCGTGACCGAACGCGGAGCCTTCTCCATCATTCCGCTCTACATGCGTCTGGTTCGGGAGGGGGAGCGCATCGGACGGTACGATATCGACGGAGCAACCTGGATCGACATCGGCAAACCGGAGCAGCTTGCTCTGGCTCGCGTGGATGCCGAGCGGCGTGCGAACGTTGTTCGGTAATGAATCATGAAGCGAATCGGATGAACATGAAGTGCAATCTGTTGAAGCGGCTGACGGCGGGACTTCTCCTGCTGCTCGTGGCCTTCGCAATTCCCGGATGCGACTCGCCCACAGGCCAGGTTGGTGAATCGATTCCGCTGGGACGATACTGGCGGGAGGATATCGGCTCCAGCTCCGGCATCCAGACACGTCATGCACGCGCGTTTACGCTGACGTCGGAGACTCTGGCCTCCATCGCGGATACGTTCGCAACGATGCGTGCGGGCTCGTGGCAGGTGGACTCCACCTGGCGCACGCAGCTCTACTTCACGCTTGCAGCGGGAAGCTATCGGCGTGCAACGGAGATACGGAGCACCGCGGCCGCCAGCGACACGAACGTCCACTACTGGTACTTCTTCAAGCGCAACGATTCGCTTTCCTATTACGCCGGCGACTTCCTTGCCGGTAGCAACGCCGGGCTCGTGGGAACGTGGAGCATCGATCCCGGTGATACCGTTGTGGGCAGCCGTAGCTATTCGGTGACCTTCACCGCGGACAGTATGAAGCTCACCGGCCGGCATCCGTTGATGAATCCGGGCACGTATCCCTATCGGACCGAGAAGAACATTCTGTATATCGACGGCCTCCCCGCGCCGCTTGGCCCGCGGTACGATCTGATTCCGGGCTTCGCGCTCTTCGTAACCAGCAGCGGCGCCGATACCTACGTGCGGTTGAAGTAGGTTGTACGCTGCTCGACGGCACACCGCGCGGCGCACAGCCACACGGGCCCGATCCACGGTCACGTATCGAACATCAGCATCGCGCTTCAGCAGGAGCCTCACGCACTCATGCCGTTTCGTTCATTCATAGTATTGCTGCTTGCTCTTGTGGGCTGCTCCGCGTCGCACGACGCGACGCGAGAGAGCGGTGCCGGCGTATCGGACAGCTCCGCCGTTCTGCAGGCGGTGCCGCCGCTGATAACGGACGACAGCGCCGTTGCCGCAGTGCATCGGTTGGAGAGCGACCCGCTGGATTCCGCCGCCGCTCTGCTTCGCGCTCCGCTCTTTTCCTGGATGATCGCATCGGATCGTCTGAGCGGTTTTCAGGCCATCACGCTGCCGATCGACGAGCTCTCCGAGGGGAACTATCGCTACGCCAACGAACTGGTGATGCAGTATATGCTTGGCTGTGCTGCATGGCATGTAAGCCGGTCGCCGGGAGCCATGGACACGATCGAGGAGCAGGCTGCCGGCATACGCAGCATGATCGCGGCCTATCGCACGATGGTGCGTACCGATCCTTCGCTCCGGGATCCCTTCCTCGACAGACTGGACGATATCAGAAGGCGCGGCGACCTGCGGTCGTTTATCGAGCACGCCAACAAATCCGAATAGCAGATGAAGATCGTTGTTGATGAGAACATTCCCTGGGCGCGCGAAGCGTTCGGGGAGTTTGGTACCCTGCTGTTGAAGTCCGGGCGCATGATTCGTCGCGACGATCTCCTGGATGCGGATGCGCTTATCGTACGCTCGATCACGGCCGTGAACCGCGAGCTGCTGGAGGGAACGCCCGTGCGCTTCGTAGGGACAGCCACCATCGGAACCGATCATCTGGATGAAGAGTATCTCGACGCGTGTGGCATTCCCTATGCGGTTGCATCGGGATCCAATGCGGCATCGGTTGCGGAGTACGTGATTGCCGCATTGCTGGAGCTTCGTGCGCGCGGCTGGGAGCCGTTGTTCGGGCAGGGAGCACGGCTGGGGGTGATTGGAGTTGGGGAGATCGGCGGCCGTGTGGCCGCGATGGCGCGGGCGCTGGGGCTGCAGGTGATGGAGTACGATCCGCCGCGCGCGATTTCCGAGCCGGGCTACAGTTCATCCACGCTCCAGGACATCCTTGCATGCGATGCGGTAACGATCCACGTTCCGCTGACGCACGAGAGTGAGCATGCCACGCACCATCTCGTGAACGCGGAGTTCATAGCGAGCCTGGGCCGGCGGGCCGTGATCGTCAATACATCACGCGGCGGTGTTGTGGATACCGATGCGCTGGCTGCTGCGCTGCGCGGCGGCCGCATCGCCGGGGCCGTGCTCGATGTCTGGGCCGGCGAGCCGGACGTGCCGGTGGAACTGGTGGAACGGGCTGCCATTGCAACGCCGCACATCGCAGGCTATGCCGTTGATGCCAAGCTGCGCGGCACGCAGATGATGGCCAGCGCGCTTGCACGCTTCATCGGAGCCCGGCCCACCTGGGATTCCTCGCAGGCACTGCCGCAGCGCGCCGATACCATCGCCGTTCCGCAGGCCATGTCCCCTCACGACGCAGCAACGCTCATGGTGAATCGTGCATATCCGATCATGCGCGATGACCGCGACCTTCGGTCTCTTCTCATGCTCTCCGATGACGAACGCCGCGCCGGCTTCGACCGCCTTCGCAAGTATTATCCGGAGCGCCGCGAGTTCCCTGCCTTCGGATTCTCGGGCGCGGGTGAGCCCTCCGCGCTGCTGCTGGAATCGCTCGGCTTCTCACGCGCCTGAGCATCGGCTGCCCCGCCTGTTTCGCCACGACAGCACTCATCGATATTCACCTTGCAGTTTGCGCACTGTCCGTGACCATGCACCCATACTATTGGTGCAAACATTCCGCAGTACGGGCATCGCCCCGATGGCCCCGTGTTGCCTGCCGTTGGTTCCGTGTTGCTCATAACACGAAGATCTGTACGATGCTGTGGTTGCAGCAAACAAATTTCATCATCGATCCGTTGCACACTCAGGAACCAGACCGTTATCAACAGCGCCCGGCGCGCTGTGCCGGCGAGCTCAGGCCGCGGGTGTCACGTGCCGGGCAATTCATGGAGGAGAATAACCATGGTAATGCGAAAGCTGAGCGCACTTTTCACTCTCTCGATCCTGTGCGCAACAGTTTTTCTTTGGACCGGATGCCGGGATAACCCTGCCGGCACCTCGGGTGATGATGGAACGGTTACGATGCAGGCGGAGATGACAGGAAATACCGTCTACAGTGCTGCCACGAAGGGGAGCGTTCCGCTCTCGGGTGGATCGATTGTCGACTCGATACACGTACGGAGTATTCGAATCCTTATCTCCGATTTGAAACTGCATCGTGATCGCGAGGATACCGTTACGGGCGATCGCGTTGTGAAGACGGGGCCTGTTGTGATACAGGTGGATTCCAGCGGCGCAAAGACCTTTGCGATCGCGCCGATTCCGGCCGGCACGTACGACCGTGTGAAGTTCGAATTCCACCGTCTGACGCCGCCCGAAATTGCACTCGTGCAAAATGATACGCTCTTTGCAGACTTCGCATCGAGCGACCATTCGAGTATTGTCATGGACGTAGTGCTGTATATCAACGGCATGGCAGTTCCCTACACCTATCGAACGGATATTGCCGGCAATATTCAATACTGGCTCGACCCGCCGGTCCAGATAGGTGCAGGCTCGAATACAACGATCTCGTTGGTGATCGATCCGGTACTGATATTCAGAGGGCACGGGCATGCCTTTGTGCTCGATCCGCGGGACCATGGGAACAAGTCCGACTGCGATGATGGAATCAAAGTCGCAATCAGGGTGCGGAAGTGTTCCTGCGGGTAATCGCGGCACCGAATCTTCCCCTCATTTCGGTCCGGATATACGAAGCCCCGGAAGGTTATTCCGGGGCTTCGCTGTTCGAAACGATTTGAGCGTCTGCGCGCGCAGGCGCCTGCACCTTTGCCACGGTGCAGCCGGCCGCGGGGGCCTTGCTGTTACTGCTGTCCGGGCGGACGCACGGCGATGCGGATCGTGCGGGAGTAGCTGCGACCTTCCGGCGTATCGTTCGGATAGAGCGGCTGCTCATCGGTCGATGCCGCGCTCGCCACGTCGAATCCGTTGAATGCCGCTGCTGCCGCGCGCGCGCGCGCCAGCGAAAGCTTCCGGTTGTACTCGCGGTCGCCCGTTTCGTCCGCATAGCCCGTGATCACGACATGTGATCCCTCCGGAATGCGGGCGCGTATTCTCTGAAGCGCATCGCGTGCGTCGTCGCGAAGCTGCGCGCTGTTGTAATCGAACAGAACATCGTTTCCGAATACGGTGGCTGTGTCGTTCAACAGCGGCGCCTCCGTGTCCACACGCTCCACCTCCACGTCCAGCTTCTGCTCGCCGGTTGCGATCCGCGTTCCTGCCCTGTCCGTGACAACGAGGGAATAGCCGAACGGCTCGCCCGCAGCAAGGCGCTCCATTTCCGTGGTGGAGAGATTGTCGTTCACACGGCGGGTGCCCGGATCTGCAAGCGTGAGCGTGCGATCGTTCCTGCCGCCGATGGTGCTGGCCACGCCCCAGTTTGCGACACCCGCCTCCGATTCGATCGAGAGATCGTAGCGCAGGCCGGGCGATGTGAAGGTGCGCAGAACCGTGTCCGCGAAGAAGAGCGGTCCGGTGATTGCCGGCGTTCCGTTGATCTCCACGCGCCGGTTCTCCGCCTCACCCTCCGGGTGGGCGTTGTTCGCCGGCTGCTCCGGCAGTGTTCGCGTTTGAACCCCGATCCTGTTCGTATCGATGCGCCAGTGATCGGCGAGATAGCTGCGCACGGCCTGCGCGCGCTTCAGCGCCAGGTTCTCCACGTCCCGGTCAGCGCCGGTGTTTGACGTTGTCCCTACCAGCGTGACCTTCTCGCCCGGGTTCTGCTTCATCCGCATTCCGACGATATCGAGCACGTGCCGGTAGGCATCCAGCGCGGCCTCGCGCGGGCGGGCCATGCCGGGCCGGTGCATGCGGTCGGCGATGTCGCTGGATCCGTCGTCGAAGAAGAGATACGGCAGCA
This sequence comes from Bacteroidota bacterium, assembly GCA_018266795.1. GTDB lineage: Bacteria > Bacteroidota > Ignavibacteria > OLB7 > OLB7 > JAFDZV01. The sequence goes on along the minus strand of JAFDZV010000026.1, from coordinate 103,604 downwards.
GTGCCTGCGACCGTGTGCGGATGGTGCTGGCAACGCGCACGTGCAGCTTCTCCGTTGCGGTACGTTCCGGCGTCAGCCCCGCCGCGCTTATCTCCGCCGAAAGTGCAGCCACGTGCGTTGGCGGAGGTGGAGGAGGGGGGGGCGGCGGCGGGGGAGGAGGAGGCGGAGCTTCGGGCGGCACGCCGAATGTATATCGCCCGGCCACCGACGCGCGCACCGATGCGTCCAGCGTTGAACCGTAGGCGGTCAGACTGTTGAAGTACGACGAGAGAACGATCTCCGGCCGTATCTCGAAGGAGGGACGCGACGAGAGCGGATATCCCACTCCAACGCAGAGGCCAACGCGGAGCCCCGTGTTCAAGCCGCCCGATCCGAACTGGCGAGTCTGCGAGCCGTTCGCGAACGATATGTCGTCCGGCCCCTGCAGTTCCTCTACCAGCGTGTACGACGAACCTGTCGGGATATGAATCTTCGGTCCGGCTGTGAGAATGAGCGGGAAGGAGAAGGGACGGAGAAGGCCGTAGACCTCCGTCGAGACGCCTCCCACATCGATATTGAAGCGGTAGGTGCTGCCGACCGGGACAAGCGATCCGTCGGCGCGCCGAAACTCCGTTGCGCCGGGGCCTGGAGTGTTCATGTCACCGGATACTCCTTCCAGCAGGACGCGCGCGCCGATCGAACGATTCTCATCCACTGCGTACTCGATCAGTATGCCCGGCGCGAAACTTCCTGCGAAGCCGGAGTGGAAGACGCCGCAGTTCCCGTTGGAGAATTCGGGATGCGCCGATAGATCCACCGTGCCGTAGAGGAGATGCTCCGCATAGCCCAGCATCGCACCGGCCGAGAAGTGCGAACGTTCCGGCGCAGAAGGCTTCGTGCCCAGCGAGTCGTGCGGGGCCTGCGCGCGCGCGGTTCCCACGCATGCCGCGCATGCCAGGGCAATCGCGAGCGCGGCATGCTCCGATCTTGAGGGACGCATCGTTCTCATCGTTCAATCACCATCGATCGTGTTTCCGCGTGTTGGTCGCCAAGCGTCAGTCTGTAGAAATAGTATCCGGGCGCCAGCAGGCGCGTGTCGAACGTTGCCTCGGCATCGCCGGAGTTCATCTCCTCGTCAACCAGCCGGAGCACCTCGCGGCCCGCGGCATCGTACAGCACAAGCGTTGCGTGTGCCGCTTCCGGCAGGTGGTATGGAATCGTCACCGTGCCCGACGCCGGATTCGGGATGCTCTGCTTCAATACGCGCCGTCCGGTGTAGAGCAGGCGTTCGCCCGCGGCGCACTCCGCGTTGAGCTGGAACACGCGGTCGGTGTCCAGCTCCGCCGTCAGGCAGAGCTTTGAGACGCCGGCCAGATAGAGCGCGACCGGTGTGGTTGTGGTGTCGCCGCGCAGCACCTTGAACTGCAGCTTCGTGAACAGCCCGGCAGTTGTGAACGATGCGCCTCCCGTTCCCTTTCGAAGCGTGATGATCGCGCCGCTGTCCACGTGCACGTTCTTTGCCAGCTCCCAGCCGGTTGCAAGCGTGCCGGTCTGGTCGATGCCGGCCAGATCCAGGAGCTTCGGATTGAACCGCACGAAGAACGTCGCCTCCTCCAGCGGAACCCGGCCGCTCAGAACCGGCTCGTACTCCAGCGGCATCGGGATGATGTCGCCGAAGCCGCCGGTGATGTTCGCACCGCTGAGCCGGAAGGCCGTGGAGTCCAGCTCCGAGCTCACCGTCAGCCAGTGTTGCGTGCCGTTTTCGCCCCCCTCATCGGTCTGGAAGACGATGACGGATTGATGCTTGCCGTAGCCGATGGGGCGCACAACGAAGTTGAAGACCGTTGAATCACCCGGCCCGATGTGCCGCGGAGTCTGCACGTCGTTCGTGAAGTTGATGTCGAACGGGTTGGTCCCCCCCACGTAGGCAACATTCACCACCAGCGTATCGTTGCCGGTGTTGTGCACGACGAACGGCTCGCTGATCTCCCTGCAGCTTATCACACCGTAGTCGATCGCGCCCGGTGCGGTGAAGAATCCCGATGTGACGTGCGCGCAGATCTTCAGATGCTGAACGCGATTGCACGGCTGCACCGTTGCCGTGAAGCTCTCGCAATAGTATCCGGTGTCGGTTGCCAGCACCTGGAAGGCGATGTTGGATGTTCCCTGATCGTAGACATGATCGATGATCGGCTGCGGCGGCACGAAGATGCCCGTGTTGCCCGGGTCCGGCGTCACCGTCACAGGCTGATCGATATCGCCGCGCACGTTGATGCCGAATCCCACGTAGCGCTTGCTGTTCAGCTTGTAGCGATCGATGGTGACCACCGTATCCAGGTACCCGAACGTCACGCAGGTGCGGCGCCCGGTTACCGGCAGGGCAACACGCGGCTCCACCGCCTGCGGCGCAACGATCACCAGCGAGTCAACAGCCTTCGTGGCGCAGTCCAGTTGCGTGCCGTCGAACGCCACGTTGAGCGCGATCGTATCGCAGGGCGCCAGCACGAACGGAACGCCGCGCACGCCCGGGAGACTGAAGTACTTCCCGCTGCGGAAGTAGAGCGAGTCTATCCGCATCGGAGTCTGCCCGGAGTTGAAGATCACCTGCTTGTCGATGCGGAGATCGCCGCAGAGATTCGGATCGAAGTTGATGCTGAGTCCTGCGCCGATCTTCGGCGCGGTGGGGGCGGAGAACTTGACGATGTAGCCGCCGTAGTAATCGTTTCCCGGCGTGATGGCCGCGGGGGAGATTGGAAAGTCGCGCGACGTGGTGCCGCCGTACATGTAGATGGCGCCGGCCCTGTCCACCGTTACACCGTAGACGGATTGCTCGTAGATGTTGCTTCCGGGAAGCACCGCCCCGCCCCAGAACGTGGCGTACGTAAGGCTTTTCAGATCGGAAGACATCGTGGCCAGCACGCCGTCGATATTCCCCTTGAACTCGCTCTGAAGGTTCACGGGGGAAAGCGGGAAGTCGCGCGAAGCCGTTGAAATGCCCAGCGCAATCTCGCCGAAGCTGTCGATCGCAAGCCCTCCCAGCACGTCGTATCCGCTTCCTCCCAGATACGTGGCGCCCAGCACCTGATTCGTATTCAGATTCATCCGCACCACATAGCAGTCGTACCCCACGGTGTCCGTGCCGTCGTTCCGGAGCCCGGGCTGATATGCACCCGGCGTTGTGGGGAGGGACGTGCTGCGCGTGCTTCCGCCGAATACGATGACGCCGCTGGAGCCTTCTACCGCAAGGCCCTGGCGGCGATGCTGCCGCGCGAACCCATCCAGCTGGGAGTAGTTGCCGCGGGGCGCGAACAGCCCCACGCCCAGGCCGCGACGCGTTGCGTCGCCGTTGTCCGTGAAGTAGCTGCTGTACTCGAGCTGCCCGGCCACCGGATCGATGCGTGCGATGTAGAGATCGAACACCCTCGCGCCGATGCCCGGCTTCGAGGAACTCTCCTTCGCGTTCGGAGTGGTTGGGAGATTGGTCGAGTTGGTGCTGCCGAGGATGTAGATCTTGCCGGCGGGGTCAAGCGCAATCCGCGTTGCGAACTCATCGCCCGTACCACCATAGGTGGCGCCGAACTGGAGCGAGTGGCCGTTGCTGCTCAATCGTGCAACGAACGTCTCGAACCCGCGGAGTGAATCGGAGGAGCCGAAGCGGTCGCGCGGAACCGTTACCGGGAAGTTGAGCCCGTCCCCCTTGGCCGCTCCGCAGCGCGGGGCATACGTCATGCCGGTGAGCGACACGTTCCCCGCGGGGTCCAGCGCGATGTCCGTCAGGTAGTCGTTATCCTGTCCGCCCAGATACGTTCCCCACGTCAGCCTGCCGTCCGTGCCGAGGCGTGCCACATAGCAATCGTAGTTGGCGAAGATCGGCGGTCCGCAGACGGAGTTGATGTTGTCCGGCGCGCGGTTTCGCTGATAGGCGCCGGCCGTGGTGGCGATGCTGTCGATGTTGGTGGTGAGCGCCACCACCGCCTCGCCGTTCGAGGTCACCTCCACATCCTCGCCCAGCGCCTCGTAGAGCTGCGACGCCGGCTTGCCGTTCACGAGCGGCTCTTCGTACGGTCCGGAGTAGGTCTGTGCGATCACCGTGGAGTAGAGGAGCGTCCTGCCGTCCGGGCTCAGCTTGCTGATGAAGATCCAGTTCTTCTGATCCAGTTCGCGCTTCGGGATCACGGGGAAATCGGGTGCGCGCGTGAAGCCTGTCACGTAGGCATTGCCGCTGGAGTCCGTGGCGATCGCCGTCACCACATCGTAGCCACCGGCGCCGAAGTAGGTGGAGTATTCGATCGAGAGGCAGGGATCGATCACAACGGGATAGCGATCATCGTGGGCGCCCAGCTCGAAGCCGTACCGGGTCTCGCCGAGCAACCTGTAGCGCGCCTGAACCGGAACGCGCCGGCCGTCGATCGTCTGATACGATACCGGCACCGCCTCGCGAATCGAACCGAACGATGTCGTGGCCTCCAGCTCGCCGCTCGAAAGAATGCGAAGGCGCCGTGCGCCGTTGTACCGAAGATCGATTGCATGGTGGTCCGCACCGGGTGCAACAACGAAGTCGTACTTCACGCCGCCGTTGGTGCCGTAGTAGAGCGCGTCGATGCCGTTGTACAGATCGTGGTAGCGCACGCGCGCGAACCCGCGTGCGCCCGTATGCCACGTTGCGGTATCGCGGCCGAGATAGTAGTTGAATCGTGCAGCAGTCGGCGACTCCCCCTCGATGCGGAGATCGGTCCGGGCGCCTATGAACTCCGTACGGAGCGCGTACGATCGCGAGGCGAGCACCGATCTGCCGCGCGACATGGAGTCCGCTACAACCGTGAAGCCCACGCCGTCCCGCTCGAAGCGGATGGTCGTGTTCCCCGTGGTACCGGAGAATCGGATTCCCGGCTCCCATTGTCCGATGTTCTCGGTAAAGAGTATGGGGCGGTGGGCGGCATCGGCTGCCGGAGCGCTGGCCGCCGAGGAGGTGCGGGGAGGAGCCCCGTCATATGATGATTGCGCGTGCACGGCCGGCTGCGAGCAGAGCCCGAGCAGCATGGCCAGTCCGAGCAGAGCAGCACCGGATCGAAGGGTGAGCATGTGTGTCGCTTCGTTCAATGGCAGCGGGGCCAGTTGCATCGCGGACACACGCGGTCGCTGGAGCTGGCAGTCTCCAAGAGCACGGCAACCGGCGACGGCAGATCGAAATCGCGCGGATACGAAATGGATTTCCTACGGGAGAGGTTTGTATGGGCAACATACACGCAACGCGTGCTTCCGGTTACATGCCATCCGATGTTCCGGCACGGGACGGCATCCGATGCGGCCTCCCACGGCGCAAATACGAGCGCCCAACATACGCAAACAGAGCCTCCCCGGCGCTCCTGAAAGCGGGTAGCACAAGGCGTTACGAAAAGATGTAGTGGTGGTGGTTCTTGGAGCTTTGTTCTTGGTTCTTGGAGCTTTGTTCTTGGTTCTTGGACTTTGGTTCTTGGAGTTTGGCCCAAGCACGAAGTCCCAAGCACGAAGTCCCAAGTACTACGTCACGGCACTTCCGCATGCGAATGCGCGTACCGCTCCAGGAATTCGTGGACAACGGGATCGTGCGAGCTGCGCAGTTCGAGCGGTGTGCCTCTGAATCGAATCAATCCCTCGTCGAGCATGATCACGGTATGCGCCACCTTGTAGACGGAGAAGATGTCGTGCGTGATCACGACGGAGGTCACGTCCAGCTTGTGCGTCAGTGCGGCCACAAGATCGTCGATCTGCTCCGACGTGATCGGGTCCAGCCCGGTGGTTGGCTCGTCGTAGAAGATGTACTCCGGTGAACCCACCAGTGCGCGCGCAACGCCCACACGTTTGCGCATGCCGCCGGAGAGTTCCGCCGGCTTCTTGTTGGCGAGGATCTCGTAGGCCTGATTGAAGACCGACGCGCTCACCGTCCTCGGATCGGGGAGCAGCCCAACGTTGACCAGGTTGCGAACCACTTCCTCGCGCAGCACCTCGGTGTTCCGCTCGCCATGCTCGTACAGGCCCAGCACCAGATTGTCCGCCACCGTCATCGAATCGAAGAGCGCCGCCCCCTGGAACACATAGCCGAAGCGCCTCCGCATCTGGTAGCGTTCGGACTCGCTCATCAGATCCACGCGCCGGCCGTCGATCGTGATCGTTCCCTCGTCCGGCTCCAGCAGGCCCACAATCAGCTTCAGCAGTACGCTCTTGCCCGTCCCCGAGCGTCCGATGATCACCGTGGTTTCTCCCTCGGGGATAAGCATGGATACGCCGCGAAGCACCTGCTTCGGTCCGAATGCCTTATGGACATTATCGATGACGATCATGAGTCGGTTGAGGCGAGAGATGAGTTATGGGTTATGAGAGATGAGTCATGTGTGCCCGCAACGGCATGTCGGGCGGCCGATGAGCGTAGTCCACGTTCATTGACGGCTCTGTCCTTCATTTCATCTCCGCATGTTCGCGGCACGGATGTGAACGCACCTTTCCGGGTTCAGAGCACATATCCGAACAGCGCATCCAGCACGAGGATTGCGGCGGAGGAGAGTGTGAACGATCGCACGGTGGAGTTCCCCACGCCTTCGGCGCCTCCTTCCGTGTTGAACCCGACATAGCAGCCGATCAGCGCCGTGACACCGCCGAACGTTGCGGACTTGAGCATCCCCACGACGATTTCGTACACCGAGAAGAAGCGCCGGATGGAGTCCCAGTAGTCGGCGGGCTGGAAGGTGAATTTCAGGATCACGAGGAGGAACGCGCCGAGCAGAGCCACGAGGTCCGAGAAGACGATCAGCATCGGCATCATCACCAGAGCTGCCATCACGCGTGGCATCGCCAGGTAACGGCTGGGATGAACTGCCATCATCTCGAGCGCGTCGATCTGTTCGGAGACCTTCATCGTGCCGATCTGCGCGGCGATCGATCCGCCGACGCGGCCGGCGATCACGAGCGCGGTGAGAACGGGGGAGAGCTCCGTGAAGACAACGGTGGCGATCGATCCGCCAACGAACGGGCGCGCGAGAGCGAGAAGATTGAACTTCGCGAAGAGGTTGGTGGCCTGCAGTGCGGCGATTGCGCCGGTGAACGAGCCGATCAGCAGCACCAGCGGAAGCGATCCAACGCCGATCATGTACATCTGCTCCAGCACCAGCCGGCGGGAGCGGATCGCCGTGGGGATGTATCGGATCACGCTCCTGAGCAGCAGCACAATCCGTCCGAACTCCGCGAAGAACCCCATGAGCACCCGCCCGAGCGCGCCGAACGTTGCGTTGAGCAGACCACCCTCCTCACCATCGTCGGAAGATGTTGTACGATCCTCGCCGATCACTTTGCCTCCGGAAGGGGAACCGCAATCTGATACGGAGCATCCTGTGCGGGCTTCGGCAACGTGCGCTTCAGAATCCACGGGTTCAGGAGCTTCACCATCTTGTACGTTGTTCCCTGCGACTCCGCCCACGCCTCGAGGTTCGGGATCTCGGTCGTCACCGGCACGGAGCGCGATCGGACCGGCTGATAGTACTCGTCCTTTGCGAGCGAGTAGCCGTAGTGCTCCGCATGCTGCATGATCTCCTTGATTGCCACGATCCTGAAGAGGTAGCGAGCCGTTTCCTCGTTGAGAAAGAGATTGAAGTATGAGCTCTGCTTCTGGAACGTCATGTCGTCCTGCGTTGCGTTCTCGCCCATGTTGTAGGCGGCAACCGCAAGGCCCCAGTTCCCGAAGCGCGAACGATTATCCTTCAGATATCGGATTGCCGCTATGGTGGAGCGCATCGGATGCCGGCGCTCGTCCACGAAGTCGTCCACCCGCAGGCCGTAGCGGCGCGCGGTCTCCGGGATGAACTGCCACAGGCCAACGGCCCCCTTGCCGGACTGCGTCATGTAGAGCGCGCTCTCGGCAACGGCCAGATACTTCAGATCGGCCGGAGCGTTCTCCACGGCCAGAAGCGAATCGAACATCGCGAAGTACTCACCGGATCGCTTCAGATAGAGCATCATCTGCCCATCCGATTGAAGGCTCAGCAGGAACTCGCGCTCCATCCGCTTGCGGATCTCCGGGTCCTCCAGTGGAATCGTCTCGCCGCAGAAATCCAGCTTCTGCGGAAGCTTCAGCATGGAGATGTTCGGACGATACGACTTGTCCAGAGGGGGAGCATTCGGGCTTGGCGAAGGGGCCAGGGTGCCAACGACAACAATGCCTGCGAGCAGCCCGACGGCTAGTGCCAGGCGCGGATGCGCGGTCGGAATGATATTCATGAGGTCTTCTCGATTAGCCTATCCGAAGATACGCCATTTCCGCGTGGAGCGGGGTGCTGCGCTGCACCAGGACACACTCACGGGCCACCGCAACGGAGGTAGTGCTGGCCCTGCGGTGCCGCGTGGACAAGGCGCGGCCATACATTGATATGCAACGCTGCAACGAGGCATTCTGATAGACGTACAGAGCTCGTGAGTAGAACCACGATGCCGCGCGATGTAACCGTGTTGGGGGAGGTACCACCGCAGAGGGCCCGGAGGCGCGCGGAGGAGGAACCGGGCCTCTGCGGTTGATCCGTCATCGCAGGCATGCAGCTCGGCGGCTATCCGAGTTGCGACGTGCAGTGCCCGCAGCGCGTGGCCTCCAGCGGAATCTGCATGCGGCAGTACGGGCAGGGTTTCTCCGAAGGCGGCGGCGCGGGAGCGGGGGCCTTCTTCGTCCTGTTGTACGCCTTCACGATGAGGAACACCGCGAACGCAACGATCAGAAAGGTGATCACTTCATTGATGAACGATCCCACGTTCATCGTGACCGCCTTTGCCTTCTGCGCCTCCTCCAGCGTGGCATACGTTCCGCCGGAGAGTGAAATGAACCAGTTCTTGAAATCGATATGCCCCAGCAGGAGCCCGATGGGGGGCATGATCACATCCTTGACAAGGGAGTCCACGATCTTGCCGAATGCGGCGCCGATGATCACGCCAACGGCGAGATCCATCACGCTGCCGCGCGATATGAACGTCTTGAATTCATTCCACATGGTTAGGCTCCTGCGTGTTGATCTGTATGCGGCAACGGCACGTCGAGTGCCGTGCACCGGTAATGCCCGCGGTGCGGAGTGGGCGATTGTTCCAGTTGTTCGATGCGATGCATCGGCTCGCGATTCGTGCGGTCGCGGCCCGATAATCTTCACGTGCGGGTAATATACAGTTCGACCGGCCGAATGCGGAACCGGCCGCCTGCGGTTCGCCGCCCCCTCCTGTCCCACGGGGATCGCGCGCGATGTCAGATCGGACCGATGGTTGAATGATTGCGGCCCAAACAAGATTGCCGGACAGAGCCTAATCTCTTGCACGCTCCTCCGCTGTTTTCCATCTTGGCTGCCTGCGGTACGGGCCGTTCCGAAACAATTACCTCTGTCATGAAGATCAGACTGATAACGCTTGCCCTCCTGCTCTGCCCCGTGGTGCTCGAGGCACAAATGCTGGATGGCGCCTTCTTCGGGAGTGTGGGTGCGGGGCTTGCCGCGCACGACAACGGAGCGTTCTCGCGCCGGCTGAAGCAGTACACGCCGCTGAAGCCGGGCGGGGAGGAGTACGTGTATCAGACGCGCGACTTCTCCACCGCGGGAACGGTGGTGAGCGGCTCCATCGGATGGATGTTCGGCGGCCGGTATGTGATCGGGGCCGCGGCGGAGCAGGTCAGCTATCCGGAGATGAACTCCATCAACGCGCCGGGCAATCCGCGCGACCGCTATCTGCTTGCCGCACAGGGGGCGGGACTCGATTTCGGATACGCCGTGGTCAACCGCGCCGGCATGCTCGTCTATCCGTACGGCCATCTGGGCTACTACGGCTACACGCTGGACTACACGAACAATCAGCCTACCCCCATTCCATTCTTCGAGGGGAAGCCGGTTGCCTCCGGTGCAACGGCAACGTACACCGGCTCCGCTCCGCGCTGGGCGCTGGGTGTGAACATGGTGAAGTTCATCGGCGCAACGCCCGCTCCGGGCTCGCTTGCAATCACGGCCCGCCTCAGTTGGGGGATGATGTTCAGCCGGCCTGCATGGAAGGAGCCGGGAGGCGATGTCGTGAACAACGGTGGCCTGACGCCCGGCTACAACGGCGTCGCGCTCACGATCGGGATCGGCGGCGGATTCAGTTGGTAGCCGGGTTCGCGACGGCGCGAACCGGGGTGCCGTTCCCCGGCGCCGCGATGGAACGCGCCGCATAAACGATCGACCCCCGCTCGCGCGTTATCACGATACGCGTACACATGATCAGATGATATTCCGGACCCGCACCCCGATCGCCGCACTGCTTCCTCTGCTGGCCCTTCTGCTCCCGGGCGTGGCGGCCGGGCCGTTGCGCGCGCAGCCGGGCGTTCCGGAGAATCTCGGCGAGTACTACTCCTACGGCGACAACTACTTCCTCGAGATCGCAACGTTCCCCGGCCCGGCATCCAACCGCGGCCGCGCCATCGTCACCTTCCGTCTCTCCTACGATCTCCTCACCTTCCGGCGGACTTCGCAGGCGTACCGCAAGGGAGGGTTGTACGTTGCCACGCCGACCCTCTTCGTGGAGGCTGCCGGGCCGGACGGAGTGATCGTGGATCGCGCAAGCTGGCGCGACACCGCCCGCGTGCAGGAGTACGCCCGCACCAACTCCAAGACCGACTTCCTGTGCGGCTCCGTGGAGCTTGCCCTGCGACCCGGTCTCTACACGGTGAAGTACACATTGGATGATGGAACGCCCGGCAGCGGCTTCACGCAGACCACTGCGCCGTTCGCGATGGATGACTTCAACTCCGTGTCGCCGGCAATCGGCATGCCGGTGTTTATCCGGCGGGCCGTTGGCGATTCGCTGGTGCTGACGGCGATCGACGGCGCCGCGATGTTCGGCAGGAGGCTTCGCGCCTTCATTCCGCTTTCGAGCCCGGTTGTGCCGGAGAACCTTCGTTTCGAAGTCTCCACGGTTCCGAAGAAGGGGGAGGCGGCGCGCACGGTGCGAACGGGGGATGGAACCATCCTTGGGCCGATGGTCATGGACCGGCCGGTCACGAGCGGCAACGACGTCGTCTACCTCACGAGACGCACGGACACCGGCCGGGTATACGGGGCGCTGATCGATGCCTCTACCGACGACATGGATGTCGGCGACTATTCGCTGGCGCTGACATATCGGGCCGGGCAGAACTCCGTGACCGATACGTCGCGGTTCAGAATACGCTGGGTGGACATGCCCTTCACGCTCTCGAAGCCGGACTACGCGATCCGTGCGTTGTTCCCGATCGCGACCGATGAGACGATCGACGAGATGCTCTCCGGCGGAAAGGATGCGCAGCGGCGGGCGATCGATGCGTTCTGGGCGCCGCGCGATCCCACGCCTGCAACCAGATACAACGAGGCGATGGCGGAATACTATCGCCGGGCAGATTACTCCTACTTCAACTTCAGGGCGATCGGCCAGAACGACGGAGTCTTCACGGACCGCGGCAAGATCTACCTGTTGTATGGCGCGCCGGCCGAGGTCACACGCGATATGCAGCCCAACTCCGCTCCCCGGGAGGTCTGGATCTATCGCCAGGGAATAAAGCGCCGGTTCGTCTTCGTGGACGAAGGGCGCAACGGCGATTACCGGCTGATCGAGTATAACGATCTGTGAGCGTTTTGTGCGGGGAAATGCCATGCCGCTATATTGCACGGTGGCAGTTGGCGTACGAACGCATCCAAAGCGCCCGGCTGACCAACATGTCGGCGCGCCCAGTACGAATCGTGCCGCACTCTGGCGAGTCCCCTCGTCTCGCTCCCATCAATGCTTTTGCCGTTCATCCATGAGCAGCAGCTTCGGACCGAACTCCGCCTACATCAACGAACTCTACTTCGAGTACCTCAAGAACCCGAACGCATTCGACGCGACATGGCGCGAGTTCTTTGCGTCGTATGACCCCAACAACCCCGATGAGGCGGGGACCGAGCGGGTCGCGCAGCCGGTTGCGGCTGTGAGCAATGGCAACGGCCGTGTTGTCGCGGAGCCGGCAGCCACCCGTCCCGCGCGCGAGGCCGCGAACGGTGGTGCGTCGCAGGCGCCTGCACCGGCAGCAAAGCCCGCGGCGGCTCCGGCACCGCCGGCAGCCTCCACCGCAAAGGTGGAGGAGGCGAAAGCGCCCACGCCGATTCCCGAGGGGGCGAAGCAGCTGACCGGTATCGGCGCGCGCATCGTGCAGAACATGGAGGCGAGCCTTCAGATTCCAACGGCGACCTCGTTCCGCGAGATCCCGGTGAAGCTGCTGGAGGAGAACCGCACGCTGGTGAACGGCTATCTGAAGGCGAGCGATCAGGGGAAGCTGAGCTTCACCCATATCGTGGGGTGGGCGCTGGTGAAGGCGCTCGGCAAGTATCAGTCGCTCAACAACAGTTTTCAGAACATCGACGGCAAGCCCTATCTGGTAGTGCGCCGGGATGTGAACCTTGGTCTCGCCATCGACATCGAGCGCCCGGACGGCGGCCGCTCGCTGGTGGTGCCGAGCATCAAGCGAAGCAATCTCATGAACTTCCAGGAGTTCTTCTCGGCCTACGAGACCCTGGTTCGCAAGGCGCGCCGGAACGAGCTGACGCCCGATGACTTCATGGGAACCACGCTGACGCTGACCAATCCCGGAACCATCGGGACGGTTGCATCCGTGCCCCGCCTGATGGTGGGGCAGGGAACCATCATCGCCACCGGCGGCATCAACTATCCCGCGGCCTATCAGGCGATGGATGTCGAGACGCTCAGCGAACTCGGCATCTCCAAGGTGATGGAGATGACCTCCACGTACGACCATCGCATCATTCAGGGCGCTGAGTCCGGTCTGTTCCTGGCCTACGTTCAGGAACTGCTGATGGGAGGGGAGGAGTTCTACGAGGAGATCTTCCGCGATCTCAGGATTCCCTATCGTCCGCTCTCCTGGGCGCGCGACCGGCATCCGAGCATCTTCGGCAACAATCGCGACGAGGCCGTGGAGAAGCAGCAGCGTGTGTTCACGCTCATCTCCAGCTTCCGCCAGCGCGGACACCTGCAGGCCTATCTGAATCCGCTCGGCGAAACCATCGACTTCCAGCCCGACCTCGACCCCTCCACGTACGGCCTCACGATCTGGGACTTCGACCGCACGTTCCAGACCGGGGGAATGGCCGGAATGGAGCGCGCCGATCTTCGCACCATCCTCTCGATCCTGCGCGACACGTACACCCAGCGCATCGGCGTGGAGTACACGCACATTCCGGACCTGGACCAGAAGCTGTGGTTGCAGGAGACCATGGAGACCCGGCGCAACAGTCCGAACATGAAGCCGGAGCAGAAGAAGCGTGTGCTTCGCAAGCTGAGCGAGGCGGAGGGCTTCGAGAAGTTTCTGCAGACGAAGTATACCGGCCATAAGCGCTTCTCGATGGAGGGGGCGGAGACGGCGATCCCGATGCTCGATGAGCTGGTGGAGCGCGCCGCTCTCGACGGCGTGAAGGAAGTGGTGATCGGCATGCCGCACCGCGGCCGTCTGAACGTGCTCGCAACGGTGATCGGCAAGAGCCCCGGCAAGATCTTCTCCGAGTTCGAGGACAACAAGGATCCCAACTCGGTGCATGGCTCCGGCGACGTGAAGTACCACCTGGGCGAGCGCGGCACGATCGTCACGGAGACCGGCGAGCGCATCACGATACGGCTCTCTCCCAATCCGAGCCATCTGGAGGCAGTGAATCCGGTGGTGGAGGGGATGGTGCGTGCGCTTCAGGATCGGATCGGCGACGGTGGTGCAGCCAGGATCATCCCGGTGCTGCTTCACGGCGATGCCGCGTTCGCCGGCCAGGGTGTGGTTGCCGAGACGTTGAACATGAGCCAGCTGGACGGCTACCATACCGGCGGCACGATTCATCTGGTGGTGAACAATCAGATCGGCTTCACCGCGTCGCCGCGCGACACCCGTTCCACGCGCTACGCAACGGACATTGCGAAGATGGTGGGGGCGCCCATCTTCCACGTGAACGCGGACGATCCGGAGTCGTCGGTATACGTGATGCGGCTCGCCTACGAGTATCGCCAGCGCTACAAGCGCGACGTGGTTGTTGATCTGATCTGCTACCGTCGCTACGGTCACAACGAGACCGACGAGCCGGGGTACACGCAGCCGCTTCTCTATGCGAAGATCAAGGCGCATCCGTCAACGCGCGTAGTCTACACCGATCGCCTGCTCCGCAACGGCACGCTGACGCAGCAGGAGGTGAACTCCTACGAGGATGAATTCAAGGAGCGGCTGGAAGGACTGCTTGCCGCAACGAAGGCTCTGGCGCCGGCGCAGGACTTGGGCGATCCGCTGCGCGAGGATGCGCTGAACCCGGCGGCGACATGGGGCAACCCGCAGACCGGCGTGCCGGACTTCATGCTGAACCACATCATCAAGGTGATCTCCAGCGTGCCGGAGGATGTCGATGCGCATGCGAAGCTCGTTGCGCAGTTCGAGAAACGCCCGAAGCTTGCGCAGGAGGGGAAGATCGACTGGGCATTCGCCGAGGCGCTGGCCTTCGGTTCGTTGCTGCTGGAAGGGTTCCCCGTGCGGCTCTCCGGACAGGACTCCCAGCGCGGCACGTTCTCGCAACGTCATTCCGTTCTGCACGACCAGAAGTCGGACTCACGATATGTGCCGTTGAACAATCTCGCAGAGACGCAGTCGCGCTTCATGGTGTTCGATTCCTCGCTCTCCGAGTACGCGGTGCTGGGCTTCGAGTACGGATACTCCGTTGCGGACCCGGATGCCCTGGTGCTCTGGGAGGCGCAGTTCGGTGACTTCGTGAACGGCGCTCAGATCGTGATCGACCAGTTCATCACCTCCAGCGAGGACAAGTGGGAGCAGACGTCCAGCGTGGTGCTGCTTCTGCCGCACGGCTTCGAGGGGCAGGGGCCGGAACATTCGTCCGCCCGCATCGAGCGTTTCCTGACGCTCTGTGCGGAGGACAACATCCGCGTTGCCTATCCCACCACGGCCGCGCAATACTTCCATCTGCTCCGCCGGCAGGCGAAGCAGGAGGTGCGCAAGCCGCTCGTGGTGCTGACGCCGAAGAGCCTGCTGCGCGATCCGGTTGCGGCTGCCTCCATGGAGGAACTGATCAACGGCGAGTTCAAGCGCGTTATTCCGGAGGTGGATCCGATCGATCCCGCCGTCGTGCGCCGCGTGGTTCTCTGCAGCGGCAAGGTCTACTACGATCTCGTCAAGGCCCGCCATGCCGCCAGCCAGACGGACGTTGCCATCATCCGGATCGAGAAGCTCTATCCGTTCCCGTCGGCCGAGGTGCGTGCAGAGCTGGAGCGCTACGCACACGTGACGGACATCGTCTGGGTGCAGGAGGAGCCGAAGAACATGGGAATGTGGTTCACGCTTTCTGACTGGATCGCCGAGGAACTGGTCGGCATGCAGAAGCTCAGCTTCCTCGGACGTCCGGCATCGGGAAGTCCGGCCGCAGGAAGCATGAAGCGGCACCTCCGCGAACAGGAGGAGATCGTGCGTCGCGCCCTGGGCCGGTAGAACGAGGGATGAGTGATGGGGTATGAGTGATGAGTGCCGTGTGCGCCTCACGTGCACCGGCATGGTGCGGTGAAGTGGGAGTTGCTTCAACGTATTGCCGGGCAGCGCGTTGCCTTACCGTTCCTATCGGAACCGGGATGCGCTCGAGAGCCCGCAGCGCCAGGTGTCCGGAATTCTTGATGTCGATGATTGCGAGCCGTGAGAACGCCCAGTGTTTCGCGGCTCGTTGCGTTTCGAATATGCGGGGAGGCTGAAGCGAATCGCCGTCATCGTTCTCACCCTCGTTGCCGGGCTGATGGGTACATGAATATGTACTGTTCCACGAGTTTTTTCCCAAGCAAGTTTGCACCGGCGATTCGGTATTTCGTACATGTACGTGTCGCGGGTGGTGGAACACTCCACAGTTCGGTCCGGGAAGCGGACAACACCTGGAATCGAGCGATACACGGGCGCGTGCCCGAGGGCATTGGTCCGTATTGCGATTGACACCGCCGCCACTGTGAATATCCAGTGCAAATCGTTGCACCACATACTGTAGTCGGTTCCTATCAGAACCGGGCTGCGCTTCATAGTCTACCGGCCTTGTAGCGCCCGATGTTAGGAACTCCTGTTCTCCCGGTACGGGGCTGCGCCACACGGTATCGAGCGGGTTCGCCGATACTGAAGCCCTTCCGGGGACTCCATCGTTTCATCCCCCAAGGAACTTCACTCAACGTTCAGCCGCGGCTGAAAGAGGGAGAGAGAGACATGAATATTCGATTGTTGACAGCATCACTAGCGGTCGTGACGTGCGGATTGGCAATTACCATTATCAGCTGCAATGGCGACGGTGCAAATGTGCCGAACGCGCCCACCCAGCCTACCCACGGCGGGAAGTCGGAGCACGTTCTCGGTGCCAATTGCTCGTCGACGCTCGGCGCCGATCGGTGCGGTGCCGGTACCGCAGCAACAACATACGATCAGGAGACCGGCGTTCTCAGCGTGACCGGGTCGAACGATCTTGCAAGCGGTCTCAAGAGCACATTCGGAGCCGCGCACGATGGACATCTCGATGTGAAGACGCAGGCTCCGGCCGGTCCGGGCCAGCAGCTGGCGGCCGTTGCGTACGATGGCCTTATCGAGCAGGGACGCATCGAAGTCGGTCAGGACCTGACCAACCCCCAGCGCTCCACGCTGCGGCCAACCTTCAACGCCGGTGACGGTATCTACAAGATCAACGTCCTCAGCGGCGGCACGGTAGTGGGAACGCAGGAAAACGTTCCGGTTGGCTCCACCACGTATGCCTTCTTCAGCGTCACGATCACGATCAGGATCGGATGGGTTGTGATCACGGTCAAGTTCGGTGAGCAGCAGCAGAAGGGCACGCATGCAAATGCGGTGAACGTGGATGCCGGCGCCTGCGAGTGGATCCTGGGTCAGAACGGTGGTCCCGCGTACGACTTCACACTTCCGAATGGCCAGGTGGTTCATGGTGACGAGATCCGATTCACCGAGCAGGTGGATGGCTCCGGTCGCTATCCGTATCACAGCGTCAGCCGCCTCGATCTGTTGAGCAACATGGGCTCGTTCGACGTGCTCTCCGAGCAGATCGGCGAGTGATCGTGCACTAGGATATCCTTCCTGACACGGAAGGTCTGATGATATCGTGCCGGAGGATGGAAGGCGCACCCGCGAACCTTCGCCTCCGGCACGAACGATTGCAGCAACGGTTCGTCTTCGATGATCAATCCGCCGGGGAGCAGTCATGAAGCAATACGTTTGGGCGCGCCGCAGGCTTTTCAACATGGCACTGTTGTTACTGGTTCCGCTGCTGGTGTTCGCTTATCAGCGGATGACATCAACCAGATGGGGAGCTGCCGTTTTGAATACCGCTGCCATGAGGCCGGTGTATCGGAATGGAGATGAACTCCTCGGTGGCGGCACAACGATCGTTGATACCAGCAGGGACGCGTTCGGGCGCTCGCTGCGGAACCTGGTTACCGGACATTGGGACGAGTTCTATCAGGGGAAGGTGCCGTTCGAGCGCGATTGGGACCGCATGCTGGATCGCGGGCCCGCACCGGTTGGTCCGTTCTTCAGTGCCGTAGGCTGCGAGCGCTGCCACGATCACGACGGGCGCGGGCGCCCGCCCGAGTCCAATGCCATCTCGGAGTCCATGATCGTGCGTTTCAGTCTCCAGGATGCCGATGGGAGTTGGGTCCCCGATCCTGTCTATGGCGAGCAACTGGACATGTATCACATCGGAGGCGAACAGGGGGAGGGGATCGTACAGGTGCGATATGACGATGTTGCCGGTGAATTCGCAGATGGCGGTTCGTTCACGCTCGCGAAGCCGGAATACTCCTTCCATCATCTTCGTTTCGGACCGATGAACGAGCGCGTTCGGTTCTCGCCGCGCGTCGCGCCGTTCAACTTCGGCCTCGGCCTTCTGGAGGCGATTCCCGAGCGGGATATACTTGCGGCTGCCGATCCGGATGACGCCAACCACGATGGTATATCCGGACGAGCCAATCGCGTTCCGGATGTTGCGCGCAAGTGCACGACGCTGGGCCGCTTCGGATGGAAGGCCGGCCAGCCCACGATCGAGCAGCAGATTGCGAAGGCCTTCAACGCGGATATCGGAATTACCTCCACGCTCTATCCGGATGATGTGTCCGGGCATGCGAGCGCGAACGGGCGGACGCAACCGGAGTTGGGCGAGCAGGACTTCAGGACCATCGTGACATACGTGCGTCTGCTTGCCGTTCCGCGCCAGCGGAATTGGCAGAGCCCGGTGGTACAGCATGGTGGTGCCGTCTTCAACGGCATACAGTGCGCATCCTGCCATACAACACGTTTCGAGACCGGCGACGTGCCGGGGTATCCGGAGCTTTCACATCAGGTGATCCACCCGTACACCGATCTTCTTCTCCACGACATGGGAGATGGGCTCGCCGACAATCGGCCCGATGGTGTTGCATCCGGGAGCGAGTGGCGGACACCGCCACTATGGGGGATCGGTCTCGTGAAGAACGTCAACGGACATTCCCGGTTTCTGCACGATGGCCGCGCGCGCAATCTCGAGGAGGCGATCCTCTGGCATGGCGGCGAAGCGGCCGCGTCGCAGGAACTGTATCGCCGACTCTCCGTTTCCGATCGGGCTGCCCTGATTGCGTTTCTGGAATCACTCTGATTCTCGAATGCGCCCCGCGCCGGCACAGGCGCATATGCCACACCCGCCTTCCTGCACGCGGACGCACTTCGGATGCAGGACAAAACAGATTCCGCTCGCATCTCCGCGAATGGCGCAGTTGTATCGCGCCGCCGTTCGTACCTTTGCCGCCGGCCGTTGTGCACCGTGGGGTGCGCTAGTGCGGCCGGTACAAATTTTCCGGCGAAGTCACTCAACTGGAGATTCAGATGAAGAGTGGTATCCACTTCGCGGCGCTTCTGGCTGCGGCGACGGTGGCGATCTGGGCCGCGCCGTTGCACGCGCAGAGCCAGGACGCCGACAACACCACGCCGTTCGACGACTCCCTTCGCGCCCGCTTCGCGCGATCCATCAGCGACGAGTTCGGCCAGATCGCGCTGCACTTCTGGGAGACACGCCTGAATGCGTACAAGGTCCGCATCGACGAGGTTCTCTCGGGGCATGACCTTGCTCAACTTGATGAACTTCGCGCGCGCTATGCGATCATGGTGGCGCGGATGCGGCACATGGCCGAGGAGCAGGAGCGGCGGTATGCGTCGCAGGGACGAGAAGAGGTGGTTCCGGATACGACGGTGGCCGTGGAAGTTTCGGCGACGGAGCCTGCCGCCGATACCGTGGCGCCGCGTGAACCGGATGCCGAGGAGATAGCGCGTCGCGAAGCCGACGAGCAGCGGACATACCAGGCTCGCCGGGAACGTCGGCGAGATTCGCTGGAGCAGGTGCTTGCACGGGGAGGGTCTGCTGCGCTCGACGGTGACGACGAGGACGGGATGCCGTCCGGATATCAGGACCTGATGGAGCTGCCTGCGATTGCACGCTGGCTGGCACGCGACTATCGTGCTGCGCTGGACAATCTGGAAGGAAGCGTGCGTGCGGACCTGGTTGCCTTCACCGACAGCATGGCCAGCCACAGTCGTCACTTCGCCGATGCCCATGCCGTCGAGCTGGCACAGTTCCCTGACCTGCGCCAGCGCGTGGACTCGTATTCGGAAATGGACGAGCTGAGCGTGCTGGCCCGCAAGTATCCTCTCCTCTTCATGCAGATGTACCGGCAGAAGCTGGAGCCGCTCGCGATGCTCTACAGCGGCGAGGCTCTTGCAAGCATGATTGCCGGTCCCGATCGTCACGCTGCCAGCCCCGTGCCGGACCACTCCATGCTGGCGGTCAACTCCCCGAACCCTGCTGCCGGCACCACCACGATTGCATACACGCTGCCGGAGGCCAGCGCTCAGACCTCGCTGCGTCTGTTGGATGCAAGAGGGGAGGTGGTGATGGACGTCAACGAAGGTGCGAAGGAGGCCGGCAGTTATTCCGCAACGGTGGATGTCTCGAAGCTGAGTTCCGGATGGTACATGTACCAGTTGAGAGCGCAGTTCCAGAGCGGCGCGCAGGTATCCTCGCGTGTGATGCAGGTTGCCAGATAACCGGCAGGGGACGTTACAGAGAATCGAGAGCAAGCCTCAACGGGCCGGCAGAAAATTGCCTGCCACATGTGAATCGAGAGCGAGCCGCGAGTACGCCGTGTGTACCGCGGCTCGCGGCGTTTCGAACCAATATCAACGGGCCTGCAAAAAAAATGCTGACCATTGTATAGCAATTAGGCACCTACGTAGCTGGGAGCTCCGGGGACGGAACATGGCTGAACCATCCCGCAGTTGTCATCTTGAAGGTGCGAAGCAACTGAAGGACCTCGGTACTTGCGAAGAAGTATTCTGCTATGCACCCAACAGCTCGTTGCGTCTGAGTCGTACTCGGACGCCTTCCTGTTGATGGAGATCGTGAAGTCAAACTCCTCGACTGACGACCGTCGCACCTTTGCGGATCTGCGCAACGCTCAGAATGTTCGGAGATAGTTCCTCATCGCTGCCTCCGGAGAAGTAGTGCCGGTGTATATGAACAGCGGGGGCGCGTGTATATCGGGATGTCGAGATTGCCGGGATGTCGCGGTTCGCAGCGGGTGTGGGTCTTTGTACATTGTTATTTACCTGGGGCCTCGGCACTGGCAACGTGAATTGCCGATGTAGTCGGCCGGAGTGTATGAGTGGCTTTCCTTTCGTTGTATGCTGAATGTCTGGAAGACGGGGCAATAGTGCCGTGCGCGTTCTGCGCAACGCGATTCGCGTGGTTGCAGCGCAAGTGCGTGCTGATCGTCCTGGGTATGGTGGCATAGTATCATGTATTCGCGGAGGTGTACCCCATGCGCCAAAAAAAGCGGCTGACACTCATGGTTGCCTCGTCGGTGTATCATTTCGAGGACCAGCTTGCGCAGATTTGCAGCATTCTGGAGGGATTCGGATACGAGGTGTGGAATTCTCATTTGGGTAGGATGCCGCCGGTGAATCCCATGCACTCGAATCTCGAGAAGTGTGTGGCGGCCGTTCATGCATGTGACATCTTCTTCGGGATCATCCGGCCATTCTACGGCAGTGGCAAAATTGGCGACCGTTCCATTACGCATGAAGAATTTAGGGCAGCGTTGCAGCGTCCGAAGCCGCGCTGGTGCATGGTGCACCGCGACGTGACGTTTGCGCGTCAATTGCTGAAGCCGTACATGTTCAAGCGCGACGGTAATCGGACGACGTTCAAATTGCGAAGGAATCCGGTGCTGGACGACCTGCGCGTAATCGATCTCTACCACGAAGCGATTCAAAATGATATCAAACCGGCCGAGCGCAGAGGGCACTGGGTTCAGGAGTTCTTTCGCATCGCAGATGTGTTCACCTACCTCGACAGCCAGTTCCGTGACCCTGAGCGCATCCGAACAATTTGTGAGGAGGTGAAGCGGCCATGAATACAAATGAACTTCTTAGGATCATATCGGAGGGCGAGAACGACCGCCTTGAGCTTTATGGTGGTGATATGCCGGTCGAGATCATTGCGCGGCATCTGTGCGCATTTCTGAACGGTAACGGCGGGCGTCTGATTCTTGGTGTGGGGAACGACGGAACAATCCTTGGCGTTCCCAATGCAGATTCGGCAGCCAGGGCATTCCCCTCGATGCTGTCGCGCCTGATCACGCCGTCGGCGTTATGGACCGTTGAGAGGGTGGATATCAACGGCCGGGTGCTTCTTGTCATGGAGATCCCGGAAGGTATGGACAAGCCGTACGTCGTAGGCGGCGGCATCTACATGAGGCGTGCGGGGCGGTGCATTGCGGCGACGAGAGAGGAGATCAGCCGTTTAATTGCTGCGCGGCTTCGGCTGGAGCAACGCTGGGAACGTGTGTTGATGCCCGGCGCGGATCTGGGTGATCTTGATGCCGCGCTGGTTCGTGACACCGCGAGATTGGCGATCGAAGCGGGACGCTGGGAGGGAAGCGCAACGGATTCGGAGGCGTTTCTCCATTCGCTCGGCTTGATCGAGAGCGGGGCCGTTACGAATGCCGCGCTTCTGTTGTTCGGCGCAACGCCAGCGCGTTGGCTGCCGCAGGCACGTATCCGGCTGCTGGTGGCGCCCGACGGAAAAACTGGTGATCGATATGCGGTCGACCAGACATTCGAGGAGAATCTTCTACGCGTGGCGGCGCTCCTTCCTGCAGCGCTTTCGTCACATGTTGCGGGAGTGCAGAGCCGGTTTCCGGAGGAGTCCTGGCGCAGAGAAGACCGTGTGCTGTATCCGCAGGCCGCGCTGCGTGAAGGTATCATGAATGCGTTGGTGCATCGCGATTACAACAGTGGTGGATCGGTCGTAATCGAAGTTCTGCCGCATGCTCTGCGCGTCTCGAATCCCGGCGTGCTCCCCGGCCAACTGAAGCCCGCGGACTTGAAACGGGTGCATCAGTCGATACCTCGCAATCCTGACATTGCCCACGTTTTCTTCCTGAGCCGGATGATTGAGAAGGTTGGCCGGGGAACGCAACGCATTGTGGAAGCTTGCCGCGCGGCTGGCCTTCGCGAACCGCGGTGGCAGAGCGCCGCTGCTGCAACGGTGCTGACGTTCTTTGCGCCGACCGAGCCGGCCGGACCGGCTGGTGTCGCCGATCTGAGCGAGCGCCACCTGCTGATTCTCTCAACGATTGAGGCGCACGGCAGCCTCAAGGCGCCGCGGGTCGCAGAACTTCTCGACGCCGATGTAACCGCCCGTACTGTTCGTACAGACCTCCAGTATCTGGTCGGAATCGGGCGGCTTATCCGCCGTGGCCGGGGGCCGAACACCACTTACGCTCTGAACAGTAACGATGCCGAATCCGTGTGACCGCGCTTCCAGATTTTTCCAGTTCTGCAAGGTTGATACATAGCGGGGGCATAAACAGGCGGGTTCTGCCACGAATGGCCGGTTGCCCCCTGATGCGTCCGGAAAATCAATTGCCAGATTCTTCCACATCTTTCCACACTCGACCACTTCTCATGGATCTGAGCAAGCGAACGGGGCTTGAATGCTTCGCAATGATGCCCGCCGGCTGCATCTATGCGATGTCGAGCGGCCGTGGCTTTCCCATGATCTCGGCTACCAGCATATCGTGGTCCGTCGCCGCTTCGGCACCTCGACACATGGGGGGAACAGGGTGAAAGAATGAAGACGCGTACGTGTGACCATTGGCGGCATCGTGGTGGAGAGTACGCTAGGGTGCGGGCGAGCACTTGGAAGCCTGCCTATAGACGGTGAGATAACGATAAAACCGTCCGCGCGCGCCGGGCGAACGGCCATGCACACGAAAGAAGGCGCATGAGCGGCCGGCCGTTTGGCCGCCCCTGATTCCGGGATCGCATGATGATGGCTGCGTACGTGTGCTTCACCGCCTGCAAGGCGGGCCTACGGCACCACGCACGCTGCAGGATGTCCATGTTGATCCGGCAGTTGGTCTGATTGAAGCAGACGTCGCAGCAACACTTCGGCCCACGTGTCACACTGAGAGATCCGTATCTCCCTACCGCGCCACCAGCACCTTCTCCGTTCCAAGCCGTTCGCCGCGGCGCAGAAGCGAGAAGAGATACGGTCCGGAGGGAAGATCGTCGATCGAGAGCGCATCGCTCCAGGTGCCGGCATCGAAGTGCAGATGCTCCTGGCGCATCAACTGGCCAAGGCCGTCGTGGAGTGTGATGGTGTAGTCGCCGGAGCTTGGGATGTCCAGCGTATAGAGAAGGCGGTACGCGCCGTGATCCGGCGCAACGCGGATGCGTCCGCCGGCTGCCTCGCGGTCCGGTGCCCCGACACCCGATGTGCCGCATGGTGCTTCCACCCTCGATATCCAGCTCAGCATGATGCCGTCCGCGGAGGTGGATGCACCCTGCACCCAGACCTCACCCGGGCGCGAGGGATTTTCCACGCAGCCGGTGTAGTCGCCGCGCACGAAGAAGGCAACCGACGGAGGCGCCAGCGACCGGTTGCAGGTGGTCGATGTGCTGGCGTGGCCCAGCGTGTCGATGTAGACGACGGCGGTGCTGGGAAGCTCGGTAGGGGAAGCAAAGTTGAATGCAACCACGGAGGCATTGACGCCGGAGGGGGAGGTGCAACCGGCGTACGCAATGCTTCCATGCGCCATCACGCGCGAGCCCGGCGTGAGCTCCACGCAGTGAATCACACTGTCTCGCGGATAGGCACCATCAAGCGGCAGGCTGCCGTAGAGGATTCCCACACTCGCCTGCGAGTATCGATTGTTCAGAACAAACTGAATGCTTCCATGATGCAGATATGCGCTGGTAGGACCCCAGTTCGGGCCGGTCTGGAAATAAATGGGCGGCACCTGCACTGCGGACTGCGGCTGGAGGTACGGGATATCGGTTCTGAGTGTGAAGACGCTGTCGACAGTCGGCCCGTTCGCAACGGCTCCCGCAATCGATGCCAGCGAGACAACCGTACGGGCCTGGTCCATGTCCGCGTAGTGCACCAGGAACCACGCGCGGTCACCGTCCGGCTCCACCATTCGAACCGGCGTCGGGACAACGTAGCCGGAGAGTGCGTCCAGCTGGAACGTATGCTTCAGCAGTCGCGGCGAGGGATTGCCCGCGTAGCAGTCCGAAAGATCGATCTGCCAGATCTCCGGACTCAGGTTCAATGTGAGGAAGAGATCGTGCTCGTTGATGGAGAACTGTGGAAAGTCGAGTTCCTCCGGGCCGACATCCTGCGTGAGGTTGTAGACATGCCACGGGGCGAGCGGGTTGTTCGCGGATGAGCAGCAGACGAAGAGCGAGCTGAGAATCTCCGGATCCACGACGTCGGCGCGGAGAAACGATACGATGAAGCGGTTGTGCCGCCGGTCGAACAACACCCGCGGATCGTAGCATTCAACATCCGGCGGCTGTTCCACACCGAAGAACTGCGAGATATGCTCCGAACGCTGCACGGTGCCGATGCTGTCCGCGATGGTGATCCAGTTGTTCTTGACCGATACCACGATGCCGCTCCCCGAGACGGCGAGATGGTCATCGTTGATGTCGTTGATTGATCTGCCCGGGGTGTTGAAACTGAACGCGACGGTTGGCGCCGTTCCCTGGGCGTTGACTGCGCGCGTGCAGAGAAGCGCCGTGAGGATTGCAAGCGTGGTGCTGCGAACAGCGGTGCGCGAGTGGTACGCTCGAAACATGGAGCCGCTCTCCCGTGGCCCGGCATGGCATGGTACGCCATTATCGCGCGAGCCTCATGCTGAAGAATTGATGAATTGACTGCGCCGGAGATTGAGACTTCGAAGACGGGTGATCGCCGGCCGGAAAATGTGTCCTCGGCGGTTACGAGGCAACAGTAATCGGCACGGTTGCCGGCCGCCGATCGTTGTTCACACTGAAACACTCTGCGGGCGTCTCCGCCACATCCACCGAAGCATGTTCGGCGCTATCTTGCTGCTTCGCTCTCGATGTTCGGCTCCTCCCGGGCCCGGTGTGCCCTGCTGCCGCAGCCCCTGCCGTGCCTACGTCGGGAATCCCAGCATTCTTCAGGACGGGTTCGCATGGACTTCAAGATTGCATCCGATTATCAGCCCACCGGCGATCAGCCGGAGGCAATTCGGCAGCTCGTGGAAGGTGTGCGCCGCGGCGACCGCTTCCAGACGCTGCTCGGCGTGACCGGATCGGGCAAGACGTTCACCGTATCGCAGATGATCCAGCAGCTCGGCCGGCCGACGCTGGTGATCTCCCACAACAAGACGCTTGCTGCGCAGTTGTACGGCGAGTTCAAGAGCTTCTTTCCGACGAACGCGGTGGAGTTCTTCATCAGCTACTACGACTACTACCAGCCGGAAGCCTACATACCAAGCACGGATACCTTCATCGAGAAGGACTTCAACATCAACGACGAGATCGACCGGCTCCGCCTGAAGGCGACCAGCGCGCTGCTCGATGACCGGCGCGACGTTATCATCGTTGCCTCCGTCTCCTGCATCTATGGCATCGGCTCGCGCGATGCGTACGGAGGCCAGCTTGTGCGCGTGCGTGTCGGCGACAGGATCGAGCGGAACCAGTTGCTCTACAAGCTTGCCGACATCCACTACTCGCGCAACGATGTGGACTTCTTCCGCGGGAACTTCCGGGTGCGGGGCGATGTGGTGGAGGTGATTCCCGCCTACGAGGATGACGAAGGAATCCGCATCGAGCTGTTCGGTGACGAGGTGGAGCGGATCTCCCGGTTCGAGCGCCTCACGGGAAAGACTCTCGGTGATATCGATGCAACCACGATCTATCCCGCGAAGCACTTCGTGACCACCAGGCCGGAGCTTGCCCGTGCGATCAGCGAGATCCGCGACGAGCTGTACGTGCGCCTGAAGGATCTGCGCGACAACGGCAAGCTGCTGGAGGCACAGCGGCTGGAGCAGCGGACGCTGTTCGATCTGGAGATGATGAAGGAGCTGGGGTATTGCTCCGGCATCGAGAACTACTCGCGCATCCTCGCCAACCGTGCCGCGGGCGAGCCGCCCGCCACGTTGATCGATTACTTCCCGGATGACTTCCTGGTGGTGATCGACGAGAGCCACGTTACGCTGCCGCAGGTACGGGGCATGTTCAACGGCGACCGCGCCCGCAAG
This sequence comes from Bacteroidota bacterium, assembly GCA_018266795.1. Lineage (GTDB taxonomy): Bacteria > Bacteroidota > Ignavibacteria > OLB7 > OLB7 > JAFDZV01. The sequence continues at coordinate 76,961 of JAFDZV010000026.1, read as the reverse complement.
CTCACGCTGGTGGAGCACGGGTTCCGGCTCCCCTCTGCGTTGGATAACCGGCCGCTCAAGTACGACGAGTTCATGGATCGCATCGGCCAGACGATCTTCGTGTCCGCGACTCCCGGCGACATCGAACTGGAGTTGTGCGGCGGCGTCTTCGTGGAACAGATCATTCGCCCAACGGGACTGCTCGATCCGCTGATCGAGGTGCGGCCCGTGAAGAATCAGATCGACGATCTGATTGCCGAGATCAAGGAGCGCGTGACCAAGGCGGAGAAGGAACGCGTGCTGGTGACGACGCTGACGAAGCGCATGGCGGAGGACCTTACCGATTACCTGACGGAACTCGGTATCCGAACGCGATACATCCATTCGGAGATCGATGCGCTGGAACGCGTGGAGATCCTTCGCGATCTTCGCCTCGGCGCGTACGATGTGCTGATCGGCGTCAACCTGCTGCGTGAAGGACTGGACCTGCCGGAGGTGTCGCTGGTGGCGATCCTCGATGCGGACAAGGAAGGATTCCTCCGCAGCGAGCGTTCGCTGATGCAGACGTCCGGGCGTACGGCGCGCAACGAGAACGGTCTGGTGCTGATGTATGCGGACCGGATTACCGATTCGATGCGTGCGGTGATCGACGAGAGCTCGCGTCGCAGGCAGATTCAGATCGAGTACAACGAGAAGCACGGCATCACGCCCAGGACTGTACGCAAGTCGCGCGAAGCCATCATGGGTTCGACGGCAATCGCCGATGCCAAGACACATCGCGACCAGAAGCGGAAGGAAGTGGAGAAGAAGGCGATGATGGTCGAGGAGCCGGTGTTGAAGTACATGACCGCCGATCAGAGGCGCGATCTGATCGAGCATCTCCGCGAGGAGATGAAGCGGGCGGCGAAGGAGCTGGAGTTCGAGCGCGCCGCTGAACTTCGCGACGAGATCGGGCGGCTGGAGGATGGGCTCAAGTAGGCTTTGCCGGAGAGCTGTGAACCGGGTGCGGCCATGGCGATCGTTCGATGGCGGCACTGCGAGCCGCAGGCGGCTTCAATGAGCCAGTTGGAAAGGGTTGCCGCGCTCACTCCGTTCGCTTGCAACGGCCCAGGGGCGAACAGGCAATCCGTCTTCGCGCTGCGAAGCCGCTGCCGACGTGGCAACGACCCTTGGTGGACCTTCACATCCATTGTCACGAGCAGACCCCGCGAAGCGGGGGCGTGGCGATCTGTCCCTGATGTGGCTGCGTTCCGAAAAAAGAACGGCCCGGAGTAGATCTCCGGACCGCTGTCCATTGCATCCACCACCACCGATCACTCCCGTCTATTACTACAGGCCTGCCGTGAAATTGTAGCTGAAGCCCACAAACCAACCCAGCTCCAGGCGCTCCGTGGTGAGCACGGTGTTGAGGTCGCTGTCTGCGGAGCGGATCGTGGCGCCCACTTCAAGGCCGTCCGCGAGACGCGTAACCTTGCCGAGCGTGGCGCCGCCGTTGATGCAGAAACGGTTCGATCCGCCGAACATGATGCTGGGCCCCAGCAGATACTGCACGTTGGTGAAGTTGTTGGTGAAGGCTCCAAGACTCAGCCCGAGGCCGATCGGCTTGTAGTACACGTGCATCAGCGCACCGGGGCCGTAGTTGGCCACATCACTCTTCTTCTTGAGAATGGATCGCGAGCCGTTGTCATCCTTCAGCGAGAACTGATCGTTCACGAGATTACTGAAGAAGATGCCGGCGCTGAAGTCGATCTTCCATCCTCCCGTTACCGGCACGCTGTAGTCCAGCGAGAACGGACGCACGCCCTCGAGTCCGTTGAGATCGGTGGACTCCTTGCGGCGGCCCTCCACTTCGAAGCGTACCGCCTCACCCTTTGCCTGTGTCTTGAAGGAGTAGAAGCGGAACGGAGTATTCATCACCGAGAAATAGACGTCCGCAGTGTTGCCAACCTTCATGGCCCAGAGCGAGTTGCTCTGGAGTTCGTTGTAGATCGCTGTTGCGCTGGTGAACACATCCTTCACGCGCGCCTTTTCGGCGGCCTCCAGCTTGCCATGCGCGCCGGCCATCGCGAAGTAGGCGGCGCCCACGTCGCCGAAAAGCGTTTCGGCATGGGTAAGGAAATCCGCCTTGGTGCTGAGCTGCTGGCCGCCGGCCACCTCGGAAAGGTGCTTCCCCAGATCCTCCTTGAAGTGCTCCTCATCGACGAACGGGCGGCGCAGCGCGCTGTAGAGGTAGTTGTCGAACGTTGCGAACGCTTCGAAGGCGGCGTACTTCTGTCGGAATGTCGTGTAGAGATCCGCGAAGTGGCTTACCGCCGCCGGGTTCTCCTTCTGCGCCTGCTCGGGCGTCAGTTCCTCGCTGCTCGACGCGATAACCGGTGCTCCCTTCTGCATGAGCTGTTGGTTCTCGAACAGCGGAAGCTTCAGCATCGGCGGAACCGAGGTGTTGTACGTTACCGAATGCTGGTTGATCGCGACATCATAAACGAATGGATTGATGTTCGTCAGCTCGAGCGACACCATGTCTCCTTCGTTGACACTTCCTGCGCCCGGGGGCGAGGTGCTGAATTGATCGTGTGCCATATCATACGAGAGCCGCGTACCGCGCGCGATTTCGGCAGTGGTACACGAGCATAGCAACCATGGCAGCATGATTACCGGAACTGTGGCGAGCATGAACTTCTTCATGGTGGACATGATCTTCTCACTGAAAATGATTGAACGGAAGCTTGTAGGAAACGCGATGGTGGTCGCCAATGTGCGACTGGTACGCCTGTCTGCCGGAGTGAGCGTATCCCATCGATGGTCGGTGCTCGAGCTGTCGGGCCGGGAGAACGCCCGTCACTATCATGAACCAAAAAGATGGATGATAGTTACGCCCCAGTCAAGGGGGATTTGCATGGAGCCGCACGCATCCGCAAGGGCCCTGAGGGATTCGGTTGCTGCACTTCCCGTCCGCGGACGGAGAGCTTGAACGCTGCTCCGATGCGGGCATGACCCATCGTTCCGCGATGTGTCACACTATCTTTGCCGGCATACATCCGCGAGCGCGTCCTGCGCGGGATCGGAGGGAAGGCGGCCGCGTCCGGCAACGCTCGCGGAGGCGGGCGCAGCACGGGTTCCAGGAGGGCGGCGTCCGCGGCGCCGGTTGAAGGCGTGCGGGAAACAATCGATCACTTGCAAACATCTCATGTCGATCACGGAGATCATTCGCAGAAAACGTGATGGCGGCGAACTGAGCGAAGCGGAGATCGCGGCCGTTGTGGATGGCGCCGCCTCCGGTTCGGTTGCGGACTATCAGCTCAGTGCATTCCTCATGGCGGTCTACTTCGCCGGCATGACGCCGGGCGAGACGGCGCTTCTCACGATGGCCATGGCCCGTTCCGGCGCCGTGCTCGACCTCTCCGGAACCGGAGCACTCAAGGTGGACAAGCATTCCACCGGCGGCGTGGGTGACAAGGTATCGTTGATACTGGCGCCGATCGTTGCAAGCTGCGGCATTGCCGTGCCGATGATCTCCGGCCGCGGCCTGGGCCACACCGGTGGCACGGTGGACAAGCTGGAGTCCATACCCGGCTTCCGAGCGATGTTGTCGCTCGAGGAGGTGGAGCGGCAGGTGGCCGAACTCGGGATTGCGATGGCGGCGCAGACCGAGGAGCTTGCGCCGGCGGACCGACGCCTGTATGCACTGCGCGACGTGACCGCAACGGTGGAATCGTTGCCGCTGATTACCGCCTCCATCCTCTCCAAGAAGTTTGCAGAGAATCTGGATGCTCTCGTGATGGATGTGAAGTGCGGTCCTGCTGCGTTCATGCGGAGCGAGACGGATGCGCGCGCGCTGGCGGCCTCGATCGCGGAGGTCGCCGGCGCGAACGGGCTCCCGTGCCGGACGCTGATCACGACGATGGATGCGCCGCTCGGGCGCCGCATCGGCAACTGGCACGAAGTCTGCGAGTCCGTGCGTGTGCTGCGCGGCGAGGAGGAGCCGCCGCTGCTGATGGAGGTTACGCTTGCTCTCGCGGGCGAGGCGATCGAGGCCGGAGGCGCTGCGGCGCCGGGTGAGGGAGCCGTCCGTGCTCGCGAAGCGATTGCGAACGGTTCGGCGTGGCAGACCTTCATCCGCATGGTGGAGCGGCAGGGAGGAGACGTGGCGACGCTGGAGCGGGCCGAGGAGCCGCCGGCCACACTGGTTGTTCGAAGCGAACGCCCGGGCTGGGTGGCGGCCATCGACTCGCTTCGTCTCGGCCTGCTCTCGATCGGCCTCGGCGCAGGACGCCGCGCAATGAACGAGGCCGTTGCACCGGAGGCCGGCATCGTGGTGCATGCGCATCTGGGCCAGGAGGTCCGGCCCGGCGACCCGATCTGTTCGGTTGTGGATCGGCGCGGCGGGGGCGCGATCGATCCGCGCGCGTTCCGGGCCTGTTTCACCGTAAGCGATGCTCCGCCGTTGCCGCCTGCGATGATTCTTCAGGCACTGCGTTGAACCGGCTGCGAAACGGGACCGCGGCGGCCGTGTTCACGGCCACGCGGGGATTCATGTATCACCACGTTTCCGTCGTCGATCATCTGAACTATCATCGCTATCTTGTGACCCTTTTCCTTGCAGCATGGCCGATGACAAGCTTGCCATAAAGAACGTTGCCTCCAATCGGAAGGCGCGGTTCGAGTTCGAGATCCTCGATACCGTCGAGGCGGGAATCGTGTTGCTTGGAACGGAGGTGAAATCCGTGCGCGAGGGACACATATCGCTGCAGGAGAGCTATGCCTCCGCACGTGGAAGCGAGCTGTGGCTGGAGGGGTGCACCATCCAGCCGTACACGCACGGCAACGTGAACAATCATGAGCCGTCGCGCCCGCGCAAGCTGCTGCTGCATCGCCGTGAGCTGGACAAGCTCATCCAGCGCATCGCGGAGAAGGGGCTTACGCTGGTTCCGCTTTCGGTCTATTTCAAGGGACCGAATCTCAAAGTGCAGATCGGCGTGGCTCGCGGCAAGAAGCTGTACGACAAGCGCGACACCATAAAGAAGCGCGACGACGAACGCCGCACCAGGCGCGGGGAGGAATGAGAGCCGTGTCAGTGGTGAGTTGTCGGTAGTCAGTAGTTGATACGGACTGCACACAACTGACCACGAACTACTGACAACTGACTACTAACGACTGACGATACATCGAGATGCCCACTTTCCCATCGGTCAACGAACAGATGGATCTGATCCGTCGCTGCACGGAGGAGATCATCCCGGAGGAGGAACTCGCGCAGAAGCTCGAGCGCTCGATCGCGAGCGGCAAGCCTCTCAACGTGAAGCTGGGAGCCGATCCGTCAGCGCCCGATCTTCATCTGGGGCACGCCGTCGTGCTGCAGAAGATGCGCGACTTCCAGGACCTGGGGCACCAGGCCATCCTGATCGTGGGGGACTTCACGGCGATGATCGGCGACCCGAGCGGACGTTCCAAGACTCGCCCCGCGCTTTCGATCGAGGAGACGCAGCGCAATGGGCGGAGCTACTTCGAACAGGCCACGAAGGTGCTCGCCGGCAAGCGCATTCAGATGGTGTACAACTCCGAGTGGCTGGCGAAGATGAACTTCGCGGAAGTGATCGCGCTGGCCTCGCGTTACACCGTCTCGCAGATGCTCGAGCGTGATGACTTCCACAAGCGCTTCGAAGGGGAGCAGCCGATTTCGCTCCACGAGTTTCTCTACCCGCTTGCACAGGGAATGGACTCCGTTGCGATCAAGGCGGATGTAGAGCTTGGCGGCACCGATCAGAAGTTCAACCTTCTCGTGGGCCGCGAGCTTCAACGCTCCTACGGTATCGATCCGCAGGCGATCATCACCTGCCCCCTTCTTGTCGGAACGGACGGCAGGGAGAAGATGTCCAAGTCGCTGGGCAACTACGTGGGCCTGCACGATTTTCCGAACGACATGTTCGGCAAGCTGCTCTCGATGCCGGATGAGCTGATGCCCACGTACTTCCGTCTGGCCCTCTTCTACCCGAACGCGCAGGTTGCAGGGATCGTTGCCGATCTCGAGAGCGGAGCGCTGCATCCCCGCGACGCCAAGCGGCGTCTCGCTCGCGAGGTGGTTGCCCGCTACACCAGTGAGGGAACGGCTGCCAAGGCGGAGGAGGAGTTCGACCGGATCTTCGTGAAGCGTGATGTGCCGGAGGAGATGGAGAGCTTCGCCGTTGAGGAGCCGACACCGTTGATCGACCTGATTGTGCGCGCCGGGCTGGCGGCATCGAAAGGAGAGGCGCGCCGTCTGATTCAGGGAGGCGGAGTCTCGCTGGATGGAACAAAGGTGGAGGATGTGAACTTCGTTCACGTGCCTGATGGCGATTCGGTGCTGAAGGTCGGGCGCCGCAAGTTCCTCCGGCTGGTGAAGTAGCCGCTCTCGTTGAACCGTTCGGCGCTTCAATGCATGCAGCTCCGAGGGGAGAAGCCCCGGCTACGCGGGCGTCTGCCGCTGCGAAGGGGAGCCCACATATCGGGTATGACGGCGTGCATACCGTGTATGACGAATGTGCCCGCCATCCGCGCAGTTCCGCCCCCTCAAGGGTCTTGCGGCCCCGGCCATCACCGTTGCCCTTCCATGGTGAATCAAGGGCCACGGCGAATCACGGGGAGCGGCAGCGACTCTTTCCTTCCGGATGCAGTCGTGCGTATTCCGGCCTGCCCGGAATACGCCGGCTGTTCGGTGCCCCAGGATCATCCACCGCAGATCACATGCACAATGCCGGGTTCGGTCCGATTGTTCCGTGAGCCGATCGCTTGCAATCCGGTCCGGACAGGATTGGCAGGCGGGGCCTGGTCCCGCCGGTTCCTCCCGGTATGCCGGCAATCAAGACCGTCGCCCGGTGGGGCATCAACGGACTGTTCGGTGGCCGGGCGGCTTCGCCGGCGTGATTGCGGGGAGGGGGCGTGCCCGATATTAACGATGGGTCAGGAGAATCTCCTGACCCATCGAGGGAGTGGGTTGATCCGGAAACTTCCGGCGCTATGCTCCGGGCCAACCCTTATCCGATTTGTTCACCATCCCTTCCCGGCCGCCGTTACGGCGCCATCCTCTGCTCATTGTGTGGGAGCTTCCTTCGTGGTACGGCACAAATATCGCGCTCGCATTTCGCGGCCGTTACGGCAAACGAGCAACTGGCCTATTCCATCGAGCAAGTGGCGGTGGGAGGTGAATAAGTGGCGGCCGTGGAACGGCGTCTGAATGCGTATTTGAAGCGATTGCGGAATTCTGGGCCGATTTGGCGATGTTGCTGCGGCTTCCCCCATGATACCCTTATCGGGAGGCGCGTCATGGATGAGCACCGGGGATTCAATCGCCGGGATTTCGGTGCGGAGCACGAGGAGATCGCACTGAACTATCTGCTTGGTCTGGGGTACCGGCTGGTGAAGAAGAACTTCCGATTCGGCCGGGCCGGAGAGATCGACATCGTAATGCGCGATGGGGCCGTGTACGTGTTCGTGGAGGTGAAGGCGCGGCGCTCCCACGGCTTCGGGCTGCCGGAGGAGTCCATCACGATGGCGAAGCGGCGTACCATCCGGGCGGTGGCCCAGGGATTCGTCTTCATCAATCAGGTGGAGGACTACGAGGCCCGATTCGATGTGGTGGCGATAGACTATGTGACCGGCACGGGAGGCAGGCCGGAGATCCGGCACTACATCGGAGCGTTCTGATCCTGGTGCGTTGTACTTCGCGCCTTGTGTTTCGTGCTTGGTTCCTGAGGCTTCGCAATCCGGTTGTCTCCGGCAGATGCGCCGCCAGGCACCAAACGCCAAGAGCCAGGAACCAAATACCAAGCACTGCAAACCAGGAACCAGCTGCTGCCATCATGCCGGACTATTCTTCGACTCCGCTCATCAGGAAACTCGGCATCAGGGAGGGAATGCGCGCGACGTTCGTGAACGCTCCGGAGGGCTTCTCCGGAACGCTTGGTGAGCTGCCTTCGGACCTGAAGATCGTGAAGATGCCTCGCGCGCCGATGGACTTCCTTCTCTTCTTCACACCGCGTGCCGGGGAACTGGCGACCCGATTCCCGAAGCTGGCTGCAACGCTTGCCCCCAACGGCATGCTCTGGGTTGCATGGCCCAAGAAGAGTTCGGGCGTTGCGACGGACGTCACATTCGACATTGTCCACAGTATCGGCCTCGGTGCCGGACTGGTTGACGTGAAGATCTGCGCGATCGATGCAACGTGGACCGCGTTGAAGTTTGTTATCCGCCTACGGGACCGGAAGCAGCGTTGAGTACGGGAGGGGATCGATCCTTGATACGTTCCCCTGAGTTGTCGCGGCGTTTCCTCCGCGACCGATCCGCGGCGACCACGAGATGTCCATTCGGAGGAAGGGGCCGGAGTGCACCTCAGGCCCCACGTACTGTCCCGTGAAACTTTTTCGTTGGCCCGTAGTATGCGGGGCGGTATGTTCGGAAACTCATGAAACCAAAATAGTTTCCATGGTCCCGCGTCGATGCGGACCGAGCAGGCATGGAATCGGACCAGACCATACGTGACCAGATTATCGGGAAGGCGCAGGAGCTCTTCTTCGCACGCGGCTTCTGCAGCGTAACGACCGACGAGATCGCATCGGAGCTCGGCATCAGCAAGAAGACGCTCTACCTGCACTTCGAGAGCAAGGATGATATGCTGGCCGTCTGCATGCGGCAGATGAAGGACGAGCTTGAGGGGGAGCTCAAGCGGCTGGTGGAGGCGCGCGAGATGCCGTTCGTGGTGAAGCTGCGGACGATCATGACCACGATCGGCATGCGGATCTCCCGCATAGGGCGATCTCACTTCGAGGATATGCAGCGCAAGGCACCGCATATCGTCCGCGAGATGGAGGAGTTCCGGCGCGACCGGATACTTCCTCTCTTCGAGCAGCTCTTCGCACAGGGTGCGCGCCGCGGCAAGCTCCGGCGCGACGTGGATCCGCAGCTCTTCGTGATGATGTTCTACGGTCTGGTGCAGCACATGATGACTCCGGAAACCCTGGCGCTTGTGCCGCATACACCTCCCGACGTCTTCCGTTCCATCCTGCGTGTGATGCTGGAGGGAATGCTGACGGAGGAGGCCAAGAGCGAGTTGATCGGTGGTGGAGATGAGACGCGGCCTGCATCGAAACTTTTTGCGCTGCCGGGTGGCAGCGGCGGCCCTCCCGGCCAGTCTCGCCCGCGGCGCCGTTGATGGGCCTCTGCCTGCCGGCCGTACGGCCGCGGCTCGCGACGGACGGACGATCCCAGATTCAGTTCAACGAACACGACGATACAATGAAGGCTCTTTCAAGGTTGGTGTTCCGGTTTGTTCCGCTCACGGCGGCGATCGTTGCGATTTCCGTGACCGGTTGTTCGAAGAAGGACGATGGCTCGCTGGAGGCGTCCGGCATCATCGAGACTACCGACATCACCATCAGCGCCCGGGCTGCCGGACCGCTGGTGCACATGTACGTGCACGAGGGGGACGTGGTGCATGCCGGCGACACCCTCTTCACGGTTGACGACAGCGATCTCCGGCTGCAGCGAAGCCAGTTGGCGGCCGGCGTCGACGTTGCGCGCTTCCAGTACGACCTGGTGAAGAACGGCGCGCGCTCCGAGGATGTCGGGCAGGCAGACGAGGCGCTGCGCCAGGCAAAGCTCGCCATGGACAACGCCGGCGACGACGTGCGGCGCCTGGGTGATCTGCTGAAGGTTGGAAGCGTTGCCGAGAAGGATTACGAGAACGCGAAGAACCGGTACGACATCACCGTGCGGCAGTACAACGCTGCGAAGCTGGGACTGGAGAAGCTGCGCAGAGGTTCCCGGCCGGAGGATGTCTCGAGCGCACGGGCGCGGCGCGAGCAGGCCGCCGCACAGGTCGTGGCGCTTGACAAGAAGATCGAGGACTGTGTGGCGCTTGCTCCCGGCGACGGCATCGTTACCCGCCGTGCGGTCGATCAGGGAGAGTTCGTGAACATCGGCACAGGTGTGGTGACGATCTCCAAGGTCAATCCGGTGAAGCTGAAGATCTATGTGGCGGAGAACGAGCTGGGGCGCGTGAAAGTGGGGGATACGGCGGATGTGAAGATCGACACGTTCAACGACAAGATCTATCGCGGCCGTGTTACCTACATCTCGCCGACGGCGGAGTTCACGCCGAAGAATGTGCAGACGAAGGATGACCGCGTGAAGCTGGTGTTCGAGGTGCAGATCGACGTTGCCAATCCCAACGGCGAACTCAAGACCGGCATCACCGCCGAGGCGAGGCTTGGCGCCCGCACGGCGCCGTCGAAATAGGTGTTGCGCCCGTGGCCAGCGCGGTACCTGACCGACGACTGACAACTGACCATTAACGACTGACCAACTCGATCGTGGCACTCGCAATCCATACCGACGCGCTCGCGAAATCGTTCGGACCGGTGAAGGCCGTTGCCGGTGTTTCGCTGGAAGTGGAGCGCGGCCAGATGTTCGCGCTGGTGGGTCCGGACGGTGCCGGGAAGACCACCACCATCCGCATGCTCTGCGGGATTCTTCGTCCGGACTCCGGCGGCGCACGTCTGCTCGGGTTCGACGTGCTTACGGAGGCCGAGGAGATCAAGCGGCGCATTGGATATCTCTCGCAACGTTTCTCGCTCTATACCGATCTCTCGATCGATGAGAACATCGAGTTCTTCGCACGCATCAACGGCGTGAAGGATTTCCGGAAGCGTCGCGAGGAGTTGCTGGAGTTCACCCGCCTGGGCCCGTTCCGCACGCGCCTCGCGGACAAGCTCTCCGGCGGCATGAAGCAGAAGCTTGCGCTTGCCTGTACGCTGATCCACACACCGGAGATCATCTTCCTGGACGAGCCGACCACCGGTGTGGATCCGGTGACGCGCCGCGACTTCTGGAAGCTCCTTGCCGAGTTGATGAAGGGGGGAACAACGATCATGCTTACCACGCCGTATCTGGACGAGGCGGAGCGCTGCACGCGTGTGGCGATGATGAACCAGGGGGCGATCCTTGCATGCGATGTGCCGGCTACGCTCAAGGGTTCATTGGGGCAGAAGGTGATCGAGGTGGTCTGCAGCCCGTCGCGCCGGGCGTTCGGTCTCGTGCAGGAGAACGAGGCAATGAAGACGTTCTTCGACGACATACAGATTTTCGGCGACCGGCTGGACTTCATCTACACTGCCGGCGCCGATGCGGATGCCAACGATCTGATTCGCAGCGTGCTGGTTGGCGCCGGCATCACGATTGTCGAGGTCCGCACCAAGTCGCCGACGCTCGAGAACGTATTCATCACGCTGATCGAACGCGCGCGCGCGGCCGCCGGCGAGCCGGAGGGAGAGGGGGCCGTTGAGCAGGGGGAGAGGACGAATGCGGAGACCACACATGAGTGAGACATCCATCGAGGTCTCGCACCTCACGAAGCGTTTCGGCAGTTTCGTTGCGGTCGATGATGTCACCTTCAACGTGCGCGCCGGTGAGATCTTCGGTTTCCTTGGGCCCAACGGCGCCGGGAAGTCCACGGTGATCCGCATGCTCTGCGGATTGCTGGACCCAACCTCCGGCGGTGCGCGCGTTGCCGGTTACGACGTGGCGCGCGAGCCGGATCTGGTGAAGGCCAACATCGGCTACATGTCGCAGCGCTTCTCGCTGTACGAGGACCTGACGATAGAGCAGAACCTGGACTTCTTTGCCGGCATCTATCAAATCCCCCGCCGGAATATCGCCGCCCGCAAGGCACACGTTATTCAGGTTGCCGATCTGAAGGGGATGGAGTCGCGTCGCCCGCGCGAACTGCCGGGCGGCCTGCGGCAGCGCCTGGCGCTGGCAACAGCCATTCTCCACGAGCCGCGCATCGTCTTCTTGGACGAGCCCACCGGCGGCGTTGATCCGATCAGCCGCCGGAACTTCTGGGACCTTATCTATCGCCTCTCCGACGAGGGCGTTACCGTCTTCGTGACCACGCACTTCCTGGACGAGGCGGAACACTGCAACACCATCGGCTTCCTTTACTTCGCGCGGCTGATCGCGTTCGGCTCGCCGAAGGAATTGAAGGTCTCCACCATGAAGAATGCCATCCTGGAAGTCGAGACCACGAAGCCCGCTGACGCGCTGACGATTCTTGGCGGGGAGAAGGACTGGATCGGCGAGACATCGATGTTCGGCACGAACATTCATATCAGTGTGCCCGATCCCGATGAGGGGGGGCGCCGCGCCCGAAGCCTGCTGGAGTCGAACGGCATCGGCGTTGCGCGCGTGGAGCGGATCGAGCCGTCGCTCGAGGACATCTTCATCTATCTGATCGAAGAGGAGAACAGAAGGCGATGATAGAGAGAATTCTGGCGATAGCGCAGAAGGAGTTCTACCAGATCTGGCGCGACAAGCGCTCCCTGGGAATGCTCGCCTTCGTCCCGACCTTCACCCTGCTCCTGTTCGGCTTCGTGCTCAACCTGGACACCAAGCATGTCAAGCTCGCCGTGGTGGATCAGGACAGGACCGTGGAGTCGCAGCGCTTCATCGGATCGTATCTGCACTCGGAGTATTTCGATCTCGTGGGCTATGTCCCGTCGGAGGAGAGGGCGCAGGAGCTGATCGAACGGGGGACGGCCGATGTGATCCTGGTGATCCCGGCGGACTTCTCGAGGAAGATCCTTGCGAACGAGACGGTGAACGTGCAGGCGATCGTCAATGGCGGCAACTCCAACGTTGCCACCAACGCCGCGGCCTATGCGGACGTCTTCGCGCAGGACTACTCCACACAGCTTCGCCTGCAGGTGCTCGAGCGAACGGGTGTGAACGCCTACGTACCGGTGGACTATCGGCCGCGGATCTGGTTCAACCCGGAACTGAAAAGCTCCCGCTATCTGGTCCCGGGGCTGATGGGCTACGTGATGATCATCTCCACGGTGATCTCCACGGCCCTCTCCATCGTACGGGAGAAGGAACGCGGAACGATCGAGCAGATCATGGTGTCGCCCGTCTCCAGCCGCGAGTTCATGTTCGGGAAAACGATCCCGTACTTCATCGTGGCAGTGGTTCTCGCAACGTTGATGATTCTCGCCGGCTGGCTTCTGTTCGATGTTCCGGTGAAGGGGAATCTCTTCGTACTCGCGGCCGCGCTGCTGTTCTTCATCATCGGCGGGCTCGGCATGGGGCTGGCGATCTCCACGGTTGCGCAGACGCAGGAGAGTGCATTCTTCCTCGCGACCTTCGCCACCGTACTTCCAACGCAACTCCTCTCCGGCTTCATCTTTCCGATCGAGAACATGCCGGTGGTGCTTCGTGCGATAACAACCATCGTGCCGGCGAAGTACCTGTTGATCGTGCTCCGCTCCATTCTTCTGAAGGGGGCGCCGATCTCTGCCTACTGGCCGTCGTTCGCGGCATTGATCATCTTCGCCAATCTGACCATGACCCTTGCCATCAGACGTCTGCGGAAGACGGTGTAGATAATGGTTAGTGGTCATTGGTCAGTGGGACAAGGGAAGACTTCTTCTCAACTGACTACTAACCACGGACTACTGACTACTGACTAACCACGGACTACTGACAACCGATTCTACTCCCATGCAACCGATACTCGCGCTGATACGGAAACAGTTCCTGGAGATCATGGGCTCCACGCAGTTGCGCAGTCTTACCCTGATTGCGCCGCTGATGCAGCTCGTGCTGTTCGGGTTTGCTGCAAGCCTCGACGTGAAGAATATCACGATGGCGGTGCTGGACTACGATCACACCGTAGAGAGCCGGCGCCTGGTGCAGAGCTTCACCAATTCCGAATACTTTACCATCGTTCGGAACCTGGACCGCTACACATCGGCCGATACGGTGCTGCAGGATGGCGAGGCGAAGATGGTGCTGGTGATTCCCCCCAATTTCGGAGCGAAGATCGTCGCGCACGAGAGCGCCCCGCTGCAGGCGCTGTTCGACGGATCGGACGGCAACTCGGCGCGCATCGCCTCCGGCTATGCAGGCGCCGTGGTTGCATCGTACTCTCAGCAGGCGTTGCTGGATGTGCAGACGCGGCTTGCCGCAAGCGGGCTGAGGGTTCCGGGAGTGGTTACGCAGACACGCGTGTGGTACAATCCGGACCTCGCAAGCCGGCGCTTCTTCATTCCGGGAATTCTCGGACTGCTGATATTGATCACCACCGTGATCGCCAGTTCCACCGCCATCGTGAAGGAACGCGAGGTCGGCACGCTGGAGCAGCTGGTGGTGAGCCCCATCCGGCCCTACCAGATCATCATCGGCAAGCTGGCTCCGTTCGCCATCACCGCAACGATCACCACGATGAACCTGCTGATCCTTGCATCGCTGGTGTTCGGCATTTCGATGCGCGGCAATATCCTCCTCTTCTTCGCGATGACGTTCTGCTTCCTGGTGACGATTCTCGGGCTGGGCCTGTTCATCTCCACGATCTCCAAGACCCAGCAGCAGGCAAGCTTCACAACGTCGTTCTTCGTGCTTCCTCCGTTCCTCTTCCTCAGCGGCTATTCCTTTCCGATCGAGAACATGCCGTCGTGGATTCAGCCGCTTACCTACGCAATTCCGCTGCGCTACTATCTGATCATCATGCGCGGCATTTTCCTGCAGGGGGTTGGCCTGAACGAGCTGTGGCCGCAGCTTCTGGGCATGCTCGCCATCGGCATCGCGATCTTCGGCGCAAGCTTCCTTCGCTTCCGCAAGAATCTGGAGTAGAGGGCTCGGTTGCGTTGTTCTCGCGACGTTCCGCTCCGCGAGCGGCCGGGTGCGGAGTGCAACGCCGGCACGACGCCGGGGCGAAGGAGAACGGACCGTTGTTATGGTTGTTGCCGCATTGCGGCATCGATCGTTCTGCGGCGGTTCCAGAATGTGGAGTGCGGCCAGCGTGTTTCGAGCGCGTAGTAGCCGCTGCGTTCCGCCATATACTCTTCGAACTCCGCGTCGAGAATGCGTTCGTACGCTCCGGCGACGTCGGTGCGTCCCAGCAGCCAGTTGCCGATTGCCTGGCCGGCTCCCTCGCCGGTGCGGATCGCCCGCACGATGCCGCTCGAGGAGAGGGGGTCCACGCCGATTGCCGCGTCGCCGCAGGCAAGCCAGCAACCGCGGGCTCCGTTGCGCCGGAGCCGATGGCTTACTGCGGCGAAGAACGCCGGCTGCGCGATCGGTCTGCATCCCTCCACGCGTTCCATCGTATGCGGCGCCTCCGCAAGCAGGTGCTCCCATCGATCGCCTTCGGTGAGGCGAAGGCTGCGGTGGATATCGGCGTCGCTCATGAACATGACAACCAGACGATCGGGCGGAACGGGAGCGGAGTACCACCAGCCGCTCGATGCCGCTTCGACCAGCGTGAAGCCATCCTCGCGCAGCGGGCCTGCGTAGTGAACGGCGGCGCCCACGAGATGATCGGCCAGTTGCCTCGTTGCCCCCAGTCGCCGTGCAATGCGCGCCGTGCGCCCGGTGGCGTCGACGATCGCCCGTGCGGCCATCGTCCCGGCCTCTCCGCTCTCTCCGCGCAGACCGATATGCCAGCGATCGGCGTCCGGAGCCGAACAGTCCACCACGGACATTCCATAGAGAACCTCAGCTCCCGCATCTGCCGCCGTGCTGGCAAGCATTGCGTCGAACCGCTGCCGGTCCACATGCCAGCCCTCGCCGTAGGGATGAAAGATGAAGGAGCTCTCGGCGATCTCGGGTCCTCCCCATATGCTCCGGTTGCCATGCGACGGGAGCGAACCGAGCGTCGAGAAGGCATCCCAGACGCCGAGGCGGGCCAGCAGCATTCGCGCCGGAGGAGGGAGCGTCTCCCCCGGGCGCGAACGCTCGTAGCGGGTGCTCTCGATCAGGGCCACGCGGAACCCCGAGCGCGCCAGCACCAGCGCCGCCGTGGCTCCCGCGGGACCCGCGCCAACCACGGCGACGTCGTATTCGGCTTCCATCGTCGACAATGCAGCCTGTTCAGGGAATGTCACGAGCATTCTCCTTCGTTCCCTCCGGTCCCCTTTGCCCGCCTGCAATACGCGTCGATGCACGTGCGCAGGTGATCGAGATCCAGGCCGGCCTCACGCAACTGCTTCTGCAGCTTGGAGCTCATCAATCCCTTCTCCGAAAGAAGGCAGTGGAGCAGCCCGCAGAGCCGGTCATCGCGATCGCCGTCCCCGTGGCGTGAAGGGCCGCCCGGAACGGTGCCGGGATCGACGCTCCGGTTGCCTCCATGCCATACGGCAGCAGTAAGACTCTGCTCGCGCAGGAACGGATGCCCGGCCGCGCTCAGGCCCGATGCGCGGATGCGGCAACGATAGATCCCGCTTGCCGTTGCGGTGAACGAGCCGGCAAAGCGCCCGTCGCCTGTTTCGCCCAGCGTCACGTTGAACGTAATCCCGCCGTCGGGCGGTGCGATCTCCGCCCACACGTGCGCGCCTGGCCGTGCCGGCATGCCGGACTCCGCGAGCGATGCGTGCAGCGTCACCCCGGCCCCCGGCTCGTTGCCGGACTGGCGGCACGACGCACGCAGGGTGAGATTGGAATAGCTGTGCACAACCAGGCTGTAGGCAAGCCGTCCCTGGCCTGCCGATAGGCGGCGGTCCGTCGATGAGCCGTCGATCGTCGTGGTCGCAAGCCCCTCGACATTCGATCGCGTGTCGCGCGGCCGCACGATTCGCCCCTGCCCCTCCGGAGCAACGGCAATGGAGCCAGGCTGCGTCGCGGGAGCCGGTGCGGTTGTGCGCGGCCTGCCGATTGTCAGCAGCGCATGCCAGACGCCGGCCTGGTCGAAGCGTCCGGGCACGAGCTCCGCCGGCAACACCAGGCGATAGTAGCTGACGCCGTGCGACTGCACCCACGCCATCTGCGGCTCCGCCGTTGCCCGCCACGGCTCCAGGATCAGACCGGTCGGCGTCTGCAATCTGAAATCCACCGCGCCCGGGATCTCCGTCAACAGAATCACGTCGATGCCGGAGTCCGCCTCGGTTACCAGGAAGGGAATGCTCTGTTCGCGGCCCGGAACCAGAACTCCATCGGGATCGAGCACTACCTCGGCATTGCTGATGCCCGCGAGGATCTGCAGGAAGTACTTCTGCAGAAGGAAACGATTGTCGCCGGAGATGGCGCCTGTAAGGAGGAGGTAGCCGCCGTTGTTTCCGGAAATGGTCTGAAGCGCCGCCGCGCTGGTGTTCTGCGGAGTGCCGAGCCCGATGGCGTAGGTCTGCGCATCGATCTGCGGTGCGACGTCCGCAATCCAGCGCGGCTGATTCTCCATTCCGTCGGTAAGCACCAGCATCGACTTCAGATCGAATCCCGGTCCCGCCGCATCGAGAATCTGCCGCCCCTCGAAGATACCGTCGCCGATGGACGTCGATCCGTCCGGGTTGAGTCCCGTGCCGTTGATGACATCCTTCGCATGCTGGCGCGCCGCGTCGAACGGATCGCCAGCAGGGCCGAGCGGAGTGATTCCCTCCAGCGACAGCGCATCCTGATTGTAGCCGACGATGCCCACGCCGTCCCCCTCGACCATCACGTCCACGAAGATCGAAGCCGCCTCGCGGAGACTCTGCACCTTCGGCTGTCCGTCGCCGCGGTCCTCCGCCATGCTTCCGGAACGGTCCAGCACCAGCGCTGCCGCCGTTACTTTCCGCGCCACGGTGTTCGCGGTGATGCCGATCGTCCAGGAGCGGCCGCTGGCAACGTGGCGCACCGTGATGGAATCCGTGAGATGCTCGCCCACCGGTCCGGTCTCGTAGATCAGCCAGAGCCAGGCCGTCGCCACCTCGTTGCCGGTTGTGGGGCCAACGGTTACGGATGCAGAGTCCAGCCGCAGACGGAGATTGGACGGAAGGTCCCCCGGGTTCACCTCGAGCGTCACCGGAGCGCCGGCTGACTTCACTTCGAACGCGATCGCCAGCGCGGACTTGCGCGACATCCCCATCGGACCCTGCGGTACGTCCTGGAAGTTCAGGCCCGGAGTGACGAGCGTGATGAATGTTACATCACACCGTTCCACCTCCACGAAGGAGCCGTTCTGCTGCACCACGAAGCCGAGGATCGGCCAGTCCGTTACCATGTCCTGCATGCTTCCAACGCCGCGATCCCACGCCTGGTACGATGTGGTCCCCTCCGGGATGACGGAGTTCGGGCGCGGCACGGGCCACCAGTTGGACCCGCAGGCCTTGAAGTCCGCCTGCCACGGCAACGCCATGAAGGCGCCGATGTCGCCCGGCTTCACGGCACTCTGATTCAGGCGCATCGGATCGGAGGCGCCGACATACTTCGTTGGGTCGATGATCGGCTGGGCAACAATGCCGCCCGCCTCGATGCCGGGAAAGAAGGCGGCGCCCACGCAGTTCTCCAGCGCAGCGTGATCCATGCCGGGCGCGGTGATCGTTGCCTGAGGCGTTGGGGGTGCAACCCAGTCGCGCACGAAGTTGTTGTTCTTCCAGTTCAGCATCACCTGGTACTGTGTTGGCGTAAGGGTGGCGCTGTTCAGCTCGGGCATGTTCCCGCCGCCGCCCGCGGGGTTCGCGAGCCGGTTGAAGATCTCGTCGCGTGCCGACTGCGGATCGTAGACCGGATCGGGCCAAGTGTGGGCGCCGAAGACGTTTACGGTTGCCATCGTGGTGCGGGCCCGCTGCAGGATCGGCCACACGTCGTTCGTGTACGATGGCGTTGCAGGACCGGAGGCCCAGTGCTGGTCCGCGTCCATCTGAAAGATCCGGTCGTAGAGCGTGATCACGTTGTCCGTCTGTGGCGAGAACTTCGGCGGCGTAACGATCACCCATGCTCCGACCGCGTCGAACACGTCGCCGGTGGCGCGCAGCTTGATGTGCGCGTTCACCGATCCGTCGCACACGTCATCGTACCAGAAGGCGTTGTCCAGAAAACTCGTGATCGGTGCACCTGTTGGCGAGGCGGACTTCCCGGCGCCGCCGAGCACGAGCAGCCGCGACAGATTGTCCGTTCGCAGCTCGCCGAGCGGCACGGTGACCGGTGACGTGCCGGAAAACTTGATGGTGCCCGTGTCCAGCTTCGAGATCTGGTTCGGACCGGCCAGCGTGCGAACGCCGGGATCGATTGTCAGATCGCTTGCGCTTCCGGTATTGCGCGTAACGGCCTTCTTGTTTGCTACGTGAACCGTCCACGTGATATCGGCTTCGGCGCGCGTCACCTCCGTTACCGTCCCGTCGCCGTGGTAGGCGAATATCCGGAACTCGGCTGCCTGGCGCTTGACCCGGCAATTCGAGTCCTTGAAGCCGCCGGGCGGATTCGGCCGCTCCCATGGACGCTGCGGGCCGACGAAGAAGCTGTCCGGACTGTTTCCGAGGCGGGCGAAACCGATCGCCGGGTGAATCTTGATACTGGTGATGGCCATGCGTGTCTCCAGCGGATTTGATGATTGAAATAGATCGAACGATGAAAACGAACTGTATGCATCACGGCGCCTCCACATGCTCGAATGCCTCGGGCACCAGCGCGTGCGCATTGCAGCCGGCGTCCATACCGCAGGCGAATTGCCGACGGCGAAATGACGCAGCCGATTCGAAGGACGAAGTCGTGTGTCGGGGGAACGTGGTCGGTACGGGGAAGCCAACCGTGCGCGGGGGTGTTGGGGAGCGCGCAATATACCATCGCACGCGAACGATGCAACCTTCCGGGTTACGATATCACGGATTGGTGATCGCGGCGGAATGTCCGGCCGGCGCCGTGCGAATCGATTCGTCCCGCATCGCGTTCGGCATGCCGCAGGGAGAGCGGGAGAGGTGAGCCCGTAGGTCGATCGACTTTTGTATAATTGCCGTCCGTGCCGCGTTCATATGCGGCCGAACGATGTATCCGCTTCAATGGCGGATCCCTCCGGCCTTTGGAGCGACCCTGCGGGCCGCTCCCGGTACGCCGGCCCGCGCTGCGTTCATCCCGGAAAGAGGCTGGATGTACTATCGGAACTTGCGCTGTCTCGTGCCCTGCCGTTCGCAGGCATGGTCGTGCGCCTGCCGGGACAACGGACTGCGCAGCCAGGGGGAACAGCGAGCGGTTCCGTGCGTCGCAAGTGCATCCTCGCGAGACGCGCAACCTCCGACCACGTCGAGGTATCCTTCGGCAATGACTCACCTGTGGTCTTCGCGGCTCCCTCCTCGCAACGGCCGTTGCTGGATGTTCACATCCATGGTCTTGCGAAGACGATCGATGTGCGCGGTGCGCAATGCATGGTGTCATGAGCTTCCGGGCATTCTCACATCGCGCTTCCTTTCCGCGGCTTCGCAATTCCCTTGCATCGGGCGTAGTGGTTGGCGTCCTTGCCGTGATGCGATCGCGGCTCGTGGCGATCCGCGGGTGCCCGCGGCCCGATGCCAGGCATGCGGGGCCGGCAGGATCGTGGTAGGATTTCCGGATCGGCATCGCACTGAATCGAACCTTCCGCCGTGCATCCGGCATGCGCGGCATCAACATTGCAGGCAGTTCATTTGCCCATGAATCGCGAACAACATCATCCCGCACCGGCATCCGGCTCCGTATCGCTCCGTGCGTTCGCTGCGTCCATGTTGTTGGTGCTGTTGCTTCCGCTTGCGGCTGCAGCTCAATTCACCGGAACCGTTGCCGGCGCTGTGCACGATGCTGCCGGCGGAGCGCCGCTGAAGGGGGCCATCGCAACGCTGCGCGATCCCGCAGACTCGAACGCGAAACCGCTGGGCGATGTCGCGGACCAGAACGGAGCCTTCTCCATCGGGCATGTTCCCATCGGCCATCGGTACGTGCTTGAGGTTCGCTTCGCGGGATACGAGCGATACGTGGCGGAGAACATTGTGATCGCCGCCGAGAAGCCGACGCTGGATGTGGGGACGATCTCCCTGGTGACGCTGCCTGTTGAGAAGGGAACGATCGAGGTGACGGCGCCGCGCGAGCAGGTGATGGTGTTCGCGGACAAGATGGTGTACGGGGTGGAGAACAATCCGGTGTACACTGCAACAACGGTGAGCGAGCTGCTGGGACAGATATCGTCGGTGCAGGTGGATCAGGATGGAAAGATCTCGCTTCGCGGAAGCGAGAACGTGACGATCATGATGAACGATCGCCCGCTGACGATGCCGCGCGATCAACTGGAGAAGTATCTGCAAACGCTTCCGGCGAACATGGTGAAGAGCGTCGAGATCCGCACCAACCCCGGCGCGCAGTTCGATGCGAAGAATCAGGGCGGGATCATCAACATCGTCACGCGGCGTACCATGAGCGATGTGATCGGCGGCAACGTCAATGCCGGCGTGGATTCGCGCGGCAGGTTGAGCGGCGGAGCAGGGCTCTACTTCAACGGCGATGAACTCAACGCCTCGATCGGCGGAGGCGGCTATCACGGCCCCGAGCAGGGAACGAGCAGCAGCCTGCGGCTGAACTACACCGATACCAGCCAGCAGCGAATTACCGGCAGCGGCACCAGCTCATCGGAGTCCAATGCCTGGTACGCATATGGCCAGGCGGATTACAACCTCACCAGGAGCGATCTCGCTTCCTTCTCCTTCAACGCCAATCGGTGGTCGTCCGGTTACACGTCCTACGGTGACCACACCATCTACGACACGGGCGATCTGATCACCGGCCGCTTCTACGATACGAACGCGCCGAATCCGGATGCGGCGAACAGCGGCGGATACTCAACCGCATCACTCCTGTTGAAGCACACGTTCTCCGAGGACCACAAGCTATCGCTCGACGTCAGCTACAACGCCTTCTCCTACAATAACGGGAGCCGGTATGTCAGCACCTATTTCCTTCCCGACGGCGGAATGGATTCGTCGAGGAGCACGAATCGCCTCAACCGGTCCAGCTACGCCAACGCCACGGTGATCGCGCGTCTGGACTACGAGAACCCGATCAGCGACATGTTGAAGCTGACCTTCGGTGCGAAGGACGAGATCAACAGCCTGGATGACAACACGGCCGCGAACAACTGGAACCAGGCGCTCGGCGAGTTCGTGCCCGATACGGTGCAGACGAATCACTATCTGCCGAAGAACACTATTTACGCGCTCTACGGGCAGGCGGCATGGATGGTGACCCAGGGGCTGAATCTGCAGGCCGGGCTCCGCGCGGAGCATGCGAACGTATCGGCACACTTCGTGTCGGGATCGGAGATCATCTCGCGAACCTACACGAACCTGTTCCCGAGCGGCTCGCTGGCCTGGACGGTTGGCGGCGCCCACACGATCACGCTGAGCTATCGCAGAAGCATCGCGCTTCCAGACGTGGACGCACTGAATCCGATCAAGGTGAAGTGGAACGATCTGTACACATCCTCCGGCAACCCCGATCTGAATCCGGAGTTCACGAACACATTCGAGCTGAACTACAACACGTATTGGGGAATGGGGAACATGGTGACGATCGGGCCCTACTATGCGGCCACCCTCGGCAACATCGAGCAGAGCGACCGGTTGATCAACGGGGCAACGTACTCCACCTCCGAGAACTTCAACGGCTCGTATTCGATCGGGTCCGAGCTCTCGTTCTCGTTTCGCCCGTCGGACTGGTTCAATGTGCGCGCCTCCGGGAGTATCTACAACAAGGTCAATCGCGGCAGCGCGATCCCCGGCGACATCCGCAGCTCGGCGGTCGGGTACAACGGCAACGCCTCCTTCAGCGCCGATCTCATGACCGGCCTGACGTTCTCGATGTCCATGTTCTTCAACAGTCCGCCAACCGTGGGGGGGAATCATCAGGGCCGCTTCGTGTTCTGGAACTTCTCGCTGCGCCAGAAGCTGCTGGAGAACAGGCTTTCGATCTCGCTGCGGCTGAACGATCCGTTCAATCTTCAAAGCTGGCACTCCACGTACAGCTCGCCGGAGTTCTACACGGAGTCCACCAGCAAGCATATCACGCGCTTCGTTGGATTGAACCTCAGCTACAACTTCGGCACGGTGCCGCGTCTGGAGCAGCACGATCAACAGAAGAGCGAGACGAAGGGCGGGGGCGGGTCCGGCGGCGGAAACGGCGGCGGCGGCGGGCAGTAGTGCCTGCTGCATGGAGCGTCCGGCGCCGCGGCGTCCGCGGGCTCGCACCGGTGCGGGAGGGCGGACCGGTTGCCGTGTGAATCGCGCGGCGCGTTGTGCGTGAAGAAGTTCCCGGCGTTTCCGCCTCCGCGTCGTGGTACCCCGGCGCTATCGGATCTCCAGGCGGCGGCGTATGCGGAACGATGCCCGATACTATCTTTGCGCCATGCATACCGAGTCGCACGATCCACTGAGAGGCCAGCTGCAGCGCGTTCTGGACTGGCATGGCGCTCACGCCACATTCGAAGATTCCGTACGGAGCATTCCCACCGAGCTTCGCGGCGCCTGCGCGCCGGGAATTCCGCACTCGCCGTGGCAGCTCCTGGAGCATCTCCGGCTCTCGCAGCTGGACATTCTGGACTTCTGCCGCAACGCGGACTACAGGGAGCAGAAGTGGCCCGATGATTACTGGCCGGCATCGGCTGCGCCTCCCGATGACGACGCCTGGGATGCAAGCGTTGCCGCGTTCATCGCGGATCGCGAGGAGTTGAAGCGAATGGCCGGCGACGCATCCATCGATCTCTTCGCACGAATACCGCACGGCAACGGACAGACCATTCTGCGCGAGCTGTTGCTGGTTGTGGATCACAACGCCTACCATGTCGGCCAGCTCGTGATCGTGCGGCGCGGCCTCGGCATCTGGCCGCCGGCATGATCGCTTCCCGCCCGCGCCATCATCCCCCGTACCTCTGCATCATGATCTTCCGCAGAGCGTCCATTGCGTCGAGCCCGGCCTCCGGCGCCGAGTTGGTGAGGAGGATGTACGCCCGATCCGATGCCGGCAGGATGTAGGCCTGGCTGCAGAAGGTTCCGGCGCTTCCGGTGTGATGCGAGATCAGCCGGCCGTTCGCCTCGCGATACCATTCCCATCCCACCGAGAACCGCTCCCGCCCATAGTGAACGAACTCGAACTCCGGCTGCGTGAGCAGGCTGGAGCGTCCGCGCAATCCTCGCAGATGCTCCTGGATGAATCGGGCATAGTCCACGACATTCATGTTGACGTTGCCCGCAGCGGAGAGCAGACCCTCCTTGTAGTGATCGGCCGGTGCCGCTGGAACCAGATCGGATGTGTGGCCCCATGGCTGAAGCGTGTCGCTGTCGTTGGGGTAGAAGAAGCCCGGGCCGATGCCGAGCCGGCCGCCGAGGTCGGCAACCAGCTGTTCCCACGATCTGCCCGATGCGCGCTCCAGCATCACGGCCGCAACGATGAAGCCGCCGTTGGAAAAGGAGGGCGTCCCTACCGGTGCCGCCGGCTTCCGGCCGAGCAGCAGCGAACAGAATTGCGCTCTTCTGTCGCGGGCACTTCCGTGAACGGTGGCCGGCGAGGGGAATCTGTCGCCGATGAACATGCGTGGTATGCCGGCGCGATGTGTGAGGAGATCGAGCAGTGTGACGCGATGGTAGGCGCGGTTGCTACGCCGTTTCAACTCGGGGCAGAGATCGAAGAGCCCCGTGTCCCACCGGATTGCTCCCTGCTTCACCAGCAGGGCGGCGATGAGGCCGGTTACTCCCTTCGTGTTCGAGCCCAGGTGGAAGCGATCGCCTGCATCGGCTGCGATCGAGGTGCCGTACCGTTTGATGCCGATCGTTCCGATCTCGATGATCGAGTCCGAGGAGATCACGGCGTAGCCGATCTCCGGTATCCGATAGTGCATGCGGATGCTGTCCGCGAGGGAGGCGAGCGGCTGGCCGTGCAGCGTGACTGCTGCAACCGGAAGGAGCAGGAAAGAAAGGACCGTAAGGGCGCGTTGCATGTGCGTGGACTGGGAAGCAGAACCGGTTCGGGTGTGAGTGCGTACGCAGGGCGCGGGGTCCGGAGGAATCATTCCTTCCGGTTTGCGATTGCATGCGCGTGCAAAGGTACTGCGTACGTGCATCGTTTGCCTCATGCGGCGCGGGACAACGTGACGATCCAGTGGGAAGCAACCCTGAAGGGGCGGCGGGAACAATCCCGGGGAGCAGGGCCACGGGGATTCGGTGCCGACGATAAGAGATCAGTAGATTGCGCCGGCAACGTCCGTACACTCCTTCACTTCAATCATCGATATCGCGAGATGCCCCGATACATCGCCTTCCTGCGCGCCATCAATGTTGGCGGCCACGTTGTAAAGATGGATCACCTGAAGAGGCTCTTCGAGGAGCTGGGATTTCAGAGTGTGGAGACATTCATCGCCAGCGGCAACGTGATCTTCGAAACGCCGGTGCGCACTGCGGCCTCGCTGGAGCAGAGGATCGAGTCGCATCTCCGTACGGCGCTCGGATACGAGGTGGCCACATTCGTGCGATCGGTGACGGAGCTTGCCGGGGTTGCCGGCTACCGGCCCTTCCCCGATGCCGAGCTGGACAACCCGGAGAACACGGTGTACATCGGTTTTCTCCAGGATGCGTTGAGCAAGGCTGCGCACGCGCAGCTGGCTGCGTTCCAGACGGAGAGGTACCTGTTCCATCACAACAACCGGGAGCTGTACATGCTCTGCCGCACCAGGTTTTCGGACTCCGGCTTCTCCGGTGCGGCGCTGGAAAAGGCTATCGGCGTTCCCACCACGATGCGCAAGGTGACAACCGTGGGGAAGATGGCGGCGAAATATCCGGCCGATGTGAAGGTGGCGGCTGCGGAGGCGGGCTCCGCAAAGCCTTTCCGGGCGAAGCGCTGAGGCGCATGTGATTGTGCCGCAGTGTCGGCACTTGTGCCGGCGCGTCCTTCCACGCTCCCGTTCGATGCGCTCCGCGTATCTTCCGGCATGAATTCCTCTGCCTCTGCCGCGACATCATTGGACTTCCGTGCGCCGCGTGCCGTGAACGTGGAGGGGGCGAGCATCGCCTCCGTGTCCGATACGCGGCGCTTCGCTCTTTCCATCAACGCCCGTCTGGTGGAGCTGCCGGAGAGGGCGCTTATCCTTCCCGGCTTCGTCGATACCCATTGCCATCTGATGGGGCTTGGGCTGATGGCGAGCCGCGTTCAGCTTCGCGGCGCCGCCTCCGCGGCCGAATGCGCGCGGCGCATGGCGGAGCGTGCCCGGACCCGTCCTCCGGGAGAATGGGTGATCGGATTCGGCTGGAACCAGGAGGAGTGGGGGAGCGGTGCGATGCCCGATCGCGCGGTGCTCGATGCGGTGCTGCCGGACAACCCGGCCGTGCTGATCCGCATCGACAGCCATGCGTCGTGGTGCAACACGGCCGCGCTGCATGCCGCCGGGATCACGGAGGCGGCGGCCCGGGAGCGCCAGCCGGATGGAGGAACGATCGTTGCCGATGCATCGGGCCGGCCCACCGGCATCCTGATCGACGCGGCGATGGCGTTGATGGAGCGGGTGATTCCGCCGCCGACAACGGACCAGCAGGCCGGCTGGATCCGCGAGAGCATTGCCGCCTGCCTGCGCCTCGGCATCACGGAGGTGCACGACATGAACGTCGAGCCGGAGCGCCTGCACGCCATGGCCGGCGTTGCGGACCGTGGGGATATGCGTCTGCGCTGCCAGGTGTTTCTCGCCGGCAGGAACGATGCGTGGAAGGCAGTGCCGAAGCCTGCGGTGCTGGGGCCGAACGTTCACGCGGTTGGCGTGAAGTACTTTGCGGACGGCGCGCTGGGTTCGCGCGGCGCGCTGCTGCTGGCGCCCTACAGCGACGCGCCGGATACATCCGGCCTTCAGTTGATGACGGCCGGCGAACTTGCCGAAGCGGCGGCCGAGCCGCTGGAGCGCGGATACGGCGTGGCCACGCATGCAATCGGCGATGCTGCCGCGCGCGTTGTTCTGGACGGATACGAGCGCCTGCGCTCCGGTCATGCGGGCGCGCTACTTCGGATGGAGCATGCGCAGACGGTGCACCCGGATGATCTTGCACGCTTCGTCTGGCTGAACGTTGTGCCCGCTGTGCAGGCGGTGCACTGCACGAGCGATGCCGCGATGGCCCTGGCGCGGTTGGGAGATGAACGCTGTGCCACGGCGTATCCGTGGAAGTCGCTTCGCTCGCACGGGCTGCCGGTTCTCGGCGGTTCCGATTTCCCCATCGAGTCCGCGGATCCGCTGGCCGGGCTGCGCGCATTCACTGACCGAACGCCGCCGGGGGCCAACGGCCCATGGCACGGCGAGCAGCGGATATCGCCGGAGGAGGCCGTGGACGCATACACGGCATGGGCACCGCTCGGTATTCCCGGCAGGCATCGTCGTGGGGCGCTTGCGCCGGGGAACGATGCCGATATCGTGGTGCTCGATTCGGACCCGTTCGAAAATCTCGATTCGCGAGTCCTGCTCACGATTGCCGGCGGCGCGGTCGCCTACGACGGACGCGGCGCGTGAAGCGGATGGTGAATCGCGCATGCCGGACACCTGCCCACCAATTGATGTTCCGTTCTCATGACCATCGACACACTTGCCGTTCACGCCGGAGAGGCGCCGGATCTGAATGCGGGAGCCGTTGCGGCGCCCATATCGCTCTCGACAACGTTCGAACGTGCGGAGGATGGCTCTCTCCCGCACGGGCATCTCTACAGTCGCTACAGCAATCCGAATCGTGACGCGCTCGAGGCCTGCGTTCGGGCGCTGGAAGGGGGGGCGTGCGGCATGGCCTTCGCCTCCGGAATGGCCGCCATCGCGGCCGTGCTGGAATCCCTCGCTCCCGGTGACCACGTCGTTGTTGCATCGGACGCCTACTACGGCACCGCGACGATTCTCACGGGACACTTCGAGCGTTGGGGGCTGGAGCATACGTTCGTGGACTTCACGGACTCCGACGCCGTGGCCGCCTCCATGCGTCCCAACACGGTCCTGCTCTGGGGGGAGAGCCCTACCAATCCGATGCTCAAGGTGGTGGATGTCGAACGCGTGGCTGCAATCGCCCATGCCGGCGGCGCGCTCCTCGGGATCGACAACACGTTTGCCACCCCCGTGCTCCAGCGCCCGTTTGCGCTGGGAGCGGACATCGTGATGCACTCGGCAACCAAATACCTCGGCGGACACAGTGATGTCATGGCCGGCGTGCTTGTCTTCAAAGAGGCGGCCGGCATGGCCGAGCGGGTTCGCACGGTTCAGATGCGTTTCGGCGGCGTGGCGTCGCCGTTCGATTGCTGGCTGGTGATGCGGGGGATCAAGACGCTTCCGTTGCGTGTGCGAGCGCAGTCCGAGAGCGCTCTGGCGATCGCGCGCCGGCTGGAGGCGCATCCGCGGGTCGAGCGGGTGCACTATCCCGGCCTGGCGTCGCATCCGGGGCATGATATCGCAGTGCGACAGATGGAGCGCTTCGGCGGAATGCTCTCCGTGCAGGTTCGCGGCGACGCCGCCGATGCGATTGCCGTCGCGGCTCGTTTGAAGCTGTTCATCCGGGCAACCAGCCTTGGCGGGGTTCACAGCCTGGCGGAACATCGTGCCTCCGTGGAGCCGCCCGGCAGTTCAACACCGGGCAATCTGCTGCGTCTCTCGATAGGCCTCGAGCATCCGGACGACCTCATCGCCGATCTCGAGCAGGCGCTTGGCGGGGAGCGCCCGGGAGGAAAGGAGGGTGGATAGCGATACTCGTGATCTACGGCCAACGAACCGCACACTGAATGAACATGGATACGGAGTTGGAACAACTGAGCGCATCGTGGGATGCAAAGGCGGAGGAATGGCATCGCCAGGTTGGCGCGGAGGGTGACGCGAACCGCCGTCTCAACTCCGATCCCGTGCTCTGGCGCATGCTTGGGGATGTGGCCGGTCTCGACGTGCTGGATGCCGGTTGCGGCACCGGCTATCTGCTGCTGAAGCTGATGGAGAAGGGCGCCCGTGCCGTCGGCGTGGATGTCTCGGCCGGCATGGCCGCCGTTGCGCGCCGCGATGCGGCCGCGCGCGGAGCCGATGCCGACGTACGCGTTGCCGACTGCGCGGCACTGAACGGGATCGGCGACGCATCGATTGATCGTGTTGTCTCGAACTACGTGCTGATGGATCTGCCGGACATGCGAGGCGCCGTCCGGGAGTTCCACCGCGTGCTGCGCCCGAACGGCAGTGCAGTTCTCATCTTCAGCCATCCCTGCTTTTCCCCGCCGGACAACGGCTTCTCCCGGCTTCCGGACGGGCGCGCCGTGTTTCGCTGGGGGCGGCCGTATTTCGACGAGTACGAGTATCGTGAGGAGTGGGGGCACTTCACGTCACCGTTCATCTGTTATCACCGCCCGCTCTCGGAGTACTGGCGGGCATTCACCGGCACCGGATTCGAGATCGTGGAGTTCTGCGAGCCCACGGTTGAACCGGTGCCGGGCGCGGAGATCGATCCGCAGACATTGAACCGTCTGCGAATGATGCCGAACTCCGTGGCCTTTCATCTGCGGAAGCCCGGCCGCTGATTGCATGCGAAGTTGAACCGATGCCATACCTGATCATTTCCATACTGTTCGTCCTTCTGGAATGGCTGTGGCCGCGCCGCCCGAACCAGACGCAGATCCGCCGCGGCATCATCACGGACATCGTTCACTGGGCGTTCAACGGATACGCCTTCTACTACCTCGGCTACAGCCTCGTCAAGGGGCTGGCCTACGCGTGGTTCATCGGCGTGCTTCGCTCCCTGGGAGTGGGAGGGCTGCTCGGTGCAAATCTGTTGAACGGCCTGCCGTTCATCCTTCAGTTCCTCCTCTTCTTTCTGGTGCAGGATTTCCTGATGTGGTGCACGCACAACCTGCTTCATCGCGTCGGGTTTCTGTGGTCCATCCATCGCGTGCACCACTCCATCACCACGATGGACTGGATCGGGAACATGCGTTATCACTGGGGCGAGGTGGTGGTTTACGAGCTGATCAAGTTCCTGCCGTTGATGCTCCTCGGCGCCGATGAATCGATCGTGGTGGCCGTGACGGTGTTCAACACGTTCATCGGGCACTTCAATCATGCGAACCTGAAGGTGGATATCGGTCCGCTGAAGTACCTGTTCAACTCGCCGGCGATGCATATCTGGCATCACGATCGCGATGGAGCCGGCTCGCACAACGTCAACTTCGGCATCGGGCTCAGCCTGTGGGACTGGATCTTCCGCACGGCATACCTGCCGGGGGCGGACGAACTGCAGGCTCCGGAACGCCTGGGCTTCGATGGGATCGAGAGCTTCCCCTCCACCTTCCTCGGCCAGCAGTTGTTTCCACTCTCGCTCGCGTGGAAGCGCTCCGCCGTGTTCTTCGTGCTCCTGTTGATTGCGGCAACATTGGTGGCTGGGTATTGAAGGAGCCTACATGGATAAAAACGAACAAGTTCTTCGTCGCCATGTCGTCTCGGCAGATTGTGGACGCGCGAAGTCGCGAACGCATGCACGGGCTACGATACTATGCGTTCGCGAATTTCACACGCCACAGGGCCGCTCGCTCCCACGCCTCGGGTTCGTTCAATGATTACTGAGAAACGCATTGATATCTAAAGCCGCAAACCTCAGATGCTCAGGATTGAGGCCTATTCCAGCGCCGCTACAAGCTTGAGATGTTCAGGAGCTTCTCAATAGGTTTGCATATCGGGCTTCATAGAGTTTGGACACGGATCGAAACTCACTCGGAGGTCTCCGTCCATGTCAGCAGTTCATGATCGCAGTCGAAACTTGCGGAGGCACCGCCGCTTCGATCGTAGTACAGAAGATTCAGATAGTGTATTCCCTTGGAAAGCTGAACCTTGCACGTCTTGGTTGTACGGCTGCCGCCACCATCCCATTGGTTGTCGATGGCCAGATTGTTGTCCACAGTTAGTTTCATACCATCGTCCGAGCCGACTGTGAACTCGAAGAGACCACTTCGTGGGGCGTACACAACAGCATCCGCGCTGAAACCGATGTAGTCACTGTAGCTGTCATGAACCGGACCCTCACCCCATTCAAAATCGAAGGTAGAGGGGAATGATTCCGTTCCTACGTTTCCACCCCGCTTCATGTCCCCACTGAGTGTAAACCACGTGGCATTCCAAACGGTCTCGCGCTGAATAGTTCTCGGGGCATGAGGAATGTTGGGGGGCGGAACGTTCTGGCTGGTTTGTTCTTCGGATTTCTGGTTGCTCGATTCGTTCGATCTGCTCCGGCACGATGGTACCGCAATTGCCACGGCGCTGACGATCAAAACTTCGACAATGGTTCTAAGTGGATTCATTTCGAACTCTCCCGGTGAAGTGAACTAATGGATGTTTATGTATAGGAAGGCAGCTCTTGGTGGAGGCTGCAATAGACCGTTGGATCACTATTCAGTCGTCGAGCGCAGTCGTATACTACGCAAGTATGAGAGGGCCACATACATTGTGAAGGTCGTAGCGAATATAGACGATTCACTCGGGCCTGCAAGATCGTGGCGAGTGAGAGGGAGGGCCGCGTTCGTTAGTTGGTGATCATTACGAAGCTGGAGTCCCGATCAGAGGGGACTGATCATCTAGTAGCTACAGGTCAGTAGTGAGAGTGACCATCTCGTATGCATCCGGCGCCACCGGGGAACTATCGCGCCGGATATATTTGTTGCGACAAATATTGTTTGGTTGTATATTGCACTCGATTCACGATTGTCAAAGAAGGAGGCAGGGGATGGCGCTACAGGGCATCAATCATCTGGTACTGAAGGTTCGGGATCTTGCGGTCGCGGACCGGTTCTATCGCGAGCTCGTGGGGCTGGAACTGGTGGGAGCCAGGGCGGGGATGAGATTCTATTCCGCCGGGGCGCATCATCACGATCTTGCGCTGCTCGAAGTCGGGCCCGATGCGGCCGTTCCGTCGCGGCGCCAGGTGGGGCTGTTCCATTTCTGTTTCGACGTGAGCGACGAGGCTGCGCTGGCGGAGATCTACCATCGGCTGCGCGACGCCGGCGCCGATCTGCGCGGGACGGCGGATCACGGTGTGATGCGTTCCTTCTACGTTCGCGATCCCGACGGCAACCTGGTGGAGTTCGGTGTGGATATCCCGCGCGATGAGTGGGCCGGCGAGGCCGATGCGTTCGCCGGCGACCGCCCCTATGCCATTCCCGGCTGAGCCCGCAAGCGCACCATGGCGTGCCGCCCGCAGGGGGCACGTGATCGAGCAACGATGTTCTTCCAACGACATAACGAGGACACGCCAATGATTACTCTTCGTCCTGCCAGTCGACGCGGCCACTTCGATCATGGATGGCTGAATACCTATCATACATTTTCGTTCGCCAGCTACTACGATCCTGCGCACATGGGCTTTCGCGATCTCCGTGTGATCAACGAGGACTATGTGCTGGGGGGGAACGGGTTCGGAACGCATCCGCATCGCGACATGGAGATCATCACCTATGTGCTCGAAGGGGCGCTGGAGCATCGCGACAGCATGGGGAACGGCTCGGTGATGGTACCCGGTGACGTGCAGCGCATGAGCGCGGGGACCGGCGTAACGCACAGTGAATACAATCATTCGAAGACCGATCGCGTGCATCTGCTCCAGATCTGGCTGCTGCCGGAGCAGGCCGGCTTGAAGCCCGGATACGAGCAGAAGGCCTTCACGGCCGACGAGAAGCGCGGAGTGCTTCGGCTGATTGCCTCGCGCGACGGCCGCGACGGTTCGGTATCGATCAATCAGGATGTGGATCTCTACGCAACGCTTCTGGAGCCGGGCGAACGCGTTGAGCATTTGTTGCATCCCGATCGCCATGCATGGGTTCAGGTTGCCGGCGGGAAGGTTACCTTGAATGGCGGGTTGATGAGCGCAGGCGATGGTGCCGCCGTCTCGGGAGAGTCTGCGCTCGCAATCGCGGCAACCGAACCGGCCGAGGTGCTTCTGTTCGATCTGAACTGATGCGCCGGCGTTGAGGCGTTGTGCCGGCCCGTACCAAGCGTCGCGAATCAACGATCAACGAAACGTGACCAGGAGCCCGAAGGATGAAGATTCTTGCATTTGCCGCTTCGCTGCGGCGCGAGTCATTGAACAAGAAGCTGCTGCGCCTCGCAATCGATATCGCTCGCGAGGCAGGTGCCGAGGTTGACCATGCGGACTTCGCGGAGTTCGCCATGCCGATCTACGACGGCGATATGCAGGAGAACCAGGGCTTCCCATCCGGAGCCTTGGCGCTTGCGGAGAGGATCAAGGCGGCGGACGGGATCATCATCTCGTCACCCGAATACAACTTCTCGATGGCCGGCACCCTGAAGAACGCGATCGACTGGGTCTCCAGGATGCGCCCCATTCCGCTGCAGCGCAAGACGGGGCTGCTCATGGCGGCCTCCACGTCGATGGTGGGGGGCATCCGCGGACTGTGGCAACTGCGGGTGCCGCTGGAGGGCTGCGGCGTGGCGCTGCATCCGGACATGTTCGCACTGGCTGCCGCGCAGAACGCATTTGCGGACGATGGTTCGCTCAATGACCAGGCGCTGGCCGGCCGGCTTCAGGCCATGGTGAGCTCCTACATCGCGTTCGGCGGGGCGCTAGCGGCCGCCAGGTGGTGAACCGTTCGCCACCGCCGGCCTCGCGCCGGTGTCCGGCGTGCGGGCAACGGCGCGAGGCCGATGCTATGGAATTCTCACGGAGGAAGGCTAACTTCCAGCCGAATGATTCGCATGCAACGGCATATCGCTTTCTTCCTCGTACTCCTGGTGCTGGCGATGCCGCAGCTCTCGGCCGCACGCATGCAGGCCAGCTGCCCGCTCACGGTGCAGGGAGCGAGTATTCAACGAAAGAGCTGCTGCGCACCTCGCCACTCGGAACCGGGGAAGCAGAAGAGCGGGAGTTGCTGTAACGATTGCGGTGATTGCTGCTGCCTTACCATGTTCACGTTCTTTGTAAGCGCTCTGGACGGATCCGGGGCGATTGCGCATTCTGTCGACAGGGTGGCCGATCGTGCCGAATCGATCATCGTGCTTCCGGGGAGGGCGCCGTTTCATCCTCCGCGGACATTGCTCGAAGCCAACAACGGGGCTTGCCCCGATGGCCTGTCACGATCGTGACGGCAGGTTGATCAACCTAACGAGCAACGTTCAATCAAGGAATAGACAGATGAAGAAGCTGATTGGAGCCCTCGCGGTGACTGCCACTGCAGTCATCGTTTCGATGTCGGCGTTCGGCTCCTCGAACAACGCGACATGCCCGGCCGCATGCTGCAGCAAGGCAGGCTGTGCCTGCGTCTGCGGCGGCGTCAAGGGTGCCTGCACCTGTGATGCCGGCTGTGCCTGCAACAGCTGTGGAAACGGTTGCTGCGGCAGCAAGTAGACGTCCACAGAATTAATCGAACCGGCGGGCACGCGTGGCAACACGCGTGCCCGCTTCGCATTTGCGGCATGGCTTCACGGAGCGCTTCACGCGAGCCGGCCCCAAGCGGACCTCGTGCCCGGCGAATCTTGTGGATGGGCGCAGTCCTGCCGGGAACGGCTTGTCCGGCGCTGGGCGCGGCGCTGCAATCTTGTGGACGGGGCCTCCGGTTCGGTCTGGGCCATCATTGTTGATGGCTGTGCCGCGTGCTTTTTCCGGCGCAAATCGAATCTGTTCTTCCCGAAGTACATTTTGCCCTAACTCATTCACGGGGAAGTTCGTTACTTGTCGTACGGAGCCGGTGGTTATTCCGATATGCGATGTAATGCCACCTCCATCTCCAACATCCCCGAGGTCTGATAGTATACGTTGCGTGGATACTGCTACGAAGGCGGTGCCCCCTCGTAACTGCGAACGTGTATGGTCTGGAAATCATAGAGGCGATGGGATACGGGTCTGAATCGAATTGCCGATTCAGACCCGTCCCTTTACTACCGCACCTCAGAAGCTCTGTATCACCGGGCTTGGCAGGCCCCTCAACAACGTCATCTGTTTCGTTGGCCTTCACGTCCGCTCACGGCGACGTCCGCTCACGACGACGTCCGGCAGGGCGCCTCGTCCGGTTCCGTTCGGCCCGCCTTGCATCCCGCTGTTGCCGGACGGCCTGTGGCAACCCAGTAATTCAACCGGCTGCTAGGCGATCGTCGGCAACTCCTCTTCATGAGATGTATTCCACAACATTCGCATCTCGACGCAGGTGCGGAGCAATGCATCCAGCCTTCCCTCGGCCACTACCTCGCCTTCGAACAGCACGATGATGCGATCGGCGCGCTGCAATGCGGCGCGACGGTGCGACGCCACGATGCAGGTTGCCTCGCGCTGCTCGAACAATCCCTCCCACAGCGTCCGCTCCGTCTCCACATCCAGCGCGCTCGAGATATCGTCGAAGATCATCAGGTCCGCGCTCCGCATCAGCATGCGCGCCGCCGCGCCCCGCTGCACCTGGCCGCCGGAAAGCTTCACGCCGCGCGGACCCACCGTGGTCTCCAGTCCCAGTTCAAGATCGTCCACGTCCGGCTGCAGCACTGCAAGTCGTACCGACTCGGCCAGAGCCTCATCGCCGCCTTCCTCTCCCAGCAGGATATTGCTCCGCAGAGTGTCGCTGAACAGGCGCGGCACCTGCGGCGTGTAGGCCGCATGCGGCGGGCGAAGGAACGATGCTGGATCGTGCACCGGCCGGTCGTTCCACAAAATCTCCCCGGACTGCCTGGGCAGAAGCCCGAGCAGCGTTCGGAGCAGTGTTGTCTTCCCTGCACCGATCCGTCCGGTGATCACCACGAACTCGCCGCGCGCCACGCTGAACGTGACGTTGGCGATACCGCGTCCGGTTGTGGGGTGGAGGTAGATCAGATCCCTCACCTCGAGCGTTCGCAACCGCTCAACATACGGCGGACGGTCCGCTTCGATCTCGAACGGTTGAAGTCCCTTCACGCTCAGCGGCATAGGGTCCGAAGCGACGATCGAGCCGGACGGAGCGTTCGCCATCATTGCCGTCATTCGCTCGTACGAGACGCCGGAACGTCTGTGCGAAGCAAGCAGGTCGCCGATCAGCGACAGGCTGCGAGTGATCCTGTTCAGGAAGAAGATGAACAGAGCGAAGTCGCCCACGGAGAATGCGCCGTGCTGGGCGGCGGAGGCGAGCATGATCAGAATCGCCCCGGTGCTCACGTTCACGATGCTGGTATCCAGCGAACGAACGATCTCGCGAAGCACGCTGTCCTTCAGCGCCACATGATGCCGCTCGTCGTTCAGGCGGCGGAACTGTGCAACCACATGCTGCTCCGCCGAGGCCACCTTCAACGCCTGAACGGAGCCGAAGATCTCGCCGATGAAGGCCGTCACGCGCCCTGTTGCCTCACGCATCGCACGGCGATACTTGCGAATCCGTCCGCTGACGCGCTGCGTGAACACGGCAATGGCCACGAGCGGCACGATTACTGCCAGTGTGATGAGCGGCGCGGTTGCATACATCACACCGAGCGCCACCAGCATCAGAAGAATGTGCCCTGCGCTGTCCGTCCAGTTCTCGATGTAGCGCACAACGTCGTCCACGTCGTCGCGAAAGCGGCTCACGGCCTCGCCGGGGGAGTCCGCGAGAACGCGCGAGCCATAGCCGCTCACCAGCCAGCGCAGAAGGTTGCGGCGCAGCACGGCGCTCGCCTCGAAGTAGTATGTGCTCCACTGCCGAACGCCGTAGGCCATGATCGAGATGCGCGCGGCGGCAACGGCCGCTATCAGCACCAGCAGCGTCCAGACATTGATGCCCGTGGTTGCGTTCCCCGAGAGCGTGTTGAATACCTCACGGGTCAGCAGGCCGGTGAGTACCGGCAGGGAATGATGCAGTCCCCAGACCAGACAGTTCAGCAGAAAGAGTCCGGGGTTGTATCGAATCAACGCAAGTGTGTAGCGTAGCGTTTTCATGGTTCGTTCTTCAAACGTTCATTCCGCATGTTTTCGTCGAACGCCGCCGGAGCGCATGCGCCGGCCCCGCAGCGGCGGCCGTCCGCGCGGCGGCCGTCCGCGCGCTGCACGCCGCATCGTCTTCTGCTGCAGTGCCGTTCCGGCCGCTAGGCCGCCATATGTTCCATCCCCGTCTGGAGGAGCGCCGAGAAACGCGAGGAGGGATCATCGGCAAGGCCCGCACGGTTGCCGTGCTCCTGAATCGTTCCGTGATCCAGGATCATGATCTCGTCCGCACGCCGCACCGTGGAGAGCCGGTGCGCGATGATGATCGCCGTGCGCCCCTTCAACAGCCGGTGCATGGCACGTTCCAGCAATCGTTCCGTTGCGAGATCCATCCGTGAGGACGGCTCGTCCAGAATCACGAGGCCGGGATTGCGGAGGAACACCCGCACGAACGCAAGCAACTGCGCCTCGCCCGCGGAGATCCCGCTTCCGCCGGCACCGAGCATCGTATCCAGCCCGTTCGGAAGCGCGCGGAACCATTCATCGAGACCCAGCTCCCCGATCACTGCAAGGATGCGCTGGTCCGTGACATCGCGGTTGAAGAAGGTGAGGTTGTCGCGCACCGATGCGTGGAACAACTGCACCTCCTGCGTCACCATGGCGATGCGCTGCCGTACGTGCTCCAGGCGGGTATCGCGCAGGTCCACGCCGGAGATCCGGATGGAGCCGGATACCGGATCGTACAACCGGAAGAGCATGCGCGTGAGCGTGGTCTTGCCGCTTCCCGTGCGCCCCAGCAGCCCCAGCACCGTGCCGGGCCGGAGGGAGAAGGAGAGATCCTTCAGAATCGTTGCCTCTCCATATGCGAAGGTCAGCTTCTCGAACTCCACGCCCAGCGGCCCGTCGGGAATTGCTGTCCCTTCGCCGTCCACCATCCGGTTGGTCGTGCTCAGCAACTCCTGCACGCGGCCGATGCTTGCACCCGCCTTCTGCATGTCCTGCAGCTGATGCGTGAGCTCGTCCACGAAGTCCGCCATGATCTGCGTGTACTGGAAGAAGAGATACACCGTTCCGATCGTGATCAGGTGCTGTCCGAACAGGTAGATGCCGAAGCCGAGCGAGAGGAGGTCGCCCACGGTGAAGAGGCCAACCACGATCACCCACATCAGCGAGTGCTTGATCCAGGCACGGCGTCCGGCCGTGAGCAGGTGCTGCGATAGCTCGTAGAACTTGCGGAGCGTGAACGCGCCGCCGCCGTTCGCGCGGATATCGTCGATGCCGGCCAGACGTTCCTCGACGAATCCGAAGAGTGCCGCGGTGGACTCTCGTTCCTCCGCCGTTGCCTTCACGGCGATCTCGCGGCTGGAGTTGAGCGCGAAGAGCGAGAGTATCGCATAGCCGGCGAGCACCAGGCCAAGCAGGCGATTCTCGATAGTCAGCACCACCAGTATCCCGCCGATCATCAGCACGCTGCCGGCGATCTTGATCACGAACTGCGAGAAGAAATTGGAGAGGGCGGTGATGTCGCCATCGATCCGCTCGATGAGCTCGCCCGGCGTGCGCTCGTTGTGGAAGCCCATGTCCAGTGCCAGGCAATGCTCCGCCAGGTCCACGCGAAGCTTGTTCGTGGCGGTCCATCCAACATCGGTGCCGATGTAGGTGGCCAGTACGGAGAAGATCTGCTGGCTGAAGCCAACCGCCAGGAAGGCGAGGGCAAGCCCGATCAATCCGGAGGTAACGCCGCCGGCAAGTGCCGAATCGATGAAGGTTCGAAGGAGCTGCGGGCTGAGAAGCTGCAACGCGATGTTGGCCACCACCAGAATCGCCAGCACCAGCGCCCGGCGCCACTGCGGGCGCAGGTATCTGAAGAGCAGAGCTCCGTATCGTTTCAATTGCATGTTCATGCGATGAATCCATTCTGCGCCGATGTTCCGCGAATGCGGATACACGGCGCACGTTCATGTTGGGTCATGACATCATGCGGCGGCCCGGTTGTTCCCGATGCCGTGTACCGAACGACCTGCAGGCCGCAGGCCCGATGCGGTACCGATGGGAATCGCCTGTCGAGGCCGATCGTCCACGCCCGTTTTCCGGGAGGCTGTGCTGGTTATCATTGCCCGCCTGTTCGGGGGCGCCCTTGCTGATGGGCAGAAACACAGAAGCCGTGGGCGTTGTGCACCCACGGCTTCTTGAATTCATGTATGCCCGATATGACGGGCTACAATACCAAGGCCGCGGGTTGCTGGAGCTCCCTGCGGCCGAGTGTTTACAGTGTCATCGAAACAGCAAACAACAACGCGCAGTTACTCCGCGAAGCGGGTCGCAAACGGAAGAGCGATCGGCTGGGTGAGTGTGTACTGAATCATGTGTGCTGTCTCCTGTTGGGATTTGATTCCAAAATCTCGGGCTGCGAATTAACGAAGCCGCGATTGAACAACCAAGGAAATAATTGTTCCCCTTCGCTCCATTACCATTCGGTTGCAACGGAGGCGGCCCGTCCGGCATCCGGAACGCCGGCAGCTTCGTATCCGTTGCACATGAGAATTTATTCGTCTGATAGGAATGCAGGCCGTGACCTCGAGGCCCTTTGAACGGTCATATAGCAAGACAGTTCTTTGAACCCGGAGATGCATCGATCGGCCTCCGTGCAATGAGCACTTCGGTGCATGCGCGCCGGTAGGAGTGCTGTGCTTCGGCGAACGGGATGTTGCATGCGTGACGAAGCGTCACGATGAACGCAGCGGGAACCGATGGCGCGATGGCGGCACTAAGCGAACAGAGTGGGCAGGCAGGGGGAAGCGAGGAGAATGCACGAAGCGGGGTTGGCAGGTTAAGCGTTTGTTGTCGTTATGCTGTCATAACATCCGGCAGATGCGAAACGATGAACGGATTTCTCATGCGACGTGAAGCCCTTCATTGAGGCGGGCTCCAGGGCGGCGGCCCAACCAGGGACGAGGATGGCGTGGTGATGCGGAGGGTAGAAAATCATCCCCGGTGTAACAAAAGCGCAACAGCTTTGTTAATTAGACAAAGCGCAGTGAAGCGGGGAGTGAGCAGGGGTCACACGGGACGCATGAGGTTGTCAATAGATGCACGACGAGCGTGAAGAGGATCGAAGCGAAGGCAACGTAAACCGATGGTGAAGTAAAGGAGGCTATTATGAACAGGTCATTTGTCACATGTGTGATCTCGGCCGTACTCGCGTGGCTTTGCATCGCGATCATTACGTACTAACCATTGGTAGGCATGTGCGGTTGAAGGCAATGCAGGCGGAGAGCGCGAGGC
The DNA here is from genome assembly GCA_018266795.1 of Bacteroidota bacterium. GTDB lineage: Bacteria > Bacteroidota > Ignavibacteria > OLB7 > OLB7 > JAFDZV01. The sequence goes on along the minus strand of JAFDZV010000026.1, from coordinate 37,077 downwards.
AATCGCCGCAGAGACTGACGGTGAGATGAACGGATGATAATCCGATGATGAGAACGGGCGATGCCGACCGCCTCCGCGAATCGGTATACCGGCCCGGGACACGATGAACGGGAATTGACAGCAGAGTGATTCGATGAAACGAAACCGGTGCATCGTGAGTGCACGCTCGAGGCACCGGAGGTTGAACGGAATGCAAATGCAGAGTGAACGAAATAGATGGATATACGGATGAGAGATATCACCGTGTCGATGTGAAGGAGTAGAGAGAGAACCGGAGAGGTTGATACGACGTTCAGTGAATGGTCCGCAACAGATGAACGAGAGACGAGATCGGAATAACAGGCACCGATGTTGCGGCATCCACTGAAGTGAGAGGAAGAGAGAGGCGGCTGTTCTTGGCTGCAGCCGTTGATGAGAACCCGAAGAGAACCATACTCGCCACGCACGAAGTGAAGTGTTCACGCGCCCCGAGAGACCGGGGCGCGTGCTGTATCCGCCACTCCCTGCACGTCACCCGCAATCGAACTCCGCTTCGTCAACCCGGACAGGCGTTCTGCCGGAAACCCTTATCATTGGCTCCGAGGCGCGCCAGCCGCTCCGAGGCGCGCCAGCCGCTTACGCGGGCTTCGCTCCACAGTTGTTCGGGGCACGCCGTACCGAATCCCTTCCTCACACAGACAGTCATGCCGATGTCCGGACGCCGTATCTGTTTCATCTCCTCCGAGATTGCGCCGTACGCCAAGACCGGCGGCCTCGCCGACGTTTCCGGGGCCCTTCCGCGATATGTCGGGCAGGCCGGAAACGACATCCGCGTCTTCATGCCTCTCTATTCCACCATCGACGTATCGAACGGCCGATTCCACCGCGTGGACTTCCTTCGGAATCTCACCATCGACTTCGGCGGCGATGCCGTTACGTTCGATGTGGTGACCACGAAGCTCCACGATTCGGATGTCGATCTCTATCTGGTGGACTGTCCCCGGCTCTACCACCGTGGTACGGTGTACACCGATCACGAGGACGAGTACCTTCGCTTCGCCCTTCTCTCGAGGGCGGCCATTGAGTGCTGCCAGCACATGGGGTGGAGCCCGGATGTGTTTCACTGCAACGACTGGCAGACCGCGCTGGTGCCGCTCTATCTGAAGACCGTCTACAAGTGGGACGAACTGTTCGAGCGAAGCCGTACCGTGCTGACCATCCACAACATCGCCTATCAGGGAGTATTCTCCTCCAAGGCCATCGAGCATCTTGGGCTGGGGAATTATCGGGAGATGTTCAGCGCGGAGGATCTGCGCGACGGCATCGTGAACTTCATGAAGACCGGGATCTTCTACGCCGACCTGCTGACCACGGTGAGCGTGACGTATGCGCGCGAGATCCAGACGCCGGAGTTTGGCTCGGGGCTCCAGGACTTCCTTCGCTGGCGCGGTAATGCGCTGCACGGCATCGTAAACGGTGTTGACTACAACGAGTGGAGCCCGGAGTGCGACGTCTGGATACCGTATCCCTATTCGGCGGAGGAGCTGAGCTGGAAGGAGGAGAACAAGAAGTATCTCCTTGGAAGGATCAATCTCACCTACGACTCCGATGCGCCCCTGCTCGGCATCGTCTCCCGCCTGACCGGGCAGAAGGGATTCGATCTCTTCTTCGACATCCTGCGCCCCTTCCTTGCTGCAACCAACGTACGCCTTGCCGTGCTCGGGAGCGGCGAGCCGCGGTACGAGGACTTCTTCACCGGCCTGCAGCACGACTTCCATGGCCGGGTCTGTTTCTACCGGGGCTTTCAGAACGAGCTGGCCCATCTGATCGAAGCCGGGAGCGACATCTTCCTGATGCCGTCGCGCTTCGAACCATGCGGCCTCAATCAGATCTACAGCCTGCGCTACGGCACCGTGCCGGTAGTTCGCAGAACAGGCGGGCTGGCCGATACGGTGCAGCAGTTCGATACGGCAACGGGCGAGGGAACCGGCTTCGTGTTCGACCACTTCACACCCGATGGCCTGTTCTGGGGGATGCGGTCCGCAACGGAGCTGTGGCACAACAAGCCTGCGTGGGAGCGGTTGATGCTGAACGGGATGGCGAAGAATTATTCGTGGGAGGTGCAGGTGATGCAGTACCTGGCTCTGTACGATGGGCTGGCAGGGTAGAGTGGAGCCGCGGGCACCTACCGCGCCTGCGGCGCAGCAGGCCCCAGCATTCCCTTCTCGCGCAGCCAGCGCTCCGCCACCTTGCGCGGATCGTGATGCTGCATGGCCACCTCCGCGTTGAGCGCCCGGATCGCTTCGGGTGTGACGATGCGATTGAGCCGTTCCAGCGAGGCGCGTACACCGGGCTGCCGCGCCAGCAATTCCGCCCGCACCACGGCGGCGGGATTGTACGCCGGAAAGAACCGGCGATCATCCTCGAGCGCAATCAGGTTCAACGCCGCTATCTGGCCGTCGGTGGAGTAGCCCATGCCGATGTCGATCTTGCCGGCGGCCAGGGCATCGTAGATCAATCCCGCATCCAGCTTCACAATGTTCCGCTCCGGAAATCCGTAGCGCGCCGCGAGAGCCTTCCATCCATCGGGGCGCTCGTAGAACTCCGCATCCACTCCCACCTTCAGATCCCGTCCCGCGTTGATCGCGGATGCCAGATCCGTAAGCGTGGCCAGACGCTCCCGGGCCGAGGCGTCCTTCCGCATCAGCAGCGCATACGTGTCGTTGAAGGGAATGGGCGCAAGCCAGATCAGGCCATGCTGTGTGCTGTCGAAGCGGCGAACCGCGTCCAGCACACGTGCGGAGTCCGTCATCACGGATTGGTCCGTGCCCTTCGCATAGACCGTGTAGGCGGTGCCGGTATACTCGTAGTAGAGATCGATCTGCCCCGTCTCCAGTGCGCTCCGCATCGCCGTTGTAGCAAGGCCGAACTGTTCATCCACATCGAACCCGTCGTGCCGGAGAACCAGCACCGCCATGTGCCCGAGGATATAACCCTCGCTGAACGCCTTCGCGCCCACTACGATCGTGTCTCCCCGCGAGCAGGAGAGTCCGGCCAGCGGAAGGAGGGCGATGAGCAGGCGATGAATGTTCTGCAATGTCTTCACCGATCGGAGGAGGTTGGTTCGAGTATCGTGAACGGCTGCGGCGGCAACCCGGCCGGCGTCCGTTTCGATTCTGATTACCGTACGGCGTGGCCGCGGGCCGCCCAGCGCCCGAGAAACCAGTCGGCGGCGAGCGCGAGCACGGCGGTGGGAATTGCGCCGGCAAACATTGCCTCCGGCTTGAAGAGACTGATGCCGATGAAGATGAAGTCTCCAAGGCCTCCGGCTCCGATCAGCGAGGCGAGCGCGCAGGAGGAGATGGTGACCACCGTCGCCGTTCGCAGGCCGGCGATGATGAACGGCCGTGCGAGAGGAAGCTCGACGCGGCGGATGATCTGCATGTTGGTCATTCCCAGCCCGCGTGCGGCGTCGCGGGTCGCCTCCGGGACCGCCTGAACGCCGGTGCACGCGTTGCGTGCAATCGGAAGGATGGCGTACAGGAGCAGCGCAACGACCGCCGGAAGCAGCCCGACGCCCAGCAGGCCCACGGCAAGCGCGAGCAGTGCGAGCGAGGGGATGGTCTGCCCCAGCCCGAGCAGGTAGAAGACCGCCGTTCGTGCGGCGCGGCTGCGCGCGTGGGCAAGCGCGATGCCGGAAGCGATCCCGATGGGAACCGCCACGGCAAGCGCCGCTGCCACGATGCCGATATGCTGTGCGATCGCAATGCCGATCGCACCCGCGTTGTCCGCGATATAGGCGAAGAACGTACTCATGCCGGTCGCTCCGCTGCGATTCGAACACCGCGCGGCGTGAGCGCGCGCTCCACCCACTCCAGCAACAGTTCAACGATGAGCGCCAGCAGGGCGTTTCCAACGGCGCCTGCGATCGTCATCATCGGCCACGTTGTCTGGATCCCGCGCAGGATGAAGTGCCCCATGCCGCCGGCGCCGATGAAGGCCGCCACTGCCGCCACGCCCACGCTCATCGTTGCCGCGATCCTGATACCCGAGACGATGCCGGGCAGAGCAAGCGGCAGCATCACATGCCGGAAAATCTCCCCTTCGGTCATCCCCAGGCCACGGGCGGCATCCACTGTTGCGTGCGGAATGCCGAGGAGCGATACCATGGTGTTGCGGACGATGGGCAGCAGCGCATAGAGCACCAGCGCGATGATGGCGGGGAATGTTCCGATGCCCCGGTTCACCAGCGCGAGTACCGGGATCATCAATCCGAACAGCGCGATGCTCGGTATCGTCTGAATCACGTTCGCGAACGCGAGCACGATGCCTCCCGCGCGGCTGTTGCGCGTTCCCCAGACGCCGAGCGGAACGCCCGCGAGCGTGGCGATGGCCAGTGCGATCGCGATCATTCGCACATGCTCCGCCAGCGCAATCAACAGACTCGTGTCGTACTCCTGCAGGAACTGGAGGACGCTCATCGCATTTCCCCCCGTGCTGCCAGATGGCGCTGGATGGAATCGACGGTGACGCCCCCCATCGCCGCTCCGTTCGCATCGAGCACGGTTACCGAGGGAGCCCCGTCTGCAAGCAGGCGGAGCAGAGCATCCCGCAGCGAGCTGCCGTACGCGATCGTGGGTGCTCCGGCATGCAGCGCTTCGGGCGTTGCCGTATCGGCTGCACGCAGAGTCTCCAGCAACAGCATCTGCCGGTCGCTGCCGAAGAACTCCTCCACGAACGGCGAAGCTGGTGAGCCCACCACTTCCGCCGGAGTGCCGTGCTGTTCTATCGCTCCGTTGCGCATCAGCGTGATCCGGTCTGCGAGGAGTATCGCCTCCTGGATGTCGTGCGAGACGAAGAGGATGGTTTTGCGCAGCCGGCGCTGCAGTTCCAGAAACTCGGATCGTATCGCGGCGCGATTGATCGGGTCCACGGCGCCGAACGGCTCATCCATCAGCAGGATCGGCGGGTCGGCAGCCAGCGCGCGCGCCACGCCCACGCGCTGCGCCTCGCCCCCGGAGAGCTCCGCGGGGTATCGCCCGCGATAGCGTGCGGGATCCAGTTTCATCATCCCAAGCAGCTCGTCAACCCGGGCGCTCACGCTTGCCCTGGGCATTCCCAGAAGATCGGGCGTGGTCGCGATGTTCTCCGCAACGGTGCGGTGCGGAAACAGTCCCACGCTCTGAATGGCGTAGCCGATTCCCCTGCGCAGCTCAACCGGGTTTTCGTTCCGGATGTCGCGCCCGTTTACGGTGATCGTTCCCGATGTGGGGTCCACCAGACGGTTCACTGTTCGGAGCAGGGTAGTCTTCCCGCAGCCGCTCGGGCCCAGCAGCACGCAGAGCGTGCCTTCCTCCACGTTCAGGGTCACGCCGTTCAGCGCGGCGTGGTTCTCGTACTGCTTGCGGACGTCCGTGAATGCGATCATGGCGGGCAGATGAATGCGGCTTTCTACAGTGCGCGAACATAGGGGATTGCATCGAATAATCGATACGCTGGTGCCTCTCCGCGATTGCGCTATCTTGGCCGCCGTTTCGTGCGGCGCACGAACAGTTCCCAACCCATCGATGCAAACATCGAGATGAACCAGACCATCTATCATATCACTCTTCCCGAACGCTGGCAGGAGGCCCGGGCCGCCGGCGAGTATGCTGCCGACTCCCTCCTGAGCGAAGGGTTCATTCACTGTTCAACAGTGGCGCAGGTTGCGCGGAGCCTGAATCGTTTCTACCGGGGCGTGTCGGGCGTGCTGCTCCTCGCCATCGATCCCGCCCTGCTTCGGAGCGAGTTGAAGTACGAGCCGGCGCACGGCGAACTGTTCCCGCATATCTACGGCCGGCTCAATCTGGACGCGGTTACCGGCGTGGAGCCGTTGAAGCCGGACGCCGATGGGGCATACCAGTATCCTGCGTGATGTATTGAGTGTACATGCTCTGTATCTTCCGCCCAGGGAGTATCAGGGACATCCTTCAATGCTGCGAGCGCCCGGCCGCTCGCCCGGTTCACGCGGAGCGATGCCCCACTCCGATTTTCGTTCACGAGATCATGAACATTCATTCCATTCATCCGCCGGTCGGCGGACCGTTGCACGGCCGCCGCGGCGTTCAACGCTCCGTTGCACGCATCGCCATCACATCTCTTCGCGGCACAATTGCCGTTGCTCTGCTTCTGTGCGCTTCAATCCATGCCTACGGCCAGGAGAAGGTTGTACTGAGCGAGCGGGTTGGCGAGGAGATCTCCGCTTCGGAACGGGCGTACTTCGGACTGTTCCCAACGGTGGAGGGGTTCCGGACGGCCCACATCGTGAAGGCGAGCGACTCCACGATGCGCGCCGTCATATCCGGGAACGATGCCGGGCGTCCGTTCGATACAACGATTACGATGTCGCTCCGGGCGTTCAATCTTCTCCGCGTCTACGTCAACGAGTTCGAGTCGCTCTTCTACAAGGACTCCTCGACGGCGAGCGGAAAAAGTATCCGGCATCTGGCACGTCCGGTGAACCTGTTTCAGGAGGACGCCCTTCCGCTGGAGGCCGAGATGGCGGACGGACGCGTTGTGAGCGGATCGCTCGTGTATGCGGACGACAGCGTGATCGTTCTGGGCGTGCCGCACTTTCTGGCCTACAGGCCTGGTGACGTGGAGAGCGTGCAGGTGCTGGTGCCGGGGAACATCCTCCGTCTGCACGATGTCCGCGGCACGATCGGGCACATGTTCAACGATGTGGATCTGCCGGTCGGCCGCAATGCCGCGGTCTACCGCACCGAGGGGCTCGATTATCTGTCGTGGCGCGCCGTCTTCTATCCATATCCGTCGCCGGAGCTTCTTCGGGCCATACAGAAGGCGAACCGGGCGGAGCAATCCGGCGGCGCAGCGCCCGTTGGCGTCGAGGCGTTCGAGGCCGCGCACGCGCGCGCCTCGATGCATATCGGCCTCTACTATCCGGTGATTGGCGATCTGCATGAGGATGTCTACAAGTCCATGCACGATGGCTCGCTCTTTGCCTCGGCGCAGGTGCGTCCAACGGGAACGATGCTGCCGGTTGCCAGCGTCGAGTACGATCTCGCATCGTCGCTGCGGCTTGGTCTGTGGGGAGAATGGATCTCCAGCAATGCCCCGACGGACACCGTGCGCGACTACGAGACGAAGTATGGGGCAACCGGCCTGCTGAGCCTGCGATATCTTCCTCTTACCAGCAGCCGGTTCAAGTATTCGACTGCGGACCGGTTCGACATCTCGGTTGGCGCCGGCCTTGCATGCCAGTTTCTCGAGCGCGACGCGGCGCTCCAGTCCCCGGGGAGCAACAACTTCTATCAGATCTTCACCATCTCGAAGACGGTGCTCGGCTGGGCCGTGCTGGCGGGCGTGGATTACTATGTGAGCGATATGGTCTCGATCAACCTGGAGGGGCGTTACTACATCTTCCCGACGGTGAAATCCGATACGCTCACGATCACGCATCCAAACGCTCCGGACCTTGTGCTGGCATCGCATGCTGCGTTCGATATAAAGCTGTCGCGGCCCGAGGTCGGCATCGGGCTGCGCGTCCATCTGTAGGCGTTCATTCGTCCGCCGCTCGACCTGGCAGGCCGTGCGTTCTGCGGCCGTGATGCGGATGCCGTGATGCGGCGGCCTTCTCAACGGAGGGGCGGATCCGTGGATTCCCCGGCGCTGCCTTCCGCCGGTATGCCCGCTGCCAGCCTCCCCCCCCCTGAGCCGGTCCGATTGCAGCCGCCGGTAAGATGCATTCCGTGCTGGCATATGACGATTGCATTCCAGTATCTTCCTGCGCCACTCGCTGTGTGATTGGGTACGACCACAACGTGGAGCACATCGCCTGGATATCGAGCCACCGCGATGACAATGCACCTGATTTCCGTAACCCAATGCATGGCATCATCATGACGAACCATTGTTTTCCCTCTTCAAGCCGGCGTGCGGCCTGGCTGCTTGCCCCGACTATTCTTTCCGTTCTGTGTGCGGCATCGTTGCCGGCGCAGGACACACTGCAATTGAGCCCGCGCCTGGGCACGGTGATATCGCCGCTGGAGCGGGCGTACTTCGGATTGTTCCCCAACGTTGACCGGTACGCATCCGCGCTCTTCGTAGGCAGCGGGGACTCGGTGAAGGCGATAATCAGGCGGTCCGCCGAACCCCGGCAGGAGGATACCGTCGTTGTGTTGTCGCGTACGGCGTATGCAGTGCTCGGCAGATACGTGAACGGGTTCGAGGGGCGTTTCTACCGAGACTCTGCCGAATCGGGCGGGGCCAGTATCCGGGGCCTTGCGCGCCCGGTGAACCTGTTCACCGTGGACGGCCCGCAACTGACGATTGAAGTTGCAGGCGGCGGCATCGTTCAAGGCGTGCCGGTGTATGCTGACGTTTCCTCGTTGGTGATCGGTCCTGTGGGGTTCAGAGCGGATCGCGACTCATTCATGAAATGGGTGACGGTGCTTCGACCTCGTGATATCGTTCGCATCAGCGACAATCCGGACTGGGGAGCACGTGGATTCGGCGATGGCGACATGACTGTTGGGAGAAACGATACGATCTACCGCGATTATCTTCTGGACCATCTGCGTTCCGTCAGCGTTTATTCACCGTACCCGTCGCCGGAGCTGTCTCGTTTGATACGGGATGCGGAGGGGGCCCTGCACGACACGGCGTCCCCAACAGTTACCGTTGCGGCCTTTCATGAGGCGCATCGAACGTATGGCCTCCACCTGTCGTGCCTGGCTCAGATCATGGGCGGGAATCCGGTATCCGTGTACGGTTACATCACACCGGAATACGTCGAGGAAGTCGACTACGTCAACGTACCGGGCAAGTGCCTTCCTCTCTTCGGACTGGAGTACGATCTGTTCCCCTCGTTTCGTCTTGGGGTCTCGGTGTCGTTCGCGTCCGCGAGTTCGGACAAGGCGCTCAATCTATCGGACTACGAGTCCATCTCTGCGCAGACGATCGCGCTTTCGTTCCGCTGGATGATCTTCACGGTGCCGGCGATTGCGTTCACGGATGCCGACCGTATCGAGGCCGGGTTCGGTATCGGGCCGGCCGTGCAGTGGTTGAGCCGGGAGGCGGTAGAGTGGACGGACAATCGATTCACCCTCGGCAGGACGGTATTCGGCGGGGTGCTCACGTCGGATGTGCGCTTCTTCCTTTCGAACCGTTTCTCGCTCGACACGGAGTGCCGCGCGATGATCTTTCCGATGGTGCGGATGGGCCAGATCGGGACACATTATCCGTACAGCCTGAATCTATCGCATGCGGAGCTCGCGATCGGCGTTGGCGTTCATCTTTGAGGATCGCCGCGCCCGGATTCGGGACAGATCTCCCGCCCGCATCTCCGGGCAGCGTGCGCAGTCACCGGGGTGCGCACGCGATGTCAGGCGAACGGCGCCCGATCGTTCATCAGGAATTCCCGAGGCTTCACGCATGCATCCGGCGAACGTGCATCGAGGTCTCACGTCGGATCAATCCATACCCTCCAGGCATGTACAACCGTTCAAGCGTTGCCGTGCTCATCGTGCTGAGCATGTTCCTGTCGTATTCATCATCAATGCATGCACAGCGTGCCGGCGATGCCGTTGTGCTCAGCAATCGCGTGGGCGCGGAGGTGAGCCGCGAGGAGCGTGACTACTTCGGGCTGTTTCCGAATGTGGACCGCTTCGATCACGCCTCCTTCCACGATGACGGCGGTGGAAGCATTCGGGCGGTGGTGACGGTTCGCGAGCCGTCCGGCGGGATGAGGGATACCGTGATCACGTTCCCGAAGGCCGTGCTCTCCAAGATGCGCGCCTATGTCGACGGGTATGAGTATGCGCTTGCGGGCGATCGCGAAGCGCCGGTTTGGAGCGACATCTCCTGGCTCGTGCATCCTACGAATCCGATCGAGTCCGACTGGATACGCCTGAAGATCACGACGCGCAGCGAACAGTTTACCGGCATGCTCGTCTATGTGGATTCCAGCGCTCTGATCGTTGCTCCGGATCTGGACCGCTGGGCACCGATGGAGGCCATCAAGCGGGCGCGGGCGGTACCGATTGCTGATCTGATGAGAGTGGAGGACCCGCATGTGTACTTCGCGCATCTGATCAGCAGCCTGGATATTCCGGTTGGCGGCAACGATTCGATCTATCTGAAGCATCTGTTCCCACATCTCGCATCGAGCGGACTCTATACGTCGCCGCGAGCCCCGGAGCTTGTTGCCGCGCTCGACAGCATTCATGGAATCCGTGTTGCCGAGCTTCCACCGCAATTGACGATGGAGGAGTACGAGCGGATGGGATCGGTACCGCGGTGGCAGATCTCGGTGACGTCTGCGCTTGCAACGCCTGCGGCAAATGGTTCGTTTGTTCTGAAGACATGGCTGCCGCAGCCGTTCTATCCGCCACCGGACAAGGTGATCCCGCTTCTGGTGCCCGGGGGCGCACGCTTTCAGGTCGGCGTGGACTATAGCCTGTTCTCCAGATTGCGCGTTGGCCTCTCCTATGCCATTCCCGTTCATTTCGATTCGACGCCCGATACGTTGAAAGACTACGAGCGATCCACGGACAATACGGGTTTTGCAATGGCCGAGCTGCTGATATTCAAGCCCGATGCGCACTTCGCGAACACATGGGCCAGGATCGAGCTGGCAGTTGGAGCGGGCCTTGCCGTACATGTTATCGGTGTTGACCGTCATCTTACGTCCCCCGGCTCCCCGTTGACCTACAGCACAACCCATGAGGGCTATGTGACGCTTGGCCCGATGGTGGAAGGAAGCGCATCGTTCTATCTGAATCGTAATCTCTCGTTGCGAGTGCAGGCGCATCTTGCGGATCACCCATCGCAACACATAGATTCCGTTGAAATGCTGAGCGCAACGTCGCCCCAGTACGTCGTCAGGCGCCATCAGGCGTACGACGTTACGTTCGATGGCGGCGATCTCCAGATCGGGGCCGCGCTCCACTTCTAGCACGCATCGCGAGTCAGCGCAATGAACAACGTTCTCGAAATCGGCGGTCGCACTGCCCGTTCTCTCGTCGAGGAGTTCGGCAGTCCGCTCTATGTCTACGATGCATCCACGGTGCGCCGGCAATTCAACCGGCTGGACTCCGCCTTCTCCGGGCTCAGGCATCGGCTGCTGTATGCGTGCAAGGCGAACAGCAACATGGCGATGATTCGCCTGCTGCATTCGCTCGGCGCCGGGATCGACGCCGTCTCGATTCACGAGATCGATCTGGCGATGCGCTGCGGCGTGCCCGCCTCCGAGATCCTCTACACGCCGAACTGTGTGGCGTTCTCCGAGATCGAGCGGGCGGTGGAACTCGGTGTGCTTGTCAACATCGACAACATCTCCGTGCTGGAGCGTTTCGGGCAGAAGTATGCATCGGTGCCGTGCGCCATCCGGATCAATCCGCACATCCTGGCCGGCGGCAATGCGCACATCCAGACGGGCCACATCGATTCCAAGTTCGGGATCTCCATACATCAGATGCGGCACATCCTCCGGATCGTTCAGGCCTACGGCATGAACATCACCGGGCTGCACATGCATACCGGCAGCGATATCCTGGATGCCGAGACCTTCCTTACGGGTGCGGAGATCCTGTTCGATCACGCCGTGGACTTCCCCGATCTTCGCTTCATCGATTTCGGCAGCGGCTTCAAGGTGCCGTACAAGCCGGACGACGTTTCCACCGATGTGGAGACGCTTGGCCGCCGTCTCACCGAACGCTTCCTCGCGTTCTGCTACGACTACGGGCGCGATCTGGAGCTCTGGTTCGAGCCCGGCAAGTTCCTTGTGAGTGAATCCGGATTCCTGCTCACCACTGCGACGGTGTTGAAGCAGACGCCGTCATGTGTCTTCATCGGCACGGACTCCGGCCTGCATCATCTTATCCGGCCGATGCTCTACAACTCCTATCACACCATCGTGAATGCGGACAGGCTGGGAGGGATCGAACGGATCTACACGGTGGTTGGATGCATCTGCGAGACCGATACGTTCGGCACGGACAGAAGGCTGGCCGAGACGATGGAGGGGGACGTGCTCGCGATCCGCAACGCCGGCGCATACGGCTTCGCGATGTCCAGCAACTACAACTCGCGCCCGCGGCCTGCGGAAGTGATGATGCTGGAGGGCGTTGCGCACCTGATTCGCCGGCGCGAGACGCTGGACGACATCCTGGCCACGCAGATACCGTTGCCGGTTGATGCGTTCACTCCGATGGAGCCACATCATGATTGAACATCTCGACGGCGTTGGCGATGCCGACGCCTGCCTTGCGCGCCTGGCCGCCTCGCGCGGCGAACTCCTCTCCATCCTCGCCGTGCTGAGCGACGATCAGTTCGTCTGGCGGCCCGATCAGGAAGTATGGAGCGCCGGAATGATTGCGCATCACATCGGCATGGTGGAGAAGGGGACCGCCCGCATCGTGCGGATGCTGGGTGTTGCTTCGCAGCGCGGTACCCAGCTTCAGGTGCAGGTGCCGCAGGGGCGGCGTCGCGAGGACGGACGCATGATCGCGCCGGCCAGCGTTACGCCGCCGGCCGATGCTGCGCGCCGTGACATCATGGACCTGTTGAGCATTTCCCGCATGGAGCTTCTTCAGGCCATCGGGGAACACCGGTCGGATCTCGAGGGGGCTGCCACCATGGATCATCCCTTCTACGGTCCGCTTACCGGGCTCGGCTGGCTGCGCATGATCACCGTGCACGAGGAGTGGCACGTAGAGCAACTGCGCCGCGTGCAAGAGACCGCGCCATCACACTGAACCGATTGCCGCAAACCGTGCCTCGAACGTCGCGCACCGGTTCAGCGGGAGCGCGAAAGGCCGCTCACTGGAATACACTCCGGACAACGGCGCCCGCCGCCTGCGCCCTCTCGTCACCGATCCATGTGATCGTTGCGGCGATGGCCCCGCGGCATGCATTTTCTCGTCGGATGCCGGTAACCCGTGTCCGGCGGATGGACGTCCCACGAGTTCCTACCTCTTGTCGCTGCAGGGCCTGAAGGCAGGCCATTGCCGTCCGGTTGTGTTTGGAACTCTTACGTGAGATCGTGAATATCGAACCCAGTACATTGGACCAATGGACGACATGACAACCGCAAACCAGACACCGGCCCGGCGCCCGCGCGTGTTCAGCGGGATGCAGCCCTCAGGGGCGTTTCATCTCGGCAACTACCTGGGTGCTCTGAAGCAGTGGGTGCAGGGTCAGGATGAGAAGGAGAATTTCTTCTGCATCGTGGATCTGCACAGCCTTACGGTGCAGCAGGACCCCGCGGCCCTGCGGCAGCGTACGCGCGAGTTCGCCGCCATGTATCTCGCGGCGGGCATCAACCCGGATCGCTGCTCACTCTTCATCCAGAGTCATGTGGCGGCGCACGCCGAAGGATGCTGGCTGTTGAATTGCGTGACACCATTGGGCTGGCTTCAGAAGATGACCCAGTTCAAGGACAAGGCCGCGCGGCAGGAGAGCGTCTCCGCCGCACTGCTGGATTATCCCGTGCTGATGGCTGCGGATATTCTTCTCTACGATGCCAACGAGGTGCCGGTGGGGGAGGATCAGAAGCAGCATGTGGAACTGGCGCGCAATATCGGGGAACGTTTCAATCATCTCTACGGCGAGACATTCGCCATCCCCGAGCCGATGATTCCGAAGGTGGGCGCGCGCATCATGGGGCTGGACGATGCTTCCAGGAAGATGTCCGGATCGAACGCTCACATTCGCGGGCATGCCGTGCGCCTGCTGGACGAGCCGAAGGAGATCGAATACGTCTTCAAGCGGGCCGTGACGGACTCGCATGGTGAGATCCGATTCTCCGACGATCCCGAGCGCGCAGGTGTGAACAACCTCCTCGGCATCTACAAGGTGATCACGGGGAGGAGCGAGGAACAGGTGCTTGCGGACTTTGCGAGCGCCCGCGGCTACGGCGATCTGAAGATGAGGGTTGCCGAGGTGGTGATCGAGGAGCTGGGGCCGATTCGCGAGCGCTATCATCAGTTGATTGCGGAGCCGGCGGAACTGGACCGGCTGCTGGCGATCGGTGCCGAGCGCGCCCGCTCCGTTGCGGCCCCGAAGGTGCGTGAGATGATGGAGAAGATGGGGTTGGTTGTGGCGTAGTGCCTGGTACTTCCGGCAACGGCCACGAAGGTCAGTAGTCAGTAGTCAGTAG
>JAFDZV010000026.1:0-22829 GCA_018266795.1 Bacteroidota bacterium | reverse complement strand
CCACGTTCCGGATCCGGAACGTGGCGTTGCTGTTTGATGCCGCAGAGGCGCGCTTATCGCATGGTGAGCTTTGCCACCTTGCTCGCTTCCGGGAAAAGCGTGAGCGCCTTCTGGTACTGCTTGTCGTCCTCCAGCGCGATGCGGAAGAACTCGTTGTTCCCCCACAGGCTGCGGGCCAGGCGGGCCTTCAGCCGCACCTCCACGTTATGACGATCGGCCGCCACGAGCTTCGGGTCCACGTTGGCGCCCTTCTGCTTGGCGAGCGCCATGAAGTCGTTCCACATCTGATCGGTGATCTGGAAGTTGCGTGAGAACTCGTTGAACTTGCCGTTGTACTGCGAACGAAGCTTCGATGCGTTTGCGTCGAAGTACTGCTCCATGTATTCCCAGATCAGATTCTTGCGGATCACGTCCACGCCGAACGTGGTAAGCGTATCCAGCTTCACAACGTAGTCCGGCGTGATGCCGCCGCCCCCCAGAACCCGGCGCCCGCCGAGCGTCCTGAACACCGGCCGCGTGGAGTCCGGAACGTCGTGCGTGTGATTCACATTGTCCCCCTCCTCATCCTCCTGACGATTGCTCATCTGATAGTATGCTTCCTTCCCCTTGTCGTACGGGCGCTGGATCAACCGGCCGGACGGGGTGTAGTAGCGTGCAATCGTGAGGCGGAAGGCGGAGCCGTCGTTCAGCGGAAACTGACGCTGCACCAGGCCCTTGCCGAAGGATGTCTCGCCAACGATAAGGCCGCGATCCAGATCCTGGATGGCGCCGGAAACGATCTCCGATGCGGAGGCGGAGCCGCGGTTGATCAGCACGATCAGCGGAAGCTTCTCGTAGCGTTGCCCATCCTCGGACATGTAGTTCTCCTCCTCGGAACTGCGCGAGCTCTTCGTGTAGACGATCTTGCGTCCCCCCGGCACGAACTCGTCGACGATCCGGATCGCCTTCTCCATGTAACCGCCCGGATTGCCGCGCAGGTCCAGGATCAGACGCTTCATCCCCTCGTTCGACATGCGGTCCAGATTCTTCATCATCTCGTCGTACGTCGGCTCCGCGAAACGATTGATCGTGAGATAACCGGTTCCGTTCTCGTCAACGAACGCGGCGTCCACCGTGTAGAGCGGAATGTCGTCGCGAGTGATGTCGAACACCAGCGGGTCCGCAGTCTGCGGCCGTACCACGGTCACCTGCACGCGGGTTCCCTTCGGACCGCGGAGCTTCTTCGGCACATCCTCACGGCTGAGGCCGACGGCGTTCTGACCGTCGATCTTCACGATCTTGTCACCAGCCAGGATGCCGAGTGCCTCCGATGGGCCGCCGGAGATCGGGCTGATGATGGTGATCGTGTCCTTGACCATGTCGAACTCCACGCCGATGCCCTGGAAGCTGCCGCGGAAGTCCTCCTCCACGCGCTTCTGCTGCTCGGCCGGAATGTAGACGGAGTGCGGATCGAGGTCATTCAGCATGCCAACGATCGCTGATTCGACAAGCTTCGGCGACTGCACCTCATCGACATAGTTCTTCTGCACCAGGAAGAGAACCGTCTTGAACTTCTCCATCTGGTCGTAGATACTGTCGCCAGAGATCAGCTTCTCGATACGAAGACCGATCACGATGCCTACAACGAGGCCTAGGATCGAAAACCACATTTTCTTGGTACGTGTCATCGACGGTTCTGTGATTTATGTGCCGGGCCGCAGCCGTTCGTGAAGTTCATTCTGTTCTGTTGCCTGTTCACATCGTGTCAGACGCAGGGGTGCGGCATCGGTAACGTGTTGAAGTCCTGTACGGCCTCATGAGAGCCGTATCACCGAGCGCCGGAGAATCGGGATGCAGGCGCCCGCGACAGAAGCTCTGTGTGCCTGAAGCGAAGTAATCACCGGTTCAAGAGACGCGCCCGTGGCACGGGAGATTGTTCGATCGGCGCGCACAAAGTACCGCTCATCGCAGGGATAAACAATGGCATGAGGTAGTCGCCGGGGCTTTGTACCCGGTTCTCCATGTTTAGCCAAGAACGAAGTACAGGGAACAATGTTCTTCACTTCTGTATCCCTGCCAGGCTTGAAGTCTCCGGCACGAAGCTCCACGAACAAAGGACCAAGCCCCAAGAACAAAATCCCGACCACGCCTGCCGCCTTCAGACGAGGCTGCCGGTCAATCGTTCCAGTGCCTCCCGGTATCTGGCGGCGGTTCCCTCGATCACTTCCTGCGGCAGCGGCGGCGGCGGCGGCGTCCTGTGCCAGTCCGTGGAGTCCAGATAGTCGCGCAGGAACTGCTTGTCGAAATTCTGCTGCGCCGTTCCTTCGCTGTAGGAGGAGGCCAGCCAGAAGCGGGAGGAGTCCGGTGTAAGCGCCTCATCGATCAGGATCAGCGCTCCGCCGTCGTCCAGGCCGAACTCGAACTTCGTATCCGCGATGATGATGCCGTGCTCCTCCGCGATGCGTGCTGCGCGTGAATACAGCTCCAGCGTAACGCGGCGTGCCTGCTCGGTAACCCCGGCGCCGGCGAGTTCGGCCGCCTGTTCGAACGTGATGTTGATATCGTGCCCCTCCTCCGCCTTGGTTGCCGGTGTGAAGATCGGTTCCGGCAGGCGGCCGGACTCCTTCAGTCCGGGTGGGAGGGGGTTGCCGCATACTAATCCGCCGGCCTGGTATTCCTTCCAGCCGGAGCCGGCCAGGTAACCGCGCGCCACGCACTCGATCGGGAGCGGCCGCGTCTTGCGAACCAGCATGGAGCGGCCCTCCAGCTGCTCGCGATACGGAGCACATTCGGGGGGGAAGAGGGCAACATCGGCCGTGATCAGATGATTCGGGACAACGTCGCGAAGCCGCTCGAACCAGAAGATCGAGAGCGCGGTGAGGATCTTTCCCTTGCCGGGGATCGCTTCGCTCATGATCACATCGTAGGCGCTGATGCGATCGGTGGCAACGAACAGCAGGGCATTGCCCATATCGTAGACATCGCGGACCTTGCCGCGGCGCCAGAGGGTGAGCGTCGGGAAGGAGGTTGTGTGCAGAGCGGATTCGGCCATCGTGTAGTGCTGGGTAGATCCCGGCCGGCACATTGGTTCCTCCACGAACATGGGGAACGGCCGGCACGGGACATTTTTCTTCGCAATATTGGTATTCGCCACGGATTATCGTAAACTTGCCCGGCGAAGCCGTTGCGTTGTGCAATGGCTTTTTGGTGTTTTTACAAGCCATCGCAGTGCATCGGCACCGAGGGATCGGCCGCCGGTCATCTCGCAAACAAGGTTGAATTGCGCCGCGTTCCAGCCGCAGAACCGGGCAACGGCTGTCCGGTATCCCGTGGGCGAACCAACGCCCCTGCCTTCGGCCGGCCGTCGGCATGGGTGTTTCCGGCTGTACCCCTGCGGTACGCGATCGTTCGGTCCGGAGGCCGCGACCCCGCCGTTGCCGGAGATCCTGCCCATTGAGTTCCTGACATTCTGCGCAGCAGAGCCCCGCCGGCTCCCGAGCGCATCCCGGTCTCGATAGGAACTGTCTGTGCGTGGCGGCCTCACCTGCCGCATTTCTTGAACTGGTTTTTCTACGAAGATATGTCCGATATCGTCTATCTCACGCGCGAGCGCCTGCAGGCACTGGAAGAGGAGCTGCGGGTGCTGAAGGTGGAAAAGAGAAAGGAGATTGCTGAGAAGATCGCCGAGGCACGCTCGTACGGTGACCTGTCGGAGAACGCGGAGTACGATGCCGCGAAGGAGGCACAGGGGCACCTGGAGGCGCGGATCTACAAGCTGGAGCAGACCGTTGCCCGGGCCCGCGTGCTGGACGGCTCGAATCTTCCAACCGACAAGGTGTACATCCTCTGCATCGTCCAGGTTCGCAACCATGGTACGAGTGCGACGATGGAGTATACAATGGTCTCGGCCGAGGAGGCGGACGTGGAGCAGCGCAAGCTTGCCGTCACATCCCCCATCGGCAAGGCACTGATGGGAAAGCAGATTGGTGATGTGGTGACGGTGACCGTGCCAGCCGGGACGATCACGCTCGAAATCCTCAATATTCGCCGATGAGCTTCGGCACCTGACCCGTTCCAGGCCGTTCGCATGCAGGAGGGAAACCTGCGGTGTCCCCGGCCGGGAAATCCGTTCCGGCCTTTCGACGATTCCTCTCGATTCCTCTTAAACGCTGGAGCTGCTCGCAAGTCCAAGCCTGCGTATGAGTACAATGGCGATACCTCTTGCAGCAGCGCCCCTCAGAGGCGCAATGGTTGAACTCGACGACAAGCAGTTGCTCGATCTGTATCGTGCTGGCGAGGTGGACCGGATGTTCAACGAGATGGTCCGCCGCTACCACTCGCGCATTTACTGGGCTGCTCGTCGAATGGTGAAGAGCCACGAGGATGCGGACGACATCGCACAGGATGTCTTCGTCCGCGCATATTC
Source organism: Bacteroidota bacterium (assembly GCA_018266795.1). Lineage (GTDB taxonomy): Bacteria > Bacteroidota > Ignavibacteria > OLB7 > OLB7 > JAFDZV01. The sequence goes on along the minus strand of JAFDZV010000026.1, from coordinate 18,424 downwards.
CGCGCTTCCCAACTTTCGCGGCGACTCCGGCATCTACACCTGGTTGTACCGCATCGCCATCAACCTCTCGATCAATCATCTGCGCAAGCAGAAAGTTCGCAGGTTGCTGGACATCACCGACTACATTCCCTTCCTTGGCAAGGATGCCGATCAGGACAAGGGGATGATCCACGACGAGAACGTCTCTCTGATAGAGAAGGCGATCGAGACCCTGCCGGAGAAGCAGCGCGCGGTGTTCATCATGCGCTACTACGACGAGATGCCGTACGAGCAGATCTCCGCCATTCTGGGAACCACGGTCGGCGGGCTGAAGGCGAACTTCCATCACGCAGTCAAGAAGGTGGCCGCATACGTCAGGGCGAACCACGGCCGCCTGAATCTGGAGGGGATGGACGAGGTTGGATTCGGGACGGAGGATGGTGACGAGGACCTGGGCTCATTGTAGCCGGGGCATTTGCAGAATGTTGTTGAACGATAGATAGTGCACGAGAACGCCATGCGGAGCCGGCTGGCCGGCAGGTGGCGAGGAGGTAACAATCATGGGCGCAAACATATCCGGGAATCACGGCATTCCGTCGGATGCGGAGATCGAGAAGGACGTTGCCGAACTGCGGCAGCTTCTTTCCCGGGTTCCGGGTCCTGCCGAGCCGCATCCGGCCTACTGGCAGAACTTCGTTGTGAAGGTTCGCGGCCGCATCGATGAGGAAGGGGGGCGACGAAAGCGGTGGAGGCTGTTTCCCGCCTGGGCCTCGCTCGGCACCGCCGCCCTGGTCACCGTGATCGTGGTGGCAAGCGGGTTGCTGGAACAGACCGGCAAGGACCGCCGCGATCCGTCCCGGCCCGTTCCCCCGGCCGCTGCGGAGTTCTCCACGATCTACAGCAATACCGACACGCAGAGCCTGATCCTCAGCCACGACGACGTGCAGATGATCAACGCCATCGTCTCCGATCAGGACGACGCCATCTTCCAGGCAATGGTGAACAAGAACGGAGAGTGATATCGATCGCGAAGCCAGACCCTCTGCCGGCTGCGTGCCGTAACAGCTCCCAGCGCAACCGGGTGGCAATGGCCGGTCTGCCGGCCGTGCAGCGACGATGGATAGGAGCTCCGACAACCGATCTCTTCCCGCACAGGACGCCTTCAATCGAGGGCGTCCTGTGACGTATCCGGGCCGGGGGCTCCCGGCAGAGAACTCCACCGGATTCCGGAGCGCGGCCGCTCGGCGGGCCTGTCCTGAGCACCGCGCGGCCGCGCAATCAGGCAAGGGCTCCTGCCACCGCGATACGGCTACATCGACACGCCGATTCCCCAGCGGTACCTGGTGCTGTTTGCATGCAGAAGCGGCGAGGAGGCTTGCAGGGGTATGAAGACGCTCAGCTTGATCGGCGCCGGCGCATCGAGCGCATGTTCCACCACATCCGGGATCAGACCCAGCTCGAAGATATCCAGCGAAGCCATCACGCCCGCCTCCCATGATGCCGTGGGGAAGGCGTCCAGAGCAAGCTTCCCCGGGATCAGCCAGCCTCCGGCCGCATAGGCCCGTACTTCGATCTGCTTGAGATACGGAACGGCGACGATCTGTTTGAATGGATTCAGATCGCCGAAGCTGATGCGCGCGTTCAGCAGGTTCCGTCCGGTACGCTGCGAGGGGTCGAGTGTGATGAGCGAGGCGAGAAATCCCTCTGTTGGAAGCATGAGGTTGTTGCGCGCCGCGAATGCCGGCTCGGCATTCATCGCCAGACGTTGAATCGGATTCAGATGCATGTCGCGCGATGTTGCGCCGGCCGCATTGAAAAGCCGCTGCGCCGGCGGATCGCCAACCGATGCGCCTATGAACATGTCGCCGTTGAGCGAGAAGTTCCCGAAGCGCCAGCCGCTCTGGCTGCTGATGCGCCATTGCGTGAACTCGCTCGTGCTGGCAAAGCTGGCGTCGAAATCGGCCTGCGCGGACACGAATGCCCTGCGGTCCGGCGTCGAGGCCCGCATCTGATAGGTGAGCCCTATGGTGTTGTAGCCCCCGGCGCTCCAGGGTGCGACCCGATTGGGATAGTTCCCGCCCACGAGCACCTCGCGTTCGGAGCGGAGCCCCACGCGTTGGAAGATCGGGGGCGGGGAGGGGAGGCCGCGAATCTGCTTGCCCACCTCCGCGCTCCAGCGCTGCACGCCGTCCGCATTGGTGGCGAGGAGATCGAATGTGGCGAACGGATCCAGGAACGGGAGGCGCGAGCCGTATTGCACGGTGTAGTCCACGCGATGCGACCGGATATTGTAGTAGGCACCGAGCGTAGCGTTGTACCGGTCGAACGCATAGCCGCCATCGGCCAGGAAGCCGGGCTGCACGCCGTCCGCCCTTGAATACCAGAGTGTGGGACGCAGGCGCACCGTGTAGCGATCCAGCGGGCGATGAAAATCCCAGCGCCGGTAGAACGCCGCATCGGTAACGGGGAGCACGTTCGCGAGGAATCCGGTGGAGACCGTGTTGTTGGTGCGGTCCACGTCGAACAGGAGATCCGTGGTATCGATCGTGGCGCGCACAACGCGGCGCGGCGTTGCGAACGTTGTACGGTAGGACCTGTCCACCCACTCCCATCGCGGCAGGTTGAACTCCACATCCGGCTTGCGCCACTCCTCCACCGGCACGTTCGCGGTCGCAGTGGTGCCGTCATCGTAGGTCATCGTTATGTCAAGCGGCATGATCGCTTCGGCGCGGTTGGAGAGCGAGAGCGTTGTGCGCCATCCTCCGCCATCCTGCACGGAGGCCAGATCGTCGATCGCATAATCGCAGAGTTTGGTGGTCCCAACCCATTCGTTGAAGAACCAGTCCAGGCGCAGGCCGGATGCCTCTTCGATCGCGTGCTCGAAATCGCGCACGTCCGGATGGTGGAAGTGCCAGCGATCGTAGTAGTGCCGCATCGATGCATCGAACAGCGAGTCGCCCAGCATGTATTGCACCATGCGCAGCACGGACTCGCCGCGCGAATAGACGAGGCCGGCGTTGCCGTCATCGCGGAAGCGATCGTGATAAGTATCCAGCGGCTCGTCCAGGCCGGCAACGGCAAGCTCGTAGGCGCGTTCGGTGTTCGCCCACTTCTCCTGAATCCACGGGTACACCATGCGGTCCAGCCCGTGATACGGATTCGGACCCCCCTGCGTGCCGAGCACGTTGCGAGCCGCCTCGTCCGTGAGATACTGCGTGAAGCCTTCATCCATCCAGGCTTCCTGCGTTTCGTTGTTTCCCATCATGCCGTAGTACCACTGATGGCCCAGCTCGTGGGCGATCACGCCCGCCAGCGAGACCTGGGTTCTGTAGCCGGTGATCATGATGAGCTGCGGATACTCCATGCCTCCGTCGCCCGCCATCGCCACGGTGAACTGCGGCCAGAGATATCGTCCGAACCGGAGACTGTAGTACTCCATCAGCGCGCGGGTCCACGTGCCGGCATACTGCCACACGTTCTGATAGTCCGGCGTTGCAAGGAGGTGAATGGCCACATCGTGCCAGCGTGTGATCCGATGCACGTATCGCGGATCGGCAACCCACGCGAAATCGTGAACGCTGTCCGCATGGAAGCGCCAGGTTTTCATGCCGCCCCCCTGGGCAGGCGCCTGAATCACCGTGTCCACCGCACCCAGCTCGTATCCGCATCCAACCTCGCGCGGATTCGTCACCATGCCGGTTCCGCCAAGCACATAGGCAGCCGGGATGGTGATGGCCACATCGTACGTGCCGTAGACTCCGTAGAACTCGCGTCGCACATACTCGTCCGGATGCCAGCCGGTACGGTCGTACTCGGCCATCTTCGGATACCACTGCGACATCGAAAATTCTATCCCCTCCCGGCTCATCCAACCGCCGCGCCGTATCAGGCGCGGGATACGAGTTGCCCATGTCATCTCCAGCGTGGCGGAGTCACCCGGCGCCAGCGGCGTTGCAAGCACCGCGTGCAGAATCGTCTCGGAGATTGTCCACTGCAGTCCGTTTCCGTTCTGCGTGAGCGTGGCCACGCGAACCGAGCCCTGCTGATTCTCCGGAAGCTGGGCCAGTTGCATTCCGCCTCCGCCAACATCACGGTCGCGCCGGTCCATCATCGAGCCCGGCTTGAACGCCTCGTAGAAGAGATGATAGAACACCTCGCGCAGCGTGTCCGGAGAGTTGTTCACATAGACCAGCCGCTGGTATCCCGTGTAGGAGTGTTGGGCCACGTCCATCTGAATCTCCATCGTATAGTGAACGCGCTGCTGCCAGGCGGCCAGTTGCAATGGAATGAATGCCAGGAGTGCCGAGGTGATTGCAAGAAGAAGGCGGTTCTGCATCGTCGGTGTTCGTGGTACGGGCAGCCATGCTGCCGATGTCTGATACTGCGCGCCGGTGCCGTGCACCGGGAACAGGCAATGTACGAAGGGGATGGCAGGAAGGGGGTATCCCCTGCGTCTCGGATGCTCCAGTACGAGCTGGAAGGGATGAGCGCGACAGGTCCGGCCGGCGGCACGGCGCCGATGGTGGTGATTATGCGCCATGCCGGCAAGCCCATATCCCGGCCGCAGGCAGGGTGGCATGGCCGGGTCCGGCAGGCGGCATGGCGGATACGGCATATCGGCAACCAGGAGCCACGCCGGGAACATGCAGAGATCGGCGAAGGCATACATCGGAACCACGCCCATGGACAATCCATCACGGCGCGGCTCCGCTACCCGCGCGCACGGGACAGGGAGCAGCCCGCCGGCGCCGCGGCCGCGCATGCTGCGACGATCTGATGGAACCGAACGTATCGTTTCGCACGCCATTGCCCGGCGCGGTGCCTTCGTCGATATGGTGCTCCCCCGCGCTCATCTGTTCTGCTCAGGTCGCGTGCGGCGCCGCACTATGCAACGGTGGTGCAACTTCAATCGTTTGGCCGGAGTGTGTCCCGGCCTGCGTGCAGGTGTCGTGAACGCCGAGGCTGCTCCCGGCGGTGAGGCCGGGTCTGGAAGAGGATGGAGGCGATCGACAGAGAGGATGGGACGACGGAGTATCGCCGACGGTGCTGAGCACCCGGTTTTCGGTATCGAGCGGTGCGCCGGCGGAACGTTGTGGCGATACTGCGTGCCGACATCGTTCGGCAACAAGCATCATGGTGCGGAGCAGGCACCGCAACGATAACGCACGCGCCCCCAGAGCAATCAACGATGCGGCATTGCCGGCCGTCGCCGGAGTTACGGCCCCTCTGTAGCCGGGATGCCCTTCCTTGATGAAGAGCTCCGTCAGGAGCGACCGCACTCATTGTCGCGGAGTTCTCTCCGCGACGAACTCGTGCATGCAGACGCCGCTCCCTGTGGGGAGCCCGGGTCTGGAAGAGGTGTGGGCGATCAACGGACAGGGAGGGGGGATGTGCGGAGAACCGTTGGCGCAGCGGAGCCGCAATTCTCGAAGTCGGGCAGCGGCACGAACCGCGCACCGCAACGTAATTGCAAATTGACGCGAGGCAAATCATGTTGTGGCAATTCTCCGTGCACTGGAAACGCCATCTATTCGCGACGTAAACCATTCGTATCCCGAATGTCAACGTTCCGTCAAACCACTCGAATGTGGACAAATAAATACCTTTTCATGGTTATGAAATCTCTTGCACAATACAATCCGATCGTGTTATTTCGCACCCGTTGATTCCCTGCGTGCGAATCACCAGTTGCTGCAGCCTTCGTTCACAGTGGCGCCCACACGCCTGTCGGCTGCAGTTCCACGTATCTCCGTTGCCCTGGCTTTCATGAGCGCATGCCCGCAATTCGAGGCGACGCCGCTGTGCGCCGCTCCCTCTATTGCGTGCAGTACTGCATGATATCGATCGCTCTCCCGGCGGGCATTCCGATGCTCGCCGCCGGCCGGCGTTATCGCGGAGGTTTCCCGCGGCCTTCATCCGGAGGAAAGGGGGAATATTCCGGTCCGTATATGCTGACATTTCCGTGACGGTTTTTTCGCGGCACGATCGCTCCGCGTGGCGAATGTGCTGCATGGATATTCATTTTCTGCTCCTTCACAATGCAACACACGACACCATTGCAACCACCCGTACCGCTCCGGCTGCGCGGCCTCGCGCTTCTGGCGGCAATTACGTTCACATTCCTGTTCGTGCGATCTGCCGGTGCGCAAAGCATCACGCCGGACAACAACCCGTTTGCCTACGCTCCGGACAGCGTTCATCACGGCATGGCCGTGCTCTACGTGGGCCATCTCGCGCCCACGTGCTACGCGGACACCGTGTTCGGCGCCGCCGATCCGCTCACCGGCGACTATCTCCCCCGCGTGATCGTCTGGGGGCGCCCGGTGATGCCGCGGCTTCTCTCGCAGTCGCAGCGCGATTCGATGACCGCCTGCATGGGGGGCGTCCCGCCCGGCCTGAGCGTGCCGTACACCATCGTTCAGTATCCCGCATGGAGTGCGCTGCACGGTGCGGCAACGTTCCGCCGCTTCAACAGCAACGATACGTTGGCCGATATGATGATTGCCCTGCACGGCACGACGGCCGCCGGCAACGCGCAGCGCGACACGCTTCGCACGCTCGTGATCTTCGGACAGGCCGCGCTTGCCATGCAGCCGGCTATTCACCTGGACGCCATCCCCCCGTTCCAGTCGGCACCCTTCTTCGCGATGGACTACCGCCCGCAGATGCAGGCACCCGGCTCGCGCGATCTCTCCGGCCGGAAGAGCTACGAACTCGCCCCCGTCTCGCTCACGGTGACCGCTCCGGACACGACACGGCATGGGACCACACCGAACGGCGACCTTCCCGTGATGCGCATCTACCCGAACCCCGCGAACGATGCCGCGACGCTGGAGGCGATCCGCGTGCCATCAGGCGAGTATCTGGTGGAGGTGGTTGCCACGAGCGGCGTGGTGGTGCTCCGGTCCACGGTCACCGCGCACACGCCGGCAAGCGTTCTCGGCACGCTCGATCTCTCGCACCTGGAGAGCGGGTACTACGCCGTGCGCGTGACCGACACGGGAACGCCGGGCGGGCGGCTTGTGGGCACATATCCGGTGGTTGTGACGCGGTAGCCCTCGAACGTTGTCGCGGAGTTGTACTCCGCGACTGGCACACATGCCGCGCGATGACCGCGCGGCTACAGCTTTCGTATTCGTTCTGTTGAACTCTCTATCTCGTACACTCATGACTCGATTCATTCGCGCATGCGGCCGCACACTCGCCGTGCGCCTCGCGCTCGCGTGCTGCATGCTTCTTGCCGCCGTGCACGTTCTGCGCGCGCAATATTCCGACGAGGCATTCAATCTCAAGGCCGCGCAGGAACTGTATGACGAACGGGGCTACGGCCAGTCCGGCGCCATCACGGCCGACGGCAGGCTGATCGTCTCGAACTCCAACGGCAACGTCTCCTACAGCTATCCGATTGCGAACACTACGGTGTCGGGATATCCCTTCTCCGTCTCGCTCAATTACGCAGGGTCTGTCGCATTCTCCGCGTTCCGAACCTACCAGGACGGCTACGCCGATCTGCACTCGCATTGGAGCCGCCTCAGCCAGAACCGTCCCGCATGGATGCTTGGAGTGAACGGCTTCGCCGTGCAGATGCTCTCCTCGAACAGTTCATATATCTGCGACCCCTCGCGCTACAACAACGGCCAGGACACCACGAGGAGCACCTTCACCGACCGCGACGTTGTGTGGACCGCGGACGGCTATGACTTCAATAACCGTCTCGGCAATTTCTCGGACGCGTCGGACCCCGGCACGTTCTACACCGACCGCATCCAGCTTCTTCGCGCCGACGGCTCTGTGCTCACGCTCCTGCACAACGCGGAGAAGAGCGGCCTGGTTCCCATCGAACAGCGGAGCGATTTGTACGTGGGCACATTCTTCAATGCGTCCGCGAATGCAAAGGATTTCGGGGTGGTATCCTACGATACATCCGGTTGGGCTCCGTACGCGAAGGGAGTGCTGGATGGCATCGTTGCGGCAAACGAGCGCTGGAAGTTCATGCCCCGCGTGCTCAAGTATTATCCGGGCGACGGGCTCGAATATGTCTTCACCGAATACGTGATCCCGTACGGAACGCAACCGTACATAGGCCGCGGCCTCGCCGTCCCCACGCGCTACGGCGGCATGGTTGCCGGCCCGACGATCTTCTATCTCACAGCGATCAACTCCAACAGCGGCATGCTCCTCTGGAACGTGCAACGGACGCGCCACTACTACCCGCGCGGCGCGTTCGTGCTCAACCACGGCAACATCTACGATCCCATCTTCTACAACGATGACAGTACCTGCGGCCGCGCACTGGTGACCGATATCGGGGACGTGCATATCGACTACGGCGACTTCTCGATGACCATCCAGGCGTACGGCCGCACAACGCAGGTCCGGTACCCGAAGGTCCAGCCGTCCGGGAGCGCCACCAGCACCACCATGCTCCCGCTCGCGACACGCGGGTACTTCACCCGCACCGCCGAGGCGCTCTCGCATCTTCAGGTGGAAGGGATCGCCAGCTCACCCCTCTACGAATCGTATCTCGGCTATGTGACCGATATCATCGACCCCGAAGGGCGCCGCACGAGTTTCGAGTACGAGCCGTACAAGCGGACGTACAAGGATTTCAACTTCCCGGCCAAGAACCGCACCGGCACATCCATCAGCTTCACCGCATCGAACCTTCGCCTGACGCACGTCACCGAACCGGCGGCAAGCTACCGGATCTCCTACGCCGGAGGGGACTGGCTCTTCAATGGTCCCGCGCTCCAGGAGGACACCGTGCGCGCGGCGACCATCCTTGCCACCGGCGCGCCGGGCACCGACTCGCTCGACTACCCCTACCTGCACACGAACGTGTCGTCGGTGATCCGGAAGTACGATCACTCGGGCGCGCAGCTTCTCACCGAACAGCGGAACCTCTTCCGCTACAATGCGGTGGACGGCTTCTATCACGGCGAAGTCCGCACCATCGATACGGTGACGGGCCAGCGCCACACGGTGATCACCGACTACAAATCACACCCGCTGCCGGACTCGCTGCGGCGCATACCGGCGCCCCGCTTCACGGAGGTGACCGGGGTCACCGACTCATCGGAGGTGATCGCGACCAGCCGGACGATGATGGGGCAGATGCCGGTCTCCCCCTATGTCTGGCTCCCGACGTCGGACACGGCGAAGACGGACGGCGTGGTGACCGGCATCCGCTCCTACAGCTATCAGTTCGACACGGCCCGCACCTTCGGCGGGGACACGCGGCTCACATCGCTCTTCGGTCCGGAGGTGAAGCTCCGCGTTGCGGCGATCATCGACCCCGGCACCAACACTGTCTGGCTGCGTGACTCCGCCTTCTACTACTGGATCCGCCACATCGATACGGACCTGGTGCGGCTGGACACCGGCATCGACAAGTTCGCGACGCTCGCGAACTATCGTGCGGCGCTGGACTCCGGCACGATCCGGGGACGCTGGGAGGACTGGATGTACAACCCCCGCATCGCCGTCTTCCGCTTCGACAGCACTGTGGGACGCACCTCGCTGCCGCCGCAGTACGGCCTGCTCCGCCGCGAGGTAGCGGCCGATGCCAACGGGACCATCATCGGCGGGCGGGAGTTCGTCTACGCGGGCGAGCAAGCCGGAGTGCACTACCTGAACGGCCTGATGTATCGCGGCACGCTCGATTCGGCCTTTCAGATCGGCGCCGGGGGCGTGCGGCGTCTGGTCTCGGTAACCACCTGGTCGCACTGGGGCGGGCTGAACGTTCCCCTCTCGGTGACCAACGCGAACAGTGTGGCGCACCAGTTCTACTACGGTACATACAACGCGCCGAAGCTCTGGAACGGTCACGACTTCGTTGCGAAGGGATCGATTCTCCGGAACGACGACACGAAGCAGGACACCACGCTTCCGAACAACGGCTACTTCTCGACCGCCTTCAGCAAGCCCCTCGTCTCGCAGAGTGTGGTGCGGCGGTACGATGCCGGCGACACGGTGCGGCGCGACACGCTCCTCGCGGTCAACACCTACGGCTTCTACGGCCTGGTCACCTCCCAGATCGACGCGAACGGGAACGTGGGGGCGAGCGCGTACGACCACAACGGCCGGTTGCTGGACGCCTGGTGGCCGCTCGACTTCCCGCGACGCGACACCGTGGACACCATGCGCTACACCGCGCGTGCGCGGGTGCCGGTGATCGGCTTCACGCGGCATCACTACACGATCGATACGGTGCTCTGCGACTCCGGCGGCATCACCCATGCGGGCGCGGCGTTCAGCGATGATCTTGTCAATCTCTACGCCGGGCATCTCCCGACGGCCGTGCCGGACTGCCCGTGCCCGCCCGGGAACCCGGAGACGAAGCACGCTGGAAGCCATCCGCAGCAGAGTTGCACGGTCCACCTTCCCTACACCGCCAACGACTACCACACCGGCTACCTGGTGTATGATGTGGACTCCTCGAGCGCGCTTCTCAATGCCGACGTGCTGGACTCTCTCTATCTCGAACTGCATCCGACGAACATCACCGGCGAGTGCGTGAACGTGACGGTCAGCGTGCCGCAGTGGAGCTTCGCGAAGACGTACGTGTTCAACTGCGGCGAGGACCCGCTTGGGACCAGCAGCACACACGAGAAGGGAGGCGATCCGAAGAGCGGCGGCCGCGCGCCGTTGAGCGGCGGCGATGGCAGCGACGGCTATACGCTGAAGGTGGACCTCTCGGCGATCAAGACGCAGTTCCTTGCGCTCCGTCCGGGCAGCCAGATCACGATCACGCTCGATGTGGCGACGGCGGGGGGCGGCGCGGAGTTCGTCAACGGCGCGGATGCCGAGGACGCACGCCCGGCGCTCGTGCTTGCCGGACGCTTCAAGCGGGCGACGGAGACAACGGACTACACCATCGCCTACAGCTATGCGGATGACTCGCTCCAGGCCACTGCCACCGCGAAGCTGGACGACATCCGCCACACGGCGAACATCTACGATCTCACGGCCACATCCGGCGCCACCATCCGCCGCAATGCATCCACCAGCACGGCGGGAGCGGACGGGCGCATCCTCCGGACCCTGACGCCGTTCAAGGGACACGGCGCGGCACGCACGGACACCACGGCGTATACCTACACCGGCGCAGGCGCACGGCTTCGCCTGCGCGACCGCTCCGGCGATACCGTCGTTGTCCAGTACGACGGCGCGGGCCGTCCGGTGCGGACAACCAACGCGGACGGCACCTACGGCACAATCAGCTATGTGCACGGGCTCCCCTCGGCGTTCGGCCTCTCGAACGCGGACTGGCACGGCTTCTGCGCCGTGACCACCACGCGGAACGAGGATGGCGTTCTCTTCACCCGCTACACCGACGGCTTCGGCCACATGCGGTGCGAGGTGGCCGATACCAACGGGCTGAAGCTCACGACGCGCTACGAGTACGACACGGCCGGGCGCATGAGCACCATCATCAGCCCGAAGGGGGACACCACGCGCTATGCGTACGACGCATGGGGCCGCGTGCTCTACCGCCAGCAGCCCGACGTCGGGGCCGTCTCGTGCGCGTACGACGCGGCGGGGAATCTCCGCTTCACGCAGACAGCGGCGCAGGCCGCGAACAGCCTGCTCGGGTTCACCGAGTACGATGACCTGAACCGCCCCACCATCATCGGCGAGGCGTTCATCACGAACAGCGAGTGCGGCGAGTACGATGAGGACGCGCTGAACTGGTTCTGCGGGCCGATCACCAGCGCGCACCGTGATGATGGCGGCGCATCGCCCGGACGCGCCAAGCATGCGGGGGCCCGCATGCAGGCATGGAGCGATCCGCTCGCGGCCCGTCTCACCAGTCAGACCGATGGCGGGACGTTGCACACCGGCATGACCGCGAGCATCCTCACGGCGAACCGCACGCTCTGGAGCACGCCGGTACGGAGCACGGCGACCTTCTCCCCAACGAGCACGTTCGCGATCACGAACTGCACGTTCCCGCCGCTCGCATCGCTCGGGGAGACGGACTCCGCGCGCGGCCCGATGATCGTGCATCCCGCAGGCGTCTACACCTCGCCGGGCGTCACAGGCGCATCGCTCGATGACTTCGAGAACATCGGGCTCTACCCGGAGTTCGTGCGCACCGCGATCAACTACGACACGCTCCCGATGCAACGGGGCGCGGTCTGGGCGGCCTTCCCGCCGCTCGCGAAGTGGAACGCGATCGCGCCGCGTGGAGCGCTGCGAAACCTGAAGGGACGCGAGGCGGCGATCGCCTGGCGCGAGCGCGGAAGCGAGCCCTACCACTACGCCGTGCTGAGTTACGACGAGCGGGGCCGCCTGGAGGCGCTCCTTCGCTACACGGAGAACCTTGGCTACGATGCCGCCTACTACACGTACAACAGCGCCAACCAGGTCACCAGCGTAACCGTTGCCGATCCGCTGCGGCAGTACACCACGTGGTACGGTGTGGGAGGCGACGGCCGTGTGGACAGCATCTGGACGGCGCTGGGAGCTTCGGGTACCGGGCTGATCAACAACGGCAACGTGAACCAGTGGCGCTACCCAACGGCGCTTGCGCGTCCCGCCGCCGCGGACATCGTCTATCGCTACACGAAGTCCGGCAACGTGGACTCGATGAGCTATCCGCCCGCCGGAGTGCTGGTGACGTTCGCCTACAACCACACGCAACGGCTGGACTCGATCGTGGCAACGCACGGCGGCGCCGATCTCTTCCGCGAGGCCCTCAGCTATGACCCGGCGGGCCAGATCACCCAGCAGATCTACGCGCAGGGCGGCGGCGCGCGGCAACGCCAGCTCTACACCTACGACTCCGTGCAGCGGCTGACGCAGTACACGCAGGGTCCGGCCCCGGGTGGCTTCGGGATCAGCACGGCGGAAGGATATCGCTACGATGCGACCGGCAACCGGCTGGAGGCCAACAACGGCCTCTTCCCGTTCGACACCTACAGCTACACGCCGGGGACCAACCAGCTGCAGAACCACACGCTCACGCCCGGCGTCGGCAACCAGACACGGACCGATTACTACTACGACGCGAGCGGCATGATCCACGAGCGGGACCGCTTCGATGTGAAGAACGGGAACGTTGTGGGGACGCTGGAACAGGATGAGTACCGCTACGGCTATCGCAACCTGTTGAAGCGGGCGTACACCTGGCATGCGGGAACGGGGGCCGTCGAAGACTGGTTCTATCGCTACAGTCCGGGCGGCGAGCGTGAGGAGAAGCGGCTCTATGCGGCGACGGCTCCGGACAGCGCCACGCCCTATGCCTGGACGTATTATCTTCTCGGCGGCAGCTCGCAGCTTGCGGTCTATCATGGCCAGCAGACGAGCGGCGCTCCGGGTTGCGGTGGTTCGGGCCGAAGGGTCTCCATCTACCCAACCGAGTACCTGACCAACGGGGTCGGCTGGAACGGCGTGCGTGAGGCCATCACGCAGGTGGTCACGAAGCCGAACGGCGTGAAGGAGTACCAGGTGAGCGATCACCTTGCCTCGCTCCGCGTGGCGATCGAGGGAACGGCCGAACGCCACATCGACTACACCCCGTGGGGGAATGTGGTTGGCGGGACGAGCGGCGGCGCGGTGACCGGCGAACGCCAGACGTACAACAACCAGGAGCCGGACCGTGAGACGGGGCTGTACGATCTCTCGGACCGGAAGATGGACCCGGAGACAGGGCGGTTCGTGAGCCCGGACCGGCTGTGGGAGAAGTTCCCGAATGTGAGCCCGTATGCGTATTGCGCGAACAATCCCGTGCGGCTGACCGATCCGACGGGGATGCAGGTGGAGGAGGACGATTTTGACTGTGCGCGGGCAGCGGACCGGATGCTCGAAGACGATGCTGCGCGGGCGGCGGAGGCATCGAACAACGCACCGAAGCCGACCGGACGTGTGCGGGAATGGATGGGGCCGGAGGGAGAAACGGAGTTTGACGACCCGGAGCCGGCGCCCCCGACCATGCGGGAGCCGACGGCGGAGTCGACGACGACGACGCAGGCCGAAGAGCAGATGGAGCGTCATTCTTCGGGCATTACCCCTGAAGAAGAATTGCCCCGCTCCTCGGTGATTGAGCGGCTGGTCCGCGCCTTCACGAGCCCGCATGCATCGGGACTCGATGATGAGCCAGGGATACCGCCTGAGCCTATCGGTATTCCAGATGCGACACGGCTCTCTGAAGCAGAACAGGCAACGGCTGTGCGACTTCAGATTATGCTAGGAGTTACACTCAAGGAAAGTCCGCATGTCGGTTCCGAGTATGTTGACCCTGATGGTAGGACATATGATCAGATTGGTGACCCTGCAACGGTGCCATTTTGGAATCGCGCCGGCTTTTTGCGTTCGATCGACAGTCACTTGTTAAAATCGAACGATTTTACAGTGATTGATATGACGGGATTTCCTGAAGAGCAGGCGATCACCGTGCGTGACTACGTGAATAGCCTGCCTCAAGAATCACAAAACAAAATCATAAGGATAGGTTTCTAATGGTGATCATAAAACTTCGCAATGGCGTCGATTGGCACAAGGCCAATTGGGTGTTCCGATGGCTTACCGACGACGTAGAGGCACTGGCTCTAAGCGATCCATCCATGGTTCATACAATGCAGGTTGGCGGTTGGCACGGAATGCTTGCGCTGGATACTATGGATGAGGAAATGGCTACGCGAATAACGTTGGCAATGCGTGCCGTTGCGCAAGATGTAGCGGAAAATGGTCCACATAACATGACCCCCGACCGGGAGCGTGATGTCGATGGGCAGCGGATGTATCGTGAATCGATGATCGAACTGATTGATCTTATTGACAACGGGTCTTCTGCCGGCAGTTAGTAGATAGTGAAAGTTGTCCGCACCGTTTTTCTAAATGGGCGTTCGAACCGGGGTGCGCCCGTGTAGCCATCCGGCTCACGCCGGATTCGTGGAATTGCATTGTGCCATCTGATATGATGAAGGCCCGCTCCTCCCGATCGATCGAAAACGCCCGGTGACTTCGAGTAATTCGGAGTCACCGGGCGCGGATGTTTCTTGACAATTCATTGATCTGAGTGACCGGAAGATGGACCCGGAGACGGGGCGGTTCGTGAGCCCCGACCGGCTGTGGGAGAAGTTCCCGAACGTGAGCCCGTACAGCTACTGCCGGAACAATCCGGTGCGGCTGACGGACCCGACGGGGATGCAGGCGCCCCCGGTCGATGCAGACGGAGACGAGGAGGACGAGATTGACCGGATCGAAAACGAGTCTGAGGGCATCCTCAACAACACGACGAACCGGTCCATCCCGATCAACACGCGGACGAACATCGGGATGCCGGGCGAGACACCATTCCCGGAGGCCGAGCCGACGCCGGTAATCCCGGCAAATCCGGTGCCGCCTGAACCATCGACGGAAACCGAGGAGAACTGGCCCGAGACGTCGGCGATGGGGCGTCTTATCCGGTCCATCATGAGTCCGCACTCGTCGGGGTTGGAGGACGAGCCGGGGATACCGCCGGAGGATCTCGCTGAAGGGACCGCCCTTTGGGAACTTTCACCGACATTGCGCGGGCAGATGATCGAGGATCAGCTTGCCCAGACCGACTACAAGACCATCGATGGCTGGTTCCGTATCGGCGCGGAGAACAACGGATGGTTCCCACTGATTGATTTTCAGAACGAGGGGGAAGTTGTCAGCGTGAAGACGGTGGACACGCGGGGATTTGGATGGATGGAAAGAATGGAAGATCACATAAGAGATCTCGATGATCGCGAGATAACGGTGAACGGTGAACCGGTAGCGCTCAAGCGTCTTGATATCCGTGTTGAACCGGGCGGATATGAAGCTGCGAAGCCACTGGTTGAATACGGTAAAGAACACAACGTCGCTGTCACAGTAAGGGAGTACCGATGATGAGGGGGAAACGCATCAAATTCATCTACGACTTCCGGTCGCTCGACACCGAAGGTGTTATCCATCGGCTTCAGGCGTTGCTTGTGGCTCATGGCATTCCGATTACCGGCTACAGTCTGTCCGGCACGGAATTGAGTCTTGGCCAAGTGATCGCGGAATTGGAGAAGAAGGGACGCCGGATTTTCACCATGAGAGGGCATGGCCTGCAGATAATGACCGGCAACCCGTCAGGCCCGGACTGCGCCGTTGACTTCCTGAGCATCGAGACCAATGGAGACTACGCAATTGACTGGGAGGAATGTGCGCGGCAGTTTGCGTCCGGCCCGAGCTTTGTGATGGCGTGGCTTGTCGATCGTGAATACGAATACTGGCAGAATGCTGAAGACCCTCGAGAGCACACATCGGAGGGCAGGAGTATCGAGCATCTGCCGATGGTATCCAACAACCACCGTCCGCCGAATCAGGCGATGATCATCGACGTTTCCGGAAATCCCGGCCGGTGGCGGTACCGCCAAGGCTACACCGAGGCAGTAGGTTCAACGATGTGGCTCGGGGAACGATTCTGGCCGGTGACGGGGGCGGACAAGGATGCGGTGGAGCATGCTGCATGGCTTCAGGTATCACACCCGATGCCATCGGTGACGAGGATACAGGCGGCGGATACCTGCTTCACGACGGCGGAGGGAGAAAGCGGTGAACTCCAGGACAGACTGCGAGCGCTTCTCTTCCCGCACTATCGGGACCCGTGGGGATACCAGCCTCCCGCTCCGAAGGGCGGGCGCGGAGAGCTACGAATCCAGTAACCACGAATGATGTAGTTCGGTCGCTTCGTACGATTGTACGGCCGGACACAGGGGGCACCCGTACAGCCACCGACGTGAGCCGGATTTGTGGAATTGCATTGTGCAATCTGACATGATGAAGACCCGCTCCTCCCAATCGATCGAAAGCGCCCGGTGACTTCGAGAAATTCGGACTCACCGGGCGCGGATGTTTCTTGACAACATTGCAGCGGCGAGCGGCAGACGTACAACAACCAGGAACCGGACCGTGAGACGGGGCTGTATGATCTGAGTGACCGGAAGATGGACCCGGAGGCGGGGCGGTTCGTGAGCCCGGACCGGCTGTGGGAGAAGTTCCCGAACGTGAGCCCGTACAGCTACTGCCGGAACAACCCGGTGCGGCTGACCGACCCGACGGGGATGCAGGCGGATGAGGACGATTTTGACTGCGAGCGGGCAGCGGACCGGATGCTGGAAGACGATGCTGCGCGGGCGGCGGAGGCATCGAACAACGCACCGAAGCCGACCGGTCGTGTGCGGGAATGGATGGGGCCGGAGGGAGAAACGGAGTTTGACGACCCGGAGCCGGCGCCCCCGACCATGCGGGAGCCGACGGCGGAGTCGACGACGACGACGCAGGCCGAAGAGCAGATGGAGCGTCATTCTTCGGGCATTACCCCTGAAGAAGAATTGCCCCGCTCCTCGGTGATTGAGCGGCTGGTTCGCGCCTTCACGAGCCCGCATGCATCGGGACTCGATGATGAGCCGGGGATACCGCCGAGTGATTTGGAGGTGGGCGAATCGGAACCGACGGGAGTGCGTCCACCCGGATCGTCCACGCCTGCTGATATTCTGATGCCGGGAGGATCTCCTCTTGGACAGGAAGGAAGCAGGCCGGAAATCCGCGAGATGAAAGGCGGATTAACCGAAGCAACGGAACTGTTTGAACAACTAACACAGGACGGGGAGATCGATAGAGAATCAACATATCGAGGAACAATGGTGAGACTACCAGGTGGTGGACGCGTCGGTATTCGGACTGTGGCATCAAGAAGTCCCGAAACCGAAGTGACGATTGATGTCAATATCCCGGACGTGCCGATTGACAAAATCAAATTCAACCCGTAGCCCATGAACAACCTTACAACAGCAGTAAACGATATCCTCACTGAATGCCGGGAGGATTACGTAGGACTTTGGTCCGTCATACGACAACTGAGACGTGCTGGCATTGAAGAATCTGCTGTCTTTGAGACAACAATGAATTTCTTGTCAACGTGGCTTCATGAAGGCAGAATTGTCGTGGGGAGCTTCGACACCCGGATCGACAATGACTTCCATGTCTGGCAAATGTCTCCGGATGACGCGCTTGCCCGGATCACGCGTGAGTGGAGAGAGCTTGGGCATGAACCAAATTTAGGCGACGTCGTTTGGATTACAGCGGCACCATTTCCAGGCTAGGTCAAGTAAGCATGATCAAAAAATATAGTGCATAAGTCCGTCGCGGCTCAACTTGTTGTCGAATCCGCCTCGTTGCTCAACGGTTGATTGCGCGCCCGATGCTTTTGAGCGAGGATTCAGAATCGCCGGGCGCGAACGTTCCTTGACAATTCAGCGGCGGCGAGCGGCAGACGTACAACAACCAGGAGCCGGACCGTGAGACGGGGCTGTACGATCTCTCGGACCGGAAGATGGACCCGGAGGCGGGGCGGTTCGTGAGCCCGGACCGGCTGTGGGAGAAGTTCCCGAACGTGAGCCCGTATGCGTATTGCGGGAACAATCCCGTGCGGCTGACGGAC
>JAFDZV010000025.1 GCA_018266795.1 Bacteroidota bacterium | reverse complement strand
ATCTCAATCCGTCGGTATCTGTCCTTCGGTATCTGTCCCTCGGTATCTGTCCCTCGGTATCTGTCCTTCGTCTGTTTCCAATTCGTCCCTCCTCTCAACTCCTCGATTCCATGCTTGAACTGTTTCCGATCTCTCCACCCGGTCATTCGTCGATCGATCCGTTCGGTGGCCGCAACGGCATCCCGGCAAACGCATCGCGGCGGTCCGGCTTCGACCGACCTGTGCCCCGCCCTGCAATCCGCACGGCGCCGGGCCGGGCGGTGGCATTAGGGAGATAGCCGGCATTGAAGTATCGAATACGGAAGTATCGTGAAGCGATATGAATCGCGTTCACATGAATGCGTTCGTGCGAATGCACGCGACTGTTGCCGCTGCCGTTGCTGCGCCGCTGAAGTGAAGAAAACGCGTTGTATTAGAGCGTTGTGCTGTTGAACGATGCAAAGGTAATCAGACGAACACCCCACACGCAAGCCCCCATGCCCGAATCGCGAAATAAATTGGGACGGAGAGCGGGTCTCGCCGGCATCGGACAGCGTCCCGGGCATCAGGATTCGTAGGATGCCCGGCTCGCGTGCTGGACGATGGGATACCCTGTGCCGATCGTATGCTGCATGCGCCGGCTTCCGGAAACGCAGCCAGCAGCTCCACAGCGCGCGACGCCCAACCGATGGTATCCCATGAGGCGGGCAGGAACTTCCACGTGAGAAGGCGGCCGATCGTGAGGAGAGCTCTGCAGAAATATCGCAGGGACCAAAGGTGAAACGCCCGGATGTGCGATCCGGGCGTTCCTGCGTTCGGTGGATGTTCGCGCGCCTATGCGGTTGGCGGAGCGGCGCCGCCGGTGTTCCCTTCGGTAAGGTTCTGCTGCAGCATTGCCGCGGAGCCGAGCAGTCCTCCCATCCCCATGGATTCCACAGCCGAACTCGGTACCAGCATCAACGCCCCCTTCTCCTTCAGGCCTTCGTACAGCATGTTCATCGCACGCAGATGGAGCGCCGTCGGATTGTTGTGATAGGATCGCGATGCCTCGTCGAAGAGATGGGCTATCTCCAGTTCCGCCTCACCGAGGATGATGCGGGCCTGCTTCTCGCGCGATGCCTGCGCCTCGCGCGACATGGCATCCTGCAGCGACGACGGGATCACCACGTCGCGCATCTCCACGGACTGCACCGTGACGCCCCACGGATTGGAGCGCGCGTCGATCAGCTGCTGAAGTTCCTCCTCGATCCGCTCCCGTCCGCGCAGAAGCTCCGTGAGCGATGTGCGGCCGATGATGTCGCGGAGCGCCGTCTGCGCCGCCCAGCTGACGGCCTGCGGATAGTCCTGCACCTCGAGCGCGGCCTTCTCGGGATCGAACACCATCCAGAAGAGAACCGCGTCCACGTTGACCGGAACGGTATCCGAGGTGAGCGTCTCCTCCGCGGCGAAGCTGGTGGTGATCACACGCTGATCCACCCACGAGGAAACCGAATCGATGAAGGGGACGATCCAGAAGAGGCCCGGACCGCGCAGCCCCACGTACTTGCCCAGGCGAAGAACCACGCCGCGTTCCCACTGTTTCGCCACGCGCGGCGAGCGTGCCAGGATCAACCCCAGGACGATGCCGCCGATTGCGTATGCCGGCTGTTTCGTTGCCGCCGTGGCCCCGAGGCCGGCAAGCGCGAAGAGCAGCACCAGCGCAAGCGCCACCACGTTCATTCTGACATTGAGGTCGGGGGCATTGTTCCTGTTCATCCCCCGCGTTGAATCCTTGAGTCCCATTGCAGGTTTCTCCTTATCCACGTCGTTTTATCAGATGATGGAGCACCTCTTCCACGCTGTATCCCAGCGCCGCCGCATCCGCGAGGAAACGATCCTCCAGCATTCGCAGCTCCCGCTCGCGATCGCGCGTGCTGGCAGCCTGCGAGCGCCGCGCAACCACGAACGTCCCCACGCCGCGGCGGGTCGCCACGATGCCGGCACGCTCCAGTTCCGCATAGACCTTCGCCACCGTGTTGGCATTGATGCGAAGATCTACAGCCAGCTGCCGCACCGTGGGAAGCTGATCGCCGGCATTCAGACGCCCGGAGGCGATCGCCAACCGGATGGCCCGCTCCAGCTTCGCGTAGATCGGCGTGGGGTCCGAAGGGTCGATTTGGAAGAGATTCGCCATTGTGGGGTTGTACTACGACATTAGTACAAGGAAGTTGCGGCAGCTTCTGCGATCCATCATCGCCGGCGCCAGTGTCCGGCATATCGTCCAGGGCGAAATACTTCCCGCTCTATTGTCTGGATTGGCGATTCGAGCCTACGGCTCCGCATACGCCGTCCCCGAACGTGCTGCCGGCACGATCGGCCGCACGCGGTAGACCGCTCCCCAGCCGGGGGTGAGCCAGTCCAACGCCACCAGCTGCCCCACGGCAACGCGCCGGGGCGGCCACTCCGCATCGTGCCCCACCTTCTCCACGATCACCGAATCGACAAGCGGATTCTCATCGGCGCGCAGGCGGATCCACGGCCGCCGCACGTCGATGGCGCCGAGGCCCCGGGGCTGAGCGCCGCGCGCCTGCGCGCGCTGGCCGTAGCGACGGTTGTCCACCGGCCATGTGCGCCGGTTGGTGATGATGAAGTAGTGTGCGCCGCGTGCGGTGTCCAGCGGGCTCGCGCCGAAGTGCGTCAGCTCGATGAATGTCTCGCCCCGCGCATCGAACGTTCCGCCCGGCCTGAAGGCGATCGCCCCGCGCTCGCTGGTATCGAACGGCACGGAGCGCTCCGCCATCAGCGTATCGATCCACGGCATCTCCCGGAACGTCTGCGCCGTGTCGTGCACGGAGATCTGCTCCTGCGCGAAGCGGAGCGTGGTGAAGTGCACGATCGGATCCAGCAGGCGGATCTCATCGTTCATCCGCTTCACCGCGTTGTAGCGATCCAGAAAGCCGGTCCACATCCGGGGCTGCAGCACCTTCAACGTGTCCGCATGCGTCGGGCCTACCCACGTCTGCGGGAGCCACGAGCCGTAGTTCCCCGCCGGCCGGCCGGTCACCTGTTCCACATATCCCCAGTTGGCGGCGTCGATCTGCGCGTCGGTATACACCAGCCCGTCCACGCCGCAGTTGAGCGAGAGCCACCCCTGGCAGGTGATCTCCTCCGGCGTCGCCGGGCGGGATGACCACGCCGGATAGATCGCCGCCGTATCGGCACGAACATCCTTCGGGTCGCGAACAACACGCCAGCCCATCCCCTGCACGGAGTTCCATACCTGCACCGGAGGCCCGGCGTCGCGATAGCGAACCTTCGCGGCCGTCACCGCGCGGGCAAGCGTGGTGACGGTCCCCCCCTGCATCGTCCCCTTCACCGTAAACGACTCCCGGAACGATCCCCAGCCGGAACAGTAGGCGGAGTTGCTTCCCGGCAGCACGGCTCCGAACTGCCGCCGCATGGTGTAGTCGCGATATCCTTCCGGCGTGTTCGGCGTGATGCAGTCCATGCGAAGCGTGTCCGCAGCGCTGCCCGGGCGGGCGCGCTCCGCGGCGCGATGCACTACGCGCAGCGACACCGGGAACGTGCTGCGCAGTGCGAAGTCGCTCATCGAATCGGGATCGGCGTAGAATACCGGGATGCCGTCCAGCACACCGCCGATCTGGTTGTAGTCCTGCCGCACCATCAGTTGAATCGTACGCAGGCGCGACGTGTCCAGATCCTCCGTGAGGACGCGGAAGGCATCGAAGTTCCCCACCGGATTGCACCAGAGCTCCCGCAGGGTATCCCCATGCGCATGCATCACATCCTGCAGCCGGCGCGCAACCGCACCGTCGCCGCGATACTTGTGCACGAAGGTCTCGTCGCTGTAGGCAAGGCGGCCAAGCAATGCAAGGAGCGTATCGTTCGCATACATGCGCGCCGCCGCCGGAGCGAAGAGCATGGAGTCCAGCTCGCCCGAACGGAGATGATCGTACAGATCCTGATTCACTCGCGAGCGAAGGAAGGTGACCGGCACTCGGCCGGTGCTGTAGAATCGAATGTCCAGATCGGAGCTGTAGATGTCGGGATCCAGAATCGCATCGGCGCCGAAGAGGCCGCGGGCAAGGCGCGCACGGCAGGTATCCACCCTGCAGTCTGCCGCGCCGAACCAGTCCCAGCCGTCGCCGTGCAGCCAGTCCTTCGGATCCTGGCGGCGCAGCGCGATCAGTGTGCGGCGGATGCGTTCGCCGCGCACAACCACGCGCCGGCCGTTCGCCGTCTCATCGCGCATCACCACCTCCCCGAGGAAGGTCCCGGTAACGGTATCCTTCTCGAAGAACCGCCTGCGGAATGCGACGCTGTCGTAGGCGCCGGTTCGGCCCATGATGTAAACGGTGGAATCGTACGGCCAATCGGCGGTGCCGTTCGGAACGGCGAGATCGTATCTACGGCCCACCTCACGGTAGCCCGGAGCGGCGGCCCCCTCCGCGTGGGCCTGCTCGTACGTGCGGCGTGTGATGAAGAGGGTATCGATAGGCGCATACGCGGAACAGGCACAGCGGGCGGAGCCGTCGCCCGAAAGCCGCTGCCCGCCCCGCACGCGGCGCAGCACCACGAAGTATGCCAGCAGATCGTCGCCGGCCGTGCCGTACTCATCCAGCGAGTCCGCACGCATCGTGCAGCTCACCCGGAACGAGGTAAAGCTCCCGGAGAGGGCCGGATGTGCCGCGTAGATTGCGGAGTCCCCCTCGAACATCGCCCACTGCGAAAGGTAGCGCGGAGCGGAAGCCATCAGCATCTCCCGCCCCTCGCGCGAACCACCGGGCGCGGTGACGCCGATTGCGATGCCGTGCATCACGGTATCGAATCGCCCCCAGTTCCCCACGAAGCCGAACTCCAGATTGTGAAAGAGCACGGGGTTCACGCGCGCGTAGTTCTCCACCACGCGGACGTTCTTCAGGTTGACGCCCATTCCGTCGATCGGCGTGATCACCTTGACGGAGGATGGCGAACTGTGCGCCAGCATCTCCGCGTAGAATCTGCGCTGCGTGATGGTCCACCGGTCGGCCGCCGATGTATCGGCGATCAACCGCGAGAAGAAGTCGGCAGGACGCGACTGATAGAGCCGTACATAGTCCAGGCGCAGTTCCTGCGCTGCCTCCCAGTTGGAGATATTGGTGCCGGTGATGCGAAAGGTGGAATCGTACGGATGGTAGTAGCGATAACGGGACGGCTCCTGGGCGCGGGCAGCCGCACAGAAGAGAGAGACGGCCAGCAGGACCGGCAGCCACCGGCATGCAACGGCTGCCGCAATCCTTCCCGTGATCGATGAGGCGATCTGCATGCGCGTGGATGAAATGCCGGGAGTCTGGCTGCTTGTACGCTCACCTGCGGCTCGCCGTAGTCCGTTGCCGGTAGTACGCTTGTTCCGAAACCATCGAGACTCGTTTTCGGGCTCTGTCTGCCAATCCGCGCCGGGCCACGGCGTACGGGCACACGTTGGGCCTGCGTTGTATTCAGGCCCCTTCCTCCAGCGGAGACCACGGAACAAACCCGGCCATAACATCACAGATTGCACGCGTTCGACGTAGCGCCGCTACGCCTTGCTGGTACGGCCTGTCACGGACACCGATCGCTCCCGCCCGGCGTACGGGAATTGTCGGACAGAGCCTGGGATACTTGCGAGGAAGCAATCCGATATGCGCTCAACAACACGTTGGGCCTGAGTTCTACTCCGGCCCTTTTCTCCAGATGGAGATCGCGGAGTAAGCTCTGCGATAACACGGGAGGAGGTTTCAAAGATCAATTCCCTCTGTACGTTAATCGCCCAGCCCACCCCGCTGTTCCGGAGCGGCCGGGCGGATCTCCGTGTGACGGACCATGCCCCCCAGGTAGGCCGTGCGCGCCATGATGGCTGCGGTGAGAAGCGCAAGGAAGAGAACCGCCGCAACGAACCCTCGCGGAAGGGCGGCGGCGCTCCAGTAGCGCGCGAGGCCGAAGAGCGCCAGAAGCCCCGTAAGCTCAACCGCCACCAGCGCGTACTGTGCGGACTCCTCGTGTTCATGAATATCGGACCGTTGCACGCCCGGGAGATTATTCACGATGTGCTCCGCGGGGTCGCCCGTGAGATATGCAGGCACGGCCGCGAGCGCCGCGAGCACCAGCACGATCATGCCGGCGCGCGTCATCTCGGCGCTTCGCCGCAACAGAGCGATGAGCAGAAGCAGAAGGCCGATCAGCGCTGCCATGACCGGAACGTGATTGGTGAGCAGATGCACGTGCGCCGAGTTGAACATGAAGCTCTCCGCAATGATGTTTTGAACCGCCGAATGCCAAAGGTACGATGTGCAGCGCAACTCTATCGCGACGAAACGCCGGCATCCGGCGCGAGGGCAACGGAGGAGCCGTCTGCCAGGGCATCGGACGGATGTACCACCACGATGCTCTTCTCGGTGATGCCGTTCAGCACCTCTGCCTCGAACGTATTCCGGCGCCCGAGCGTTACCGGCACCAGATGCGCCCTGCCGTCGCGGACCTCGTACACGCTCCACCGCTCTCCATCGCGGAAGAGCGCGCTCATCGGAACCTTCAGCACGTTGCGGCCTTCCCACACAACGATCTGCGCCTCCACGCGGAAGGCATTCCCCAATCCGGCAGGAAGCGCATTGAAGCCGGCGATCACGTTCACGCGCTGCTCCTCGATGCCGAGCGCGGAGACCTTCGTGAACGCGGAGGGCTCCACGTATTTCACCCGGGCATGCAGCACGCTGTCGCCGCCCCACCCCGTTACCAGCATCTCCGTACCCGGCAGGATGTGCACGGCATCGGTGGAGAGCACATCCACGACGATCTCCATGCCGGCGGGATTACCGATTTCCAGAATTGGCGTGCCGGCCGGCACCACACGTTCGCTCCGTTCGTTCACACGCATCACCGACCCGCCTACCGGAGCGTGCAACACCACCCGTGCGGCCGCGCGCGCATTGGTCTCGAGGTATGCCGCGCGTCCGGCGCGGGCAGTTGCAAGCTCCAGATGTGCGGCCTCGGTTCGCGATCGCGCGGCATCCAGGGCCGTGCTCATCGAGGTCACCGCCTGCTCCGCCCGTTCGCGATCCTGCCGCGAGACGGATCCTGCGGCCTCCAGTTGTGCCATCCGTTCGCTCTCGCGCCGGGCCTGTTCCAGCGATGCCGCGGCGCTCTGCCGGGCGGCATCGGCCTGGCGCACATTGGTTTCGGCAACGGAGATGCGGCCTTCCAGATCGCGCCGCTGCAACGGGTCCAGCGGGGCCGGCTGGATCGCCGCCAGCGCCTGACCCGCGCGAACGCTGTCCCCCTCGATCAACGTAACCCGCTCCAGCCGTCCGGTAACCGGCGAGGCCACGGTAAACAGATCGTGAATGCGCGTCTGCCCCTCCGCCTCCACGCTCACCTGCAGGGTGCCGCGCACGACATGCGCAGTCTCCACCGGCACCGGCTTCGGGAGAAAGGAAAACACGAGGAGCGCGATTGCCGCGATCCCGAGCACTATCCAGAGAATTCGCTTCCTGAGATTCTTCATTGGGTTCACTCGCGAGTCTTCAGTACGTCCACCAGATCCAGCCGGTAGAGACGGCGCCGTACCAGCAGCGCCGAGAACAGTGATGCCACAACAACCATGATCGCGGCGCGGGCATAGGTTGCCGCTGCGATCACGGCCGGTATGCGATAGAGATCGCTGCTTGCAGCAGCGGAGATCGATGCGGAGAAAAGATAGCCGAGCCCGAATCCCAGCGGGATGGCGAGCACCGTGAGAATTGCCTGTTCACCGAGCAGCATCAGGGCAACCTCCCCCTTCGAGAAGCCGAGTACGCGCAGGCTGGCCATCTCGCGGCCGCGTTCGGAGAGCGAGATACGCGCGCTGTTGTACACCACACCGAATGCTATCACCCCGGCGAAGATGACGATCGCGAAACGCGTTATGTTCTGGCTCTCCGCAATCGTTTTTTCGAAGCTCTCCAGCGAAGCGCGGCGCACCGCCACCCCCGCAACCGCCGGCGTCCGCTTCAGCTTCTCGTAGAGCTCCGGCGCCTGCTTCCCGTCCACCGCCAGGTACGCTCCCGATATCGTTCCCTGTTCACGCATCAGCCTGTTGAGCGCGGTGATCTCCATATACGCGGATGTTCCCAGCAGCTCATCCACCGTGCCGGTCACGATCAGCCGGCGCGTGGAACGGTCTCCCTCCAACACTTCCACGGCAACACTGTCTCCAACACGGACGCCGAGAAGCTGCGCGAGGTTGGTGGTAAGCACAACACCCTCGGACGGGAGCATGCGGCGCCGGCGATCGCTGTCCACGATGCGACGCAGATCGCTTCTGCTGGGAAGCCCCTGCAGTGCAAGCTGGCGCATGTGGTTCATGGCACGCATCTTCACCGGCACGCTCCTGAACGGTTCGGCGCGTATCACTCCGGGAAGATTCAGCAGATCGTATGCCGCGGAGGCGGAGAGCCCGCTGTTGAAGACCACCGTGACATCCTCGCGTTCGATGGTCTGGAACTGGAGGTCGTTCATGTAGGTGATCGCATCGTACGAAAAGCTGCCGGTGATGAGGATGGCGACGGAGAGTGCGATGCCGAGAATTGAAAGGAAAGCCTTCAGAGGATTTCGCTCCAGGCTGCGCACCACCATGCGCGTGTTGGCTCCCATGAACCGTGTAAGGCCGAGACGCTCCACAGGTCCGGCGGTGAAGCGCTGCGGAAGCGCCGGACGCATCGCCTCGGCGGGAGGAAGTTTCACGGCACGCCGCACTGCGCTCAACGCACCGAGCAGCGCGGCGCCGCCGGCGATGATGATTGCCCAGGCGATTACATCGGGGCCGGCAACGTACGTGAGTATCGGGAACCGATAGTAGTTGGTGTAGATTTTCGTGAGCCCCAGGCCGAGCCACATTCCCAGGCCGGTTCCGAGAGCGGCTCCAACCAGCACTGCGAATAGGGCGAACTCGAAATAGTGCAGCCCCACCGCACGAT
This sequence comes from Bacteroidota bacterium, assembly GCA_018266795.1. Taxonomy (GTDB): domain Bacteria; phylum Bacteroidota; class Ignavibacteria; order OLB7; family OLB7; genus JAFDZV01. The sequence goes on along the minus strand of JAFDZV010000025.1, from coordinate 21,966 downwards.
CGCCATAGCCGAACGCCTTCAGCACGGCGATCTGATCGCGCTGCATGCCCACGAGGCGCGCGAGAACGATGTTCAGAAGGAATGCCGCCACGCCGAGGAATATCACCGGCACGGTCACCGCGCTCGATCGAAGCTGCGACAACTCGTCGGCGAGGAAGCGTGCGGACATCTGATCGTTGCGGTCGTAGGCGCCGGGCGATCCGTAGCGGTCCAGCATGTGGTTCAACCGATCCATCACGCCGCGGCCGGAGACGCCCGGTACCAGCCCGAGGCAGATGTCGTTGAACGCTCCCTTCATGTCGAACATCGCGCTCATCGCATCGCGGCTCATCCACATGATGCCGAAGCGCCTGTTGTCCGGGAAGAGCGAGCCGCGGCCGCTGAACTCGTAGACATACTCCGGGGAGAGCGCGACGCCCACGATCCGGAGGCGCCTGAGATGCCCGTTCAGAATGGCACCGAGCGAATCGCCGGGCGACAGCCTGTTCGCCAGAGCGAACGCTTCGCTGACGATCACCTGATCGCTGCGTCCGGGATCGAACCGGGCACCGCGGCGCAGGTAGATATCATTCAGCAGAGGTTCCCTGTCGTCGGGAAGCGAGATAAGGCGTCCGGTTGCAGGCTCGCCCAGCCCCGGCACGTCCAGCGTCACGTCCATCACGATGCGCGACTGCACGCTGGCAACACCAGGTATGGTCTCCACTTCGCGCGCGACCGATTCCGGCGCCCGCTTCACGCTCGCGAAGAGATCGGAGAACCTGTAGCGCTGATAGTAGGCGGCCCTGGTGGCGAGCAGCGACTGGTAGACGCTGACCATGGTGACGAACGTCGCAACGCCGCACATCACCACCAGCGCAACGGCGAACAGTTGCCCGCGCATGTGGACGACGTCACGGAACAGCTTGCGATGCAACGCTTTCATTCGGTCTCACCATGAAAGATCTTCGGGTGCGGACTTTACCTCGTTGCGCCGCGTTTCCACGACCTGTCCGCTGCTCATCCTGATAACGCGGTCGGCCATCGCCGCGATAGCTGCATTGTGCGTGATGATTGCGGTTGTAGTGCCCAGTTCACGATTCACGCGATCGATCACGTCCAGCACCATCTTTCCCGTAGTAAAGTCCAGCGCTCCCGTCGGCTCGTCGCAGAGCAGCACGTCGGGGCGCTTGGCGATTGCGCGCGCGATGGCCACACGCTGCTGCTCGCCGCCGGAGAGCTGCGCCGGGAAATGCCCCACGCGTTCGGTGAGCCCAACCATCGCCAGAGCCTCGCTCGCCGGCATCGGTTTGACTGCCACGTCGGTGACAAGCTGCACGTTCTCCAGAGCGGTGAGGCTGGGGATCAGGTTGTAGAACTGGAACACGAACCCAACCGCATCGCGGCGGTAACGCGTAAGCTGCTGCTCCGTGGCCGCAGTGAGATCCTGATCCCGAAACGTCACATGCCCGCTGGTTGGAAGGTCGAGCCCGCCCAGAATGTTGAGCAACGTGGACTTGCCGCTGCCGGAGGCGCCAAGCAGCACAAGCAGCTCGCCGTTGTACAGCTCAAGCGATACATCGTTGAGCGCACGAACCTCCACTTCGCCCATCGTGTAGATCTTCGAGACGTTACGAACGCGAAACACTACGGCATCGCCGCCGCCCGCGCCGGTGTTCGCCGGGTTCGCCCGGGCATGATCATCCATGTTCATCCGTTCCCCGCAAGTGTCGACAGCCGATTGATTGCCGGATTATGCCTGCACATAATGATCAAAATCCGCCGAAGGAGCAGCATCACGGTGCTGATGAAGTGCGGTACGGCATGTGAAGCCGTTCGTTGGAGACGCGAATACTATCTTGGCTCCCAACATTACAGGATGGGTAGATGACCGTCACCGAACATCACATCGTTGTGCCCCGCACCGCACGCTACGCAATGCTTGGCACACCAACGGCAGAGACGAAGTCCGTGTGGTTCGTCTGCCACGGATACGCACAGCTTGCAGCCCGCTTCATTCTCGAGTTCGAAGGCGTGGAGGACTCCTCGACCCTGATCATTGCACCCGAAGGTCTCTCGCGGATGTATCTGCGCAACTCGGCGGGCACGGTAGGCGCATCGTGGATGACGCGCGAGGACAGGCTGAACGAGATCGAGGACTACGTGCGCTACCTGGACGCGGTGCATGATGAAGTGATGGAGGCACTTCGGGGTGAAGATATCCGTGTGACAACGCTCGGCTTCTCGCAGGGGACGGCAACGGCGGGGCGCTGGATCGGACTTGGCCGCTCGCTTCACCATCGCTGCATCCTCGCCGGCGGCCTCCTTCCGCCCGATCTTCCCTACGAAGCCTATGCCCGCCTCCCGCAGCCGCTCACCTACATTGTTGGCTCGAACGACCCGTTGATCGATCGCGCGGCTCTGGAGGAGCAGCGCACCATGCTCGCATCGCTCGGCGTCGAGAGCAGCCTCACGGAGTTCGAAGGCGGCCACGCGATCGACGTGGCAACGCTTCTCACGCTCTGAGGGCTCCTGCCAAAAGGCTGCTCACCTTATCGGCGGCACGGTTCTTTGTACGCTTGCCCGGGGCTCGCCGTAGCTCTTGGCATGCGGATCCCGGGACACCTGCGGCTCGCTCCGGCTTCCGGTCGGTTGCAGAAGCAGGCCGAACGGAGTGGGCAGCGCTCCGCGGGTTTCCGGAGCACAATCCGGTAGTGACAGGAGCCGCACGGCATGCATTGGACCAACGGCCGGAGGTCCGCCGCCGCCAGGATGTCGGCGGCGGACGCCGGCGAGAGTGAGTTCAAGACAGATGGTCGGCATCGTCCGCTTCGGCGCGTCGCCGGGCGATCCGGCGGCCTACTCCGAGGCTGAAACCGCCTTCGGACTCCGGATGATCTCCACGGAGCACTCGGCATGGCGCGCCACCGCAAGCGACACACTCCCGAGGAGGAATCGCTCCAGGAACCGGTGCCCGCGCGCGCCGAGCACGATGCAGTTCGCACCGATATCGCGCGCTTCGGCGAGGATGATCGCGGAGGCAGCGCCGTCGCGCACCGCCAGATCTGCCAGCAGGCCGGCCGCACCGAGCCTTGCAACGGCATCCGCGCCCGCCTTCTCCATCCGCTGGCGCAACTGCATCGTTCCTTCGGTTGCCCACTGCGTAACGTCGTAGTCCAGCGGAATGCCGATGGGAAGATCCGCCAGTTCGACGGCGCATACCACCCGCACGGAAGTTCCTGCCGGCCATCTGCGGCGTGCAATCATGTCCACGGCCGCTATCGAATCGGGAGTATCATCCATCCCGATCACCAGGCGGAGCGGCGCATCGTGCACAATCGTGGTGGAGCGCCCGATGCGCACGCTGCACGCTGCCTCGGTAAGAACCTTCTGCGACACGCTCCCCAGAATCACGCGACCGAACAGGGAACGGCCGTGCGACCCAACCACGATCAAGTCCGGCTTCCATTCATCGGCAGCATTCAACACGCCCCACGATGGGGAATCCGGGTAGACCTTTCCATCAACATGCCACGCCGGGAAGTGCTCCCGGATCCAGGTAACGGCGTTGCGAGCCTGCAGCTGTGCCTTCTGCAGACCCGAACGCGCATGCATGCTCATGACCTGCGCCGCCTCGCCTGTGGCGGGTTCGTCATGGTTCCCATCATCCTTCACCCACACTTCGGCGATGGATACAACCAGCGCATCGGTCTCGGGCGGCAGCCCGGCATACTGCAGATCGGCCAGCGCTGCGTCGGCGCAGTCCGAGCCATCGTATGCAATCAGAACCTTGAATCGATCGGCCATTGTCTGGAACTCCTGCGAATAATTGTTGCACCCGCACCCATCCCTCACCTTCCACGATTCCTCCCAACCCCGCCGCCCGGCGTTCTCCGCTGCTACATACCGAAATCTATGCGATCGGCAGCCGTTGAACCATGACATCGATCAGAGAAGACCGCAACGGCGTGGAATGAAACCGATGCGGCCATCTGTACGGATGGCCGGGACCGGGCCGTGACACCTGATGTTACGCGTGCCGGAGCCCCGCGCGATTGCGCACGGAACCGACATTCGCTATACTTGTGAACGGCACAACACCGGCTGAAGGAATGCCGCCCCTACCCGGCTCCTGCGCTCTCGCACCCCGTCCCTGCAACGCGAGAGCAAGGTCGCGATCATTCGGATCTCGTGATGTGCGTTGTTTCGATTTCGGTGAGGCTCCCAGATCCCCATGCCCTTGAAGCGATCAGACTGCCAACCACGTGCCTGTCCCGCATGCACGGCGGGACACTCCGGTGTCTTTGCCGATCTTGCGCCGAGGGAGATGGAACTCATCGACGGTGTGAAGGGCTGCCGGCGATATGCCAAGGGGGAGATGATCTTCCATGTCGACGAATACCCGCCGGGCCTCTACTGCGTTCACTCCGGCAAGGTCAAGATCTTCAAGGTCGGGAAGGATGGCCGCGAGCAGATCGTGCGGCTGGCCAAGGAGGGGGATATCATCGGCTATCGCTCGCTGATCAGCGGCGACCGCTATTCCGCGTATGCCGTGCCGATGGAGGATTCGGACATCTGCCTGATTCCGAAGGATACCTTCCTCTCGATTCTCACCTCGAGCCCCGTTCTCTCCACCAGAATGCTTTCGCTTCTCTCGCACGATCTGAAGACCGCAGAGGAACGCCTGGTTGAAATGGCGCAGAAGCCGGTGCGCGAGCGCGTGGCGGAGACCCTGCTTCTGTTGAAGGAAACCTACGGTGTGGAACCCGATGGTGCCACCCTCAACATCCGCCTGACACGTGCGGAGCTTGCAACGCTGGTGGGGACGGCCACCGAGTCGGTAAGCCGCATGCTCTCCAAGCTTCAGCAGGAGCGCACCATCGACATGCACGGCAGAACGATCACGATCACCAACCCGGGCGCACTCACCATCGCCGCGAACATCGGCGACTGATTCCGCTCCGATCCCCCCACATCGTGCCGCCGGCACGGCCTCGCATCATCCCTTCATCATCTTCTCGAAAGCAAGTTGGCGTTTCCGACGTTCGTCGGTTGTTGCTGGTTAACCCTCAGTGGCAGGTGAGGAACCGATGAGAATTCTGGTAATCGAGGACGAGATCAAGGTAGCATCGTTCATCCAGCAGGGTCTGGCTGAGCAGGCCTACATCGTGGACGTCGCTCACGACGGCGTGGAGGGGGAGCGCCTTGCGCGCGAGAACCCGTACGATCTCGCCATCATCGACGTCATGCTCCCGCGCAAGAGCGGCTTTGCTGTCTGCAAGAGCATTCGCGAGTTCGAGGACTCGATGCCGATCATGTTGCTTACGGCTCTCGATTCCACGGATGACAAGGTGCAGGGGTTCGACGCCGGTGCGGACGACTACCTGGTGAAGCCGTTCGAGTTTCGCGAGCTCCTTGCCCGCCTGCGCGCCCTGCTCAGGCGGCGAACGGACCTTGCATCCGGCAAGGACATCAGCGTTGCGGACCTTCATCTGGACATGCGTTCCAACGTGGTGACGCGCGGAGGGCGCCGTATCGATCTCACTGCCCGCGAGTACGCTCTGCTGGAGTTCCTGATGCGCAACCGGCGGCGCGTTGTCTCGCGCGCCGAGATCGCCGAGCGTGTGTGGGAGACTTCGTTCGACAGTGAAAGCAATGTGATCGATGTCTACATCAGCTTCCTGCGCCGCAAGATCGACAAGGAGTTCCCGAACAAACTCATTCATACGGTGGTGGGAATGGGCTATGTGATCAGGGAGGATCAGGAGAGGGTGCAATGACGATCAAACTGCGCCTGACACTGCTGTTCGTGACCGTGGTTGCGCTGATCCTCGGCGCGCTGATGGTTCTGCTGTACGAGTTCTCCAGCTACCAGCGCCGCACGGAGTTCAACAAGCAGCTTTTCTCCCGCGCCCTCGTTGCAGCAACGGTGGTGCTGGAAAGCGACGAGATGAGCGCGCATGCACTGGAGCCGTTTCGCAAGAGGCTCGCCGGCTACCAGCTTTCACAGGAGAGCATCGCGATCTTCGGCGAACAGGGGGAGACCACGTTCCGATCGGGCACGCAGTCGCTCACGCTCACCAGCAGCGACCGCGCGCACGCCTTGCTGGACAGCGGCTTCGCGCGATCGTTCGGCGACACGCAGGAGGTGTTCTTCCCGTACGAGGACAACGGCTTCAATTACGTTGTGCGCGTCTCCGCCGTGGACGAACAGGGGCTGGCCTCGCTGCACCGCCTTGGCTACGCTCTTACGGGCGGCTTCACGATCACGATCGCGTTCGTGGCATGGGCCGGCTGGTGGTTCGCCAGTCGCGCGATGGCACCGATCGCGCGAACCACTGCGCGCGCCGAACAGATCTCCGCCACCGATCTGCATATCCGCCTGGACGAAGGGAACGGTCGCGACGAGATTTCGAAGCTGGCGCACGCCTTCAATCTGATGCTGGACCGCCTGGAGCGGGCCTTCCTCTGGCAGAGGCAGTTCATCGCCAATGCATCGCACGAGATCCGCACGCCCCTGACGGCGCTGGAGGGATCGCTCGAGGTGGCGCTGATGCAGAACCGTCCCACGCAGTCGTACACATCGGTGCTTACCGGCGCGCTGGACGATACGCGGCGGCTGCGGAGGCTGGTAAACGATCTGCTGCTGCTGGCGCGAGCCGAATCGGAAATGCCACGCACATCGTTCAAGCTTCTGCGGCTGGACGATCTTCTTCTCTCCGTGCTGGACGATCTGCATCGCCGCTATCCGGCTCCCGTTGTGGACGTGCAGCTTCAGATGCCGGAAGAGGATGACGAGAGCGCGCTCTTCGTGATGGGCGATGCCGGGCTGCTGCGCGTTGCGATCGAGAACGTGCTGGAGAACGGGATGAAGTACACAACCGAACCGGCAGTACGGCATGTGCGCGTTACCATCACCGGCAACGGCACCACCGTTCGGCTCACGGTTGCCAACCAGGGAATTGCGATCCCGCCCGGCGACCTTCCCCATGTCTTCGAACCGTTCTATCGCGGAGACAACGCGCGCAGCGTGCCGGGGACCGGCATCGGCCTGGCCCTTGTGCATACCATCGTAACGCGCCACGACGGCACGGTGACGCTGGAGAGCATCGATACCGGCCTCACCACGCTGGTGATCGATCTGCCGGGGACGATGGGAACCGCCTCCGGACGCGAAAAAGCCACGAATACCACATTTAATCCCCTTTTAACCCGGTCTTAATCCCGCTGGTCTAGGTTTGCATCCGCTTGATGCTTCCACCGGAAGAGCGCTGCAGGACCTGTAGGCACAGGATGCAGTACTTCGGAACGGAAGCCGTTGTGGACGCACTCCTATGCAGAGCAGTATACAGATCGAACGGCGGCCGATACGGCCGGCAGCCAGCTTCAGACACGCAACCATGCGACGCGAGATTGCCGCGGCCGCGCTGATGCTCGCGATCGCAACAGGCGGATCGGCGACTCCCGCTGCCGCACAGGAGCGGCTCTCGCTTACCGGCGCAGTGAAGCGCGCTCTACAGTCCAATCTCGACCTGAAGCGGCAGCGCCTGGATGTACCGATTGCGCAGGCGGAGATTATCACGGCCGGCCTGCGCCCCAACCCGCAGATTTCGGTGAACGCGGATCTGCTTTCCTCCCGGCTCCCTGTTTTCACCCCGGAACAGAAGCAGTACGGTCTCTCTCTGGCGGTGCCGCTGGAGTTGGGAGGAAAGCGTGACGCGCGCATCAGCAGCGCACGGAGCGCAGTAGCGCTTACGCAGGCGCAGATCGCCGAATCGGAACGGCAGACGATGCTGGCGGCAGCAAACGCATGGTTCGATGTGGCGCAGGCCAAGCAGACGCTCGCCAACATCGAACGAGCCAAGATGTTGTTCGATTCCGTTGTGGCGATCAACACCATCCGGCTGCGCGATCAGGCGATCACACCGCTCGAACTGAGGCGATCGCAGATCGCCGCGGATCAGTACGCGCTTCTCGCTCACAACGCCTCCATCGATGTGGCGCACTCGCGCCGGGCGCTCACGCTTCTTCTGGGAGCGGGCGAGCCTGTGGATACGGACGGAAGTGTTTCGTTCGCGTTCGCGCCTCCTTCGCTCGACTCCACGATCGCCCATGCGTGCGCGGCGAGAAGCGATGTTCAGGCCGCGAAGGTTTCGATCGAGGCCGCCGATGCGAACCGGCAGCTGCAGGAGGCGATCGCCGTTCCGGACATCACCGTCTCCGCGGATTATTTGCGCCAGCAGGGAACACCCTTCTACGGGCTCTCGATGTCCGTGCCGCTCCCCTTCTTCTCGCACAATCAGGGAGGGATCGAAAAGGCGGAGGCGGAGCACGCGCAGGCGCAGTACACATTCGATGCCGCGGTGCGCCAGGCGGAGGCCGAGGTACGATCGGCCTACGAGGAGTACAGGGCTCGCATTGCGATGGTTGAACGATACACGCCGATGCTTGCGGAATCGGAGACCGTGCTCAATACGGTTCAGTACGCATACCGCACCGGCAACACGACGATTCTGGATCTGCTGGACGCGCAGCGCACATGGTTCGAGCTGCGCCAGGCATATGACGATGCGGTGATCGCCGCGCAGCGCAGCGCTGCGACGCTCGCCATCACGAGCGGCCTGTTCCCGGACGCATAGTCCCGACGGGCTTTCCGCGAACGGCGGCACACGAAACAGATGTCGACAGGGACGCTGCTCCCGCCACGGGCACGAATCATTGCCCGCGCCGATGGAACAGGACCAGGCACGGACAACCAGGCACGACGCTGCACAACCGTATCCGCAGAGCCGTGCGAACGATTCTCGAAAGCATTCCGAAGAACAGAAAACAGAAACGAAACAACGCGGAAGCGATAGTGATCATGAAGGCGAGGATTCACCCATATAGACGATGGTCAGCAGCGTTACTCACACTCGTTGCAACGAGCGTCGCGGCCATCGGTGCCGGCCTGCTTGCTTCAGGCTGCACGAGCGAGGCGGACGCGGTGGCAACGCCGCGCACAACTGGAAGTGACAGAACCGAGGCACGCGACGGTGGAACCATGGTTCACGTTGCGTCCGGTTCGGACCAGACCGGCCTGCTGAGAACCGTGACGGTGACGCCGCACACGGTGCAGGCGCAGGTAACGGCTCCGGCGAGAGTGGTGGCGGGCGTATCGGAATCGTTGGGATCGGGGAGTGGGCCGATCCTGATCTTCGATACGCCCGACCTCACCTCCCTCTACTCCACGTTCAAGCAGAGCCAGGCCGCGCTTGAGAAGTCGCGCACGGCGCTTGCGCGGGTGCAGGACCTGTACGAGCACCAGGCGGCGACCGGAAAGGACCTGAGCGAGGCGGAGACCGACGTGGCGACAACGCGGGCTGCGATTGCGGAAGTGGAGGCGAAGATCCGGATGGCCGGATTCAACCCCGATGAGTTCCAGCGCGCACACGCAGGCACGGCCTGGGTGATAAGCGATGTGCCGGAGACACTGCTGGATCAGGTGAAGCGCGGCGAGACCAGTGCGATAGGCTTCGCCTCCTTTCCGGGAGAGAAATTCAGCGGCCGTGTGGAAGCGGTGGGCGATGCGGTGGACAACACGACGCGCACGGTGAAGGTGCGCATCGCGCTGGCCAATCCGGGGGGCAGACTGAAGCCGGGAATGTTCGCGCAGGCGGCGTTCGGGCAGACCGCGGGCCAGGTGCTCGCCGTGCCGCAATCCTCCGTGATAACCGTACTCGGCAGGCACTACGTGTTCGTACGAAGCGGCCAGCACGACTACCAGCGCCGTACGGTGGAGCTTGGACGGCAGGTTGGCGACAGCCTGATCGTGACGGACGGTCTCCACGCCGGCGACGAGCTGGTTACCGAGGGGACGATGTTCCTCAAGGGGATCAGCTTCGGCTATTGACAGTTCCTGTCGACGCCGGATGGCAACTGCCGGCCTTGCGCCCATGCGGCGCGACAATAGACAGGAGCTCCAGGTGATCCGGTGCGCACGCCTGTTGGGGCGGGACGCGCATCCGATACTGCCGGCGACCGGTTTCGCGAAGAGAATGCCGGGCTCCGGTACGTGAGGCAGACAGACGAAACTGTATTGAGACGCGTGCGTTCAGACGTTCTCCAGGGACTCAACGAACCTGGGCGGCGCGTCTCCGGTGGGGGGATGCTCTGTGGGGGATCGCTTCGGCAAGCAATCGACCTTGCTGAAAGAATCCCGGCACGGCGCGGGGACTTCTCCAGTCGGGCGATTTCGGAGAAGTCCCCGCCTCCCACTCTCATCGGCACAACCAACCGCTTCAGCAATGCTCCATGCTCTGATCTATCTCGATCCGGATGACGTGATCGACGGCCAGCCCCTTGCCGATCACGTTCTTCGCTTCCTCAAGCAGCGCGGCATCCGCAATGCCGCAATCTTCCGTTCGGTGCGCGGCTTCGGCGCACGGCACCATCTGCTGGACTCGCCTCCGCCGATCGGAACCTCCAGCGAACAGCCGGTGATGATCACGATGATCGACACGCCCGAAAAGGTTCGCAACGTATTGATGTATGTGAAGACGATCATCGGCGACGGCGCAATCATCACGCATCCCGTTGAAGCCTGGTAGCTGCAGGTACGTCCTCTTCGTTCGGAAACGATTCACACAGTCCTCCGTTCGCGGCCGTGCACGGGCCGCACGGTAGCAGTCCGTTCCTCTCGAGTGCCCGGCCCCTGGTTCCGCTGTAGTTCCAGGCCAACGACATCTACGCAATGATCCGCAAGCTTATCACGTTCGCGCTCACGCAGCGGCTGGCAACGTTCGCAATCTCCATGGTGATTCTGGGCATCGGAGTATGGGCGCTGACGCAGCTGAAGATCGAAGCCTATCCGGACGTCGCCGACACCGAGGTGGTGGTGGTGACGAAGTTCGACGGGCGCGCCGCCGAGGAGGTGGAGCAACAGGTGACCGTGCCTCTGGAGCGGGCGCTGAACAATGTGCCGCGCGTTTCGGACAGGCGCTCGAAGACGATCTTCGGCCTCTCGGTGATCCATATCACCTTCGAGGAGGGAACGGATGATTACTTCGCGCGGCAGCAGGTTCTCGAGAAGCTGCGGGATGCCGATCTGCCGGACGGCGTCACGCCGGAGCTTGCCCCGCTCTCCACACCGGTGGGAGAGATCTTCCGGTATGTGATAGAGGGAGATGCGCACTATTCGGCGATGGATCTCCGAACCCTGCAGGATTGGGAAGTGGTTCCGCGGCTGTTGCAGGTGCCGGGCGTGGCGGACGTCGTGAACTTCGGCGGACTGGTGAAGCAGTTCCACATCCTCACGACACCGGAACGGCTGGAGCACTACAACCTAACGCTGCAGAACGTGGTGGATGCCGTGCAGGCAAACAACCTCAACACCGGCGGCAGCATCATAACGCGGGGCGGCCAGGCGTTGGCCGTCCGCGGCATGGGTGCGATCCGTTCGCGCGAGGATATCGAGAACATCGTGGTGGCATCGAAGGATGGCGTGCCCGTGTTCATACGCGACATCGCGAGCGTGGAGATCAATCCGCTCCCGCCGAGCGGCGTGCTGGGCTACAGCATTCCGGACGAGAAGGTTGACCAGAACGCGGGCGTGCAGGGTCTGGTGCTGATGCGGCGCGGCGAGAATCCCTCGGACGTCCTGAGCGGCATACGGGAGAAGATCGACGAGATCAACGCCTCCGTGCTCCCCCCCGGCGTTCATCTCCGCACCATGTACGACCGTGGAACCCTTGTAGGCTACACGCTGGAGACCGTGCTGCACACGCTCTTCGAAGGGATATCGATCGTCATCATCGTTCTGATCTTCTTTCTCGGCAGCCCGCGATCCGCACTCGTGGTGGCGATCACAATTCCGGTCTCCCTTCTCTTCGCGTTCATCCTGATGAAGCTCACCGGCATTCCGGCGAACCTTCTCTCGCTGGGGGCGATCGACTTCGGCATCATCGTAGACGGCGCGGTTGTGATGGCGGAGAACGTGATGCGCCAGCTTCGTGACGCAACGCCGGAGGAACGCGCGCAGGGGGTGCTGCGCAACACGATGAAGGCGGCACAGGAGGTTGGCCGGGAGATCTTCTTTGCGGTGGCGATCATCATCCTCGCCTATCTGCCGATGTTCACGCTGCAGCGTGTCGAAGGAAAGCTCTTCTCGCCGATGGCGTACACGCTCTCCTTCGCGATCTTCGGCTCGATGCTCATCGCCCTCACACTGATACCGGTGATCCTTGCGACGGTGTATCGCAAGGTGTGGGCCGGCGAGAAGCCGAAGAAGATCGAGTGGCACAATCCGGTGTTCGACTGGATGCGCTCCGGATACGATCGCGTGCTTGCTGCCATCATGCGCAGGCCGGTTGTCACCGCCTCCATCGCCGGGCTGGTGGTGATTGGCGCAACGGTGGCCGGCGGCGGAATCGGCACGGAGTTTCTTCCCGAGCTGGACGAAGGCTCCTTCAACATCCGTTGCTTTCTTCCCGCCGGCATATCGCTCGACGAAGCCGCGAAGATTCCTCCCATCATTCGCGGCGTGATTGCGGGACACCCGCAGGTCGAGGCCGTTGTTTCGCAGCTCGGCCGCAACGACGACGGCACCGATCCCTACGGACCGAACAGGATCGAGACCTACGTGGGCCTGAAGGACTATGCGGCCTGGGCCTCCGATACATCGAAGCGGCAACTTCTCTTCACCATCAAGCAGCAGTTGGAGCAGAAGATTCCCGGCGCCTCCTTCTCGTTCTCGCAGCCGATCCTCGACAACGTCACCGAGGCGGTAACCGGCAGCGTGGCCGATCTGGCAATCCTGATCAGCGGACGCGATCTGGATCTGATGCGCCGCGAGGCCGATACGGTACTGAAGATCGTCCGGGCCATCCCGGGCGCCAGCGAGTACGGCATCGAGCAGGAAGGGAACCAGGCACAGCTCAGCATACAGGTGGATCGCGCCGCCGCCGCACGATATGGTGTGAACGTGAGCGATGTACAGCGCATGGTGGAAGGAGCGATCGGCGGAAAAACCGTTGGGCAGCTGTATGACGGCGAGCGGCGCTTCGATATCGTGGTACGATATGTACCGGAGAGCCGCGGCTCGCTGGATGCCATCCGGAACATGCTGGTTACGGCGCCGAACGGCGCCCGCATCCCGATGAGCTCGCTTGCCAGCGTGAAGGAGGTGGACGGAGCCACGATCATCCAGCGCATGAACGGCGACCGGCAGATTTCGGTGCGAACGAACATCCGCGGCCGCGACCAGGGCAGCTTCGTTGCCGAGGCGCAGCGTCGCGTTGCCGGCGCGATTCATCTCCCGAAGGGATACTCCATGGACTGGGGCGGCCAGTTCGAGAACCTGACTCGGGCGCGCAACCGTCTGCTCATGGTGGTGCCGATAACGATCGTGCTCATCTTCGTCGTGCTCTTCGCGCTCTACAAGAAGCCGGTGTATGCAGGCCTTACGCTGATGAACGTTCCCTTCGCGCTCGTGGGCGGCCTTGCAGGATTGATGATACGCGGCTACAACTTCAATGTCTCCGCCGGCGTCGGTTTCGTCTCGTTGTTCGGCGTGGCGGTGATGTCCGGCGTGCTTCTGGTGTCACGAATCAATCAGCTCCGCGAGGAAGGCGGCATGGAGCTTGCACAGGCAGTTCGCGCCGGAGCCTCCATGCAGTTCCGCCCGATCCTGATGATGATGGTGGTGGCGTTGCTCGGCCTGATACCGGCGGCGCGTGCAAGCGGCATCGGCAGCGACGTGCAGCGGCCGCTTGCAACGGTGATCGTGGGCGGGCTCTGCTCATCGCTTATACTCACGCTCCTCGCACTCCCGGCGATCTACTATCTGGTCGAGCGCCGCCGCGAGCGGAAGAGCCGCGCTCGGCTGATTCCGGCATCGCTCCCCGAAGCGGCATTCCCGGCCGCGGATGCAGCACAGGCCGGGCATGCTGTCCGGCAGGATGCAGCCTGGATCGAGGAGGGAAACGAATCGATCTCCCGTCACCCGGGCGAGCCTGGCGTTGCAGGTGAGGATGGCAACGCGGCTGCGCCCGGCGATGCGCCCCCCGGTTATCATCCGGCCGGCACCGATCCGAACGGATTGCCCACGGCGTGACGCAGAGTGCACCGATGAACGGGCATGCGGCGGCCTGGAACCATTGGGCATGCGCGCACCAGTGTACCGGAGGAAGAATTCTTGCAGTCGCGAGACTGCGCTGCCCGGCAGGAACCCTGCGGGCCGATCGAGGAGGCGAGGCCTCGCTTCCTCGATCACTATATGTGCGGAGCGGTTGCCGCATGCAACCGCACGCCACGGTTGTCCCATCGGTTCAACGACAGCATGGCGATCGATTCGCAATGGTGCACCGGCTCGCATCCCGCAGACGAGGCTCCCGATTCGCCTCGCGGCCGGCTGCGGCCGGCATTCGGATCGTCATCGGCGGAACCTCAGGGCAGGCAGCCCCCCTGTTTCCACTCATCGAAGAGTGCAAGGAAGCGATCGATCTTCTCCTTCGGCCACGGACCATCGCCTCCTCCGTCCGGTCCGGGAGGCATCTTCCCGCTCTTGATGACGCCGTGGATGTCATCGTACTTCTCGCGTACCACCGATGCAGACCAGAGATCGAACGGCTTCTCCACGTAGCGGCTGGAGTTCATATGGTCGCGATCCTTCCCCGTGAAATATGGTTTGATGTCCCTCTCAAAACGTACTGCCATGATGCCACCTCGGCGATTGGTACTGAATGTGCGGCCGCAATGCAAACGCGATCCCGGCCGATGATCGTGCGGATTCCGCGCAGCGCGGCGGTCGTTTGCACGGCCTCATGGCCTGCACGCCTCGCGCGCCGGCGTGCCGCGAGATGTTCACCACGGGCACGCGCGTTCCCCGGATATGAAACGTTTCCATGATGCCGGCGGTGAGCATCATTCCAACAATGAGCAGGATGCCATCCTCACCGCGCTCCGCGATGCTCCCGATTGCACGGCCCCTGGAGCCCTTCTCATCCTCAAAGTGGCAGCCTGCTGATCGATGAGATTTTTCACGTTTCCTCCGATTGCGCGCCGGGGAACTTCATTATATTTGCTCCCCGATCGTACGATCGGCAGCCCGGTGAGGTGCTGGAGTGGTGGACCGGGACGGCCGCGAACCTCGTTGAACCTTTCACGGTTCCGTGAGTGCGACCCGAGCCCGAAGGGCGAGTGCACCGAGCGCAGCGAGGTAATCTCACCCGCGCGCATCCGCTGACCGGTTTCTCAAAGAACATTTGGAGAGGTGCTAGAGTGGTTGAATAGGACGGTCTCGAAAACCGTTGAACCCGCAAGGGTTCCGTGAGTTCGAATCTCACCCTCTCCGCAGAAAACCTCGATTTCTCTTTGAAATCGAGGTTTTTACGTTTGTGGGGGAAGGATTAGGGGAAGAGGTTTGAAATTTTTGCGCCTCGTCGGTGGAGACATGAAGACACAATGAGCAGGCTCTTCGCTCTCGATTGGAGATGCTTATGCCTGCACACTTCCAGTATAAGCCCCCACAATCACAGACCTACTCGTTGCAAGTAATCGGGAAGTCTTTGAGCGCGCGTGCCCAGACCGGCCTGCAACGCGGCATTAAGCATCTTTCCATCACCAGTAACAAGGGTAAGATGTTTACTAGCTAACGTCTCCGATGACAATCCGAATAGGATATCAATGTCCCAACGAAAATTCTCTCTTCGCTCATCCGGATCATCCATATTGAAACCATTGCCAGCAAACAGCACAAGAATCTCACGATATACCTCCAACGGCGTCTGAAAGAGACGGATCAACTCTTTCACATGTCCTGAAAGGTCCTCTTGGATGGGCGGTTTCCCATACACAAGCTCATATCCGTACACAACGTATGATCGGGCGATCCATTCCAACCCCTTTGGACTACGTAACTCCTTCAGGAACCCACGACGCTTGACCTTATCGTTTTTATAGATTCGCCAGTCGGACGTTGATGGATCTAACTGAGAGACAAGGTTCCGCATGTGTTGTATAAAACGCGCCTCTTCACTCTTCACGTATTGTGCAAGTCTATCAAAAGCCTGCTGGTAGGCAGATAAATCATCACTAACCGCAACCTCCCCTACTCCTTTCAGAACACTTGTCAGGGCTCCATTGTTCTCCTCGCGGGAACGGAACTCCTGCGAGTTAGCCGCATCTGGGAACAACGACTTTGATAGTAGCAACATTCCTTCTGGGATCACATTTATCAGGGCATTTTCAGAATGCCCGCTTGCATGCTCCCACGCTGCTACCAAAGCGCGTCGGCATATATCGTACGCTGGATCAGCCGGATCAGCAAGATGCGCGAACAGTTCAATAAGAACAGGCGCAGACACTCCAACCGTAATGCCGCACTTATTTTCACGAGTCACTAATTTTCGCGCCCGATCACGCACGCCAATTTCATCAAATCCATGTATGAAGTTGCGGTAGGCATTGGTATCAAAGATTACAATCTCTTGGCTCATCACATCACCTTTATTTAGAATTTTCTCCTTATCTCAGTCCTGTTCTCTTGCGTCACTTCTATTGTATGACCATCGATTGACCTACAATCCAACCACATTCAGCTACTCAGAACGCGGCAACAGATGATCCCCTGTAAGGCCCGGGTTATCCATCGCGATTGAGATGCACTTCTTGCGCACGTAGATGATATGATCGATCAGCGGCAACTCAGAAGTAGGCGGAGCAAGAATCACACCTATGGAACACCTCCATTTGCTAGACAGAGCGCTTGCCGTCTGGTGCTGGAGTAGCACACCGCAGGACAACAAGCGCTCCGAAGCCGCAGACAGAGAGAGTCCGCGCATTTTCTTCGACTGCCCCCTTGCGCTCTGTTGGCTCAAAGGGACATACGGCTACTGAAGTCCCGACAACTGCACCATTGCCGATGACATGGTGACAGCGTTGGAGCCATCGGCCACAAACGTCCACTCGCCGTAGCCGCCACAAGAAGCAGGCGTACCGCCCGGCACATAGTAACCTCCCGCGCCTGGAGCTACGGCATAGATCACCCCGTTGTCCGAAGTGAGATTGACCGGGTACTCTGTCCAGTCCGTAGGCGTCCCGCTGATGCGGATGTTTCCGCAATCTTCCCACCCGCACGGATCAGCGTGGTATGCTTTCTCGCCACAGTTTCTTACCCACGTCCGGCACATCCCGTCATCATCATGCAGGATGATCCAGTCCTTGCAGCCGTCAATACCAAGCGTCGTGAACTTCTCGACGTTCTTGGCAAGCAAGCCGGAACACGCAGCGAAGAAGCAAACGATAACAACAGTCGTGATTTTGCGCATGACGAACTCCCGATTCTGGTCTGTTGTGTGTAGATAGGTTTAGTGCAACGACTGCAACACGGACGCCACCACGGGAGCAGAAACAACGAGCTTCCCGCTTGTCGGATCGGCTACGAATCCCCGATGATCCGGACCTGTTCCGGGCGTGATGACACCCGCCACGTCAGGGGCGGCCATGAACTCCACGGTGCCGGACGAGGTGAAGACGCCGGGGTTACCCCCCGATGAAGGCGGCGCTATGTGGATGTTTGATCTTTCGAACCAATTGTTCGAGCCGCAAGGAATTTCTTCCAGATAGGAACCCGTCTGCGTATCGGCATTCCAGATGACGATGCGGTGAATCATCTCGTAATCGTATGCGGCCCCTCCGTTGAAGCACCCTTCATCGGACCACGTGCTTTCGTCCTTCGGCATCGGCCGGAATGCGGCCAGCGCTGTGATGGCAATCAGTGCCGCGAAAAAGGCAATACGTTGCATTTCCCCTCCAAGTTTGTTGGGAAGTGATGTGAAGTGTGTATGTGTGTGGGAGGAAGTGTTGTAGCTATTTGGGGTCTTCGATGCTGCGGCCGGGCCTTGCGCCCTGAAGCGAAACAATATGGGGAATTGATCCAGTGACGCAGCCGCGACCGTTGTAGGCAGGAAAAGCCGTTGTCTTGATTAGGATTCGCTTTCCAACGAATGGCGTCAGGTCAATATTGACCTTGCTGTTGTCTACGATGTCGTTAAGCTCTTGACGTCTGGTAATGTTGAATCGGTACTTGTCAACCTCCGCCAACGGCTTGCCCGTGGCCGCGTCGATCACCACGACATGAAGATCAAAGGCCGCCCTTGTAATGCCGAAGGTATCGTACTTGCGGCGGTCGCTCGGATCGTTCGGGAGCATGGTGCCACGCTCGGCGTCCGTAGGGCGCATCTCAACGGCACGCGTATAGGCAAGCGACATGCCGGAGGTCGGGACGGCAATCGGCGTACTTGTCAGTTCAAACGCTCCGACTTCGGCGCGTGTGAGACTCAGTTTCAGGACAACGGGTGTTGAGACACTGTCGGTGGAGAGAAGAATGTTGCTCACCGTGTACCGCATTGCAGCGCCATACACGGGTTCTGCGATCGTGTGCCAGTCCATGCTGACTTCCACACCCTCGCCCGGCTGAACGATCGTGCCTGCATGAACGAGTGTCGCGGCGATGCACAACGCGAAGGGGAACGCAATGAGACGACGCTGTTGGTGATTCATAGAGTGCTCCTGTCGTTAGAAATAGTTCCTCGTCAACATTAGAGGGGAGCCGCTGATCGGTGTGAAGATAGGCCCGCAAGTTCCCGATCGCAAGGGGGTACATCATCATGTACCCTCTCCCCCGAAGGCCGGGACAAACAGTCAGGTCGCGGCGCAACATAAGCATTCGTCTTATAGGACACAAGCGTTTGAAGCCCGTGCCGATAGCTTCTCGGCATGAGTGATAAAAGTCCTGCTGCAAAGAAACCGCCCTCTCCCCGGCACGAATCCGGGCCTGCGAAACAGAGCGGCACCAGCAAGCGGACGGCGGCAAATCCCCGCAACAAGGGGCTCCGCTTCCCGGAGCTTCACACCGCGCTTGGAGAGGTCTTGCGTTCATGCCGGAACAGGAAGAAGGTTTCTCAATCCGACGTCGGCCTTGACGCGGATGTGGATCGCGCCTACATTTCCCGCATCGAGCGGGCCGAACAATCCCCGACGGTCGCAACGCTGGCCGCGATAGCGCGGCAGCTTGGCGTTCCCGTCTGGCAGCTTCTCAAGGAAGCGGAGGAAAGAGCCGCTGGCCGGAGCGGTCGCGGCGGCGTTTGATCGCCACGGATAAGATGCCACCGCCGAAGATGTCACACGAGCAGCACGGGCCGTTCAGGCTGATCCTGAACGGCCCGCGTGCTGTCCCATCAGGTCGAAAGAGTATCACATCAGCGACCATCTTGCATCGCTGCGGGTGTCGCTGACGCCGAACGGAATTTCGTCCGGCTATCCCGGCCGTTATCAGGCAGAAGAAGTATCACCTTTGAGTCTCTGAGTTCGGCCTGTAATTGCTCTTCGCTTAGTCGCTCGGTACTACCTGGACGCCAATACGTTCGTGCTTCTTCCGGTCCTTCATAGAGCCACACGGCAGCAGTATCCTTATCTACACTGTCCGCTAGACGGGCTTCCAGCTTTTCAATGCGTCTCAGTAGGTTCATGTGTTTCACCGTTGCCGTTCATCTTCTCTTCTATCGCTCGTAACCGCGCTTCAAGCTCCCCCACTTCAACAGCCTTCAGGTATGGGCCGGTAGCTTGTGCCAGCGCATGAATCGCCCGGAGAACCAAGGCGGCATCATCGTTGTCCATCAGCCCCTCAGCTCGTTCCAGCGCTTTCCATAGCTTCTCCCGAAGACGGTCAACGTCTCCGGCTGAACGCTTCACCTTGCGTCTCAAACGACCTTGGTACGGGTTCTTATTCGCCATGATCCCCCCGGCTTCTAAACGAGTTCTACGGACGTACCCGACGTAACCGTTGTGACCGATGCAACAGGGAGTTGATATCGTCCGCGTTCCGGCCGTTCCACCTGCCCCTTCTCTACCATCCTCTTCAAGAGTTGGCGAAGCGCCGCTCCTTTCAAACTGGTTCCGCCTTCTATATCCTTGACTTCAGCCGGGCCATGCTGCTCCAAGAACTCCAACACTTCCTTTCTTTGCCCGCTCATCTGCATTGCGGCAATATCGCCAAGCCCGCTCCAAATGCCGGTTGTCGGTTCAAACTTCATAGCGATGGATTGATCTTCGGTATCACGTCCCTTCGTATGAAGCGCCATGCAGTTTGCTTCTGGAGATCGAGCCAGAACGAAAAGGGTGTCGGCTGTACCGGAAATTCCGGACGTACCAGAGATGGAATCGAAGGGATCGGTATAGTTCATCTTCGTAGTATGATGCACAACAATGATGGCAACCCCACTTGCCAGAGCGATTTTCTGTAATCGCCCCAATTCTTCATAGTCTCCTGCATAGGTATCATGCTGCGAACCACGCTTCCGGCGCCGCAACCGTTGCAGCGTATCAATCACAATCAACTTGATACGAGGATTATCGGCGATCTCTTGTTCAAGGGTTTCGTATCCGCCTTCATCAAACCGGGGGAATTCCAGCAAAAAGGAAAGTCCGGAGGGAGCGTTTATAGATTCGGCGGCGAAAATCATTCCCTGCCTGTTTTGCAATCGTCGCTCGTTGTCTTCCAGAGCCATGTACAACACGTAGCTTTGCACCGAGTCATAGGAACCGAACACCCGGCCACCGTTCGCAACGGCGATGGCAATGTTCAGGGCTAACCATGATTTCCCGGCTTTGGGTCTCCCTGCCAGAATCGCAAGACCGATAGGGAGTAAGCCCGGAATGATCCATTGAGGCTCCGGGAACTGCTTGTCCTGTAGTTCCTGTGCCGTAACTCTCTTGAGGGAACGGGAACTCCCTGTCACAACCGTATCATCGGTCACGTTGGCAACGATTGTCACGTCACCAGTTCCGTTTGCAAGGGGTACTCTGTCCGCGATCCGTTCCAACTCTTCGGGAGATAAGCCGTTCCTGAGATAGTCCGCCACGTCGTTCAGTCTCTCAGTTCCCATAACTCAGCCCTACGTTTCGTAGAAGCTCCTGAGTTACGATTCCCACCCTGCATGCAATCCCCTGTAGGTTGGCCGTGATTCGTTCGCCAAGTTTCCGGCCGGGTTCGTCGGCATCCGGCCACACGATAACGTCGGCTCCCTGTAGATAGCTGTTGAACTCCGATCGCCAACCGTTCGCACCACCGGGAGCAGTCGTTGCCCGATCCCCCGAGCCCGTCTCATGTCGGAAACAATCGTTCAAAGCATCCGCGCATTTCTCACCTTCCACTACCCAGATTCGACACCCTTCGCGTACTGCGGCAATGACGCTTGGCAGTTCGTAGAGAATGCGCCGAACATCACCAAGGCCGTTCACTCGTTCCCCATCAGGACCGGGCCGCCACTGGTGGAAACTCTTGCGGAGCTTACTTGTGCCATCTGCATACACCTCCGTCCATTCGTTCCGTTCTATCACATACATGAGAACGCCGTTCTCGTTCTCGTAGCGATAGGATGCAACGCACTCTTTCCGAGTAGCACGCACAAGCGCCGGTATCGCCGTAGTGTCGGGGGAAGAGCCTGCAACGGTCGCACGGCCGCAGCGTTCGGCTCGCCACGAATCTCTTTCACCGTGTGGTGGAATGAACAGACCGCACGCATGGCATTTCCCGGCATCTCCAAGGCCCTCCAACGATGCGAAGCCATGACGCGCCTTGCACGCCGGACACTCGGTACGCCGATTGGAGAATCTGAGTCGATCGCGACCATGTTCCGGGGATGTCGTATTCATCGCCGTCCGGCTCCCTTGTTCCCGTTCAGGTAGCGTTCAATCTCGCTCTCCCGATAGAGAACGCGCCGCGTTGCCCTGACCGGAATCAGAGCGCCGCGCTTCTCCAATTCACGAAGGGTCACGAGGGATAGGTGGAGCATTCGGGCCGTCTGCGTATTCCGCCGAAGCCGACCACCTATTCCGCTCGAAGGTGACCACTACGTCGGAGCGAAGCGACGCTGGTGTTGCTATGTACGCAGGTGGTCAGCTTCCTGCAAGTCTGCGGTCTGTTTGCGCATGGATTCTCCTTTGAGTTTG
>JAFDZV010000024.1 GCA_018266795.1 Bacteroidota bacterium | reverse complement strand
TGCTCCAGTCCAACCTGTCACACCATCGACACCCGTCGCTCCCTTCGCGCCCGTTGCTCCCGTGGCACCTGTTGCGCCGATCGGACCTTGAGGACCGATTGCTCCGGTCCAACCCGTCACGCCGATCGGACCTTGGGGGCCGATCGCTCCGGTCCAGCCGGTCACGCCGATCGGACCTTGGGGGCCGATCGCTCCGGTCCAGCCGGTCACACCATCGACACCCGTCGCTCCCTTCGCGCCCGTTGCTCCCGTGGCACCCGTTGCGCCGATCGGACCCTGAGGACCGATCGCGCCCGTCCAGCCGGTCACGCCGATCGGACCTTGGGGGCCGATCGCTCCGGTCCAACCCGTCACACCATCGACGCCTGTCGCTCCCTTCGCACCCGTCCAACCCGTCACGCCGATCGGACCTTGCGGGCCGATTGCTCCGGTCCAGCCGGTCACACCATCGACACCCGTCGCCCCCTTCGCACCCGTTGCACCGATCGGGCCTTGTGGGCCGATCGCACCTGTCCAACCTGTCACACCGATCGGACCTTGAGGACCTATCGCGCCCGTCCAACCCGTCACACCATCGACACCCGTCGCTCCCTTCGCGCCCGTTGCTCCCGTGGCACCGATCGGACCTTGTGGACCGATCGCACCTGTCCAACCTGTCACGCCGATCGGGCCTTGCGGACCGATCGCGCCGGTCCAGCCGGTCACACCATCGGCACCTGTCGCTCCCTTCGCACCCGTAGCACCTGTGGCACCGATCGGACCTTGAGGACCTATCGCTCCCGTCCAACCCGTCACACCAATCGGGCCCTGCGGGCCAACAGCACCCGTCCATCCGGTTACGCCGTTCACACCCGTAGCGCCCTGGGGGCCGATCGGGCCTACGGGACCCGTGTGTCCCGTAGCGCCGGTGGCACCTTGCGGACCAACCGGACCTATCGGGCCCGTAGCGCCCGTGGCCCCCTGTGGGCCAACCGGGCCGGTCCATCCGGTAACACCATCCGCACCGGTAACCCCGTTGGCACCTGTTGCGCCGTTGACGCCGGTTGCTCCGCGCAGACCCGTTGCGCCCTGCGCCCCGGTGGTTCCGCGCGGCCCCGTGGCGCCGGGTACCCCCGTAGCACCTTGAAATCCGGTTGCCCCCATCGGGCCGGTAGCGCCACGAAGCGTGGTTTCGCGGATCCAGCCCGCGGCGGTCTTCAGATAGACATCACCCGTACCGATATCGAGATAGAGATCCCCCTCGACACCGAGATCATCGGCCGGCACACCCGGACCGGAGTACCACGTTGCACCAGCAATACCCGTCGCGCCCTGTGGTCCGGTAGCGCCCTGAGGTCCGGTAGGGCCCTGCGGTCCGGTAGGGCACGACGGGCATGCAGGATCTTCATCGACATCGACAGGCGGCAACCCGAGCACGGCCAGCACGGATTTCTCGCCAACGTTGTAGCGGCGAATCACCGAGAGCAACTGCCCATCCGTTGTGGTCAGGTGTTCATTCAGCGCATCGCTTCCGGAGGTGGCACTTCCGGCAACATCGTACAACAGTTGAACCCGCACCTGGCGTCCGGTTCGCTCCTCGAGCATCACCAGTACGGTGTTCGCGTTCCTCCCCGCGGCGTACGTCGTGGCGATCTGCCAGCCATCGGCAAGGAACACATTCACTGCATCCACGCCTGCGTTCGGCGGACGGGAATCACCAACCATCACTGAACGTCGCACCAACGCCGCCGCATCGGCACCAGGCTGGCCGAAGACCAGCAGCATCGCCTTCTCACCCACGTCGTACCGTTGCACAACTAGGGCGCCCGATCCCTCCGGCGACGTGAGGAACTCGTTCAATGCGGACGCGCCGGCGGAATCATCGCCGGCAACATCTCTGATCAGGAACACCCGATGCTGCTCCCCCTCCCGCTCTTCCAACACCACCATCAAGGCGTTGCTGTTGCGTCCCACCGGATACGCTGACCGAATCTGCCAACCTGAGCCGAGATGCGTGTTGATCTCGGCCACTTCGAACTCCGACGAGGCCGAAGGGCTTACGATCACTGTCTTTTCTGCCATAGCTGCCTTGCGTTACTCCGTTCCTGTTGGATGGTGACATCACCTTGTGTTCCGTTGCAGTCGGCAGCCGGCGGGCATCCCCCGCCGGCTGCGGTGCATCATCAGCCGCCGGCACTCGGCCCGAAGACCAACGTGAAGTTGGTCACGAAGTCAGAGCCCGTACTTCCGGTAGTGGTGGCTCCGGTACACGCCGTTCCATCCAGCACCACGTCGAACGCTCCGTGCAGCGGCTTGCCGCTGGAGGTAGCGATGACGCCGGATCCGGCGCCGCGCAGCTGGAGCTGGTAGTGTCCGCCCTCGGACAGGTTCCACGCACCGATCGTCAGGATCGCCGTGTCGCCAACCAGGTCCCTCGTCATGACAGGCACCGGCGAGCTGGAGCCGATCTGCATGACACGGAAGTTGACATCGTTCAACGTTGCCGGATCGGGCAGCACATCGCAGAACTGCACCTTGACGCCGAGGCGGTTGTTCGGTGTGGCAAGCCCAAGCGCATGCATATCCACCTGCGGCACAGAGCCCGGCGTGGTAACGTGTACCTGATACGCCGAGGCAGGCGCGTCGGGGTTGAAGTACGTCACCGCCTTGATTCGCGGCCAGTCGATCACGTTCGTCTTGATCACGCGATGGATTCGGAAGATCTCCCTGCCGCAACGCGTTACGATCACATCGAACGCCGTGTCGGCAGGCACCGTTGCAACATCCACCGGCACGGTCTGCGTCACCTTCGTGACCCCGGCGGTAACCGGTATCACGATGTCGGGGAAGAGACCCGAAACGCTGGAGGAGAAGACAACCGGTTCGGTGGAAACCACCGGAGAGCTGAAGTATGCCGAGACACCATTGATGGTTCCGCCGCTGTACACGTCGGACGGGAAGTTCCAATCCTGCACCAGTTCGCACGGCATCTTGGTGACCGTGGTGCCAACCGACACCACCCGGCCGCACGGATTGATCCACATCACCGCATCGTGCGAGACGTCGGTGACGGTATTGGTGGTCAGTGTGAACTGCGTCGCGGTGGAGCTTCCGGATACGACGTGAATCACCTGCCCATCGTTGATGTAGGCCTGATATGCCGAATCGACGTGCACGACGATGTCGCGATCGGCAACGGGCGCCGTTGCCAGCGTCAGCGTTCCATGCAGGAGCTGGCCGCCGATAACGGAGGAGTCTACCGTGAACGACACGACATCATCACACGGCGGGCTGCTTACCGTCACGGGGAATCGTACCACGGTGCCGCACGGATCCATCGCGATGAGAACGTCCGTATTGGTGGTGACCTGTGTCGTATGCAGCACCACGCTGTAGCTCACCTGGCCGGAAGCCGGCGTGAGCGTGACGCTCTTGGTCTCGATCACACTCGGGGTGCTGCTGAAGTTGATCGTGCGCGTCTGCGACAGCGGGCGATCGAACGTGAGATGCAGCGTGATGTCGTCACCACCGATCACCGGATCGTACGAGAACTGCGCGATATGCTCGCACGGAATCGGATCCACATAGACGGTGGTGGTCTTCACGACGCCCGAGCACGGGTCGGTCACGGCAAGTACAACCGGCGTGCGCTGGTTGATCGTTGCCCCGGAGTTGGTCGGGATCGAGACGTCGATGCTCGTGGCGTTTGCCGGAATCGTGAACGGCGCCGGATTCGGGACGATGGAATCGGAGTGATCGCTGGAGATGGTCAACTGGCGCTGCACCGGATGTGCGAACGCAAAGTTGATCTTCCCGACGATCGGTTGCCCAACGGTAACTGACTGCGAGAAGCCCATCGTCGTGATCTCCGGACACGGTACAGGATTGACAGTGACGGTGCTGGTGAAGTTGCGCTGGCACGGGTCCTGACCGTTGGCCGAGATAAAGCTCAGGTGGACAACGGGCGTCGTGCGATCGGCCGAAGAGCGTGTTTCCGTCGGGATCGAGAACGTGAAGACGGAGGCATGTGTCGGATCGCTGGCGCTCGGCACCGGAACGAGCGTGATGCCGGTGGACTGAATCACGGCAATGTTGTCGCTGGTCACCGTGAGGAACTGCATGTTCGCGTTGCCGCCGATTGCCATCGTCTTGTCGAACTGGATCGTACCGGTGGCAGGCACTCCGGAGATGATCGGTGTATCGAAGACCACCGACGTGATCTGCGGACATGGATCGGCAGTCGCCGGCACGAAGAAGTTCAGATTGAACACATAGTCTCCGGGCTGATCGCAGTTGTCTCCGGAAGAATTCGAGGTTGTGCCCGGTACTACCGGTTGAACGGTGCCGGTAAGCAGACGCCCCGGATCGCCTTCTGCCCAGACCTGAGTTCCGCGAACGAGGATCTTCACCGGGATCTTCGTTCCGGGAGGGATGAACTGGTGATAGGAGAATACCAGCGGCGCCAGCGCGTTCCCGAGCGGGTCCCAGCGGATCACGGAGTTGTCGTACGGATCCACCGATACATTCGCGCGAACACCGATCGGACGGTAGCCGATAATCTGATCCTCGAATGGAAGCCCGGCATCGATATTGTCCATCCCATACTGCTGGCGATCTGCCGTGGTGAGCGGATACGGGAACTCGACCTCACCGGAGACCGTGGTGGAACTCACCGCGAACGCATCGATGTCCGCATCGGTCTTGATCCTGAGGCCGAGAAGCAATGAATCGATCGGCACGCCGGCGCCGGCATGAATTTCGGGTCCGAGATCGGCACCGCCGGTACCGAGGAACACGCCGGTCACATGGATGATCGGCGGGCACTCCGCACAATCGCACGCACAAAGCTGGTCCAACGCCTCCTGCACCGTGGTGCTCTGCGCGAACTTCGTGCAACCGGACGGGGCCGTGTACGCGATACCCCCTGCAAGGCCCTGGGCGGCGGTGAAATGAAGCGGCGTATAGTTCAGCGGCGATCCTTCACCGTCGATGAGAATTGCCTTCACCTGCTGCACCGGCGTGATCGTATCGAGCGTCAGATAGACGCCGGCCACGCCGTCCGGTCCGGTCTGAACCACGACCTGCGTAGCGGGGCTTCCGCCTCCGGCAGGAACGATGGACCCTCCTCCCCTGACAACGGTGAACTGTACGTTCGCACCCTGAAGCTTCACAGCCCCATCCATCACCCCGGCCTCGAACGGCACGGCCAGCCGTGCGCCCGGCAGCCCCTCCTGGCCATCGCCGCCAACGTAGAGGAACTCCACGTTGGAGCGGATAGAGGCGTCGAAGTGAATCGGCGTTACGTTGACCGTGTTGCCGTCATCGTCGAGAAGACGAGCCTCCACCTGCTGATCGCGCGTGAACGTATCGAGCAGGAACTCGCAGTACGCAACACCGTCGCCGGCAGTCTGCGTGATCACCTGGGGGCCGGAGACAACGGTAACGGTAGTGCCGACGATCTGCGTGGCGCGCAGCGAGCCGCCTCCGCGAGTCACCGTGTACCGTATCTTGGCGCCGCCAACCGCCTTGCCGTTCCGGTTGACGCCAACCTCCAGCGGCATGCGCAGATACTCGCCCGGCTCCCCCTCCTGGCCATCGCCGCCAACATACGTGAAGCTGCTCCCCGCGTCGGAGAACGTGGCGTTGTAGTGGATCACGTTCAGCGGGCGCACCTGTCCGTCGTCATCCAGGAGCACGGCCTCCACCTGCTGGCTCTCGGTAACCAGGTCCAGCGTGAACTCGCACTGCGCCACTCCGTTGATGCTGGTGGGAGCTATGACGGACTGGCCGAAGACAGTATCGAGCACGCCTGCCTCCAGCTTGCGAAGCTTGCCGTTGCCGATCTTCACGGTGAACTTGACATTGGCCCCGATCACCTTCTTGCCACGCTCCACGACCGAAGCCTCCAGATAGCGCGGAAGCGCATCGCCGGGCGTAGCCTCCTGGCCGTCGCCCCCGGCATAGCTGAACACGAGCGTCGGAATGTTGCTGAGCGGAAGGAACGTCGGGCGGCAGTCCTTCAGAGTCGTGCGATCCCAGCCATCATCGGTCCACTGCGCCAGGGCCAGACGTGCGTAACGATGTCCGATGCCCATCGGCGCAAGAGCGATCGACTGGTTCGTCGAATCAAGCGGCCATTCGATATCCTGCGTGGCCACGCGCGCCGGGATCATCCAGTAATCGCCGACATGGAAGGCATCCTTGTAGGTGCCTCCCAGGCCCGGCTCGAACCGAACCTCCACGCCGTTCTCGATCGGTATCCAGGCGGGCGTATCTCCCACGTTGATCCTGGTGGTGGGCGGAGCCGTGCCCGCGAAGTCCCATCGCTTTACGATATATCCCGCGCCGGTAGCACCATCCACATCGGAGGCATCCCCTTCGCTCCCCGGGATCAGGAGCGTCAGACGCTTGTCCGTGGTGTTGATGGCCGTGATCTTGGCCAGAATTCCCGGCACGCCGCCAAGCTCCCAGGTGGCGGGAAGGAACTCGATCCAGTCGTTCACCTCGAGGCTCGAATTCTGATCGCGGCCAAGGCTGGTCACCGTCAGCGTGGGATCGCCCACGCCGGTGTTGGCGTCGAACTCCACAAGACCGTACTGGAACGATGCGTTGTCGCGCGACCACTTGTAGGTGACCGTACCGTCGGTATCCACGCGATGGATCTCGACGCGATACAGTTGGTTCTCCAGACCGCGATATCCGGCATTCGGTGGAATGATACAGGGATCGATTCCGTCGCTGCTGGGCGCAGGCTCCGTGCGCGCGGTGAGCTTGCCGGAGGAGGGGGCAGTGGCGGCATCCCATTCGGCGAACTCGTCGGTGCAATGCAGCGCCCCCGAACCGTGCGAAGTGATCGGCAGCGTCTTTACCTGCCACACCGTCTTCGTGCGGGTTGCCGTATCCGGTCCGCCCAGCGCCACTTCGCGAATCGACGGATCCTCGAGCGCGTTGATGTGGCGCTCCCAGACGTCGAGGTAGATGATGTGATAGCTGTTGCCGTGCGCCGTGTCGTCGTAGTCCGGCTGGCGGTTGCCCGTATAGGGCGCCGTCGGCGTGGAGAGAAACACCGTCTCCTCGTTCTCGCAGAGCACACCATCCACGTAGATGCGGCCGGCGCCGATCTGCATGTTGGTTTCGGCCGCCGCAAAACCGGGAAGCATGATCTTGAATCCGTTCGCAGTGCCGTCCGGAAGAACCGGCACACCGGAGGGTCCGATCACATCTGCGGTCGTTGTCTGATCGCGGTGCGCATCGATATCGACCTGTTCGTTCCAGTCTGCATCGAGCTGCACGCGCCCCTGCTGCATCCGGACGCCGCTGTAATGCTTCTTCGGGTCGAATGTCGATCGAGTGAAATCGCCTTGCATGTATATACTCCTGTGATTAGGTGACGAAGAAAATTCCAGTGTCGAGCCCAAGACGCATGTACTCGTCGAGTCCGATGCGCAGATTTGCTTCTCGCTGCGGTCCCTTCAGTTGGCAGTAGACTCCCATTTCGGAGCCGTCTTCGGCGCCTGTTCTGATCTCGATGGCGGTGGTAATTGTCAGCTGTGCGTAGCCGGGGTCGCCGTAGTGCGTGGAGGTGAACTCCGGCACCACACGCCGGGCCGCGTTGTCCGAAACGACAGTGCTGTCCGAACTCGCGGCGGTTTCCGGCTGGCAGTGATAGCGGCGAGGTGTCTTCGATTCTACCGGCAGATAGCAGAAGCGGACGCATCCGGACTGTCGCCGGCGCGCTTCCACGATATCGGTAAAGATGCTCTCGGAAGCATAGGTGAGCTCCGCGACAAAGACCGGGCCGAATACCGTGCTTCTGATGATCGACGTCGGCGCTCCTGCCATGAAATCACCCATGCCGTGCGCCAGCGAACGTCCCGCTCCGCCGCCCATCGAATGCGGCGCCTCATCGAATTCGAGTACCACGTCGTCGCCGCCGTAGATCGCCGGGCCGTCCAGCCCGTCGACGATGCTGTCCGTGATCGTGAGCGAACGCATCTCCAGCGGCACCAGAAGGCGCCCCACGATGCTCGATGTGATGTTGACAACGAGACGGTTGTTCGTGGCATCCACGTTCAGACTGTTCCCGTCGGCCGGCGCGGCCGGCGTGCCGTCCGGACCGAGCGAACGCCCCGGCACCATCGTGCAGTGAACGATGTCCAGTTCGCCGAGATCGCCGGCAACGGAGACATCCGTGCAACTGATCAACAATCCGTTCAGCGTGAGCGTGGAGCGCGGATGATTGGACATGACGGCGATCTCCCCCGAGCCCAGAATCAATGCCGGCCGCTCGCCGTCGCGGGCCTGAATGGTCAGCGAGAGTCCGAGATCCGGATTGCCGGGCGGATTGAACGTTACGCCGATGGCCTGGGTATAGGTGGCGCTGTCGCGGATCTCGACCACACAGTGCAGCGTGGAACCGCCGGCCCAGTACGCGACTGCAGCCGCGATCGAGTTCACCCGCAGTTCGTGCGAGGCATCGTCCAGCGTGGTATCGGTCACCGTGGACGGATACTCCTTCGAGACGAAGATGTTCAGGTTGTTGATGTCGTCGGCCGGTGCAAGCGTTTCGCTGCGGTTGTACACGCCGCCGCCCACGTCCGCGCTGAAACCGTACTGATAGCTCACGCGCACCGCGTCGGTGGTTGCACCCTCCGCGAACGAGATGCGCCCGAGAACGGGATCAACGGAGATCAGCCCGGATGCATCGGCAGGCCGGCGCCAATCGGAGAGATCGCAGATGCCGATGTTCTCCGGAGGCACCGCCACGTACGTGTTTGCGGGCGCCCCGGTCGCGTGCGTGAACAACTCCAGAACCGGCTGCGGTCCGAAGTAGACCGGCTCCTCGGACTGCCCCAGCAGCATCAATCGCCGGCGCTCCTCCAGCTCGTCGTACAGCGGCCGCCGGCGAAGGCGCCCCGGTACGTTCACCTCACCGGCAAACGTGGTAATGCTTGCCTCGGTCTGCGGCCGATTGAACAACGGCGTGTCGTTGCCGAGCGGGCTGAAGCGGAACAGGCCGGCAGGATCGGCGTGCTCCGAGACCAGCACCGGAGCGGCGTCCACGCGCACGAGAGGATACGCCTGCAGACGCCACAGATAGATGCCCACGCTCGGGATGTTGTACTTGCCGCGCTGCAGCGCAATCCTTCGCACCTCCGGGCTGTAGGTTGCCTTCTCGAACGGCGAGCCGAGCAATTCCAGATCGCTCTGATGCCGAAGATCCAGCAACTGGTTCGTCGGACGCGAGTGGTTGTAGTTCTGGGTTACAGCAAGCAGCTTGAAATACTCCACGATCCTCGCCGGCCATCCGGTGACATCGCGCGCAAGCTGTTCCACAACCGCCGGCGTCCCCTTCCGCTGACGATACGCGAACGTGTTTGCCACGTAGGCACGCCGCGTGAACTCGCCGTTGACGATCTCGTTCAACGGCCGCACGCCCAGCAGATCGCCGATGTACGGCACAACCCACTCCTGGCATGTCTCGATGAACCAGTCGTCGTACAACGCGTCGATGTCGTCGACTACGGAATTGAACTCGGTCTCGAGCACGCCGAGCAGGGCTCGCAGCGTCTCCCCCCCGACAGTCAGGTCGCGCGCCCGGTAGATAGCCGGAAGCAGATTGTACAGGCGTTCATTGGTCTCGCTCATTGCCGCTCCTTATTGCTGAGGTGAGTTCAGGTTGATGTCGATGCCGTCCGGATTGATCAACAGGAGCTGTGCATCTTTGATCGTCGCCAGCGAACGGGGTGCCGTGGTGGGCGTCACCCGAACCAGCGTCTCGATGCCCGTGCGCGGAAGCGCGGGCGTTGCAGGTGCCGAGGTCTGCGAGCCGCATCCGTCGGAGCCGTAGGTCCACCGGGCCTTGCGCCCCGCGAGCACGGAGCTGAGCGAGGGAGCAACCGTGGCGCCGGGCTGGGCCGCGAAGTAGAGCGCGTCGAGATCCACCCACACTACACCTTCGGTCTTCTGAATCACGCTGATCACCTCGGAACTGCTCACGCTCTGCCCGAACTCACGCGCGTCGAAGCTGAACCGGTCGTTCAATGCCTGCTTCACGCCCGCCTTCACAACCTCCGGGAGATATCGGGAATCCACCGTGATGCGCGCGGCGATGTTGAAGCGGCACTCGCGATAGCCGCCGATGCTGTATTCGATCGTCGGGTCCCGAAGCGAATCGATTGCGTTGCGGAGGTTAGTCTGCAGTTCCGTGCCGGCGGGCTTCCCGCCGGCACCGGCAACGGTCACGTGAACGATCTGCGTGCTGCCGTTCCAGAGGATCACCGCCTGCGCCTTGGCAACGCCCGCAAACGCCCGCGTGAAGTCCTCGAAGTCGCGGAGCGATACGATGCGGTCGAACGTGAGCACCGTGACCGGGGCATTCAATCGTGCATCGAACAGATTCTCCGGATCGGCCCCGCCCTCTGCGGCGAGCGGATTGGTCACCTCCGACACACCGAGCGGCTTCGTCTGCATCACCGTCAGCGAATCCGCCCCGACGTTTCCGTCCAGCCCGATACCGCTGCGATACACGGCCGTCACGTTTCCGTCACCGCTCGGGATCCTGGCTCCGTTGCGGCCGTCGCCGAAGATCACGCTCGTCTTCCCCTCGTTGCTGTTGCGTACCAGGTACGCCTCGCTGCGCGAGCCCGCACCATACAGATAGGGCACCTCCTTCCACAACACGCCGTTCACGCGCACCTCCAGCGTATCCTGATTACCGGTGGCGCTTGCGGCCGCGACGTATGTGAGCGGCGGCTTCTTCAGCACGAATCGTTGATTGGTCAGCGAGCCGTTGCCGTCGCCCAGTTGCTCGACGATCGTCTCGCCGTGCGTTGCGCGCACAACATTCCCCAGCAGAGCAAACGAGGCGCGATCGTAGATGCCGTCCAGATTCTTCTTGAGCGTAACGAAGGTGTTGACGTTGTCGTTCCGGACGCTCTTGATCTCCACGAGCTCGCTCCACACGTCGTCATCGGGCTCGGCATTCTGCCACTCGTAGGCGCTCACGGGAGGCTGGATGGTGCCCGCCGTTCCGCCGCGGGCCAGCACACTCCAGATATAGCAGGTGCTGCACGTACCTGCGGCTCCGGAGGTGCCCGTTGCGCCGCCCGTGCTCGCAGTGCCGCCGGTACTCACACCCCCACCGGTACTCACACTACCGCCGGCACCCGTATCGGCGTCGGGAATGATGAAATCGGGAAGCCCGAGGATCAGCCCGCGGCTGCCGGCCGGAGATCGCGCGCCTGTGAGCGGGAGGCCTCCGGTGGCTGCACCGGGCCCCATGCGCAGCGCCGCCGGCCCTTGAAAGCCGAGCGCCGGCGAGAGCGCGGCGAGAACCGGAACGGCCGGCGATGCGGGAGGCATCTTCGGCGGTGCGGTCACCTGCAGCGAATCGCCTCGGCGAAGCGCCAGGCTTCCCAGCATGAGATCGTAGCTGAGAACGCGCATGCGCGGGCGCTTGCCGGTGACGATCGCCTTGCGTCCCGGCACCAGTCCGAACACGATCCCCTCGAGAACGATCTCGCCGCCGAATATCGGCGCGGCCTCCGGCTGCTCCGCCAGTTCGAGCTCCTCGCTCTGTGCATACACCTCGGCGCCGCGCACCATGAAGACGTCGGGCGGAGGGGGTGGAGGAGGAACTTCCGGGAATGCGGCATGCGCGGGAGCCGTGCTGTCCGGAACCACGCGGGTCACCATGTCGCTCAGCGTGAAGTCCGTTCGCGAGACGAGCTGCGCATCGTTCACTCTGTACAACTTCGTCTGTGTGGTCGTGGTCACCGCTCCGCCGGCGGCGTGCATCACCGGCCCGCGAACGATCACCCAGCTTCCCGGCACAACGCGGGCGTACTCCGCATTGAGATCGAACTCTCCGTCCACGGGAATGCGCATGCCGGGCCAGTCGTCCCCGTTGCCGTAGTTGGCGCGGGTGGCCTGCAGCAGCAGCTTCCAATCCGGTGCGTTGAATCCGAAGAACCGTGCGCGCGTGCGAAGTGCGAACACACGGGGATTGGTGAGCGTAAGCGGCCCTCCCTTCAATGCGGCCAGCGACTTCTCGAGCACGACTACGGTGATGTCGTTGTCGTCATCGAACACCACGGAGGCGATGGTTGCGGCCACCCAGTTGTCGCTTGTTGCGGATGTGAACCGATCCTGGCTCACCACCACGATGATATCCCCCTGCGACAGGCCGTTCACGCTGGTCCCCTTCACGATGATGGAGGTGGAATCCGGCGTCACCGGGATCACTGCACGCATGCGCGCTCCCATTTCGTTCCACTCGGGACGAGCCTCCACCTGCTCCACCACTTCGAACTTCTGCGGCAACGCCTCCTTCACCGGAACATCCTGAAGCTTCATCCCCACCGGAATCAGCACGCTCTTCGGGCTGGTCTTGGCACCATCCAGCTTGAACGCGAGATAGGCGGTGGCCGCCACGCCGGGGTTCAGCTCGTAGCCGATCATCCGGGCCAGCTCCAGCACGGAGCGCCGCTCCGTTGCCGTGCGCAGGTATCCCTCGTTGACGATGCGCTCCTGGTAGAACGTCAGAACATCCAGCGCCACGGCCCACGCGTCGATCAGCGCGATGGATGCATCGTCCGTGGAGCGTGTGGAGAGGGCCGAGAGCGGCCGGGCGCCGGCGTTGTCACCATCGGGGAGTGCCTGGTACGAGATGCGGTGCAGCATCCGCCGCAGGAAATCGTTGTGCGTGCCGATCCGATATTCGAGTGCCGGCAGGCCCGACGGGTTGTAGTGAACCGGCAACGGCTCGAACCCCGGATCGCAGCAGCCGCAGGTGTTGAGATTATCATTCACGGTGCTCATAGCCCCCCTTTCATGGTGATGTCGATTCGTCCGTTCTCCGGAGCGCTGGGATCGTTGTCCAGACGTGCAATCTCCAGGCGACCGATCTGAATGATGCCGGCGTCCAGTTCGCCGTTCGGGCGTCGCCCCCAGCGCTGGAAGCGTTTCATCGTAACCCACTTCACCCCGGGCACATCGGCCGCGGCCGTGATCATCGCACTCAGGTAAATCGGCTGGTTGAAGGTGAGGTTGTCCGGGTGGAAGAATCCCAGCGTGCCGTTTGCAAGCATGCGGTTGCTGAAGAGCTTCAACAGCGCGGTCTTCACCGGAGCGCGATAGTACCCCTCCTTTACACAGACCTCCATCGCGATGTCCAGCGAAACGAAGCTGGGTCCGTTCACCTCCACGTCGCGATCGATCAACCGATAGGTGTCCAGGAAGCTCAGCATCTCCTCGCGGAACGGCTCGTCCACCGCCAGCCCCCCGGTGCGATCCAGCGTAACGAACACGGTGTGCCAGCTGCCGGTCCATCGCAGCGTGGCCTGTGCCTTCTGCACGCCGGGATGCCGCTCCGCCATCTCTGCGTAGTCCGATACCAGCACGGCGCGCTCCTGCCGCCGGAATGCCTGCGGCGCGTACAGCCGCACCTGCTCGATCGGCTCGGGATCGGTTCCTCCGATGGCCGGCATCGGATTGCGAACGCTGAGAATGGAACTGACCCCGGTTGCGGCATGCGCAATGCTCCCGGCGCCCACGTTCCCGATTCTTCCGTTGCCGATGCGGTACGTGGTGAGGAATTCCGTCCCCTCACCGGGCTTGCGCCCAAGGATGTCGTCACCGAATCGCAGGAACGCGGAACCATCGTCCTCCATCTCCACCACGAACTCCGCGGCGAAGCGGCCGCTGTTCAACAGATCGCGCTGCGATATCCAGACATCGCCGTCGCCGGCAAGCGAGATCGCCGGCAGCGCCTGGTTCAGGCGCAGCGCCATCACGTCGTTGGCCGACGCCTTGCGCGCTTCCTCCGGATCGTACGGCGGTGCCTGCGTAAGGCCGTTGTGGTTCAGCCTGGGGCGGTATTTGCCGAGCGCGGGAACCACCGACGGCTCCAGCGCATCGGGATTGACGATGGTCCAGCCGTGATCCGCCGGCACAACATTGCCGCGCGCCACCGTAAGGTCGCGCGCCAGGTTGCCGCCCACGACAGCGGAGATGCAGAGCGGGAACGGCAGCGCATCCTCCTCGTACCACTCGATCTCCACAACGGCCTTCCCGGTAAGCGGGTCGTACACCGGCGCGGCAGCCGAGCGGAGTTCCTGGCCGGTGAAGGTTGTTCGAATTGCCTCCGGATACACACTGGAAAGGCGCACGGCATGGCGGTGCGTGGGATCGGCGTCGGCGGCCAGCCCGGTGCCGGCGCCGCCGACCTCCTCGAAGATCAGAACGTCGCCGGCGCGAAGAAGCAGTCGCCCGAAGTCACTTTCATCCAGCAGCGTTGCACGGCGTGCACCGGACGGAAGGCAGCACTCCTCATCGTCCCAGGTATAGAACTTGACGGTGCCGTTCGCGGCGTAGAACGTTGCATCCTCCATCGTCTCGAACACCTGCGAGCCTTCGTTCACCGCATCCTGGATCACGGCTTCGAGGTCATCGAAGAAGGAGGCGTGGGCACCGATCTTGTCGCTCTTGGTAAGGAGCGGCGTCCCCTTCGGCATGTAGACGCCGTTGTCGTCGGTATCCACCGTCACCCAGGCGCGCGAGTTGCGTCCGTCGTGCATCGCGTAGTCCAGCAGGCGCGCATGGCGGCGTATCGAAACCCGCTTGCGCGCCGTGCCCAGATAGGCCTCCGTCCCCACGGCGTCCTGATAGTAGCTCAGGTAATCGGCGGCATAGGCCAGCAGTTCCACCAGCGCCACCTCGATATCCGCGGGGCTGCGCTCGGGCCAGTCCGGGAGCGTGATCGAGAGGCGGTCCAGCATCAGGCGCCGGAAGCTCTCGTAGTCCTTCGTGAGATAGTCGATCAGCGGCTCCTCCACCCGCTCCGCCGGACATTCGTTGAGCGGCTTGCAATCGAAATCGCTGGGGCATTCCACCTTGAAGGAGAAGTCCACATGATAGAGCTGAACGTCGAAGCCGTCCATCGGCGCGGAGTTCGTCTGCGACTCCACGATCCAGAGTGTGTAGGCGGAGAAGTCGCCGCTTGCATTGGTGCGCACCAGGATCACGCTCTCCGGGTTCTCCACCGCGGCCAGATAGTCCAGCTCGACTCCCTCGAGCGCAGGGCTCAGCCCGGCGCCGCCGTCATCGAGGATGGCGGAGAGTCCGCGCGCCCAGAGGACCGATACATGCGAAACGCGCACGCCGCCGGTGATGGTGATGTTGGATTCATCGAGCCCCACCGGAACGTTCTGGAAGAGCCGCACCAGCAGATAGCGTTGGCGGCGCACGTTCTGATCGTACGTGCTGTCCGGAAATACGTGGAGGAAATCCTGGTCTATGACTTCGAGATAGTCGATGCCGTTGATCGGCGGATCGGAGGCGCGCACGTCGCTTCTGCGCCGTTCGCTGCCGCATGAATACTGGGTCCCCATGCCTTACACCTCCCTGGAGAACTGTGCCACCTGAGACTGCCCGTCGCGCAGCACCTGGTATTGCACGGTGATGTTGATAGTGGAATCATCCCCGGCCACGTTCACCGATTCCACCTTGATCAGATGCCCCAGCCACTGCTCGAGCGAACCCTGCACCAGAAACTGCGTTGTGGCTATCAGCTCATCGCTGTTCGGCGCGAAGATCAACCGCATCAACCCGCAGCCGAACGTTGGCCGGTTGACACGTTCGCCGGGCGCCGTGAACAACACCTGTTCGATCATATCGCGGATATGATCGTTCGTGGTGGTGAGCGCCGTCAGCCCGTGATTGTCGAGCCGAAATGGATAATCGACTTGCATTTATGTGGCCTTTACTCTCTGTTGAATGGTTGGGATGGTTTTCGGCAACTGCGGTGGTGAACAGAGCCCGACGCTGTCGAACAGAATAATGGGGCTACCGCGCACCTTGACACGAAGAGCCTGGGTGTTCCAGATCACCTCCACGCAGGGAGGCGTCTGCGTATTCGGGCATGGAGGAGCCAGAAGTGGATATTTATCCATCTTGGTCACGATGGACGCCCCCACAACCTTGACGTTCATCGCAAACAGCCGCGGGTTCACGAGCACATACTGCACGCTCCCCTGGTGCGGACAGTTGACCTTCGTCTGGATATTGACCACATAATTCATCCATCCACCTCGAGCCCATCCTTGTTGATGGTGACGGTTTTTCCGGAGAGCTTCACGATGCCGAAGCTGGGCCCCTTCCCGTCGTCGATCGTTATCTCGTTCTTCTTCATCTCGATGTACTGCTCGTCGTTCACCTTGATCAGCACATCTCCCTTCTTGTCGTCGATCAGGATGATCGCCTTGTCGGTCTTGTAGATCTTCTTCTCGGGGACGCCCCCTTCCTTCGGCATCTCACCGTCGCCCCAGAAACATCCAACCCAGATCGGGTAATCGGGATCGCCCCCTTCGAACTCCACCCAGATATTGGCACCAACCGGAGGGAGTGCAAGGAAGCCCACATCCTTGCCGGCATACGGCGTACAGGGATAGGCCCAGGAATTCTTCCCCTCACCCAGCACGGTGGGAACGCTTACCTTGATGCGCCCGAGTTTCTTCGGATCCTTGTTGTCCTCCACCTTCCCGCGATATTTCCCGTAATACGATCTCATACCCGAACTACCTCCTTGAGCCCGCCGATTCCTTCGCGGGAAAGTGTGAAACGCTGAATGTGGCTGCCGTTGCGGATACTGTGCGTAACGCTGCTGACATACCATGTGCCGTTGTACGAGCCGCCAACGCCGCGCAGGTCAACCAGATCGCGCGCCTTCAGCACGTCACCGTACGCCGCGACATCCAGCTCGCCCGAAGCGGTGACGACACTCTCCACGGAATTATCCACCATCGCCTGCGCCTGAGCCCGCGTCTGGGCATTGTCCAGACCCCAGGGAGCGCGCAGGAAACTCTTCCGCACATTCGATCCCTGCGATGTGAGCCCGGGCTCCTTGGAGAGAGTATCCAGCGTGGTGCTTTCCTGCTTCGCCGGCGCCTGCTTGTCGCTGGTGCGCTCCTGCACGCGATCGGCCACCTTGGTGGGCGCGAGTCCGTTGTACTGAAAGGTGATCCAGGCCACGTTGGTGAAGCGGCCCAGATCGAGCGAGAGCGCCCGCTGCGGATTGCCGCTGCGAACCGGCGGCCCCCAGTATGCCTGCGGCGAAAAGAGCGTGTCGCCGGGATTGATGTAGAAGTGGTAGTTGTATCGGGCCGCCATCCGCCGCAGATACTGCAGGTCGGTCTCGTGCTGCACCGGAACACGTTCCTGCGCGCTCGGCACGATGATGGTTGGCGGGTTTTTCACTTTGGGTGTCAGACCGTATTGCGAATAATCCCCGATGATTTTCGTGGCGATCGTTCCCTCGTGCTGGTTCGGATGCTCCTTCGTCTTCTCCTCCAGATCCATCATCACGCTCGCATCCTCGCCCGTCACGGTAAGGCGCGACTGGCCGGGCGTGTTGCTCGGCGCATATTCGTGATGGGTGATGATGCCGTCGAACAATACCGTGCCGCCGGTGGACGCCACCGTCTGGATCACCACGCGGTTGAACACCTTCAGCGAGGAATCGCTCACGATCGGATCGTCCTTCACATCCTGCGCCCCCTGGCGTCCTGTCTGGAAGGTGATCTGAATTCCGGAGGCACCGGTGTCGTTGTGGGTGATCTCCACGGACTCCACCGCCGTGGTAAGCTGGCGCGACATTGCCGACGGCGTTCCCTTGCCGACGTAGAACCGAATCTGTGGTAGCATGTTATGCCTCGCTATCCGACGTAAGCGTATCGATGATGATGCTGCTTCCGGGTTCGGTCAGCAGGCCGAACGGGTTCAGCTGGTGATTGCTGTCGCAGATCCGCCAGAAGAGCGTTGGAAGTCCCAGATATTGCGCCGTGAGATTATCCAGGCGATCGCCATCGTTCACCATGTATTCATCGGCAATTACGGATATCACATCCGGAATAAACCGCCGGCGAACGTAATGCACCGTGCGCCGCGTTCCGTCGCGCGCATCGATGGTTATTTCGGCTACAGGAAGGGAGTAATAACGGCTGGTTTGATCGAACATTTCATCACCCTAATGATGTGCGGTTGATAGCTTCCCACGAAATGCGCCCCCGGCCTTCCATGCCGTGCAGCAGAGGGAGAGCACATTTTCGGACATCCGCTTCAACGCCCGCGCGCCGAAGCCCGCCGTGGTGCATTGCCGGTTGCATCGCTCGGCAAGTGCGTTGCGGTATCCATGTGCGCACTGCGCAGGCACCTACACTCCGAGCAGCGCGGACGTGACGGTCCGCAAACCGCCCAGCGTTGCAAGCACTTCCTTCGCCTGCTGGTATACCACATAGAGATCCTTCGTGGCGCCGGTCAATTCGTCGTACGACAACGTTTCCAATTCCACTTTTACAACGGCCTGAATCGGGTTGAGCTTCGAATCGAAATTCGATTCGGTCACCGAAAGACTCTTCACCCGCACCGGCTGCACCCGCTGTACTCCCCAGAAGAAGAGCGTCACCGGGGCCTCCATCGGCTGAACCTCCGCAACGCCCTTGTCCAGTTTCGCCCACTGCTTTTTCAACTGATCGAGTTTTGGATAAAGCAGAAGTTCCAGCGACGCGAGCTGTGGGTGCAGCCCGAACCCGACGGCGATGGGATCGGCAATTTCCAATTGATCCGCGGCGTCGAGATGCAGATCCAGACTGATCGTTTCGGCCGGCGGCCCGGTGAGTTTGTAGGTTTCCTTGGCGGTTGCGTCCGCGCCGCTGGCCGATGGCGTGGCCTTCGGGCCGGTTCGTGGCGTCAGGCTGCGAAGAACCGATTCCGGGTTGTATTGAAATCTGACGATGCGGGACAGAGGGCTGCTTCCGTCGATCCCGATAATCGCTCCCTTCATTACCCGCGCCGCTCCTGGGAACTCAGACATGTATACCTCGTGCGTAGTTGTGGCGTCCTGTGTGCTCCGCACATGAACAGCGCTCGCCGTGGCGGGCGTTCGCAGGCGGAATCTCGTTCAGCCGAGCGGAGAACCGCTCGTAATTGATGGCTACAAAGCCCTGTGGGGTTTGATGCTCAATGCAGCAGTATTGCCGGAATTATCCGGCAACTATTCATTGCTGTAAATGCGACGGCGAGCGTGAGCCGCAATGGATGGACAGAATTACCGTTGGTACGGTTTGGGAAATGGTGTGCGATATCTTTTGCAAGATACAAAATCCATTTCCTGAGTCAAGCAAATTCTGGTCCGTACGTGACCACGAACCAAATTAGTCGGCACCCTGGCGAGGCACCGTCCACCCGCAACCGGGCGGCCGGCGGAATGCACCCGCCGGTCATCGCCGGGTTTTCAGGCCGCGAGCAATTGCCCGGGCAATTTCACGTCCGGCAATTTCCGGCGGGGTTCCCGGTTGCACCGTGAACGCTCCGCCTTCGATCTCCAGGTGATCGCTCGCCGACGAGCCCCGGCAAAGCGTTTCATCGTCCGCGAACAGCCGCTCCAACTCCCGTTGAATTGCAGCCCCAACCCGCTCTCGCATCTGCTCGGGAAAACCGTGCAGCACGAGTT
Source organism: Bacteroidota bacterium (assembly GCA_018266795.1). Classification (GTDB taxonomy): domain Bacteria; phylum Bacteroidota; class Ignavibacteria; order OLB7; family OLB7; genus JAFDZV01. Next base: position 10,363 of record JAFDZV010000024.1, on the reverse strand, counting down.
CGCCGATGGAAAGATCGAGCCGCGTTCGGGCGCCGCGCTCCGCTTCGCGTGACGGCGACGGCCGCACAGGAGCCTCGGGCGAGGAGGAGATTTCACGTGCCGCCGCCTCCGGGCGATCACGCCCCCGATCGGCGCCGCGCCGCGTGGCAGCCGGCTCGACGGCAGGCACCGCGGCAGCACCATCACTTCCGGAAACAGCATCATGCGAGGCGGCACCATGCGGGAGGGGACTCATCAGACCCAGCCTCCCGTTTCGACGCCGGTGAGCTGCTTCTCCAGCTTGGCATATTCGCTCCGGCTGGCGGCCAGGATGTGGCGCATCTGGATGGCGGTGTTTTCCTCTGCAGCGAGGAAGGCGGCGTTGAGCGCGATGTTCCTGATATTTCCACCCGATACATCCAGACGGGCAAGCTTCTCGAAGTCCAACCCCTTGCGCGGCACGGTGTCCGGATAGATGCGGCTCCAGATCCTCATCCGGTGCGCTGCATCGGGGAACGGGAAGTCCACCACGAACCGCAGACGCCGCAGGAATGCGGGATCCATGCTCCCCTTCATGTTCGTTGTCAGAATTGCCAGCCCGCGATAGCTCTCCATTCGCTGCAGCAGATAGCTTACCTCGATATTCGCATGGCGATCGTGCGAATCCTTCACCTCGCTCCGCTTTCCGAACAATGCATCCGCCTCGTCGAACAGCAGCACGGCCCCCCCTTCCTCCGCAGCATCGAAGATCCGCCGCAGGTTCTTCTCGGTCTCGCCGATGTACTTGCTCACCACCTGGCTCAGATCGATGTGATACAGATCCAATCGCAGTTCGGCCGCAAGCACTTCCGCCGCCATTGTCTTGCCGGTGCCGCTCGCGCCGGCGAACATGGCGCTGATGCCGAGCCCCCGGCCGGACGCGCGGGCGAATCCCCACTCCAGGTAGACACGCATGCGCTGGCGCACGTGCGCTGCGATCTCGCGAATCGTTGCAAGCGCTCCCTCCGGCAGAACCAGATCGTCCCACATTGCCGCCGGCTCGATACGCTGCGCCAGATCGTCCAGACGCGGCCGGGCCTGCAGCCGGCAGGTTTCCCAGAGCAGCTCGCCCAGATGCATGGCGTCCAGATGCGGCGCTGCTTCACGCACCACCGCACCGGCCGCGCGCACGCGGCCCGCGCCGAGATTGAACTGCGAGATGACCTGATTCACCTGCCCGTTCAATCGACGGGCAACATCTCCCAGGACGTTGTCCCATATGTCCCGCTGCTCCGCAGAGGAGGGCTTCCGCACATCGATGCGCAGGAGCTGCCGCGATGCGAATGCAACCGGCTCCGGCGTGCTCACGAACAGCACGCCGCGCACGCCGTCGGCAAACGCAGCCACAGCCCGCGCCAGATGCAGCGCGTCGGCACCGTCGCAATCGATCACGATCATCCTTCCCTCGAGCATTGCCTCCCGGTTCCAGAGCGTGAGGAGCATCTCGCGCTCGCGGACGGCCGTCGGGATATCTCCGGCGCGCATCAGAAAGGCACCGGCTCCCGAACGGGCGGCAACCGCAGCGGCAATTCCAAGCCGGTCATCCGCGGCACCGCCGCACAACTGTATCGCCACCGGTTCGCCGGCATCGCGCGCGCCGGCAAGCAGGCGTTCGCCGCGCGTTACCAGGTCCCGATGCGATGGGGCCAACTCCCCGGCGCATTCAACGGGTTGCAGGAATCCACGCAACCGTTCATCGACGTACTCCTCACCGAACAGAAAGTGGTAGATCCGCTCGCTGATCCGTATAGGCGATGTCGCCAGGCTGGACCCATCCCCAAGCGTCACCAGATCCCAGCGGCGCAGCGGCCGCTCCGGCGATGGAACGGAGGGCACCGCCTCGTTGAACAGGGAGAATGCCAGGCCGAACGTTGCATGCATCATGGTCTCGTTGCCGATTGCCGTCGCCGCGAGCATGCCGATCGCGGGATCGTGCTCCGTTGCGGCGGCAAGCAGCAACAGCTTCGTCTCGAACCGGGTCAGGCCGAAGATCTCCGCCAGCGCAAGCAGCGCGGGAGGCAACGGCAACCCGTCACCTTCACCATCGCTCCAACGTGCGGCCGGCATCTCCTGCATGATCGCGGAACCGGCCTGCCGGTTGATGAGCCGAACAAGCAGTTCACGGATTCCGGCAACGGCCGGAGCCATTGCCCGATGATGCTCCGCGTGTCCGCCATGCTCCAGAGTAGTTCGCATTGGTGAGCTCCGTTAACGATTCCCGTCCGCCCCCCGGGTACCCGCCGGTGCATCGATGCCGGCGACGATCCGCATCGATGCGCCGAGCGTTGGCAACTCTTCCGGATGGAATGCATCCTTCGGATGCGCACATCCGGAAGAGTTGTCCCGCCCCCTTCTCCGGTCTATTCCACCGGCGCCTTCAACACGGCGAGGTAGAAATCGTGGAGATAGGAATTCATGAATCCAGGATGATCGAGCACCGTGAACCCCACCGGCATTGCGTAGTAGTCGAACTGGCCGGAGTCCAGTACGTCGCGCACATTCCGCTCGGTCACGCTGCCGATATTCGCAAGCCCTGCTGTCAGCGATCGCCACAGGCGCTCGCGGGCGGCCTCGTTGCGCAGCGCCCCCAGCAGGCTTCGATGCTTGCGGCTGTAGCCGAATTTCAACGGCGGCACCTGGCCGGTGCCGTCGCCGCGTTCCCAGAACTCCGCCATGAATCGCAGATCGGCCAGCACTTCGGACTCGTTCCTGTAGTAGGCCATGTTGGCGTTCACCGGCAGGTACTCGCCGAAGCCGTCGTACACCTTCACCGAATTCGGCTTCAGCGATTCGATGGCGCGGAAGATGCCGGCCGTAAGGATCTCCAGATTCTCCTCCACGTGGCGGTTCCATGCATCCGCTTCGGGGCCGAACTCCTTCACATCGAGGATGGAGAACGGAGCTCGCTCCCACACGGAGAGCTCCGCATTCCCACGAAGGCGACGATCGGCCCCGTGGCGTCCCAACCATTCATCGCCGCGCGCGATGATCGTAGAGCCTTCGAACCCTTGAAAGGGCCGTCCGGCCGCAGTATGCCAGCATCGGAAGGAGAGATCGCTCCAGATGCTCAACGTCTGGCTCCGGCATTGTCTGGTGGCAGCCAGAACCTCGCCGGACGTCAACGCACCGTATCGTTCAACGACACATGTATCAAGCGCTCCATCAAAGACCTTCAAACTCTTCCACTCGTTATCTGCTTCCTCCCAGGAGGACACCGCCGCAACCATCTTGGAGAAGATGTCGCTCGGCGTTCGTTTCCCGGAGGCTATATGGAAGTGTGCATAGATTCCATTCGACATAGTGCATGGACCTTCAGCGATGCCCGCGTTGCGGGGTGTACGGGTTGTGGTGAAGCCTCGGGATTGCCCGGCAGGTGCGCAGCTATCGCTGCACTGCGCAACCTGGTCTACTCCCCGGCAAGAGACGGATAGGACGTCTCCTTCTTCGTGGCGCTCTCATGGCCGCCGGAACCGCCGGGTTGTACATCGATCAGCAGATGTACCACGCCCCAACGTCCCCGAACAAGCTCCCACGTGCGACCGTTGCAGAGCAGTACCATCAGCTCCGCCAGCCGTTGTGCGCCCTGGAGACCGAAACGGTGTCCTCGGCGCGAGAGCGCGAAATAGTACGAAGTCCCCCGAGCCGTTCCGATCAATCCCCCCGTGACGCTGACGCCACGCGAGGTAACGATAGGCCGTGCACTCGCCGCTGAATCGGATTCATCACCCTCGATGCGCGGTTCTGCGCGCCGCATTGCCACAATGCGAGCCAGTTCGGACACGTGCACGGGATGAAGAAGTTGAAAGCATTCGTCGTTGTCCATACCACGCCCTGCGGCAACGGCAATCATTGCCGCTGCAAGGGCCCCGAGCATACCGCTGTGCCACGGCAGCACCGGCACGGCACCGCAGTAGCCGGCAACGCAGAGTGCGGCAACGACGAGCACCGCTGTCCACTGCGCCTCCGAAAATCCAAGCATGTACGGCCGGTCCGCATCGCCTCGCAGAAACTCCAGGCAGAAGCGGAGCGTGCCGTATGCAACGAAATACCACACCAGTGCGCTTCCGGGCCGCGCCCCGCCAAGAAGGATTGTGCATCCGCCGGCCACGATGGCCGCGAGCGCCACTGCTTCCACCGCCTGTACCGGAAGCAGCGGTACGCCCACGAACGACCGCGGGAAGCCGCTTCGGGCATGCTCCTCACGATAACGAATGCCGTGACGGCCGGGGCGTCCGTGGCAGCATCCCACCATCAGACAACCAACCCTGCCGAAGGCTGCGAACGTCCCGACACCCAGGATCGTGATATCCATGAAGCGAAGAACCGGGAGCCCCGCAAACCATGCAGCGGACGCTACCCCGGCGATCACCATGAGAAGCGCCCGATAGTGTACCAGCGACTCCTGGCCCGTGATCATCTTGTGCATCATTGCATAGACCAGAAAGAGCGCGACGGCGATCGCCGCCAGTCCCGCCTCGACAAGCGGTGCAAGCCCAAGCCTGAGCGCGAGCGCCGTGACAAGCGCAAGGCCGGCAACCAGACCGGCGACAGCACAGAGATGAAAGGCCGGCAGATCGCGGCCCAGCAATCGCATGTGCGGATGTAGAAGGCCATCTCGATCCGCGATGCTTCTGGAATGCACGTTCATCGTCATGATGGTGTGGTACCTGTCCTGCAAACGCTCGCCGTTCAGCTTCGCCGCTCGGCGGCGCGAACCGCAACGTGCGGTGCAATCTCCCAGAGGAGATCGAAACGGGGAGCGCCGGTGCATTGATTGCGATCGATCTGCTGCAGACGAACCACACGTCCGTTCTGTTCGAACCATGCGGTAAGACGGTGGCGATGCCCGTAGCCGATCGGAATCACGTCGTAGCGATAATACATGGTTGCGTTCCCCACGGTTCTGCAGGCAGCCTTGCTCGGGTGCTGCATCTCCCCGGGTTTCGCTCCAACGATCTCCACTTCCTCCGGATACCGGAAATCCTTCGGGCCCTGTGCCGAAACGATGAAACCGTTATCGATCTCTTCGGCGAAGAGCGAGTCCGGAAGTTCGATCGCCAGACCATTGGTCTTCTCGAGAAGCCTGCCATGCCTCGGCTGCGCTTCCGTTCCCAGGATGGTGCGGCCTGCTACGAGCAGCGAGCCGAGCAGGAGAACACCGGCGCATTGAATGAACAATCGTGCCATGGTGCATGTGTGGTGTAGTGGTGCATGGGCACGGCCCCACAGCAGAAGCATGCGGATGCCGGACCGGACAATTGCGTTCGAGTTCGATTGTGTCGTGGTGCTCGGTGAGGGTACGGCCGTCGTGGCATCAACCCTTCACCGTACAGGTTTCGGCCCGATCACCTATACCGAGCGGCCGGGAACACCTGCATCGTCATCATCCGCTACGCCTGGCCGCGCACGGAACGGAACCCGTTCTCTGCCTGATTCTCGCGGTAATTGCTGCGCGTATGATGGTTGCACAAACATAGGGAAACGCAACGTCCATTGAAAGAGTCCGGCACAGGAATCTTTGCTGCAATACTCACCCGATGCCGGGCCGGTTACCCACCGATCTCGCCCATGCAATCAACCAGCAGACCGCCCACGGTCTCCGTGATTTCCGGATCGCCCACCAGAACAATCACGATATCCATCCCCGCGCCGCCCTGCCCGGACGCTGCGTCGAGAAACTCGCCGAGACTGTCCGCAACGTTCAATCCCGCAATCACATTCATGGTGGTGGTTGGCTCGGTCGGCCAGCCGTTCATGGTATCGATCATGGCCAGGAACATCTCCTCGATGCGTAGGCCGGAGACGGTGAGAAAGGCAACGGGCGATTCCAGCAGTCGTGCCACGGCATCGGCAAACCGTTCAACCTCCCAACCGGGATCCAGGACCCACAGAAGCAACGCGGCCTCGGGATGGCGGTCCGCCCCGACATCGTCGAGCATGGTGAAGGTTCGGAGCACGACATCACGCTCCGCATAACGGCCAATAGTCTGGGGGATCATTGTTCCGTGGATGATGGATTGCCGACAGCTCCTGGCGTGCCGGCATCAGGTTGCATGTTTCGATCGCCCGATACCGGCTCCAAGGCCGCGAGCCGCACGGTGCACGGTGCACGGAGGATGCGAACGGCGCAGCCACCACGCACCTTCGCCGCGTCCGCGCACCTTCGCTTTCCGTGCGGCGCTGCTTCCGGAGTATGGGCGTCACATTTGTTCCCCGGGATCAACCGGGCGCGTGCTACGGCAACGTTACCGTTGGCCCATTGTAGTTCTCGTCCGCATCGCGGGTCAGCAGGCTTTCCGCGCCGTCAACCTGGATGCGTGCCAGGAAGGTGGCAGCCTTTGCTCCCTTCACGGTGAACACGATGGTGGTGCCATCGGCATCCCGCGCGGGTGCAAGCAGAGCATACGAATCGGGTGTGGAGGATGCCGTCTCGTTCAGGAGCAGCAGCACCCGCTGGGCCATGGCAACCGTGGGCGCCACGCTCACCGTTATCGTGGTAACGTCGTCCACATCCGTGCTGGCCGTGATCGCGGCCGTTATCACCGGACGCACGACGAACGGAGCCACGTTCGATTCCGCAACGGTATGCGGAGCGGGATCGCCGCCGGGGACGAGCGGCGCTCCGAACGAGCCCTTCTTCACCACCTGCAATCCCTGCACGCCGGCGCTCAACGATGCGGACGGAACCGTTGTGAGGTCCAGCGTAAGCTCGTTGGGCGAACTGGTTGTCGGGGATACCTCTGCGTCTCCGATCCGCACCATCATCGTTCCGGCATCGAGCCCGCTCCCGATGATTCTGATCGTATCGGACGGCGTGATCGGCTGCAGCGAGTCGAGGCTGTTGACAACCTTGTCCACCACGATCTGCTGATACGGTGTGGTATAGAAGTTCGCGGTGCGAACGGGGAGCGGCGATACCGGCGCCATGTCCGCATCGATCAGAACAACGGTTGCCTGATAGGCGATCGAGAGATTGTACTGCGTCTGGAAGAACACGGACCAGAGCTTGGAGAGTTCCTCCAGCGAGAGCGGGATCGGCGTGAACTTCACAAGCTCCACTTCGTCGGCGAGATTCGAATCGCCGAGATAGGAACTGTAGGTGCCGCTTGCGATCACGGAGCGGATCTTGTCGCGGGTGAGGATCGAGCGCGCATGCAGCGTGCTCGCCGTGAGCCCCAGAAACCGCTGGGTTTCCAGCTTGCTCTCGTCGCCGAAGAAGGAGAGCAGATAGTGGAGATCCAGTGCCACGCGCGGACGCGTGATGAGCTTCCCGGCGGAGTTCCGGGTTGGCATGTCCGCATTGCGCCATGCGGCGTTGGTGGTTACCTGATACAGATACGCGTTGACGCCGCGCGAAAGGTTGTTGTTGTTGATATCGTTCGGCCGAAGATGCGTGACCGTTGCGTTCACGTCGTGCTCCACGAACCCTTCCTGAATAACATTCGCCAGCGTTGCGGTGACCGCAGCGAGGGATAGGTAGTTGCTCATCGGTGTTCCCGGTTTCGTTGTTTCAGGTACTCACTCAGCGACAGCTCCGGCCCGCGCGTGGTTGTGCGCGGTTGCGGCGCTGGCGGTTCCTTCCGCTCCGCGGCGCGCACCTCGATTCTGCCGATCGAAATCTTGACTGATGGCGTTGCGGCGTTCGTCGCGCCGGGCACCCCGCTCCCCTTCTCGTGCAGCAGGCTCTCGCGGCGCGAGTGGTGTTGTCGCACCGGCTGCAGGCCCGCCTGCTTCACCGCCCCGATCACCGCGGCTTCACGCCCTCCCACCTGTTCAAGCGTGGATCGAACGCGCGATTCGTCGCGCCGCACAACCGAGCGATGCTCGCGCATCCTGTGCTCCGGACTCTCCTGTACGCGCCGCTCGGAACCGTCGCCGACTCCTCGCTCCGCCGGTTGCTTCCCCTGACCTTTGGCCGGCGCCTGCATGGTTGCCGCAACGCGTTCTTCGCGACTCCCGGCCGCGGGCGCATGCACGCCGTCGCCGCGGTGACTGCCCGCATCTGCAGGTATCGGACGGCCATCCCGCGCAGCGGCCGTTGGAAGCCGAAGCTCCCCGGCCGCGGAACCATCGGTGAGGCGGTTCACCGTCTCGATCACCGCGCGCGCGCCGGGAGTCTCCCCCCTTGTACCGGAACGGCCGTTCACTGACGGACGGTTCAGCCCGCCATCGTTGGAAGCCTCCCCGCGCGACGCCCCTTCATCCGATGCCCGATGGACGGCGCCGCGCGACTCCGTGCGGGCACCTCCGCGCGGCCGCACTGCCGAACGAATCAACTCGCGCACGCGAGCAAGCCCGCCCTTCGACTCAACTGCCGCACGTTCGGCGGCGCGGGCATTGTGTTGCGCCGCAGCCATATCGCGGCCTGCACCGATCTCCGACGCCAGGCCGCGCACGGGAGGCGAAAGTCCCAACTCCGCATCGTGCTCCTGGACGCGCTCGCGACCGTTGGTACCGCCAGAGTCCGAAGCAGCCGTTTCCCGGTCGCGAAGCGCGGCCGAAGGGACGACCATACCATCGGCACCGCCGTACGGCTGGTACGCGCGCGTTGGTTCGTGCATATCGCCGATAGCGCCGGCGCCATCGGACACTGCGGCAGCTCGAGGCTCCGCGCTCCGTGCACGGCTCCGCGCCGTATCGTGCACGGCACGGCTCTCGCCGGAGACACCCGGCCCTTCCGCCTTCATCGGCTCCAGCTCCACGTGCGGCGAAAACATTCGCCGCAGCGCCGAACGCACGGTTCCGATCACGGATGTCCTCCCGGCACCCTCCGCCGCCACGGCACCAGGCTCTCGGCCGGGTACATACGATTCCTCCCGCGGACGATTCTCGTGCGCCGGCGGCGGACTGTTCCGCTCGCCCCGGTCCGGGGCGGCGCGCACCGTGCCGGGCACTCCTTCCGCCGAATGCCGGACGGATGACCCCGGCTCGGCCGTTTCATCGCCATCGAAGGAACGCGGCGTACGTACGCTCCCGGCATCGAAATCCCGGCGCGCCTCCGCATCACTATCCGGAGGCAGATGGGCGTCCACGGCCTCGCCGGTGTTCGCGGCATCGGCGTGCTGGCGCGGAAGAACCGGTGGCGCGTCGAAGGCGAACCGTAACGGCGTCTCCACCCGATCCTCGACACCGGATTGCGTCCGGCTGACGGTCGTTGCGCCGGCCTCCCGGTCCTCCGGCCCGGCATCCCCACCGGAGCTCGCGGAGCGCGGATGCTCGATATATCGCGGCACGATATGATCCGGCTCGCCGGTGTACGGCTCACTGCCGGAAGGATCGAAGCCTGGGGACTCCGAGGCGGCACGAGCCGCGACGCTCGGCGGGCCTTCGGCGCGACGCTCCGCCGGAATACTGCCCGAAGCGGCAGGGACGGTGGAATCGGGATCTCGCTCGCCCACACCCGGTTCTCCGTTCCCTGCACGCTTCGGTGGCATGCCATTCCTCTCATCCGGATCGAGGGAGAAATCCGGAAGTAGTTCCGTTGAGAGGGCGGCGCCGTGTGACGCGGCCGCGTGGGGCGACGCTGCGCTTCTGATAGCGCGGACGGCAAGCCGCATGAAAAAATCCGCCATGTGCCTACATCTCCAGATAGAGCTTTCGCTTGGTGGCACTCATGGATAGAATCATCTCTTCGCTCCAACCGTACTTGACGGCGATGAAGTGGACATCCCTCAACAATTCCACGGCAGTGGTGTGAACTTCGTCCCACAGGAACGTCGCGATGTCGAATGCAACCTGCCATGAGTGCTCGCAGGCCGGGCAGTCCAGGTTCAGCAGCACTTCGGCCTGAGGGTCGTGGTCGGCAATCGCCTCCGCAAGGAGCGCCACAACGTTCTCGGGGAGCTGGCTGGAGCCTACCGGCTTCCCGCGATGCGTGGCGGAGACAACGGCGCGATCAACCAGGAGAGAGCGCGCTTCCTCCACGGTGGGGCAGGTGGCCACGTCGATCAGATCGTAGCTGTCGATCAACCGGAACTCGACACGGTAATGATCGGCGGCAATCGCCCGGCCGGCATGCAGGTCCGCACCTCGCTCGCTTCGAAGATCCCCGGTGTGCAGCGTGAACTCCAGACGCTCCGCGCACATCGGACACTCGGCGAGCGATTCAAGCCTGGTGCCGAGCATCCGCTCGCGAATCAACAACAACAACCGGTCGCGCTCGCCGATGCTGAGGCGTGCGATATCGTCGGCGCTCATCTCCGGACATGCCGCGCGGATGATCGTGAGCGCCTTGATAATCGGGGTCTGGTGCTCGATGAGCTCCCAGACCCCGACGATATCCTTTGCAGTGAGCGAACGCATGCCGGTGATGCGGTCCCCTTAGTTGGCGGGCTCGGTGAAGGTG
>JAFDZV010000023.1 GCA_018266795.1 Bacteroidota bacterium | reverse complement strand
TCACCGCATAATGCGTTTGCCCTGACATTTTGGGCCATGCTCCGGCCCGGTATTCGCAGCACGTGTATCGCGGCACTACCACAGGACACCCGGACATACAACCACGCGCTCTACTTCGGGAACGCGAACAGGCCATCGTACACGCAGCGGCAGCAGCCGTTGCATGTGGTATCGCTTGGGTGGTTCACGATTCTGCCGCCATAGAATATCGTGGATGAACCTCCGCCATCCAGATTCATCGCGTTCGTAACCTTCAACTCCCTGACCAGAAAGGTAGCCAGCATGTCGATCGTCATGCCGTCGGCTCCGGTGTAACGGCCGTCGATCGTGACCAGCAGGATGTGCCCCGCACCGGTTGTGGCAACGGCCGTGCGCGGTGCACTCTCGGTGTACCAGCAGAAGCCCTCCTGCGTGATCTTCTTCACACCGCCGGTCACCAGGTTCGGGCCGGCGCCGATCGCGTAGGCAACCCCCGGCCATCCCTGACTCCCCACCACCTGCGCTATCACCGGCGCGCCGGCATCGGTGATGCCGAACGATGTGCGCGGCCCGCAGTTCGTGGAGTACAACGAGTCCGCTACGATCAGCAGGCTGAGCGGGTCCACCGGCGCCGGACAGTTGGGCGGCGAGGAACATGCGTTGGGGCCGCAGATGTCGTTCTGCGTGTAGCAGAAGAAGCCGCCGTTGACTCCGCCAATCGCCGCGGTGCGCGTCCCCATGGAGAGCACGGACTCGTACGCCGTGTCGCTGGCGGTACGCACCGGCCGCAGCACCGCAAGCGATGGATCCACATCCAGCACATTCACCACCTGATTGCCGTAGGCGGAGTGGACGTACTTCTTCGACGTCCAGACAACACCGGTGTTCGTGCCGCGCACGGTCCAGCCGGCACGGCCGGCGGGCGCGGCCCCCTGCGCGCGAAGCGGGTCCCGGGCCGGCGCCAGAAGCATGCATGCAATGAAGAACGCGACGTATCGTACCGCTCGAACACCTTCCATGAGCCTGTTGATATCATTCATACATTCTCCATTGAAGCAAGGTGCATCGTCTTCTCTACCATCAACCGGGAACCGGAGCGAAGTACAGGCCCTTGGAACTCGTCGCATCTCCCGCACCGCACCCCACTGACAACTGACCACGAACCACTGACGGCCCGCTACTTCTTCGTGATGCTGGAGCGCAGAGCGCGCGGCAGTTCCGCGGCGGTGCGCTTCGTGGAGGTCACGTTCCTCAGAAGGGAGTTGGCAACGGCATCGCGCCTGGTGAGCGTGCCGCATCCGAACAGATCGTTCAGCGTGGCGGAGATGGACGCATGCTCGTACACCGTCTCATCGATGCCGGCCGGCGTGTAGGCGGAGATCACCACCGCGGGAACACGAAGCCCGAGGAAGGTGAAGTCGAACTCCGGCGCCGCGAAGTCGCTTCCGAACGTCGCGCTGTTCCAGAGCTTCCCGTCCGGGTTCTCCACCGTCACCGTCTGCGCGGACTTCACGTTGGTGTACTGCTGCGGCGGAGGAACGTGATCGAAGTGGCCGCCATGCTCGTCGTACGTGATCACCAGCAGCGTCTTCTCCCAGTAGGAGGAGTTGAGGAGCGTGTTGTAGATGAGAGAGATGATGTTATCCCCCACACGCGCGTCCCAGGAGTCGTGCTGTGAGTTGGGGAGCGTCGGGGTAAGGAAGCTGTAGTTGGGGAGCGTGCCGCCGTTCACATCGTTCTGAAACCTGGAGAAGCAGGGGTCATCCTGCATCGCATTGTTGCCCGCATTCTGCACCGTGTTCAGAACGCCCTCCGGAAAGAACTCCGGATCCTCGTGATAGATCTGCCAGGTAAGCGAAGCGTTGTTCAACAGGTCGAACACCGACGGAAGCGTTGCAAGCTGCGACGGCATGTCCGTGTACTGATATGCCGGGCCGGCGTAGCCTCCGGAGGATGCGCAGTTCACGAAGATGCGGTTGGGCCCCGTTGGCCCCGGCACGGAGCAGAACCAGTTGGTGCAGACCGTGTAGGTGGTTGCGAGCATGGAGAGCGCCGGCAACTGGCTGGGCGAGAAGCAGCCCATCAGCTGCGTTGGATCGCCGTTCAGATCCTGAACGTACTCATCCAGAAAACCGTTCATCGGCGGCACCGGCCAGTTGCCGTTCGATGGCTGCTGGTTCACATCGTTCACACCATAGAGCTGCTTCATCGTGCTGGCGTGATCGTGGTTGGGGCATGGAGAGATATCGTAGGCGCTCCACTCCCAGGTGCCGATCTCCGGCCCCGTAGGGTCTGCCGGGTTCGGAAGCGACTGCGGATTGTCGATCAGCGTTCCGATGTTCGGCAGATAGCCGAACATGTGATCGAAGGAATGGTTCTCCATCATCAGCACCACCACGTTCTCGATCGGGCTGGTTGAAGCTGCTCGCTGCGCCATTCTGTTCTCCCTGTTGTTGAGTCGTGTGAACGCCGTACGGCCGGAACGGTCCGTGGCCGCTGCATCGCACAGCGGCCACGGGTTGCATCGTACCTGTTCGCCCGTTCGCCGCAATCGATCCGCGGTTGCGAATCGAAGATACGGGCCGGTGCGTTACTGCTTCAGCAGCGTGTTCGTGTTGGCGTGCGGCCAGGTAATGAGGCCCGCCTCGCCGAACTTCTGATGGAATTCGAGATCGATGATCTGCGAGTACTGAAGCTGCTGTATCGTCTGCGTTGGCGAGAGCTGCACCGTCTCGATCCAGAACGTGCATTGCATGCGCGTGGCATCGGCATGCCCAACGATGAACGGAATGTTGTAGATCCCACCCTCGTTCTGCGTGTCCACCGTGATCGTGGTGGTGTTCGTGATCGTCTGCCCGACGATCGCCTGCTGCAGCGCAAGGTTCGGATTGGTCACGTTGGGCGAGCCGTTGAGGTACGGATCGGTGTAGCCCAGCGGGGCCGATGGGCCGGCGTCCGGCGGGAGCGTGCTGATGGCCGGAATCACCGGGCCTCCCGGCGTGGTGGTAGCGTTGCCGAGCGCGAGCACCGCATCGCCGTGCGGGATGGAGCCGCTGCGGCCGATGGAGAATTCCGGCGGCGGATCGGCCTGCAGGCCGTCCCCCGCATCGGGAACGATGTTCGCCAGATTCAGCCACAGCCCGTTCTCCACGTGGAGCACCTCCATGGTGGTGGCATCGTTGATGCGCTGTTCATACTCCAGCGCCCCCACGAACTGATCCACGGCGCCGCCGCGGTTGCGAACCGGCGCGCCGACCGGCGTGAAGGTAAGCGTCTCCACATACTGCTGAACGATCAGCGTGAAGTGGCCCGTATCTCCCGGCTCGGAGCCGGCCGAGGGAACCGCGATGATGTTCCACCCCTTGCTTCCAACCCACGTTCCGGCCAGGGGGGCCAGCGGGCCCAGCAGGTTGATAAGCTCATCCGGTGTTCCGCCAAGGCGCACGAAGTCGTGTGGTGCGATGTTTAGCACAGTGATATCTCCTTTGTTGATCGAACGGGTCCGGTCCGCATCGTGGAGTGACACTCGAACCCATTGCGGTGATGCGATGCCGCGGCAGTAGCCCCAAAGACGGCACCGACATTGCCGGACGCAGCGATCCCCATCCGCTTCATGCCGCACACGCGCAGCAAACTTCGCCTCGGGGCCTGCATCACAAGGCCGCTTCCTCTTCTCGATCGCGCTGAGCAATATCCGGATGGTGGGAGCGCAAAGCGCCGGATACACAAGTGTAGCATTCCCATCCGGGGTACGCCAGTACACCATCATGTACCCCCCTCCCCCGAAGGCCGGTTCCCCTTGCCTGCAAGCCTTCCGGCCCGATATCAACAGCCCGTAACAGATCCCGTACACTTTCCGCTTGCGCCAAGCGAACCCCGGCAACTATATTTGCAGTCCTTTCATTCCGCGATAGCTCAACGGTGGAGCATCCGGCTGTTAACCGGAGGGTTGTAGGTTCGAATCCTACTCGCGGAGCAGCAAACTTCAACGGCCCGTCAATACTGACGGGCCGTTCACCGTATCACCTTCACGCACCTCTCTCTCCATCACATCAAGGTCACTGGATCCATTGGTTGTTCGCGTCAGGACCCTTCGTCGTGCGCTGCGCACACGCCTCAGGGTGACCTGGAACAACAGCACGCCCGAGATGTGCGCGCATCGAACACTCACGATGGTTCACACTCTCTCCGGATCATCAACGTGGCGGTGGGCTTCTCTCGTCTCTTTCATTGTCAACAGCCGGAACCCGCAGGAGTTCCACTGCCCGGCGGCATGGGAGGCATCTGACCAAGTATAGCAAACGCACTGAATCCTGTCACCATCCTGCCGTGTGCGTTTCGCACGCCGGCGCCGTTTCCGTTCTTCGCCGCGCCAACAGTATCTGGAGATGTTCAACCAACAGGAGAACCGCATGCGAGTGCTGATATCATCGGTGGGAACCCGTGGAGACGTACAGCCCGCAGTGGCGCTGGCTCTGGAGATGCGCGCGCTCGGGCACGAGGTCCGGATGTGCGTTCCGCCGAACTTCACCGGGTGGGTTACCGGCCTGGGGTTCGAGGCGATGCCGGTCGGGATCGAGATGCGGGCGCCGCGCGCCGGTGCGCAGCCGGCGGCTCCCGCCGTGATTCCGGATCTCATCACGGACCAGTTCGATGTGATCGGTTCCGCCGCCGAAGGCTGCAGCCTGATCGTGGGAGGCGGCGCACACCAGTACGCGGCGCGGTCCATCGCGGAGCTGCTCGGGGTCCCCTCCGTCATCGCCGTCTACGCGCCGGCCTCGCTCCCCTCCCCGGATCTCGCGCCGCCCGGACAGCCGGCGGAGCACGAGGGACCGGAGGCTACTCTCCGGATGTGGGAGGATACCCGGCGTTCCTGGAATGAGCGGGCGCTCGAGCGGCTGAACGCGAACCGCGCGCGCCTTGGCCTGGCGCCGGCCGATGACGTGCTCAGCCACATTCTCACCAGCCGTCCGTGGCTGGCCGCGGACACAACGCTGGGCCCCGCACCGGCAACGCCCGGCATGCAGGTAGTGCAGACCGGCGCGTGGATGCTCGAGAGCACGGACACGCTGGCGCCCGAGCTGGAGGCGTTCCTCGACAGCGGCGAGCCCCCCGTCTATCTCGGGTTCGGCAGCATGCCCGCCGCGGAGGGGGCCAGCCGCACGTTGATCGAGGCGGCGCGTTCGGCCGGGCGGCGCGTGATCCTCTCGCAGGGCTGGGCCGATCTCGCGCTGGCGGACAGCGCGCCTGACTGCATCCTGGTTGGCGACGCCAATCACCGGGCGCTCTTCCCCCGGGTCGCGGCCGTGGTACACCACGGCGGAGCCGGAACAACAACTGCCGCCGCGCTTGCAGGCGTGCCGCAGGTTGCCGTGCCGATGTTCGGCGACCAGTTCTACTGGGGCCGGCGCATCGGTGACCTGGGCATCGGGCGCGCAGTTCCGTTCGCGGGGCTGAGCGCCGCCGCGCTGGCCGCCGCACTGCAGGAGGCGCTCGAACCGCAGGTGGCCGCGCGTGCCTCCTCCATCGCCGCCAGCATCACGCCCAACGGCGCCGCGGCCGCAGCACAGCGGTTGGTGGAGGAGCATGGTTGAACCACGCCTACGGTTCGGCGCCCGCACTCTGCGCGGCAACAGCAACGGCCCGTCAATTGCTTGACGGGCCGTTCCGTTCTCGGGCCACGCAATGTCCCTGGTCCTTTCTCTCGTGCCCTCGGGCGCCGGTACCGTCCGGCGCCCGAGGGCCGCGTTGCCGCGTTGATCCACTCATCCCATGTGGAACCGCCATCGGCTCTTCCCACTCCATCAGTCCTTCATCACATCCCCATCACACCATCATTTCAGCGTGAGCCAGAGCTGCAGTTGCTGCGGGGTCAGCATGGCCTCCACGGCGGCCTCGAACGTGGAGCGGCACGCGGCCACTTCCGTGCGAAGCTGATCGTTGAGCGGAGCGATTGCAGCTTCGAACGCCGTGCGGATGGAGTCCAGTTGCACCTTCGCTGCATCGCGCGTCATCGTCCCGGCCTTTACTGCAGCACGAATCGAGTCCACAGCCGGCTTGAACTGCGCGAAGGCCGTCGCACGGGAGGTACGGTAGCCGGCAGCGGCATCGCCGGCGCATGTGCGCAGATCCGCAAGGTCGGCACGGAATGTGGAGTCCTGCGCGGCGCTCAAGCCAAGCTGCGCCGCCGCTGCGCGATAGTTCCGTATACCGAGCGGTGCGATGTCGCCGATACCGCCGTCGCGGCCGTGCTCACGTGCGTCATGGCGGCCGCCACGTTCTCCGCGGCCCGGCTCGCCGCCGCGCAGTGAATCACGGAAACATGCTGTGCTGTCTGCTGTGGTGGAGTCGGCCAGCAACGCCGTCTCAACGCTCGGCACTTCGTTGTACGTGGCCAGGAGCGTCTCACTGACCACCGTTGCATCGTACACATCGTACTTCGCAGCGGCGTTCGAGCCTGCGGGATCGACAACCGAATTGGAACAGCCAACGATCATGATCATCAAGAACGCCACTACGCCAAGATTCCTGATCTGCTTCATCATTGCACACCTCATCATGAAATGGATTACCACGGTCCGCGCCCGGCGCGGGGTTGTACAAGGTTTGCAACGATTCTGTAGGCGTCCCTCGATGTTGATTGATCCGATCCGGCTTCTACAAGAGTTCCCAACAACACCGGGCGGCAATTGCCTGCCTGCCGGCCTTGCAGCGACTATGGATAGGAACTCCAGGCAGCGCGCCTGCTGCATCGGCTGCTCTTCAGGATTGACACCATCACGCTGTGAAAAGTCACGGCCTGCTCACGAATGCCGAATGGGCCTGAGTAAAACTCAGACCCAACGTGCCGAATACGGTGCGAGCCTCCTGTGGTATCGCGGCGTTGTACTCCGCGATCTCCATCCGGCCGAAACGGCCTCCGGTACACACCGCGTGCACTACTCCTTTCCCGCTCTCACCGCCTCGATCTCCGTGAAGGAGGTGATGGGGGATACTGCATAGTCGCGGCTCACCACAAACTCGCCGTCGCGCTTCAGCGTGCAGACCATCGCACAGCGTTCCAGGCGCATGGCGATGGCAAGCTCCTCCAGAGCAGAGCGAGCGCCACCATGACCGACCACGACGCCCCCAAGCACACTCAGGTTATCCTCCGTCATCAATTCGTCCAGAAGAATCCATTCGTCCGGGTGGTTTGCAAACACTTCGTCGATCGTCATGAACGTGTTCATTGTTCTTCCCCTGTTGCGGGCATGCGCCGTGCGCCCTGATGGATACGATGTGCCGGAAGTGAGGAACAAATATATCACCGGCACACTGCAGCGTTGCTCCGGACGATCGTGCAAACGGGCTGCAACCGGCAGAGGCGCCTGCATGCAAGCATGCAGGCGCCCCCTGTGTTTCCGGCAACGACCTTACCGGCGGTGGTCGCAACAACCCGGGAGTGAACATTCAGCCCGTCTTCGCGAGCCCAAGCGTAGCGAGGGCGTGGCGATCCTTCCATGGCTCCGCTGCGTCTCGTAGCGGCTTGTCATCAGAAAACCGGAACGGTTGCTGCGCTCGTTGCACTGGCTTGCAACGGTTCACCGGGGCCATCAGGCACAGCCTAGCGCACGATCTTCAACTGCCTCTCGGCATTCCCCTGCGCCGTGCTCAGACGGTAGAGATAGGTGCCGCTCGGCACGAACGATCCGTCATCCCCCTTGCCATCCCATTCAATCGCATGAGCACCGGCACCCTGCTCCGCTGCGGAGAGAAGCGTCCGCACAAGGCGGCCGCCCGCATCGTAGATCGCAAGGCCAACGTTCCCCTCGCTCGGAAGCGAGTACGTGATGGTTGCCGCAGAGTACGTCGGGTTCGGCGCCGCGCTCAATGCCAGCGAACCTGCGGTGTTGTCGACGCCCGTTGCCACCTGCTTCGGGGCATTGTCCGCGTCGGACATGTGGACCTCATACTCCTCGGCCGAGAGCAGCTCGCCGGTGGTCTGATCCTGCGGGGCAATCGTCCAGTGATAGACATTGCTGGCAACGCCCGGATCGGTATCGAAGTCGGAAAGCTGGACATGGATGGTATAGCTGGCCCACCCGCCCAGCTCGATGCCGCCGATCCACGCATCCGGTCCGTCGATCCTGATGGAGCTGCCTCCCAGATCGGTGACGTTCTCGCCCGACTTGTCCCCCGCGGCCCACAGTGCATACAGATCCGGGCCGAGATCCAGGGTGATGGTGCAGTGCGATGTGAGCGGGTCGCCCATCTCCGCGCCCGGAACCGAGAAGTGCAACTGGTTGGTTACCGACTGATCCCTGGCGTTGATGACATCGAGGGCTGCAACCGGCCCGCCCGGCTTCATGATGGAGATGTTCCTCGATGCGATGTTGTTGTTGTTGTAGGCGTTGGTGTTGACATTCGTTCCCTCAGCCGTTGCCATCGGATCCTCCGCGGATACCAGACGCGCCAGCAGGCAGAAGTGCCCGGCGTTCGGATCGTTGAACGCAACATTGGGAACCGGCACCTTCCCCGACGGCCACTGGATCTCCACGGTTGTGGAGGTATGGCCGGGGAGATAGTACACGTATCCGGTGCCGATCTCATCGCCGAGCGGGTAGCTTCCCACCCAGTCCGCTGACCAGTTGGACGTTCCCACGAACGCCTTCCTGAAGTAGACATGCACCTCGCCGTAGAAGAGCATGTCGTTGCTCCGATTGTGCACCTGAACGTACACCCAGTTGTTCTGTCCGCTGATCGCACCCTGATCGAAGTTCTTCCCCGGCTGCAGCCCGTCCTGGTTGTGACGTACGTAGATGTCCCTGCTGACGCCGCCTCCCTGCCAGGAGGTGTTCGGCTCGAAGCCGGGATCCATGTAGAAGTCACCGATGTAGGCATCGGGAGATTGCGCATGGAGCTGCGCGTGGAATGAAGGAAGCAGCGCCGGCATGGCGATGGCAAGCGCTGCAATGACAGCACGCGAACGATGCCGCCGCGTGGGCAGGCATGATGCGAATTTCCGCATTTCGAACCTCACGAGTATGTTGATGTGGATTTTCGAGACCGGAGTATCAATGCGACGGCCTCCGCGCAGGCACGGGAAGCACGGACACGAGCCGCGTCCGGTTCGCATTGCTGGTTGAACATATCGTGAGCCTGCGGTGGCGACAACGAACAGTGAGCAGGCGCACCGGGTGTGGTGATGCCCGCCCGTTATCGTTGAGCAATCGTCTGGAATCTTTTCGTGAGGATGGCGGACAGGAAGAGCGGCGCAGCCCGGAAGGGCTCAGCGGAGCGGCCTGCGCGGCGCCGATGCATGCGGCGCACGCATCATCGTGTCCGCACCCGTGCAGTTGCTCAGCCGGCCGCAGCAGTTGCCTCCAGCCCGCACGCAACTGCTCGATGAGTGGCTCCGCTTGCGCCGCGGAGGGGCCGGGGAACGATCCGCCGTCCACCGCAGACGCACACCCGTGCACGGCGGGTACTGCGGAGAGCGACGCATCGATCCGTTCATATCCTTCTGATGCTTTCCAGGAAGGTATCCCGCCTGCGCGTGGAGACTTCCACCTCCGAGCCATCGGACATCACCACCACACCCCCCTTCCCCTTGTGATAGCGAAGCACATGGCGCATGTTGATCAGATGCGAGTGGTGCACGCGGCAGAAGCCTGCGTCGAGAAACAACTCCTCGTAGTCGCCCAGGGTTCGCGAGCTGACCACATGCGTTCCGTCGCGCAGATGCAGCGAGGTGTAGTTGCTGGCCGATCCGCAGCGAACGATATCCTCAACCGGCAGAACTACGAATCCCTTCTCCGTCGGGATCACAATTCTGCTGAGCGTGCGGCCGTGAGCGTGATCGTTCATCAACTCGATCTGCCCCGGCTCGATGCCGTTGACCATCGTCCCGGCCTTCGCCACCGCGGCCTGCAGCTCGAACGGATTGACCGGCTTGAGCAGATAGTCCAGCGCCGAGAGCTTGATGGCGCGAATGGCATAGTGATCGTAGGCGGTAACGAACACCACCTTGAACGGTATCGGCGTGAACGCGGCCAGAAGCTCGAAGCCGTTGCGCTCCGGCATCTCGATATCGAGAAAGACGATATCGGGATCGGAGGCTCGGACAACCTCGATGGCGGAGGCAACGGAGTCCGCCGTCCCCACCACCTCCACACCGGCACAGTACCGGTTCATCAACTCCACCATGGCGGAACGCACATGTGGCTCGTCGTCGACAACAACTGCATGCATCATATCGCTCTCCGGGAATTGATGTCACGTGGATTCAATCGGGATGAACAGCTCCACGCGCGTGCCGGCGGGATCGCCATTCCGGTGGAAGAGATCGGTGATCTCCATACTGATCTGTCCGCGTCCGGAGGAGACCGCGTTGAGGATCTTCAACCGCTCCTCTGTAACCCGCATTCCAACCGGCCTTCCGGCATGTCCGTTCGTGGGGCGCAGCTCCGCGGCGCGCCTGCGTCCCACACCGTTATCCTCAATCGTGCAACGGATACGATCAGCGCGCCCCTCGATCGCAATCCTGAGGTTCCCCAGGCCGGCCTTGTGATGCAGGCCGTGCCGGATTGCGTTTTCCACGCAGGGCTGAATGAGCATTGTCGGGATCGAGACGCGATGCGTATCCAGCGCGGCGTCCACTTCGATCGCATAGTGGAACCGCCCCTCGAACCGCAACAACTCCAGATCGAGATAATTGCTCAGTGTGGCGATTTCGTCCGCAAGCGGAATGGATGTGCGCTCGGAGTTCTCCAGCACCGCCCGCACCAGTTGTGCAAAGCGGGCGAGATATTCCACGGCGCGATCCGGCTCCATGATGAGAATGAGATGCTGGATGGAGCTGAGCGCATTGAAGATGAAGTGTGGGTTCACGTGAAGGCGAAGTGCATGAAGTTGCGACTCCACGCTCCGGCGCCGCAATGCCTCCTGCGCCCGCACGAACCGCAACCGGAGCATCACCGCAACGGCAATCGCGAGCCCGGCTCCCATGAGCACGCCCGTGCGGAACCACCATGTCATCCAGAACGGGGGAACAACCCTGAGGACAATCGAGAGCGGGCAAGTGCTCCACATGCCGTCGCGGTTGCTTCCATTCACCGTGAAGGTGTACGTGCCCGGATCGAGGTTCGTGAAGCTGGCGTAGCGCCGCTCACCGCAGTTGATCCATTCCGCATCGAAACCATCCAGTCGGTATACATACCGGATCCCCGAGTGATTGGCATAATCCAGCGCGGCGAACTGGAAGGAGATGAAGTCCTGACCGTAGCTGGTTTCCACCGTGTCGCCGCTCAACAACTCCCGTCGGACAAGCCTGTCGAACACGCGGAACTCCGTCACCACCACCGGCGCCTTCTCCTGCCGCGCATACAGGCTGTCCGGCTGGAACACGCTGATGCCATGAATCCCGCCGAAGATCATCTCCCCATCCTCCGCCTTGAAGAACGCCTTGAACGAGAACTCGTTCCCCTGCAGCCCGTCGCCGGCGTTGTAGACGCGGCAGGTCCGCGCGGCGGGATTGTATGCGACAAGCCCGGTGTTGGAGCTGATCCAGAGCTTTCCCGATGCATCCATCAACGCACCGTAGATGGCGTCGCTGGGCAGGCCGTCGTGCGACGTAATGGAAGTGAAACCGTCCGATGCCGGGTTGTACCGGTTCAAGCCGCCGGCATACGTGCTGAACCAGAGCCCCCCGGACGCATCCTCCATGATCGCACAGACGCTCGCCTCGGTGAGGCCATGCGGATCGGCAGGATAGACACCGTACTTCCTGAAGACCTCGCGCCCGGGCAGCCGTCGATACAGCCCATCCGAGGTGGCGATCCAGAGTACTCCATTGCGGTCACGATGCATGTCCCACACAAGCGCGGGTATGATGGCGGTTGAATCGTTCGCCCGCTGGGCAACGGACGGAAGCGGATATCCGTTGCGATCGTAGCGAAGAATCCCCTCGTTGTGCGTCCCCACCCAGAGCGTGCCGGAATCATCACGGCAGAACGACCACACCGCCAGCTTGCGGACGCGGCCATCCGAAATTCTGTTGGTTCGTCTGTCGTATCTGTAGAAACCGTGGTTGGTACCGATCAGGAGAGCGCCGTCTGTATCCTCGAAGATGGTATTGACCACCTGGGTTCCGTTCGACGAAAATTTCTCCCGGCTGTACAGGTATCGGACCCATCTGCTGCTCCCGCTGTCCAGGCGGTTCAATCCGTTGTCCGTTCCAACCCAGAGCGTGCCGAAGCGGTCCCGGATGATGCCGCGCACCCGATCGTCGCTCAGACTGGCGGGGTCTCCGGGAATGTTCCGGTACGTGTGGAAGCGCGGCTCATCCGCATTCACCTTCAACACGCCGTTCTCCGTCCCCAGCCAGAGAGTCCCCGAGCGATCGCGGACGATCTTTCGTATGCGATCGAGCGGCTGATCGGCAGGCGCGGTGATGGTTATCCCGCGCCCTCTCCCACACAGCGGAATGCGGCGCAGTATCGTGCGTGCGGTGTAGTGATCCGCGCCGCCTTGCGAAAGCATCTGTACCCAGAGCCCTCCATCCGGATCGATGAACATCGGCTGCTCCCAGCCCGAGCACTGGCGGATCTGCTTCGGAGAGTTGAAGAAGGTGCTGACAACGGCTCCGGTTGAGCGATCCATGCCGAGGACGGCGTACCGTTCCCCCGGCAGCGCAAGCGCACTGTAGATGGTTCCCTCAGCATCCTCGCCCAGACAGCACACCTCGTCCGCACCCGGAAGACCGGAACCGTAGCGTGTGAAGTTCCCGCGGGCCGGATTGTAGCGATGCATGCATCCCCTGCCGGTGCCGATCCAGAGCGCACCCTCGTGATCCTCGTAGAGCGAGACAATGGTATCGCACGCGAGCGCGCCGGGATCTGCGCGATTGGCATGGAAGTACGCGAGCCTCCCGGAACGTGTATCGTAGCGCACCAGCCCGTTCACCGTCCCGATCCATACGTTCCCCGACCGATCTCCATGAATCGCCCTCACCAGACTGTTCCCCGCACCGTACGAAACCGTGACGAACCGGAATGTGCGCCGGTCCAGCCGGCAGAGCCGGCCGAAGGAGGCAAGCCAGATATTGCCGTCCGAATCCTCGGTGATGCACATCACGCTTGTCCACGGAAGCGATTCGGGATCGAGAGGATCGT
The DNA here is from genome assembly GCA_018266795.1 of Bacteroidota bacterium. Lineage (GTDB taxonomy): Bacteria > Bacteroidota > Ignavibacteria > OLB7 > OLB7 > JAFDZV01. The sequence goes on along the minus strand of JAFDZV010000023.1, from coordinate 50,166 downwards.
GGCGAAATACCATGAAGCCGTACCCATCATACCTGTTCAGCCCATCGCGCGTGCCGAGCCAGAGAAAACCCTCGCGATCCTGGTGGATCGCGAAGACCATGTTCTGGGAAAGCCCCTGTTCAGTAGTGATGCGCTCCATCTTCGGATACTCCTCGGCGCGGAGCGCGGGAGAGAGAAGTACCAGTGCGAGCAGCAGTATGGCGGCGATCATGTGGAATAGCGTGTGACGTATTGCCGGCCAACAGGCAGTGATTGCGAACGAGGTCCGGTGATATCGGAGTTCCCGGCGTTCGGCGCTGCAGGCAAACGGGCGCAATCCGGTTATGATGGGAACTGCCAACAGCAGGATGTGGCGTCATGATGTGCGCACGGCTTCAGCGAACAACGCATGCGTCCGCACTCTCTGCATCACTGAACCCCGGAAGCACCACAGACCGGCATACTGAAAGAGGATTACCGATGGCTGAACTGGACATGAAGATTCGAAAAATCATCTCCACCCGGGAGCGGACATTCAATCCGTCTTCGCGAGACCCCGGCATCGACGATATCGATGTATCCCTCGGCAATGCCCCGCCTGTGGTCCTCGCAACACAACGATATCAGGTAGACAATGCAGGCCCTTCATTCCTAACGGAGCATTGAGACCTCCGGCCGGAATCATCATCACGGCGCCAACGTCGCACCGATGCCAATCGCTCAACCTGTCCCGATTGGAGAGGTACACAATCATGTACTACCGGGGGACGGCAGCGCTTCCGAAGTTGGCAGTATGAATGCGGTCCGCCCCGGCAATTCTTTCCAGGCATTCACGCGTGCGGTGATACGGCACGCCGCTCCCCCCACTTCAGTTCGAGCTCCCGACCGAACGCATCCCGGTGCCGCGTTCCAGGCGGACCCGGCAGCAGTGCCGGCTGGCATCCGCATGGCATCGCGGGTGATTCTTCGCTCAAACCCTGCCCGAGGTACGATGCCGTAATGGAGGATGCAGAACGATGTGCGCGCACTGCATGGCTGTCCGCAACCGGCTGCGTCATCTCCTCTTCCTCCGGAATCCGGCCTGCATATACCGCTCATCAAGACAGGAGATGATCATGAACATCCGTGCTCTCAGCGCGGCACTTGTCGCACGCCTTGCGGCGCTTGCGCTTCTCGTGATGCTGGCCGGCGCGGCAACCGCGAGCGCGCAGCTCAACTGCACCCCGTCGCCCTGCGCCTGCGGCACCGCAACGATCTCCATCGATCCCAACCTGACGTGCGGAGTCGTGCTGTGCGATCCCACCTCGCCAACCTGCATCACGTTTGCACCGGGCGATCACGTTGTGGACTGCGCACAGTTGAACCGGTACCAACTCCGCGACTGCCACGGCACGCTTCACTGCCTGCCGAAGCTCGGCACGTGCATCCGCTGCATCTGCGCCAAGACAGGTTGCTGCGTTGATATCTGCATGCAATCCTCGGTTGCGGAGTGCCTGATCCTGAAAGTGACGCCGTCGATCTGCGTCGGCTGCTGACGGCACTTGAACAGCACCGCCGGCGCGCACGCTGGTTGCGTGCCGGCCTGCGGCCCGATGCCCGACCGCAGGGCATCCATTTCAGACGCTGCAGTGCAACACCGCCGCAGAGAGCGGACGTTGCTCGCACACATCGCTCAATGCCGCCGCGTTCGATCGTCGAACGGCGTGGCGGAATACGTTCACTATCTCAAACAGAGTGGAGGATTTCATGGTACGCTGCTATCTGAATCACGTACGCATTGCAATGGTATCGATGGCACTTGCCGCAATGATGGTCGCCGCTGCCGGAACGGCACGCGCCCAGTGTGTCTGCCCGACGGTCAGAATCGACGTCCTGAAGGACGTTGCCTGCCCGGTGACGATCTGCTATCGTATCTCTCCCGAGGGCTACACCACCTGCGTTGCCGTAGCGCCCGGCACCTCCCTGACGATCCCCTGCGGCGACTGGCAGGATGCATGTGTCCGGCTTTGCGGCGGCGGCTGCTATACCCTCCTGAATCCGGCCGCAGCCCGGTGCAGTGAGACGTTGCAGGTTGGCCCGGTCTGTTGCGTGCGCGTCTGCCACGTCCAGTCGCCGGATGAGAAGTGCCCGCATATCGAAATCTCCGGCGTGGCGCTCTGCCTTGGGCAGCCGTGCCAGTAACGGAGGAATGACGATCGCTCGAGGTCGCGGCCACACGGTCGCACGACGATGGCGGGTACCGAGGTGCCCGCCATTGTTGTCTGCTCCCCATCGACCGGCACCCCGCGACAAGCTTCATGCATCACCAACCGTACCCATGCTGCAGGGCAGGGCCGGACTGCTCATGCGTCATCGGCCGGGATGCGCGAATGTTGCCGCACGTCCGGACCGGGGCGCCGGGCCGTTCAACGGCTCAACCATTGTCCATCCTGTTCCGGAGTGCCCGCGATCGAACGTTCACGATGTGCCGCTGTCGCGTTCCGCATGCGCCTGCATCGTTCGCCGCGTGGAGGCACAACGAACCAACCGGCGTGGAGAGCATTACCGTCATGCACGGCGATCGCAACGCTAAAGGCATTGCAGCAGCCGCGCAGCATGTATATTTGGCCGCCTGCCAATGCACGGCGAAGATGTTCGCGCCGTACGACTTCGCTTCACACTACGCCCGGCCATGAGACGATTCCCTGCTTCGTACACCATCGCCCTTCTCCTCTTCGCTCTCATCACATGCCTCGGAGCAACCGCGGCACCGGTTCATCCGCTGGACCCGCTGAGTGCGGATGAGATCAACGCAGCCGCGCGCATCATCCGCGCGGCGCCCGGCTTCCCGGCCGATGCGCTCTTCTCCACCATCGTTCTGCACGAGCCCTCCAAGGATTTCGTTCTCTCATTCCATCCCGGCATGCTGTTCGGACGCGAGGCGTTCGCCATCGTGATGGACAGGCCCAACAACCGCACGTTCGAGGCCGTTGCCGACCTTCGCGCAGAGCGTCTCCTCTCGTGGAAGGAGATTCCCGGCGTGCAGCCGCAGGTGTTCGTGGTGGAGTACGACCGTGTCCCCGCGATCCTCAAGGCAGATCCGCGCTGGCAGGAGGCGATGCGCATCCGCGGCATATCGCCGGACAGCGTGCAGATCGACACATGGGCCGCAGGGGATATCCCGAAGAGTTACCACGGCCGCCTGCTTCGCGCGCTCACCTACTACAAGGGGAAGGCGTTCAACTTCTACGGCCGGCCCATCGAGGGCGTTACCGCAATCGTGGACATGAATACGCGGAAGGTGGTGGAGTTCCACGATGCAGGGATCATGCCGCTGCCGCCGCGCAGTCAGGAGCTGGACACCGCATCGATCGGGAGGCTGCGCCCGGCGCCAACGCCGCTTGCCATCACGCAGCCGCAGGGTACGAGCTTCCAACTGCAGGGGAACGAGCTGCGTTGGCAGGGATGGCATCTCCGATTCTCCATGCACCCGCGCGAAGGGCTGGTGCTCCACACGGTGGGCTACGAGGACGGCGGCCGCGAGCGCCCGGTGCTCTATCGCGGCTCGCTCTCCGAGATGGTTGTGCCGTATGCGGACCCGGACTCCAACTGGCGATGGCGCAGCGCGTTCGACGTCGGCGAGTACGGCGTGGGAAGGCTCTCCAGCCCGCTGGAGGCGAACATCGATGCGCCTGCGAATGCAACCCTGCTGGATGCGGTGTTCGCCGACGATTCCGGCAAGGCCTATACGCTGCCGCGCGTGGTGGGGATCTACGAGCGCGACGGCGGCATCCTCTGGAAGCACTTCGATACCTACTCCGGCGCGAACGAGTCGCGGCGCGCGCGCGAACTGGTTCTCTTCTTCGTTGCCAGCATCGGCAACTACGACTACTCCATCAGTTGGATCTTTCATCAGGATGGCGGGCTTGAGGTTGATGCCGGGCTCACCGGCATCATGCTTCCGAAGGGAGTGAGCGAGACTGCCTCGCACGACCACAGCACCACCGGAAGCTTCGGCCATCTGGTGTCGCCGAACATCGTTGCGCCGCATCATCAACATTACTTCTGCTTCCGACTGGACATGGATGTGGACGGCGTGAACAACTCCGTTGCCGAGGTGGATTCCAAGCCGCTGCCGCAGGGGAAGGCGAACCCGACCGGCAGCTCGTTCGCGATGGAGGAGACGTTCCTCCCCACGGAACGCACGGCCGCGCGGCGTCTGGATGTGGAATCATCGCGAGCATGGAAGGTGTTCAACACCGGAACCACCAACACTCTCGGGCATCACTGCGGCTATGCACTGGTCCCTGGCGCGAACACTGTTCCGTTCGCCGCGGCCACGTCATCGGTGCGCAAGCGCGCGGGCTTCATCAGCAACCACTTCTGGGCAACGCGCTATCACGAGGGGGAGATGAACGCGGCCGGCGCGTACCCCAGCCAGAGTGCCGGCGGTGACGGCCTTCCACGCTGGATCGCGGACAATGAATCGATCGACAACACGGATGTGGTGCTCTGGTACACGATGGGAATCACGCACATCCCGCGCCCGGAGGAGTGGCCCATCATGACGATGACGCATATCGGATTCCGGCTGCTCCCCGTTGGGTTCTTCGCCCGCAACCCGGCGCTCGATGTGCCGCGATAGGCGGAGCGCGGACTCCATCCCCCTGCATGCAGAAGGCCCGCCGCAAAACGGCGGGCCTTCTGCTCTTGATGGAGCTTCAAACAGAGCAATCCAGGATCGGCAGACAGGCGGGGATGAAATCCACAATCCCATCCTTCCATTGCCTGCGCTGCATCAAAGCCCCCCGGCTCGCGAAACAGAGCGAGGCTGGTTCCCAACCCCACCTCGCAACGCGACGTTTCGCGGCCCTACCTACATGGTTGCCCTACCTACATGGTTGGCGGAATAATCCCCAGCTTCAATTCCTTCCCGGTCTTCGTTCGCAGCACAACCCCCACGAGACCGAACTTGTGATTTGCGTAGTAGGTAATCTTTTCAACAAGGGGGTCGTCCGAGGTCTCCTCCACCTTCTCGACCTTGATCAGCATGAAGCCGATCTGATAGTCGTCCGTTGTGGACTTGTAGGTAACCTCACGCGTGATCTTGATCCCCTCGGTGTTCGTGAACTCGTACTTGTCTCCTACGGAAGCCGCATACTTCACGATGGTGTACGGCCGCGAGAGATCACCCTTGCTGCTGATGAACTCCTGCAGCCCGTCGGACGTGACCTTCATCTTCAAATCGAACGTCACCTTCATCGCCTGCTTGTTGGTGGAGTCGATCGCGGCACCATACCGTTTCAGATAGGTATCCAGGATGGCGAGCTTCACGCTCTTCGGATAGGACGCTATCCCGAGTGACGAATCCAGGGCTGCAACGAAGACGGAGTCGAACCGAACCTGTGCGTGCGTGGTCACGATCCCGTTATCGTTCCTGGTGATCACGACACTGTCCTGCATGTGATCGAAGCCGGGAACGTAGGAGTCCGTATTGAGGAACGTTGTGAACGTATTTCCCACCTGCGTGAGATCCAGATTCGTATCGCCCCCCAGATCGTTTGGCCCTGTTGCCGTCTCCTTGCATGCCGCCAGCATCAGCACCGCGCCGAAAACCATTCTGATGACTCCATGAGTCTTCATCTCATCCTCCAAAAACTTTATTGATAGCAATGGACGTCATTCACATCTGCAAGCTCGGTGATGGCGCATGGATCAACCATGATGCAGATCAGGATCCCGGCGATTCTCTCAACTGGATAGGAAGGGGGATTTCCTGCGGATGTGGAGCCCTCGCCCCTCGCTATCTTTACCCCGAATGAACGGAGATCACATGAACGACAGCAACATCATCGGCATACATCCGCTCGGTTTTCCGTGGAAGACGCTGGACCCGTTTCTCTTCTGCGTGCATCATGTGGACGGCTACCCGGCCGGCAACGAGGCGATGGGGCCTGCCGCTTCACTTGCCGGACGACGGATGGGACAGGACTTCGAAGGGAAGGATGGCTGGCGGATGTATCATGGAGAGAACGTGCCGGGATTCCCGCAGCATCCGCATCGCGGCTTCGAGACGGTGACGATCGTGCGCCGCGGGTTGATCGACCACACCGATTCCATGGGCGCCGCCGCGCGCTACGGCAACGGCGACGTTCAATGGCTGACCGCAGGAAGGGGAATCAATCACGCGGAGATGTTCCCGCTGATCGATCGCGAGAATCCCAACCCGCTGGAGTTGTTCCAGATCTGGCTCAATCTGCCTGCCGCCGGCAAGATGGCGGAGCCCCACTTCACCATGTTCTGGGATCGGAATGTGCCGCGCCATATCGAACGCGATGCGAACGGACTGAGCACGGAGGTGATGGTGATTGCAGGAAGCATCGGCTCCGAGAAGGCGCCTCCGCCGCCTCCGGAGTCGTGGGCATCACGCACCGACGCCGATGTTGCGATCTGGACGATCGCGCTGGCACCGAACGCGCAGTGGACTCTTCCGCCGGCAGCCGCGGGAACCAATCGCATGCTCTACTTCTTCCGCGGTGCCTCGCTCCGGATGGACGGGCGCGACATCCCGCTGAACCGCGGCGTGGAGTTGCGCGCCGATGCCGGCATCGCGATCGAGAACGGGCCGCAGGAGAGCGAACTGCTGCTTCTGCAGGGGCGGCCGATCGGCGAGCCGGTTGCCCAGTACGGACCGTTCGTGATGAACACGCAGGAGGAGATTCAACAGGCGTTCGCTGACTACCGGCGCACGCAGTTCGGCGGCTGGCCATGGCCGGGCAATGCGCCCGTGCATCCTCGCGAGGAAGGGCGCTTCGCCCGCCATGCCGATGGCGAAGTGGAGCGTCCGGCCGGGAACGTTCACGCAGCATAGAGCGGCAACGAGCGCGGCCGGCAGACCACGGGAAGGCCGGCCTGCAGCCGCCTTCCCGTAATGCAGCATCAATACCATGAACCTGGCAGGAACGCGATGGCAACTCCCGACAACCGTTCAAACCCCGGCGATGCCGCGGCTCCAGGCGCACTCGAGGCGCTTATACTGCCGCGGACAAGCGAGATCGCAGCCGGCTTCACGGTGAGGCGCGCGCTCCCCTCGTCGCGCAGACGCATGGTGGGTCCGTTCATCTTCCTGGATCAGATGGGTCCGGAAGTTCTTCAGCCGGGCCGCGCAATGGATGTGGCGCCGCATCCGCACATCGGGCTTGCAACGGTAACCTACCTGTTCGAAGGCGAGGCGCTGCACCGCGACAGCCTTGGCACGCGACAGCATATCCGTGCGGGTGATGTGAACTGGATGACGGCCGGACGTGGCATCGCGCACTCGGAGCGGACGCCCAACGAGCTGCGCGGCACCGGTTCGCGCATCTTCGGCATACAGTCGTGGGTTGCGCTTCCGATGCGGAACGAGGAGGACGCCCCCTCCTTCGCCCATCACGAAGCAAAGGAACTGCCGACGATCGAGGGAGAGGGAAAGCATGTGCGGCTGATAGCGGGATCGCTCTTCGGTGAACGCTCACCCGTTGCCACCCACTCGGACATGTTCTACGCCGATGTCCGGCTGGATGGCGGCGCGCAGCTTCCGATGCCGGTTGAGCATGAGGAACGCGCAGTCTACATCGTTCAGGGAACGCTGGAACTCGATCGTGATGGCGGCACGTTCAACGAGGGTGGGCTGCTGGTGTTGAAGCCGGGAGAGCCGGTCACGCTCCGTGCGCCTGTCGGCTCCGCCACGCAGCTCCTTCTGCTCGGCGGGGCAGCCATGGATGCCCCGCGGCATATCTGGTGGAACTTCGTCTCCAGTTCGCGCGAACGGATCGAACAGGCCAAGGCCGATTGGCGCGAGGGACGGTTCGATCCCGTGCCCGATGAAACGGAGTTCATTCCGCTCCCGGATGACGGACCGATCATTCCACGCTATCCCTGAGTACAGAGGGACTTGATCCTTGATACCACCGCCGTGTTATCGCGGAACGACCCTCATGACGTTGTCGCAGAGTTCCCTCCGCGATCTCCAGCCGGCGGAAGGGGCCGAGTACAACCCGGGCCCAACGTGCGTCCGCGAGCCGCATCGGCCTGTGTGCCGGTGGCGAGCAGGCATCACGGCAACGGACCTGCCATGACTGCACGGCAAACTACCGAACCGGCACCGCGGAGATGAACATGCCGCTGTCGTACGTGATCAGATAGAGCTTGTCGTCCGGTCCGAACACCACACGTCTGACAAGATTCCCCGCCGTCGTGAAGCCGCCGAGCGTCAACACGGTCTTGGTACCATCCAGTGTGTTCAGGCTGTAGCTGGCCTGGCCGTCGATGCTGAAGTACTTGTTCTGACTGTTGAATGCCTGCCCGGCCTTCAGGTTCTTCTGTTCGGTCCAGGTGGCACCGCCATCGGATGAATAGTAGGCGGTGCTCCTGAAGGTGCTGGTAAACGCGTCCAGCACCTGGGTTGCGCCGTACAGCAGACCGTTGGCATCCTCCACCAGGCTGGAGAGCGTTGGCGCCGTCGGTACTTTCACCGGCCTGCCGTCCGCGCCGACTCTGTAAAGCTGGCCGTTGCTGTAGCCACGCGTATCGGAGTACGATGCAATGTCCAGCAGGAATCCGCCCGCATGCCGCCCGAGGAGAACTTCAACGGCAGGAGGGTCGATGCCGCTCTGATAGTTGGGGATGGTATCCTCGCTCCAGGTGGCACCGTTGTCGCCGGAGTAGAAGACGGATGCAGTGTTCGCCAGGAGCAGCGTGCCGTGCAACCCCGATGCAAACCGGCTGAAGAGGCCCGGCTGCGTGCCGAATGTCTGCCACCCTCCCGGCATCCTGCGATACAGTCCGTTGTCTGCAAGGATCATCACGTTGCCGTCCCTGTCGAAACCGACGTCCATGATCTGCGCAACGGATCCCATCCCACCCTGAGTCCACGTAGAGGCATTGTTCTGTGAGATCGCAATGCCGCCCCCCCTGTTGTCCGGTCCCGTTGCGGCAAGGCCGATGGCGATCATCGATCCGCGCATGGCGAACACCCGACCCTGGGCGTAGAACGCATTCTTCCACGTGCTGCCGCCGTCCGTGGAACGAAGGAGGCTGCTGGGCCGGGCCGCAAGGTCGGAGCCGAGGGAGTTGCGATTGGCGAGCGCATACAGCGCACCGTCGGAGCCCTGCTGAACGTCCACGAAGTACGGAGCCCGGTTGAACTGGGCCAGGTCCGTAAAGCTTGCGCCGCCGTTGTGCGATACGCGCAGCCCCCCGCCGCCACGCACCCAGCAGTAGATATCACCGTTCGATGCGGCAAGAACATCGGGACCGTAGTTCGCTATCGCAGGCGACGATGTTGTCCACGTTGCACCATGATCACTGGAGCGGTAGAAGCCGAACGCGGATGTCATGAGGATGTCGCCGTTCGGTGCGAACGCAAGGCCGCCTCCGTACCGGAAGCCGCTGGGGAGCGCCAACGCCTGCCAGGAAACGCCCTTGTCCGTGCTGTGGTAGATATAAGTCTGAGGCGTATTGTTGATGATCCTGATATATGGCTCGCCGGAGGGGGAGAAGGTGACGTAGCTTTCCATGATCGTGCGGCCCGTTGCAAACGGTCCGGCGGGATCGATCGGTGCGCTGTGGTATGTGCCCGCTGCGAGATCGTAGGTTCGGAAGTCGCGGTCGGCCACGGTGTACAGCTCGCCGCCGGGCGCAAGCCCGATCGACGTATGAACGGGATCGCCGTTGATCAGCTGCATGGAGCCGCCGGCGGCATCCATGGAATAGAGCTTGCGGTTGACTGCGGCCACAATGGTATTGTTCGGAGCAATGGAGATCCCCGTTACGTCGCCGCCCGCCATCGGAAGATCGGCAAGAGGTGTCATCGCAACGGTTGCCGAGGGCGGGTTGTTCGTACCCTCCGGACCGGCGGGCTTGTTGCAGGCAACCAGAAGCAGCCCCAGGAGCAGAAGAAGAATCGGGCGTTGCATACGGAGGTCCAACGGATATGTGCGATTCGGTTCACGGCCGCCCCTGCTGTTGATCGAAGCGCCGGCTGTAGGAATCCCCGACATTCGGCGCCGCAAAGCCCGCAGGCACTGAAGCGCATTCCGGTTTTTGACAGGAACTGCGAGCGCTTCGATCGCTCGGAACGGTTTTCTTCAGCGAACATAGAATCGCGGCCCCCGCAAATGGAAACCCGGGTTGGCCGTATTCTTACCATGCGAACCGGTTCCCGGCCCGGCATTACATTCGCTGCCGCAGACCGCTCAGATCGGCTGAGAGGAACGGCCACTCAGAGCGGAACGCCTTGCGCGGAACCTCGCAGCCCGGACGGTATCTAATCCTCCTGCCCTGTTGCGCAACAGTCCCGACAGGCCGCCGGCGCCGTCGGCGAAAGCCGCGGCCGCCATGCCGGCATTCGGATACTCCGCGCGTGGGTACGGATGCTCCCACTCTTTTCAATTCACTCTTCGGCCGGCATCGGCGAGATGCCGGAATGTCAAATACTCCCCGTGCACATCATGAATGTTCATCGGTTCCTTCTCCTGGGAGCGCTGCCATGTGTGGCCGCACTCCTCCTCGTGGGATGCAGCAGTTCCGTCGATCTGGCAAGCCACTGGGTTGCTCCCGCCGCAACCGGCAAACTCCCGCCCAACACGGCGATCACCTACATCGACAAGCAGAACGTTGGCGTTGGCATCCAGAACGATTCCTCGAACGTCTATCTGACGCTGGTCACCAGCAGCCGCGCAACGATGATGAAGCTTGTTCGCTTCGGAGTCACGATTCGCGTTACGCCCAAGGGATCGGATGGCGCCGCATTGGCAGTTCACTACCCGCTCGGCCTTCAATCACGCGGCGAAGGAGGAGCATTGCGCAATGAGGAGGAGGAGGATCGCCGCGGCCCGGAGCATGGCGATCCGCGAGCCGGCGCGCGCACCGGCGAGGCTCTGCTCAACGCACCGCCGGTACACGAGATGCTGGAACGCATCGAGCTGGTTGACGAGAAGGATCAATCGAAGGAGGCGGGAACGGTGGAGTCCTTCAGCGGATACGGCATCATGCCGGAGATTCGCGACACGCTCGGCGTACTCTCCTACCGGCTGCAGGTCCCGCTGCGGCTGAACGATACTACGGGCCACGCGCTGCGCGTTCCCTCCGGTGGACGATTTACACTGGCCATTGCCAGCGGAACCCCGAAGCAGTCCGAGGGCGGAGGCCACATGGGAACCGAGCGGATATTCGGAGGAGGAGGAGGCATGGGAGGTGGTGGCGGAATGGGAGGCGGCAGGGGAGGCGGCCGTGGGATGGGAGGCGGCCGCGAAGGAATGCAGGAGATGATGCAACCGTTGGAGGTGAACGCCGAGGTAACGCTTGCGCCGCCTCCTGCACCGCCGGCTCCGGGCACGGCAGTCACCGGCTCAAGCCATCGGTAACGGACATCGGCGTGCGCTTGGCTTTGCAATGCAGCACGACAACGAACACGCACAGGCCCGCTGTACACCAGCGGGCCTTGCCGTTTGTCGCAGGCCGAACGCCGGTTGCGTCGTGACGCCGCGGACACGCAATGACACATCCCCGAGTGAATCATCGGCCCCCTGCGAGCGTAGGGGGGCATCGCATTCACAAGCATGTTGTTCACAGAACTGACGAGACGATGAAGAATACCCTTGCCATTCTTTCTGTTGCTGCGCTTGCCGGCTGCGTGGGTCTTGCCTCCTGCAACGACCTCAGCGTAACGCCCGGCAATACCGTCACCTCCACACGCGACGTACACGGCTTCTCTCGCATCGACATCACGCACGGATTCGATGTGATCGTGACCAAAGACACAACGGAATCGCTTACGATCGAGGCGCCGGAAGGATGGCAGCCCCGCATCCAGACATACGTGAAGGATGGAACGCTTCATATCGACGTTGACGATGCCGTGTTCTCCAGCTCGTTCACGCCGCGCAGAGCATATCTGCATCTCGTCACGCTGAACGGGATATCAGCATCGGGCGGCAGTCATGTATCGTCATCCGATGTCTTTACGAGCGACGCGTTCTCCCTGAATGGAAGCGGCGGCAGCGGAATCGATCTGCATGTGAACGCAGGTACGCTCGAGTGCGAGGCAAGCGGCGGCAGCACATTCACCATTACCGGAACAACAGGAGCCGTGAACGTTGAGCATTGCTCGGGGAGCAGCGACATCACGATTGCCGGTACCGCGCAGTCGATGAACCTGGGCGAATGCTCCGGCGGAAGCCGGGTTCATGCGTTCGATCTTCGCACCGCCACGGCCGTTGTGGACGCCTCCGGCGGAAGCGCCGTGGAGGTCAGCGTGAGCAGCGATCTGAACGCAAGCGCGTCCGGGGGAAGCAAGGTCCGGTACAAGGGGCACCCGCACCTCACACAGCACGCCTCCGGTGGCTCGAGCATCGAGGATGCGAACTGAACGTTCGCTCGCATGAGAACCGGGAACGATTCGAGATCCTTCCCTGGCACCCCGGGGGTAACGGATCTGCCATTCATGCCCGCCGGCTACGGCGGGCATGTCTGTTGCATACCGCCACTTCACGCCACCCGACATTCCTCTGCCCCCCTCCGTAGAACCGACGGTCCCGGAGCGCCCACCGCGCATCGACTTCACTTTGCCGAAGCGTTCCGGCACGGGAACGCTTTTCGCAATCGATCAACCAATCGTGTTGTGACACGTCCGTAGATGGCAGTAGGTTATGCGCGTTGCGCCGGCGTGCGATGGAACTGCCGTCGCACGCATGCGATGCATCCGCGCAACCGGAGCATCCCGCGCAGGACTCTCTGCAACCGTACACGCTGCGCGATGAGACCTTCAGTCAGCAACCCCAACCAAACAGAGTCTCCACAATGGAAACGAAGCCGTTGATCGAGTGGCCCCATGTCTCTACAGAGTTCATCATGTTCATTGGTACGTTCCTCGCCCTTGGCGCCGTCGGGTTCTACCTTGGCGTGATGCGCAGGCTCACGAGCATCGTAACGGCGGGTCCTGCAGGCGAGCGGGCGGTCCATGTCGGCTCAATGCGGCGCGCGGCATTCATCGGGCTGTCCGGCGTAGTGATCGGGATCGTGATGTTCGCCGTTGGCCTGCCGGCATCGGCAGCACGGCATCAACAATCCGTAACGCAGCTCGTCACCACCGACACGCGGACAATCCTCAACCTCGCGTTCTATGCACTGGCGCTCATCGGCTTTCTTCTCGCGCTGGCTCCGGCAGGACGTGGCTGGATGATTGCGGTGATCGGCGTTATCGGAGGCCGCCTCTCCGGGCTGCTGCTTGGGCAATGGGGAAGCCTGGTGATCTCGTTGCATGTGCTCGCAGCAGGCATCTGGATCGGTTCGCTCCTCGTGCTGGTGATTGCAGGCATCGGCGTGGTGTTCCGGGTGGAACGCTCCTCCGAGCGGCGCGGCGCGATCGTTGCCGACATGGTGCATCGCTTCTCGCCGATGGCGCTGCTATCCGGTGGTGTTGTGGTCCTGTTCGGCATCATCACGGCGCTCCAGCATCTGAATCCGTTCTCGTCGCTCTGGAGCACTCCGTACGGCTATGCTCTCCTCGCCAAGCTTGCCGCTGTTGCGTTCGTGTTCGGGCTGGGTGGTTGGAACTGGCTGCGCCTGCGTCCGCGGCTGGGAACGGAGGAGGGGGCCGCAGCAATCCGGCGCTCCGCAGCCAGGGAACTGATTGCAGCAACCGTGGTGCTCGCACTCACGGCAATCCTTGTCTCGCTGCCCTCTCCAAAGGGATAGTCGTGCGTCACGCGGTGTCAGCGGCAGGTACTCGGTTTCGTACCACGATGCCGGCGTGTCCTTCGCGGGTGGCTGCCCGGTGCTGTGCCGTTCCGGCATGCTGAAACGAACAAGCCCGCCGTTGGGCGGGCTCTTTCACTGGTTCACGTTGGCGCCGGAGGGTCTACTGCGGCCGAGGGGTCATGCTGGTCCGCTTCAGTCGTTCCAACCGCATGGAGTGTGTACGGAAGGCGGGAACGAACGGCCCGAGGAAGTACACGCGAATGATATACCACCAGAAACTCCGCTCCTTCAGCGAGGAATCGATCAGATGCTCAACCCGTGCATGATGCTCCGGCAGCAGACTCCAATGGATGCCGGCGCGCTGGTGATGCACGGTATGATAGCCGTTGTTGAACAGCAGCTTGTTGAGAAAGCCGGTGAAGTTGCGCGAGTGATTCCACTCGGACTCCTCCTCCGCATGTACATGCTGAACGTAGTTGAAGACCAGCACGGCAAACAGTCCCACCTGCTGCGGTATGAAGATGTAGAGAAGCGCCTTCTGCCAGTCGATGATGAAGGCGAGAATCAGAAAGGCTCCCAGCGCGGCATACTGCATTGCAGCAAGGTAGAACTCCCGGCGATTCGTGTTCCAGAGTTGCTTCAGGTAGTTGCGAATCGGCTTCTGCTGATAGAAGCTGCTGACGGTGGGATAGGCAACCAGAGTAAGCAGGTTGTTCTTCTCGCTGTAGCGATAGGTGATCGTATAGTCACCGGCCTTGTTGTTCAGCGCGTGATGATTCTTGTTGTGGGTCGGGATCCACGCAAACGCCGGAAAGCCGTAGAAGATGGTAAGCCAGTAATCGGTCGCCACGTTCAGCCACTTCTTGCGCCAGATGGGAAGGTGGTTGTGATTGTGTGCGATCACGGTCACCGTAACCGCCATGAAGAGCGAGAATGCATAAAGGAAAGGGTTCAGCGCAGGAAGCGACCATTGAACAACAAGCAGGGCGGTGGTCACTACCATGTAGGCCACTGTGCGCCGATCAGCCTTGTACCGAAGCATTTCATCTGTTGCCAGGGCTTGGCGAGTGCCGTGAAGGCAAGCACGAACCGCTTCGCCATGATCGAACCGACTCAACGTCGATACCAACCGGCGGTCCGCAAATTCCATGTGAGGGAGCGTCGTCGGCACACGCGAGCGCCTGCTGTGCCCAGGCTGCCGCACGGAGAGGAACTGTTCATGGAACCATTGCGGAATGCGCTCCGCAGGCCTTGGAACGGACTCGTGCCGTGAAAACGATCGTTGCAAAATAACGAACAATAGTTGCACTTCAGCATCTTCTCTCCCAATTGTGCCATTCGGCCTGTATGGCCGGAATTGCGGGGATACTGGCGCTGCAACCTGCCGAAGATCTGCGCCCCGCCCACGCCGGCCGCCGCAGACATCCTGTGGTTCGCCTCACGGAGAGTGTTCCGCGAATGAGCACGGTCAGGATCGGTCTTCCCTTCTCCTCCCCGCAGCGAAGCACGCAACGCCGGAGAAGCAGGCGCGAACGGCCGGCGCTCGTGCAGCGTCCCGCGATCCGGCCGCTGCAGGAATTGACCGCGCCGACTGCCCGTCACCCGAGAAGGATCCGAGGTCCCATGCCTCGAGAAGCGCGTTCGATATGCCGGCCACCAATCATGGAAGTCCATCATCATTCCGATAGCCTTCCGGGTTCACTGTGATCAACGATCAGGGCCGCGCACAGCCTGAATCGCACGCAAGGCGGGGTCGCTCTAGCGATGGTGATGATGGTCGCCGTGCTCGTCCTCCGCCGGCCTGGTATCCATTCCATCCATGTGATCCATCTGGCCGTCGTGCATCATATGCTGATGATCCATGCCGGTTGCAGCCGGAGCGTTGGTATTGAAGTGGATCACGGGACGATCGATCCGGGTCGGCACCTTCGCATCCTCACGCACAGCATAGAAACGATCCATCGTCACGTTCCTGAACACCTGCTTCGTCCTGGAGGCGGGCCAGGTAATCGTGATCGAGCTGATGGACACCGCATCGCCAAGACCGATCTCCTGCTGCAGCATCGATGAGCCGAAGCTTCCTCCCGTGTTCACCGTCTTGTAGATATCACGCCCGCCCGTCGGCGTGGCCACGCTCACCTTGATCCGCGCACCGATCGCGCTGCGGTTGGACCGAACGCCCTGAAGCGCCAGCGCAACCCAGTGATTGCCGTTCCCGGGATTCTCGAACAGCGTCCTGTGCGCAAGGTCCCCCTCGAACGCTCCTCCCATCACCGCATACACATCCTG
This sequence comes from Bacteroidota bacterium, assembly GCA_018266795.1. Classification (GTDB taxonomy): domain Bacteria; phylum Bacteroidota; class Ignavibacteria; order OLB7; family OLB7; genus JAFDZV01. The sequence goes on along the minus strand of JAFDZV010000023.1, from coordinate 34,179 downwards.
ATCGCCGTCGTTGTCGAAGTCGGCGAAGGCAATCGCGTGCCCCTTCTGCAGATGCCCGAAGCCACCGGCCGTGGTCACATCCTGAAAGCCCCTGCCGCCGTTGTTGCGGAACATCCGGTTCGGCATCAACGCGTTGAAGTCCGGCAATCCAGTTCCAACGTAGATGTCGAGATATCCATCGTTGTCGATATCTCCGAAGTTGGCTCCCATGCCGAACATCACATGGTCCAGATTGGCTTCGTGAGTGACATCGGTAAACGTGCCGTCGTGATTGTTGTGATAGAGCCGCGGGACTTCGCCCGCATTCGGTATATGCAGATAGTCGCGCACCATCAGGCCAACGGCCGTGCTCTGCTGCCCCATGTAATTCTGTACACCGTAGCTGCACACGAATATGTCCTCCCACCCATCGTTGTCGTAGTCGAAAAAGAATGTCGGGAACGAGGAAATCGGAGCGGTGACACCTGCCTGAACCGAAACGTCGGTGAACGTGAGCTTCCCGTTCCTGACGCCGTTGTTTCTGAGGAGATGATTCTGCGACCCGTGACAGGAGAGGTAGAGATCGGGAAGACCATCGTTGTTGAAATCGCCACACGCAACTCCCTTCACGAAGGAGACCAGATCAAGGCCGGCGGAGTGAGAGCACTCGGTGAATGTGCCGTCGCGGTTGTTCATGAAGAACTCACACGGATGGCGCTGCACGCCGGACTCGTTGCCGATGAATATATCGAGCCAGCCGTCGTTGTTGAAGTCCGCGAACACCGCCGCCTGCGTGGGATGAAACGAGAGAAGCCCTGCCTCCGCGGTAACGTCCGTGAACGTGCCGTCGCCGTTGTTCCGCAACAACGAGTTGGGATATCTGCCGAACTCCTGCATCCAGGCTCCGCGCAGCACAAGGATATCGGGATAGCCATCGTTGTTGTAGTCGCCGTGAATCATGTTCAAACCGCCAACAAGGCCTTCGAGTCCGGAGCCCTTGGTTGCTTCGGTGAACGTACCGTCGCCGTTGTTCCGATAGTAGCGCATCGGTGACTTCATGCCGTACGAGGACGTGACGATATCCAGATCGCCGTCGCCATCGAAGTCCTCCGTGCAGCAACCGCCGGCAAGCCCCTCCTCATCGATGCCGAGCTGCGGCGCAATGTTGGTGAAGCGCGGGAGCGGGTAATCGGACTGGAAGAGACTTGGTGGGAGCAGCCACCGTTGCGGTACACTGTCCGGATATTCCTCCAGAGTCTGATAGGCAATGTTCAACAACCATCGTGACTGGAGATCGTTCGAGTCACGATCGAGAATCGAACGAAGCACCTCGATGGCGGCGCGCGATCCGCGCTTGTTGGCATGGTATCCCCCGGGACCCAACGGAAACAAACACGACTGCGATGTATGATTCGATACGCAGTTATCCTGTTCTCCCTGCCGCATGTACGCCAGCGCCAGCACCCTGTCGAACACAACCATCACCTTCTGATTCGAATTTCCGCGTGCCTTGAATGCAAGCAGGGTATCGATGGCTTCATCCTGAAGGCCGCCATTGATGAATTCCTGGCACATCATGAGCCGGTTATCGGGGCTTGTTCTGGTAAGCTCTCGAAAGAACTCGATGCGTGGTGTCGTGGCGAACGGATTTTGATACTTATAGCTGTTGCGATTGACCTCTGCCAGCAACTCGATCATTTTCCTGTTGCCATCGGCCTTGTCCGATCGATGTCCAACGGAGTCCAGATGCGTCTGGCCGAACGCGATGTGAACGATCGATAGATGAATAAGGAGGAGAAGCACGACTCGCAGACGCATACGTTGTCCCGGCATTAGGGTGAACGAACATTGCCGTCTCCGTCATATGAACTCGAAACACGACGGATAGCTTCCGAGACATTTCAATGCGGACAACTGTGACACGGCGCAGTGATGATTCCGGAGACATTATCGTGGACATTTTCCGAGTGTCGATTGCCTCGGAAGGATTAATCGGATCGTGTGGTGCAACTGTTGGCTGAACAATGTGTGTTGGTCGTCACACGATCCGGCTGCAGCAACCTGCATTTAATCGATCCATGCGCCGTTCTGAAGAACCTGAGATTTCACTGCTGCCCGATCGCCTCCAGTTCGCGTGCCGCGTTCGGCGAACTGAGAAGCATCGTTGCCAGCGCATCGCCGATCGGTTGATCGGTCCATGATGCGTAGAACGCAAATTCGGGCGATGGATTTACCTCGAAGCAGAACCATTCTCCATCCGGCGTACAACGCAGATCCACCCCGGCAAGGTGAAGTTCCAGCGCCGCCGAAAGCGCAATGGCGCGCCCGGCAACGCTGTCCGGTATTGTGCAGGGTGTAATGGTGCGGCGCGCTCCCTGCTTCCCCGCGTAGCGATAGTCGTCGGCATCCGTTTCGATCCGGCACGCAAACGTGTCGCTCCCGACAACATGTACGCGATAGTCGATGCCGGGAACGTACTCCTGAAACTGTGTTGGGCACCAACGCAGATCTGCAAACCGCTCGCGATGCTCCGGTCTCAGCCGTTGAACGATGCTGCGAACTCCGCTGGTCGACTTGTAGATCGCCGCATCGAAACGTGCGCAGAACTCCTCCGCCGCATCGCGATCGGTTGTGATCAGCGTGGAGGGAACACGAAAGAACTCCCGGATACGCATCGCCTGGTAGGGCTTGCTGTTGTTGGTGGACATCGCGGTTGGAGGATTGACCACCAACGCCGACTCCTGCCCGCACCACGAGGAGAGCAGACGCTCCGTGCGAAGAGCGTGCTCGATCCGGCCGGACCCTTTCTCTCGAGCGTTCATCGAGAGGAGTGTGCGCACATCGTACACTCGCAGATACGCCGCCGTAATCGATTCAAGCCGGACTTCGACATCCGGTGTGCGCAGCAGCCCGCTCCCCGGATCGCCATTGGCCGCATCGATGCTCACGTGATGAAGTTGCCGTTGATCCACGACTACATGACGCGCCCCACGCCGTTGCAGTTCCGCGGCAATGCAATCGAACGGATCATCTCCGGAGAGTCCCCACAGCAGAACCATCTCGCGATCCATCATGGCGTGCCTCGTATGCCTGACGTTGCGGTGATCGTTTCCAGAAGCGCCTCGCACACGGTCTCATCACCGAGATCGGCGCTCGGGTATGCGTCCAGGAATCTGCACGACATGCCGTCGCGTATCAGCAGAAGCGTTACCAGATCGCACCCAGCGCTCTCCGCCAATCGCAGGGCACCGGCGATCGCCTCCTTCTCCACACACGACGCTCCAAGTACCCTGTTGCCGACCACGGTAACGCGAACGGTCGCGCCGTCCGAGGCAGCGGCGCCCTCCAGTGCCGAATCCGGTCGGGGCCCGGCCAGCCGGAATCCGGCACGCACCGCCGCAGCACGCCACTGATTCGAGTGCCAGGCCGGCCCCATCAGATTGCACGGCGTTGGGCGATTGAACATCGGGCATTGCAATGCCGCCAACCAGACGAGGAGAAATGCCGTCATCTCCTGCGCCACATAATCTCGATCCGCGGCTGCAATGTGCGGCAGGTGCTGCGGAAGCAGAACCGGCAGCCGCCCGACAACGGCATCGATCGCCGAGCATGGTATGCGTTCCCCGCCGATGCATGCGGTGGATAGATCCGGAGCATCGCAATCGAACACCCATCCTGCGTTCGAAAGATCCCGCGGCAGGAGGGGCCGCGCGCCGTCACAGGACAGACGCGCGGCCAACTCCATTGCTGCTCGATCGTCCGGCTCGGTGACGATCACGATCATCGGTTCTCATCTCCCCGCATGATGGAATCACCAACGGATGGACGCTGATCGATGCCGATGAACGCATGCCCCTGCTCATGCGGGCCCTCTGCAACCGCCGCTGCAGCAAGGTCGGACGCAAGAGGCGTGCCATCGCTTCTGCCGTTGCCCACCCCGCCGGGGCCTATGTGCTCCAGGCCTTCCTTGCGCTCCTTCGACTCCTTTCCCTCCTTTCCCTCCTTGAATTCCTTCCCCTCCTTCCCTTCCTTGAAGCGCTTCCCCTCCATCGCCTTCGGCTTCGGATTCACCTTCACGTTCACCGTGGCGCTCTGCACACGCGTGTTGCGGTTGGCGAGGTCCTGCCCTGTGATCGTGATCGGCACGGCGGTTGCTGTTGCATGCAAGCCGGTGAAATCCACGCCGACCGTGATTGCCGCGCCATCCACGTTGATAACCGTAGCATTGTTCTCCGTGAAGGCGACCCCTACGTTCGCATTGGTCGGTGCCGTCAGTTGCAGAGCATCCTGATTCGTATTCCCCACGATCAGCAGTGTCACATTGGTGGACGCCCCCTCCTGTATGGTTATCGTATCCGACGTCGGTGTCAGCGTAATGAAATCGTTCGTCACGATCTCGACGAACACATCATCGTTGTCGGTGCTCAGGATGTTCGGCTTGGTGCTCACCACTGTCGCCGTTACCTGCAGGCGCTGGTCGGATGCATCCTTCGGGATGTTGATGGTGATATTCTCGATCGTCTCCGTGCTTGCAGCGGAAGGGATCGCAATCGTCTGCATCGGTATTACAGCGTTACTGGTCCGGATCCCGAGCGACGCGGAGACCGACGGATTGGGCCTGTAGATCGTCGCTGTCAGGTCAACGGCATCTCCCGGATTGGCCGTCTGCTCCTTCGGCTGAAGCACGACGCGAACGCTCGGGAGCAGATGCACCTTGAGCGGAACGCTCATCAGCATCGACCCGTCGGCCCGCGTGCCGGTAAGCACCAGCATGCTGTCGGCCGTTGTTGTCTTGTCCACCTTCACTTCGAGCTGCGAGGAATCGGACCCGGTGATCGATGAATCCGTGAAGCCCACGATCTGCGTTCCGGGCGCAAGGGAGCTCTTCGCGCGGTCGACATCGAGCCTGATCACTTCATTCGTTGTACGATCGCTCAACGTGATGTTGAAGAAGGCACTGGTGCCCGGTTCGATGTTCGCGGTGGTCGGCATCACAACGAGCGTCAGCGTCCCGGCCGCGGGCGGCTGCACCGTCAGCTGAAGCACGGCATCCACGATCTTGGTGAGATCGATCTCATCGCGGATGCCGAAATGCGGCGAGGAGTTTCCCTGCATCGTCGTTGATGCGAGCGACAGCGTCAGCGTTGCACTGTTCCCCATGGTCGAGGGCGGATTGAACGTCCCCGTTGCACCATCGGGCAACCTGCTTGACTGGAAGGTCACCAGGCGGTTGTCGTAGTTCTTGCGCTTGAGTGTGACCGGGATATCCACCGAGGCTCCGGCTGCAAGCGTCTGCGAGGAACGATCGAGCAACACCTTCACACGCCGGATTGCGGGGGTGATCGTAAGCGTGTATGTGCCGGGGTCCGGTACCTGACGGTCCGGGACGCCGGACTGCTTGATCGTGCCCCCCACGGAGAGCATGTAGGTGCCGACGGGCGTCTGGTCCGCAGATGTGGTAATCGTCACCGTGAACGGCACGTCGCGTGCAGGCATGGGATCACTGAACTTCTGCTTGGTGCCGTCAGGACGATTTGCGACGTCAGGCACCACGGTGTAGAAGCCGATGCCGCCGCGGTACACCACATCGAACTCCACCTTGTTGCCGGCGGATGTGGACCCGGAGCCGAGATCCGCACCGAGCGGTGCGATGGCATCGTCCGGATCGGGATCGATGAACCGCACGGCAATGATCTCCGCCATCACCAGGGCGCTTTCGTAGGTGAATCCGTTGCGCAGCACCACCTGCTGGCCGTTCGGATTGGTGACGGTGACATCCACACTTCCGGCCGCGTGCGGAGGCGTTACAACCCGCAGCATGGAGGCGCTGACATAGATGGTGTTGAGCGGAGCAGAGCCCCCGATGAGAACGCGAGCCCCTTGAGCGAATCCGCTCCCGTTGATCGTCACCGTTGTTCCGCCGCTGTCCGGTCCGTTCGGCGGCGCGAGCGAGGTGATTGCCAGCGAGGATGCCGCAACGAATGTGAAGGCGTTCTGTGCAACCGCTGACTGCCCGTCCGGGTTCTGAACGATAACCGTCACGGTTCCCGGTGTCGGCATCGGCGGTGTGATCGCAGTGATCTGCGTCATGCTTTTGAACGTTGTCGCAGCACCGATGCCGGCAAAGCTGGCCAGGCAATTCGGCATGAAGTTCTGCCCGTTGATCGTAACCTCGGTACCGCCGGCAACGCTCCCGCTTGTCGGCATCAGGGAGGTGATCGTTGGGGCGGAAGAGTTCACGTACGCGAACATTCCCGGTGCCACGGCAACCTGTCCGTCGGGATTGATCAACGTGATCTGCACCGATGTGGGCGCCATTACCGGAGGAGCAATGGCCTGGACCTTCGTCTTGTTGATGAAGATCCTCTGCGCATTCTGATTGCCGAACATCACCGTACATCCATCCACAAAGTTCTGACCGATGATGTTCACCTGCGCGCCACCGCGAATCGACCCGCTGGTTGGATCGAACGAGGTGATCATGGGCGCCGCCGCCACGCTGGTGTAGGTGAAGGCATTCGGAAGACCGCCTCCCTGTCCGTCCGGGTTCACCACGCGAACGTTCACGGCACCGGGCATCGAGGCCGATGGCGTGATCGCCGTGACCTGCGTGGAGCTGACGTACGTTGTCTGTTGTGCGTTCGTTCCGCCGAACTTCGCAACGCATCCCGGCACGAAGTTCTGGCCGAAGACCATCACCTGCGTCCCGCCGGCAACGGACCCCATGGCCGGGTTCACCGATGTGACCGATGGCGCGGGCGCGGCGACATAGGTGTACGCATTCGGAAGACCGCCTCCCTGTCCGTCCGGGTTCACCACGCGAACGTTCACGGCACCGGGCATCGAGGCCGATGGCGTGATCGCCGTGACCTGCGTGGAGCTGACGTACGTTGTCTGTTGTGCGTTCGTTCCGCCGAACTTCGCAACGCATCCCGGCACGAAGTTCTGGCCGAAGACCATCACCTGCGTCCCGCCGGCAATGGGACCAATGGCCGGGTTCACCGACGTGACCGATGGCGCGGGCGCGGCGACATAGGTGTACGCATTTGGCAGCGTCGCAACGGTGCCATCCGGATTCATGACGGTAATATCCACTGCTCCCGGCGCGTGTGCCGGAACAGCAACAGCCAGCTGCGTGGCGCTGATGAAGTTGACCTGCGCAACCTGCTGGCCGCCGAATGCCACACGAACACCCGGCATGAAGCCATTGCCGCTGATGGTGACGGTGTTGCCGCCGGATGCGGGACCGGACGTTGGGCTGATTCCCGTGATGATCAGCGTTGGCGCGGCCACGTAGGTGAATGCGCCCGGGAGCCCGCCTCCCTGGCCATCGGGATTTACGACGCGAACGTTTACCGCTCCGGCGCCGGATGCCGTTGGAGTAACCGCCTGCACCTGATTGGAGTTCACATACGTTGTCTGCCGCGCATCCGTGCCGCCGAACTTCGCAACGCATCCGGGCATGAAGTTCTGCCCGAAGATCATCACCTGAGTACCGCCGGCAGTTGGTCCGCTTGCAGGATTCACGGATGTGACCGATGGCGCGGCCGCAACCGTATAGGTGAAGGCGTTCTGCAGCACACCGAATGCCTGGGCTGCATTCACCACGCGAACGTTTACCGCGCCCGGCGCAGCGGCCGCGGGCGTGGTGGCCTGAAGCTGGCCGGCGTTGATGTATGTGGTCTGCACGGCGTCCATCCCGCCGAACTTCGCACGACAGTCCGGTGTGAAGTTCGCGCCGAAGATCGTTACCGGTGTGCCACCGTTAACGCCGCCGCTGGTTGGAGCAATGGATGCGATCATCGGCTGCGCGGCACCGATCGTAAAGAATCCATCGCTGTCATCCGAGACGCGATTGCCGGCTGCATCACGCACGGCAACGCGGATGCGTCCCATTGTGGTTGGCTGCTGCGGCACCGTCCATGCAAAGCTCTGGGCACTTCCCGGAAGCTGCGAGGATATGTCGTTGTAGGTGGCACCGTCCGCTGCAAACTTCACCACATGCTGATCGGCACCCGTGCTTGACCACTGGATGGTCACGGATTGTCCCGGCTGGAACACCTCACCGCCGTTCGGCGAAAGAACGTTGATGTACAGCAGTGTCGGGGGCGGCCCCGGCGGTACGATGGGCGGTGGATCGGTAATCGGCGACGGAGGACGAATGATGTTGCTGATATTGTTGCTCATGACGTTCAACTCCTGAATACGTGTTGATGTAGATGAAACGGCACAGCGATGCCGGTGGCCCGCGCGATTCGCACGTGCATTGTTTGTGTTCGGACATGGGACGGCCATTGCCATTCAGCGTATGGCCTGTGCGTTTCGGTGTACGTGTACTGTAAGGCGTGGAATGTCGGGAGCGGGGATCGGCTCCATCGACTGCATCGGGCTGGGACTTGGTGGGCCCGATGCGCAGTGTTTATCTAGTACGTAAGCTCATGCCGATTGGATTGGAGAGAATGTCGCGCCGCGATAAGCGGGGCACAACAATGCGCAACGGCGAACGAAACAAGGCGATCTCGATTCCGGTTCATCAGCCGCGTACGCGACCCACACATTTGCAGCAAAACACGCCTCCGTTGCAACACATGCATCTGTGCGACGCCGGCCTTCGCTCCTGCAATGCCATGGCTTCGCGCAACTCTCTATCTTCGCGTCTCGAAGGAACACATCCTCTGCAATCGCCGAATCCCGATGCCGGCACCGAGCACGTCACAATGCTATGAACCACACGCTGATTCGTCCCCGTCCATTGCAGCCGGGGGCAACCATTGGAATCTTTACACCATCATCGCCGGCAAACGTATGGTACCGTGAGAAGTACATGCACGGCGTGCGCGCGCTCGAGGTGCTCGGGTTTCGTGTGGTGGAGGGCTCGCTCACTGCACGCACATGCGAACAAGGTTATCGTTCGGGAACGCCGGAGGAGCGTGCAGCAGAGTTCATGGAGTTGATCGAGAATCCATCCGTCGACTGCATGATGGCAACGATCGGCGGTATGAACTCCTCCAGCCTGATACCGTTTCTGGATTTCGATACCATACGTGCGCATCCGAAGATCATCACCGGCTACAGCGACGTAACGTCACTGCATCTCGCAATCCTTGCGCACAGTGGGCTCTCCACGTTCTACGGTCCGGCGCTGGTGCCGTCGTTCGGCGAATGGCCGGCTCCGCTCGCGGAGACCGTGGAGTCCTTTCTGGCGGCAACACAGCGCCACGTCTCCGGAAGACGGCGCATCGTGCCGCCGGAACGATGGAGCAATCATCTCCGCGATGCCCGCACCGATGCCTGGCGCAATGAGGAACGCATCTTTCAGGAGAACCCCGGCTTTCGCACGTTGAACCCGGGATGTGTGGAGGCCCCTCTCATCGTTGCCAATCTCAACACGCTGCTCACGGCTGCGGGGACAGCCTACTTCCCTGATGTGGCAGGGGCCATACTTCTGATCGAGGAGATGAACGCACCGTACTCGCTGGAGGAGCGCTCGCTGCGGCATCTCTCGCTGCTCGGCGTCTTCGATCGAATCGCCGGACTCATTATCGGGAAACCGGAGCTTCCGGAGCCGCAGGGTGCTCCTTTCACGCTGGACGATCTGGTGCTGGAGGTTGTGGGAAGGCGGCCCTATCCAATCGTCTCCAACTTCGATTGCAGCCATACGCATCCGATGCTCACGCTTGCGCAGATGACCACAATCGCGTTGGAGGCAAATGGCGGCTACGATGTGGGTGTTGTGGTAGGCGAGCCGATGGTGGCGATGTAAGCGATACCCGATGTTCAGCCGGGTGTTGAACAATCCGCTGCCGCAGCGCATCGCCGACGGATGAGCTCAACCAGCTCGGAGAAGTGTGCGTCCGAAGCGAACCGTGATGATGCGATGGTACAGACGCCGCCGCCATGGACGATGCGCAGAATCCGTACCCATCGCATGCGAACCAGCTTGAACTCCGTCATGGATCGATATGCGACGGACTGTTCGCGGCCGGACCATGGAGAAACCGGCACTATGATGTCGTCCGCTCTCACAACGATACGCCCTGCATACCGCAGGCGCTGAACCATCAACACTATTGAAAGGAAAACCATCAGCAGTGCGATGCTGCACAACACCCAGAGGAATATCGTTGCCGCACCAGGCGAGAGCCGGATCAGACCGTCGAGCAGCATGCCCGCATCGTTGGCCCGGGCCTTCATGCCGAGCACGACGGCACAGACGCTGAAGAATGCACCGCAGGTGATGATGGTACTCCAGCGTGGCACATACGAAAACTCGTGTTGGCTCTCCATCCCGTATCCGTTCATCATGGGGAAGAGAAGATGAGCACCATGCCCGGCATCGCGGTTGGAAGGCAGCGCACGTTCCGCGCTCCGGGCTGCGCACGTCAGAGCTTCTCGTGCAGGACAGTTGTGTTGTTGTCCGGGTCGAGCACAGTGGCGATGCGCGGTGAGCCGTTCCCGCCTTCGATCTCCCGAATCGAGCCGCCGGAAGACTTCACCCGATCCATGACACTATCGAATTCGTCAACAACCAACTCGAACTGATAGCGGCTCTGTTCCGCCACCACGCCGGCGATCTCGTTCGGCGCCATCACGATCTTCATGCCGGCCACAGCACCCGAGTAGATCTTCATGTCCGATCCGATGTCGAAGGAGTTGAACGTTGTTCCGAAGACCGCTTCGTAGAAGCGTACCATGGCTTCGATATTCGTTGCGGCAATATCGATCTGCATGAGTTGAAACGCATTATCCGCCATTGCCCTCTCCTTGAATTACTGTAGCAGACTGCCCGGCTCTCGTTGCCGACATGGTGAATTGCCCGGCGCGCACGCCGTTCTGCGTGCGGCGAGAAAAGGCGGCGCAAGATAGAGGCGCCCGATTCATGGCACAAACCGAGCGCGTGTGTTGCGGCGATTTCACGGCATCAAATAACTATTCCCGGCCGGACGCTTCGCAATTCCCGGAGCCGGCCGGTGCAAGCCGGACAGCGCACCGACACGGCCCCGGCGCCGACGGGTCAAAGCGAAAGCGGGCCGCCCCTCGATAGGAACGGCCCGCTGAATGCTCCGTACTCCGGCACGCTTCAGGCGCGCACGTAAGGAGAATTACTTCGCGATCTGAATGCGCATTGCGTAGAAGCTGCGCCAGACGAACACCACCGAGATCAGGAAGAACACCCCGGCAAGGATCGGAACCATGTGACGGGTGGACTCGCTTTCGGACTTGGCCATGCTCTGTGAAAGCTCCACTGCCAACAGGCCGAACAGCGTGGCGAACTTGATCACCGGGTTCATCGCAACGGACGAGGTGTCCTTGAACGGATCGCCAACGGTATCGCCCACAACGGTGGCCGCATGGAGTTCCGTTCCCTTCTCCTTCAACTCCACCTCGACAATCTTCTTGGCATTATCCCAGGCACCGCCCGCATTGGCCATGAAGATGGCCTGGTACAGACCGAAGAGTGCCAGCGATACCAGATAGCCGATGAAGAAGAACGGCTCATAGAACGCGTAGGCAAGCGTGGCGAAGAACACCGTGAGGAAGATGTTGAACATGCCCTTCTGAGCATACTGCGTACAGATGCCCACCACCTTCTTCGAATCTTCAACCGACGCCTTGTCGCCGCCGTCCAGCTTGATGTTCTGCTTGATGAACTCCACCGCGCGATAGGCTCCGGTGGTCACCGCCTGCGTGGAGGCACCGGTGAACCAGTAGATGATCGCACCGCCGGCAATCAGGCCAAGGAGGAACGGAGGATGCAGCAACGAGAGGTTGGCAACCAGACCCGGTTGGAGGTGATCGGTCAGCCCCAGAATGATCGAGAAGATCATCGTTGTTGCGCCCACCACGGCCGTACCGATAAGCACCGGCTTGGCCGTTGCCTTGAAGGTGTTGCCTGCCCCATCGTTCTCCTCGAGATAGTGCTTCGCCTTCTCGAAGTTGACGTCGATGTTGAAGTCACGCTTCAGCTCCTCCTTGATGCCGGGAATCGTCTCGATCACCGAGAGCTCGAACACGGACTGCGCGTTGTCGGTCACCGGACCGTAGGAGTCCACCGCGATGGTAACAGGCCCCATGCCGAGGAAGCCGAACGCGACCAGACCGAAGGAGAAGACTGCGGGTGCAAGCATCATGCCGCCTGCAGCAGCGTTGGACGGATCGACCGCCGGAATCTGCATGCTCACGAAGTAGGCGATTCCCATGAGGAACATGATCGCCATCCCGATCCAGTAGGCACTGAAGTTACCGGCAACCAGACCCGAGAGAATGTTCAGCGACGGACCGCCTTCGCGCGACGAGGTTACCACTTCCTTCACGTGACGCGATTCCGTGGAGGTGAACACCTTCACCAGCTCGGGGATGATTGCGCCTGCAAGCGTGCCGCAGGTGATGATCGTGGCGAGCTTCCACCAGAGCGTGGTGTCGCCCCCCAGATCGGGGATCATCATCTTCGAGACAACGTAGGTAAGCACCACCGAGACGATCGAAGTAAGCCACACGAGATTGGTGAGCGGCTTCTCGAAGTTCATGTGATCGGCCTTGGCGTAGCGGGCCTTGGCAATCGCCTCGTTGATGAAGTAGGAAAGCGCCGAGGCAACCACCATCATCACGCGCATCACGAAGATCCACACCAGGAGCTGCACCTGGACTGTCGGGTCCTTCACTGCGAGGAGGATGAAGGTGATCAGCGCAACGCCGGTAACACCGTATGTCTCGAATCCGTCGGCCGAGGGGCCAACCGAGTCGCCGGCGTTGTCGCCCGTGCAGTCCGCGATAACGCCCGGGTTACGGGCATCGTCCTCCTTGATGTTGAAGACGATCTTCATCAGATCCGAGCCGATGTCGGCGATCTTCGTGAAGATGCCGCCGGCAATACGCAGAGCGGCGGCACCAAGGGATTCGCCGATGGCAAACCCGATGAAGCACGAGCCGGCGTATTCTCGGGGCAGGAAGAGCAGAATGAACAGCATCAGCACCAGCTCGACGGAGATGAGGAGCATGCCGATGCTCATGCCGGCCTTCAACGGAATTGCATATGTGGGGAACGGCTTGCCCGCAAGGCTGGCGAACGCCGTACGCGAGTTTGCAAACGTGTTGATGCGGATGCCGAACCATGCCACCGAGTAGCTGCCGGCAATACCGATCAGACTGAAGAGAAGGATGATTGCAACGCGATCGATCGAGAAATGCTGAAGCGCACCGAAGTAGACCGCGATGATCGAGCCGATGAACACCCAGAGGATCATGATGAACCGTCCCTGCTTGGCCAGATAGGTCTTGCAGGTCTCGTAGATCAACTCCGATACCTCGAGCATCGACTTATGCACCGGAAGGTTCTTCACCTGCGCGAAGATCGACAGACCGAACAGGAGGCCCAGAACGCAGACCACGAGTCCGCACATCAACAGCATGTGGCCGTTGACGCCGAAGAAACTGACCTGGTCCAGCGACGGAAGAACGAGAGACGCTTCGCCGCCGCCGCCGCGCGGCTCCTGCGCGAACAGAGCGCCTCCGGCAAGCATCATGAAGATCATGGGAAGGAGCCGTCCGGCGGTCCGCGCAAAGAGCGACCGCCGCGCACCAGTCCCGCAGACAGCTGCGCCGCTTGCGCTCTTCGCCGTCTTTTCAGTGACCGTTACGCACATTGTGTTTGTTCTCATAGATGAAGAAACGAATGATTCCGGGAGTGCCACCCGGTTCGTTGAACGGTAGTCTATTGTTGCTGTGTTGTTAATTACCTCGATCGATGATTCCTCACTCGCTGCCCGGAACCGGCACCGCCGTCCCGGTACGTACACCGCCATCAACAATGAGGCTGCTGCATGCATGCCCCGACGCCTTCGATTGCCCCGACGCCTACGATCGCGACCAGCGCCCAGTCTTCCTGTGATGTATGCTCTGAATGGTATCAGATGCAGGGATGAGGGGATTCGTCATGCCATGCAGCGCGGGCGCGCCGCATCCAATGCCTCGAGACCGGATGATCCTTCTGCGCAAAGGGACCGCATCGGCACCGGTGGGTACAACGAACCGGGAATCTAAAGCGAACCGGGGAGATTACAAACCATCTCATCCATTATTCGCACCGATCCCGGCCATATTTTCGCGATGATTGCAGACTGATGTTCGGGAAGGCGGGGATGAAACGACAGAATCGCCCCCGGGCACGGATGTGCCGGGAGCGATTCTGCAGGAAGATGTGAACTGAATCCAACTGAATCTATCGGTTCGCTACTTCACGACCTGGAATCGGGCAGTTGCCAGAAGCGTCCCGCCGGCATCCTCCAGACGCAGATAATAACGCCCGGTTGGAAGTGAGTTGATGCGAACCACGTCGAGCCGCTCGCCGTTCTGAATTGGGCCGATCATCACATGCGACATGATCTGCCCGGATGCGCTCGCTACTTCGGCAATCAGCCCGGTCCCCTCACGGCTCGGTGCCGACAGCGTGAACCAGAGCTCTCCGTCCAACGTCCGGCTCACAACGGACGACTCCAGTCGCAGAGCCGTGTTGCTGCGCACGGAGGCCGGAACATCATTCGTCCTGCCTGTGGCGGCCGCGCCACCCGCCGGAGCCGCAGGCATTGTTCCCGTCACGCCTACCAACCGATCCGGATCGACCGTAAACGAACGATCGCTGCTCACGATGCCGGAGGTAAGACGGGAGTCCGGATGCACCTTGGCATCGGACGTCGTAAGCGTTTCGCGCCACGCATCATCGTCATCCCGTACCTCGAAGTAGCTGTACACCGCTCCGCGCGTGAGCATGAGGCCGTCTTCGCCATCGTTGCGAGGGGCAACCACATAGATCGCGAGCGGATGGCCGTTCGCCATGCCGTTCTCGTTCGAGGCACCGGCCGTCACAACGTATCCGCTCCCCTGCAGCTCCTTGTCTGCAAACGTTTCGTAGGCCGGTATACGCTCGCGCATCGAGGCGATCAGCGCAAGCTGATCGGCGGTCAGGTCCCTGTTGCTCAACTCGAAGGCCGCCACGGACATGAGGCCTGCCGCACTGGACTCGATGTCGCGCAGCTTCCCCTCCACTCCACGACCGATCAGTCGGCCACCGCGCCCCTCCATCATCCCACGACGGAAGTACCCCGCCAGCGCCGCCACGCGGGCCCACGCCTCCGGGTTCGGCTCAACATAGCCATCGCTCGCAATGTCCCGGCCTGCCGTACCGACACGCGCGGC
The DNA here is from genome assembly GCA_018266795.1 of Bacteroidota bacterium. Taxonomy (GTDB): domain Bacteria; phylum Bacteroidota; class Ignavibacteria; order OLB7; family OLB7; genus JAFDZV01. The sequence continues at coordinate 19,008 of JAFDZV010000023.1, read as the reverse complement.
ACGCACCGTGTTCTGCATGGACATCGTGGCCGGCATGTGCTGATAGTCCGCGTAGGCCCCAAGCGTGCTCATCAGCTCGCGCCCCTGCCAGGCTTCGTTCTGCATGAAGTGCGGATATCCACCTTCGTGAGCCGATTCGTAGAGCGGACGCATCGTGAAGAGGATCGCCCCCTCCATATCCTGAACGCTTCCCGAGGCCGATGAACTGATTGCGAAGTCGGAATTCGTGAAGCCGGAACGCGCTCCCATGCGTGCAACCGCCGCCGGACTGCCTGCGGCAGCCATCAACGCGAAGCCATAGCTTCCGCGCGATGCACCGGCATCGCGAACGATGCGGTCAAGAAGCGAATGGCCGCCTGTCTGATTCCATTCAATCAGATGAAAGGCCGGAAGCGAGGGATCGCTGTTGTCCAACTGGCCGAGTTGCTCGCCGAGATACTTGGCAAAGCCGTTGAGCATGGCTTCATCGGCAAGGAATCCCGTACCGCCTTCCACGATGCGGCCGTAATATCCCTGCGTAGCGTTTGTCAGCAACTCCCACGGCGCAATGCCCGCGTCGCGCCCGGAGAAGAATGCAGAGGTCTCGTTGATGTTGCGTAGCGTCTGCTTCAGTTCGTCCCCGTTCGAAAGGCGATCGATCGCGCGCGCAAGCAGCGCAACGGCTCGAACATCCGATGGGTTGTACCCACCTCCGCCCCCTCTGAGGCTGAAGCCCACGTGGCTCAGCCACACCTTCGCCCGGTAATAGTTGCCGAGCTGCTTATCCAGCGTATAGTACCCGCGCGGCGCGAACAATGCATAGTCCACTGTCTGTGGCGGGAGCACGGAGGAGGGAAGCGAGCCGGAGGCCTGCATGATCTTCTTCACCTCGGCGTTCACGTTGTCGCGAACCGCTGGATCCAACTGCGCCGAGGGGTTGAGCAGCACCTGCGCAGTCTGCACGTATCCCAATACCCGCTCCAGCGAAACAGCAATTGTGTGATTGCGCTCGTTTCCCAACTGCGACGAGAGCGCCTGTGCAAGATCGTCCAGGTTCGATGAGAGCGTAGGGCCCGCATAGTTGCGTTCCATGTCGCGCACCGCTTCGGCCGCCGTGACCCGCAGACCGTGAAGAACCGCATCCACCGTGACGAAACTTCCCAGCGGCTCCGCCGCCAGATCCGGAACGTAGGCCTGGCCGAAGCTGGCGATGGCCTCAGGGCGCAGAACGAACCCGTTTGTTGTGAGTAAACCGCGCTCCGCGGCGGTGAAATAGTTGCTCCATGCAAACCGGCCGCCGCCCGTAGCAACGTTGCTGAAGTTTGCTGCAATCGCCGGCTCATCCTGGCCAACGATCAGTTTATAGGAGGGAACGAGATATGGTTGATATACGCCGAATGTCGTGGAGATCGATACCCCGGTCTCCCCGGTAAGCCCTGCCTGATCGTGTGCGATACCGGCCGGCCCCGAACTGCCGTGCGTTACCGGCTTTGCGGCAAGAACCACTGGAATCAACAGGCCCGCCAATGCGGCCCGTGCAATTGTGCCTGAGAATTTGATCCGCATGTCACACCTTCCTTTGATGCTGTACGCCGCGGCTTCCTGTTCCGCGACGTTGTAGGGAGTAGCTCTCAGTGCCGTTGAACCTCTTGCAATTATCCTGCCACATTTATCCTGCGTTCTGAACGTCACGCATCACTGGTCGATTTGACCACGGGCATTGTGTCGGTTTACCCTTGAAGTAACGAACCGGTGTGTGTATTTGTTATGGGATGCCGCGGCAGATGAGGAAATCGGCCGGACCGCACCGATTCGTCGGTTAGAGACGCAAAGCGGGGCATGCGTCGTGTGACACATGCCCCGCCGAAAAATTGCAGGTGTTTGCGCTTCACGCGCCTACCAGCTCACGGTTGCCCCAAGCCCGACTCCTGCATGAATCTCGGAGCCGCTGCGCAATCCCGTTGTCACCCGACGCCGCTCCGACGATGGCAGAGTGAGATCGAAGTCGATCGTCTGAACGTCGGGGCTCGTCTGCATGGTCCGGACATATTGGAGCGTCGGCACGAATTCCAGACGGATGGAGTGGGCGATGCGAACGGTTATTGGCAGCTCGGAGCCTATACGAAGGTAGCGTTTGCCGGCGCCAGCCCAACCGCCGATGCCGATCGACCAGTGATTGTCGAGCCGGATGCCGTTGAATCGATAGCCGGCACCGGCCCAGTAATCGTTGTAGCGCGTGGCCACGGAATGCCCAACGATGGGCGAGCTCGGCACCGATATCACCCCCCCGTTGTTCACGGCAAGCACGCTGTCGGTACGATCCTCGCGATAGCTTGCGGTTCCAACAAGGAGGAACACCTGATGAGCGCCGTCGCCGAACTCCAGGCCGCCACGCAGCGCAACCTGCACTCCGAATGCCGACTCGCTGAAGTTGATGAGGGAGTTCTGCTGCAACCCGATCAGATACACAACGGTTGAGCGGGTTGAAGGGCTCAGCGGCGCATCCTCATCCTGTGAATTGATGCGTTCAGAGTTGACCGTAGGACCGTTGGCAACATCCCGCATTGCGATCGCGGCGTTTCCGTTCTCTCCATCCTTCGTTTCGAGCATCGCGCTCCCTCCACCGCTCGGTGGTGGAGGCGGGACCGCGGGCGCCGTAGTGGAGGGCTTTGCACTTGCCAGTCCATTCTTCTCCGCAGCACTCTGCGTTGGCGCAGCAGGATCGGAGGAAAGAAGGCGCGGCGAATGCTGCGGCTCTTCCTCCAATACAGTGCTCGCGGAATTATCCAACGTTGGAGCGGACTCAGGAGCCGCAGGTGGAGCCGATGCCGAAGCGATGACTCCCTTGGCAAGCGAGCGCCGCGGCGACTCCATCCGCTTGCGCGATGCATCGGATTCCGAACTGGGCACCTCATCATGTGCAACCGCATGCGTCCCACGGTCGTTCGAGGCAAGGTCGCTCCCCCCCATCGGTGCTGAGAACACATCCCCCATCGACGTCACATGAGCCCGGGATTGAACCTCAGGCTGAACCTTGGATTGAACCGCAGACTCCTTCAGCCGCATCAGGGTAGCATAGCCCATTGCGGTATCAGCACGTACGGTGTTATCCGCCACCGCCTCGCGGTCAAGGCCACGTCCCAGACTCCCCGGATTCAACTTGGCAGCCATCACAGGGTGCTCCACCGCTCTCGCAGGCTCCACATCCGCCTTATAGTCCAGCCTCGACGAGCGCCCGGCGTCGCCGCCGAAACGCACCGTATCCGAACTGACTTCGGAGGATGCCAACGACGGAGCAGTGCGATACGAATCATCATCCGAAGCCATTGCGAAATCGTGCGTGGACCCGGCCGAGCGCGCACTCCTTCCGTTGCTCGGCAGTGATGCATGGAAGTGAGCGGCAACTCTCGGAAGGGTTGTCGAGCCTCGACCGTTCTGCATTTCCTGGCCCAGCATGGCAACCGTGTGCCCACCGGCAGCCGTATCGCCGGCAGAGGCAGAAGCGTCGTGCAGATCTGCTGCTCCGGAACCGATCGGCTCCGGCGTCGCCCGGCGCTCTGCGCTCTGAGCCACTCCCTTGCCGGCCGAGGCAGGAGCATCGTTGCTCGTACCGCTCCGATACGCAGTAGCAGACTGTGGCGCATTGTCTTCATCACCAACCCTGTTCCACAGGACACCGATCACAACGCCGGCGATCACGAACGGGAGAAGCCAGGGAAGAAGTGCACGGCGGCGGCGTTCGACTGTTTGAGAGGGGATCGACCGAGGTACCGGAGCATCTGCGATCGCAGATGCGTCCGGAGCCTGGTTTGATGCGGTTCCCGGCTCCCCGGCATGCGGCATCACACGCGCCGCAACCGCAGCTCCACCAGCGGTTGCGCGAACGGGAATCCGAGCCATCCCTTCCTCGCGCTCGAGACGCTCGAACAGTTTCGAACGCAGTTCGGGGGTCGGCACATGAAGCACACGCTGATCGCGAGCCACGCCTCTCAACACGATATGCGAACGGAACAGCTGTCGCGCCTCGGGGGAAACCGCAAGGCGATGATGCAGTTCCGACTCCGCATCCGGCGAGAGAGAGCCGTCTATATACTGCGAGATGAGATCTTCGATATTCATTGCTCTTGCCCCGTCAACTAGCACCAATCAGGCATCGTACACATCACCTTGTTCATCACGTCATTCCGCCCGGCAGCAGCGGCCGGCACGCATCGGCACACGATCATCGCATCTTTCATCAGCACGGCAGCGCACGCCGCTGCAATCGAGCGGATTGCTGTCAACGAGTACTTCGATGTGAGCGTAAGCGGTATGGAATGAATCATGTGCGTTTATTCTGTTGAGCGATCGATGCCGGCAACGGCATACGATCACGGTTCTTTCTCGAGAAAGGATTCCAACGCCTTGCGCAGCGCACGGCGCGCCCTGCTGATGCGCATGCGTGCCGCCTCCTGCGTACATCCCACGGTGGCAGCAACATCCTCGTACTCCAATCCATTGATCTCCCGCAACACATACACCTCCCGGAGCGACTGCGGCAGCATCTCCACACATGTACGCAGCTTGTCGTACAGCCCCTCCGTCATCACTTCGTTTGTTTCGCCGTACAGTGTCGCGAACGATTCCTCGATCGGCACCATCAGGCGTTCATCCCAACGATGCGATTCCTCGTCATCCGATATCGACACCGTCTGCCGCACCGAACGCAGATGGCTGATCGCCAGGTTGTGCGCCACCCGGAACAACCAGCCGCGCAGGTTCTGAATCGGCTTGTATTCGCCGTCGCCGTTCTGCGCAGCTGCGTAGCGCGAGCGCTCGCGAAACAGGCGAACAAAGGTCTCCTGAAAGAGATCGTCCGCCACTTCCGGAACGTCCTTCACCACAGTTCGGATATAGGTAAGCACGTTCTTGTCGAAACGATCGTAGATCGTGGCGAACGCGGCATCGTCCCCTCGCAGGAACTGCTCCAGAAGAACCACGTCGCTTCCACCGGAAACGGTTCCAGTCCCGATATGTTGATGCTGGTTCGACACCCGGTCGTATTCTGTAAGCTTGTTCCCACGAATGACGCAACGTTCCGGAAAATGTATCACCGCCGACAACGAGACAAGGACACCCGGCCAAATAGTTGAGGGAGGAAGAACCTGAAGCTCGTGGAATGGGTTCGTTCGATGACGAGCACCCTCGATACAAAACGGATACTTCGGTACGAAAACGGGCGACCCAATGGATCGCCCGGCAGTGGTTCTGAACGAAGTGCCAACGGCACATCGTACGCCTGACTACGATTCCGCCTCGAGCCGGGCAAGTTCCTCTTCGTTCACTTCGAGATTGCTGTAGACGTTCTGTGTGTCGTCATAATCGTCGAGCAGGTCCAACAGCTTCAAGGCAGCCGCAGCATCGGCACCGGTAAGCTCCAGCGTCTGATTCGGCACGAACTCCAGGTTGGCGGCGGTTACGGTGAACCCTGCCTCCTCGAGCGCCGAGCGAACGGGCTCGAAGCAATCAACCGGTGCGTAAACGTCGTAGGTATCGTCCGAGATCTTCACGTCCTCGGCCCCCGCATCCATCACCGCCATCAGCACATCATCCTCGCTGTGCCCCCCCTTGCTCACGGAGATAACGGTGTTGCGATTGAAGTTCCATGCAACGGCACCCGCATCGGCCATGGAGCCGTTGTTGCGAGAGAGAATGCGCCGGATATCTGCAACCGCACGGTTACGATTGTCCGAGACGCATTCAATCAGAATGCCGATGCCGCCCGGTCCGTATCCCTCGAACATCATCTCTTCGAGCTGCTGCCCTTCCAGCTCGCCGGTCCCGCGCTGGATCGCGCGCTTGATATTGTCGCCCGGCATGTTCACCGCGCGCGCACTCTGCACCGCCAGCCGGAGACGCGGGTTGCTTGCAGGTTCGCCGCCGCCGAGACGGGCGGAAATCGTGATCTCCTTGGCGATCTTGGTGAACACCTTGCCACGCTTGGCATCAGCTGCTCCCTTGCGATGCTTGATGTTAGCCCACTTGCTATGCCCTGCCATTGTTGTTATCGAGACTGATCTAATGAACTGTACTGTTCACCACAGATCGCAGGTGCCGGTCCCAGCGAGACGGATGTCCCACGCTGCAAGGCTCCCACGGGGATGTGATGGATAAAACGGCGGCGGGCTGCAAGCCCGCCGCCGTTCATTCTCTGAGCGATATACCGGCTACTGCACCGGAGGTACGATACCGTTGATGGCCGCCCCCTTTGCAATCGGGCCGTTGATTGCAGAGGCGCCTGCCACCGCACCGTTCGGCACGCCATTCGCGGTACTGCCGGGCGTTGCCTGAAGCTCGGCAGAGCTGCCGGTACCAACGGGCTCGGTCAGTCTGAAGTCGAGGATCCGAAGCTGCGGCGTAATCATGCCGCGGTACTCGTTCTCCTCGATGTTGAACACCATGTCGTACTTCCTACCTCCAGCCAACTCGCTCATTCGCGAGCCCATGCCGAAGGCAATCGCCTCAATGAAGCCATGCCCGTTGCGCACGCGGAACTTCAGATGATCCTTGCCGACGATCTTCGGATAGCCAACAATCTCGGCATTGCGCACAACGAAGTTCGGACGCGAATTGCCCGGTCCGAACGGCGAGAACTGCTTGACGACATTGAAGAACGCCGGGGTCAACTCGTCCAGGCCAACTTCCGTGTCGATGTTGATCTGGGGGATCAGCATCTCATCCGGAATCTCGTTGACGGCGAAGTTGTTGAGCGCTGTTCGCAGCGTGTCGATGTTCTCTTCGCGAATCGACAGCCCGGCAGCATACTTATGCCCTCCGAACTGTTCGATCAGCGACTCGCATGCCTTCAGTGCGTTATGGATATCGAATCCCGCAATGGAGCGTGCGGAGCCCTTCGCCATTCCATCCACAGATGTCAGAAGCACCGTTGGGAGATAGTACTTCTCCACGATGCGCGAGGCAACGATGCCGATCACACCCGGGTGCCAGTTCGGGTTGTGAATGACCAGTGAACGCACCTCGGACTCGTTGAGCATCTTCTCGACGATGCGCTGGGCCTCGCCGAATGTCTCCTCGTCGATTGTCCGACGACTGCGATTGTCGCTCTCCAACTCCTGCGCGCGCTGGAAGGCACGCACCTCATCCTCTTCGATCAACATCTCCACCGCACGGCGCGCGTCGCCAAGGCGTCCGGCCGCGTTTACACGCGGCGCGATACCAAACACGATCTGGGCCGTCCCCAGGTTTCCGCGTTTGATGCCGGCACATTCCAACAGCCCGCGCAGCCCCGGACGCGGAGAGTCATTGAGCTTGCGCAGCCCGTGAGCCACGAGCGAACGGTTCTCCCCGACAAGCGGCACGATGTCGGCCGCAGCCGCAATGGCGACGAAGTCCAGGTATGCGTAGATGCTTTCAACCTCGCCGCGTCTCGTAGCAATCCCCTGCATCAACTTGAATCCGACCCCGCATCCCGAGAGATACTTGAACGGATAGTTGCATCCAGGCTTGATTGGATCGAGAACGGCGTAAGCGGCGGGAATCCTGTCGCCGGCCTCATGATGATCACAAATGATCATGTCGAGGCCGATCGTACTGGCATATGCCACCTGATCGACTGCGGTAATGCCACAGTCTACGGTGATTATCAGACGAACACCTGCAGCAGCAAGGCGGTCTATCCCGGTGATCGAGAGGCCATACCCCTCGGTAAAGCGATCGGGAATGTAGAAGTCAACGTCTGCTCCAAGTTCCTTGAAGAACAGGTAGAGCATTGCCGCTGAGTTCGTGCCATCAACGTCGTAATCTCCGTAGATGGCCATCTTCTCGCCCGCTTCGAGCGCTTTCATCGAGCGCTCTACCGCGCGATCCATTTCATCCATCAGGTAGGGATCGTGGAGATCTGCAAGGCTGGGACGAAAGAACTGCTTCGCTTGCTCGAACGTCGTAACCCCGCGCCCCACCAGAATCCGGGCGATGGTTGGCGATACGCTTATGGCCTGGGCTAACTTCGGTACTGCTTGTTCATCCGATATGGTCGCGATAGTCCAACGATACTTCAATAGTTTCCTTACGTTTTATTACCACAATTGTATATAAGATACGGCGCCAGCCGTGGTGCTGCAAGTCTCTGGACGTAACGAATAGGCCGCGGTACTCCGCGGCACTCCGCAGGCAATGCGGCAGTATAGTAGCCGTCGATATGAACCGACGGGCATTGCCGCGGTCGCTCACTCCTGTTCAACAAGGCTCAACGTTATGACGGCTCAACCCAAACGCATTGTTGTCGATCGGTCGATGCTTGCGCGATTGAGGAATCTCCCGGCATATTTCCGCGACAAAGACACTCCATGGTGGAGGAAGCTTGCCGTAGTCGCGGCGGTCGCATACGTTATCTCTCCGGTGGATGCCATTCCGGACTGGATACCTGTCCTCGGCTGGCTCGATGATATCGGCGTGCTGACGCTGACCGCCGCATGGCTTCTACGGCAATTGGACGGCTTCGTGGTGGCGAGAGCTCAGGAGCAGACGCTGTGAGGAAGGCACCGCCACGGCACCTAGCCGATGGACGGATCTGCAGAAGGTCCGCCGATTATTTGTTCGACGATAGCGGACGGTTGCAACCACATTCCTCCGTATCTTTTTCATGCGTTGCTTCCCTCACCTCTTCTCACGTTAATACGTCATGCTGGAACAGGCTCGCCCGACGACACCGCTCGAGGCGCTACAGCGGTTTTTCGGCTACCCGGAGTTTCGTCCGGGACAGGAGGAGATTATCAACTCCGTCCTGGCCAAACGTGATACGTTGGTGGTGATGCCAACGGGCGGAGGCAAGTCGCTCTGCTACCAGGTTCCATCGCTCCTGCTTCATGGCATTACCATCGTTGTCTCCCCTCTCATCGCATTGATGAAGGATCAGGTGGATGCACTTCGCCGCAATGGTGTGCAGGCCACCACGATCAACTCCGCGCTCGACTTCGGCACGGTACGGCAACGGATGACGGACATTCGCTACGGGCTTTACTCGATGGTGTACGTAGCGCCCGAGCGTTTCGAGAGCAACACGTTTCTGGAGCTGATCAAGGACGTACCGATTGCCCTCTTCGCCGTAGACGAAGCGCACTGCATCTCTGAGTGGGGTCACGACTTTCGGCCAAGCTATACGAAGCTGCGGGAAGCAGTTGCCGCACTTGGCCGCCCTCCCATCATCGCACTGACGGCAACGGCAACACCGTTCGTACAGGAGGATATCGTAAACCAGCTTGGACTTCAGAGTCCACGCCGGTTTGTCCGCGGATTCGATCGGCCGAATCTTACGTTCAACGTGCGCACAGTCGCGGACAAGGAGGCGGAGCTTCGCACGATGATGCGTGATGAAGCCCGGCGCATCGGTTCCGTTATCATCTACTGCGGGACGCGACGGAATGTGGAGTCCACCGGCGTGATGCTTCATGCCGAGAACCTGCCGATTACGATCTATCATGCCGGAATGCAGGATGCCGACCGCCGCGCGGCGCAGGAGGCGTTCATCACAAGCAGGACAAAGGGGATCATCGCAACGAATGCCTTCGGGATGGGTATCGACAAATCCGATGTGCGGCACGTCATTCACTTCGATATGCCGGGCTCCATCGAGGCGTACTATCAGGAGGCGGGACGCGCGGGACGCGATGGGCAACCAAGCGATTGCACACTTCTGTACAATGCGCGCGACCGACGGCTTCAGGAGTTCTTCATCAGATCCAGCTTCCCGGACCGCAGCCAGATCGAGACTGTATATGATACGCTGTGGGACATGGTTCATGTGGGGATCGGGAACCGCTACGCCGGCGTATTCGTGCCGGATGAGAAGGAGGTTGCTGCACGCGCCCGCATACATCCGGCAGCACTGAACGGCATACTCTCCTCACTCGAGAAGAACGGCATCCTGCGCAAGGTAAAAGCCGAGAAGCTCGGGATGGTCAGGTTTCTCGGTACCAGTGCCGATGTGCAGGAGTACTACCACCGCACGAGTGATCCCGAACGGAAGAACACCCTCGTGGCGCTGCTCCGAACGCTGGGCGGTGCGGCTCTCGGCCAGCAGACTACGTTCAACCCGGATGACGTGGCATCGAAACATGGGATCGATCCCGCCGCATTCGAGCGAAGCATGCGCGCCCTGATGCTGGGAGGCATCCTTGTATACACACCTCCAACTCCGGGCACCGGCTATCAGTTTCTTACCGAGCGCCTCGCTGCCAAGCGGATGGTGTTCGATGAACGGACGCTTGAGCTTGGACGCGAACGCGCGCTCCTCAAGCTGGACGCCATGGAGCGCTATGCGCAGACAGTTCTCTGCAGGCGCGACTTCATCCTGGAATATTTCGGTGCCGAGCCGATCCCTGCTCCGTGCGGCCAGTGCGATAATTGCCGGAATCGTCCGCTGACGACCGCAGCAGAGGCCGCGCGCGCGGCGTCCAGTGGCCAGACTGCCTCGGCGCGCACTGCGCGCTCGCGCGAACTGTTGCTGGCCGCCACCGAGGAATTGGGCGGGCGCTTTGGCAAGATGACACTGGTTGATATGTTGCGTGGCGAGCGCACGACAACGATAGACCGTTTCGGCCTGTGGTCGTACAGCAGATATGGTGAACTGCGCGATGTGGAGCGAGGAGAGCTTGCACGCATTGCCGACAGATTGATCGCCGAGAGATTGCTGGAGAGCTCGGCCACACTCAAGCCAACCGTGCGGATCACGACGAGCGGGCGCAACGCAATAGCACATCTTTCGCTGGAACGGTTTGTGCCGCATGAACGGGACATGGAGCGGAGTCAGAACCCCGACATGCTGCGGCAGTTGCGGGCCCTTCGCGATCGAATAGCTACGCGCGACGGCATGGCGCCGGAATCCATTTGCCCGGAGATCACACTTGTCAGGATCTCGAACCAGCTTCCAACAAGCCGCGCAGCGTTCCAACGCATTGAAGGAACAAGCGAAGAAATGTTCAATCGATGCGGCACATCGTTCATTGGATTGATCGAGTCGTTACTGGGTACCGAAGAGTGGGGAGGCGATCGGTCCGACCTCCCGGATCGGCTCCGAAGAACGCACATGCTCATCCGCGAAGGACTTACACTCGCGGAGATTGCTCATCGCACTGCATTGCAGCCGTCCACGATCAGCACACACATCGAGGAGCTGCTGAAGCTGGGTGTTGGTATCGAGGTGGAACAGTTCGTTCCGCACGGCATCGTGCAGTCCGTGCGGGAAGAACTCGCGACGCGTCCACGAGCAACGTTGCGCGAGTTGCGCGCCCTGCTTGGCGGAGCAGGCGACTATCCGGAATTGCGAATTGCAGCCGCGTGGGTGCGCTACGGCGCAGCGGCTGCGGCGCAACGAACGTAACAATCGCCCCTGCAGTTCGTGTATCGCCCAATGGCCAACTGGGCGGCAGCTATTAACTATTGCGATGTGAACCGATCGAACGCCGAGGAGGATTACGTTCATGACTCAGCTCGCAGCACTGGAAGAACGGCATGTCTTTCCCCCGAGACGCTTTTTGGTGGTGATCTGGATCGGTACGCTGTTGATTGCCATCATCGGTCTGATTGCCACCCCCGGCTTCACAGTGAAGATCTATTCGTGGGGAGTGATCACCGTGGTTGCCCTGTGGCAGCTCTGGACGCTTCGATGGATCTCGGTGGATCGCGACGGAGTTACCGCGCGCAATATATTCCGCTACGAACGTGCCATCGGATGGAATGAGATCGTTGCGTTTCAGGAACAGACTGTTCAACTGAGCAAGGGAACTTATACGGTGCTGCGGCTTTCGAAGTACGAATCGCCGGGTGTTACTCGCACCAAGACGATCGCGCTCACAAACGATCAGATGAACTTCACGTTGCTGTGCGATCTTGTTCGCGCTTCCGTGCCGAACAACCAGTGAACGTCCGGAACCACCCCGCATCTCAGCCGATTCCACCTTCAATCCTTCCGGCGCGCGACCCGCCGTTCTTCACATGCCCCCTATCCGACTCACGACGATGCGTCGCGACCGCATCGGCAACAAACGGTTGAGGGCTGGAAACATATTCCAGCCCTCGTGTTGTTTTAGTATCAGCACATCACGAACCACCGCATGAGCATTGCTATTCGCAGCCCTTCACCACTCGCATCGCAATGCGACGGTTCTGCTTGCGGATTGCCTCCAACTGGGCCTTGTCCATCTTCTTGGCCTCGGCGGAGTTGGGCGCCGGTTCCGGCACGGCATTGCGGGAACTGCCGAAGCCCTGTGTTGATGCAATTCTATCGGCACGCACACCCTGCGACACAAGCCATGTCTTGATCCGCGCAGCGCGCATCTCGCTCAACTGTTTGTTGCGGGTTTCGTTCCCCTCCCGCGACGCGTGACCTTCGATGGCAACAACCATGCCTTCGCACTGATTGATATATGCCAGCAGTTTCTGCAGATTCTGTGCCGTCTCCGCCCGCGTGGTGTCGAACTGATCCGTGTTGACGATGAAATAGATGTCCGAGAAGTTCAACACGGTACCACGCTTCGGCGGCGCCTCATCGGGACATCCCTGTTTTGCAACCACACCTGGAACAAGCGGGCACTTGTCCTCACTGTCAATCACCCCGTCGCCATCGGTATCCATCCGCAACGGATCGGTCTTCACGCGATTGATCTCCTCGTCATCACGAAGACGATCGCCGTCCGTATCGGGATTTAGCGGGTTCGTACGATATTTCAGAACTTCCGCTCCATCACTCAATGAGTCGCCATCCGTATCAACCTTCAACGGATCGGTCTTGTACTTCAAAACCTCTTCGCCGTCTCTCAAGCCATCGCCATCCGTATCCGGGTTAAGAGGATTGGTTCTGTACGTGGAGACTTCGGCGCCGTCTCTGAGGCCATCGCCGTCGGTGTCCGGGTTGAGCGGATTGGTCTTCGACGTATTGACTTCGTCTCCATCGCTGATACCGTCGTTATCGGTATCGCGGTTGAGAGGATTGGTCTTGTACTTCAGAACTTCGGCGCCGTCCTGCAATCCATCGCCGTCCGTATCCGGATTCAAGGGATCGGTCTTGTACTTCAGAACTTCGGCGCCGTCCTGCAATCCATCGCCGTCGGTATCGGGATTGTGCGGATCGGTACCGATGCGGCGCTCATAGGCGTCCGTAAGGCCATCGCCGTCGCTATCATCGGAGCCGCTGTCGAAGAGGTATTCAAATCCCATATATACCGCAACGCAACCTGCGTTCTTCCCATCAACCACACCGTCCATCTCATCCTTCAGGAACAGATTCGCTCCAAGATTGAGGTCGAGCGCGAATGTGGCGTCAGGATTCGGCTTCAACTGCAGTCCGATGCCGAACGGAATGTAGGTGCCGAATCCGTCATACCCATCGGACGCCGTCGGAGAAGTGGTTGGGCGATTGACATGATACTTGGCTACACCAACACCGCCATAGATAAACGGATTCCACACCTCGCTCAGGTGCGGTCCGATCAGCAGGCGGAGATCTGCAGGGTAGATTCTGGTATCATAGAGGGAGCTGCCCCCGGCAATGCGCGAGCCACCGAGCCCCGCCTCGGCCTGCAGTAGGTCGCTGAGAAACAGGTATCGGCCGTAAAGGCGGAATCCCGAACGGAGATCATCACCAACCACGCCGTCGTTGCCGAGGGTTGCACCAAGATCGAATCCAACCCGGATCTTCGACTCGCTGAACTGCGCCAGCAGATTCACACCAGGTGCAAGCAGCATGGCCAGAATCAGAGCGTATACATATCTCATCGTTGCCCAATCCTCTTGATTGAATGTGCACACAGCTATCCATCACGCTCCGAATGCCAGCTCAGGTGCATGGATATCCGGCGGTACGGTCACCTTGTGCGGAAACGTACCGGATCTACGACGGACGACGCACCATTTGCGTCGACCTCGTACCACTGGACACAACTTCTGGGAGTTTCGGACCTACGTGGAAGCGGTGCAAATATAGCCGAAGCGATTCGAGTTCACAGTAGATCATGGTTTAACAACCTGTGCACGAACAACAGCAGCGGCGGACGTTCAATCAAACAAAGTGATCGTGCCCCGGCGTACATAACGTTAAGGCTTCGCACCCGGATTCCATGGTAGCGCGTTTCGAGTGGAAACGTTGCGGGTGGTTGTAGCTGAAAAACTGAACGCATGAAAGGCTTTCAATGCACAATGGCCGGCGTGTTTTTCACGGAAAACACGCCGGCCATGCAATTCGGATGTCGGGGCACTGCGGCCGGATCGGATTACGGCAGCCTGTTTTCAGCAGTAGTGGAAGGCCGTGAAGCAATCCTACCCATCGATCGTAGCCTCGTCGCGCATCAGCTTTCCGACCGCATCACCGATACGGTCCAGCGCCTTCTCGATATTCTCAACGGAGTTGGCATAGCTGAACCGAATGAAGCCTTCGCCGAACTGACCGAACGCCGTCCCGCTGAGACATGCGACACCTGCCGTATTCAGGAGGAAGTCGGCGAGCCGCTGCGAACTGTAGCCGGTTCCTTCGATGTTCGGGAACACATAGAACGCACCCTGCGGGCGATGACAGCGAAAGCCTGGGATACTGTTCAGCCCATCCACAATGACATCGCGACGGCGGCGGAACTCCTGAACGAATTCGTCGGCCATGTGCTGCGGTCCGTTCAATGCCTCCACACCGGCCATCTGGGTAAAGCTCGAAGTGCAGCTTGTGCAATTGGTCTGGAGCTTTGCAACGAAGGAGGCGATGGAGGGAGGCATCATGCCATACCCCAGACGCCAGCCGGTCATGGCGTACGTCTTCGAGAATCCATCGAGCATGATGGTGCGCTCCTTCATTCCCGGGAACTCGAGAATGGACGTATGCTGGAAGCCGTCGTATGTGATACGTGAATAGATCTCGTCCGAGAAGACAATGAGGTTATGACGGTTGGCAAGCTCGGCAATACCCTCAACGTCATCACGGGTCAGAATTCCACCCGTGGGGTTCTGCGGCGTATTGATGATGAGCATGCGCGTCTTCTTCGTGATGCGCGCCTCGAGATCTGCAAGATCGAACCGGAACTCCTTCTCCTCCCGAAGCGGAAGGGCGACTGGCTTGGCACCAAGGAAATTGATCACCGATTCGTAAATCGGGAACCCGGGATTGGGGTAGATCACCTCGTCGCCCTCATCAACCGTCGCCATCATGGCGTAGAACATGATTGGCTTGGCGCCCGGTGTGATAACAATCTCATCGGCCGAGCAGGATACACCCGGCCGAGTCCGTTCGATGTATGCGGCAATGGCCTCACGAGCCTGAGGAAGGCCAGCGGATGGGCCGTAGTGTGTGAATCCCTGATCGAGAGCGGCCTTTGCGGCGCCGGTAATGTTCTCTGGTGTATCGAAATCGGGTTCACCGATCTCGAGATGAACGATGTCGCGCCCTTGCGCCTCAAGCTTGCGTGCCTTCAGCAATACTTCGAAAGCGGTCTCTGTGCCGAGCCGCGACATACGTTGTGCGATGTGCATGCTTACTCCACGAAAAGAAACAGCTGAATGCTCTGCCCCCCGAACGGGGACGATGCGATACGTATACGCAGGTCACTGGGGAGCAATACGGAGTGCTCTCGTGGCCGTCGAACGGTAACGTCATGCGAAAATAGAGACTATCAGGCGGATAGAGAAGCTTCCGAGGGGCGAATGTCCATTGTTTCGACTTCCTGTCGCGGTGGCAGCCCGGTTTGTTCGTTCGCGCCACGCAAGGCGGTGTGCCCATGCTGGCACGACCGCCGCAACGTGCCTGACGTGAAACGGTACGTAATGACCGTGGATTTCGTCCAAGAAAAAGCTCAAGGCCGGGTGTTCCTGATGTTCTCAGGTTGGACCACACCCGGCCTTGAGCTTGCTTGAGCGCTCGTCATCCCGCTGACGAAACTACCGTTCAGTGACCAAGGACCGTAATTCGTGCCAGTATTCGAGAGAGCGCTCTGCCTGGGAACAACTTCCGGACCGTACACCGGAATGGACCTCACTGCCCTCAGGCACTCTACCTTAGTTGGAAGGTTTGCGAAAGAATTCCGGATGCCGCTCAGGACATTCAGGGGGGATCCGGGGAGATATTCAGGGCACATCGCTGGCGAGCAGAGCAACCAACTTGTACGCAGGGATTGCATGGCATCAGAGGATGCAGACCTGCGAAGTGCCCTCCGGCCGACGCCCCTGTCGCAATTGATCAGGGAGACCTCGCATCGAACCGTGAACATCAGTTGTCGGAGAAAAAGAGAAAGATCAGCGCCCGGGCAGCGGGTCGAAACTCTGGTGCGATTCGCCTGAGTGTCCCTGGCGACCCACTGCCCTTGGATTGCATATCAGCGCGCTACGATCACCGTACTGCCAGCGATGATCCTACCGCCACTGACGATCCTATAGAAGTAGACACCATCCGAAAGCGAGGCCAAGTCCATTTGAAGTAGGTTATCACCGGTTACGCGCGGTCCCTCGTTCGCTCGTAACACTTCGCTGCCGTGGCTATCGTGCAGCGTGATATCAACTTCACCCGGCTGTTCCAACCAGAATCTGATTGAAACGACCCCTTGCGTCGGATTGGGGAGTGCTGCGGAACGGCCCGAAGGCATCGTTGCCGCCCCCTGGTGCTGGGCGCTGATCTTGCGAGTCAGATCCTCCCGGATCTGCCGATCGGCAGCCGGAAGCAAAATCCGCCACGTAATTCCACCATCGTCTGTGTGAATCGTTCCTCCAGTACTGTTGACCACCGTCATCTTCGATGACTCGACACTCTGGGAGTGTGCCTCCGAGAGTGCACCGATCGAGAGAAGAACGCCAATCGACAAGAGGACCCTAAACCCGTTCGAGATATGCTGTCCGTTCATCACAGGTATGCCTTCACATTGGTTGCTGTTCCACTTCGTGAAACCTCAAGCGCGGAGCAACTTTGAAGCGTTTCGTCCGGGAGTTGGGAGTACCCTGGAGGGATTCTCATGTCCGGTACAAAACTACCCTCTCACACTCCCCACGTCAACTACACATTTGTGTAGCTCGGAACCATTATCGCTGAAAAGTTGTATACCTACTCGCATAATGACTCGCATCCAGGGCCTGACGACGCCCCACAGCCGCCGCCGGACATACCGACGAGTTGGAGTGTGGGCGCACCGCTGCCGTCAGGACAACAAACGTTGTAGGAACGCATACAGCAGGATCCCGTTTCGCACGATATGAATCGCGTGGAAATTCCTGTTCCGCTACGCTGAACACAGGATGGTACCTGCACGAGGACGATGTTGTTGGAGCAGTCTGCACTGCATGTAGAATACCCTTTGGCAATGCCCTGGCCGATTGCCGTCTGAGAAGCCAGGTCGAAGATCGTGCTCGTCAACAACGAGTCAATCACCGATCCGTCGCCGCCAAAGGTGAACGACGATGGAGTAATCGAATACACGATCCCCATCTGTGTTCTCCAGATACAGATCTCCAATGTGATCTGCCCGTTACTTTTGGCCTTTGCACGGAGCGAGCCTCCTTTCGATTGATCGACAGCTGTTGACGAGTCGCTGGATGTCGATGTGCTGTCGGAAGGAGCAACGGTTAACGTGGTTCGGATCGTATCCACCGGCACAGCGGTTGGATCGCCGGCAACGCAGGGCGGAGCTTGGGCGTACGCCATGCTCGACACGAGCACCAAGGCGCAAACTGTAGCAGCAAGTTTTCTCATATCGGTTTTCCGTGTGCCCGGAATTGTGAATGGAAGTTATCCTTGGAGCTCTTGCGCCCAGGTTGTAGAGCACATGATTCAACGTTATCAAGGTACTCCGCTACGATCAAGCAGTCAACTACACTTTTGTGTAGTGATGGCTATACTGTTTGCATGGAACTCCTCTGGACAGGAGGCCGCAACTGCGGCTTACTCAAGGATCAACGCCCCACATCAAACACGTATTCTAATGTGTCGTAATGAGGGGCGTTAAGTAACTCTACTTCAAGCAGGCGAATTTCACCCTGCACTTTACGACGACGCATCGGGCATGGCCGCAGCTCCAGCACGCGCACGTAACAGTTTTCCAGCACCATTGTCAGCAAAGATGCTTCCATCGCCGCCTATCAATGAATTGACACTGCAGCCAAGCTCGTGCAATCGTTGAAGCATCCCGATCCCGGGATTGCGTTCGCCATTGAGATACTTCTGGAGGTTCGACGGAGCGATCTTCAAAGCCTTCGCGAACTCCTCCATCGAACCGAACGCTACTTCACCGAACTTTCTCGTTCGCTCGCCGATGGTCCGCTGTGGATCGTAATACAGATCAAAGGCCGGATCCTCAAGGAGTGGCGTTTCGATCGGAGGCAGTTGTTCTACCTCGGTTGGATCCACATCAACCGGGATGCCGTCACGTTCCATACCGTCAAGCCCTTCCTCGTCCAACAGACGAAGATCAAGCCGCGGCGTGAAATACTTCGCGAACAACTCAGTGTAACTCCGTGCCCCCGTCTTTCTGTGAATCATCTTTAAGTGATGCTTCACACCATCCACCGAGATCCCCAACATGTCGGCCATCTCCTTGTATGAGTGGCCGAACAACTGCAGGATGACCACCCGCAACTCCTGATTGCTCAATCCTGAAGTCGCGGTCAACCCACGAAGCGCATCGGTAAAAACACGCACGTCCGGTTCCGAGTGCTGCCGCCGAGCAACCAGGTCCGATAGAGCAAAGACAATGAACGGTTCGAGCAAGCGGATCGCCTGCAAGGTTGTCTCGGAAATCGGCTCACGATCGAGCTCTCTCCACAGAAAGATGGTGCCGAGATATGCCTTGCCGCCGAAGTAGTAGTCGAAACCACATGGAGGATGGTAGCGTTCCAATGGATAGCCCTGGCGCTTGAAATCCTCCAACAGCCGGTCGGCCGGCAATCCGCTCTGCGCATGCGATGCAACAAATACACCGGAGTCTGGCTCTCGTACAGCATTGTGCTTCGTCACAGTCAACCCGGGCTTATAGCTCCCGGGATTCTGAAGGGGTATGTCCCGATCTCAGTTGA
>JAFDZV010000022.1 GCA_018266795.1 Bacteroidota bacterium | reverse complement strand
GCAAGTAGGTTACATGTCAATAAAGTCAGGGGCAACTGGGGTGATCGTAATAGCAACTAATTGCTGGTCCGTGAACACAGCATTTTTTCCCCAACTCTCGATATAGGCAGCATCATTCCATGCTGTTGCGTACAGCCTGATGCGATGCACATCCCAGACCCAGGATTCGTTTTCCGCCGTGGCCTGCCGCGTGAAGCTGAAGTTCCCGTCCGCGTCCGCAATCGCATACTGCGCCGTGTCGCCCGGCCCGTCGTACGCCGGCGCCTGAAACGTCCCCGCGCCCTCGTCCGCATCCCAGTCGAAATAGATGCGTACGTTTGAGACACCGTGAGGGATATGGCTTCCATCCTGCGCAGTCACCCGCCCAGTGATGTTCACATGGATCGTTGTCGGAGCGGATTGAAGAGTGCGCGGGTGGTCTCGTTTGCCGGCCGGCGCCACAACACCACGCGGAGCCACGATCATTGCAGTCGTCGGCCGCGAGCTACTGTAGCTCACACGCCCATCTGCAATCACCACATAGAGACTGTAGATGGATCCTTCCACAAATCGTGCTCTGTCTGCCGCGTTGTACGGTGTAATGAGAACGTTTACCTCACCCAACCGCCCGGCATATACAGCCGGGAAATCAGTCACCCATCGAAGCTGTACTGCCTCACCAGCATGAACTGTTCGCCGGATGGTTGAGTCACGTATGTGCAGTTGTGCATTCATCAAATGCAGTGTCGCGATCAGATCTCCATCAGCCTTCACAAGCGCGACACACTCCACAACGCCTCGTTGTGATCGTTCTTCCACATGGAAAATGTGGAGCGACTGAAGTTGCAGCGGAGCGCTGCGATTACACTGCGCATGCGTGTAAATACTGTTACCCAGAAGAAGTATGAGTGCAAAGATGAAACATGTAGCATGCATGTGGAATGTCATGAGAAATCTCTGATGGGTGGTGAATGGAGATGAATTTAAATGACAAAAAGACTTTTATGGATCGATCGGCAGATCATTGAACGTCGCAACGTTGTTGTAGCCATAGCCTCCCGGCGTACGAATCCGTGCCTCGGTCGACCCGACACCGAAATAGCGGTTGCTGTCGATAACGAAAACCGAGTCAAGCGTCAACGACGCAAAGAACGAGTGATGCTCATGCCAGCGAAGCTGCACCTTCCACGGAACTACCAGGCGTTGGTTGGCGATGAAAACGACAGAGTAGTCTGTAAGGGTAATCGTGTCAGGCGATTGCGCGGGCCGATCCACAAGATTATGAACAGGAGAAAGGAACTCCCAATTCTGAGTGAACCAATTGACATGGGCGTCAATTCCAATCCTCCCCTTCCCCGAGACCAGCGGCGTCACCTCCGTCGTGATTGTGATCGGCCTGTTGGTGGTTGGTTTGTTCGTGTCAGCGTAGATCTTCATGAGATGGTTATCGAAGGCCTGAACCCGTTCATCACGGTCATCCGGACTACTCCCGGAACTGCATGCCGCAACGAGCAGAGAGAGTGTTAGGGGAAGTAGTGTGTGAATTTTCACGATATTCACGGCATATACGAATCGATAATCAGAGCACGAACGATGGGTCAACATACACCGGTGGTGAGCGTCTGTCAAGCGTTTTCTACCGGCTCAGAATGAGCTCATCGAACGCAGCCACATCATCGTACCCGTAACCGCCTGGGGTTCGCGCGCGGGCCTCGTGCGACCACACAGGAAAGTAGCGATTGCTGTCCGCAACGAAGACCGAGGCGAGAAGAGCCCGCGCTGAGAATATGTAGTAATCTCGTGAAATGTGCAGCTGGATCTGCCACGGCACGGCAAGCCGTTGATTGGCTGTGAACTCAACAGAGTAGAATGTTGGAGTAAGCATGTCGGGCAATTGCGGAGGGATCGCGACGGCGCGCTGAACCGGCGCAAGGATCTCCCAGATCTGCTCCCTGTTGCTCATGCTGATGTACATGCTGATCCGCCCCTTCCCCGAGACCAGGGGCGTCACCTCCGTCGTTATCGTGATCGGTCGTGCAATCGTCACGAAGCGGGTATCGGCATGGATCTCCATCAGCCGGTAATCGAACGCCTTGACAGCCGAAACCTCCGGAGGCATCGTCGCGGAAGTGCATGCTGCAAGGAGCAGCGGGAGCGTGCAGGGAAGAAGTGCGCTGAGGTTCATGGTATTCGGAGGTATGTACGGATGGTCTATCGAGGCAACAGCAGGTCCGCGAATACGTTGACGCGGGTATACCCAGATATTGTATGAGTTCGCGAGCGGGCCTCGTACGACCCGATACCGAAGTAACGGTTGCTGTCGGCAATGAACACCGAGTCCAGACAGGCGCTGGCATAGAACGCATATCCCTGGGGCTGATGCAGTTGCAGAACCCATCGTACGACGCAATATCTGTTGGCGATGAATTCCACGGGATGATAGGTGACCTGGTTCGAGTCGTACGGTCTCGACATGTCAATATCGAGGGCGCGTACAACGGGAGAAAAGAATGTCCAGCTTCCGCTGCTGGCAATCATGCCGATCCTCCCCTTCCCCGAGACCAACGGCATCACCTCCGTCATGATCGCAATGGGCCGGGCGGTGGTGGCATGGTCCGTATCCGCATGGGCTCCCATGGAATCGAGGGCATAAACATATTCGTATTCACCCTCGCCTGGGAAGCACGCAGCAAGGAGAACAGAGGCGCAGAGTGGAAGAAGCAGTATGTGTTTCATGGCAATCGATTGATATATACAGAGCGATAATGCTACATTCTGCATGGACGAGTTCCGCACCTGTCGAAAACGCCGATGAGCTGTTGGCACAGGGTTGTCGAGTCAGGCCGCTCCGCAGTCGTGTTGTATATCAAAGACCATTTACCGGTTACAATGTCGCACGATGTTGGATTTTCCTGTGCGTGAATCTTTAGAGTTCCTATCTATAGTCGCTGCAAGCCCGGCAGGCAGGCTGTTGCCATCCGCTTCTGTTACTGAGAAACGCATTGATATCTAAAGCCACAAACCTCAGATGTTCAGGATTGAGGCCTATTCCAGCGCCGCCACGAGCCTTAGATGTTTAGGAGCTTCTCAATAGGAACTCTTAGATAGTGCGGTGGCTTCGATGCTCGATGCGGGAGCGATGATGACGAGGCGCGGAACGGTGAGATGAGCGGCGGATGCCCGGCGGACCGATGTGGAATGAGATCTCAACGAGAACGGCAATTGCGACTTTTGACATGTCGTGCAACCGCGCGCGATGCTCCGGACTGGGTGCTCCGAAGACGAGACCTCATGGCGAGCCGCCGCTCGAACATTCCTGCTCCGATTATCCGGAACGTCAGTACGTTGCTGCTTGCCGCAGTGAACAGCGGCATCTGCGGTGCCTGTGCTCCGGCCCGCCCGTCCCGTTCGGGAACAACTGGGCCGGGATCTGTACCCTCCGCATGCGCCACTATGCGGTTCAGGTGTCAACACCCCGGCCCGATATGGCGCCGTCACATATATCGTGTATACAGTCGCCTGGTGGATCCCGAACGGTGAGAGTAATGGTATGCTGCCGCGCCCGAGTGGACCTCGTGCGGATTATCGTCTGCGCATATCATGCTGGAAGTATTTCGTGGAGCTCTATGCCGAGATAGGAACGCGGGTGACGGCTTCCCATGTACCCCCACCCGCGCCATCGTCAGAATGTGTTCATCGGGAGGTGTGCCCAAGTGAACGGCTGCAATATGGTGTTCTGAAATGCCCAGCGGTATCACATCTTCGTGTGATATCTCGCGAGGTGATACTATCAAATGAGCCGAATGAAATGGCGACTTTCGCGTGCACAGCCTGCACAGCAAGGGTCTCCGCGCTCTCCGGCGGCACCGGCCCCAAGTACTTGCCGTCGGCTTCGAGGCTCAAGCGGAGGGCCCTGGAATAATCCGGTTTCCGAACCGGACACGTACGACGTTGTCCGCGTGTCCCAACAGGCGGTTGACACGAGCGGTACGTACCACCGGTCCGGTTCGTGCGAATCCGGGTGTGATGCAGATTGTCGGCGCAAGTGTTCCGTTCAGCCATCGCCCCGTCCATTCTCTCCACGGCACGTGCTCGCAGTTGGAGCCACGAGTCCCGCGGCAGCAGATGCCCACCGGCGGCCACGCGGATGTGGTGGCACTGAACGAGTCTCCATGGCCCCGCGATTCTTCTGAATGAATTCCGGCAGGCTTCCATGACGGCGCCGAATTGCGGTGAGCCCGCAGCGAGGCCTGCATTCAACGAATCGAATAAGAATCAGAGCGCAGTTCGTACGCGTGTACGATGCATCATACGGTTGCGATTCATATATTTGGCCCGCATTGCAAACGCGTTTCGAACCCCGGGTCTTCCCGTACGGCGTGGCACGGAGCTCCTGCATACGCTCGCTTATGGCGAACTACTGCGATGCGGAACGTTCCGTGATCAATAGGTGATGCCCGCGGTCCACGTTCCATACCCCCTCAAATCTTCCCAGAAATCGGAAATATCAATCACGGGTGAACTTCGTGAACGGCTGTTGACATGCCGACACTCTACGTTCCCTACCCTCTTATGTCCCTGATATGCGAGTACTGATCATCGAGGATGATGTCAATATCGCGGATATCGTCCGTCGTGGACTGGCGGCACAACATTACATGGTGGATATGGCGAACGATGCGGCCACCGGCGAGGATCTTGCCTGGAGTAACGACTACGACGTCATAATCCTCGACGTGATGCTGCCGGGCATGAATGGCAAGGATCTCTGCAGATCGCTGCGCCGCGAAGGACTCACCACGCCGATTCTGATGCTGACGGCACTGGCGGACACGAGCGACATCGTGGACGGGCTGGATCATGGAGCCGACGACTACCTGGCCAAGCCGTTCGACCTGCAGGTGCTCACCGCCCGCGTGCGGGCGCTGGCCCGTCGCCAGGCCGAGCAACGTGCAGCCGAGATCAGGATCGCCGATCTCGTGATCGATACTGCGAACCGAACGGTTGTGCGCGGCAAACGCAAGATTCACCTGACCGCAAAGGTGTTCGCTCTCCTCGAATATCTGGCGTTGAACCATGGCAGGATCGTTACGCGCGATGCGATCGTGGAGCACGTGTGGGATATGAACTTCGACTCACGGTCGAATGTGATCGAGTCGTTGATTCACACGCTCCGTACGCGGATCGACAGGGACGAGGCCATTCCCCTGATCCACACGATTCGCGGCGTTGGATACCTTCTGGACGCAAACCCGCCGGGCTGATGGCCGCCGCGCCTGTCCGGTACTCGCTCTCCGCACATGCCGCACAGGCCTCTGTGAAACGGCTCCCCCGTCCCCGGTCCCCGGATAGCTGCGGCAACGTATCGCCTCGGCACCTCCGGCTCGCCGCCCGGAGAACAACGAAGCAGGGGCCCGGCACTGCAGAGGGGGACGTTTCAGGTTGAGCCCATCAATGCACCGTGGTTTCGCGCCCGGAATCAAGGCGGCCGCATTGCGGCGTGCAGCGCTACCCTGTTGGCAAGGTGCGATCGAACTCGCGGCGAGCGTGGTAAGGATGCCGCGTACCGACCGATCGTCCCGGGTATGAAGTCCCCACAAGGGCGGGGTGGGCGCTCTTTTTCCGGCCCCGAGGCTCCTTCCGGGGCTGCCCTCAAAGCGCCCCGGAGTCGATCGTAGTGTCCGCGACAATCGGGACGCGTGCAACTGTGCAGAAGCCTTACCCTCACGATGCCGGATCACTACCGCCAAGGCCCCGCGGGCACGTACAGATCACGGAATCGCTTCTCGACAAGGCGAAACTCTCTCCGGGCTCTCATGGCCCCCGCCCGGGCAGCCGCGACTGAGCCGTGGGCTATCCGGATTATCGTGTATTTTCTCCACTCCTCGACGATTCCGGACCACAACGATGCTCCATCGGGCTCCCTCATCTTTCTCTCATATTGAGATTGTACGTTTGCAACGTATTACTTGGCTACAGTTGGTAAGCATGATCCGCCTCGATGCCTGATTTATCCAGGCGCCGGGAAACACCGCCGGATAGTTCGCAAATCGCGTCGTCCAGGACGCGAGGCGATGGATGCACCGGACAACCTGTGAGCGCTCACGGGTTGAAGTTGAACGATGAACGCGTGGCATTATGTCCAGTGGTGCCGTGCTGTGAGGCTTGATAATCCCCGGATCGTACTCCCACGCAGAGCACTTGCACCCCTCGAGTGACACGTCTGCACAGGCTTGCCAACGGACTGCACGACTTGTTACCTGCGGATATTATTCCGCACACCGAGGAGCCTCGCAGTGATCTCTGCCAGGCTCTTTTTTGTTTTCTCGCATGCTTGCCACATCACCTTCCCCCAACTCCGATACCGCCGCCGCACAATGAGCGTCAGGAAATCGGGCGCATCGTGCCGGTGAGAACGGATGCTTCGGGCCGGCCGCATGCACGCTTTGACCATCCCACGGTCAACGACCGAACACGCACGGACGATTGCCATATGTGCCCGCTCATCTCAGGTTGGACTCATCTTTCGTACGTAGCTTTGTGATGTAACGATTGCGGTTCTCATTGACAATGGTGGTAGCGGCCGGCACCGGCCGTCGGCATACCAAGTGTATGCACCGTGCAGCGAGCGGGATTGTCGCCCTCGATCAATCTCGCGTGGCCCGCGGCAAGGTGTTGAGGAATCGCAGCGGGTGCGCATGGAGCATGTTCAGCCGCAAGTCCGAACATGCACGCCCTGCAGATGGTTTCTCCATTCACGTCCGATACAGACAGCGCTGGTAGATGGGTTACTGCCAGACACTGACGGACGGAATGAAGAAGCCGATGATTCGATGTATTCCGATATGAATACGTGGTGAGTTGTCTCTTGGTGTAGAAAGCTGCAGCGCCCTGCCGTACTTCGCGTGCGGTGGGGCGTTGTAGTTCGGAAGCCCCCACTCGTGCACGCACAATGATAGGGCGGCGCAGTCGGATCGCAGGGCGGCGGCCTGATGCATCCGGACAACGATCCAGCGGACCACGTTCCGAGGAAGGGATCCAATCTGAAATGATGCGCGTTGGAACTACGGCCGCCCGGGATATTTCACCGAAACCGGCAAATGCAGCGCAGACAACATCCGAAGGCACCGGCGAACAGCATGATTATTCTGCGAAGTTCACAAGGTGCCTCCGCCGCGCACCGATGAACGCACCGGTAGAATATATTCGTCAGGCAAAGCCTACATGCAGAATATCCGCCGAAGTACGTCGCGAAGGGAGCGGAGATTCACCGGCTTGGGAATGAACCACCTGCACCAAGACGGCGCAGAGCGGATATTTCCTCCTCCGGAATATTACCGGAGACAACCGCGATAGGCGAACCGGGCTTTACTTCCTGCACCCGGCGAACGAAGTCTGCTCCGGACATGGCAGGCATGTTGAGGTCGGTGGTAACGATATCGAAATCGTGCGGCCGGGTCTGGAATTCCTCCAACGCCTTGTCGGGGTCGGAGTGTCCTGTGACACGATATTCCAGATGCTGCAGCATGCGGGAGGCCACCATCACCAGCCCCGGCTCATCATCCACATACAGCACGTGAATGTCTTCGGGCCGGAGTATCCGGCGGGACAGGTAGGGACCGATCTTCTGAATTTGAATCGGGGCGCTGGATCCAACATTGATATCCATGAATGTCGGGTATTGTGTATACGCGAAATCCCGATCTCACGTGCCGTGTGAGATCGAGCGGAATAATGCTCAGGCACAACAAACACCCCGGCCGGTCGCGAGTTTCACCCACGATGCATGGGTAACGCTCAGCGGGCTCGCTCCCTGTAGCCGCCAGCCGGTCATCCGCCGATGGCCCTGGTAATGGCCGTGCCGGCCGCGTCCATGACCTTCACCACGAACGGGCTGAGAATTGCCTTCCCCGCCCATTCCGCCACTACCGGAAGCTTGTCGCCGATCCACTCGATTGCCCGCTTGATTCGTCCGGCATCCGGTTCATCGGCCTCCACTTCCTTCGCCAGCGCCCTGACCTCCTGTTGCGCAGCCTCCTTTTCCGGCTCCGGAACATCGGTTCGCACGGCTGCGCGCAGCTCATCAAGAAGTGCACGCATCGCATCGCGATCGTCTTCGGTAATTCCCGCCTGCTCGGCGTTGACGTTCATCGTCACGATGTTCTGATTCCCGGTCACTATCTGTCCGGAAGTATTTCCGGTGATATTGATCTGGTGCCCACCGGTGGGTGCCTGGTCGCTCATATGAACCTCCGACTGATTTGTTTCCGGAACATAGGGGAATTTTTCGGTAGTCAGTAGATCCGGAAGCCAGGGTCTGCCGAATCCAATAACGCATTTGGATCCGTCGCCGGGCGGACGCAGCAGAGCGGCCTGCAACGATGCGGCCTCGCCCTACCTCGGTGGCGGAGGCTGATCCGAAGGCTTCCTGATGGTCACGTGCGGCTTCAGAACAATCGGGTTTCGATGGCTCACCGCAGTGCAGTCCGACACCGGCTTCGGTGGCTGCGGAGGAATGAAGGTGAGGGTATCGGTCACCACCGTATGCGCGGCCTGATCGGTGGCGGTGAGCACAACCTTCGGCGCCCGTGCAACCATCATGCGTGTAAGCTCCGGCGCAGGAGCCGGCATCACCGCAACCTTGAATCCTGCGGTAGTGCTTCCGGCCGGCACATTCACGCTGGCGGGGCTCAGCTGCACATACCTTGGATTGGTGCTCGCCAGATCGATGCGCATTCCTCCGGCAAGCGCGGGCCTATCAAGACTCACCACGCCGGCAAACGAGGTCTGCGTGCCGAGCGGAATCCTGGTGAGGCTGGTAGAGATCCGGATCAGGCGCGGCGGGAGCGCCGGCGGATAGAGCACAACCATCACGCGACGCGATGCGCCGTTGAATGTGGCCGAGATCACCGCATCGATGCGGCGCTCCACAGGTCTGGTGCGTAGAGCGATGCGCGTGGAGGCCTGGCCATGGAGAACCACAACGGACGGCTGCACGTCGACACTTCCACCCGGCTCGGCCGAAAGCATGATGCCGGCATCGGTCTGCACGGGAGCGCTCAGCACGATCGATGCGCCAACCGTACTCCCTCCCACTGCACGTGTCGAGTCCGGAATTATCGCGGTAAGAGTGGGCGGAGCCGGTGGCGACGTTGGCAGCGAATCATGGTGCGTCGAATTGCTGCGTGTTGAATCGCGATGCACGGTATCCGCTGCTGATGGAGCAGGTACGTGCCCCGCAGGGATGGAGATGGTATCGAGATTGGAGTAGTCCGATGTTCGCTCGCCGATGAAGGCCTGTGCCCGGTAGATATATGTCCCGCCCGGACGAACGCCTACATCGGCATACGCAGTAATTCCGGCATCGAGCGTTGCGATCACGGTGAACGATCCGCCGGGCGCGCGGCGCTCCAGATGAACGCCCGCACGATGTTCCGAGCGATCGCTCCAGGAGAGGTGAACGCCCGACGTATCGGGCATCCATGCAGCCTCCAGGGCGAACGGCGCTGGTATCGGCGACGAAGGCCACAGGAGATAGGCAAACAAGGCAACGGCGAGCACGCCTGCGGCCTGCAACAGACGGCGCGGCGATCTTCCGGTGTTGCCGGGGGCCGGGCCCAGGCGCTCCAGGTTGTGCGTGGTAACCTCTGCGCCGCGGCTGTCGCCGATGCTCCTTCGAATATCGAGCGCCATCCCCAGCGAGCGCTGTGCAAGCTCCCGATTGCCCATGCAGAGCGCGAGCGATCCCTGCTGGTGCAAGGCCCATGCCCGGACTGCCTGGTTTTGATCGTTGCCCGCTGCGCCGAGGGCGCTGTCGATCACCGCAGCACGAGCCTCCCAGCGTCCGGCGAGTGTGAGCGCCGCTTCGATTGCCGGCGCGATCGCCGACGCTTCCTTCCAGCGCCCCGATTCGACGCCGAACTCCAGCGTGCGAAGAATCGCAGCCGAATCCGGTAGCAGAGAGAGCGGATTCCATCCCTTCCCCGTCGCGGCGGCGGGAGTCTGGGCAGGCGGACCGTCGGTAAGGGCTGCGGCGGACTCCGGCCATTGAGCCGCGACGTAACGCGCAAAGTATCCAAGGGCGCGCTCGCCGGCTTCCGAATGATTCAGCCGTCCGCGAAACGGTTCCACGAGATGCGCTACGATGGCCCACCCATCATCCTTCTGCTCTACCAGATGGCGTTCAGCGAGCGTCTTCAACGCGGACTGAACGGACGACGCAGATATCGCGTCCACACCCGGCTGTGCATGGCTGCCCGCGAGCTCCGCAACGTGTTTCTCTGCAACGGCCGCGCCGCCGAAGAACGCAAGCACCGTGAGGACACGCCGTTCATCATCCGAGCAGGCGCCGAGTAATGCGTCGGGATCCGACGCCCCGCCACTCCCGCCGGCGAGATGCACGGCGGCATCCTGCAGCGTTCCGGAGGCACGGCGCACCTCGCCCGCCAGCACAACCAGCGCCGCCGGATTTCCCTTGCACGATTCCCATACAGTGCGCGCCGGCGCACGCTCCTCCGGTGCCAGCGGATGCCGAAGTTCGCGTTCCAGCAACGTCACTGCATCGTCGAACGGCAGACCGTGCAGATCCACGTTGTCCACCTCCTGCACCAGGCATCCGGCCTCGGATGCAACGAGGAACGCGGCGCTCGAAAGCTTGTTGGCAAGCAACCGGAAGTCGTCGTCGGTGGTTTGAAGGTCGTCCACCACGATCAGCGCGCGCTTGTTTCCCAGCGCGCGCGCAAGCTCCGCGTCGGTGGGTTTGTACGGCACCTCGTATTCGTGAAAGGCGTCGAACACGAATTGAAGGATGTCGGCAGGCGGCCTGCCCCGACCGTCGATGTAGACAACGCCGTCGGCGCAGTAGTCGCCGGTGCAGACGTTGGAGATGTACCGCAGCATCGCGGTCTTTCCCAGGCCCGGCGCTCCGCACAATTCAACGGTCATGTTCCGGGCTACCGACGTAAGAGCCTCCTCGCGTTCGGCCACCCGGTCCAGAAGATCGGGAAACGACTTCGGGCGAATATAGACGGGAGTGGGGAGCGGGCGCGGCCTGTCGGAACGCTGGTTGTTGACGATGTAGTCGCCATGAACGGTCAGCGTAACGGTGTTGTTGTCGCCGTTGACGATCTGCCCGTAGTTGTTGCCCGTAAACGAAAGCTCATGCCCCATGACGATTCCGGGATAGGTGGTTGGCCACTGGCACGGATGGCGCGCTGCAAAGTTGTCCGGTGCATGCGAATGCGCCGGTGCGTTCCATGACGGCGGCAATATATGCTTCCCGGGATTACCGCGGGTGATGCTTGAACCAGTTGAAGAAGCTCACCTTCCGATTCGTAAGCGAACGAGCGGCGGCAATGAACTATGCGTTCGCACATGCCTCCCGAGGCGGCTTCAATGCCGACGCTCCGGAACTATTGGGGATTAACAATGGCGAAACATGTCGTGGATGTAGTATGTTTGCCGACGATCGATCCCCCCTCCCCGCATTTTATTCCCCAGGATATTTCCCTGGCCGCATACCTGTCCGTTGTGCGGCAGGGGAGCCGTGCGTGCTGCACGGATTTTCGCATTCATCCAACAACAAAGGAAGCCACCGAATGTGTACGAATTTCATGATCCCGCTCGATGAAGAAAAGCAGTTCGTAGTCACCGCCCGCACCATGGATTTCGGCCAACCGATGGATTGCGTGCTCTGCATGATTCCGCGCGGCGAATCGTTCCCGTTGATTCCGCCGGATCACGCCTATCGCTGGACGAACACGTACGGGTTCGTTGCCATGACGGCCATGATTTCCATCGGCGAGCTCCACATCGATGCGCCGTACTACACCGATGGCCTGAACGAGAAGGGAGTATCCGCCGCGCTTCTCTGGCTTCCAGGCACGATCTATTCCTCACCCTCGCAGACCACGCCGAATCTCTACATGGCGGACCTGATATCGCTGGTCCTGGGGATGGCTGCCGATGTTGGCGATGCGGTGACGCTGCTCCGATCGGTCAACGTGATCGACTTCCCGTTCCTTCGCGACGTGGACTACCCGCCGCTGCATCTGATTGTGTGCGACGCCAATGGCGACAGTGTGGTGGTGGAATTTCTGGATGGTGCAATGGAGGTAACCCCATGCGACAACGGCGTGATGACGAACGCTCCGGAATATTCATGGCATCTGTTGAACCTGCTCAATTACGAGAACCTGAGCGTGTACAATTCCCCGCAGGAGCACTGGGGACAGGAGATCAACGGCAGCGGCATGCTCGGCCTGCCGGGCGACGCCACACCGCCATCCCGATTTGTCCGCATCACCTGCATGCTCGATACGATTTTTCCACCAGCCGACACACAGGAGGCAATCGGCCTCGCCTCCCAGTTGACGCAGACCGTCACGGTTCCGTACGGAACCATTGCCAGCGTCAATGAGCAGGACGAGGAAATCATGGCGGACTTCACGCAGTGGAATGTGGTGCGCGATCATGTAAACAGGATTTACTACGTGGCGACGCCGTTCAATCCAACGCTGCAACGAATCAATCTTGCGGAGCTGGATTTTTCGGCTTCGAAGCGGACCTGTATACCGATCGTGCAGGCTGCTTGGTTCAACGACATTACCAATCAGTTCCCGACAACCTGAACTGCGAACCAACGGCAACGGGGGCGGACGGCGCCCCCGTTGCTGCCGGAACCGGATGTACGCCGGCTGCATCACGGAGCAACGGCATCCTGCAGAAGAGCAACGGCGCGGTACGGTATCGCGGCGCCGTCTATTGTCCCTTGCACGGTATGCATCCGAAGCCGATCTTCACTGCATCCACCTCCTCCGTTGACCTCAACCCATTAGTATAGAGTCGGCATTATGAACAAACGAATGCTTTACCCGATGGTGGCAGCACTTGCCACATTGCTTGCACTGGCCATTGTGCCTGCGGCGAGCGCCCAATCGATAAACAACGTCTGTTGCGGCTTCGTCATAGCAGCAAACAACAGCATCCCGGCCAACTGCTTCCCATTCAACGTCAAGACCGTCTGGGCCGGTGCTGGACAGACGAACAGCATACCCGGAACGGGGCAGAACGGATTTCAGATCACCGGATGCCCTCCTACCACGCCGGCAACGCTTGATGCCATTACCATCAATGGAACAACGGTGACGCCGGGATCTCCAGGCAACATCACGCTGGCCTGCGGAGTCTGCGTCTTCGTTCATTGCTCCTACGACGCGAACGGCTGCATCATCATTCACCTCTCCATCTGCCCATGATGTACGGCGAATGATCCCCGTGTCTTGCAATCACCCCGCGCGGACGTGCACGGTGGAGTACGTCCGCGCTCCGGCGCATCTCCGTAGCCGTAACGGAAATCCATACCCCGCGATCGGCACTCCGCAAACCCGTCGCATCCGGACAACATCGGGCTTGCTATCTTCCAGGTTGAACCGAATTCCCGGCACGATCCGCATACGGCGGGCGAGTGCCACGCCCCGGAGCGCTGCAATGGCGCCCACGCCAGACCGTTCGGGAAAGGCCGTCCCACGTTTCATGCATCGGCGGTAGAGTTCCTATCTATAGTCGCTGCAAGGCCTGCAGGCTCTGAAGCGCATCCCGGTTGTTGATAGGAACTGTTATCCATGAGCCCATCCTTCGCTGCACGCATCCTTACCGGCAACCGAATCGCGGCGGTGCTCTATATCCTCCTCTCGGCGTACGTGTTCGGCATCTGGGTATGGAGCGCCGATACGAAGCCGGATGCATTCAACGCCGACCCGCAGTCGAGGATATCCGACATCATCTACGGCCGCGCCGACAGACCGTACGTTCAGCGTGTGCTGATCCCGGTCATCACGCGCACCGTTCGCGGAACGATACCTGACGCCGCGGCCGACTCCCTGAGCGCACGGGCACAGAGGGTGCCGAAGGTCAGGGAGGAGATGCAGCGGCTGCATTGGGAGGGAAGGTTCCTTACGGAATATCTGATCGCGCTGGGACTCGCCTTCGCAAGTCTGCTTGCCTTCACATTCACGGTGCGCACGCTCTGGACAACGTTCTACGAGACCGATCGATGGATTACGAACGCGGTGCCACTCGCGGCGCTTCTTCTGCTCCCTCCCATCTTTCCTACCGGGCCCCACTACATCTACGACTTCCCCGCCCTTTTCCTCTTCACGCTGGGCATGGTTGCGCTGCTTCAACACAGATGGGTGCTCTACTATCCGGTGCTCGCGATCGGGCTGTTGAACAAGGAGACGATGGTGCTGCTTCCGCTCCTGTTCATCCTGCTCAACCACCGCATGCTCCGGTCCCGCGCCGTGCTTCTGCACATCGCGGCCCAGGGGGCCATATTCCTTGCGATCAAATTCGCGATCGCCGCCGCGTTCGCGGGAAACCCGGGGAACACGATGGATTTTCATCTCTTCGCGAACGTGGATATCCTGCTCCGGGGATATGGCATCGGCGCACTTCTCGTGATTGCGGCATTCGCATGGCTTCTGCTGCACGACTGGCGGCATAAACATCGGGATCTGAAGGTGGCTGCACTCCTCATCGTCCCGATGTTTCTACTTCTGTGCTGGGGCGGCATCATCACGGAGCTGCGCGATCTCTACGAGTTGTTCCCGATCGTGCTGATTCTATCCCTTCATACCATTCTCTTCCCGCTATTCGGAATTCGATATCGACATACGTCGACAGCAACCGGTATGCCGCACACCGACCGCCAACGGGCAACTCCCCATGCCGGTACATGATGATGCGCCTCCTCGCACGGGGCATCGTTCGCTCCGGCTCTGTCCGACAATTCTGTTGAAGCCCGCTCGTGACCAGCTCGCAGGACAATTATCGGGCTGGGCCCGCGTACCTGCCGGAACGTAATCCGGTACTCGCCCGGCAGCACGTTGGGCCGTTGTGTTACTCGGGCCTCTTCCTCCAGGAAGATCGTGCGATAATATCCGGAGAGCCACGTTCGTTCGCATCCGATGCAGCCATCGATGTGGGGCCGGGCGCTTCAGATTTCTCAACAGTGAGCCCCGGCGTCATGCGGGTGGTACGGCGGCGGAGCTGTACGGCCCTCGGGCATCGGCTCATGCTCCACCGGCCCCCATGCCTCCTGGCGCCAGCCGATCCGTTTGGACGCGGCGGCCGTGTCGACCTGCGGCATATGCTCGCACACGAGCGCCAATGTCTCGGCCACAAGCGCCTCCACGTCGCAGAGCGCGTCCGGCATCGGGGTTCGGAACAGCCGTTCCAGACGGTTGGCAAGGTCGGCGGGCGCAATCGCCATCTCCCGGATCAGACGTCCCATGCGTTTGAATTGAAATGTGGTGAAGTAGAGATGGTTCAGTCCTGCAAGCACGCCGATGATGTTCTGCGCACTTTCTGCAAGAATCTGGTAGTACCATACGGTGGCATCGCGTGTTGAAAACTGCCCGAGCAGGCCCCACAGAGGGAAGAAGTTCATGTACCTGCGTACCATGGCCTCGGCAAGCGCATCCGGATACGCGCCGGCCCGAGCCTTCCACTCCTCGATATACTCGGCGCCGAACAGCGGCACACATGCAAGCGTTCCCTCCAGCGCCTTCTGCAACGGCGATTCCACATCCAGCTTCACCAGCACCGTGTCCAGCGCATCGTTCCAGGCAGCGATGGTGGTGTGGACGATCTGCACCTCGACACCGTTCAGCAGATAGGCTTCCATCACCGATCCCTCCTCCCGATTCTCCACCAGCCACTTCCGCTCTGCCGCGCCCAGCCTGGTGCGAACGCCTGCAAGCCACTCCTCCTCCGGCAGCCCGTCGCGATAGTACATGGACATGTCGATATCCGAATAATGGTCCGCGATGCCCTTGGCAACCGAACCGGATACCATGGCGGCGCGAGCCAGGGGATGCTCTGCATGCGCCAGCGCAACACGCTTCGCAAGATTGAAGAGAACAGTGCTCTCGGCGGTCATCATATGCTCCTGTATTCGTTGAACGATCGGGCATCTACGGCCGGCACCCCGACAAGTTGCGGCGCGCGGCGCGGGGTTCGGCGCGCACGGTACAGGGATCTGCGTGAACACAGATTACGTGACACGAAGTGCCCACGAATCATTATCCCCTCGCCACAACTACACCATATTCCACCACAAAGCGCTTTGCAGCGTCATGGATTCGGACTAGATTATCGCACTACGAGACTAGCGGCTCATCACCCCGATGAATTCCCGTTCTCCCGTCAAGGGCATGACACAACATACCTCCATAGGAGGCGCGGCTCATGTCGGATCAAATTCGGAAACGTCTGCTTCGATACGGCTGCTCCATTCTCAGCATTGCTCTGGCGGCCTGTATACGCCACCTTTTGAACCCCCTGTTGGGGCATCAGCATATATTTGCCACGTACTATCTCGCTGTATTCGTGACCGCATGGTACGGAGGGCTGCGACCGGCACTGGTGGCCGTGGCACTTGGCGGAGTGGCAACGGAACTCGTGCTTCCGCGCGATCTGCACCTGTTTGAAGCCGACGGGAACGAGCGCGCAGTTGGCCTTGCTCTATATATAGCGGTAAGCAGCGGGATCGCGATTATCGGCGGCTTGATGCGCACGGCGCGATCCCGTGCCGAGGCTGCCGCCAACGAAGAGCGTCAGCAACGAGCCAGGCTGCATCTTACACTTGCCAGCATCGGCGACGGCGTAATAACAGCCGACGCAGATGGAAAGATACTCTCCATGAACAGCGTTGCGGAGGCGTTGACCGGCTGCCCGACGCACGATGCCGCCGGCAAAAATATTCTCGAGGTTCTGGCCGTCCGCCTGGCACACAGCGAGGTTGGAGATAATCCGGCGATCCGGGCGCTGCGGGAGAACAAGACAATTTCCCTCTCCGACAGAGTTGTTCTACGCTCGCGCGACGGCTCCGAACGGCCGGTCGATTTCAGTGCCGCACCCACTCGCCACGATGATGGAACCGTTTCCGGCGTCGTGATCGTAATTCGCGACACAACGCAGCGTAAGATGCTCGAGCGAATACAACTGGATCTGCGCAACCAACTGGAAGTACAATTACAGGAACGCACGGAGGAACTCCGTGCTTCCGAGCGGCGGCTGGGCTTCCTGATCGACAGCGTTCGCGACTACGCCATCTTCATGCTCGACGCGAACGGGCGCATCAACAGCTGGAATGTCGCCGCGCAACGTATCTACAGATACAGCGCTCCGGAAATCATCGGCCGCCACTTCTCCGAGCTCTGCGGTCTCGGCACGGAATCCGATCAGGGAGCCGGTTCGAATCTCCTGGTCGCGTTTGCCCATGGACGCTACGAAGTGGAGGAGCAATGCGTGCGGGAGGACGGCTCGCTCTTCTGGGCAAGTATCATCATCACACCGGTATTCGACGATCGCCGTGCGCATCTCGGCTTCGCCGTCGTAACCCGTGATATTACCGAGCGCCGGGACATGGAGGAGGCGCTCCTCGAGCGCGAACGCCAGTGGCACCGATTCATCGACAACGCACCGGCCGCAATTGCGATGTTCGACAACGATCTTCGCTACGTTGCCGTCAGCCGTCGCTGGGTGGAAGATTTTCGACTGCAGGATGTCCGGCTGGTTGGCCGCAGCCACTACGACGTATTTCCCGAAATCCCCGAGCGGTGGCGCCAGGTGCATCAGCGCGCATTGCACGGCATCACCGAGCGCTCCGAGGAGGATCTGTTCGTACGCGCCGATGGCACACATCAATGGCTGCGCTGGGAGGTGCGCCCATGGTACTCGTCGCCGGACGTCATTGGCGGCATCATCATGTTCACGGAGGAAATCACCGAACGCAGAGCAACGGAGGAGGCACTGCAGGCGAGCCAGGAGCAATTCCGACTGCTTGTGGACGGTGTGAAGGATTACGCCATCTATATGCTGGATCCGAACGGCAACGTGGTGACATGGAATCAGGGTGCCGAGAAATTGTTCGGATATTCTGCCGAGGAAATTGTCGGACGGAATTTCTCCTGTTTCTTCGCGGAGCGGGAAGTCGTGGAGATGGTGCCTGCACTCGAGCTTCGCGACGCGGCGGAATGCGGGAAGAAAAGCAACGAAGGGTGGCGCGTTCGAAAGGATGGAACCAGATTCTGGGCCAACAGCGTTGTCTCCAGCCTGGAGGTGGACGGCCAGATTCGCGGGTTCAGCAAGGTTACGCGGGATATGACCGAGCGGCGGCATTCCGAGGAATTGCTGCGCCTGGTATTGGATAATGCATTCAATGTGATTGTTGGAATCGACGAACGCGGCACCGTGGAGTTGTTCAACATCGCCGGCGAACGGCTGTTCGGCTACGCCCAGGCGGAGGTAATCGGGCAGAACGTACGAATTCTGATGCCCGAGCCTCATCGCTCGAATCACGACCAGTATATCGCAAACTACCTGCGAACCGGCCTGGCGAAAGTGCTGGGCCACGGCAGTATGAGGATGCACGGACGGCGCAGCGATGGGACAGTGTTCCCGATCGAATTATCGATCACGGAATTCCGGCTGGACGACGCGCGCCACTTCATCGGCATCGTCAGCGATCTTACCGAACGGAACCGGCTCGAGGAACAGCTGCTGCAGTCGCAGAAGATGGATGCCGTCGGCCAGCTTGCCGGAGGTGTGGCGCACGACTTCAACAACATTCTCACCATCATTTCCGGCTACGGCCAGCTGATGCTTGCTTCGATCGCCGAAGACGATCGCTCACGGGATTTCGTCAACGGAATTCTCCAGGCAGGCGAGCGTGCATCCAAGCTCACCCGCCAACTGCTTGCCTTCAGTCGCCGCCAGATACTGGAGCCTCGGGAGATCAGTCTCAACGAGGTGGTGCTGGATATCTATTCGATGCTGCGCCGCCTGATCAGTGAGGATGTCGTTATCAACTGTGAGCTCCTCCCGGAACTGCGTTATGTAAAGGTGGATCCGGGCCAGATCGAACAGGTGCTGATGAACCTCGCCGTAAATGCGCGCGATGCGATGCCCGAGGGCGGGCAATTGAATATCGAAACCTCAAATGTCGAGTGGACCGAGGAGGAGAGCCGCATGACCATCGATGCAGCCCCCGGGCGCTATGTGATGCTCTCGGTTACCGACACCGGCGTAGGCATCGAGCCGGATGTGCTTGCCCACATCTTCGAGCCGTTCTTTACCACGAAGGACGCCGGCAAGGGTACGGGGCTGGGGCTTGCAACGGTGTTCGGCATCATCAAACAGAGTGGCGGCCATGTCCGCGTCTACAGCGAAATCGGGTTGGGCACATCGTTCAGGATCTACCTCCCGGCAATCGAGGGCGTGCCTCACGATACACCGGACAACGATGCGTTCGTCGGCGACGACCTTCAGGGTTCGGAGGTGATCCTGCTGGTGGAAGACGAGCCGGCCGTACGCGAGGTAACCCGCAGCATCCTCGAATCGTTCGGCTATTCGGTGGTTGAGGCGGGAGACGGTGGCCAGGCACTGGCGGTGCTGCAGGAACGGGGTACGGCGGTGGATATCGTGCTGACCGATGTCGTGATGCCCGGAATGAGCGGCCGCCAGCTTGCCGAACAATTGCGAGCCATGCGCCCGGAACTTCCCGTCCTGTTCATGAGCGGTTATACGAACGATGCGATTCTGCGCCGTGGAATGATCGGCAACAACGAGATGTTCGTGCACAAGCCGTTTACGCCGATCGGCCTGGCCCGGAAGATTCGCGAAACGCTCAATTCCAGGCGGGACGATTTCCCCGAGGCAGACGACCGATAACCCGACAATACTTCAGCGGAGAAGCGCCTCCGATGCAGCCGTTCATGAACGTCAGGAAAGGTGGCCTCGCTCACTCCGTTCGCCGCCAGTGATATCCGAAACGTCAGCATCCAACCGCTCGTGCGTTCTCCCGCTCGCCAGCAGTGCACGATGGCATCGAATTGCCGGCGAGCGGTTCGTTCCTCTCTCGCTCCGTAGCCCGCATCATCTCCCCACCATCATTCAGCTCCACGCACGGAGCGCACCATGCGTTCACGGTGACGGAGAGGGCACTCCCGGCGAAGCCTCGAGATTCGGGACACGATCCGGATGCTGCAGAGCGAGTGGTCTGCGTCGACGAACCTGGCGCGGCATCGAGCGGCGCCGGCACCAACGCGAAGCCGGATGACACGATCCACCACGATCGCATCATCCGGCCGTTCGCATCTCGATGTACATTCGCTCCGGGAATCGGTGTCCGCCTATCGACCGGAGCCCCCAAGTGAACGGCAGCCGGGATGGCTCACCGCTCCGAATGTATCATCCATCGCGTCTTCACGCCCCTTCACCTGTTCCTGCGCCTGCATGCGCAGGGTACGCCGTCCCGGGGAACGCATCACTGCACGCGCTGGCGCAGCTCCCTGTTCTCACGACGCAGCGCCTCAACCTCGTCGCGCAGCGTCTGCACCGCGCTCTTCAGATCCTCGATCGCATCGTGATCGCTTGCCGTCCGCTTCTCCAGCGCCTGAATCGCCAGGTAGGAGACGCCCATCATGTCCAGATTGTTCACGGTGGTGTCCGTGCCGATCACACCAACGCCGTCGTTGCCGAACAGGCGGTGGAAATCCTGAGCCATGATGCCGTAGTGGCGATGGCCCGAGGGGTCCGTTGTGTAGCGCCAGCTGCCGAGGGAGACATCACGGAACTTCCCGAGCACGGATTCACCATCGATCGTGATGATGTCGGACTTGATGCGGCGGTCGGAAGGGGCCGCCCATCCGAGCGTCACCTGCGTGCCGGCGATGGCACTGATGGTGAGCTGGTCACCAACGCCGCCGGCTGCTGCCGGGAGCGTGTACGCGATGTCAGCCCCCTGTGCCTGCGCCACGAATGCGGTGTAGTGCGCGGTTCCCGGGAATGCCCCCGTTGTCGCGTTCGGCTCATAGAAGCGGATCTGCGAGGCCGTGTTGTTGTTGTTGGCAAGCCACAGGTTCGTGTTACCGAGCACCGCAACGTTGTTCGTGCTGATGGACATGTCGTTGGCGCCGGTGTTCGCGCCCAGGAAGCCGAAGCTGCCCGAGCCGGAGAGCGTAAGCCCGCGGCCGCCGGCGATGGCCGAATACTGGGCACCGACCACGTTGTATTGCCCGCCGCCGATCGCCGCATAGCTGGCATTGCTCGAGATCTGGTTGTTCCGTCCTCCGGTGATGATCGCATACTGCGCCGCCGATCGCACGGCGTTCATGTCGCCGCCGCCGATGAAGGAATTCTGTGCGTTGGTTTCGATGGTATCGTGTGTTCCGCCGGCGAGCGTCGAGCTCAGGGCATTCGAGTAGTTCTGCTCGCCGCCGCCGATCGTGCTCCAACGTCCGCCAACATCGATGACATTCTGCATGCCGCCGCCGATCGTGGTGCGGTATGCGCCCGCGTTGATCTTGTTCTGCTCACCGCCGCCGATCGTTGCACGATCGGAGCCGGTGCCGATCTCGTTGTCGTAGCCGCCGCCGATCGTGCTCTTCGTTGCGCTCGTGCGGATGGCGTTGGTCGTGCCGCCGCCGATCGTCGAGTACGGTGCCGACGCTTCAATCGTATCGACCGTACCGCCGCCGATCAGCGACTCGAACGAGCTGTTGCCAATGTTGTTGTTGCTGCCGCCGCCGATCACGGAGAACTGCGACGACGTGCCGAGGACGTTGCCGTTGCCGCCGGATACAACCGACGTGTGCGAGGAGAGCGAGTTGTTCGTACCACCGCTGATGGTGCAGCCGAAGGAGCCGGTGTTGATCTTGTTGTTGAACCCGCCCGCGATCGTAGTATGATCGCCGGAGGTGATGGCGTTGCCAAGGCCGCCGCCGATGGTACCGTTGCCGGTGCTGGAGCCGACCGAGTTGCTGACACCACCCGCAATCGTGCTGTTGATGGAGGAGGCTGCGATCGTGTTGCGATTGCCGCCGCCGATGGTGCCGTAGTTGGAGCTGATGCTGTTGGCACCACCGTTGGTCCCGCCGCCGGAGATGGTGGCGCAGACCACGCCGGCAGCAGCACTGTTGGTCCGATAGCCGCCGATGATGTTCGCGCTGGTGGCGTTGGGCTCGAACCGCATCACGCGTCCGCGGCCGTCCGTTCCGCTGGATACGCCGTCGCCCACATGGAACTCGATGGCCTGATCGTCCGTTGTGCCAACGAAGTTGGTGCCGGGCGTGGTGCCCGCGTTGCCGGTGAGCCCCCAGGCCGTGGAGCCGGTGTTGTCCGTGGCCCAGTCCAGCGTAACCGTGGTGCCGGCAACCGTCTTCACCTTCAGCACGTCACCGGCGATGCCGGCCGTATCCGGCAGCACGTAGTTGATATCGGCCGTCTGCGCCTGCGCCTGGAACGAGGAGTAGTTCGCCGTGCTCGGGAACGCTCCGGCAGTGGCATACGGTTCGTAGAAGCGCGCCTGCGAGGCCGTGTTGTTGTTGTTCGCCAGCCAGAGCGCGGTGTTGCCGAGCACGGCCACGTTGTTGGTTGCAACCTGCATATCGTTCGTGCCGGTGTTCGCGCCCAGGAAGCCGAAGCTGCCGGTGCCGGAGAGCGTGAGGCCGCGGCCGCCGGCGATAGTGGAGCGTGCGCCGCTCACCACGTTGCTCTGGCCGCCGGAGACGGTGCCCAACGATGCACTCACGGTATTGCTGGTGCCGCCCGAGATCGTGCCGAGGGATGCACTGACGGTATTGCTGGTGCCGCCCGAGATTGTGGCGTTGCCGGACGACGTACTGATCGCATTGCTCTGGCCGCCCGAGATCGTGGCGTTGCCGGAGGACGAACCGATGGAGTTCGTGCTGCCGCCGGAAACCGTGCTGTTGCTGGAGCTGGTGCTGATCGTGTTGCTGGTGCCGCCGGACACCGTGCTGTTGGTTGATCCGATCGCGTTGTTGCTGCCGCCGCTGATGGTACTGGTGTTGGAGCTCTTGTTGATGACGTTCTGGAAGCCGCCGCCGATCACGCTGATCGAGGCGCCTGTGTCGATCACGTCGCTCATGCCGCCGCCAATCGTGGAGCGATCGGCCGAGAAGCGGAGATTGTTGCCGTAACCGCCGGCGATGGTGCTGTTGCTCGCGCTTGCCTCGATGATGTTGAACGAGCCGCCGCCAACCGTTCCGCGCACGGAGCCGTTCCCGATGTTGTTTCCTTCGCCGGCGCCGATGGATGACTCGTAGGCGTTGTCGATGATCTTGTTGTTGTGGCCGCCGGAGATCTTCGTCCAGCGCGCATTGGTGCCGATGGCGTTGCCGTCACCGCCGCCGATCACGCTGGTGTTCGATCCCGTGGAGTTGTTCGTGCCGCCGCCGATGGTGGACGAACCGGAGCTTGCCGCAATGGAGTTGCCGCTGCCGCCACCGATCACCGACGTGGTGGAACCGGTGGCAATGCTGTTGCTGCCGCCGCCGCTTACAACGGAGGTGCCTGAACTCGCCGCGATGGAGTTGCCATTGCCGCCGGCAATCACGGAGACCGTGGATGTCGTGCCGATGGAGTTGTTGTTGCCGCCGCCGATCACGGAGGTGGCGGAGTTGACGGCGTTGTTGCTGCCACCCGCGATCACGGACGTGCCGGAGCTTGCCGCAATGCTGTTGTTGTTGCCGCCGCCGATCACGGAGATCGTGGAGGTGGTGCCGATGCTGTTCTTGCTGCCGCCCGATATCGTTCCATAATTGGAGGAGACCGAGTTGACGCTGCCGTTCAGGCCGCCGCCTGCAATCGTGGCACCAACCGTACCGGCGGCCACCGTGTTGCCGGCGTAGCCGCCGATGATGTTCGCGCTCGTGCCGTTCGGCTCGAATCGCATCACGCGGCCGCGGCCGTCCGTGCCGCTGGAGACGCCGTTCCCGACATGGAACTGCAGAGCCTGATCATCCGTGGTGCCGACGAAGTTCGTACCCGGCGTGCTTCCGCTGTTCCCCGTGAGCGTCCACCACTGGTTACCGAGTGAGGGAACCAGCGAGCTCACCATGCGCCGCTGCACCACGCCGCCGTTCGCGATGAGCAGCGTATCGGACGTGCCCGTAACGAGTGCGTTCAACGTGAGCCCGTCGAACTGCGGCTGCGCATTTCTGTGGATATCCTGCGGCAACGAAAGTGTCACGTTCCCGCGCGCCGTATCCACCCTCACCTGGTTGGTTGTTCCGCTCAGCGAGAGAACTCCGGTGTTGCGAACGTTCAGGGAGCCGCCGAGCGATACGGTGGTGTCGCCGGCAATACCGGAGCCGTACACCACTCTGATTGCCGAGTTCGCCAGCTCGTTGTTGTCCACCGATCCGTTCGGCAGCGTCACCGTTGTGCCGTTCACCGTGAGGTTCCCGCCGATCGTGGCGTTGCCCGTTGAGCGAAGCCCCTTCACACTCAGCGTATCGACCTGCAGCACCGAGGGGAGCGAGAGCGTCACGTTCCCGCGCGCCGTATCCACGTTCACCTGGTTGGCGGTTCCCGTCAACGTAAGCACGCCCGTGTTGCGAACGTTCAGCGTGCTGCCGAGCGCAACGGAGTCGTCACCGGCAATGCCGGCACCGTACGCCACCTTGATCGTCGAGTGCGCGAGTTCGGAGTTGTCCACCGATCCGTTCGGCAGCGTCACGCTGCTCCCCTTCACGATCAGGCTTCCGTTGAGCGTGAGTCCGTTGAACTTCGGCGAGGCGTTGGTATCGATGTTCTGCGGAAGCGAAAGCGTCACCACGCCGCGGCCGGTATCGGCAATCACCTGGTTCGGGGTTCCCTTGATCTGCGTGACGCCGGTATTGAAAAGCCTCAGCGTTCCGCCAAGTGCAACCGTGTCGTCGCCGGAGATTCCCGTGCTGTAGGCGAGCTTGATCTTGGAGTTTGCAAGCTCGTTGTTGTCCACCGATCCATTCGGCAGCGACACGCTCACTCCACCAACCAACAGATTTCCGCCGATGGTGAGATTGCCGCCGAGGCTCATGTCGCCGTTGTCATTCACGGCGATGCCCGCGGGCTCCCAGGTCTTGGTATTGGCGTTCCAACGGAGCAGTTCGCCATGCACGGGGGCCCGCGCCGTTGTTGCCTTCCAGCGCGTTCCGTCCCAGAACAGGAGCGCACCCTGAACCGAACCGTCTGCCAGCATCAACGGATCGCCCGGCGAGCCGGTTCCCTTCAGCGGCGGATTTGCCGTTGTGATGGACGGGCCCGGACGCCAGCCGCGCGCCGTTGCATCCCAGCGCAGCACCTGCCCGTCCGCCGCACCCTGAGCCGCCAGACGAAGGGGATCGGCCGTGGTTCCGGTACCGGATACTTCCTGCGCGCTCACCACGCGCGGCTCCGCCGCCTTCCATGCCCTGGCCGTCGCATCCCAGAGAAGCACCTGACGGTCTGCAGTTCCGTCCACGAGAC
Source organism: Bacteroidota bacterium (assembly GCA_018266795.1). Lineage (GTDB taxonomy): Bacteria > Bacteroidota > Ignavibacteria > OLB7 > OLB7 > JAFDZV01. The sequence goes on along the minus strand of JAFDZV010000022.1, from coordinate 36,744 downwards.
CGAGCGGCGTTGCGGACGATCCATCGCCACGCAGCGGCGCCTGCGCCTGAACGCCGGAGGCACCGGGCTGCCAGGCGCCGGCGGCATCGTTCCAGACAAGCGCCTGCCCGTTGGTGGCGCCCATGCGTGCGATGTCCAACGGCGCCGCGGCGGAACCGTTGCCGGCGATGCGCGCCTTCGTGGCGATGCTGGCATCAACCGCCTCCCACTTGCCGGAGGTTGCGTTCCAGCGGATCGTCTGCCCGTCGGCGGCAGTTGTCGGAAGCACGGCAGGAACAACGATCGCGAGCGTATCACCCGAGGTGCGAACGCTTGCGCCCCCTTCGCCCACCAGCACCAGGTTGCCGTCCAGCGTGTTGAGCGTGTGCACCACGCCGGGTGCGCCGCGATCCAGAAGCAGTGCGCTGTCGGCCGCGATCGAATGCATGGAGTAGGGCGTGGCGACGAAGCGGACGCGCGGCGTCATCTCCGGCTCGCCCTGCAGTTCCAGCCCGATCCAGTAGGACTTGTCGAACGGGAGCACCATCGGCGTCTTCTCGCCGAGGATGGCCTCGAACACTCCGTCCACTGTCTGCACGCCGTCGGTCTCCTGCCAGATCGCGGTGCCTCCGGAAGCGACGTCGTAGATCCGGAACGTAACCGTGTAGGAGCCGTCCGGAACGGCCGTTCTCTTGTTGTCGGCAAGCACGCCCTGGTAGGATAGAAGCCGGGGCGGCAGTTGCTGCGCCCGAACAGGGCACGCGAGGATTGCGACACTCACGACCAGTAGACCGAGCGCGCGTCCGATGCGATGAATGATGGTAGCTGCCATTGTTGTTCTCGTTATCGAATGGGTTGTTACTGTCCTTGAGTGTTGGCGCGCTCGTGCGGAGGCGGCGGCGCGGGCACCGGCGTTGGCGGCTGAACCACCGGACTGTTGTGCATGGAATAGCAAAGGTTGAGCCCGATGCGCAGCCCCCGCATCTTCCACGACTCCGTGTTCAGGATGTTGTTCACTCCCGTCCAGAGATCCACCTCCGGAGCCAGCAGTACGCTCCGGGTGCGGTTCAACGGGATATCGTATCGCGCCCCTGCATACAGCCCGATGCCGACCGCATGCTCGCCCCCTATCGTTCCCTCGAACTGCAGGCGCTGCCGCGAGTCGTTTTCATAGCGGATGTTGGAAGGAGAAAGGATCTCCTCGCTCTGCCGGTATGTGCCGTTCAGCATGAAGTCCGTGCGCGCCCCGGCGACAACGTGAAGGCCGGAGAGCGGTTCGTAGCCGACGAACAATTCCGCAGCAATCGCCGGCAGGGTCACCTCGATGGTATGCCCGAAGACGGCGGTGATGGTATCGTGATCGGAGGTGACGAGTTCGTTCTCGTTCGCCCGAAGCGTTCCATCGTATCTCGCGTAGAGCAGATGCACCCCGACCGAAAACTGCTTCAACGGGAACACCTCGCCCGAAAGGCCGAGCGCATACCCCGTTCCGCTTCCATCCCGGTACTCCGGGCAACAGCTCGGGACACCCGGCAGACCGGTCATCGAGGCGTTGTAGTCGATCGCCTGGTATGCTCCGAAGAGCCCCGCCCGCCAGATCTCGTAATCCGATGTGTCGCTCTGCGCAGCACACCGCCCGGCCGCCATCAGCAGCAGCAACAACAGCGTTGCTACCGGCAGGGCCATGGAAGATGTATTGGCATTGAAGTATCGTGCCTTCATTGCTTCGCTCGTGAAGAAGGTTGGTGCGCCTCCGCGGATGCGGATTCGCCGGGAAAGAGAACGTCTGCTAGTGTTCCTACCTATAGTCAGCCCCAAGGCCGGCGGGCGGGCCATCCCCACCCGGTTCTGTTGGGAGCTCTTACTGCGTGATGAGCAGTGGCTGGCTGAATCGCCCGGTTGGGGTTGTGAACACAACCACGTAGGACCCGCTGGAAATGCCGGTGAGATCCACCTCCTGCCGGTAGAGCTTCTCCGCCTCGGCATCCCCCCCGGCGACATGCGCCACGTCGTCGCCAAGCATGTCGACGATGCGAACGTCCAGCGGCCCCGCCTCCGCGGAGACATATTCCACCGTGGTGCTCCGCGAGGCCGGGTTCGGCCACACGTTGATACGCGATGCGAACGCACCGGAGCGGATCAGGCGAATCTGATTGCCGGCCCGGCAGACGCCGAGCAACTGCAGCGCGCCATCCTCGCGCACCGTGGCAATGCGCTCCTCACCGGTCTGCTGCCACTGGAAGTCATCGATCGCAATCGGCGTGCTCTCCGAGTCACCCAGCGCAACCACGAAATCCAGTTGGGCGATCACGGACTGGCCGTCGTTCGCAATGCCGGTGATCTCGATGGCGCAGTCGTCGCCATCGTAGGTACACGCCGGAGTGCTCCCCGCCGCGTGCAGCAGCGTGTGGTTGAACCGGATGCGGGCCTGGAACGGACGCGGGCCGAACGGGCCCTGTGTCTGCGACACCGTCAGTTGCAGCGGCACGGTGATGTGCGTCCCCACCTCGGCGTCGATATGCGGAATGGAAACCTTGGTCACCACCTCCGGGCGGTATGCCTGATACCAGAAGCCGACGTCGTGCAGGTCACCCGATTTGCGAACCATCCGGCCGGCGGCGGTCTGCGAGATCGTTCCATTGACGATGTGGCCGGGGCTGGAGGCCGTCCCCCCTCCGCCGGCAATCACCTCCCGCGTCACGATGGTCTGGGCCGCCCCCCTGGTTACGCCGGCCATCCCCCACGCCGTGCACATCAGTATTACCGCGCACGCCATCCGCACACCGGCCGATGCCAGCCCCTTTGATACTATCGCCCGAAGCAGTCGAGATGCCTTGGCCATCTGTTCCTCTGCGTTGAAGTCGTCCGTTATTGAAGTCATCCGGCACATTTTGCCGGCATTTTTCGCCGGAATCAGCTGCTGAGTGCGACACCATCGCCCCATGTGCCGTGATTCGTGGTACAAAAGTAGGAGGTCCGCCCCCCACCCTTCAAACAACGAGGGGGGGCATTGGGGGGGCAGAAAGTGATTCCATGCACCCCTTCATCCATATTGCCGGGAACGTAATACTGACATAACTCCAGATCTCAATTCCGAATGCCATGATACCGGACCCCCCTCCCCCACAGAACAACGCGCTGTTGACCGCACAGCGCCTGCGCGAGCGGGTGCGCGAAGCGCGCGGAGGATTTGCGCCGGACCACGTTGCCCGGTGGCTTCATCATCGCAACCCGGCATTTCTCGAAAGTGACGCAGATGAGCTGGCCGAGATCCTGGCAGGGCTGGCGGAAAGCGCCCGCGCCCGCCTTACCGATGCGGGGCTTCGGATGCCGCCGGACGAAGCGGCCTCGTTGCCGCGCCTTTCCAGGCGGGAGCGCGAGTACGTGGGCAACCTGGCCGCTCTCCTTGCCGCGCTCTGCTCGACGCTCTCCGCCGCCGGTCGGCAGGCGGCGGCGCTCGAGGCAGGGCGCGGGGGAGTGGGATGGTGCCGGGTTGCGCGCGACGAGCGCCAGCAATCCATCCTCTGGATCATTCTCGGGAGCGTTCATCGTGCTGCGGGCAATCCGACGGAGGAGGAGCAGGCAGCGATGAATTCCGTTGCGGCGGCACGTGCATCCAGGGAGCCCATTGCAGTGGTGGCGGCGCTGGAGAATCTCACCAGCCTCCAGATTGTCCGGCGACGTCTGGAGGAGGCCGAGAGCCGGTGCGACGAGGCTCTGGGGCTGGTGCGCGGAGGCCTGGGCGATGATGAACGAAGCCGGTACTACGCACGATTGCTGATGCACAAGGGGCGCATCAGCATGGAACGCGCGAACTACTCCCAGAGCATCACGATCCTTCGCGAGGCGCTGCGCTGGGCGGATGAGACAACGGACCCGGACGATCGCGCCGCAATCCTCGCGCACCTCGGCTCGGTATACCTTCGGCTGGAGCACTATCGGCAGAGTGTCGAGTGCCAGCAGCAGGTGGTGCGGATCGGGCATGAGATGGGTTCGAACGCGATGTGCGGCTGGGGATACTACCGCCTCGCCGAGGCGCACTTTCGTCTCAACGAACTGGATGAAACTGGCGAAGCGTTGGATCGAGCCGATGAATGCATCGCGGGCCGCCTTCCCGGCCTCGGCACGATGATCGGCGCAAAGCGCGCGCAGCTCCATGCCGCAGCCGGAGAGTTCGAGGCGGGGCTGGAACGTTGCCTCGAACTTCTGGGCACCACGGGCGAAGATTCGAACGGGGAACTGCACATGTTCCTTCACGGCGTGGTTGCGGAGATCGAGATGAAACGTGGCAACGCCCCCGAGGCGGAGGCCCACTATCGCAATGCCATCGCGATCGCCGAGCGCGAGTTCCCGCACCGGGCTCCAACACTCAGGACGAACCTGGCGGAGGTGCTCTACACGCTCGGGCGCCGCGACGAGGTGAGCGATCTGGTGAACCAGGCGGCCGCATCACCGGCGCTGAACGATACCGAGCATGTGAAGGTACTCCGGCTGCAGGCGCTCCTTGCCGAGGAAGCCGGAGAACTGCGCACGGTGATAGCGCTGGAGCGGGAGGCGTCGCTGCTGGAACGAACGCTTCTGGAACGCCGCGCGGAGCAGTCGCTGCGCAATGCCCGCATCGTTGCCGAGACGGATCTGCTGGAGCGTGAGGCGGAGACGGAGCGTGAACGCCGTTATCGGGTGGAGCGCGAGCTTGCCGATACAATGGTGGAGCTGAGCGATCGCAGGCGGCTGGTGGAGACCGTGGAACAGCGCCTGCAGCGCGCCGTTGCCGACGCCGCCGGACCCCGGGAGCGGAGCGTTATCAGGACGTTACAGGATACGGTTGCCTCGATTCGCGATGCGCATCAACCACTTGACGTTTCGCTCCATTATCTTAGCAGCATCGACAACGATTTCTTCAGTCGCCTGCGCTCGCGCTTCCCCGCGCTGACACCGAAGCAGGAACGCCTGTGCGGCCTGTTACGCGCCGGCCTTGCGTCCAGGGAGATCGGAACGCTGCTGGCGCTGGAACCCGAAGGGCTGAAGGCGCAGCGCAAGCGGCTGCGCAGGCGACTCGGCATGGGACCGGATGAGAGTCTGGAGAAGTTCCTGGCGGGGATCTGAGGTTGCCGGCATGTATGGAGCGCGCGATATTCCGGTCCGGGTCCGAACAACCTCCGCTCCGCTCCAACTGAGCGCTCTTCCGTCCATGAATCAACGCTATGCCAACTGAAAGCCCGAAGCCCTGCTGCGAGAAACTTCTCGGCGCGCAGCAATTGCGTGAGCTGGTGCGTGAGGCGCGCGGAGGATTTGCGCCGGACCATGTGGCTCGATCCATCCGCGACGAGGATCCGGCGCTGCGCGAGAACGACGTGCAGGAGATTGCGGAGATCATGGACGGGCTGACCCGTTCGGCCCGCGAGCGACTTCACGAAGCGGGCATCGAACCGGCCGATGATGCCTCACAGGGCCCGCAGCGTCTCTCCAAACGGGAACGCGAGTACACCACGAACCTGATCACACTCCTGATACACCAGGCGCTGGCAGCCATGACCATCGGCGACACCGATGTGGCGCTCCGCATTGCAACCGAGGCGCTGGCGTGGTGCAGAACGATCGGAGACCTGGCACTGGAGTCGCTGGTATGGCGCACGATGTCGGAGACCAACTCGCGGGCCGGCGCCTACGCGGAACAGGAGGTGGTTGGGAAGCGTGCCATCGAGACGGCTCGCACATCCGGCGATCCGCACTACCTGATCTCCGCGCTCCAGACGCTTGCAACAAACATGCTCGGCCGATGGAAACCGGACGATGCCGAGCCGTTGGTTGCGGAGGCGTTCGAAGTGGTTCGCGAGGAATTCGACGAGGAGGAGGAGTGCCGGAACTATGGCGGGCTGTTGATGTGCCAGGCGCGGATCCGGCTGATCCGCCTTCAGTATCCCGAGGCGATCCAGTTGCTGCGCCAGGCGCTCCGCTGGGCGGATCCCGAACGCTATCCGATTACACGAGTCTCGCTCGTCACCCAGCTTGGTGCCACCTATCTGCGCATATCCCAGTATCGCCAGGCAATCGAATGCCACCACGAAGTTGTACTCCTTGCGGAGCATCTCGGCTCGAGCATGATTTCGAGCTGGGGGTATTTCCGTCTGGCACATACCTACATGGTATTGAAGGAGTTCGAGGAGGCGGCCGAGGCACTGGAGCGTGCCGAGGAGAATGCCGGAAACTCCGTGAGGGAGTTGCGGCTCTCGATACGGACGCAGCGTGCACGGCTGTTCGCGGCTACCGATCGGTACGATGAGGCCGCCGCAGCGTGCCGATCGCTGCTGGAGGAGATCGGAAACGGCCCCCCGCCGAATCTGGTGATGACCGCTCGCTGCCTGCTCGGCGAGATGGCAATCAAGCAACATCGCCTCGAGGAGGCGGAGAGACATTATCGTGAGGCCGCGGAGTTCGCGGAGGGTGCCTTCCCGCAGCGGGCCCACGAGGCGAAGATCGGCCTGGCGCAGGCGCTGCTCCGCATGGAACGGAATGCCGAGTTCGCCGCGGTGATGGACGAGATCCGCAACACCGATTCGGCCACCCCGGAAGAGCAGCTGGAACTGCTCCGGCTGGCCGCCGCCGATGCGGAACAACGCAATGACCTTCGCGCCGTGCTGGATCACGAACGTCAGGCGTTCGAACTGGAACGCACGCTCCTCGAACGGCAGGCCGAACAGTCCCTGCGCAATGCACGCGTGATGGCGGAGACCGATCTGCTGGAACGGGCCGCTGAGCTCGAACGCGAACGCCGGCGGCGCGCCGAACACGAGCTTGCCGACGCAATGGTGCAGCTTGGCGATCGCACCCGGCTGGTGGAGGTTGTGGAGCAACGCCTTCGCCGCGCGCTGGTGGAGACCGGCCCTCAACGCGAACAGTCAGCCATCAACGCTCTGCGCGAGACGCTCTCCTCGCTCCGCTCCGGCATGCGGGCGCCGGAGACCCCGCTCGCCTATCTCGGCAGCGTTGACGACCAGTTCTTCCGCCGGCTGCGCGAACGCTTCCCCGGGCTCACGCCCAAGCAGGAACGGCTCTGCGGACTGTTGCGGGCCGGCCTCTCCTCCAAGGAAATCGGCACGCTCCTCAACATCGAAGCCGAAGGACTGAAGGCCCAGCGCAAGCGCCTCCGCAAGCGGCTCGGCATGGAGCCGGAAGCCAGCCTCGAGCGGATGATGGCGGAGGTGTAGGGAAAGAGTCAGTCGTCAGTTGTTATTGGTCAGTGGCAGTGATTGTTGCGGTGGTGTTGAAGGCGCTGCGTGAACGACTTCGCAGGCGGCTCGGCATGGAGCCGGAAGCCAGCCTCGAGCGGATGATGGCGGAGGTGTAGGAGGAGAGTCAGTCGTCAGTTGTTATTGGTCAGTGGCAGTGATTGTTGCGGTGGTGTTGAAGGCGCTGCGTGAACGACTTCGCAGGCGGCTCGGCATGGAGCCGGAAACCAGCCTCGAGCGGATGATGGCGGAGGTGTAGGGGGCACGTTAACCACGATCCGCAGTTATCGCGCCCCCGCAGCATCTATTCAACCACCGCTCAACAGGGGCACGGGCCCTTCGCGGGGCGGATGTTCAGCTCCGGACACCCCTTGGCATCGGTGCCGAGACATGCATCAACACAGCACCCAACGTCCGCCGGGAAGTTGAACAGACAGCCGGTTGGGTCCAGCTCGTTCTTGTGATTCTGGCAATCCACCAGCGTCACCTCGCAGCCGTCCGCGCACGGCACCTGCACCGAGGTCCCCGGCGCCACCGTCACGCCCGGGCTCAACTGTCCGGGATAGATTACCACCACCGTCACCTTGCAGGCAACCTTCGCGTCGACATTGATGGTAATGAACTTGCACGTACAGTGCGCGATCACGCCCCCCTGCGCGGCGAGCCGCGTGGCTGCAAGCGCCGTGAACAGCAATGCCACCGACGCCAGCCTGATAATGGATCTGTTCCTCATGATCTTCCTCTCTCCAGGTTGAATGGGTGTTACCGCCCCAACTATGCGCGGCGCCCGATGGCCGCGTTGGCGGAGAGAGAAGATGATCATGCATCAATCGGCATGCGAGTACATGGTTGTGTACCGGTAGGGGTGATCCGATAACACAGGAGTGCTGCACGTTGTAGTGGTCATGCACTCCGCGACCTGAAATGATGACGCTACAACTGTCCCCCAACCGGAAAGAGATTTGTGTTATGTCGCGATGGAGCTAGGTTCCACCACTTGAGCGATCGGCGAATTGGCCGTTCAGGGGGGAAAGCGCCTCAGAATCGCCTGCTTTCTTTCCTCCGCTCGCCGCGTGAGCTCACGTTTCGTTTCGGCAAACTTCGGTCCGAGATAATCGGCGAGTGCGGAATAGTTATCTCGGAGCAATGCAGCTAATTCTGACAGCCCGAAGCCGGATTCAACATTTCGCCCAACAACGAGTTGGCAAACGTGCTCCATATGCCACCACGCTTCCGGCTCGGAGAGTGACGCAACGTCTGCGAAAATCTGCCCTCGGTCGCGAACAAATCGAACCCGCAAGCTCCGAGATTCGAGCGTCACGTATGAGTTGCCGAAGATTTCCGGGTCGAAACGTTCCTTCACGACACGAAAGCCGAATTCCTGAAAGAGCCACGGCAGTCGCTCCGCTACTTCCTGCTTCAGAGAAACATCAGTTCTCATAATCAGCTCCATCATTATGGTACCCATGGTACCAATTGCGAGCCGTCGGCGCTTGGGACGAGCAAATACTTGTATGCGAGATAATTCAGCTCACGCGCGAAGGTACCACTTGACCTGATCTGGTCTAGCGGTGTTGACAAAAGGAATTTGTCGCCGCGAGCAACCGCTCGATCCAAGAACTTCAAATTTGCTTCCCACTGTTCCCAAGGCCACATCTGGTCCCAGATCTTCCCTGGAACGCTGAAACGATTTGCATTGACTTCCTCAGCAAGTTCCAGGTATTCCGGATATTGACCAAGAACGGTTAGTCCTCTCCCCGCCCCAACTCCAACAACTTCCCCCCCAACTTCAACTCCAACAGCAGTTCCCCCCGCAAGTACCGGCAACGCAGCACTGGCAGCGGTCAATGCAATACTTCCCCACGCCTTGGCCGTCTGGCCACCGGTTGCCGCTCTGACGTTCCCGAGATGATATGCCTGCCCGCCCAGCGAGGTTCCTGCAACATGGAAATCATCCGCCAGTCCCAATACGATGCCGTTCGTGAACTCCGTCCCAGGCATGCTGATCCAGTCCATGTGGTCATGGGAATAGGCGAAGTACGCGAAAGAAAGCGGGCTGCGGAGGTCAGCGTCAGTGATGTACGGTGTCGGCCCGATCTGACATTGGCTCTGCTCTCCTCTGTTGTACTGATCATCAAGGGCGTTCTGGAGGGTAACCTGCTGATCGTACTCGTAATTGTAAGAGTATTGGCTTACTTGGAGGTCCTCGACATCACGGTAATCCCCGGATGGGTACTCAATGCGCGTATATCCCTTGCCATCTGGGTCGACCATCGGCTGGAACACCAGATGAACCGATGGATCGTCGCTCCGATACGACGGCCCGCTTGGCGTCAGGCTGGAACCTGGCGTTGCGGGCGTCGGGCCCTCCCCGCCACCTGGATCCGCCCCATTTCGGTCCGTCATCATCACCGGATTGTCCCCCATCGCCACGTATGGCGACTCGCCCGGATGCGTCACCGGATCGTTCCCCCACCAACGGCCCAGCCGTGGGTCGTACTCGCGGAAGCTGGTGTTGTACTGGTTTCCCGTGGGGGCGTCCCGCTCCATGTCGTCATACCCGTAGCGGCTCGAGCTTCCGCCGCGCGACGGCTGCTGCATGCCGAACGGATAGTAGTTGGAGAAGTTGAGCACGTCCGCGTAGAACCGACCGGGCGCGCCGGAGGGGGAGAGCCGCGCCTTCTTCGCATCGCTGATCATCAGGCGGACACTGCCGAGGTTGTCCTTCAGCTCGTACTCCTTCTTGTAGAGATTGCGCGTGAAGATCGCCGTCGGCACCGTGTCGGTGAGGGGAATGTTCGGCTTGCAGGTACCCACGCGCCCCAGCCCGTAGATCGGCAGCTCCGCAAGCGTCATGGAGCAGTCCGTACGGGTCCACTCGTCAAGATTGCTCCGTACATAGTCCACGTCGCACACGTCCGGGATCCCGTTGCCGTTCAGGTCCGTGCTCACGAGCGGGTTCGGGATCGAGGGGCAGGGGTCCGTCCCATCCGGTATGCCGTCGCCGTCGGCGTCTCCGAGGCAGACAACCGGGTTCTGCGTTGGGTTCGCCACCAGCGGGCAGTTGTCGACTTCGTTCAGCACGCCGTCGCCGTCGATGTCGGTGTCGCACTCGTCGCCGATGCCGTCGTGGTCGATATCGCTCTGCAGCGGGTTGTAGACGAACGGGCAGTTGTCCATCGCGTCCGGGATGCCGTCGCCATCCGTGTCCGGACCGAACGGTATGATCGGCGTCACGATGCAGATCTCGCGGTAGATCGCCATCACCACGCCGGCGGCGTCACGCACGTAGTATTCGTTCGTGATGTTCTTCGCACCGCTGGGAAGGTTGATCATGCTGGAGGTCTTCACACGATCGCCGAAGCCGTCGTACGTCCAGGTATGCTGCGTGGAGGGCCCTCCGGGTCCCGCCGGCGGCTCCGTGTAGCCGCGCACCTTGCCGATGTTGTTCCAGGTGATCCCGGTCACCCGTCCCGCGACATCGCCCGTCAGGTGGCCGTCCAGATCGTACGTGTAGTTGTTCGGATTCTGGTTGTCGATATCCTGCGAGTACCTGCTGGCGTTCGCCGTGTCGTTCACCTGCATCAGACGGTTCGTTCCGGCTTGGTAGACATGCCCCTGATGATCCATCCCGTTCGTCTGGCTCCCGCCCGGGCCCACCAGGTTGGCGTTGCGGTGGAGCGTATCGATGTTGCCGTTGGCATCGTAGCGATACCACGTCCGGTAGTCCGCGGTGGCGGTCCAGGCGGAGGTCGCCGCGTTGTAGCCGGAGAAGTTGCTGGTGTCCAGCCGCCCGAGCAGGTCGTACCGGTAGGTCTCTCCCGCCAGCCCCTCGTACTGCACACTCCCCGGCGCCGCCTTGTGCACGATGTTGGTGGCCGCGCCGCTTATCGTACCGTCGTAGAGCGGCGTCGGGCTCACCAGGCCGGCGCCGGCCGTTGCCTCGAACTGCGATCCGGTGTGCTTGAAATCGCTGTTGAAGTAGCGCAGCTCCAGCGCGAAGGAGTCCGCCGGATAGCTGTTCACCGTTGGCGCGTCGGCGCCGGGATCCTTGGAGGAATCCAGGCTTGCATGGTTGATCGCCTTCAGCCACCCCTGCGGCGTGTACACGTAGTCCATCCCCTGCACCTTGTCCTCACCAAGCTCCAGCCGCTTCAACTGCCCCAGCGGCGTGTAGGAGTAGCCCGCATCGCGGTCCCAGATCTGGCCGTCACGCGAGGTCTCCACCTTCACCAGCCTTCCGTCCGCATCATGCGTGTAGCGATGATGGAACTGATCGACCCGCCCCTCGTTGTAGTCCACCTGGTTCATGCTGCCGCCTACCAGGTCGTACGTGTACTTCGTGAAGTTCTTGCGGAGCACGGTTGTTCCCGGCTCGTTGAAGCCGGGGATCTCCTGCGACACCCACTCGATGTTGCCGTGAACGTCGTAGCTGTAGCAGGTGCGGGAGCCCTCGTCCGTGTAGACATAGCTCACCTTGTTCTGCAGGTTGTGCTGCGGCGAGCCATCCAGATAGCCCATGCTCGCGAGCGGCGCCGAGTAGACGATGTGCGTCCGCTCGCTCCCGCCGGCCGGGAAGGTGGCAACGTCCACGTTCGCATCCAGCAGCCCCGGCTGGTTCCCCCCCGAGCCGCGTCCCCGCTCCATGATGCGGCCAAGCGCGTCGTACTTCACGTAGGAGTACGCCCCGGTAAGCCCCTGCTGCAGCGTCATGCTGAAGCGGATGCGTCCCTTGCTGTCGTACCAGTAGCGAATCTCACCACCATCCAGATTCCCCTTCCATGTCGGCTGCCCGAGCGAGTTGTGCTCGTAGCGGCTCACGAACGTGTGCGCCGGATGAGTCAGGCGGTTCAGCGTGCCCGTTACCGTTCCCTTCGGCTGCACCGTCCGCACCAGGTTGCCGGCGCGGTCGTAGTAGAAGAGCGTGAAGTGGAAGTAGTCCTGCGGGTACATCACCATGAACAGATCCTTCACGTTCGTCGGATCCGAACAGGTGTGGATGTACTTGTCCTTCAGCGCCCCCACCCTCGCCTCCGCGCATGCGGAGATCTGGCGGTTGATGGACTCGCTGATCTTCCGCGCTGCCGTCTCCCGGCAGTTCTCCGGCCGCAGCGTATCGGCATGGCCAACGGTATTATCCGGCTTCACGAAGCGGAAGCAGACGGCCGGGCACTCGATCGTCTCGCAGACGTTCGTCGCAACCCGCTTGTCGCGGAGCGTGGTGAAGAAGCGGATATAGCAGAAGTGAAGCGTGTCCGATCGGTTGAATATGATATGGTCGTCGATCGGGTGGTTCCCAACGTTGCTGACGAACGCCAGCTGATGCTGCGAGTCCTCGACGAAGTGCCCGATGGTGGTCGTGTACGGATGCGCGAAGAACTGGGAGACAAACCCCGGCGATCCCACGTCGAGTCTCTGCGAGCCCGTGCGACTCACCACGGTCTCGGGACATCCGCTCGCTTCGTGCGTAAAGGTCACCTCCGCCAGCGAATCGTACGTGATTGCAGCGTAACCGTTGAAACGGAACTCCTCGCAACGCGCGGTCAGCTCTGTCCGGGGAATCCAGGTGGAACTGGGCGAAACAGCCTTGACCTCGGCGTAGCCCATGCTGACCGGGCTTCCATCGGTCCACCGGTATGCATACAGCGAACCACCCAGCGGTCCAGAGTAGGTAAAGAACGTACTCAACGGCTGCCAGTCGCTGTTTCCGTTGATCCCCGTGAACGTTGTCGCAAGATAGTCGTTGCGCATCACCACATAGCCGGGCGGCAGCGTCGCATCGGTGTAGCTGAATGTCCACGACGTAACCCCTGTGTCAGGGTTGTAGCACTCGGCAGTGTGGAGTTCGTCGTCCAGATCCACCTGATAGCCCCACTGTGCATCCAGGTAGTCGTTCAACGTGCTCACCATCGGATGCGGGGTGGCAGTTGTCCCGAGGAAGGTGGTATCGGCGCGATACCAGAGCTCGCACGCGGGGGCGCCGCCAAGCTCGAAGTGGCCGTTCACGTCGCTGGGATACACCAGCACCAACGAGTCCGTGATCGTGCTCAGGATGTCCGATGGGATGCCGACTTCACGCAGCACCCGCTTGAAGTTCCAGTTGCCGCCGCCGGTACCCACCGTGTCCTTGCGGAACCGGTCCAGGTTCTCGTTCAGGTACTCCACGATGATCGTCTTGTAATCCCGCGTCCACCCCTGGTACGCCCGCCAGCCGCTGGCGCAGCTTCCAACACCCTTCGGCACGATCTCCGGCTCGTAGTTGTAGACCGAGTCCATCCGGTCCGCATCACCCGGCGCTCCTATCGATGTGACATGCTTCGGATGCCCGTTGTCCCAGTTCACCGTCACCTGGCACATCGCCTTGCAACTGTCCACAAGCGCGTCCGCGATACAGATCACGTGGTCCCACGAGATCGACTGGTTATTCTCCGCATACCCCTTCAGGATGGCGTTGATGTACATGTCGCGATGCGCATCGCACACCTCGTCGCATGCGCCGTCGATCCGGCTCTTGAGATCGAGCAGGCAGGCATCAAGCTTGTCCTTGTCCCCTCCCGCACCTTGCTCGCACTCGCTCTTGATGTCACCGCCTACGTCCGTGCCGCTCCCGGTGCGTATCCCGCTGCGAATGCACTGGTACAACGAGTCCCACTGCCTGATGGAGTCCACATTGTTGTGCCACGCGGGCTTGTAGCCGGCGTAATTCTGGCAATCGAGGTTGTCCCCGATGTTGTAGTTGATGTACTTGTAGGCGAAGAGCAGATAGCCACGCGTTGCATCGTACGGAACGTGGGCCGTATCCACGATGCGCCGCCCCGCGCAGTCCAGGAACGATTCCAGCAGGCTGAAGCTGTTGGTGAGATGCGTGGAGTCACCATCGGTCGTGGCTAGCTGGCGGTAGTTGTCCACCAATGCCTTCCAGCAGTTGAAGAGCGAGGAGCAGTCGTACACATGGTTGCCCCCGTACGTCTCGTTCAACATGTTGGTGATCAGCTGGTTGAACGCCCCCAGGCCGTTCGGGTAGGTACCGTTCCCCCCAGGATACTGGTCCCCTCCACCGGAATGGAAGTACTTGTTCAGATTGTTCGTGTCGTTCCCGCCGAACGTATGCCCCCACATCGAGATCAGATAGCGCTCGAAGTTCGGAACGGAGTCGCGGCAGGGATCCGAGGCGCAGTCCGGTTCGATGATCGGGATGCGAACCGGGCAGCAGACCCCGTTGATCACCTTCACGGTGTCGTGCGCCGGATCCACGTTCAGATACAGATACAGGCTGTCCAGCTTCCCGTCGTCCAGGTAGTGCTTCACCTTCGCGAGCGAGTCGAACCCCCAGACGGCGTTCACCACCTGCGATACCACGCTGGCACGGTAGGCGTCGGCATAGGTCCCCCCTCCGGGGGCCGTGGAGGTGGGGTCAACGGTGTTCGTCTCCAGGATTCGCTCCACCACGTATGTCCCCGGTAGCAGCACCAACGGGATCGAGATGCTCAGCGTCGGAGCGCCGCCGCACGATGCCGGCGGAACCAGCGTGTCCTTCTCGAATGTGTTCTCCGGATGGTCCACGTCGTGCACCAGCAGCCGCACGCGGTAGTCGCACGTTGTGCACTGCGTCACGCACTCGGTCTCGCTGAGCTCGGCCGGCGTGATCTTGTAGACCAGCGTGATGGCCGTGGTGTCCGTGAAGCTGAGCCGCTTGTTGGAAGTGAAGGAATAGGGATCGATGGAGCGCCGCCCGCCGATGGTATCCCGTATCATCATCTCCGAGAGGAAGGGGCGCTCGTAATCGTTGTTGACCAGAAGACCGTCGTGATGCTGCTCCTGCTGGCAGGTTGCGATCACCTGCCCCTCCTTGGAGTGGTACTCCACCATCACCTGCTTGTTCGGCCCCTGCCGCAGCACCTTGTAGACACTGGTGTCCGAGGGAGCCTCGTCGCCGAACATGTTGATCAGCTCCATGCTGGAGACGCCGGAGTAGTACATCCGCGAGGTCCGGCTCTGGCCGCTTCCGGAGCCGCCGATCCGGAGCGTGTCGCCGATGGAGCCCGCCTCCTCCGGACGGCTGGTGCCGTCGGGAGAGTAATGCACCTGTATGAAGGGAATCCCCTCGGCCGTCCCGACGGTCTTGTCGCTATTGCTGCTGGAGTAGTAGTTGTGGATCAGGCCGGCGTCCGTATGGCTCGGGCTGTCGTAATTCGGGTCGTCATCGAAGTGCTCGGCCCGATAGCTCTTCTGCCCGCTCATCATCGGACTATCGATGAAGCCGAAGTAGCCAAGCTCCGCGCTGTCCGCAGGAGCACCGAGCGATTGCACGGCCGGCCGGGAGGAGCGGTCGTACACGGTCTGGCCCACAAGGATGTGATTGCCGGACTGCACCTTCGTCTGCGTCTGCACCGGCTGCAGGCTCCTGTTGCTGTAGGCGATCCCCTCGGCAACGCGCAGCCCCTCGTTGAACGCCCGCGTGTATGTCCAGTTCTTGTCGTTGTCGAACTGGTGATAGTAGAACGCATAGCCGGGAAGGCCGGCGTCCGTCGGCGAGGTGAAGTTCAACACCGTATCGTTGGGCGGCGACGTGCTCCATACTCCCCAGTTCTGGTCGTTCGCGAAGTCGCCCGGGTATGTGTTCCCGATGGGGCGCACGCGCCAGATGTAGTAGCCGGACCCCTCCGCCAGCGTCAGCTTCAGCTCGGGCTTGCTGCCGCCGGTCTCAACGGTCAGCGCCTGGCCCCAGTCCACCGTTGCCTTCGTCTTCAGATAGGCATCGCTCGCGCGCGTATAGGTGGCGCTGGTGTCCGTGTTGTAGAGCCGCAGGATCTGGAACTGATAGTCGGGGAACGTGTCGGAGCAGCCGGTTGCAAGGTGCCAGGAGAAGAGGACGGGGTTGGTTCGCTTGATGCCGTTCGTGGGGCGTATCGGGTCGATCGCCACCAGCGGCGTGGCCGCGTTGCTGCTGTTGTGCGCGTCGATGGCGTACTCGTCGTGGTACGACATCGTGAGCCGCAGGTCGCGCGTGGTATTCGCGTCAACTCCTGCACTGGTGACGGTGATAACGAAACTCACGGTGGCATCGTATGCCGCCAGCAGGCCGGCAAAGTCCACGTGGTACCACTGCTCCGGGTTGTTCTGGTCGATCCTCAGCACCACCGTCGGGAGAAACGTTGCCGTTCCGGCCCCGTCCACACGCTTCACCTGGAAGACCACGGTGTCGCGGAAGTTCGCGGTGCCCGCGTATTCGAAGTCGTCGTTCCGGTCGAACTTCACATCGAGCACGGCGGAGTGGAGCGTCCGCGCCGCGCAGTTGTTCGGAGAGAAGTTCGGCGTGCGCGTCAGCGTGGCAACGGCATTGCCGCCGCCGGTGGAGACACTCTGTAGCGAGCTGTAGTTCAGCATCACATGATCGGCGCGCTCGATATAGCGGAACGCCGGCACCAGCGCCGTTGAATCGGCCGCCACCGCCTCCTGCCGGTGCGGCGATATCGCCGTGCGCTGCGCCAGCAGCGGCCGCGGCACAGCCATGACGGCAATCGCTGCAACCAGGATCGGGATCAGAGTGCGTATCGCTCGGTTCATGCCGTTCATCGTTCTCATGAATTCGGTGTATCGGCGTTGGTTCAACTCACGGTTGTTCATCGCGCATCCTCCTCCTTCTTCTCATCGCCTGCGGACTGCGCCTCCTCCTTCAACGCCGCCCATTCCGCCTCGCTGATTCCAAGCTTGCCCAGCAGTTCCGCACGCTGCGCGTGCAGTTCCTCCACGCTCGCGTTGTATGCGGCCCGCGTGGCGATATCCGTTGCGGCGGCTGCGGAGTCGCGCGCCGCATGCTCGCGGTCATCGATCGTGGCCAGCTGCTTCATCCACTCCAGCTTCTTCACGCCCGGGATCTCCGGTGTGCCGATGGAGTCCAGGTTGAACGATGCAAGCGACCGCGGATCGAACGGCTTCCATTGTCTGCTACCGAGCGTACGAGTCCTGATGCCATCGGCGTTGACTTCCGCATCGAGCAGGTCGATGCGCGGCCCCTTCGGCGAAACCCGCTCGCCCGCGAGCGCCGTGTACGCCCGCTCATTCCCGCCCTTTCGATGCGTACCGTTCGGCGCGCCGCCGGGATCGGGAACAACGGTGTTGTCGTACCGTTTCAGCATCGGGAGGTTCCCGAGCTGCTCGCCGGTGGTCCGGACGCCGCGCGCCGTCTCCTTCCGCTGTCGCAACAGTCTGCCTTCGGCATTGTACTGGTTGTAGAGTGCGAAGTGCTGGTCGTCCAGCGCCGCCATAAGCCGCTGCCGGTCACGATCGAGCACGAACGTATGCACCACGGCATCCAGCGGCTGCATGCGGATGTCATCGATCCAGGCTGTGTCGGTGCCGGCGCTCAGGCTGGCATCGAGCGACATCGAGAGCGTGCTGGGGACAGAGATTCCAACCGGCATCGGATTCAGTGCGATCTCGTAGAGCGACCACTCTCCCGTCTGCGCCACCTTGAACGTCGGTGAGATCCGGAACGTCTGGCTCCAGCCGCCATCGCTCAGGTGCACGGAGATGGAATGGCTGCCCGTTGGCGCCGCCGCGGTGATGTCGGGATCGTTGACCTTCATCCAGAACCGGACGGAGAGCCCCTTGTTGACGGTCTGGTCCGTGGCGGTGACTGAAGCCAGGGTTGCGGTGGAGACCGCACCCGACACGCTTCGAGAGTAGAAGCCCGTGTGAGCAATACCCGGCGTTGCAGCCCCGGCCACCACCACTCCCACCACGGAGGATTCGAAGTTCTGGAAGGCAACGGAGCCGTAGCGGGCGTTGGCTGCCATCAGCAGAAGGCCGGTGTGATCGTTGCATGCCTTCAGCGAGGAGTAGACGCCGTTGATATCCACCGTCTCCTGCGGCTCACCGTACGGCGAATACTGCGTGACGCTGTCCGTGCGGAACCACTTCCCCCACTTGAGACTGGAGGCCGGATTGTTCCAGTTGAAGAGCTGGAAGTCCGTGAAGGTGCCTGCCCCCTTGTAGTCGCGCTCGGTGCCTGTATGGCCGCTGCCGCCAACGATGCTGGTACGATAGAGGAAGCTGGCCCTGGGCCTCCACTTCCCCTTCACACCGTCCTCGAAGTCGTTCGCGTCCGAGGGCGTGTGCGGTATCTCGACCGAGTCGTACGGTGAGACATTGTCATACGTGGTTGCCGACGCCGCTATCACGTTCGTCGCGCCCGGCCCCTGTGGCTGCGTTGTGCTGCAGAACTGTATGCAGGTCACGGGTTGCGGGCAGCAGCCGCTGACGCAACCGTAGTAGACAAGATTGCCGTCCACATCGAGCGCGAAGTGTCCGCCGATTCCGGCCAGTACCGTGCTCATCTGTGGCGGAGCCGGATAGGGAACGTTGACGGAGATTACCGGCTGACCGCTGAGAATGTCGCTACCCACCCAGACGCTCATCGCATTGCACATGCCGGTTACCGGATCCTGAACGGCAACGCCCATGGACTGCATCGTGGTCTGCGAGATGCTGCCGCCGCTGGTATGAACCAGGGTATTGAGGTTGCTGATGAAGGAGTTGCGCGCGGCAACCTGCGATGTCGGCTGCAGGTCGATATCGGCGCCGGTCTGGATCTGCGTCTCCGTGCTGCCGTAGGTGGAGATCGATCCCGCGCTCGCATTCAGCTGGTTTGCGTACCCGCTGCGGATCACCTCGATATCGGCATTCCCCGTGGTGGTGTTCGTGCTTGCAACGCTCGTGGAGACCGGCCTGAGTTCCAGGACGATCGACAGCCCGACAGTCACGGCGTTCACATGGAAGAGGCCGAGATCGGATGTCCCACCGGGCGCGGTGAGGTGGATCAGGTCGCCCGCAGTGAAGAGCGATCGCAGCGCGCAGAGCGAGTCCGTGGACGTTGGAGTGATCGTGACCGATCCGGACCCGTGCTTGGCGATGGCAAGCGAATTTGAATGACGAAGGAGCTGGTGTTCGTTGTTCGCGATCTGCCCCATTCCCGTGTAGCGCTCCGCGGCCGGGAAGTTGTAGGAGTGGTACGCTCCCTGCTGGCCCGTTGGCGCCTGATCCAGCGCGAGCCCGTCGAATCCATCGGCAGTGTGAATGATCACCGGCGCCCCGCTCAGCGGATCGAACGCCTCGTTGCGAGCGTAGTGATAGACGCCGTCGGCATAGCTCACCACCCCCTTCTGAATCGTGGGGTAGCGGGTAACCTTGCTCGTCACGAACGTGGCAAGCGTGCCGGATGTCCTATCCAGATATCCGTTCCCGGAAACGGTGATCGGGAAGGGGGGCGCAGGTAATATCGAGAAGTCGCCTTCCACCTTTCCATCCACCACCGAGTTGTCGTATGAGCGGCGATCGTGGGCGATCTCCATCTCCGCGCCCGGCGTATCCATCACCGCCACGTCGCCCGGCTTCGCGAGCATCGGGATCTTCTCGCCCGGCTGGAAGTAGCTCACTTCCTGGCTCGAGGCAAGCGTCCAGCTGTCCTTGTTCGCATAGTTGCCGCTGTATGCCGCCCGGCTGCGGAACTGCCCATGCATGTCGTTCAGCACGAACCGGTACCCCTGCGACATCCAGAGATCGTCCTCGTAGACGTTGATCGCCGGCGCATACGGCACCTTCGAAAGCGCCAGGTTCGCGGCCGCATTCTCCCACGGCATTGTCTGCTTGTCCAGGCTGGCAACGCCGGAGTAGTCCACGCTGCGGCCGATGCCGGAGTAGTTCTCCACGAACGGGTAGTCCTTCGCCGTGAAGTACCGTGCGATAGAGAAGCCGGGGTTGCTTCTGCCGGTGTGAATGCTTCGCACAACTACGCGCGAGTACCCGACACTCGCAGCCGGCAGAAGCGATTCCCCCGGCATTCCCTCGAACCGGCCAAGGTCCTCGCCGGCAATGATCCTGTTGGCCATCTCCGGCTTGGCCTCCGTTCCCCATACGTTCACCAGCGCGTTCTCCTCGCGGCAGGTGGTGGGCTCGTTCACGGCAACACCGCTGCTCACGTGCTCGTGGCGCGCGTCGTCGTAATCGTCGTAGAGATACTCGGAGCCGGTAAGCGCGCTGTCGCCGGCGTTGCCGGGATCGTATGTCAGCAGGCGCCGCACCCGCACGCCGGCGCCAAGCTTCGGATAGAGCAGCGGCACCCGGATGTAGGAATCGTGGAAGTCGACGCTCTGGCAATGTTCGGACTCTGTGTACCCTGCACGCGCATACTGAAACAGGAGTGTGGAGATCATTCCCGGACCGTTATCCGTGAAGGCCACGCCATCGTCCGGCCCCATCAGGCCCAGCTTGTTCTTCATCACGAACTCGCCGCAGATCTGCTTCGGGATGCGATCCCCCTTCAGCGACATGTAGAGCCGGTACCGTGGATGCGTGCCCGGAACCGTTATAACGTCGATATTCTCAACCGGAGCATATCCGCGGATGTAGTCGCCCGTGTACGTGTCGTCCAGATGCGGCGTTCCACCCTTCAGTGCGTAGAGCAGCTTGAAGTAGGCCCGCTCCTTTGCCCCGGCGGCGTTGGCCTGCATGAACGTCCGGCGCATGAGGTCCGCCAGCGCGTTCACGGCCGCCTGGTTCGTGTCCGGCACGCCGATGTCACCGGTGTTCAGGAAGTACCTGTTGCTGCCGCTCACATCGTCGTACGAGACGGTATCGTTCAGGCTCACCATTCCCATCGCGGGATGATCCTGCACGTAGGAGTAGCGGTTCTGCTCGTACTGCACATGGATCTCGCCAAGCGATGGTGTCCTGATCCACTTCAACTGCCAGGCAGCGGGATCGAACGCGGTCGTGTCCGGTGTCTGGTTCACCCACGTCTGCATCTTCGCATAGCGTGTGCCGCCGTTCAGTTGATAGTTCCCCCATGCATCGATATCCACCGGAGAGTAATCCGGGTTCTGTTCGGCGGAGCTGAGCGGGTCCGCGAAGTGCGTGATGTCGCCGTAATGCTGCTCGACGTCGTGGCTGTAGTCGGCTGCGCGCTTGTACTCGTAGCCGAACATGTAGGGGCTGTACTCCGCATTGGCAACGTCCCCGTCGCTCCACCACAGCTTCTTCAACGTCAGCATGCCCGGGCGCTTGGCAGTGGATGGAGGGGGAGCCACCCGCCGCGCATTCGGCAGCCCCTGCCGGAGCGTTGAATCGTATTCGAGGTGAACGGTCTTGATCAGCGTCGCCGGGTTTCCGTCCGCGTCCTTCGCATAGAGCTCGATCCGCTCCAGCTGCTGCGAGACATTGGCGTTCGGATAATAGGTGCCGGTGAAGAACGAAAAATATCCCGCCTGCGACAACGTGGAGTCGCCCGCAACCAGGGCCTCCGCCTGGCTGCTCGGAGTGTGATACGCCTGATAGGCGTCCAGCCGCTGTGTCAGCGAGCCCTTTATCCTGTGCCCGTTGACGACGAAGTTGGTCCGGTTGGTGACGAAGTAGGCGATGTGGGTCTTGGTCTCGATGGACTTCAGATAGTACACCTCGCGTTCGCCGCTGGAGAAGCTTCCCAGATCGTCCGTGGGATCGGAGAGGGTGTTCCGGCTGTAGAGCAGGCCGTTGTAGGGCTGGCGCCATGCGAACCAGCCGCCGGAGAGTGTGGAGCTCTTCGTTCGTGCTCCCGCCGCCCGCACGTAGTTGAACTTCGTGTAGCCGCCGAAGTCGTCCGGTGTCGGGCCGTTGTTCGTACGGTCGATGTAATCCGGCGTTGTGATCAACGTCAGCAGGTAGGTGCTCGCGTACGGCGTGGGGCGCTCCTGCCCCAGCACCACCGGCGCATCGGGCGCGCTCAGGTAGGCGTGCGCGATGAACCTGGAGTTCATTCGGCTGGTGCTGTCCAGCACATTCTTCGGAAGGCCAAGCTGGATTTCCTTCTCCGAGCGTCCGTACACCGGCAGCCCATACACATAGCGCATCCCGTTGCTGTTGGTGATGCAGAACTCGCCGATCTGATCCAGGATCGTGGCGTCGTTCCTGTCCACGAACGATCTGGTGAGGCTGTCCTTTGTGAACGAGTCGTAGAACACCCCCTGGTCCGTGGTGCGGTTCATCTCCGCGTTGGTGTGATAGGCCACGAAGGTATTGCGGCCGATCGTTCCGCCATTGTTCGCCTGATCGTACGCATCGTCCGCCAGCTTCGGCATCACCTCACCTTCGGGGGTGAAGCGGTACAGCCCGGCAGAGAGCACATCGTCGTTGGCCCCATAGCGGAGGCTGCCGCCAAGATCGCCGTGGAAGCGAAAGATGTAAGGATCGCGGTCGCCGGGTTGCTGAAAGCGGAAACGGTCCATGAGAAGAATCTTCTCCCACTGTCCGGCGTGGTATTGGGCCAGGCCCAACCCCAGATTGGCTCCGATGCCGAAGCGTGTCCCAAATGCAAGGTCCACCCCGGCCTGCACGATGTTGAACTTCCCGCCGGTGCTGTTCGGATGAAAGAAGCCGACACCTCGGTTGTACAGACGGAAGCTCCCTCCCATGCCTGAACCGGCTACCATGAAGTTGTCGGCGTTGTTGAACGGGACCGGTAGGAACGGGTTCTCCCTTCGATACCTGCCCTGGCGCTCCGTGTAGTAATCCATCGCGTCGCCGCCGGCGGCGCTGGAGGAGTACATGTAGCCGAACGCATTCAACGTAGTGGAGGGATCGTTCTCGTACCACGTGTAGTTCCCCTCTACTCCTCCCTCGATCCCCGCAAGGAATCCTGGATTGACCTCCGCCATGAGCTTCGCCGAATAATTCGAGGAGCCTCCGTGGTAGTTCAGGTTCACCGGCGTGGGGAGGTGATGCTGCTGCGTAGTGGCGCTGTTGACATACGCGGAGACGAAGTATGCCGCCACGGATATGCCGAACTGCAGATCCTTCCCAAGATTGTTGAATATGCCGGCCTTGGAGAGCGCGGCAACAGCCAACCCCGGATCGGGATGCACGGTGAAGCTGCCGCCATCGTTCTTCGAGGTGTAATCCATGCTCATCAAGCCCTTCGCCCATGCCCCCACGCCAAACGAGCGGGAGTAACCCGTTGCATTGTTGAACATGGTGGTAAGCGAGAGGCTCAGGCTGACGTTGCCAGGATTGTTATTTGTCGGCGTGTACGGAATTACATCGGCCAGATCCTTGCTCATGATCTCGAAGTCCAGCTTCCGCGTGGCCGTAACGGAGAAGTACTTCTTCGTCTTGTTCCAGTACTTCACCGTCCCCTTCCAGTCGTCGGGGAATCCGCGCCGGTCACGGATAATGGCACCCGCGTTCAGCGTCCATCCGTAGCCGACCCACGAGGCATCCTGCGAGATCGGCGCGCCACTCCGATAGCCGAGCGTCACGTCGAACCCGGAGCCCTGCGGGCCCGGTATGGAGAGCACCGGGATATCGTAGTTGAACGCCCCGGAGAACTCGTCCACACCTGCGGCTCCGCCTGCTCCTCCCGGCGAGGAGAATTCCGACTGTGCGGGGCTGCTTCCCTGCGCCGCCGCGTGCGAGGAGAGGAGGATCGCAGCCAGCACCAGGCATGCCACTCCCGCAGCCAGGCGAATCGATGTAGTTCGTTGTGCTCTCATCGTGATCAGACAGTGATGATCGTGAACGCATGCCCGCCGGTCGCATGCAACCCGCGGACACATTGAGTGCGGAGTACGGAAACGTCAGCGAACAAGCACGGCCTTGCCGGTCAGGTCGGCGCCGCCGCAGCGAAGGCGATACATGTAGGCGCCCTGCGGCGCCATCTCGTTCTGGGCATTCAAGCCGTTCCATGTGGCGGTATACTCGCCGGCATCCTCCGTGCCGTCAACCAGCGTCGCGACGGGAGCGCCGTCCATGGTGTAGATGCCGAGCGTCACACGCTCGCGCGCGTCGTGCCGGTAATTAATCCGAAGGGACGTGGAGAACGGATTGGGCGATGCGGCCACGATGGATGCGCCGCCGTTGTCCGGCGAGTGCGTCCCTCCTTCGTGGACTGCTGCAACGTGATCGATCGCGAGATCCTTCAATGCCTCCACCGAACCGTTCCCCCAGCGAACGAAGGCGGAGTCGATGACGTGCGCCGAGCCGAGACCGAACTGCACGCGCGCCGGCTCCTGCACCAGCGATCCGCGTCCGCAGGTAACGTCGCGCGTGTAGCGAACGCCATCCGCCCAGAGCGTGACCCGCGCGCCAACCGCATGTTGCCCTGCCAGGTCGATCTCCACATAGCCGGCCTGCGGTCCGGATGGTATCGTATTACGATAGATCCGGAGATGCCCCCCCACGAAGGTGACCAGGTCCAGATGGCCGTCGTTATCGAGATCGGCAAGGATGGCGTCGGGACCGGCCGCGGTACGGAACAGGCCGTACTGGAAGGAGGCCGCCGCGAAGTGCCCGGCGGAGTTCTGGGTATAGAGTTCCGCGTATCTGCATCCGGACGAGGTGGCCAGGAGGAAATCGAGCCGGCCGTCGTTATCAACGTCACCCCAGATTCCGGAGGAGCGGCCGGCGCGGAACTCGATCGGTTCCGCCTCCACCAGATTGGGCGCCCCCCCCGCAGCCGGAGCGTTGCCGCGAACGATGCTTCCGCCGGGTTGGCTGGCCGCCGCAGCGGCGCGCACCGGCATCAGGGCCGGACGCAGCAGGTCCAGCACGCCGTCGTTGTCGTAGTCGGCCCAGGAGGTTGCAACGCTCTTCCCCGCCGATTGAAAGGGCTGGCCGGTGAAGACGCGGGCCGTGACATCGGCGAGCGAACCGTTGCCGCGTCCCTCCCACAACTCGTCGCGCCCGGCATCGGAGGCAACCAGGTGGAGATCGGGAATGCCGTCGCCATTGTAGTCCACGAACTGCGCCGCATCGCAGTAGAGGGACGTGCGGGCGTCGCCAAGCAGCATATGCGTGCTGTCGGTGAAGCCGAGTGCTCCGTTGTTCAGAAGCAGCCGGCTTCCCGCGGAGCGCGTTCGGTCGCGCGACGAGACGCCGACGAAGAGATCCAGATAACCGTCGCCGTTGACATCGGCGATTGTATAGGTGGATGGATACCCGACCGGCGGCAGCGCGAGCGCATGAGGCGTGAAGGTCCCGTCGCCGTTGTTGAGATAGAGTGTGGCGGACGTGGTGTCCGTGGCCGCAGGGAGAAACAGGATGTCCGGGCGCAGATCGTTGTTGACATCGAGCACGATGTTGGCCGCGGGATCGCCGGCAAGGCCGGCCGCCGCGGTCACGTCCGCGAAATGTGCGGCGCCGTCGTTACGGTACAGATGGCCGTCGATAACGAGATCGATGGTGCCGTTGCCGTCGATGTCGGCGAGAGCGATGTTCATGTTGCGCGACGCAGTGTCCGGCAGCATGGCATCGGGCGTTGCGTCGGCGAAGTACTTCGGTGATACGCGCTGCGGATAGCGGACAACGGCATCGACGGCGTACGCGCAGCGCCCCCACTGCCACGTGCCGTCAATCATCCCGAGTGCCTGGGCGTAGTAGGCATCATCGGCCGCGTTCATGCAGACAGGGGTGCGCTGCCGCGTATCGGAGAGGAGCGTGACGCCCGGGGTGAGGTGATCAACCGCGATGAAGAACTGTGTGGACTCGCATTGCACCGCGCGATGAAACGTGACGGTGATCGGTTCCATCCCGCCATGCGACTTCGTCACCACGACCGGCTCCACCAGATCGCGTGCAAGGAGCGGAGCGGGGGCGCCGGCCTCGGCACCATACAGGTGCACCGTGGCCTTCCCCGCCTTGCCGCCAAGGACGAGCGTCACCTCTTCGATTGCCGCAGGTGCCGGCAGATCGAAGCGCGCCGCCTGCGTCATGATCCGCGGGTCGTTATAGTAGGCCCATCCACCCTTCGCCGTATAGGGGCGGAGCGTGTCAGGCGCCTGCGCCTGCGCGGCGATTACCTGCACTGCGATGAACGCTGTCGCGATTGCTGCAACGGATCGTGTCATGGCACTCTTCCGGGTACTGGATCGAATTCAATGCGCTTCCGGGCTGCGCCGACCACCGCCGCTCCCGCCTGCCGTTGATATCGGAGTTTCGGGGAATGCAGTTGTGAATGGTCATACGCGCGCAGCAATGGATGCACGTTCGCAACAGCCTTGTTCACCTGGAGCCGGGGCTGCTTGTGCGCAATGTGTTCGGTATATGTTGGGGTGGAAACGATGGTCTTACATCTGGCGGAATTCACCTTACAGGCGGCGGCAAACGGCAGACAAACGGCGCGTGGAAAAAGGGAGGATGCGCAGCGGAGAATCCGGGGACCGGTGGAAGCATACGGCGTATCCCGGAATGCGGCGCACCGCCATCACGCAGATTCGAGAGGCTGGGAGCCGTATTGCGAAGAGGAGTACCGATCCGTGACCGCCGCACGGAAACATTGGATGCAAGTGCTTCCGTCGTCAACGGCAGCGACTCATGTTGCATTTCGACGGGAGCAGCCTATGCCCACATGCAGGACTGGGGCCGCTCCATGGAGCTTTAAGACTCCATACGCTCCTATGCTACCGATGGGACGCCGCTACGCGGCTTGATGGCATGACCTGCTGCACCAGTGCCGGGTATTGCAAGCGCCGTCAGGCACGAACCGCCGGTAGCATGCACACGCCCAACGTGAACAAGCACAACAAAAGGTGCGGACCATTCGGCGCACGTGCTCCGACAAACTGAGTCACTCCTCGTCAACATTCTCCTTGCGTACGTCACCACACCTTGCGACCTTCGCTCCATTCACTATCCCCTCCCTCCAACCACTCCTTTCGGAGATATCCATATGAAGAGAGCATTGTTGCTTTCACTCTGCACGGTCGTGTGTGCCCTTGCGATCTCTGCCTTCGCCCCGCGCGCCTGTGCACAGGCAAACGCCTGTTGCGGATTCAGCATAACCGCGAACATGATGATCCCGCCCGCCTGTTTCCCGATCGCCGTCACAACCAGCTGGGGGAATGGCGCCCAGAGCCAGACGGACAATGTAACCACGAATGGGACATCCGGGTTTACCATCGTCCCATGCGGAACCCCGCCACCATCACCGTTCGACTGGGTATCGCTGGATGGCGGCACCACCAAGATCCCCTTCAACACGCCGACGCAATTCACTCTTCCGGCGCCATGCAACACCTGCGTGACAGTGATCGTGACCAGCGATCCGGTCACCGGCTGCATCCGCATTCGTCTTGCCGGCTGCTAGCAGGAAGGGAAGCTCCGGTGCAACGAATCACTCTCTACAGAATGCGGGCGGGGGTATGCCGGGCCGGCATGCCCCCGCCATTCAATTGCGTGAGCATTCCAAACCATGTTGGCGAAACCGAACGTCCTATTCGGACGGCCGGAATTCGCTGACGAGGTAGCTGCGGCGTACATCCTCGTATGCATCGCGGAGCTCGGACTCCGGCGTCTCCGCCGCAAACACCACACAATGCCCGGTTGAACCTACGCACAGCGACAGCTGGCCCCGCCATTCATCGGCAACGGCCGCGCGTTCGAAGAGCGGCATGCCAGGTTGTACCGAATGCACCTCACCGATATGCCACACGGCCACCGGCTCGAGAAGATTGAGCACATCGCGCCGCGGCCGGGCCGAACCTCCAGCTCCCCACCGCAGGGTCCAGCGGGGCCCCGCTCCCTCGTGCTCGAAGCCGAGGTCCGCCAGCAGCTCCACCTGTGAATCGTGCCGCACCGATGCGTCGCTGACCAGCGCCTTCACTTCCCGGTCCGGCTTCGAGCTTTCCAGAAGGATCCTGGTTGTGGCCAGATCCACATACATCATCGTCTTCATATCCCTGCAAGCTCCATTGTTCCACATACACTGTCTCGCACCGATACGCCCGCCCGCGAACGCCGATGCGTCATCGGGACGGAGGTCGCGGCAGGCGCCTGCTGTCACACACCGGCGGCGATTCCGGTCATTCATCATCCCGCGGCATCCCCCCGAATCGCAATCGCCGCATCCCTCGCATGCCAATCGCCCGCACGACACCGGCACGTGCAACTTCAGCCAACGCATATCAAGGCGCCATCAATTGTTCCTCCGGCAGGGTCAAGGCCCTGTCTGAGTGATAACGCATCGAGGGGCAAAGCCGTTGGTAGCAGTGGAAGGTCTGCCGGCGAACGTGCAGGTGGAAATGCCGGACGCATCGGTACGCGGTTGATGAAATCGAGGATTGGAAAACCGCGGTGCGTCCATCCGCCTGTTCACCGGCATCCGAACCAACAACATTCATCAGAGGAGATTCACCGACATGCCGATTCCTACCGAACCCATAGGAAGCATCCCGCGGCCGCAGTCGTTGATTGACGGAACCGCGGCATTCTACGCCGGCCGGATCACGCGGAGCGAACTGGAGACACTCCATACCGAGGCACTGCGCGACACATTGCATCACCTCGAGGCAACCGGCTCACCGGTTATCACCGATGGCGAGCAGAGCAAGCCGAGCTTCGCCACGTATCCGATTCACGGACTCGAGAATCTGGCGTCGGACGGTGTGGTGATTCCCTTCGCCGACGGCCACACGCGTCAGCTTCCGAAGCTCACCGCAGGGCCGTTCCGCTTCAGCACATTCGCGGACTCGTATCTGACGGAGGCGCAACGGCACACGAGGCTTCCGTTGAAGCAGGCGGTGATCTCCCCATCGGCGTTGAGCCTTCTCTATCCGGCCGACGGCATCGAAGGATACGCGCAGGAGAATTTCATCGCCGATCTTCTTGCGGAGAGTACCGCGGACATCCGCCGCTGTCTTCAGCACGGAGCTCATGCAGTGCAGATCGATTTTACCGAGGGCCGGCTCTCGCTGAAGCTGGACCCATCGAAGGGACTGCTTCGGCACTTCGTGGCATTGAACAACCGGGCTCTGGAATCGTTCACCGATGAGGAGCGAATGAAGATCGGCGTTCACACATGCCCCGGGGGCGATCACGATTCCACGCACAGCGCCGATGTGGACTATGCCGATCTGCTTCCCGATCTGTTCAAGCTGAATGTGGGGAACTTCTACGTGCAGCTTGCCAGCGAGGGCGATCCCGCACGCGTGCTCGGGATCATTCGCGACAATCTGCAGCCATGGCAGCGTGTGTTCGTGGGCGTCACCGATCCGATCGATCCGCGCATCGAGACGCCGGAAGAGGTGTGCGGCCGCGTACTTGAAGCGGCAAGGTACATCCCGCTCCAACAGCTCGGCACTACCGACGACTGCGGATTCTCTCCGTTCGGTGACGATGTGTCGACGGCGCGCGAGACGGCGTTCGCGAAGATCCGGGCACGCGTTGAAGGAACCCGGCTTGCAGCGGAACGGCTGGGGCTTTGAGCAACCGGCAGACATGGCAGCGGCCGCGCCGTTCGCATCGGGAACGGCGCGGCCGCTGAACGAATGCGCCGGCACCACGGGATGAGAGGTGATGCCGGCGCGGCAATGCTGCTCCGCGAGCGCGCGTACTACGTGCGTGGGAACGTCATGGAGTCCGGAACCGTCCCACAATTTCGTGCGGAGAGCGTCGCATACCGATGATCGGCCGGGCCGCAGTTGGATGAACTCCCGTCGCGACAGCGGCGGGCGGCCTGCCCGTGATGCAGCGTCGGTGCACAACGTGAAGCGGCCGTGCAACAACGCTGCCACCGCCTCCAACCGAACCATGGACGGCCCGCCCGGAAGAAGCTCCGCCCTTCTTCGATGTTGATCGAATCGGGATGCATCGTGCAATCATCGAACCGGCCGATGCTACTCGCGGCACGGCCGCCCGATGCAATCGGGGCGCCGGCACCGCGTTGCGGCGATCCAGGCCTCACGAACGTTCGCCGTGGAGGGAACCGGGGTGAAGCTTCGCAACAGGAGCCATCCAATACGAGCATTCATCGCCTCTCTCCACAGCAGGGCGTTCGATCGAAATGGAATCGCCGCAACTCAGTACCGGCAGACATGGTCACGGCGCTCAATGCGCCTCGCGGGGTTTCGATCGCCGCACATACAGCCGTTTGCGGCGTTCGAACTCCTTCGGAAACATCTGGCAATGCGCCGTGTTGTCTCTGAGGTGATTGCCACAGCGATCGAGAGTCGCTGCCGTTCGTATCCGCTCAATACGTACAGGCCATCACCGCGATGAGATCGTACTACCAATGTCTGCAAGCTAGATGCACTCGGTTAACGTTGGATGAACATTTGCAATGCAACAGATCAGTAACGGCGCTCGCGCCTCCACGCCGCCGGGACCCGACCACGCCGATTGGAGCGAGCGGCGGGCTGTGGACGCCCTGTACGAACGTGCCTGGCGGCTGAAGCAGGCCGAACCCGCGGCCGCCCGGGCGCTGAGCGGGGAGATGATTGCACGGTCCGCCGCAACAGGGTATCGCCTGGGGCGCGCGCGCGGCCTGCTTGCAGGCGCATCGGTGGATCGCGCGGAATCCGAATACGAGCGGGCACGCATCGCCGCGGAGGAGGCGCTGGATATCTGCCGTGAAGAGAATGACAGCCTGGGAGAGGCACGTGCCCTCTCGCTCCTCGGCACTGTCGATCGCTGGAACGGCGAAGTGGAACGGTGCATACGGCGGCAGAACGAATGCATCGAGATCTGCCGGCGATTCGGATACGCGGAGGAGGAATCGAGCGCGCTGATGGCGATGAGCCACGCGCTCCGCGTGCTGGGAAGGATTCAGGAGGCATTGGAACGGGCCACGGAGGCACAGCACGTTGCGAACAGCAACGGGTGCCGCGAGCACGAGGCGTTCGCACTGCTGGCCGTAGGCTCCGCACTGGAACGGTTGTACCGCTACGACGATGCGCTTGCAATGTATCAGCGGGCGCGGGCGATCGGCCTGGAGTTGGAGGATCGCCGCATCGTTGCATACGTGACCGGCAACATGTCGCTGATCGCGTATCGCATCGGCGACGTCCCGTCTGCACTGCGGTCGGAGCTGGAGTGTCTGGAGGTGAAGGAGTCGTTGAACGATCGAACCGGCATCGGAATCTCGCTCAACAACATCGGCCTCTCCTACATGGACCTCGGCGACTACGCACGCTCGCTCGAGGCGCTGGTGCAGAGTCTGGAGATCGCGCAGAGCATAGGCGACCGCGAAGGGGAGTCCATCTCGCTCAACAACATCGGTCTTCTGTACGAGGCACTCGGCGAAAAGGAGCGGCTGCTGGATTGTTATCTCCAAAGCCTTCGCATCTCGAAGGAGATCGGCAACGTGAGCGGAGCCGCGTACTCGCTCTCGCACCTGGGCCGCTTCTACGAGGGCTACGGCGATCACGCGCGGGCGCTGCTCTACTACCTGAAATCACTGCGGCAGTTCGAGACATGCGCCAGCCTTCTGGAGTGCGCGGCATCGCATCGCTACATCGGCCGCGTCTGCCGCGCCCTGGGGGACATGGAGGAAGCCTCGCGCCATTTCCTGGAAAGCCTTCGGGGATCGTGCCAGCTGGGGAACACGGCGAGCGAGATCGAAACGTTGATCGAACTCGCGCACACCGAGCGCGAACGCGGAAACACGGAGATGGCGATACGGCGGCTGGAGGATGCGCTGGCGCGCGCGGACACGATGCCGTTCGACCACCGGCACGCACTCCTGCAGTTACTTGCCCAGGCCTGCCTCGATGCGAACGAGATGGAGAAGCACCGCGCCTACCAGCGTCTGGCGCTCGACGCGTCGCACGCCGCATTCGATGCCGCGGCATCACGGCGGGTGCGGGAACTGATTGCACGGTTCGACGGCGGCATGACACGGCGCGAGGGAAGAATGCTGGGGCTCTCCGAGGAAGATCTGCAGGTGATCGAACGGATGACGCAGCGCACAAAGCAGGCGCCCGGCAACCCGCGGACCGCAGCGGACCCGCCGGCAATGCCCGGCCGGATGATGCATGCATCCGTGCAGATGAATGCGGCTCCCGAGATCCGCGTTGTCACGTTCGGCGTGCTGGAGGTATCGGTTGCGGGGCGCAGCCTCAGCCGGAGCGACTGGCGGCGCAAGCGCGCGCGCGATCTGTTCAAACTTCTGCTTGCGCATCATGGGCAGTGGCTGACGGTTGATACGATCTTCGAGAAGCTGTGGGATACCGGTGAGGAGCGGCGCATGCACCTGCTGGTTCGCAATGCCGTGACACACATCCGCAAGGCGTTCGCTCCGGACGCCGGCACAGCTCTGCCGATCCAGTGCGTGGACGGCGCCTACATGCTGGATCTCGGGCCGAATGCCTGGATCGATTTCCTGAAATTCAAGGAGCTGATCCAGTCCGCGCGAGCCGCCGCCACCGCAGAGGAACGACGTCTGCTGTATCAGGATGCCGTGCGCTTCTACAGCGGTGACTTCCTCTGCGAGGATGAATTTCAGGAGTGGACATCGTACGAACGCCACATGCTGAAGGACGCATTCCTGGAGGCGAAGGAGTTTCTTGCGCGCGAGCATCTGCGAAGCGGCGAACTGGATCAGGCGATCGAGTGCGCGCGATCGATCGTGATGCGCGACGAGACGAGCGAGACCGCATACGAAGTACTGCTCACGGCCCAGCGTGCACGCGGACGGCTGGCCGACATGCGCGCCACGTTCCAGCAGTGCGAGCAAGCATTCCAGCGCGAGCTTGGGCAGGCACCACCACGGCATCTCGCGGCCCTGATGATCGGAACAGCACCGTGAACCTGCGGCAGCATGGGCATCGTAGGTGATCGCCTTCGAGGGTCTTACGACCCAGCCTGAAGCATGCCGCCCGTTGCCCAGGGCTTCCGCCCCGGGCTCTTCACTACCGCCCCTTCCAGGCTCACGAGCATTCATCGAATCCCGTTTTCACCCGTTGCCCAGGGCTTTCGCCCTGGGCACTTCACTACCGCCCCTTGCGGGGCTTCAGGATTCAGGACACGATCCGGATGCTACAGAGAGAATGGTCTGCATTCCATGACGCACGCTGGTACCGAATGCGGCCGTGAATGCCGTCAGCTTCACCTGCGTCAACGTGATGCGCCGCCGCACACGCGATTCAATGCATCCTATCCGTAGCTGACACGATCTTGGACGACTGCAAGCTCCCCGCAGGGAGCGCCACATGCTTTCTCGGTGACAGAGATGGCTCCCCTTGCGGGGCCTGATGCATGAGGCTCGTCAGATCGTTTCCAGGGGCCATCAACGCGCAACGGCCGGCACACGTACCGCGTGAGAAGCGCAGGACGGCGAGTACCCAAAGATGTACTGGGCACAGATGCCGGAGCGTGATAGGTTGCGCTCAACTCCCCCGCGTAACACCTATCAATCACCTCCCCCGACCTTCAACCACTCCCCCCGAACAGGAGATGCATCATGAACAGACATATGATTCCATCGCTGCTGGCGTGCGCCCTGATTGCGATCGCGGCGGCCCTTGCACCGGTTTCGGCCCATGCCCAGCAGGACCCGAACTGCTGCGATTACATGGTGAACGCAACCGGAATTCCTGCGACATGTTTCCCCGTGGTTCTGGTAACGTCGTGGGCCGGTGGGCTCAACGCCACCGTGACGCTTACGTCGCCCGCCTTCTTCCCGGAGCACATCCCGTTCCCGTGCCCGCCCGCACCGGCATTTCTCTCGGCCACGGTAACCAGTGTGAACGGCTGCTGTATCCGCCCGGTATCCTTCTTCTGCGGCGGCTGCCTCTTCATTCAACTGGTCCGTTGCTGACACGGCCGGCGATGATGCAATGTAATCAGGCGAACAATCGAATGCCTCGCGCACGGCGTATGCGTGCGCGAGGCATCTGTAGCACATCGGGCATCAACTGCGTACCGCGCGGCAACCCGCTCAGAACACGGTGATCCGCGACGCATTCAGCACGTGCATCTTCTGGAGCCGCTGCCCCAGTCCCAGTAGATGATGATTGTCCGGCGGCACGGTCACCTTCGTGCACGGCCCCTGCGTCTCGTCCATCTTGTAGAGATAGCCCGGGCTCCAGCGCTGGTTGAAACTGCCATCCACATTGAGCACTTCCTGGGCAAAGACACCCGGATATCGTTGTGCGATATAATGGGAGTCCGTATCGAAGATGAGGGCCACCGGCGCAAACGGCAGCCGGTGCATTGCATCGACGATGCCGCGCTGGTGTTTCTGCGCCACGTTGTTTCCATGAATGATCTGATCCACCGGCGTCGGCTGCGTGCCGTCGCAGAGCGAACCGGTGCCGCCGCCGTATCCGCCCCACTGCGACGGGTTCGGCGTGCCGCCTCCGTGATAGCTCAGAACATCCACCAAAGGAGGCCCTGCCGGACTTGGACCGATGCCCAGGCCGTCCAGGAAGCAGGTGAATCCCGGGCTCGAGCGCTCGTCCAGGAGGTCATCCACGGAACTGATGGAGACAAGCCGGCGCCGTTTGCCGGTTGCGGGATCAACCAGCTTCCGATGCAGCCAGCCGGCCACGATCCGGTGCCACTCCCGCACATTGGTGATCCCGGAATACGGTTCGTTGAAGAGCTCGTACATCGCATTCCAGTGCTTCATCGTAGCACCAACGATCGCATCGAACAATCTCCGCTGCAGCGAGCCCAGCAGAATCTTGCGCTGAACCGGATGCGGATCGTTCGGCTCCTGAATGTCGCAGTAGTAGTATTTGGCATCCACGTCCTTCACCGCCGTGCCGGCATCATCGGCGATCACGAAGTTGACATTGTTGTTGTAGTTGAACGGATTGCTGGCGAAGCCGCCGGGCTCGATCGCCTGCTTGCACGAGAGAGAAATACAGACAACGATGCCGTGATTCTTCGCCGCGGCCACGAATTCATCCAGGCGCGCGAGATAGGTTGCATTGACAACATTCAAATCGTACTTGGCCGGGTTGCTCACTGCCATCGCGAACGGCTCCACCCGAACCCTGTAGGGATTGAAGACAAAGAGGCGCAGGTAGTTCACCTTGTACGCCTTCAGCGTTGCGAAATAATCGTTGAAGGTCATGCTGAAGCGGTCCGTGGCGGCCTGTGCCGTATCCTGCGACGAGAGCAGGTCCAGGCCTGATGCTCCGGGAAGCAGCCCGCCGACTTCATCGAAGAAGCTGAAGCCGAACAGGTTTACTCGCCGGTTGCCGACGGTGTCGAAGATATCGTACTTCTGATCGAGTGGATTCGTTGCCCCGGTTGGAGCAACAAACAAACGCATTGGATCCATTGTTCCATCTCTCCCTATTTGATGTATTGATGCATAGGCACGGCATGACGGCACCTGCCGGGCGCCGCAACTGCGCGTGCGTCTGGTATCGATGCGATCCTGCGGGGAGAGGGGTGTGTTGATGCTTCGGCCGGAATGCCCGTGCGCAGCCCGCCCATCCTGGAAATGCGGCTGCTGTGAGACGGCGCCGATTTCGTATGGGCTCGCGGAAATTCCGGTTCATTGGCGGGCACGGCATGGTTCGAGGCGCGGGGAACGCGTGCCCGGCATGGCCGCACCGGAAGCCGTCTGCACGGAGGCGGATCCGACCATTCCGATCGGCATCGCGCAGCACATAACCCGGCTTCCTGCCTCTACGATTCGAGAGATACTGGGGACATGGTTTCGATGGAACGCGCGTAAGTTAACACGATCCGCATCCGGAACAAGCACAAGGCCCCGGCGGAGGGGGTACCCAATCATGCACCCCTGAGTATACAATAATTCTTTGCGCTGGCATGATGAATATATTATGTTTATCCAGTCCAGCGTATGCTTGGGGTCAATTGAGCTATGCCACTACCTTCAAATTGGTCTCTGCATTATGCTTCTACTGCGGGAAGCATGCGTTAGACAATAGTAGATCCTCATTATTGCGCGTTCCTTTTTCACAATTTCTGAAGGTTGACCTATGCGGTATTCACCAACGCTGGCCACGCTTTTATGTGCATACATGGCCACGCAGCTTCACGCACAGAATCCAGCGACTTCTGCCTCCATCCGATTTCCCGCACGGTTCGCAACATCGGCATTGTACATAAGTGCCGTAACCGCTGATGCAGATGGCACCACAATTCCAATTGCCTTCCAACCGGGCCTCCGATATCAACGTGTTGGGGTCGCAATCTCAAGCGAGCCAATCATCGCAGCCCGGCATCGCTCCATCACCCTCAGCCTTACCGCAACAACAACAATAACTGCTTTCGATTCAAAGAATGCCACTTCTATAGGGCATGCGACTCTCGTTCGCACGGTCACGGTCGATTCCATGAAGGTCCCGCTAACATCTGCCGGCACGGGGAGTGTGTTTCAGGAGATGCTGACCGGCAGAATGGAGGTTGTCGATGCCGAATCAGGAATGGTGATTGGCGATGCTCGCACTGTGTCCCTTGTCGTTGTACGAGCAGCACAATCTCGCGATACCACCGTTACGCGGCAGTATCTCGTGGATCTGACCAACGTACATGCACGCACAATCCGGCTACGGCTGGTCGGGGAACGCCTTGTAGCGCAGGGACTGGAGAATCAGTGTTCCGCTCCGATCGCATCCGTTGAGCAGAGCGCGGTGTTCCAAGAAGAAAAGAGAGTTCGATAAGCCCATACACTTCAATAGCTACAAACATGAAAACTAATCGTGAGACGGCGCCGATACGGTTGGCCGCAGTAATCCTTGCAGCCTTCATGTTCGGATTGGCACCCAGCGTGACAGTCAGATCGGCAACTATTGACGTTTAACCTGATTAC
>JAFDZV010000021.1 GCA_018266795.1 Bacteroidota bacterium | reverse complement strand
CATTGCCCGGGAATGCCGCGCATGTGCGCTCAGCCGGGCACCACCCTGGTCCGGCCGGTGAGAAGCTCCGCCATCATCGCCTGCTTCAGCGCGCGGGTCTTCTCCCGCCGCGCCTCCAGCGCCTCCAGCTCCGCATCCATATCCGAGAGGATGTCGGCGATGGCCTGTTGTTCGGGGAGGGGAGGCAATTTAATCTCGATGGCTTCGATGGAGGCGGCACTTAGACTTGGAACTCCAGAAGCCTCATTATAACTAAGCCAATTAATCATTTTGAATTTATAGAAGATAAACTTTGGGGATGCAGTATCGGCGATTTCCGTGTAGAACAACGTATCTATAGTCCAGAATGGCTCATCCAAATACTGAGGGGAATCGATAGTACCTTTGCGACCTATTAAGACCGATGATTTATTATACAAGAATTGATTGGATCGTCCGATTTCGCCACTCGTTGCAAGTATTGGGTATTTTCCGTCGAATACCACAACCGCTTCCTGGCTCCTACCGTGACGGACCCTCAACACCTCTTCAAGTCGCCTATCCAGCCACGCCCCAACAAACCCTGGCAGCCGCGTCCGGCCGGTGAGCAGCTCTTGCATGGCCGCCAGCTTCAGGTCGCACTTCTTGGCGATCAACCTCTCCAGCCCATCCAGCAACGCGTCCACGTCGCCCAGGATTTCGGCGATGGCCTGCTGCTCCGGAAGAGGCGGAGTAACAAACGGCAATTGCATTAACTGTCGCGTGTAAATCGCGGCGACACTGGTTGTGCCATTTGCCAGACTTCGCAGGAACGCTATGGTCCTTGCCGTGTTGAGCGTAGCATTTGCGTATTCATTGGCAATTACGTGCCGCGCATCAAATTCAAGCCTCATAAGATTTGAATTGTAGTAAGCAATCGGAAGCTCCTCGCGCCAGATTGCCACTTTGCCAACCAAATCTAGCGTATTGCGTGTATTGAACAGTACATCGCCACGCTGAAGTCTATGCTGGGAACTCGGCGTAACATTGGGAGCTATATATTCAACCTTCGAGACATCAAAATGTCCCCGTCCGATATTCCCCATCTTCATTAATGGGTATATTGTTTCCTGATTTTGATTGGGATAATTACCCCCAAGGCGACCTACAACTACAACGTCGCCAAGCCTCTTCACCTCCCACTCCTCCGGGATCACCCCCACCTCGGTCAGCTTGTAGCCCGGCCTCAGTTCCATGCGGCCCCCATCCGTGCAAGGTGGGCGTTCACGCGCGCGGCAAGCGCATCAACCTCGGCGGCCAGCTCCGGGAGCGGCGTGCCGTAGCGTTCGGCAAGCTGGCGCACGCGCGCGGCAAGCCGCCCGGAGACCCGCTCCACCTCCGCGCGCACGGCCGCCTCCAGCACGGCCAGCCACTTCCGGTCCACCACCAGCGGCACGATCTCCTCCACCGCCAGCGCGCGGTAGCGGGCATCCATCGCGGCGTGCAACTCCTCCACGCCACGCTTCAGGCGGCCCTTCAGGG
This sequence comes from Bacteroidota bacterium, assembly GCA_018266795.1. Taxonomy (GTDB): domain Bacteria; phylum Bacteroidota; class Ignavibacteria; order OLB7; family OLB7; genus JAFDZV01. The sequence continues at coordinate 33,016 of JAFDZV010000021.1, read as the reverse complement.
CGGCCTCGCGGGCCACGAGCCCGGCGTAGCGCTCCAGCGCGGCACGCTCCAGCGCAACGTCGCCATCCTCATCCTCTCCGCCGGCGGCGGCCTCCAGCGCCAGCTCCCCCAGGCGGGACTTCAGGTCCCCGGCGGCGATCCTGCGCTTCTCCCCATCCCCCTCGGCCACCTCCGCCAGCAGCCCCCCTTCGCCCCCCTGCTCCTCCAGCAACTCGGCGCGCTCCGCCTCCACGGCCGCCAGCTCCGCGGCGAGCGCATCGATCGCGGCCTGGCGCTCGGGGAGGAAGCGCGCAACCAGCAGCGGCCCGGGGATCAGGTCGCAGCGGAACCGGCGCTTCCCCAGGCGGTAATCCTCCGGCTCCGGCCATACCATCTTCCCCTCCCGGTTCTTTACCTGCAGCACCTCGCGCACGCCGGCGCCGGCCTCCCACCCCTGCGCCGCAACGATGTAGCAATCGTCCTGCATCGTCTCCTCCCAGTAGTCCATCAGGTGCTGGTAGATATCGTACGGGTTCACCAGCGGCGCGGCAGCGAAGGCGGCCAGCAGATCCTCCGCGACGGTCTCGATCAGCGCCTTGGGGCGGTCGCCGGCGGAGATGCCGGCCAGGCGCGGGCGGTTGGCGGCGCGCCAGGCGGCCAGCGGCGCCTCCGCCGCCTGCGTGAAGGCGGCGAACTCCGGATGGCCGAAAATCGTCCCGCGGATATCGGCAAGGCCCACCCGCAGGCGGCTGTAGCCGGGGCGCCCGGCGGGCCCGAAGAGCGCGGCGCGCACCCCAGGCAGGGCCTGCCAGTAGGGATCCAGCGCGTCGATATCGCGGTCCGGGATGCCGCCGCGCAGATGCGCGGTGATATCGTGCAGGTCCTCCGGCTCCGTGCTCTCGATATACCGCGGTAGATTCAGGTTGTAGTCGTTGCGGGGATCGGCGATCTCGCTCACGGGAACCATGCGGGCGTAGCCGGGGATATCGGCGCCGCGCTCGAACGTGTCCACGATCCGGTGGATATCCTGCTCGCGCAGGCGGTTCTTGGGGCCGTCCTTGCGGAACCCGGCGGAGGCATCGATCATGAAGATCCCCTTCCGCCCGGCCGCCCCCTCGCGGTTCAGCACGATGATGCAGGCGGGGATGCCGGTGCCGAAGAAGAGGTTGGCCGGCAGCCCGATGATTGCCTGGATAACGCCGCGCCCCACCAGGTTCCGGCGGATGGCCCCCTCCGCGTTGCCGCGGAAGAGGACGCCGTGCGGCAGGATGCAGGCGCCGCGCCCGGTCCCCTTCAGGGAGCGGAGGATGTGGAGCAGGTAGGCGAAGTCACCCTGCTTGGCCGGCGGAACGCCGTAGGGAGCGAAGCGGCCGAAGGGGTCCGCATCGGCGTCCAGCCCGGTGCTCCAGCGCTTGTCGCTGAAGGGAGGATTGGCCACCACGTAGTCGAAGGTCTTCAGCCCGCCGTTCTCGGTGAAGAGCGGATTGGCCAGGGTGTTCCCCTGGCGGATATCGGCGTGGGCGTAGTCATGCAGGATCATGTTCATGCGCGCCAGCCCGGCGGTGGAGGAATCCTTCTCCTGCCCGTAGAGCGAGACGCGAACGCCGGCGGCGTGGGCGGCCTCATCCCCCACCTTCAACAGGAGGGAGCCGGAGCCGCAGGTGGGATCGTAGACGGTGGTATCGGTGGTGGCCCCGGCGCTCCGTATCCCCAGGATGCGGGCAATCACGCGGCTCACCTCGGAGGGGGTGTAGAACTGCCCCTTGCTCTTGCCGCTCTCCGTGGCGAAGTGCCGCATCAGATACTCGTAGGCGTCGCCCAGCAGGTCATCGCCATCGGCGCGGTTCTTCGAGAAGTCCAGCGCGGGGTTCTCGAAGATGGCGATCAGGTTGGTAAGGCGCTCCACCATCTCGGGGCCGTTCCCCAGCTTGTTGGGGTCGGCGAAATCGGGCATGTCCGAGAGGTTGTTCTCGCGGGCAAGGGGGCCCAGGATCTTCTTGTTGATCTGGTCGCCGATATCGGGCTTCCCCTTCAGCGCCACCATGTCCGCAAAGGAGGCTCCGTCGGGAATGGCGATGGGTGCGAACGGCCTGCCGGCGTACTTGTCGCTGACGTATTTCACGAAGAGGAGCACCAGCACGTAATCCTTGTACTGGCTTGCATCCATGCCGCCGCGCAATTCGTCGCAGCCGGCCCAGAGTGAGGAATAGAGTTCGGATTTCTTGAGAGCCATCTGGAAGACGGGGGAAATGACAGGGGAAGCAGGAAGCGCGCAGCCGGCCGGTGCCGTAGAGCAGGCCCGTCCGGCGGAGCCGGCGCCGTCCAGCCGGACGGCATGCATACGCACGGCATGCGCGCCGCACGCGTGTGCAGCGCCTGGATCGTGCGGGCGCGATCCGTAGTATACATCAGTGCGGAGGAACGTGAAAGGGTGGTGCACAATGGCGGCATGGCGCTGCGTCATGCCCCGGGTAAACCCGGGGAGACCATCGTTGGCCGGGAGTTGTACTCCCAACGCCACACCATCGTTGGCCGGGAATTGTGCTCCCGGCCCGCCCCCAACCCTGCAGTGCACGCACGCGAAGCGCTCCGGGAAAATCCGGGGCAAACATTCCGCATGTCCGCCCCATGCGCGTCCATGGACGATAACCGCCGGCTTTGGCCGGCGGGATCAACGCTGTAAGTTGTTCCCGCTCCCGGCCGAACAGGTTGCCCGGGTAACGCTGGCAGCTCATGCCCGCCGCTACCGATACCGGCCAGGCCTTTCAGGACAAGCTCCAAGCAGGATTTCCGGCATCGCATCGGAATATCACACGTGGGTTACGATGACCGTTGAACTTCATAAACTGGCACGCTGCGGGTTTTACCTGCGCGGCGTAGGGACCCCTTCGTTCGGGACCATTGTTGACTGGTGGCAGGATTTTGCCGATTGGGCAAACGGCCGTGTTGTCCGCACCACAGGAACGTATGTTGACGAGGAGAGCGTTCCGCGCCGCGTGCTGTGTGCAGGCGCCACGCCGTACGCCCCCGAAGGCTTCGGCGTGGTGTTGTGGAACGAGATGCCCGGAACAGCACGCGGCATCGGTTACATCAGCGGCACCGCCCTTGTTCAAAAGGCACGCGCAGCCGAACGGAGCCTCGGCAATGACGACATCCCCGGCTGGGCAACACATCTGTGGTTCCTTCCAGAGCAGAATGTGCTTGTTGTTCTCATCCCGAAGATTCCGCGAGGCACACGGGGCAACGGGCTCCCGCAGGCACGGTTATACTTCCGGGAATATCTGCGCCGGCAGAGCAGATACGCCGATGTTGAAATGCTGGAACGCCATGACGACGTTGCCAGCTACGAAGTCACCGGCTGGCGTGCCCGTCCTGGTGCCGCTCTGCGCCGGGACGTCGCGCCGCAGTTTGATACGCGGCCGTTGTACCGGCACGGCATTCTGGATGACCTGCCGAAACGTTACCAGGATATCCGAAAAATCGTCACCAGCCGTGAGCTCGAGATGGATAGCAGGGTGCACCGGGATCTTCTGGAGTTCGTTCTGAGCGGAATCGGACTCGGTCACTTCGATCGGTACGAACATATCGCACCGCGACAACACTTTCGCCTGGAGGTTCCGTGGCAACCCGGCTCGCCGGAAGAAGTATCGGAACTGGTGTCCGCATGGAAGAGAGCCCCATCATCCAGGACCGGCATTCTGTTCCACGGCGAGCCGAATGTGCATTGGCTGGATCGTGCCCGGTCCAGAGAGGATGTACGTCTGCCTGCCGGCATAACCGAACAGCCATCGTACACCATAACGGATCTTGCGGAAGTCTGGGCAGCAGTCGAACCCAGCGTATACCGCATGCTTGGCCCGGGTTCGTGACAACGAGAGCAACAACGGCAGTGTAATCGCAATCGGCCGGATGGAGGAGACGCACAATGCGCACGGTGAACACGGACACAGAAACGGAGCAACGCATGCGCCGGCGGCGAGCGGTGGTGCTGGCCGTGCTGTGCTGTGTCTCGGCTGCATTGGGCTGGTGGCTTGGTCCGAACGCCTCGTTCGCGGAACAACGTGCACTGATGGGTTCGATTGTCGACGTCGCTGCCATCATCTTCGCCATTCTGGGCCTGTGGGTTGCGATGTTGAATCCATCGACACTCCTCTCGGACGATGTGCCGTCCGAACCATCCCCACGCACCAGGCTGGCATTCGAACTGGTTCCAATGTTGATACTGGCCACTGGCGATCTGGCGGGCGTTCTTCTGCTGCTTGGTGCGGGGCTGTTTCTCCCCCGCGAGCAGCAGGCATCATCATGTATGCAGCGCATTCATGCAGCGATCATGATCTTTCTGGCGCTCGTGGAATTGTATGTGCTTACCGGCACACTTCTGCCGATCGCGCGGGTGCAACGCAAACACCGTCGTGATGCGTTGGTGCGTGAAGGAACGATGCGCTAGCGGGCCGTAAATATTCCTGATCGTCAATGATGTCGCCGCACAAATGCACGGGGCATCTCCCGGCAACGACATTACGATGTGAGCCTTAACCCCGCCACATGCCCCGGCGCCCTGTACCCCGCCTGCCGCTTCTCCGCCATTCGGGCAGGCACCGGCACATTTGCGTCCATGTAATCGCAGACCACGACAACACGCCTGCCCACATGCCCGGAACGCGGAAAGCCGACGTATTCCGCGAGCGCTCACTTCCAGAAAAACCGGCATTGCAATAAGGAGCGTGCCCGGCCGCGCCGTTGAAGTCTTCGCCGCGGCAGCGGCCCCCCGATCCATCCGCACCTCCTTCATTCGCGATCGCGTTACAACACAGTACCGTGCGGGTCATGGGCATGACAGCGTCGATACACCTCCTGTCCCCCGACATATTTCTCACTCGATTTGTTGTCAGCACGTTGGCGGCTCCGGTTTCACTGCAAACCGGATGGCTGCTGTGCAGCCTTGATAGTTGATGGATATCAATGCACCTCCCCGATACGATGCGTGAGCTGCAGCACACAGCATTATTAATTCACATTCCTAATCACAGATTGGAGATCGGAACAATGTCAACAACTCGTGTCGACATTCGGCTGGGACTTCTCAAAAAGAAGAAAGAACAGAAACGCCATGGTGTGAAGATTACCAGGCGGAAGGACATGATGCTTACGCGCAGATTTATCGTCGATCATCGTGGCAATCTCCTGCACGATCTCGCGAGAGAAAAACCGTCGTGCGGGCTCGACGAACTTCTGTCGGCAGGGACGGTGTCGACGTTCTGCGAGCCGCCCGAGATCGCGCTCGCAAGCGGCTACGGCGTCTGCCCGAATTGCATCGGGCGCTCCATCACCGACACCTTCAACGGCACGAACACCGTATTGTTCGTCATGCAACTCCCGCAGCGCGGAGCCTCGCAGTTGGACGGCGTATTGGAGCGCGAAGAGTTCACCATTCGGATGAGCGCAATCCACAACGAGCTGGACGATGAACGGAAGCTGGTCGGAGCGATCGCCGACAACAATGCACGAACTGTTTTTTATCAGGCATTTCGCCGCGATCGCGATGACATGTGCGACGATACGGAACCGGACATGATTTTACAGGTCGGAAGCGGTGACGGACCCGATGACGATGTCATCATCGATGTCTTTGCGCCGATGCTGGTTCTGCGCAACGAAGCTGCGCGCCAGCCTGCCATGACGAAGCTGGTGCAGGAGCTTGCAGCAATCGGGGTTATTCACAAGGCGCTGGATGTTCACGCACGCCGCTATCGCTACCGGAATGCGTTGCTGTTCTTCCATGCCTGCGAAACGGTGGACGAATGGGTTCGCAACCGGCCGGATGCCAAGTGCAGCATGAGCTCGGCCGGAGCATCTGCACCTTCCGGTTCCGTCACACCATATGTGAACGCCTCCCCGGACGGCACCGTCTACGCGGGAGCAACCTACCACAAGTAGGCAGACGTACGGTTGAAGATCGCGGGCCGCGGTACGCAGGGTATCGCGGCCCGCTTTTGCCATATCGAACGCCGTTGTACAGGTTATTCAGCAGCACGACATTCAGCGGAACGGCCTTCCTCATAACCTTCAACGGCCTGCACCATTCGGCCGCACAACCCTCGGCGGCAAGGCATGTTTCAGCAACACAATCTTTGCACGGTACATTTTTCAACGGCACAACATTCAGCCGCAGTGCTCACGTTGTCCGCTTGGCCGGTACAACGCCGCGAGTAAGCTCGGTGCGAACGAGGGGAGGATTCCGGGCCAACATTCCCGACAAGCCGTTGGCCAGGCGTTGTATTCCCAACCCCGCATCGGGTCTGCTACCGCTGCCCGGAAATTGTACTCCCGCCCCCCCCGCACCCGCCACCGATGCAACGCCCCGCTCTACGCCCGGAGTACAACCCCGGACGAACGGCGAACGGCAAACCATGGAGACATCGCGCGAACGTTGTAGGTTTGCCGCACGCACTCCGCCCGCCGCGCAGCATGGTTGCATGGCGGGCAATCACGCCATCGGAAATCCCGGAACGCCATGTATCTCTACCGCCCGGCCATCATCGCAGCAATCGGCATTGCTTTCAGTGCCGCCCAGGGTATGCCGTGTACGGCCGCCCCGCAATCGGATGTGAACGCGGCGCGGCACACGTGGATCGCGAAGGGAGATGCCACAGGCGATTCGCTTGCCTGCGCCCAGGCGCTTGCGGGCGCTCACATGGTCTGGAAGGCGATACAGGAGGAGGATGCCAACGCGTTGCTGGAGTTGACGCTGCCGAGTCTGATCAGGGCGATGGGAGGGCGCAAGGCGTTCGTGGCGACGTATCGCAAGGGGATGGATGAGGCGCGTGCGGAGGGCGTGCGGATCGTGAGCCTCGTGATCGGCGACTCGGTCCAGTTGCGGCGCAGAGGCGGGGAAGCCTACGCGGTGATCCCAACGGTGATCACGATGAGCGTGCCGAAGTCCACGAAGGTGGTTGTGGAGAGTTATCTGCTCGGCTTCTCGCCGGATGGCGGAAGAAGCTGGACGTATGTGAACGGATCGGACAAGTTCAGCACGGAGGCCCAGTTCAGGCAACTGCTGCCGCGGCTGCCGAAGTCACTTCGGCTTCCCGCCCAGAAGGAACCGGTTGTTACGCGGGAGTGAGCGTGGCCGGCACCGCGCTCCGGGGAAACCCGGGGCGAACGAGAGGGACGTAACGGCCTGCACTACACTCCGGGACAGAACGCCCCGAGTAAACTCGGGGCGAACATTCTCGATGCGCCGTTGGCTGGGAGGTGTACTCCCGGCCATGCGCCGGTGGCTGATGCAACCAGCTCCGGCATGACGCTGCGACACTTCGAGACCGGCTTCCCCGGTCTTCACCGCCACGATCGGCCCGCAATACTACACCGGTGCGTGGTTATGATTGCTGGAAACGGGGCCGCGCGGACCGGCGTCCGAACCGAGCAGCAGTTTTTGAAGCGGAGGTTTTCGGTGCGGCCCCCTTCCGTGGGGCCACCTTCGGCGCAGCCGCTTTCGGGGCGGCCGCTTTCGGGGCGGCCGCTTTCGGGGCGGCCGCTTTCGGGGCGGCCGCTTTCGGGGCAACTGCTCCGGCGTCCTTGTGCGGAGCCGCCGAATGCGCGATCGTTTCGCTCGGCTTCAGGCGCCGCCCGATGGCGGATTCGATCTGGCGCATCATCCCCCCCTCGCGCGGGGTGACGAACAGGAACGCCTTGCCGGAGCGCCCCGCGCGCCCCGTGCGGCCGATGCGATGCAGATACGATTCGGCATCGCCCGGGATGTCGTAGTTCACCACATGAGCAATCCTGTCGATATCCAATCCGCGTGCGGCGACATCGGTGGCAACCACGATCTCCACACGGCCGGCGCGCATTGCCCGTATCACGCGTTCGCGCTGCGGCTGGGTCATGCCGCCGTGCATCGGTTCGGCCTCGTAGCCCGCGTCCTGCAGGCGCCGGGCCACGTTTGCCGCACCCACCTTGGTGCGCACGAAGATCAATGTGGCCGTGCCGCCGCTGGTTTCACATTCGAGCAGGCTGGTCAATGTCTCCATCTTCCGGTGCTCCGCCACGGTCACGTAGCGCTCGTCGATATCGGGCATGGTGGCCGGCGCCCGCTCGATCCGCAGGATTGCCGGCTTGCGGAGATGACGATCGGCCACACGCCGGACCGCGTCCGGCATGGTCGCCGAGAAGAGCGCGGTCTGGCGATCCGCCGGCGTCTGCTTCAGGATCCATTCCACGTCGGCGATGAAGCCCATGCGCAGCATCTCGTCCGCCTCATCCAGCACAACGTTGCGTACCGAGCGGAGATCGAGCGCACCGCGTTCGATCAGATCGATGACGCGCCCGGGGGTGCCCACCACAACGTGCAGGCCGCGGCGAAGGGCCGCGATCTGCTTGCCGATCGCCGTGCCGCCGTAGACCGGCATCGCCCGCAACCCGGACGTCCCGCGCCCGAACAGGTCCACCGCTTCGGCCACCTGTATGGCAAGCTCCCGCGTGGGCGTAAGGATAAGGGCCTGCACCCCGTTGCCGCGCAGCTCCAACCGCTCCAGTATCGGCAGCAGGAATGCAGCCGTCTTTCCGGTTCCGGTCTGCGCCTGGCCGATGATGTCACGGCCGTCGAGCAACAGCGGAATGGCCTGCGATTGAATCGGTGTGGGCACCGTGTAGCCGGCCCCGGTAATCGCCTTCAGGAGCGGCGCGCTCAGGCCGAATTGAGCGAATGAAGTGAGAGTGGTGTTGCTATTCTTCTCGGTTGTCATGCATGATCCCAGTGAGCAATAACGAGCACAGCGAAAGCCGGTTCAAACAGAATCTCGAGTCCGCCACCACGCAGGTGGCCCATCGTCAACCAGGCGGAAACAGGCATCAGGCACCCGGGCGCGCAGCGCCGAGGCCCAAGCTATGCCACATGTGAAATCCGCCGGGTGACCTTGCTCAAAGGGAAAAACGACGGTTCTCGGCCGGCTGAGAACGAGTTGAATGCCGACCAGTTCGCATGATACGGAGGATATGCTCCACGGAGTGTATCACTTGGTAGTGGGTAGTGTCTCCGTTTGCCGTTCGATGAGGGTAGTCCGTGCCTGCACGCGAATCGTTCCGTTGGCCGGGAGTCGTACCCCCAACCACGCCACGCACGGCTGCAACCGCCTGTACAACGCTCCGAGTACGTCCGGGGCGAACGAGTCTGGTAAACCGGGGGCGAACAATCCAGCAACGGCATTACCCTCAGCGAGGGGCCCCCAATCATGAGCCCCCCAGCCGCCGTTGTCCAATGATGGTCCGCGATCTATCTTCGCGTAGGTGTTCACACACGTCACCTCTACCCCCTTCATCTATTCACTCTCTACTCATAAGGGGAATGTATGAGGAATATCCTCAGTGTTCCATCGCGCAGACGACGGGCGGGCGCTGTAGCCGCACTCGTCCTGGCCTGCATGTTCATCGCAGGCACCGCGAATGCCGCCACGAAGTATTATCTCGAAAGCGGTTCATGCAGCGCCGGGAACTTCTGCGCATCGTGGTGGTGCGTCATCGCCGTCAATGCGTCCGGGATCGCGACCGAGGTCTGGGGCGAGGATTGCGCCGGCGTTTCATACCACAAACACTATGACGTGCATCCCGTTTCCTCCGATCCGTCCAACGGCATGCCCGCGACGACTACGGACGTCGGAGAGAACGGACAGGCATTCTGGATCGCGACCTTCAGAGGTCCGGACAATGAGCCGACGGAATGCATCGGGAAGGATGCGAACGGCACGTTTTGGGAAGGAATCATTACCAACTAACCGGAGAATTCAACAATGAAGGTCTTACGATTTCTAGCGCTCACGCTCCTCTTCCTCGCTCCGGTGGTTGCGTCCGCTACCGTCGATGTGGAGTACCGGTTGGAGCAAGGCGAATGCGCCAACGGCAATCGGTGGTGGATCGTCAGCGAGTTCGTCAATGGCGACCTCTTTACGATCAATGGACTCGATTGCAACGGCAACGAGTATCATCGGAAAGGCAACAGCCGGATCGTAGCCGAAGATCCCACGCGGGGAATGACGCCAACGTATACCGGCGTCGGGGAGAACGGCGAGCCCTGGTATGCAGTGGTGCAGTTTACCGGCCCGGAACTGACGTGGGCGGGCGGGCGCGATGCCAACGGGGCCTTCTGGGTATGGGAGGAGGATGGTGCCACCGCTCCATCAACGGGTAGGGATGACGGACTACACTGAATTTGAACCATTGAAAATGCGATAACACAAACGGCCCGTCAACAATTACGTCGACGGGCCGTTCTCTACCCGGAGAGTCGTGGCTCACTTCTTCTTCCATCCGTTGGCCGGGAGTCGTACCCCCAACCACGCCACGCACGGCTGCAACCGCCTGTACAACGCTCCGAGTACGTCCGGGGCGAACGAGTCTGGTAACCCCGGGGCGAACATTCTCGATACGCCGTTGGTCGGGAGTTCTACTGCGGACCCTGCGCCGGCGGCCGATGCAGCGCCCTGCATCGCGCCCGGAGTAAATCCGGAACGGACGCAGGGGCAGCATCGGCCTGTACAACGCCGTCAGAACGTGAGATCGGCGACATCCAGCGATCGCCGATACCCGTACTTCATCCCCAATGCGTGGTACTGCCCGGTGATGAGATCGCGCACGGTTTCGTCCGCCTCCACGATCACGCCGAACTCCTGAAGCCCTCCCACCGCGTTAATGGCGCCGCTGCTCGCCAGGTTGGGATACATGTTCTCCGAGCCCACATAGAAGAGCTTCTCGTCCAGCATCCAGAATTTTGCATGGGTATACATCGGCTTCCCGCTTCCGCTCCAGTACCGGGCCGGCACCCCTGCATTGCTGGTGATTGCGGGCCAGCACAATTTCACCAGCCTGTTCATCAGGTCAACCAACTGCTGCCTCGTCAGATTCCGGAACGTATCCCTGAGCGACAGCAGGTAGGCCAGAATATCGAGGATGGCAACTTCGGACTCACCATTCGAGTAGGCCCCCTTGTCGGGAGGTGACATCAGGATTTCCAGAACGAATTTCTCGCTGTTCCTGTTGGCCTGCAGGAAATCCGCCAGGCTGTTCATGATATCGAAATTGAATGCATGCCATGTACCGGCCGTTGCGTTCTTGTGGTAGATCACCATTTCCGGCAGGAAGTCGTGCCGGTGCAGCTCGAACTGGCGGCCGCTCCAGTTTACCCAGAGCGATCCGAAGGATTGCTGCGAGATTCTGCAGTGCGATGCACTTTTCAGCGCCTCACGGAACGCAAACTGCATGGTGCTGATGCGGATCTCCTTGTCGTTGTTCATGAAGACGCCGCGGCCGGTGTTGGTAACCCACATCGAACGAAGTTTGCCGACGGCCGGCGGCTTCGCAAGGTCGTGAAAAATGCGCGGCGCGTCGTTGGTGACGGTGAGATCGGCACGCATCCGGTGCGAGTAGGATTGCGGCCTGCGATTGAACCGGTGAATGAAATTCCAGAGATGATCCGCGAAGATGTGGGCACCGTAGGCAACGGGCCCGTTCATCTGCATCGAGAGATCGAAGATCGGTGAGAGGCCGAGATAATCCTCATCCCACAAATTGTGGCCGCCGGTGATCAACACCTTGCCATCCACGGCGATGATCTTGGAATGGTTCCACCCCTCCGGATAGCTCTGCGACGTGAAGTACCGATAGATCCCCAGATCCACACTCACATAACCGGCATGTCCCTTCAGCTCCTTGGCAATCTCCTCGAGTTTATGCCACAGGTTCGGTGGCCAGTAGCCTACGGGAAATCCAATCAGCATGCGCACGTGGACATGCCGCTGCTTCTTCGCAATCTCCAGAAGGCCATCCTTGATCGCCGTCCAGAATTTGCCGTCCGGCACCTTCATCGTGGTGATGTCCACGAGTTTTGTGGCGCCGGCAATAACCGTTTGGATTTTCTTCACGAACGTATCGGAGTGGCCGGACCGAACGTCGGGAGTTCCGGTCCAGTTTCCGTGCGGCGTATCCCAGAGATAGCCCTCCGGCCCGTAGCCGCCGATGAAGTTCCCCTCCTCGTATCCAGCCAGGGTATTCTCCGTCACATGTGGTTTGATGTGCTTCCAGACCTCGTCGTACAATGCCTTGATGTCGATCAGCATCATTCTGTTCTCCGTGATCGTGTGGATATATCCCGGTACAGTCAGACCGTGGTTCCCGGTTCGCATCGCGCGAGACGTCGCCGGCCGGGAACCGTACTGTTGCCGGGGGATTGTCTTGATAGCAGAGGTTTGTACCGTTGATCGGGAGTCGTACTCCCGGCCACGCCCGCACAGCTGCAACCGCCTGTACAGCGCCCCGAATAGACCCGGGGCGAACGAGTCTGGTTAACCCGGCGCGAATATTCTCGCTACACGTCGGTCGGGAGTTGTACTCCCTGCTCCGCGCTGCAATCCAGCCACCGTTGGCCGGGAGTTGTACTCCCAGCTCTACACCAGCCACCGATGCGGGGCCCCGCTCCGCAATATCGCATCGCGATATCTGCAGTGTAAAATTCCGGTGGAGTACCCAAAGATGTACTCCCCCCTCCCGATGGTGCGATTGTAGTTTTGCGGCCGTTGATCTGCATGCCGCAGGCCGGCGCATTGGTCCACGCTGGTGTTTCCCCAACCCCGTGAAGATGCTGCCTGCAACAACTCTCCCCAATACGTTGTCGGCATCGTTTCAGCACCCTGCACATACCTCCTCTTACTTCATCGAGTAGTTGTCCGTTGCCGCGCCGTTGGCTGTGGCCGCGCATTGCGCATCGCGAATGCGACCGGGCGAATCCCTGCAGAGATTGGAAGAACCGGCAGTACGCAGCGCACCGGGCGGCAGGTCCGTTCCCGATGCCTGAGAATGCGGCGCCGGCAACCGACGCGAAACCGATTTATCCACGCGCCGCTCCGGCGCACGTACGGACACGTTCCGGAGGTTCCACGCAATGGCAGCAACACTGAGCCCAACCGATCGCGATGACATCCGGCAGATGATCGCGCGCACTCCGCCGGGGGTGCCGACACTGCTCGACTTCTCCAACGACATGCACTACCGCTTCTATCTGAAGCAACTGGACTTGGCGGGGATCGATCGCCAGACATATCCGGAGCAGTTCGCCGTGCTTGCCCAGAGCCGGCAGCAGCATCAGCTGAACGGAGCGCCCACACTCGGCGACAATTACGACTTCCAGCCGATCCAGGCGATCAGCGCGCTCGGCACGGATGACGATGTGACCTACGACAGCTCGGCGTTCTCCTCGGTGCCGAACCAGCCGTACGTATCGCAGATGACGCTTGGCATGTACGACCTGAACGGCGACCCGATCGGTGCGGCGCAGTTCGCGCAGCAGTACAACGCCGGCACGGACCTGACGGTGATGGCCGCCGGCGCGGCTCCGCCCGCCGCACCGGTGGTGACGGCAATCTCCTCCTACATGTGGCAGGACCAGAGCGGCAATGCCTATCATGGATACCTGCATGCCTCCACGTCACAGGCACCGACGAACATCACCAACATCGCGCCGATGCCGGATGCGGCGAAGGGGCAGACGGTGACGAAGCTCTGCCTGGGGCGCAGCGGCGCGGACTGCACGTACTCACCGGTTGGCGGCACGGGCTCCAACGTGCTGATGCCGGTTGCCGGCAGCATCACGTTCTCCGCCGATATCAGCACCAATCCTCCAACACCCAACACCTGCCTGATCACGATGGCGCGGCCGGATACCGGCCAGGGAGGCGGCTGCACGATCAAGAGCACGTCCAACTTCTTCGGCGATCCGAACACCGTTATCAACGGCCAGACGATCACGTGGAATCTGGACCCGGCGCAGTTCCAGCCGGCGAACGGCTGCCTGACGCCGAACTCGGAGGCGATCTACACGTTCACGATCTCGCTCACGGTGAACGTTCAACCGATCCCCCTGCCGGTGTACGTCACGATCACCAGCGGCACGGTCCCTCCCGCCAACCCGTACTACCTGCAGATCCCGAAGCTGCTGGTCTTCTTCAGCTGCATCGCCGAGGGAACGGAGATCACGCTGCACAACGGAACCACCAGGCCCATCGAACGCTGCGGCCCCGGCGATCGCGTTCTGGCTGATGCTTCGGGAGCGGTGCTGACGGTGGACGGCATGCTGAAGGGAACCGAGGAGGTGCCGATGGTGCGCATCCAGACCAACCTGGGGCACAACCTGCTGGTGACGGGCGGCCATCCGATGGTGACGCCGGACGGCGTAACGCTGGCACGGCTGCTGAGCCCCGGCGATCACGTGATATCGCTCCACGGCGACGCAACGATCACCGCGATCACCACGGAGATGTACAGCGGCCACGTCTGGAACATGAATGTGGGGGATCGCGTGGAGGATTTCAACGCGATACCGGACACGCGCACGTTCTTCGCCGGCGGCCTGCTGGTTGGGGACAATCAGATGCAGTTCAAGCACAATCGCATTCACCGGTATATCCCGGAGTCCGTGCGCGCCGCGCTGCCGCTGCGCTGGCAGGCCGACTTCGAGAACCACCTTCGCCACCGCAGGCTCTCCACGCCGCTCTGAGGCGCGGAAGGATGAGTGTTCACCCGACATCCTGCGCTGCAGAACCTGCAGGCTCTGCAATGCACTGCGGTGTTGAGAGGAACTGTACGGATGGAGCGGGCGGCCCCCACGGGCCGCCCGCTTCGGCCGCCCGCATGCAGCGCGCAACGGACGCTGGTGGACGGCCGACAGGCCCTGACGGCCGGCGCGACGGGCCGGCACAACAGGCTTGCGCGGCCGGCGCCGATCACGCGAAGGAATCGCCCCGAGAAGAACCAAACCCGCGCCACGGAGTACCGGACACATGCCCAGCAATCTGACGTTCAGCAATGTGATCTACGATCCCGGCACGTTGTATGCCGAATGGATCGCCACGCTCCCGCCGCACTTCACCGGCTACCGGGTGGACCTGACGCCGGCCGGCGGCGCAACGCAGACCTTCACCACGCAGGTTGGGAACATCACCATCAACGAAACGCTCTCCCCCACCACGGACTACACGCTGACGGTTACGGTGATGGTGGACAACGAGCCCACGGACCAGACGGCCTCGGTGGAGGTGATAACCTCTCCGCCGATCCTGACGCTGGTGGACAACGGCGGCAGCTCGCTGCTGCTGGCCTGGGCGGCCGCAAGCGGCGCCGGCGTAACGGGATATCTGGCGCATCTGGTCGAGGTGCTGCACCAGAGCTGGACGCAGGAGACCGATGCGGCGACGCTGACCACCACGTTTCCACTCACACTGAAGAGCACATCAACCTATACGGTGGACGTGCGTGCCTCCGGCGACAACGGGGTGGTGCTGGGCCCGCCAAGCCAGGTGCTGGCGCCGATTACCACGGCGCCCACCATCACCGCCGCCAGCAACGACGTCACCGAATCCAATCTGTGGTGGGCTCCCGCGGCCGGCGACGACATCGAGGCATATGCAGCCAATCTGCTCCAGGTGGATGGCGCTTCATGGTGGCAGTACACCGATGGCGACGAGCGGCATGCAACGTTCGCGGTGGCACTGGACCCGCAGTACGAATACACGGTGGCCGTGCGCGCAACCGACGCCGGGGTGGTGGTGCTGGGCCCCCCGAGCACCGTCCTCACCATGATCACGGTTGCCCCCACGTTCACGCTGGTGGATAACAGCGGCACGGCGCTCGGGCTCTACTGGGCTCCGGTCTCCGGCGGCGTGGTGGATGGATATCTGGCCGCGCTGGAGCAGACCGGATCGCAGCGGTGGACGACGTCAACCAACGCGGACACGCGCACCGCCTCGTTCGCGGTGGAACTGATCGTGGGGAATGCCTACGCCTGCTGGGTGCGCGCAACGAACACGAACGGCGTCGTGCTGGGCCCGCCAAGCCAGGTGCTGGCGCCGATCGCGGGCGCGCCGGTGATGGCACTGGTGAACAACAGCGGCGCCGATGTGCGCTACACCTGGACTGCCGCGCCGGGCCTGGCCGTGGAGGGGTATCTGGCGATCCTGACGCAGGTGGGGGGAAGCATCTGGACGGCGAGCACGGACGCGGCAACGCTTGCGGCCACGTTCACGCAGCAGCTGAACCCGGCCCTTGCGTATACATCGGTGGTGCGCGCATCCAACAGCAACGATGTGGTGCTGGGCCCGCCGAGCGATCTGCTTGTGCCGCTTACCTCGTCGCCGGGGAGCCCAACGGTGGGGACCACCGGAACGCAATTCGAGATAGGCTGGAAGGCGGACGCCAACCCGGAGGTAACCGGATACGTGGCTGAGCTGTTTGCCGACGGCAACAGCCAGGGAGAGCGGCAGACGGCGGCCGCGCCGGCAGTGTATGCCGGCCCGCTTGCCACCGGAGTGATCTACACCGGCACGGCACGGAGCGCCGGCACCAAGGTGCTGGGCCCATGGACTGCGCCGGCCGTCGGCCCGTATGCCGCCAACGCCGTGATAGACTACGATGCGTTCGGCCGGACGGAGACCATCACCTGGAACACCACGCACACGGCCAGCTACACGTACGACGATGCCGGCAATATCACGGCATCAACCGGCAGCTGAGGTTGAGCCGTGGGCTCCCGGCCGAGGATTGACGGCCGGATGGAAGACGCATGTGCCCGCGCCGCCGTGGCGCCGGAAGAGGTTCATCACTGAATTACCGGAGCGCCACCGGGCGCGCCTCGAATGGAGAACTCGATGCAACAGGATACGGTCGTAACGCCGGTACTCACACTCTCGTTCACGAGCGACCAGGTTGGCGCCGGAACGGTTCTCTCGTTCGGGAGCACGGGCTCGGTGAGCCAGGCCTCGATGGCAGGCTTTCCCACGGGGGGCTTCACCGCCACCTGCTGGTTCCAGACGGCCGACAGCTCCGCCACCGCAGTGCTCTGGGCCTACGGCACGGACGCCGCTCATCGCCTGCAACTCCAGAACCCCGGGAACCTGACGATCGGCTACGGGAGCAGCAGCACCGGCGGCACCGGCATCGCCATCAACGACGGCCAGCCGCACTACGTGGCGCTCAGCATCTTCCCTGTCGGCACAACGAACTACGGCGTGGCGCTCTATGTGGACGGGATGCCGGCCTACACGGCGCTCGGGGCCCTCTCCTTCCCAACCGGCGGCGGGCTGCAGGCCAACGGAACGCTGGTGCTGGGCCGGGCGCAGGTAACCGGGAGCGAGGCAAGCCTTCAGGGGACCGCGAGCGAGTTCCGGCTCTGGAGCGTGGTGCGAACGTCCGCACAGATCACCGACGACATGCAGGTACGCGCTCCGCTGGACGGCTCCACGCCGACGATTCAGTGGGCGCTGACCTCGGCGGCAACATCCGGAACGGTGAACCTGCCGGCGTCGTTCGTCTCGTCGGACACGCCGTACTTTCGCACGGAGAACCTGACCGCAGGCTGGACATCGGCAGGTGAAGGAGCCACGTACGAGCTGCTGGTGCAGGCAGCGGACGGCTCCTGGAGCCACGACTACACGGGGCTTACCGCAACGTCGCAGGCGATTTCCGGCTACGAGATCAACGTGCTGTACAGCGCCACGGTGCGGGCAACGGTTGGCGGCACCACCGGTGCATGGAGCACGCCGGCAACGGCGCGCACGCTGAACCTTGGGCCGATCGATACAACGCTTGCAAGCGGCGGAAGCAACCAGCTTCAGGCCACGTGGCTGCAGGTGGATCAGGCGCTGGGGTATGCCGTGACGCTCTACAGCAACGGCAGCACCACACCCGCATCAACCACCACGCAGACGGGGACAACGTATGACCTGACCACGCTCGCGGCGAGCAGCGACTGGTGGAACTGGTCCACGAGGGCAGGCTCGGAGGGAGCGCTGGGGCCGGCCAACCAGCAGGTTGCTCTGGCGGCTCCGGTGCTCACATTCGGCTATTACAACGACGGCACCACAACGCCGGCGCTCGTTGCCGCCTGGGCATCCGTTGCAAACGCGCTCTACTACTATCTGGTGATCACCAAGACCAATGCGCCAACGGCGACAACCACGGTTGTGCTTGCGAGCGGCACCACATCGTACACGATCACGGCCGGCCTGGTTGCCGGCGACACCTATACCGCAACGGTGCGAGCGGTGGGGATCGGCACGGTGGGACAGTGGTCCGCCCTGCAGACGGTGGTGATTCACGATCTGGTGGCGCCGACGATCACCGGCACCTCCTCCGACGGCACGGCGCACACCATCACGTTCGGCTGGGCGTTCGATGCCGGCTCGCTCTCCCCCACGTACACCACGCAGCTGTATGCGTACGGCTCCGGGACGCCGCTGGCCACCGACCCGAACAGCCCGAATCCCAAGACGTTCACGAACCCGGCCATCCAGGACGGGAGCAACTTCCAGGTGCGCGTGCGCGCGCAGGCAGACAACTCCTACGGCCGCTGGTCCGCGCTGACAACGGTCTCCGTGGGGATACCGCCGCAGGTAACCGGCGTGCAGGCGAATGCGGACACGTCCGGCAACATCACGGCCACGTGGAGCACGAGCAATCAGCCGGCGGGGGTCACGTACTCGATCTCGCTGACCGGCAACGGGATCGACATCCAGCACACGGGCCTTGCAGGCCCTCCCTACACGTTCGCGCAGAGCGACACGCATGTCGTCAGCGGCGATACCTATACCGTGAGCGTGTGGGCCGTGAAGAACGGGCTGAACGGCCTGGCCGGAACGGACGATGTGACGGTGGGATCGATCACGCCCGTCGATCCGAACAACCAGAACAACTCAGGCCATGTGATGGACCCGGTGAGCGTGGCCACCGGGATGTACCAGTACGCCAACACGGAGATGCAGACGGCCGGGATCTTTCCCCTTCTTCTCTCCACATCGTACAGCACGGCCACGCCAAGCTCTGCGGAGAGCACGTACTACACCGGCAAGCCGTTGGGGGAGCGATGGAATCACTCCTACAACACGCGGATCATGCGCAACGGCGACGGGACGGAGTTGTATGTGCTGTGGGGCTCCGGCCGCACCGACGCATTCCTGATCCCCCCCTCGATCACGGGAACGTACCAGCAGAAGGGGGTCCCGACCGGCACGACGTTGACGGTGGCACCGGACCTCACGATCACCGTGACGACGAAGGATCAGATGGTTTACACGTTCACGTACGCGGGGCAGATGACGGCCATCTACTCCGCCGTGGGCAACCGGCAGAATCTGACCTACAACGGTTCCGGTCTGCTGCAGCGCGTGACCGATGTATCCTCCGGGCGCTATATCGACTTCGCCTACAACGGGAGCGGCTATCTGCAGACCGCAACGGACAACGCCGGGCACCAGGTGAGCTTCTCGGTGAACGGGGGGAATCTGACGTCGGTGACCGACGTGAACGGGAACCCGCGCACGTTCGCGTACACCGGGGCATCGCTGATCGAAACCATCACCGACCAGAATCACCAGCCGATGCTGAAGAACAGCTATCAGGATGGCCGGGTGGTGTTCCAGCAGAACGCGCGCGCGCTTGTTGCCGGCGAGGCGTGGGGAACGGCGCTGGCGTACCGGGAGACAACGGCCAACGGGATTGCGATGCTGGAGACGACGGTGACGGATGCGGAGGGGAATGTGACGGTGTACACCTCCGTGGAGGCAAACGGCAACACGATCAGCGAGAAGGCGCTGCTGGCCGGCAGCCGGATGCGGCTGACGACTTCCACGTACGACGGCTTCAACAATCTGACGGCCCGCACGATCTACGAGGGCCCGGTAGCCGGGTATACTGCCGGCGAGGGGAACACGACGAGCTACACGTACGACGCGAACAACAATCCGGCAAGCAGCACCAACCCGCTGGGCGAGACGGAACGGTTCGTGTACGACAGCCAGAACAATCTGCGCTCCTACACCGATGTGCTGGGCAATACGCGCACGTGGCTCTACAGCGGAACCGGCTTCGCCGGCAATCTGCTGCGCGGTGGAACGGACATGCTGGGGCGGAGCACGGCGATCACGTACAAGAGCGGCAGCATCGCGGGGCTGTACGATACGATCGTGGATGTGCTGGGGAACACCACACGGTTTGCATGGAGCGGCGCGGACATGCAGCAGGTTACCAACCCGCTCGGCGGCGTGACCGCGATGCAGACGGACTCCATCGGCCGGGTGACGCAGGTGGAGCTGAAGGCGGCCAACGGCACGCTGCTGCAGACGATGACCCTTGCGTACAAGGCATCCGGCGCGGTAACAACCAGCACGGTGCAGGTTCCGGGACAGGCTGCGAACAAGGCGTTTGCCACCTCCTACAGCTACGACGGCAACGGCAACATGACCGGCCTTACCAATGCCGCCGGCGCCGCGTTCACGTACGGCTACGACCCGAACAATCTTCTTACCAGCACCACCTGCCCGCCGTTCCGCGGAGGGACGCGCGTGACGACGTACGCCTACAACAAGCTGGACGCACTTACCGGCATGACGCTCGCGGCGGGGATCACGGAGCTGTACGGCGTGAACCAGTTCGGCGAACTGGTGAGCTTTACCGATGCCAACGGCAACAGCTATACGATCGACCGCGTGATGGAGATCGCGGGCGCGGGACCGTATCCGCTGCAGACCACGATGACCTATCCGGAACTGACGTCGGCACCGGGGGTGCACTACACGGACATCACGAACCTCAACGCGGCCGGGGTGCTTACGGCGCAGACGAACCGGGCCGGCGAGACGATGACGTACGCCTACGCGACGCACGCAGCCGGCGGCCACAACAATCTGGTGATCACCACAACGCTCCCCCCTGCAGCCCCGGGCCAGACGGCGCTGCAGACGGTGACCGAGCTGGACCCCGTGGGGCGCCTGGTGGCGTTCACGAACGCGGCCGGCGCAACCACAACCGTGACCTACGCGGTAGTGGCCGATGCGGCAAGCGGCACCAATCAGGAGGTGGCCACCACTACGGACCCGGTAGGGAATCTCTCGATCGAAACACGCGACGCGCTGGGCCGCGTGGTGAAGCAATGGTGGGGCAAGGACCTCGTGTTCCGCCAGCGCGTGCTGACCTTCGACATGCTGAACCGGATCGTGGCGTGCACGGAGGGGAACGGCACCGCGGCAGCCACCACCGCGTGCACGTACGGCTACGATGCAGCAACCAACATGGTGACGGCATCGATCGGGCGGCCGGGAGACGCGGCGAGCACCACGGTGATGCGATACGACGGACTGGGAAGGCTTGCAGCGCAGACGGACGCGGTTGGCAACCAGACGCAGATTGCCTACGCGCCGTGGTCAGCCATCGCAAGCTTCACCAACGGCGACGCAGCCACTACGGCATACAACTACGATGCCGCGGGACGGTTCTACCAGATCGTGTTGCCGGCAACGGGAACGCCCCCCGTCTCGGAGACGATCACGCATCTGCTCGATGCGGACGGCAACCGTCTTCAGACCAGCCGCGACGGCGCGGCCACCATCACGCGCACGTTCGACCAGTGGAATCGCCTGCTGACGCGCACCGGCAACGGCGCCACGGTGGGATATGCATACACGCCCATCGACCTTGTGGGCAGTTTGACCTATCCCGACACGAGGCAGGTAACGTATGCGTACAACGGGCTGGCACAGCTGAGCACGGTGACGGACTGGAGCGGCCGCATCACGCAATACGCCTACCACGCGAGCGGCATGCTGGCCGGCATCACGAACGCGAACGGAACCACGGCGGCGTTCGCGTTCAACGCCGCGGACCAGCTGACGGGGATAACGCAGAACAGCGGAGCATTGATCATCGCACAATCCAGCTACACGCTGGATGCGCTCGCGGACAGAGTGGCAGCCACCGAGATCTCCCCGCTCCCCTTCGCTCCGGCCGCTGCCGCCAGCACCGCGATGTACAACGGCGCGAACGAGATGACGCAGCTGAACGGCGTGGCGCTGAGCTCCAACCCCAACGGCAACCTTGCCGGCATCCCGATCGACGGAGTGATGCAGAGCGCCACGTACGACTGGTTCCAGCAGTTGGCGACGTTCGGTACGGACACGTTCGCCTATGACGAGGACGGGCTGCGGACGCGGACCACGATTGCCGGCACCACGAGGAACTACGTGCACGATGTGAACGGCTACCAGGCCCCCTGGCAGCAGATGGCATCGGTCAACACCAGAGTAACCGCCACGGCGATGGCGGCGCTGAACACCGGCGGGAGCGGGCAGGTACCGTTCATCGGCGCGGACGCGGACGCAACGCCGCTCAACAACGCGCTGGACCGCGTGCTGACGATTGCCGACGATGCCGGCACGGTGCAGCAGAGCTTCGTGTACGGGCTGGGATTGATCGGCGCGGAATCGGACGGCGCGTTCCAGGTGTTCCACTTCGACAGCCGCGGCAGCACGATCGCCACCACGGACGAGACGGGCGCCATCGTTGACCGCTACGCCTACGGGACGTACGGCGCGGTGATCGCTTCGCTTGGAAGCGGCACGGCGGCGCCGTTCCTCTACAACGGACGCGACGGGGTGATGGATGACGGCAACGGCCTGCTGTATATGCGCGCCCGGAACTACGCTCCATCGGCCGCGCGGTTCCTGCAGCGCGACTATCTGTTCGGCAGCATCACTGCGCCGCAGACGCTGAACCGCTACAGCTACGTGGTGGGAAACCCGATCTCGAACATCGACCCGCTTGGCCTGAAGGGGGTACGCGACACGCTGATCGCGCTGGGATCGATAGCTGCCGCAGGAGCTCTGGGCGCAGCGATCTACTTCGGCCTCCCCTATATCGGCGCGGCGCTTGCCGGGCTGGGGGGCGGGCTGGTGGCAGCCGGCAACGGGCTGGTGGCGGCCGCAGGCGATCTGTATGCGGGCGGTGGGAACCTGACGCTGTCGCGCGGCATCTCCAACACCGGCATCCAGCTCAGCCGTCTGGGCCAGGCGATGCAGCGCGGCGGGCAGTATCTGCAGACGCTGCGTCCGCCGGCGGGATTCCAGCCCGTGCCGACGGTGGAGCTCGAATTGCCGGAGATCGTGCCGGCAGCAAACGAGCTTTCCGTTAGCGGCAGCGAGATCGCGAGCGTGTCCGACGATGAAGCTGCATCGCTGCTCGGCAACAATGCGTCGTCCTCATCCGGCGCCGGAGGGGACGTCGAGATGCAGACATTCTCCTCATCGAACGAGGCGGACTACGCCGGCTCCGCAGAGACGCAGTCGCAGAACACCGTATCGCGATCCGGTCCATATCGCCGGATCCCGTTCAGCCAGCGCACCTGAAAGTGATGCCCCAACCGATCTGATCCATTACGGGAACCTGACCGATGCTCAGCACAAACGTACTCACGGATGCCGTCGGCCTCTATTCGGGGCAGATGGGATTCACCCTGCCGCTTCTCACAATCCCCGGACGCAACGGTCTGGACATGAACGTGGCGATAGCCTACGGCGGCAACGTCGCAGAGCAGGCCACCACATGGAACCGAACGGCGCCAACAGGTGTGCTGGGGCTGGGGTGGTCCATCCCGGCCGAGAGCATTGCGGCACCGGCCGGGCAGGCCGTTGCTCCCGGCGAGCGCTCCTACAGCTTCCTTGGCGGCGCCAACGGCGGCCCGCTTGTGGCAACCGGAACCAACGCGGCAGGGCTTCTCACGTTCGCCCCCGCCAACTACGCCTTCTGGACCATCACGTACGACCCGCTGCGCGAGCGCTGGGAGATCGTGAAGGAGAACGGCGATACCTGGATCTACGGAGATGCCGCCTCCGGCCGGAACACGGTGCAGTGGGGCGTTGCCTGGGGGAACTGGTGCGGGAGCAGCAACCGGACGCTGAACCAGGAGCAGATGGCAGTGGCATGGAACCTGAGCGCCATCACGAATCGCTTCGGCGACACGATCACCTACAGCTACACGAACGTGAACGTGCCGGTGAGCGCCGCAAACGGCCTCATCTATACGCAGGCCTCCTACCTCGCCGGCATAACCGGTGTTGGGGGCGAGCAGGCGTTGTTCCGGTACGGCGACAAGCAGAGCGTGGAGTATCAGGATCCGCACACCGATCCGCCTCCTCCCGATCCGTATCAGGATCGTTTCGAGACGAAGTATCTGGCATCGATCGAGCTTACCGACGGCAACGGCCAGCAGCTCGGCACGTTCTCGTTCCTGTACGGACCGACGCCGGAGAACCCGACGTTCCTCGGCTCCGGGCAGTTGAGCAAGCGGCTGCTCCTGGCGATCGAGCGAACGTATCCGGGCGGGGGCTCGACGCCCAATCCGAAGTTCGCCTACTACACGGCCAGCGGCACCGGCAGTCTGTACGGCTCGTTGAAGACGGTGACCCCAGCAACAGGAGGCACTGCCACGTACACGTACGGCCAGGCCACGCCGGCATGTTCGGCGCGCGACATGGCCGTTGCGCCACCATCGGTTGGGGGAACCACGTATACGCTGCCACAATTCCATTTCGAGAACGGCTACACGGTGGCGACGTGGCTGGCCACGGCCGGGAGCACCAGCGCGATGCAGGTAACGGCCTACACGTGGGACGGCCGCTGGCTTGCAGCCGATCTGGGCACGATACCGCTTGCGAACGCTGCCGCCTACGATACCACAACGGTCGCCACAGCATCCGATCTGTTCGCGATCTTTTCGTCGGGGCAGACCCATCTGTTCCACCGGAACGTGGCCCGCGCCGGCGAGTGGATACAGCCATCCTCCGGCGGCAACGCATGGTTCTCGCCGCCGATCGCAACCACGAGCCCGACGCAGCTGGCGGCCGGTACCGGCTACGCCGTGCTGCTGGATACGGTTGCCGGCATTCTGTACCGATACGACTGGAACGGCATTGCCTGGCAGGACGCCGTTACCCTTGCGCTGAACGCATCCGGAACAAACGCGGTGTACGCGGTGGCGGCAGCCGGCGCGGCGATCACGGCGATATCGGCGGCAACGGATCAGCCCGGCGGGGTTGCGCCGAACGCCTACGTGATGCAGCGCGCGATCACCGGCACGTGGGCAACAACGGTGCGCGCGCTCGGCTCCGTGCCCGGGCCGGTTACCGCGGTGAGCCTGTTCGCCGGCGGGGCGTTCTCCGTTCTGCGGACACGTTCGGTGCGCGGCTCCACGGCGCAGACGACGTACGGCGCGTTCTGGTGGAGCACGGACGGCTCGGATGTGCAGAGCGCGATCTGGACCACGGCCTCGGCGGCATCCACAAGCGTGCCGAGTGATCCGGTGATCCGCGGAAGCCTGGTTGCCGTTGATCAGATGACGTGGCGGTTCAACGGGGTGAGCTGGATCTACAAGGATATCGCCACGATCGACTTCACCTCCGGTGAGACCGTGGAGTTCGTCTCGGTGGGCTTCGACCAGATGCTGCGCCGGATTCATACCGGCGGCGCGACGCCGTACACGTACGACCTGGTGACCTACAACCCCGCAACCGAGCAGTGGAGCGTTCCGGCCGGCATGAGCGGCGCGCTTGCAACGGCACTGTATGCCTCCACGGCCTCCAACAGCGCTACCCAGCCGAGCAGTTATGTGATATTCGAGTCCGCGTTGTACGCGCAGAATCCGGACGGCACCTGGACGAAGGGTGCGGACCTTGCCGGCGCGGCCAATGCAACGGACATCGCCAGCTTCCAACTGACGCCGCTCTATCTGGCGTACCAGACCGGCACCGGCACGGGAAGCCAGGCTACCGTGGTCTCGTTCCTGCACAACGGCACGGTGCAGCAGGCGCCGGGCGCGATCACGCTGGCCGGGCAGCAGATCTACATCCCGGGCCAGCCGGCCTCCACGCTCGTTGGCGCAACCACCTTCGTAGGCTACACCGGCACCTGGGCCAGCGGCCCGACGGCGCTGACGCTGCATCGCGCGGTGGGCTGGAACGTGCTGGGAACGCAGACGCTGCCGGTGGTGACGCAGGTGACCGTGGACACGGGGTATCCGCAGGAAGCCGGTGTCAACGGTCCGGTGATCACATCCTACACGTTCGAGAATGCGGCCGCCACGGTGAACCCTGCAGGCACCACGCCGCAGTTCAACAAGGCTTCCGTGCTTGGCGGAACCGCCAACCCGGCATCGGCACCGAACGGCACGGAGACCACCTACTTCTTCAACGGACTTACCGGCACCGGAAGCGAGGCGCCGCTGATGGCCTACCCGGTCGACGCGGCGCAGACGAACGCACCGGCAAGCTATTCGCTGGCTGCGGGAACGGCGTACGCCTCGGTAACGCTGGACACGGCCGGAGCAACGGTGAGGCAGGGAGCGCAGTACTGGTGGATTGCAACGATGCAGCTCGGCAGCCTGGGGATGGGCGCCTACACACGCCTGCGGCAGACGACCTCCACACTCGCCGGCGTGACCGCAACCGCGCAGACGGCGTTCAGCGATCTCACCGGCCTGCCGACAACGGCGACCGCGTACAACTATCTGGCGGATGGATCGCTTGCCGCGACGGCCAGCACCTTCACCTACTTCTGGCAGAAGTACGATCCCACGCGCAGCCTGAACCTGTTGACGCCCGTGGTGGAGACCGTTGTGAACGCCATCACCGATCCGCTCGGCACGCCGGTGACTACTGTTGTCAGCGACAACGTTGCCACCTGGAAGGATGATTGGGGATTCGGCGGCGGGAAATGGGCACCGTACCAGACGTTCCGTTCCACCAGCGCTGCGGCGCCCGCCTTCACCAACTGGAGCGGAGGCACGCCGGCAAGCGGATGGATCCTTACCGGCACGGTAACCGCGCGCGATGCATGCGGTCTGGTGGTGGCAATGAGCAACGTGGACGCGAGCGTTGCTTCCACCATCTACGACCGCGACCGCCTGAAGACCGTGGCCGCCGGCGCCAACGCCGACATCACCGCGGGCGAGCTGAGCTATCTGGGATTCGAACCGTACGAAACCCTGAACGGCTGGGGATGGGCCGGCAGCGGCGCGTTGTGGGATTTCGTGACCACCGCGGACTATCACACCGGCACGCAGTCGCTGCTGATTCCGCCGGTCACCGCCGGCACAACCGGGCCTGTGCTGGTGATGCAGCCGGGTAGCCAGCAGGCGGCATACGTGTTCGGTTGCTGGGGCGTGGTTTCTCCAACCTTCACCGCCGGCGACGCGCAATGGACGATAGCGGTGATGAAGGCATCGGACAACACGGCCATCCCCGGCGCGGTTGCGCCGATCGACATGTCCGGCGCGAAGAACGTGTGGACCTATTTCCAGAAGGTGATCGATCTGGTTGCGATCCGCACCGCGGCCGGGCTTGCGGCCGATGTGGAGCTGTACATCTCCATCCAGGGGACGAACACGGATCCGAACGCGCAATATTGCTACGTGGACGAGCTGCGATTCTCGCCGCTGCAATGCGCGTTCGCCGCAACGGTATACGATCCGGTCTCACAGTTGCCGACGGCGCAGATCGGCACCGACGGGCAGTCCGTCAGGACCGTGTACGACAGCTGCCAGCGCCCGTTTGCATCGGTGGGGCCACTGGAGCGCGTGAACTCCATCACGGCCACCTCCTTCTCGCGATCGCTTACCGACGCCGATCAGTTCGATCCCGATTTCCCGAACAGCAGGCTGACGCTGACGACGGCCGGCGACAGTTCCTACGAGGACTTCCACAACCCGAACCCGGCGGACTGGATTCTGACGCCGCAGGCGCAGTGGACGCTTGGCGGCGGCCGGCTGGAGTACACCGGCACCAGCGGAACGGTGCTTGCGGCAACGGCCGTGCTGAACGCCACGGCGCTCGCGAACTTCGCAGCGAGCGTTCGGGTAACGCGCAAGACCGGCGCAACGCCCGCAAGCGTGGGGCTTGGCGACGGCTACACCTACATGCTCTGGGTTGAGGAAGGCGTGCAGGCCTGGCGGCTGGTGCAGGATACCGGAACGCAGACCGTTGTGCTGGCGGAGAATGACTGGCTGGGATACAGCGACGAATGGATTTTCACGATCATGGACAACTTCGTCACCTGCTACGCCGGCGGCGTGGAGATATTCTCGGCGCCGACAACGGCGCCCGGGACGCCGCCGGCCAACTACGGCCGCGTGACGCTCTCGCTGGACCAGCCCGGCTGGTTCGACGATCTTCTGGTGCTCGCCGAGCCGCAGATAACCGTGGCGTTTGCCGACGGCATGGGAGGGAACACGCAGCAGATCAGCATCGAGGGGGTGAACGTTTCCGAGACCACCACCTATCCGACGCTCACCTCCGGGCAGTTCCTGGACTCGCTTGGGCGCCCGTCTGTTGTGCGCGATCCGCTGACGTCGCCGGTGAGCGTGAAGACCCCAGGGACCGGCCTGCAGCTTGCGGAGGGGGATGACCCGCCTCCCCCCACGCTGATCGAGGGGAACCAGGATGTATACCTGACGGACGAGGATGGGAACGCGCGATCGATTGCCGCCTATCTGGCCGGCGGCACGGAGGGGAAGGAGTACACGTCGTACACGTACGAACTCTCGCCGCTCGGGCGGGTGCTCACCACGGTGGCGCCGCACGCCTCGGCTGCGGACGCCACGCTCTACACCACCACCAATGCCTACGGAGGCACGGCTACGCTTGGCGCCGCACTGCTGGGCGGAGCACCGATGGGAGAAGCTGGCGATCCGCCAGGCCCCGCCAACACATTCTACGTTACGGTGCAGAGCGCCATCCAGAGCAGCAATGCGGACGACACGCAGCGGCTCCGGATCGACCGCACTGCCATCACCGACGTCGCCGGACGCGTGCTGCAGGAATCGGTGGGCTGGGCCACGCTGCAGAAGAGCGGCAGCCAGTACACGGTGACGGCAACGGGGACGAGCCGCATCACGCAATATCTGTACGACACCGTGGGGAATCTGGTAACCGTTCGGCTGCCGAACTGGTTCAATCCCCCGTCCGGATCATCGGCCGATTCCTGGGTGGTGCAATCCACGTACACGTTCGAGGGGCTGCCGGCATCGCAGACCACGCCGGACTCCGGAACCACGCGGTTCCTCTACGACAATGCCGGCCGCCTCCGGTTCCGCATGGACGCCAACGGCGCGGCCGCATCACCGAACATCGTCACCTACACCAAGTACGATGCGCTTGGCCGCACGATAGAGACCGGCTACATCCAGGACGCGACCTACAACTGGGGAACCGACGGCGCGGCGCTGGCCGCCAAGGCGAACACGCCGGCCTTCCCGATCGTGGACCCTGCGATGAGCTCCAACCCGAACTACGCGGCCGGCGCCTGGGCAAAGCGCCTCACGTACGATTTCAACGGCGACGTGAACGCGCTCTACGTGATCGGGCGCCTGTGGCAGACCCAGATCAACAACGGCGCCAACCCGGACTACGAACGGCTTGCCTACGACGCATCGGGCAACATCGTCACCCGCACGACGCGCGTGAACGGATATGCCGCAACGGATTACTCCTTCGGCTACACGTACAACAATCAGGATGCGGTTGCCACGATAACGTATCCGGACCTGGCCGGAAGCGGTTCGCAGATGATCGTGGGCTATTCGTACGACATGCTGGGCCGCATGGCATCGGTGGACCGCGTGCAGCCTCCTCCCTCCACCACCGTGGATGTTGGCTACTATGCCACGTACAGCTACGACTATCAGGGGATGCTGGCAACGGAGCAGCTCAACAACGGCCAGGGGACGGCCAACGCCATCCCGCGCACCTTCTCCTACGACGAGCGCGGTCTCCTGACCGGCATCGACGATCCCTTCCTGACCGAAACGCTCGGGTACAACGGCGGCTACAATGGGAGCGCCTACTACGATGGCCAGATCGCCGCCACCGAGCTGCAGTACAAGGCTTCCAGCGCATGGGCGGCGCCGCCGGATCCGTATACCTATGCGTACGCGTACGATCCCGTGGGGCAGCTCACGGTGGCAGCATGCAGCCTTGGCGACAGCATGTCCGTTGCGCTCGGCACCAACGGCGCCGGCGGCTACGATGCCAACGGCAACATCCTCTCCATGACGCGCGGCGCCACGCTGAACACCTACAGCTATGCGGCATCCGGAGGGGGGGCGCCGGTGAACGATCGCGTGCGAAACATCACCAGCGCGGTGAACGTGGCGATGAACTTCGACACCGGAACGCCCAGCGGCGGCTGCCTTGGGGACTGGTGCTGGTACGCGAGCAACGGCGGCCCTTCCGGGCCATCGCTCAGCACAACCAATCCGCACTCGGCGCCGAACTGCCTGCTGATGCCGGGGGGAAGCCTGGGGCACTACAATGTGCTGGCCTATACGAACTACCTGGCTCCGCTCGGCAATTACGTGCTTGGCTGCTGGACCCGCACGGATGCCGGCTTTGCCACGGCGATCGGTCCGGCCGGCTGGTATCTCACGCTCTACGGAACGGCCGGCGTGCTTGCGGAGGTGCTGGTGGCAAGCGTGGCGGCATCGGACGGATGGACCCAGGCGAACACACCGATCAACATGGCCTCGATCGCCGCATCGCTGGGCCTGGGCGCCACGCTCAGCTACGCCACGCTGGAGCTGCGCAACTACAAGCGCCCGACGGGACCGCAGACCGGCCCGGCGTTGTACGTGGACGACATCACGCTCACGGCATCGCAGGCGGCGCCGGACTACGGGTACAACAGCAACGGCGCCATCACGCAGGCGATGGCGCGCAATCTGTACGCCATCACGTACGGAGCAACGGTTCCGCTCACCGCATCGGTTCAGCTTGGGAGCGCAACGGGCAACCGGGTGACGTACGCCTACGGCGCCGCGGACCAGCGAACGCTTGCAACGGTTGCCAATGCGGACGGCAGCCAGACAACGGGGCGAAGCCTGCAGCTTGGCGGGGGCCTGCGCCCGCTGGCGACGCAGACGGCGGACATCGCCTCCGGCACCACGACATCGGCATACTACGTGTACGGGTCCGGCGGCCCCATCGCGCTGCAGCGCGGCACGACAACGGAGTTCATCCTGAGCGATCACCTGGGCTCCACCCGCGTCTCCGTGAACGCCGCAACCAGGCAGGCAACCTCCTCGCTGGACTATCTGCCGTTCGGAACCGCATGGCGCACGAGCGGCGCCCCCTCCACGCCGTATCTGTTCACCGGCCAGCAGTACGATTCCGAAACGGCGCTCTACAACTACGGCGCGCGGATGTACGACACGGATCTGGGCCGCTTCTATGCGACCGATCCGGCCGCGCAATATCCCAGCCCGTACGTGTACGTGGGGAACAATCCCATTTCACTCGTTGATCCTACCGGAACCGTGAGCACGAGACTGAGAAAAATCATAGACAAATATTGGGACGACGATTCGTGGGACGACTTCTTTATCGTGGAAAAGCTGTTCGATATCGGCAACAAGACACTGCTCAACGAATACTATCAGGATGTTCTGCCGAACGAGATCTGGCGAAAGATGTACAATCGAACGGAGATTTCGGCGGCGTTCGGAAGGAATGATGATGACCGGCTTGCGAATTTTACGAAGACCCTCTCCGCAATGCCCGACATAAATGTGAATAACACAGTGATATTCTACGAGCAATTTGCGGGGCAGTCGCTCGGGAGATTCGGCAAGTGGGAAACCCGGGACACATTCCTGCAATTCATCCGCAATGCAATGTCTGTCTCCGACCGGATCTATGTAAACCTGGAGGGGTTGCTGAGGGAAACCGTGGTTGGCGCGGCGTTCAGGAGCCCGGAGAGCATCATCTACTACTACAACAGGGTCAACGGCGTTACGCTGCAGACGCTGAATGCGACATCCGTACATACCATCGACGCATTGCTCGCCGGTTCGAAGTCGGAGATCTACGGAAATGCGGAGGATGGATGGCTTGGAAAGCTTCTCCCATCGATCTTCGGCCGCAAGCCGTTCGTCACGCTGGATTATCTCTTCCTTCCGGGGCACACGGCCTGGGAGCTGGCGACGATTGTCAGCACGCCGGAGTTCAGCAACAAGACGAAGTTCTACAATCAGACGGCGTTCTACTCGTTCGAGGAATACCGGGCGCTGATCATGCCTCCTCCACCAGCCAGCAGCGGCGGAGCGGACAAGACGGAGCTGTAATGGAGCCCCGCCGCTCGCGGAGTACAACTCCGCACGAATACTTCACCATTCCGTTGCGCCGGAGTTTTACTCTGTTGTGCCGGAGCATTACTCCGGCACCCGGCCGCCTCCGGCATTTCCGGCGCCCGTTTGCCGGAGGAGAGCATCCACGCCCCAGAGCGCGGCGGTCAACGCCAGGTAGTAGATGGAGAGCGCGGTGCCGGTTGCGGGCGGCTTGAGGATGAAGAGCGTACACGCCGTGAGGCTGGCATGCATCAGCATCACGATGAACAGGCTGGCGGTGCGATCGTGCACCCGGACCATCAACACCCGGTAGGCCGGCAGCACTCCAACGTAGAAGAGAAGCGGAGGAATCAACAGGTCCCGGGAGAACCGTCCGGAGCTGTCTCCACTCGCCCAGAATGTCACCAGAACGTGCCACAGCCCCCACAGGAAGCCCACGATCAGCCCGGCCGTTCGGATACCGTACCTCCGCCGCAACATCGGAACGGCGAAGCCGGTCCACCCAGGCTCCTCGAACAGGCCGGCCAGCACTCCCATTGCCAGGCCGGTCAACAGGAGCGCCCCCCTGCCGTTCGTGGTAACGATGTCCGGCAGGTACACGGGTGAGAAGATCGACAGGAGAAGAAGAAGTATCGCTGCAGGAACCGGCACGGTCAGGAGCGCAACAGCGTACCAGCCGAGGCCGGCGCGCCATCGGAACAGCCGCGACCGGAACTCGCGCTGGCCTTCACGGCCGTGCACCAGTCCGGTCATGAGAAGGCCCGCTGCGAACGGACCCGCGAGCATCGCCAGAAGCGCATAGGGAAACAACCGGGCCGTCCGTTCCGGTGTATCCGGAATGGCAGCGGGACCACCGATCACCAGAAGCACGCCGCCCCACGAGATGATGAACACGAGAGCGAAGTAGGTCGCAACCGGATAGCGCGATATGAACGCCGGTCTGGTCATAATGATTCCCACGGCCTGGCCTCACCCGAGCGCTGCGGCACAGGGCTCCGCTCATGGCTCCCTGCAGGCGCCGCACCTACAGCCCGTTCCGGGCCGTCATGCAACTCCGGG
>JAFDZV010000020.1 GCA_018266795.1 Bacteroidota bacterium | reverse complement strand
CTGGCCAATGATAGGTGTGTACGCGTTCGTGATGCGGGTACAGATATACCTGTTCCACGGGGTCTGTACCGCAGGCGGGAATGTCTGTCCTCGAGCCATCACCGGTATCAAAACCAGCACGGCCAGCAGCGACAGAGACAGTCTCCTACGTTGCATGATTACCTCCAGGTCAATTACAACAGGATTGTGTATCCCGACCGATCCCCGCTTCCATTGCACGTGCTCATCGCAGTTGCCGAATCCGGTTGGGCGGCATCGGCGCATCATAGACGATGCCGACGTTCCCCGTGCATATGCGATAGATCCTGCCCGCCGTTCAAGCACATCCAGGCACGAACGAATTGAAGTGCATGCAACTGTCATCAACAGTGGCAATACCCGATTGTGCGGATAGCAACGCGCAGGGCTACGCTCATCGATTCGAGCCAGCCGGTTCACGCACACATAACGGCATGGCAAGGCCCTCCAATTCACGGTCGATGTCAACAACCGCAAATTGAAACCGGCGCGAGCAGCAATCTCCGTGATTATCGTGTGGTCAGGCTTGCCGGACCGATGTACTCACAACGCACGCCCCGCATGTGCATGCCTTGAACGGGGGAGCGCTGCGGCGCACAACTCAGCAGCATTGATGCCATGTGCAATGGCGTAACGGAATTCTGTCGGGATGAAATTCGAGTTGCTGCAGATGCAGACAAATCAGCACAGACTATGAATCATGTGCACCTGTGAGGTACTCCTCAACAACTCAGCTCATGAGGGGCGTTGGTGCCGGTCTCACCCTCATCCTCTGGAGCATCTCGCGCGAGGTCCGGCCTGTTACCCTTCTTGTCGAGCTAAACACGGGAAATCCGGAAAAGTTATCCGGCCGGGTGCACGCATTTCTGCAGCGAGCGGCGCAACACGTCGCGCGCGATCACCAACCGGCTCGATCAGCACTCCGATTGCCGCGCAGCCGTGTTCGCACGCATGCGAAATTCAATTACCGCCGCATCACGCGATCCGGGCATCATGCCCCTGAAAACCTTGCCCGGCAAGGTCTGGCAGGCATCAACACCGTACTGGACAATCCATCGCGCCGCGATCCATGTTCATCTCGAACAACATGTCGGCCGGCATGACGATGTCCGCCGGTAACACTCCGGCATCTCATGCCGCGGTCGATAATCAAGATCCAAGAACGATCGGCGGGTGGCGTTCAAACGGTTCGATGCATACCGCACTCGCTTCGCAGATATTGTTGATCTACTGTTAACAGGCGGCCGAGTATTGAGTCGACTACGGATGCGGAATACGTTAATCTACCGTTATCGCCTCGCGGCACATGGCGTGCTCGTATTCCCGCCGGATTCACCGAGCAGGAAGATCAAGGATCTCTCTTCCCCGGGAACAATGTGCGGTACGGCGGGAACGCTCGGGATCGGTCCATCGATCTACCTTCGCATCCACCCGACACGGAGCGTTACCGGGAAGTGATCGCTTGGGCCGCCGATATACTGCGTCCCGCGAACGTACGTTCTGTACGGCGGGCGATGAACGGGGTCCGCCCGATCATCGCGAAGGAACTCCGGTGTGAACACCGTCTCCGCCATCTCACTGAGCACGACGCCCGATGAATCCAGCGCTCCGCGCGAGAGCATGATCTGATCGATCACCTCCCAGTGGCCTCGATAGAAATAGCTCCCGATGGTATCGGTCGCGGCAACGGGCGCGGCGGTATTGATCATCCGATGCGAGAACGATCCTCCGGTGTATTCGCGAGCATCGAGAACGTTCTCGATGCTCGGAGCACCCGGCTCGTCGTTCAGGTCGCCCATCAACACCACGTCGGTATTTGGATCGAGCGCCCGCAGCGAATCGATCACGCCGGCAGCAACACGTGCGGCAGCCTCTCTCCGCGCGGTCGTACGCTCCTCGCCGCCGAGCCTGGAGGGCCAGTGATTGACGAGCACCGTCAGCATGTGCCCATCCTTCGCGAAGGTCGCCTCCATCACGTCGCGCGTCGGCCGTGCCCCGGCGCCCAGGTCCACACGGTGCATCGTGAATCCCTTCAACGTAAGAACCGATGGCTTGTACAGAAGAGCGACATCGATGCCGCGTTCATCCGGCGACTCCGCATGCACAATGCCGTAGAGCCCGCGCGGCAGATGCTCCTCCGCCAGCATCGTCACCACGCGCCTGTTCTCCACCTCCGCCAGCCCTATCAGATCGGGCCCGCTGCCGTTGTTCATCAGGCGGATGGCGCGCGCAATCTGTGCGAGCTTCCGATCCAGCCGCTCATCGTTCCATTTCATCGCCCCCTCCGGCGTGAACTCGTCGTCGCCGGTACGAGCGGGATCGTCCGTCGGATCGAACAGGTTCTCAGTGTTGTAGAAGGCAACGAGAAGCGTGGTGTCCGGATGCAACAGTGCAATCGGCCCCCTGCCCGCATGGTGGCAGGCATTCAGCAGAAGAGCAGCCGCCAACGGTATCAGAAGTCGCGTGCTCATCGGTCGCGTATATTGATCGGGGGAGTGCCCGGCCATGCAAAGGTACGGCCTGGCGACGGAACGAGTCCGTTGCGCCGGGCGCACGACGCCAGCAGTGCGAGTATCGGAGCGGTATCGGAAACCTGGCCGAACCTGAAGCACAAACAAACCACGGAGCATGCAATGACCGATCTGGCAAGCAAGGAGTGCGTTCCATGCAAGGGCGGCGTGCCGCCGATGACACCGGAGGAGATCGAGCCGATTCACCACGCGCTCGGACACTCATGGAGCGTTGTGAACGCGCACCATCTGCACAAGGAGTTCACCTTCCCGGACTTCGCAACGGCGCTCGCGTTCACAAACAGAGTTGGCGAGATCGCGGAGCGTGAGGGGCATCATCCGGATATCCATCTCTCCTGGGGACGGGTGGGAATCGAGATCTGGACACACAAGGTGAACGGACTCACCGAGAGCGACTTCATCCTGGCGGCCAAGATCGACAAGGCTCTGTAGCGGGCCGCGTCTGTACCTCCGTACAGGTACGGCGTGGTCCTTTCGCCGGATGTCCTGCGTTGCGTTGCACGATAGTTTCGCGTGATGGATTCCAATCCCGAATCACGATGAAGGAACGTTCGCAATGCATACAGGAAATCGTTTGAAGAATCATCAGCGCACGGCGTTGATCACCGGAGCCTCGCGCGGGCTGGGACTTGCACTGGCGCGCGCGCTGGCCGAGCGCGGCTGGCGGCTGGTGATCGACGCGCGCGGCGCATCCGCGCTGGAGGCGGCACGCGAGGAGCTTGCCGCGAAGACCGACGTAGCGGCAATCGCCGGAAGCGTCACGGACTCTCGGCATCGCAGCGAGATTGCGGAGATGGTCAGGGAATGGGGAGGCGTGGATGCGGTGATCAACAACGCAAGCATTCTCGGGCCCAGCCCGCAGCCCAATCTGCTGGAGTATCCGCTGGAGACGCTGGCGGAGGTGTATCGTTCCAACGTCCTCGCCCCGCTCGCAATGGTGCAGGCGCTTCGGGCATCGCTCCGTCCCGGTGCAACGATCGTCAACGTCACCAGCGACGCAGGCGTGGAGCCCTATGCCGGATGGGGAGGTTACGGATCCAGCAAGGCGGCCCTGGAGCAGCTCTCCGCAATACTCGCTGCGGAGGAACCGGACCTTCGAGTCTACTGGGTGGACCCCGGCGACATGCGCACGCAGATGCATCAGGAGGCCTTTCCCGGCGACGACATCAGCGACCGCCTTCCGCCGGAATCCAGTGTGCCGGGCTTCCTGGTGCTGCTGGAGGAACGCCCGGCTTCCGGCCGATATATCGCGCGGGCACTTGCGGAGGTGGCGCTGTGAGCGGCACAACGACTCGCTCGGGCGTTGCGGAAGCCGCTCTCGATCCCTTCTTCGGCAGGTTCGTCCTTCCAGAGGCGCTGGAAGCCACGGAGCCGCCGGAGGAACGTGGTCTCGCGCGCGACGGCGTCCGGATGATGGTGTCCAACACTGCCGACGACAGTATCGTGCATGCACGCGCATACGACCTGCCGGACTATCTGAAGGGAGGCGATCTTCTGGTGATCAACACCAGCGGCACGCTTGCCGCCTCGGTTCCCGCCATGCGCGCCGACGGCACGCGATTGATGCTCCACCTCTCCACACAGCGCAGCGACGGCAGCTGGCTGGTGGAACTGCGGCAGCCGGTGGCGGGAGCGGCCCCCGTTCAGTTCGGTGACGGAGTGCCCGGCGAACGGATGGCACTGCCGGAGGGAGGAACCGTACGTCTCTACCGGCGACACGGTGGGCAGGCTCCGCGCGCCATCGCAGATGTCGACGGGAGGCACGAGACATCCCCGCGTGCGGACCTGCGGCCGCATCGCAATTCCGGGACCGCACCGAAGGGAACGGACGTCCGCCTCTGGGCGGCGGACCTAGCGCTGCCTGCGCCTCTGGCGGAGTACCTCGCCGCACACGGCCAGCCGATCCGCTATCACTATGTTCGCGGCCGATGGCCTATCGCATACTACCAGACGGTGTATGCGCAGGAGCCCGGGAGCGCGGAGATGCCGTCGGCAGGCAGGCCGATCAGCGAGCGTACGATTACGCAACTGGTATCCAGAGGTGTGATGGTTGCACCGATCGTGCTGCACACCGGTGTCGCCAGCCTGGAGGCGGGTGAGGCGCCATACGAGGAATACTATCGCGTTCCGGAAACCACCGCACGGCTTCTCAACATGACCCGCGAATCCGGCGGCCGCGTTGTGGCGGTGGGAACAACGGTTGTGCGGGCATTGGAAAGCTGCATCGATTTCGCCGGCATCGTTCACGCTCGCGAAGGCTGGACCGATCTCGTGATCACGCCGGAGCGCCCCGTGCGGTCGGTGAACGGCCTGCTTACGGGCCTGCACGAGCCGCGCGCCTCGCACCTGGCGATGCTGGCCGCGCTCTGCGGCGAGAACCATCTGCGCGCGACGTACGTGGAGGCACTGCGCGAGCGCTATCTGTGGCACGAGTTCGGCGACGTCCATCTCATTCTCACGGAGACGAACTTTCCACGACGGCCCGATCGCTGAGGGCTCATGCACATACAGCAATCGCATGGACAGTACCCCTGCCTACGCCTTCAGCACCTGGGAACATGATGACAAGCACCCCCCGCCTGAGCGGCGCCCGGTTGATTCACATCTTCTCCGGAGTGAAGAAATGGATTGTCCGTCTACTCCGGTCTGGAATCGGCAATGGCCTGTCTTTCGCGAAGAATCGTCTCATATCCATCCTGCGTTAACGGGCAATTCACCAGGTCCATAAACTCAGGTTTGGTCAGTTTGCATTGTTTTGCCATTTGCCCCGCCAAGTAATCGTTGATCCCACCTTTGGAACCATGACTGATGTATGTCCTCACTGTCGTACGCAAACCGTCTATCGTGTGATAGATATAATAATGGTGGTGGCTATTATCAATTCGGAAGCCTTTGGAGAGAATCGCGCTCCCCACCTTTTTCGAATCAAGCTGCATGACCTATCTCCTCAATTGCTGCCAACAACTTCGATTTCAATTCTCGAGCGTCGAGGGATAGATTCCTGGGGTCTTCAAGCGCATAGTTGCGCCAGAGGACATCCAGTTCCTCATATATGAGAGTGTCCAATTCGTCCCTCGTGCTGGCGTATATGTCAATGCCCAATGGCTCATATTCAAGGCAGATGACCTGTTGTGACTCATCAAGCGTAGGCGTGATTTCCAACGGTCGACGGAAGCGCAGGATCCTGCCCTCATATTCGAATTCCATTACTATGAAAGGGGAAAGATCGACCCCGACAATATCAACCACATCGGTGACTTTCTTCGGGCTGTCGTCCTCGTCCAGCGTCACGGATCCAGTGATCTGGATTAGTTCGCGACGCTGATCGATCAACCGCCCCTCGATCGATTCATTATAATAACAAACGAATTCCCGCTGTGACGGAGGATATTTCAAAGTGATTTCATGTGCATCAAAATCGATCGCAACTAATACGCCGGTCACAATGTTGGTTGTGATAATACCGTCGTCGGCTCTCTTGAGCAGTCCGGCAACTGCCCTGTATGCATGTCTATCAAGTTCAACCGTATGGTCGTGTTCATATCTCAAGCGAAGCCCCCAACCAGTATTAGGCTTAGGGATCATTGAACGAAATCGCTCAAGAACACGCCTACGCATTTGCCGATCAGGGACAATGCTCTGAAGCTTCTCCAGGTTCGACGTAGCGAGCGCTGTAGAGAACTCACGGAAGTCAGAGTAAACAGCATCCAGGTCGCGGGGAACGAACAACTCCGAATTTGGATCGCCCAAGGTAGCGGGCTGTGCATAACTGCCTTCCTTCGGGATAGCCGCGCGCAATATGTAGCGCCGTTCAATCTCTGCAGGGATGCGTGCGCGTTCACGTACATCTCGTCCCTCATGCTGAAGAGCTAAGAGGTAAAACGCTTGCTGCATATCGTTCAGAACGGAAGCAAGGACTGCGAAAGGCACTTCGTTGTCCCGGTGGGTCTCATTATGAAGTTCAACAGCGAATTCCTTGGGCGTCGGGTTGGATAGTGTGTCTTCGGGCATCGATGTTCTCGAACGGCAATCAATGAATGTCATTTAGGGACTTTCGGCCGAGACTGAGCCCAAACATAAGCACTCACAAAAAACAGGGCAACACAAAGCCCCGCCCGAACAACGCCAGACGTGGCCACAAACATCATGACCATTCCCTCCTACGGCTTCAAGTCTTTCCGTAGTGACAGTTCGTTGACGTATACGACCGCGATATCCGACAATTTTTCACTGTACGATGACGCAGCGGCTACTGCGGATGAAACTGACCGGTTTTGGAATATGCTGCCGAAGCTCCCATAGCGATATCATCGGGGTTCAGGCTTCCCCTTTCCGTGTTGCTGGCCGAGCTCCATAAGCCGATGATTGCAGCATCGGCCACGCCTCGCATGCTTCACCGTGACTTCAGCAACGCTCGCCGATGCCGGCAACAGGCAGCACTGCCGCCGGCTAATCGCATCCCCGACTACCGCCCGAACATCGCAGCACGGATTTCGCGCGCAAGGCCGGTTGCGTTCGGATCCGGCTTCACCGAGATATCCGCGGATCTCGACTTCACGATCTTCGCCGTGACGTCCATGGTCTTGCCGCCGCGCAGCACCGTGAAGCCCAGCACATCCGGCATGGAGACAAGCGAACTGGCAACCGACGTCGGAACCTTCGCCAGCGCAAGCGTGGTGCGCTTCAGCCGGATCTCGGAGATCACGTCGCCGGCCTGCATTCCCATCCCATCGGCCGATCCTCCCTTCTCCACCGATGCGATGCTCCATCCCTTCTCAGTCTGCTCCACCTCCGCGCCGAGCTGCAGACGCTCGCGATACGTGGTGTCGATCACGAAGCCGATCTTCGGCAGCAGCTCGCTGAACGGAAGCGGTTCGGTTCCAGCGATATACTTCACGTAGAAGTCCTCCAGCTTCGCGCCGGTGGCCTGTTCGATGATCGGAATGATCTCGTCGTCGCCGAACGTTATGCCGCGCTTGCCATACTCGTTGTTGAAGTAGCGCATCGCATCATCCAGACTCTTCCTGTTGCCCGTCTGCAGGCGAATCGTTGCATCCATCAGCATGCCCAGCACCGGCCCCTTGGAGTAGAGCGGAAGAATCTGCTCCGGCGCCACCTGCGATATCTTCAGGCTCAGATCCGTGATCGCCTCGCGCTGCCGGTGCCCCATGCTGGCGGACACGACCCGGCTCAATTGCGTAAACGACTCGCCCGCATCCAGCATGCCGTTGCGTACCAGCAGGAGACGCGCGTAGTACTCCGTGAATCCCTCGGCGAACCAGAGCGAACTGGTATGCGGCGGCCGCTGGTAGCTGAACGGACCAAGCTCCGCAACGTGAATGCGCTTCGGGCTCCATGCATGCCAGTACTCGTGGGCGATCACGGCGTTCAACTCGCTCATCACCTCACTGTCGCCGCCATACCACGGCATGCGATACGTCGAGCTGTTGCGATGCTCGAGGGCACCGAACATTGCGTCGGCGGGAGTAGGGTTCACCAGGAAGTGCTGAAACACATAGCGCTTGTACGGCATGTCGCCGAAGAAGCCGCTCACAGTCTCCACCACCTTCTTCGTGTCGTCCACCAGCTTCTTCGATGCAACGGCATCGAGCTTCTTCGGGGCGAACACCGCGATCACGTGCGGCACTCCGTTCACCTCGAAGGTCAGCCGCTGAAACTTCCCCATGACCACCGGCGCGTCGATCAGTTCATCGTAATCCTGCGCCTGATAGCTTCCCTTCCCCTTCGCCGGATCCAGCCCCACGGCCACGTCCCAGCCGGAAGGCTGCACGTACGTGACGCCGTAGGGAATATTCTTGAAGCCGTCGGGATAGGCGAAGAGCGCAGGCGTGTTCGCGAAGGCGAAGGTGGGCTCGATATCCGAAAGCCCGAACCAGAGCGAGTTGGGAACGGACTCGATGTCGTGCACGCGGTAGTGCAGGGAAACCTTCCCCGTAGCCCCGATGATGCGGAACGTGTTGGTGTCGCCGCGGACCACCTGCAGCTTCCTCCCTCCCTGCCCCGTTGCGCTGATGTCGTGCGCATAGCCTCCGAAGTTCACGATGTCGTAGGCGCCCGGCCCCCAGATCGGGAAGTGGAACACCAGCGTGTCGGCGGCCAGATTGTTCAGATCCGCGGAGATATCGAACGTCTTGGCATGCACGTCGATCGCAACACGATAGTTCACCGACGCGCCCCCCCGGGCATCGACCCGCGAACCGTTCGCGGCAACGCCTGCGGTGGGGGTCTGCGCGGCAACGTGCATCGCGGCGGCAAGCGCAATGAACAGCGGAAGGGCCTTCGAGAGAGAGCGAGAAGAAATCATGGCATTGGAGATTATTGGCCGATCATGGACTTGCGAATCGCAAGCGCCTGACCGGTAGCGGCCGGATCGAGCGTGAGACGGTGGATCGGTTCCTCACGCTCCACAACCCTGACCGGAAGAGTAAGGTCCGCACCGTTGCGGCGGACGATGAAGAACGTGATCGGAAGGCGGACAAGCATATCGTCGCGAACGAACGATTCCGGCAGTTCGCCGGCTCGCAATGTGTCCTTCCCTTCCGTCAGGAGCGCCGTGATGCGATCGTTCACACGCAGCCCGCTTGCCTCTGCGCTCAGGCCGGGCTTCACGAGCGTTACAACGATCCCGGAGTCCCCAGGCGCAAGCGTAGCGCCCAGTTGACGGCGGCGTTCGGTCACGGTTCCATAAGCCAGGCCGATCTTCGGTAGATACTGATCGTACGGCAGCGGTTCGGTGCTGTCGATGTAACGGGAGTAGAACTCCTGAAGTTTCGCTCCGGTTGCCCGCTCCATGATCGGAATGATCTCCTCGTCCGAGAACGTCTTCCCCGTGCGCCCATACTCGCGGTTGAACAGCCGCATCGCATCGTCCAGGCTTTTCGCGTTGTTCGTCTG
This sequence comes from Bacteroidota bacterium, assembly GCA_018266795.1. Taxonomy (GTDB): domain Bacteria; phylum Bacteroidota; class Ignavibacteria; order OLB7; family OLB7; genus JAFDZV01. The sequence goes on along the minus strand of JAFDZV010000020.1, from coordinate 5,701 downwards.
CGTGCGGATGGCTGCATCGAGCAGCAAACCGATCATCGGCCCAACGCTGTACAGGGCGCGGGAGACAATGCTTTCATCGAGCTCGGAGATGTTCCGGCTGATAACCGTCACCGGCGGCCGCTGCGGCCGGCCGTACGATCCCCCGACATCGGCATCGGCCTCGTGCAGGAACTCCTGCATGGAGATCACACCGTTGCGAACAAGCAGCACGCGCGAGTAGTACTCCGTGAGCCCTTCGGCGAACCAGAGGGACTTTGTCCTCGGCGCATGCTGGTAATCGAACGGGCCCAGGGTCCCGACATGAATGCGCTTCGGACTCCAGACGTGCCAATACTCGTGCGCGATCGTGGTGGCCGTTGCATCGGCATAATCCTCATCGGGGGATGGGGTTGGAACCAGATAGGTGGAGCTGCCGCTGTGCTCAAGCGCTCCGAAGCCGCCGTTTACCTTGCGATCGTTCAGATCGGCAAGCCAGTGCTGGAACACGTATCGCGGATACGGGATCTCTCCGAAGAAGTCCGTTTCGATCTCCACCACCCGCCGTGTAAGCGTGGTAAGACGGTGCATGTTCACCGTGTCGCTGCCGGCAACGTTGCGCACTGTTATCAGATGCGGCACGCCGCGAACAACGAAGGTGGACTGCTGCCACGTTCCCATCTCCACCGGAGCGTCGATCAGATCGTCGTAGCTGGCCGCTCGGTAATGGTGCCAGGTAAACCCGTCGTGCGTCCCGGTGCGCGCAGCGGAATCGAGCGCAACGGCAATCCGCATCCCCGGCGGCACACCGTAGCCCACCGTGCACGGAACGTTCTTGAAGCCTTCCGGATACCCGAAGATCGCAGCGCCAACGCCGAATGCATATGCCTGCTCGATATCCGAGGCACAGTACCAATCCGTATTCCGCGGCGGATCCACGTTCCGTATCTCGTAGTCGATCCCCATCTCGCCGATATACCGGCCGGCAATACGGAAGGAGTTCGTGTCGATCCGCGTCACGACCGGAGTGCCTCCCTTCGGGGTGGCGGTGAAGCGGTCCACATAGCTTCCGAAGTTCACGATGTCGTAGGCGCCGGGCGTCCAGATCGGGAAATGGAAGATGATGGTATCACCCGGAATGTTGTGGAGCGAGACGTGAACAACGAAGTGCCGTGTGGCGAGATCGGGATGAACCGTATACTCGATTGCGGGCCGCGAGCCCGGCTGGCGCTGGGCTGCAGCCTGAAGGGAGGGGAGTGCGATCGCGCAGAGCGTCACCAGCAGAACGTGCCGGCGCAGAGATGGGTGCATCGGAATCGATTACAGTTTCAAATGCATGGGAACGACCCGGGGGCATCGTGTTCCGATGCCCCCGCAGTACAGTCTACCTTGTGACGAATGCACGAACGGACGGTTCCCTTCACGATGAGCCACGTTCAGGCATCACCGGCAGTGAGCACCGTGCGGACCCGAGGACTCAGTTGCTCTTAGCGCCGCCGCCCTTCATATAGTCCTCGTACGACGTACCGCTCTGGTACACTCCTTCGCCGAAGTACTTCAGCAGCGGAAGGAAATCCTTCGGCGCCATGTAGCCGGGAAGAGCCGTCAGGATCTTTCCCTTCTGATCGAAGATCACCGTGGTCGGGAAGCCGGTCACGCCCAGCGCTTGGCTGAACTCGCCGAGCGTGTACTCCTTGCCGTCGTACGTGAGCTTCCCGGACTTCTCGGGGTTCATCTTGCACGGAATGAAGCGCGAGCTCATGTACCCCACAACGTTGCTGTCCTTGTAGGTGTCCCGGTCCATGCGCTTGCACCAGCCGCACCAGTCGGTGTAGATGTCCAGCACGATGAACTTGTTTTCCTTCGGCGCGCTCTCCAGACCCTGGACAATCGTCCTCCACTCGAGTTCGATCGGATCGGCATGAAGGGCAACGGCCATCGCCACCAGCATGAAGGCCGCGAGTGGGGCCGAGATATATCTGGTCTTCATAGCTTCCATGAATTACTGGTTGCACATGTTACGGCATCGACCGAACAGGCGCCAGGCCTCACGATGCACGCCGGCGGGTACCGGTGACTGCCGCTCCATGCGGCCGCAATGCCTACGTCTTCTGTTTCTTCTTCTTTGCCGAGGGGAACAGAACATTGTTGAGGATCAGGCGATAGCCGGGCGAATGCTTGTGCAGCGAAAGATCCGTCGGCGGATCGTGCACCGCATGCTGATAATCCTCGGGGTCGTGGCCGCCATAGAACGTGAACGTACCGCGACCGAAATTTCCGGTGATGTACTTCACCTCGTCCGTACCCTCCTTCTCCGCCAGGATCGTCACTCCCTTCTTGATGAATCGCTTGTGGAAGGCAGTGGTCTGCCCCATGAACCCGCGTACAACACCGACATGATTCTGGGTGAGCATCGTGGGAACGGGGTCGTGCTTGGCAGAGAACTCGAAGAGCGTGAAGAAATCCGTCTCCGGAGTAGACGTGAAGCTGGGCTGCACATCGATTTCCGAGTACTCGTAGACCATCGGATTCATTTCGAGTTTGAAGTTCTCGAACGCGAAGGTCTGCGAGAAATCGAGAGCCTCCTGTGCATTGGCGGCAGGAGGGTCGCCGTCGAACACCACATCGCAGATATCGGTGTTGCCGGCAGCGAGCGCGATATCGTACGAATCGGTGGCCGCACACATCGCGAAGAGGAATCCGCCGCTCCCCACGTACTTCTTGATTTCGCGGGCAACGGCAAGCTTCATCTTCGAGACCTTCGTGAACCCGAGTTCGCGTGCCATCGCCTCGGACGTAGCCACCTGCTGGAGATACCAGGGAGCACTGGAGAAGCTGGCGTAGAACTTACCGTATTGTCCGGTGAAATCCTCGTGGAACAGATGCAGCCAGTCGTACTGCTTCAGCTTGCCGGCAAGCACCTCCTTGTCCCAGACCTTTTCGTACGGAATCTCCGCATAATCCAGCGCCAGTGTCACCGCATCGTCCCACGGCTGCGAGGTTGGGGGCACATACACAGCCATCTTCGGAGCGGTCTCCAGCCGCACCAGATCCGAATTCGTTGTCTCCGATTGAACCGCACTGTAGATCTGGGCCGCCTGCGATCCGGAGACAGGCTCGAAGCTGACGCCGCGGATACGGCACTCCGCAGCGGCGATGTCGCTGTAGTCCATCATGAACGAGCCGCCGCGGTAGTTCAACAGCCAGTCCACCGCCTGATCGCGGGAGAGCGACCAGAAGGCGATGCCGTACGCCTTCAGATGATCGGTCTGCGTATTGTCCATCGGAATCAGGAGCTTCACCTGCGCGCGCGCAGGCGTTGCACAGGCAATCAGGACGAGGAACAGAACCGCCCCCCATGCCCACGGAAGCCGGCGCCCCGCCGAAGCAGCACGGCGTGCGGGAGAGCGCCCGTTGCCGGCCGGCACGGAATCCTTCAGCCCGCTGATTACTAGAGTGATCATCGTCATCGAATCATGAGACATCGGACATCATCGATACTGCCGGCCACCGTATGCCCCTGCATGCATCGCCCGTGCAAGCATGCGGCGCCCCGGCGGCTCGAGGTCTACGTGGCCAGCGGAGACATCTCCTGAGCCATTGCAAGCGCAAGGATGTGTTCCACGTGGTCGCGCACCTTGGGGCTGAAGCGAATCTTGATGATGGCATGTTCCTCGTCGAACTCCTTGCCGATCACATCCGCGTAGTCGTACACTTTCGTGAAATAGCTGTAGCGAGCCAGCGGGATGCGCACCAGCCGTTCGCAGAACGTCTCCTCCACCATCTCCACCAGCTTCGAACGGAGAGCATGAATGTGCAGCCCGCGCATCGCGGAGATCGCAACGGATTCCGGATAGCGCTCCCGCAGTTCCGCCAGCGTCTCGTCACCCGGTTGCAGCAGATCCACCTTGTTGAACACCATCACCACCGGAATCCGGTCCGCCTCGATCTCCTTCAGCGTCTCCTCGACCACCTTGATCTGCTCGCGAACGGTGGATGAGGCAACATCGACAACGTGCAGCAGCAGATCGGCCTCGCGCGCCTCGGCGAGCGTGGAACGGAAGCTCGCCACCAGATGCGAGGGCAGCTTCCGGATGAACCCGACAGTATCGGAGAGAAGAATCGTGCGCCCGGGCGTAAGCTCCACGGCACGCACCGTGGAATCCAGCGTTGCGAACAGCCGGTCCTCCGCGTGCACCGCAGCGCCGCTCAGCTCGTTCATCAGCGTGGACTTCCCCGCATTGGTATAGCCCACGAGAGCAACACGGAAGTGATCGCCGCGCCCCTTGCGCTGCGTCTCGCGCTGCACCTCGATCCTCTCCAGCTTCTCGCGCAGATGCGCGATGCGGGAACGGATCATCCGACGGTCCGTCTCGATCTGGGTTTCACCGGGCCCCTTCGTGCCGATGCCGCCGAACTGCTTCGAGAGGTGCGTCCACTGGCGGGTGAGGCGGGGAAGCATGTATTGCAGCTGCGCCAGCTCCACCTGCGTGCGCGCTTCGCTGGAGCGCGCGCGCTGGGCGAAGATGTCCAGTATCAGGCCGCTCCTGTCGATCACCTTCCGTTCCAGCATGCGGCCCAGGTTGCGCGCCTGCACCGGAGAAAGATCGTCGTCCACGATGATCAACGTGATGTTCTCATCCTTGACCACCTGCGCAAGCTCCTCCACCTTTCCCTTGCCGATGAAGAAGGCGGAGTCCTTCCGCGGCAACCCCTGTACCACCTTGAGAACGGTATCGGCACCGGCGGTATCGGCAAGCAACTCGAGTTCCTCGAGGTGCTCCAGGGTCGTCTCTCGTTCCTCGGGCCAGACTGATAATCCAATCAGGAGCGCTCGTTCGCGCTCGCTCCGCGTGATGGTGTGCAGTTTGTTATCGCTCAATGCGCTTTGAAAAAGGATGAGGTTGTGAGCGGGGCATCATTGTGCCGCCGCATCCACAAGGGATTCATGAGTCTTTCTACCGGACGATTCCGGTAGTGGGATGTTGCACGCAAGATAGCATCGGACGCGAAATGGCAACCCCCAAAGCGGCGTCCCCCGGCGCCGCGCAAGCCCCGCTCCGTCCACGCAGACGAGTCGGGGAAATCCGCACAGGGCCGCCGCGCAGCGCTTGCCGGCAACAGATGAGAAAGGGCCCGGTGATCAACCGGGCCCTCCGCGGGCGGAACCAACGTCTCCTGGCTTCGAGCACTCCCAGCTCTCGACGAAATACAGAATGATTCAGGAGCAGTCGGTGCAGCCCTCGTGTACAAAACTACTCCGGCGCGCTGCCGGCTTCAATCGAGGAAACCGGGCATTCGGCCGAATACCTGGAAGCAGGGCTGATGGAACCGATCCCCTGCAGGCCGGGTCGGCCTACTGCTTTATGACAAGAACGTTGAATTGGGCGTTGGTCGGGATCGCCACGTTGTTCTCGTTGAAGATCTCCCACTTGCTCCGGACCGTGTTGTAGTACACACCGATCGGGCTGTTGTTGTACACGATCCCCGATGGGTTCAGCTTCTGCGTCACGAACAGGAAGCAGTTCGGATCGCCGTTGCAGAGCGGGTTGTCCACGTCCGTGCCGTTGGCGCTCAGCTTGTTGGCTGCAGTTGCCGTGTGCACGAACGCCGCCTTGTTCACACCGGCCACGCGGATCGCGCCGTTGTCCACCTCGAGCGCAACGCCCACACCCGTGCCGCTGTACTTCGCCTCCACCGCGATACCGTTGGTGGAGAACGTCTC
>JAFDZV010000001.1:62233-128372 GCA_018266795.1 Bacteroidota bacterium | reverse complement strand
TATGGACACTTAACCTGATTGGTTAATTAGAGGGATGCCTGCTCGAGCGAAGAAGCTCATCAGAAGCTTCGGACGGCGGCGCATTCGGTTGAACTCCCGCTCCGCGTTCATCAGCAACTCCTCGGCATCCACCGGAGTACTGTTCCGCAATCGCTCTTTGGCATACCCATGACAGTATTCCTCCGGGTTCAACTCCGGACTGTACGCTGGCAGCTCGACAACCGTGATCTCTCGATCTTCCTTCAGATACGCTCTAACCTCCGGCCCTCGATGAGCGCTCAGCCGATCCCAGATCAGCGTGAGCGGGCCGTTGACATACCGTCGGATGTGACGGAGCGCCACGACGACGCACGCTCCATCAATCGAACCGTGGAAGTACACCGTGTACACCTTCCCGGTTGTTGTCAGCCCACAGAAACACGACAACCCTCGGCGCTTGTCTTCCCGGCGAAGAACGGGCGTCGAACCGGCCGCAGCCCATGTCGTTGCCAGACGATCACGGAAGCTCAGGCCGAACTCATCGGCGAACATGATGGTGCCGCCACGTCGTAACGTTTTTTTTTATCGTCGCCCAATCGTTGCGCAGCCAGGCTTCGGCCAGCACGTCTTCCTTCTTCCGCGCCTTCGACTGGGGACGCTGAACACTTAAGCCGAGCGCTCGAAGCTGCCGCGACAGCCAACCGGTAGAGTAGCGGACACCCCAGCGATGCTTAATCGACTCCTGGATGCGTGGAAGCGTCCAGCGTTCGTTCGGATAGCCGGAAGCCTGGGCTCCTTTGATAACCATCGCCTTGACAGCACGCCATTGCTGTTTGCTGAGTCGGGGCGCGTTGCCATGTGCGCGCGATGCCTTCAGCGAATGAAGTTTGCCACCGTTGGCACTCAACTGCTGTTTCCATTTGGCAACAGCAACCTGGCTGACGCCGAGATGGCGAGCGATATCAGCAGGTGACATTATACCAGCAAGCAGCAGGCGACCACCTTCGAGGCGGCGTTCTTCCATCTGCCCGCGGCTCAGTTGCTTCGGATGCCATGCCATCCGCTCAAATTAACTAACTAGCGCAACTGTCCATAACATATTGGCAACTTTGGTTTATTCATTAGAGAAGTTCGATCTTAGATTGGACATGCCACCCGCCACTCAACTCATCTTTTGAATATGGCTGTCACGGGGGTTTCTGGCAAAGGCACATCGTCCTCGACTGAGCACCATCGAGTCTCGTCGAAAGGCATCCAATTTGTGGGAGACAACATTCTCCTTCTACTCGCGCTGAATGATAGTATGGACGTTCATGCTCCTACTTGGCAGCAATCGAAAATGCACTTGCGGGAGCCAATTTGCGGCTGATGAGACGATGTTGTCGTATTGCGTCCAACCAGATGTAATAACATGACACGAGCTATCGTCTCAGGGCATCAGTCGCAATGCTACCACACCCCCACCACTCTCCGCAGCACCCTCCCCTCCATCGCGATCGAGACAACGTAGAGCCCGCACGGAACACCGGAAATGTCGCAGCGGATGCCGGCACTTCCGGCGCTGGCGTCCGGTGCGGCGCGGTAGATGGTACGCCCCATCAGGTCCGCAACGGTGATGGTGCAGTGCGCGGTTCCCTCCGGGATATCGCGGATGGTGAAGGCCCCGTGCGCGGGATTGGGAACGATGGCCGCCATGCCGGTGCTCGCCGGCAGATCGTGAACGGCGGCCGGCGCCGCACGCAGCCGCGCCAGGAAGCCGGAGCTGTTCACCGGCCCGTTCCCATCCAGTGCGAAGGAGCCGAACTCCGCATGGTCGGTGAAGGCGCCGGCAACGTAGATATCACCTCCGGGGCCTGCCGCCACGGCGTTACCGGCATCGCCGCTCGCGCCGCCTGCAATTGCGGCGCAGCGAAAGCGGCCAAGCGAATCGTACGCCGCAACGAAGATCTGGCTGCCGAAGCCGGACGTGATGGTGTCGTCTCCAAAGTAGAGCGGGCCGAAGGAAGGGTCCGCGGCAAGGCCGGTACAGTACACCGTTCCGGTCCCGTCCACTGCCACCGATCGCGCGCCGTCCTGCGCCGCGCCCCCCGCGCCGCGCGCCCAGGCCCAGCTCCCGGCCGTATCCAGTCGGGCCAGGAAGATGTCGCGAACGCCGTGCGTGCGAAGCGTGTCCGTGCCGAACGCCGCCATCCCCTCGAACTCCCCCGCCACATAGAGCCCGCCCCCCTTCGCCGCCGCCATGCTTCTCGCAATGCCGGCCGTGGAAACCCACGGCGCCCGCGCGTCGATGAAGCGCCCGCCGGCATCCAGCCGAGCGACGAACGGAGCGTAGGCCGCGCCCGGCACACGAAGCGTGTCGCCGCCGAATATCGCCTCACCCTCGAACATCCCGCAGACGTAGATCCCTCCCTGCGCGGAGACGGCAACGGCGTACGCGCGGTCATCCCCCGCCCCGCCGGCGGAGCGGAGCCAGAGGAGCGTTCCACCGGGAGCGTACTTCGCAATCAGCACGTCGTTCCCGCCGCGCGAGGTGACGTGCTCCGCGCCGCTCGTGATGCCGTGCGAGAAGTGGCCGGCAACGTAGATGTTCCCATCCGGATCCAGAGCCACCGCACGCCCTACATCCAGCGAGTCCCCCCCGAGCGCGCGCAGCCAGAGCGGGCGGCCGCGCGCATCGAAGCGGGCGATGTAGAGATCCTGGTCGCCGTTCGATATCGCGGTATCGGTTCCGGCAATAGCGCGGTCGCCGAAATATCCGGTGATGCAGACATTGCCGTCGCGATCGGCCGCCATGCCGTAGGCGGTACGCGCTCCAGGCACGCCCGCAGCCCAGAGAAGCGCGCCGGCTGCATCGTATTTCGCGATGAACGGGTTGTAGAAATTATCTGCGGTGGTAAGCGCAACGGAATCGAAGAGGGCCGTCCCGGAAAATGAGCCGGCGGTGTAGATGGAGCCGGCATCGCCTGACGCAACGGAGGTGCACTCCGTGTTCGATCCGGCGCCAACCTGCCGCCCCCAGGTGAAATCGCACTGCGCGCTGCACACGGAATACTTCAGCGCGATCATCACCAGACAATATGCCGCAACGGCTCGCTGCATCGGCCTCCCTTCGGAATAACGGTTCCTGTAAAAACCGATGTGCGCTTCAGAGCCTGCAGGCCTTGCAGCGCCAAATGTCGGGAACTCCAAACGGTCGCGGCAATAATACGGCGCGGCCGGAACATGCAGCGCCCGGTGCCTTGCCGGCACCGGGCGCTGTTTCCCATCCTGCATCGTTCCTGCATCGAACTGCACGGGACGCGGCAGCCGCCCCGAGGGCGTGCACGCCCGTGCGCGGGCGCACATCACGTGCGCGTACGCATCATGCGGGCGGGCATGCCCGTCGGTACCCGGCCGGCGGCTCCGCCCGGGCGTCACCCGGCCCGGCAGATCATGCGGGCCGTATTATCCCTGAGGACCAGGAACGTCCATCGTGGGATCGATCTCGTACGTCACGCCGCCGATCACGCCGCCGCCGAGCGGCTGCCCCTCCACCTCGTTGAGCGGATCGGCGATAACGCTGATGATGATCTGGCGGTTTTCCGGCTCCTGCGGAATCTCATCAACCGTGAACTGCGCACCCTGGCGCAGCGTCATGGAGACGGTGATCTCCTGTCCGGACTCGAGTGTGAAGATCCCGCCGGGGGGATCGGTATAATCCACATCCCACTGGCGGTCCACCAGGAACTGCGGCATCTGTGCAACCAGCTTCACACTCGCGGCGCGATCGAACGGATTGTTCACCAGCAGCACCGCGCGGGAGAAGTGATCGAACAGGCTGAGCCCGCCGTGCAGGCCGGCAACGGCGTTCAGGTTCCGCTGGCCGATGTTGTTGTCGTGCGGAACCAGGCGCCACTCCGGAATCGGGCCGCCGCCAAAAATCGTCTCCGCGTTCGTCGGGTCGCCGTCGGACTTCACGTACGCCAGCAGGCACTCGTGCGTGGGGCTGGCAGCGGTTGGCGTCCAGGCAAACGGGCCCACAACGATGGAGCCGAGCGGCGGAACGTTCGGCGCATTGATGAAGGCCGGGCTCATCGGAATCCATGCGGTGGGCCAGACGAGTCCGGTGTTGGAGTGTGTGAAGAAGGACTTCACCACCACGTTGGTTGCGGTGTTCTGGCCGCGGTTCTGCACGCGCACGTAGACATAGTTGGTGACGTGAAGGTTCGGATCCTGGTTGCCGGTGAGGCCGTCCGCCGCGTGGCGGTTCCAGATGTTGGTGTTGCTCCACCAGTTCGGCTGGAACGGATACTCGCCGCCGCGGCCGTCATCGATGTAGACGTCGATGGCAGGCGGCGCGCCGGCCGCCGTGTACGGCGTTGGCGTGCCCGGCAGCTGGTACAGCCCCTGCTTCTCGAAGCCCCAGCGCACCACCTTGTTGTAGGCTCCGCCCACATGGCCGTTCCAGATGGTGGTAGTGGTGTCCGCGGTCTGTACGCCGCTGGAGAAGGCCGTGGGGGTGGCGCCGCCGCCGACACCGAACGCCGCGATCGCCCGCACGATCAGGTACATCAGGAAGTCGCGGGCAAGGATCTTCCGCGAATAATCACCATCGTCTCCACCCATCGAACGGTAGATGCGGAAGAGCGTGGTGCTCAGGATCTGCTCGCTGCCGTAGCCGCCGTCGTCGTTCGGGAAGCCTCCGCCCCACGCCCACGTGCTCACCGGGCGGTCGTGCCTGCGCGGCACGGCCGGGATGAACGGGAAGGTGAGGAAGCGATCGCTTGCAAGCGAATCGGGATCGTTCATGATGGCGGCGAAGCTGTCGCCGCAGCTATGCGAGAAGCCGAAGTTCGGCGAGTGGAGCGCGTCCCACAGAATCGCATGGCCGAACTCGTGCCATACCACACCGTTCTCCGCCGCGATGCCGACGGAGGAGCCTGTGTCGCAGACGCCGAACGTGAAGCCGTCGGAGCCGGTGCTGGTGCCGTTTCCGAGCCCATGTGCATTCACCGCGCCCCCTTCGGCGCGATGGTCCACGTGCACCGGGAAGGTTGTGCCGTCGAAGAGCGAACTGAACGACGCGGCGCCGATCAGATCGCGCACGTAGCGGAACACCCGGTCAGCGCTGTAGTACGTGGTTGCCGCCGCGAACGCACCGCTGGAGACATTGGCGGTGAAGTCGAACGGCGAGAGGGCCGTTGGCGGAGCATCGGTCGGCGTCTGGAAGTCCTGCAGCTTCACGAACTCGTTGCTGTTGCTCGTCAGCGTCTGCGTAAGCGGCGAGCCGCTCGGTGCGGGAAGCCCCTGAAGCGTAACCGAGCTGCGGTACGGATTCAGGGTTGCGTCGCTGGAGAGCGCGGTCACCGTTCCGGGAGCGCCCTGCTCCGGAGGGTCCTGCCTGTAGACGCTGGCCGTTGCGCTCGCGATGAGTGCGCGGATCATCAGCACTGCGCCAGTGTTCACTTCGATGAACACTACCCAGTTCAGGCCGTTGGTGCCATCCCAGGAGAGGGTGAAGAACACCTCCTGCACCACGTAGTAGCTTCCCGCGGAGATCGACTTCGGAACCGGCGGGAGCTGCAGCGTGACCGGGCGCGGCTCGAACTCATCGCCGTGGCGATGCGTCAGTTCCGGATCGAACCGCTGCTCGGGGTCGTAGGCGTAGATCAGCAGGCGCTTGCGATTGATGCGCGGCTCGTCCTTCCCGGTGATCTTCGCCGGATCCAGCTGGAGAATCTTGACGAGCGCGGCGGAATCGATCGCGTTCGCCGCCTTGATCACCTCGTCGCCCGGGCGGTCGAGCGCAACATCGAAACGGAGCGAGCTCGTGGAACCGAACACGCTCATCGAATTATCGGCGATGGCGATGGTGATGCCGGAACTCCAGACCGGCAGGCCGAAATATGTCTGTGCATATTGAACGATCGTCATCTCGAACGCCTCCTGCGTGGTGCTCAGGCGCAGTTGCGAGCCGGTTTCATCCGGAGCGTCGGTAGGTTCGAGAAATACACCCTCCAGCATGGAGGGAGCGACTTCGTACATCGCACCGAACTGCTGCAGATATACCCGGGATAAATCGAGCGGCGCCAGCCCCTCGTTTCCTTCCGGGGTGACAAATGGCGCACGCAGGTGATCGAGCTGGCGCACGGTGCCGTCGTCATCCCGAATAACGTCCATCGTTGGAAAGGATTCATATCGCATGGTTGCGACTCCTTATCGAAATAATTGAGTTGAGGTTCCCAACGTTCAGCACCACGTGCAGCGGCACTGCCGGTATTCATGGGAACCGATGATTGATTTTACGCCGGCAGCAGCCGGCACATCGTTGTTGAAGATTGTGGCGATGATTACGTCAGCTCATCCGTCGAAATTCGGCAAACGCGCGGCGACGCCGGATTCATGCATATCACGACGACATGCCGCAAAAGCCGGACGATGCCCCGGCTTCAGGCTCGCTCCGCTCCGAACGAGATGTCCGGCTACGGCGCGGCCCGCCGGGGATACGGATTTCCGGATACACGCCGCGGTATTTTACGGCAGCACATTGCACCGGGCCCGATTTCGATATTCGGAGCCGGCCAACCGCCCGTCGAATTACTGCGCGGCCACGGACTGTTCGGCAACAGTCAGATGCGGAGCCGCCGGACGGCCGCGAACGAGGCGTCCCTTCGGACGACGCAATACGCGGACGCAAAGGCCAACGATGCAGATGACGTTGTTCAACAGTCTGCCAGGGGTCGATATTGTTCGTTGAACGAGTGTGGTGTGGTTACACGGAGAGCTCCAGACCCGGTTCGGGTTTCGCTGCCGTGCCACATGCTATCGCGCGTAGAAAGGGAGAGAGTACGCACACGATGACAACAGTATTGACATCGAATCGCTCATGGTTGAGGGGGTCGTTATCTCCGGTTTATGCCGTGTGTGGCGTTGAAATGGTTTACAATAATACGACATCGCCCGCGCGAATGCAAGTGCGGATGAATGGCGGAATGGTGTATATCGATAACAAAATGTTCGGAGTTCACATTTCCGAAAAACGCGCGCGGTAAAGCGATCATTTCGGCATCCGGGTGCACACCGCCCGGTGAATGCGTGTTCCGCGGCACACATCGGCTAATATTTTTCGGGCCGACGCATCCGCCTCCCTGGCGTTGCGACGGCGGCGCGGAGCCGGTGCCGCCCTGCGAGCGTGCAATCGCCGGGAATACGCCGGGCAGGCCGACATATTCCGGAAATTTCGGAACGTTATTTAACCGAGAAACACGCACCGCTGTAGAGCTCTGAAATACCGTGCGAAACGGGTCTCCGAACGGAGCGGCAGGCGATGCAGCCTCCGATCAGTTGCCGGCACGTACGCTGCCGCCCGATTCGTCGGAAACGACCACGCCGGTCGCGGCTTGATCGCCGGTGCCTGCAGCGGCGCGGACCTGCTCCAGCCTCGCCTGTGCATAGGGGATGCCGGCAACCTTGCTCCTGAGCCACGTTGCAATATCCAGCCAGTTCAGGAATGCGCTCTCGAACGGATCGTCGAGTATGAGAAGTACCTGATCGAGCAGATCGCGGAACAGGCCGGCCCACTGGCTCCGGCTTTCGCAGCGGAGCGTTCGCTTTATGAAGGCGATGACGATCGCCTCCGAGCGGTAGCCCGTATTGCCGGCAACGAAGTGCCGATGTGCGGAACGGAGCAGATGCTCCAGAAGGTCCACATCCCCCCGCTCGAAATGAACCATGAGCTGATAGATGCGCGCCATGTCGTACCGATGAACCGGGAGCCCCTCCAGTTTCATGGCGAAGATCGCGTTCAGAAGCTCGATGCATCTGGAATAGTTCCCGAGACCGAAATGAATGGCCGCAAGCACCATCGCTGCATGCGCGCGCCTCGCAACCCCGAGCGGGACCTCCGCCGCCGCCATGGCGCGTTCCAGCTCCTCGCCGGCTGCCAGCGCATCTTGATACTCCCCCATCGCCAGATGCAGCTCCGGCTTGAAGATGAGAGCGTTGACATACATCTCGTAGTACGCACTACGCGGCGAGCGTTCGGTGCCGGCCAGCAACTGCGGATAGTACTCGTTGAAGGCGCTCAGGTCGCGCGCCTTGATACTGAGCATGCAGATGTTGGCGATGACGGGAAGGATGCTGTTCTGTTCGCAGCCTTCCCAATAGGTGCTGTCGCGAAACATGGGAAGCATCCGGCGGAAGGAGTCGGCGGCGCCGCGATAGTCGCCGGCCACCTGCTGAAGAACCGCGCGGCTGTAGAGATGATAGATCGCCGCCGAGAGCGAGGCGGCGCAAAGACGACCCGGCTCCGGCCCTCCGTTCAACAGCGCGGCAAATTCCTCCAGCTGCCGGCTGTTTCTCGGCCGTCCCAGCGCGCGAATCCGGGCCAGCGTCTGCACATACGCACCCCACTGCTCCAGCCGATCCCTGGAAAGATCATCGTGATGGTAGATGCGTTTCAGTAACTCGCCGATGCGCTCCGGCGGTGCGCCGTCGCGTTCTGCAAAGCGGTGCTCCAGCATGTCCGCATCGATCGCAAGATGCCAGCGCTCGTTCGCGATTGCCTGGTCGCGCGCGCGCGCAACCAGCTTCTCGCTCTGCCGGTACAGGTTGCGATCGTACAGTATCATCGCCTGATGCAGCGTCGTGGTGATCTGCACGTCAACGGACTGGTCGGCGCCGTACAGATGCAGAGCGCGGAGAATAGCGTTGTAGAGATAGTATTTCGCCTCCGCAAAATGCCGTGCCGCAAGTTTGCGTTGGAATCGTGCGCGGACCTCCTCCTCATCGTACACGCTCTGCGCATCGATCAGATCGAACAGCTGCAGATACCTGCTCGATCCCTCGCGGGCGTAGAGCGACGCGAATATTCTGAAATATCGTTTCTCCGATTTCGAGAGAGATTTAATCAGCTCGAATAGATCGCTGCTGGCTGCCATGGATATGCTGGATTATGCCGGACGGATGCCGTAGAAACATCATATCGGCAGTGCGATCGGATTGATCCCCGTCTCGAGGCCAATGCAAATTGGCCTCGGCTGCATCACGTGGCCGCCCGATGTCCTTCCGTGAGGCGCGCCGATACGTCTTTCCGCAGACGGTCTCCTGCCGGCAGCGGTTGGGCTTGGTGTCAACGATCTCTCAAACTCAATCATCCAGGAACATGAAACGGCTAATCTATGCCCTACCAATTGTTTTGTTACTGTGTGGCGGCAGCCGCGCCTTCTCGCAGAGCAGGTTCTATACGGTAACCACCAGGAGCGCCGCCTATGCGGAACTGGACAATCCAACGGTGATCGTCAATTCGCCGGACCAGATGGCGAGTGAAATGTCCGGCTACGGGCTCACGATACCGTTCGCCATGGACGCGTTCGGGCAGCATCTGGACTTCGACCAGACCCCACCCTCCGCCTTCTTCTTCGTTGGCGGGTTTATCGGCGTCAATATCCAGTCCATCCAACGGTTGTGCATTTTCGACGGGTTCATCTCGAAACTCGCCTGGCGCGACAGCACCTCCTCCATCTCCTATCAGCTTCAGGGACCGGAGGGAGAACGGGTGCTCAAGGTGCAGTGGAAGAACATGGGAATGACCGGAAATTCCTCCGGCGACTACGTGAACCTTCAGATCTGGCTCAACGGGAAGGACAACAGCTACGAGGTGCATGTTGGCCCCAATCACGTCTCAGGCACCGCCGCCTACTACAACAACAACGGACCGGCCATCGGCGGATTCCTATCCAACTATGACTTCAGCGTCGTTGATGCTACCGTGCACTTGATCGGCAATCCCACACGGCCGAGTCTGGAGTTGACGCAGGCTTATTATCCGATGTCCGGCACGCCCGGCAGCGGAACGGTGTATCACTTCGCCTATCAGGCTCCCGCATCGGTGGAGCCGGCCGATAAGAGCCCGGAGACTGTTGCCTTTCATCCGAATCCATGTACGGACCGCACCGTGGTGGAACTTCCGGAAGCCCTGAACGGAACGCGGCCCGCGCTCTCGGTTCACGACATGCTCGGGCACGAAGTGATCCGCATGGAGAACGTGGCCACCGGCGATCGTATCGAATGCGGCGCGCTTCCGGCAGGAGTGTACTATGTGGCACTTACGCAGGGAGGTCGAACCTTCAATGGCGGGAAACTGATCCTGACGAAGTAGGAACGAAGACGAATCGAGAGAAGCGATCACGGTCAGGTCCGCATTGACGTGCGCCGCGGCGCCTTCCGCCCGACGAGGACGGGAGGCGCCGTTCGCTATGGCCGCAAGGGAACGCAACGGATTGGCTGCGAAGCCTCCAATATGCGATCGTAACCGGGACGGCAGGCAGCGAAACCGGATATTGCGCCGGCATACCGGTTGGCGGGGTTGGCATCCCGGCGGGCCGAAATTCCCGCCATGAAATCCATCCGGCCGGTTGCTGCGTAATCACTGCATCCACGAGACGCCGCAGCGGCACACTTGTGCGGCATCAAGACCTAACCAAACGAGGTAGATCCATGGCAGTCGCATTCATTCTGGACTTTCCCGGCGCAACGCTCGAGCAGTACGACGCCGTAGGCGCATCCCTGAACGCCGGCGGCAACACCCCGCCGGGCGCGCTTTCGCATTTCGCGGCGAAGACTGCAACCGGATTGAAGATCGTAGACCTGTGGGAGTCGCAGGAGGCGTTCCAGCAGTTCTTCGATCAGCATCTGAAGAACGCGCTGGACCAGAGCGGTGTCGGGCAGCCGCATGTCACAACGCTGGACGTGCATGCGTTTCAGTTGAAGCCGTAACGCCGGCGGCGGGCGCCGGCCAACGGGACGGCAGTGTGAACGAAGCGCACGGAAGAATCGGGGCCCGCCGCGATGCGGATATCGCGGCGGGCTCCGACGTTTCACCATGCATCACCTCGCCTGCTCAGGCATCCCCATCCCCCATCCCGCCCCCCAGCGGATCCTCGAACACAGGCGTTTCGCGCCCGGGGAACGCGAGGCCGGCAATCGCGGAGGCGCCTCGGATGAAGGCCAGTCCGAGCGCAACCTCTACGATGCCCCGCCCCAGATAGTAGCGTGCCAGGCCGGCCTTGGAGCCGAGATCCGCCGCCTCCAGTATGCCGTCGACGAAGTAGAGCAGACCGTACCCCACACCGAGAAGTCCGATCGTTGCAACAATCACCTTGAAGACATTGCGTGGTTCCATGCGAATTCCAATGGAGTTCTGTTTGCGGAAGGCATTCGCGGCGCATGGCCGCCATGACGCTGAATATATCGATGTGCGTGCTTCGGATCGAAAGATCGGATGCGCGAAACGTTCACCGGCGCCGCGCCGGTTCCAAACATCGGGCAGCGGCCGCGTGCGTCAGGCGTGATCGCTGCGCTCGCGCCGATCGTTCGATAACGCCTCACGTGTCCTAACCTGACAACGCAACGGGAGCGGAAGCCGCTTCGCACGGATTTGCGTCCGCAGTAACCGAGCCGCCCTGAGGCCGCCCGGTAACACCGTCCCTGCTCGGTCCCACCTACTCCGCATGATGGAATCACTTCGAATCAACAGAACCGCGAGAAGTGCGACTGCGTGTGCCATTGGTCGCATTGCGATGCTTGTTACAGCGGCATGCGGACTTGCAATGCCGGCATCTGCCCAGCACCCGATACTGGTTACCAGGCCGGCGCAGGCGAGGCCGTGGCGGACGCAGTATCTGGAGATCGTGGGGGTGGACGAGCCCGGCATCATCAGCCACGGGCGCATCCGGGCAGCGCAGGTGGAGCGGCACCTGCTAGTGATCAACCGAAGCAGCGACTCCCTCCTGCTGGAGCTGCACGGCTGCTGCGGCTGCGACTACTATCCGATCGACAGGAACCGCCTGGCACCGAACGACACGGCCCGTCTCACGATCGGCTACGACGTGGCATCGCTGAACGGACATCTGGAGAAGATCGTTTCGATGATGGTGATGCGGCACTCCGCACCGTTGGAACCGTGGCGGACGGCCGAGCAACTGGAATTCCGATCACGAGGGGAGAGGATCCCAGACCTGCGCCCACAGCCTGCATGGATCGCGGTGGATGAAACCAGAAGCCTCGACACCGTAGTAAACGTGACGGTTGCCGCGGACTCCGCCGTGGACGCACGCGCGAGCCTCGAACCTCATTCGCAAGATGGGCCGCCGTTCCGCACTACGCTTGGACGCATGGACACGCTCACCCATCACCTGCATCCGGGGGAGTCGCTCCGGCTGCATCTGCACGTGGAGCCGGTGGCGGCACGGCGGATGAGTGAATACATGGTTGATGTGATAACCATCGCGACGCGCGATCAGCAGGCCAGGATTCTCGTCTACCCTGCTCCGCACGGGGTGCCGCCGCCCTCGACGCGAAGGAGCACTGCGCGGCCATAACCATCGGTGACGGGAGCGCGCCGCCGGCAACGGCTCATCGTCTCCACGGCCGGGCCGGCAGCAGTTCCGGCTCCGTGGGTGTTGGAAGATCGAATCCCTGATCGTGCAGTACGGCACGCCACGCATCGCGCATCCTGGCGTCGTTCGCGGCGATGGCGTTGAAGTCCAGGTGGATCGGCGTATGCTCCTCGATCGTGTGACGCAATGCGGAATCACGAAGCGCCGGCCGGAGAATGAAGAGGCCGTTGTTCACGAACACCGCGCGCATGGTATCCAGACGCTTCCGCACCTCTTCGGGCAGGCGGGCGGCATCGGCGGAGGCAACAACCGGAAGACGGCCCGCAAGGGAATCCCTGTTCACCGCATGGTGCCACGAAGGGACCGGCCCGCCGAAGACGAACGAACCGAATCGCATTCCCACAAAGCGGTTGGGCCCGTTGGAGGTATCCACGAAGACGAACGAGGCGGGACGCGCAGCATCGGCGGCCGATCCCGTGAGCACGGCCCGGCGCTCCTTCCCGCTGCAGCGCACGGTACGCGATGCGGCATCGAATGTGCACCGCACGCCCGTACCCTCGGCAACGTGCTTCATCACCCCAGCCAGGTCCACATTGATCGTGATCTGCGAATCAGGGTCGTTAGGGTCCGAGCAGATCCCCCACTTGCTTCTGACTCCCTCCTCCACCATCCGCGTCACCAACTGCGGTTCGGCCCGGACCAGGACGATCTGACCGCCGATGAGATCATACAGCCACGCCTTCCCATCCACTGCCACAAGGAGCGGCAGACCATCGAAGCGATCGCAGAGGATCACGCAGCGGCTGTCCGGTGGCGCCCAGGAGACGTATGCCACAAGGTGTTCCGGGCCGGCAACGATCTCCTCCTGAAACTGGAAGGGCTGCGCGTCGCCCGATCGCAGTGGGGCGAGACGAGCAAGCCAGTCGCTCCCCGGTTGCCGCTTCTGTGCATGTGCGGAGGCCGTTGCCAGGCTGAGAAGAACAAGGAGAACGACTGCTCGATACATAGGGAGGGGGACGTTTTTTACGATTGACAGGACTGCATCCCGTGCTCACGAACGCAGGCGGCAAGATACGTGCACATGCGCATATGCGAGAAGCCGGCATGCAGTGTGCAACCGTCCTCCCCGGTTCCTTGCTCTTCGAAGCGCAGCTTACGCATGGTGGACTCCTGGTGATCGCGTGCGAGCCCGGATATCCGTTGACGTACACGTTGTTGAATGAGGTCGCGCCACCGGACGATATCGTTGCCCGCCACCCCCTGTTCCCCGTTGCCACCGTACGATTGGGAAGCGTTACTGTGTAGACCGATGAGATCGACATCGAACCGCAGGAGGAGTGCAATCCGGAATCGAAGGCGGCAACCGGCTGAAACCACTCCGGCCGGCTCGAAGAGTACGAGCCGGCCGGAGATCGCGTCGCAATAGTCGCGGTTGTGCGGCACGCCGGAGTACATTCCGCACAGCGCAACAGGTTGCCTACACGCAGGAAACGCAGTGCGCCGGGCTGGCAACCCATCGGCAGTCGTCCACCTTGCAGAACTGCACGCAGCAGCCGGGGCCGAAGTAGACATCGATGCAGGTGCCGACAACGGTCGGCAGACCGTGCAAATTGCCGCAGGCATCCACAACGGAGAGACGGAACGGATCACAGTTCGGGATGGTCCAGGAACCGCCGGGGGGCGGAACGGCGAAGACGGTGTCTCCACCGGGCGTGGTGAGCTTCACTCTGAAGGTGCAGCCGGTGCCGTTGCCGATGCCGAAGCCGCAGCACTGGGCGCGCGCCGCCGGCGTGCTGCACAGCGTCGCGGCCACTATCGCAACAACGGCCATCGCCAACATGAGACATCGATTCGATCGTGATACCATGGGAATTCCTCTGCAATGGTTTCAGTGAATGGGTGCGGCCGCACGGCATCGCTTCCTGGTGGAGCGATGGCGCGGCCGGTGATGCTGAAAGAGGATCCGGATGGCAGCGATTGGACATCGAGCCCCGGCTACGGCGGATACTGCACGGGAGTCGTCCCAGTTCCCCGGGCCTGCCATGCACGGCACCGCGATCCGTGCGACCGCAGTGCGGGTCTGGGTGGTCGCACGGCAGGGGAGTCGCGACGCCCGATTGCCGGTACGGCGGCGGCCTAGCCGGGGCGACGCTCCGGCAGGCGCACGCCCGGCAGGGCGAAGAAGAAGGCAAGCAGGATGTTGAATCCGAGGCTGGCTGGAACGCTTACCAGGGCAAGCGCGCAGGCAACCAGATAGTAGAGCGGCCCGAACATGTACTGCCGCGTGATGCCGCGGATCACGTCACGATCGGCATCGGGAGCAAACAGGCGGTTGTTGTGCGAGGCATGGCGCCAGAGGACGTTGAAGAAGACGGCCAGCAGAACGAACGTGCCGTTGTAGACCACGGCGGCAACCCTGGCATCCGGACGCCCCAGGAACCCGGCCACGAGCCCGGTGGGAAACGGCACAACGGTTACGCCGAACAGAAGGAGTCCGTTCAGTATGAGCAGCGTATGGTCACACCGCTTGATGAGCGTGAAGAGCCGGTGATGGTTGATCCACATCACACCGATCGTCAGAAAGCTCGCAAGGAATGCCAGGTAGGAGGGCCAGAGATGCAGAAGCTCCTCCGTCAGGTGTCCGTCGGCAATTTCCCGTGGCACCTTCAGATCCAGCACCAGCAGAGTGATTGCAATGGCAAACACTCCGTCGCTGAACGCCTCCACCCTTCCGGTCTCGCTGCCTGCCGCGGCGGTGCGCCCGATCTCATCCTGCATGTGTTCTCCCGATTGTGGTTCGAATCGCGCCAGGTTCCCGCGGTCCGCTGCGCAGCGAATCGGTCCATGGCTCCACGCAACCAATATCAACGGTGACCGGGTAGCGGATTACCACAGAACCCGGCCGCGATAAATCGTCCATCCACAAAAAACATGACAGAGATCAGGAAAGTTCGCCTCCAACGTTTGTACCTTTGAATGTTGTGGATGGAGCACCAACTCCGCAACGCACCCCCAGTACCCACGCTTCGGGAACGGCCCGCCGCGAACTTCCAGTGTGCGCATGCGCATTCTATGGAGCGATCTGTGCGTCATGTCCTATCAATTACTGCGGTCGAGACGATGGAGCCTATCATGACCAGCGAATGGCGAGATGCCGAGAGCATGCTGATAACGTGTCTCGGCGGCAAGGTCACGCTGTCCGAGGTGGAAACATGGAGAACGGGGCTGTACGACGCAAGCGATGCAATTCCGGAGGGGCGCCAGTTCGCACTGCTGATCGATTTCTCCGGTTACGATCCACGCACGATCAGTCAGGACGTACACGCGCTGATGCGCGGTGTGATTCCGACATTTCTCGAGGCGTACGACCATCGAGTCTCCTACCTCAAGATCTATCGCTCCGGCGGGGCCGCGGCAGGAGTTCTCCGGCGAGGCACGTGTACGGCAGTTGCCCACGTTCATGCGGACTGCTGGCAGGTGTCCGAGCTGGAACGCAGCCTCGGCACCACCAACGAGCGCTTCTTCTGCAGCACGACGGAAGCGGAGGCCTGGCTCTGCACATACCTGAAGCAGCTGGCATAGGGCGCGCCAACTGCATCGCATCACCGGCACGATGCCGGTCTCGTACCGTGCTCCGTTTCTCTGTTGTTGCCAACTTCGCACCATCCACCCGAGATCTCCTCAAATAGCAATAACCGGACAGGCAGGCGGCTAACAATCCGGATGCGACCGGGTTATGCGTCGCCGGCCGGAAACGGCACGGCCGTGCACGCACGTATCAACTCACTAACTGTGTGAAATGCATCATGAGACAGCTTGCATACACCATTGCCATCGCGCTCCTCCTCACCGGTCCGGCAGCCAGCGCACAGACGTGGTCGCAACGGACCAACCTGCCCGGAGGAGCACGGGATGCAGCGATCTCCTTCGCCATCGGCTCCAGGGTCTACACAGGCGCAGGTGCGGGCAGCAAGGACTTCTACGGCTATGACGTGGAGTCCGGCACGTGGACGCGACTGGCGAACATACCGGGCGTCAGCAACGAGCGCGCATTTGGCGCGGGCTTCAGCATCGGAGCCAAGGGCTACGTCTGCCTTGGATACGACGGCAATACGAACCTGAAGAAGGATCTGTGGGAATACGACCCGGCTGCCAACACCTGGGCGCGTAAGGCGGACTTCCCGGGTATCGCACGCGACGGCGTTACCTGCTTCGTGGTGAACGGCAAGGCGTACGTGGGAGGCGGAAGCGACAACAAGGTGCTCCTGGCCGATTTCTACGAATACGATCCCGCAACCGACACGTGGGCTACGAAGCACGACCTGCAATCGGGGCCGGCGATCTTCCAGGCATCGTTCGTGATTGGCCCGTACGCATACGTGACAACCGGAAGCATCGGAAATCTGGAGACCACGGACCTCTATCGCTACGATGCCTCCAAGGATTCCTGGGACTACCTCTCTGAGTTCCCGGGTGCGGCGCGCCAGTGTGCGGTTGCCTTCGCACTCAACGGCAAAGGGTACGTCGGCCTTGGGCAGACAGCGTACACGACCTCCTTCTCCGACTTCTACAGCTACGATCCGGCAACCGATACGTGGAGCCCGGCCTCCGGGCTGCCGGCAACAAAGAGCCGCGCGTGGGCAACGGCCTGCGTTGCGAACGGAAGGGCGTACGTCGGGTCGGGTTGGGACCTTGGAAGCAATTTCTACAACGACTGGTGGGAGCTGAACGGTTCGCCCGCCGGCATCCGGGAAGCTTCGATCCGGAACGGCGATTGGAGCGCGGCGCCGAATCCGGCCGGGGCCGCACTCGCAATCAGGGCGCCGCGCACGCATGGGATGGCGCGCGCGACGCTGATCGATGAGCTGGGCCGCGAGATGATCACAACGGAAATCACCGCCGGCGAACAGGGGCATACGCTGGATCTCTCCCCTGTTCCGGCGGGCATGTATCTGCTCCGAATCGATGCGGATGCAGGCTCTACATTCCAGAAGATCATCAAACAGTAGCGAGGCCGGCACGCCCTGCGTGCGCCCATCTCACCGGAGTTCGGGGCCCGCCGGAAGTGGCGGGCCCTGACCCGTTCGCTCATCCGCTCCAACAGAACGGCCGGGGCAGGACTGGTACGATCCGCGCCATGCGCCGAACCGGCGGATACGCGCGCTCGTACGTGCCGCCCACCCGCATGCCACCCATGGCAGATGCTTCGCCTCCGCGTCGGCAATGCGTGTTATCTTGTCGGCCGCTCTGTTCGGCGCCCGGGAGTTCGGAACCCGGTGATACTGTGAACAGGGAGCAGTGGCGCCGCCGGCAGCGAAGCGGCACAACCACCATGGCTACAGATCGATCAGGCATCCGGGAGAAGCATGCTGGAACGTATTATCGAAAGCGAGTGGCACGAGGCGGATCGCACCCTTACGACAAGGCTTGCAGGCCCGTTGACGCTGGATGAGGTGGAGGCGTGGGAGGATGGACTCTATCGCACGAGCGATGCGATTCCGTTCGGATGCACGTTCGCAATGCTGATCGACATGACCGGCTACAACGCTCTTGCCGTTGACCGCGCAACGCACGCCTTCCAACGGGCAGTGATACCGACGTTTCTCGCCGCCTACGATCACCGCGCTGCCTATCTGAAGCTGTTCGACGATGTAGGAGAGATCGCAGCGCCGCGACGTGATGCGATCTGCGGCGCCGTTGCCCACGTTCATCACGACTGCAACAAGATGGAATCGTTCGAGCGGGAACTGGCCACGGAGAACGAACGTTTCTTCTGCACGCGCGAGGCCGCGCTCGAGTGGCTCCGCACGATCGCTCCCTCGCTCCATTGAGCCCTCCCGGGTGATGCACCACACCGCGCAGCGATACCACCCTCCGGACCTTGCCGGAAGCAGCCTCCGCTTCACGCAACGCCGTGAAGGCCGGCAACAGAACGAAGCAGGCGGAACATCGCGAACGATGCCCCGCCTGTACCCAACCTGCATGCCTCGCGCAGCCGCTCCCTGAAGCACGAATGCGCCTCCGAAGCAGGAACGCACCTGCGCTCGAGGCCGTGCGCTCCGCCCTATCGCATCAGATGCACCAGCACGGCACGCGTGCCGTACTCCGTCACCAGACGAACCAGATAGACGCCGCTCGGCAGGCCGGCGAGGCCCGGCGCATGCGAATCGATCTCGAGCGCGTGGGTCCCCGCCTCCGCCCGTTCATCGGCCAGCGTCGCCACCTCCACTCCCCTCATGTCGTAGAGCTTCAACGCCACCATGCCTGCACGCGGCGTACCGAAGGTAAGCGTGGTTGCCTCGTTGAACGGATCAGGACGGTTCTGCTCCAGCGTGAACGACGCTCCGGTTTCGGCATCAACCGAGAGCGGCGTCTGTTCCGTCGTGAAGTTCCAGATCTGCGACCATGGGCTGAGGCCGGCCGCGCCGCTCGCGTTCACGCGCCAGAAATACCGCCGGGAATACGCCAGCCCCGTAACGTGCAGCATCGTATCCAGAACTCCCGTCCGATCCACGATGGTTGTAGTGAAGCCATCGGAATCGGACAACTGGACATGGTACGAGTCCGCACCGTTCACGGCAAGCCAGTGGAGCGTGGCAGCGGCTGGAACGGCGGTGGCGCCATTGCCGGGAAGCGCGAGCACCGGAGCGAGAATCACCGGCGCGCTCTCCGTGCTGAAGTTCCACGTCTCGGACCACGGGCTGGTGCCAACCGCACCGGTAGCGCTCACGTGCCAGTAGTACTTCTTCCCCTTCTCCAGCCCGGCGATGTCGAACGCCGTGTCCCTGATCCCGTTCCGATCCAGAACGGGTGCGGCGAAGTCCTGCCCGAGCGCAACGCGCAGATGGAAGGAGTCCGCACCGGCAACAGGTTTCCAGACCAGACGCGCGATTACCGGAAGCGATGTGGCTCCCGTTGGCGGGCTGGCAAGCAGAGGCGCCAGCATGCCGGGTGCCTCGCCGGTTGTGAAGCTCCATACGTCGGACCACGCTCCGGGTGCACCATGGCCGGTTGCGGCAACGCGCCAGTAGTATGTCTGTTTCGGAAGCAACCCGGCGACGTTCGTGACCGTGTCCGTAAGGCCGGTCTGGTCCACGAACGTTGTGGAGAAGTCCTGCGTGGTTGCAACCTGCACGCGATAGAGATCGGCGCCCGGTACCAACCTCCAGGTAAGCAGGTTGCTCAACGGCTGCGATGCGGCGCCGTTGTCCGGCAGCTTCAGCAGAGGCGCTGCCACGGACGTGGTGAAGCGCCAGATGTCGGACCAGTCGCCGCGGCCGTACTTGTTGATTCCCTGCACGCGCCAGTAATACGTGGCGTTGTGGTCGAGTCCGGAGAAGGCCTGCGAAACCACGTTCACGCTATCGCGGTCCAGAAGCACCGCGGCGAAGTCACTGGTTGTGGATACCTGGACGTGGTACGACGTGGAGCGTGCATCGGCCAGCCAGTTGACCATGCCGGCCAGGTCCATACCGGCGGTATCGTTCGCCGGTGAGGAGAGCGAAACGTGCAGAGGGAAAACCGCCGCCTTCCACGTGCGAAGAAGATCGCGGAATGCCTGCGGCTTGTTCTGGGGAACGGGATTGAGCGGCGCGATCGCGGCATCGTTGGTGCCGTGACACGAGGCGCAGACGCGTATCTCGCCCGGCTGAAAGGTCACCCAGTAGCGCTCGCGCACAATTGGCGTGCCCGTAGGTGAGGTAAGCTGCCAGCTCATCGCGCGGCGTGCCGGAACGAAGGCCGCCATCGATCCGTCGTTCCCAAGCTTCACGCTTCCGGCCGGCGCTCCGTTGCCGGAGGTGTTGGTTCCCGCCGGCAGATGCATCGGCACCGCGAGAATGCGGCGCCCAGGCGCCGGCGTGCCGTTCGGCGCGGTAAGTCCGTGACCGCGGATGTAATCTCCCTGGTAGAACTGCAGATCCGACACATCGTAGATCTTCCCGCTAGCGTTTGCAGACTGCTTCGTTGTCCCCGCAATGCGGAGATAGAACGGCTGCTGCCTGTCCGCGCCGTCGCGGTGGGTCACATCTCGCGACACGGCCACGGCCAGATTCTTCTCCATCAGATATCCCCGGAACGCCGTCTCGCTGATCCCCTCCTCCGTGAACACCGTCTGCTCCTGCGTCGGGAGCGACCAGGCCCGCCGTGTGGGGCGCTGGCGAACGCGCACCTCCACCGGGTCGAGTTCCCAGAGCGCACCGGAGAAGTGAACAAGCGTGTCGGGATCCCAGTAGGTCAGCGTCTTCGAAAGCCCCGTTGTAAGGGTCTGATCGGAGACCCAGACATTGCCGGAACGCTTCAGGGTCTTGAGGCGGTAGCTGTATCGTGATACCGGATTGCTCCGCGTTCCCTGGTTCAGATCGGCGTGAGAATCTGGAGAGTGCGATGCGATCACGCCGGCGCCGGCAACAACTATCGGAGTACGATAGAATCCGGAATGGTTCGGGTTCGGTGTGTTCCCCTCGAAGGTGATGCCGGCCGTGGAGCGATCGGTGATGTAGGTCACCGCGGTCTGATCGGGATCGAGCGTGGGCGCGATTGTGAGCGAAACGATCTGTCCGCCGCCGTGCGTGCCGCTCTGGAAGCCATCCACACCGTAGTAGAGTCCCGGCGTCGTCGGGTCCTCCTTCACCTGCATGAAGTTGTTGATCGGATTGCGATTGCTCCGAGGCGTGTTGGCGAAGTTGAAGTTGATGACGTTCGGATCGTCCGTGATGGAACGGTTGAACACCTGGCGCATCTCGTGTCGTCCGAGATGGTTGATGATCTCCGGCGATGTGCCGTCCTCGTTGATCTGCCACGGGAAGAACTGGTTGAACTCCATCCCCACCATGTTGGTGCCGTTGAGCAGATCGGTGCGCGAGCCCTGCGGCTCCGGAAAGGTCTCCGGCCGCACATTGTATTGCGGCACGCCCTGCAGCGATTCGTCCGTGTAGTTGAACGTTCCCTTCACACCGGTGCCGAGCGCATCGATGTCCGCATTGCGATCGCGCTGCAGGCGATCCCAGCGCATCAGCAGCAGACGGCCGTAGCTGTCGATCGTGGGAGAGAAGTCTCCGGATGGCGAGTGATCGAGCTGGAACAGATCGCCGGTGACGGGATCGAGGCTCCACGCGCCGGTGTTCG
Organism: Bacteroidota bacterium; assembly: GCA_018266795.1. Classification (GTDB taxonomy): domain Bacteria; phylum Bacteroidota; class Ignavibacteria; order OLB7; family OLB7; genus JAFDZV01. The sequence goes on along the minus strand of JAFDZV010000001.1, from coordinate 106,890 downwards.
TGGGGGCTCCCTTGTACTCATCCATCGCCGGATACAGACTCCGGTCGCCGCTGATCGTACGGTCCGATGTGAAGATGATTCGATCGTCCGTCCCGTAGATCGGGCTGACGTTGTTGAAATTCGATGGCTGGTTCGGGACTTTCGTGATCACCGGAGTCTCGTTTTTCCCGAGGCCCGTTATCTCGTACAACTGCCAGTAGAACGGCGTGGCATCTCCCTGGCTCGAGGCTCCGCCGACCACCATGCTGAAGATCGCCTTCGTGCCGCTCCAATGCACGGAAGGCTCGCGAACGGCGATTGCCCCCTGGGCCTGCAGACCGGATACGCCGTAGCCGGCTGTCTGCGTCAGGTTCTTGAGCGTGCCATCCGGATACCGTATCCACAGGTCGCCGCCGCGGGGAGCGCCCGGCATGTCGGCGACATGATTTGCGAAGAGTGATGCGACATTGGCCGAATCGTTTGGTGACGGCACCTGCGTTACGAACAGGATCGGGTTCTGCAGTGCCTGCGCCCGCAATGCAGGCGCTGCAAGGCCCAGCACCGCTGCGACAAGCGAGAGGGTACGAGGTAAACTGCTCATGCGCGAATGTTCTTGTTTGAATTCCGAGAAGGGACCTCGTCCGGATGGGGTGATGCAACGGACAGGAGCATGACACGCTACGTCTCGAAAAGATACACCGTGAAGGAAGATTCGTGCGCCCGGCCGTGCCCGGATATGCCGGCGGCTGATCAGCAGAATACTATCCGATCTCAACAGTTTGCAGGTTGCCGCTCTGCGACCGCAACACGGATCCCGGCTGCTTTCTATCGCACTATGCTCCATCTGCACAACTGGCGGGGACACCGCCATCGGCCTCCCCGCCAGCTCCGCCTTCCAGCCTGCGTTATCGCGTCCCTCAGACCGGCGTGTCCGCCGTTGGACCGTAGATGCTCGGCAGCGGAACGTCGAGCAGACGGAGATACACCGTCAACTGGCCGCGATGATGAATCGAATGGTTCATCATGAACGACCGCACGGCGCTGGCCTTCGGCATGGTGAAGAACACCTGGTCCCCGTTCCTGAATGTCCAGGGAGCCATGAAATCGGCATCGGATGCATTCGCCAGCACCGCGCGAGCATCGGCAACGATCTTGTCGAACTCCTCCACAAGTTCATCGGCAGACTTCAGGTCCGGAGGGTTGTAGCCATTCGCACCAAGATCGAATTCCGAAACACCCATGGTATGCATCGCCCATCTGGGCAGCGTGGCGACGTGAGTGGCCAAGCGCTTCAGGGTCATCGACTTCTCATGCGGCGCCCATGCGGGATTATCGAACGGAACACGCTCGAGCACGGTCCGCGTAACGGCCATCTCGTGATCGAACTCAGATACAAGCGCAGCGGCAATTGCCATAACTCAAACTCCGGGTATCGTGTTGGAAACATGCGCGAACCATTCAGGTGCCGCGCATCATTGCGAACGGTTGAGCCTTGGCGACGTGCAATCACAATCGATATTGGCGGCCCGCGACGTCATCAATCGTTATTCCCCGCTGCACCGGCTGCGCACGCGACGAAGCATGAACGTTCGCAGGCCCCGGCCGGTCAGGACGGCTGGCGGCTGCGAAGCTTCCTCTGCTCCTCTTCCATCATGGTCTTGCAACGCAGCATGTAATCGTAAATCAGTTCCAACTGGCTGAGCGTGTAGTGGCGGGCAAGCCGTTCGGTTGCCTCGACGAGCGAGGCGAAAAGATCCGAGAACGTTCGCTCGATCGCAGGGTTATGCACAATCTCGATGATCACGCGTCTCCGGTCGTTCGGATCCTTCACGCGACGCACAAGGCCGATCTGCTCCAGGCGGTCCACGACGCCGGTAATCGCACCGGTGGTGAGGCCGGTGAGATCGGCGAACTCGCCGGCGGTAACGGGACCCGTTCGCAGAAGAACGTCGGCATACTTGTGATCGGATGCGCTCAGCCCCAGACGCTCCGCGATCACCTGGTGATAGAGTACCGTTGCAGTGCTCAGCATCCGCCCCATCTCCTGAAGCCCGAGCACCAGTTGTTCGCGCGTGCGATTCTTTTTTGCCATCAAGCGAAACAAACCTAAGTTGACATCGTCTTAGCCGCTAAGATAATTAGCAGCTAAGCAAAAACATACGCCGCGTTCGTCCATGTTATCGTACAAAGGGCGCGGCGTCCGGGGTGAAGCGTCTGCAATCTACGATCCGCGCCGCGACCCGCCTCGGCTTCATCCCGCTGCAATGCGCCGGCCGCGGTTCGCGACACGCCTCCCCGCTGCCGGGCATCGATGGCAGCTCAACACCTCACCTGAACAACCATGAACGAGATCCGGCAATCAGAATCGTACGAACACTGGGTGGATCTGGGTGATGACGACGACGGAATCGAAGTGGCCACTCCGCTCGGCGAGGCCGGGACAGGCCATCTCCGATTCACCAACAGCATCGCCCGCTATGTCACGATTCAGGGAATGCCTCTGAGCGACGAGTTCTTCCGCGCACGCTTCGAGCACCCCGTTCCCGGCATGCACATCACCGAGGATACGGTGGAGATCCAGTATCATTCGTTCTTCCGAAGCTTCCCCTTTCGCGGAGAGCGCCCCGGGACGATACTCCTCAACACGGCAATCCCCTGGAGCATCGAGTCGAACGGCGGAGCGGCGTGGGTTACGATGAATCTGGAGGAACTGCAGCTTCTGTCGCTCGCTCACAACGGCGGCCTGAGCAACGTTGTAGTGATGCTTCCGAAGCCGGTCGGCATCGTACCGATTCATCTCACCGGAGGTGTAAGCCAGGTTACGCTGTACCGGCCCGCGGGAACGCAGGCCCGCGTCGACATCGTCGGCGGCGCCTACCGGCTTACGCTGGATGCCAGCCACTTCGGTGCAATCGGCAGCCGGACCCGATGGGAGTCCTCCGGATTCAGCGATGAGGGGAACGGATACGATATTCGCATCCGGGGAGGCGCAAGCAAGGTTGTCATCGCTTCACACTGACGCCGTTGCCACGTCGAGCTTCGCACGATAACATGTATCGAGAAACACATGAACGCAATCGTTGTGGATCATCTCTGCAAGACCTACAGAAACGGAGTTGACGCCGTCACGGACGTCTCCTTCACCGTGAGCGCCGGCGAGATATTCGGTCTGCTTGGACCGAACGGCGCTGGCAAGAGCACCACCGTGCGCATGCTCGCCACACTCAGCGTACCGAGCGGCGGCAGCGCCCAGGTTGCAGGGCGTGATGTGGAGAGCGATGCTGCCGGCGTGCGCAGGCGCATCGGCTACGTTGCGCAGGCATCCGGTGTGGACCGCCACGGAACCGGCCGCGAGAACCTTACACTGCAGGCGCATCTGGAGCGCGTTCCGAAGCGTGATATCGCCGGACGCGTCGGCTCGCTGCTGGAATGGATCGGGCTGACCGAAGCCGCGGACCGCCTGGTGAACACCTACTCCGGCGGCATGAAACGCCGCCTGGATATCGCGATGGGCCTGGTTCACGAACCGGAGGTTCTCTATCTGGATGAGCCCACGACAGGCCTCGATCCCGAGACACGATCCGCACTCTGGGCAGATCTGAAGAGGATACGCCAGGAACGGAAACTCACGGTGCTCCTCACGACGCACTACCTGGAGGAGGCAGATCAGCTGTGCGATCGCGTGGCCATCATCGATCGCGGACGCGTGGTGATCGAGGGGGTGCCGAGCGATCTGAAGGCCAAGATCGAGGGAGACTCCGTGACGTTGAACGTCGAGGGAAGGACATCCGAAGGAGCATCCGTGCTTCGGACGATGGAGGAAGTGCTGGAGGTAATCGAAGATGGCGACTCGATCGTCGCACGCGTCGCCCACGGCGCCACTGCCGTTCCGGCTCTTATCACGGCACTCGAGCGCGCCGGCATCGGTGTGAACGCGGTTACGCTCAGCCGCCCGTCACTCGACGACGTGTACCTCCACTACACCGGCCATCGTTTCACGAGCAACGGCATGGCCGAACAGAATCATCAGGCGCCGGCAAACAGACGCGGAGGAGATCAGCGATGAGAACGTTCATATCGGATACGCTTCACCTTCTGGTCCGCCATCTGCGAACGACACTCCGCATTCCCATCTGGATTGTCGTGACACTGGTGCAGCCGGTGATCTGGCTTACGCTCTACGGTCAGTTGTTCCGCCGTGTGGTGGAGCTGCCTGGATTCGGCGACACCACGTACATCGAGTTCCTGACGCCGGGTGTGGTGATCATGACGGCGCTGTTCGGTTCGGCATGGTCCGGAATGGGATTGATCGAGGATCTGAACGAGGGGGTGATGGATCGGATGCTTGCAACGCCGGCGCATCGCGGCGCGCTGATCGCGGCGCGGGTACTTCACGCGGCGGTGACGGTGCTGGTGCAATCGCTGATCATCCTCCTCTTCGGGCTGGTGCTCGGCGCATCGCTTCCCGGCGGCATCGGTGCGTTCCTCGCCATTCTCGGCATCGCCGCACTGCTGGGGGCCGGCTTCTCCGCCTTTTCCAACGGCGTGGCACTTCTCACGCGGCGCGAGGAGACACTGATAGCGGTGATCAATTTCTTCGGCATGCCGCTGACGTTTCTCTCCACCGCATTCATGGCGGCCACGTTGATGCCGAGCTGGATCGGCGTGATCGCAAAGGTGAATCCGGTGAACTGGGGAGTGAACGCCGCGCGAGACGCCATGGCCGGCACCAACTGGGGAGGTGTGGGAGTGAACATGGCGCTCCTTGCGGGCTTCGTGCTCCTTACGTCGTTCTTCGCATCCCAGGCATTCAAAGTCTACCGGCGCGCAGCCTGAGCACGCCCCCGCTCCTGACCAGTCTCAACGGCCCGCATGCACTCGCGGTATGGGAGCCGTTTCGTTGTGAAGCAACCGGCCTGGGCCGGGGACCGGCGTCATGCGTCGTCTCCGGTTCCCGACGCTCCTGCAATCGCACCGCAGGCTTCATCATACCGCTGCGCCGGCTGAAGCCGGGCGATCTCCACACGGAGCAGCAATCCCATCAACGATATCCCGGGGATCGCTAAGTTGCCGCATGCCCATTGCACTTGCCGCGATGATCGACCGGCTGCACGCGCAGTATGGAACGCCGTCACCGCCTCCGGCGGAAACAGCGTTCGAATTCGTGCTTTGGGAACAGGCCGCCTACCTGAGCGATGATACGGCACGCACGGCAACACTCGTGCGTCTTCGTTCGGAGATCGGCATCACCCCGGAAGCCATCGCGCATGTATCTCCGCACCTGTTGGCCGAAGTGCTCCGCGGCGGCGGCATCTACGCCGAGGAACGTGCGGAGCGGATGCAGACATCGGCACGCATCGTGCTGGACTCTTATGGCGGCGACATGCGCGCCCTGCTGGCACTGCCGCTGGCGACGGCCAGAAAGGAGCTTGCAACGTTTCCGATGATCGGAGAACCGGGCGCCGAAAAGATTCTGATGATGACCCGCACACATCCATATCTCGCGCCGGAATCCAACGGTCTCCGCGTGCTGCTGCGGGTTGGGTATGGCGCCGAGCAGAAGAACTACTCCGCCTCCTATCGTTCGGTTCGCGACGCCGTTGCTCCGCAGATCCCCGCGGCCAACTACGACTGGCTGATCGGCGCTCACATGCTGCTCCGCGAACACGGACGAACGCTTTGCAGACGGACGCGGCCCGCATGCGGCTCCTGCCCGCTTGCCGCCGAATGCGCTCACGCGAATGGCGAGGATTGAGTCCCGTCCGCCCCTCACAGCGAACGGCGCCCGCACGTTGAACGCCGGGAAATTCAGGTGACGTATGAACACATCCTTCCAACTGGGCTCGCAGGACGTTCTCCTCTTCGACGGTGACTGCGGGATCTGCACGAAGTCGGCCGAGCTGGCGCGGCGTATCGCACGCAACGGCATATACGCCGTGCATCCGTACCAGATGTTCACGGAGGAGGAACTGCAGGCATTCGGCATCGACTACGAACTCTGCGCTCGGCGCATTCACACCATCACGCACCGCGGCCGGGTCTACGGCGGGGCCTTCTCGCTGAACCACTTCTGCTGGCGGCACTTCCCGTGGTCCGTACTCCCGGTTATCATCTACCTTCTCCCTCCGCTCCTCGCGGCCGAAATTGTTCTGTACGCGGCGGTGGCGCACAACCGCCAACGAATCTCGCGCTGGCTTGGGCTCACGGCCTGCGCCGTGCCGCGCGCAACCAGGCAGCCTGCGCCCCCGGCATGAGCCCGGCGTAGCGAGGTCGACGCAGCGAGGTCGGCGCACAGCCTGCATCGGCTGCCTACCTACATTGCGGGACCTCCACTCGGCTTCAGGTCATATCCTTCCACCTTCCTCTCTCTCGCCATCTTCTTCATCATCCGGCCATGATCATGCGGATAGGGCGAACCAAAACCGCTATCTTCGTCATGGTTGTCGCAGTCCGTCATCGGTGGAACACCCAACCGTTTCGCGACGCCCCCACGCCAACGGTAGCTTCAGAAGAGGAGTATCGCATGATCGTCGTTGCCCTGGCCTCGTTCATCATCGCCGCCAGTGCCATGTCGCGGGTCTCGCCGGCCACTATCTACCTGCACGCACGGCAGCACTCGTATGGATCCGTGCGGGCGGACTCCGGCGTCGCGGGTGAGCAACTGGTCTCCTCCGACGGCCGGTTCAGCATCACCCTTCCCGCGGGCTACAGCAAGCCACAGCTTCAAACCAACTCCGTCGAGAGCGACAACGGCACCATTCGCGTTCACATGTACTCGGCGATCAACGCCAATGAAGGTCTCTGCCTGATAGGCTACAACGACTTCAAGGGGGCTACGATCGACAGCATGCTGGAGCTTCGCATTCTGGACGGCGCGCGCGAAGGCGCGTTGGAGAACATGCAGGCCACATTGGAGGGCGAGCGTACTCTTTCACTCGAAGGGCATCCCGGCCGCTCCATCCGCTTCACTACGCGGAAGAACGACCAGGTGATGTACGGGAGATTCGATTACTACATGGTGGGAACGCGGCTCTACCAGGTCGGGTTCATCGGAGGCTCCGCTGCGAGCGTGGAGAGCCAGCCTGTTGCATCGTTCTTCGCCTCGTTCAAGCTCATGGCGGCCAACTCGCGACCGGCTCCGCGCAGGCGCGCCCGCAGGTAAGGATAACGGAAATGCCATGGCAGACCAGCAGCCAACATCCCTTTCTCTGTTCCTCAGCGCCGAGTGGCGCAGCCTTGCGATGCTGAACTACAGCATCGCCCCAGACATCCTGCTCCCCCTTGTCCCGCGCGGAACGGAACTGGATACCTGGGGCAACCGCCACTACGTGAGCATGGTCGGCTTTCTGTTTCTGAAGACGAAGGTGATCGGGATTCCCATTCCGTTCCATCGCAACTTCGAGGAGGTGAATCTTCGGTTCTACGTTCGGCGCAAGGGGCCTGAGGGCTGGCGCCGCGGCGTAGTGTTCGTGAAAGAGATCGTGCCGCGCCATGCCATTGCCGCCGTTGCACGCCTGGTTTACAACGAACGGTACGTTGCGATGCCGATGCGGCACCGTGTTGAGCTGACCCCGGGCGTGGGAGCGAATGGAGTGGTTGAATACGGCTGGCGTTTCGATGGCATATGGAACGGCATTCGTGCGGATACGATCGGCGGACCGCAGCCGCTCGTGGCCGGCTCCGAGGAGGAGTTCATCACGGAGCACTACTGGGGATATGCCGCGCAGCGCGATGGCTCGTGCGTGGAGTACCAGGTGGAGCATCCGTCGTGGAGGGTGTGGCGTGTTGCGTCGTCATCTCTGACCTGCGATGCCGCGGCGCTGTATGGTCAACAGTTCGCGACCGCACTTGCCGCCGAGCCGGTATCGGCATTCGTTGCCGAGGGTTCCCCGGTCATCGTGCGCCGCGGCGTACGGCTAGACAATCAACGGTAGTTGCGGCCGGCTGCTCCGGCTCGCCCGGCATACCCGCCGGGGCTCACAACTCTCCGAGGTCCGCAGCCCGGATGCCGCCGCCGAGGGAGTTCATCAGATCCTCGAAGTTCAACTCGGCACGATTGGCGCCGATTGCAAACAGTCGTTGCGAGGCAAGCGTAACCTGATCGCTAACCTGACTCATTTCCATCGCATCGCGATAGCAACAGGCCGCTTCGTCCAGGAGTCCGTCCATCTCGAGAAGCGCCCCACAAACCAGACGGAGTTCCGTTGAGAGCGGCGCCGAGCGATAGCAGCGCACGAGCATCCTGTAGGCCTGGTCGCGATGGCCGGTGCGGTGCAGCGTGAACGCGAGATTACGAAGAGCCTCCGCGTTGGTGGGATCGATGCGCAACGCCCCTTCAAACTGCTCGCGGCTTTCGCGTTCGCGCCCGAGCGAGGCGAGGAGCAAACCGAAGGAGTTCAGCAACTCCGGCTGTTCGCCAAGCTGCGTAACGGCCTGCCGCATGGTAAGCACTGCACTGTCCGGCTTGCCAACGCGCAGGTACAACGCCGCCAATGACGGAAGCTCGCATGCATCGAGTTTCTTGCGCTCGATGAACTGCGCAATCAGCCTCCGCGCTTCTCGGATGCGGCCGGCATCAATCAGCTCCTCCGCATGCGAGAGAAGCGATCGAAAGGTTGTTCCACGGATTGAACTCTTATCGTTCAGCACGTCAATTACGGCACGGATCGGGGAATCAATTGGTATGCTCCCGGCAGCGGCCGGTGCAAGGGGGAATGAATATACACGAACCGAACGAACTAACTCCTTGCCGGGAACATTTGGATACCGATTTGCAGGACGTTGGCCGCATCCTTCCGCCTAACCGATCGTAGATCGCCCCGTTGTAGGTTGTACCGCACCCGCTCGACCGGTGGCATCTGGCAACGGCATTCACTAATTTGGCGACGCACAATCCCGAAGATCAATGCTATGCGCACTTATCTTTCTACACTGACGCTTCTGCTTGTCCTGACCATCCCGGCAGCGGCACAGAACTCTACGGTTCGCGTGCTCTTCTATACAGGCGTTGTCAACGTGAACGGCGGCGGCAAGCCCTCGATCGGCCAACAGCTGGGGCCGAAGGATGAACTGACGGTTGCATCGGGAGCCACGCTGCAGCTTTCCGTGAACGGCAAGGTGATCAAATACGCACAGCCGACCACGGTACGCGTGGCGGACGCGGTGAAGCGCGCGGGCAAGGGGGAGAACGCGGCCGTGGCCACCACCGTGCGCACGCTTGCTGCGGCAAGTTCCAGCAATCACGACCACACCAGCCAGGCAGGTGCCACCCGCGTGGAAGGGGGCTCGGAAGCGTTGGACAAGGCGGAGAACTCTGCAAAGGAAAGCGCACGCGACGAGGCCGACAGCAAGATCCGCGAACACACGGGGCTCAACGGCGGCCTGGAGACGGCGGAACGGCTCGGGAGCGCGTTCGGCAACAGGAACGAGTTGCTGGTGATACTGGAGCCTCGCGCCACTGCGATATCCAATGGTGCGGTGCGGTTCCGCTGGCTTCGCACCGCAGGTGTCGAACGCTACGTAGTCTCCGTGAAGGACTACGTGGGCAATGAGCTCTTCCACACCGAGACCTCCGATACCACGGCAACGTGGGATGGGAAGGACCTGATCCCGGAAGCGATTTATTCGTGGACCCTCAGCAACGCCCGCGACGACCAGAGCCGCGTCGAGGCCTCCTTCAATCGCCTGAGCGCTGCCGAGAGCGCGGAACTCTCCAAGGCAACCACGTCGGTTCAGCGCGAACTGGGCGACGACAACCCGGCGTTGCCGCTTGTGCTCGGCGCGCTCTACGCCGACCACGGCTGCCACGGCGAAGCGGCGCGATTCTATACCAGCGGCGCCATCGCCACGCACGAACAGTTCAACGAGTTCATGCAGCGGGCACTCGAGGAGTACGCCGACGCAATCAAGCTGCGCGATGAGGAGATGAAGGCGCTGTACGGAGGGCAGTAGCCGAGGCAGAAGTGGTTTGCGTTATGGGCTGTGATGGATGTCCCCGCCGTGCACACGGCAAGCGATGATCGTGTGATGGAGCGCCGAGCCGTTCTCTGCGCTCGTTACGGCGCCAGCATGGATTACCGGCTCACGGTGCCTTCCAGCCAGGCCAGATACCGTTGGGAACCCCGCGTTACCGGAAGCGCAATAATCTCCGGTACGTCATAGCTGTGCAGCTCCTCGATGCATCGCTCCACATCGGCGAAGCGCTCGTCGGTTGTCTTGATCATCATCATCACCTCCTCCCCACGCTCCACTCGCTCCTCCCAGATATAGTACGATTCAACGCCGCCAACAATCGTACAGCATGCTGCATTCCGTTCCTCCACCAGCTTCCGGGCGATGGTATGTGCCTCGTGGGCATTTGCACAGTTCACGAAGAGAACGATGGCTGGCATTGTTGTACGATTGATGAGCCTGCCGCATTGTCCATTCGGCCGGAGGCGGCAGGGGACTGCTTCGCAGCCGGCAGCACGATCGGCAGGCGACGGATCGCGAGCGATGAATTGTTGGCGATGGAACCCGGACAATGGAACGCCGGCCCGCCTGCGATAACCGCATGTGAACGTTCACGGTCGGCGCGCGGCCTTCCTCTCCTTCCAGACATCGTACAGGGTGTTGAGGAGGGTGCTTCCAAGCATGGCAGCCGCAACCAGGAGCACCACCGTCCAGTTCACCTCCTCCCCATGCATCATGGCATACATCCAGAGGCCGAGGGCCACAACGGAGACGATGATTGCGGAGGTCCGCAGATGCAGAAACAGATGGCGCGTAAACGGTGATCCGGATGGCATCGATGTTCCTTGGCGAAGTGAATCTGGTCTGCATCAACGGAAAGCGCCTGTCCCGGATCCGCGACACATGCGGTGTGGACAGGCGCTCTCGAATTCTCGACGCACAGCGCGCGCTGCGTTGGAGTTCCTAACACAACCGGGTGGTAATGGCCTGCCTGCAGGCCTTTAGCGACCATAGATAGGAACTCTTATCCGCCGCCGGGCTATACGGTCTCGTTCGTGCGGATGATCACACGGCCGTTGTAGTAGCCGCAGCTCTTGCATGCTGCATGATGCAGCTTCATCGAGCCGCAGTTCGGGCACTTCCCGAAGCCGGCGGCCGTTGCCTTGTAATGCGTGCGGCGCTTGTCGCGGCGCGACTTCGAATGCCTCCGCTTTGGATTTGGCATCGTTCTCTCCTGAATGAATGTATGTTGATAGTATCGCTACTCTCTATTCCTGATCGCCGTTCTTCTTCAGCATCTCCGCAAGCTTCTCCCAGCGCGGATCGATCGCCGGCGTCTCGCACCGGCAGGCATCGTTGTTCAGATCCGCACCGCATCCGGGGCACAGCCCCTTGCACTCCTCGCGGCAGAGCATCTTCGCCGGCAGATCCAGCAGAATCGCATCGCGCACCTCATCATCCAGCACGATCGACTCCTGATCCGGTTCCAGCGTCACAACGTTATCTTCGTCCTCCAGCCCTCGCCGGTCGCCGAATTCCGTGCGGTAGTACACCGTCAACGGAATCGAACCTTCCACACGGATCTCCGCAAGGCAGCGATCGCATTCGCGCACATATGTTCGCGTGATCGTGCTCGTGAGAAAGAACTGCGACGAGACTTTCCGCAGCGTCCCCTCTACCTTCACATTCCCGAGGAACGATTCGTCGAGGTTGATCGCAGAAGCAGGCACATCGAAGGCGAAGGCATATTCGCCGTCTCCGACGCCGGCGATGTCGATCTCCATTGCCGGACGATGTCGTTGGCGTTCCCTGGACATGATCAAGTCGCCTGCTGTTTACCCTGAGTTATACGGAAAACACGCAAAGATAGGAGGAAACGGCCCCACGATCCAAGCCCGAGCCGCCTCGACACCATTCGTTGTATTTTTCGAGCCGGCGGCCATTCGTCGACAGCCGGTTGGCGTTGCTTACAGCCGCGCGTTCCTCTTCCCCCTGTACTACCAACCACTGCCCCAACGAACATAAAATGCGAAGGCCGGCCCGGAACGATCCGGACCGGCCATCTCTGTTCACCATCAACCACACGATTCGACACCTGCAACATCAAACCAAACACAACCACTCTGCCGTGCGGACATGCCGCGCGTTACACGATGGAGATCTGGCGCGGCTTTACGGTCTCCGCCTTCGGGACGGTGATCCTCAGCACGCCGTTCTCGAAGGACGCCTTGATCCCCTCGGCATTCACCGATGCCGGGAACGAGAAGCTGCGATGGAACTTGCCGTAGAAGCGCTCCACGCGATGTGCATTCTTCTGATTCCCCTGCACTGCACCGTTCTCGCCGTTCTCCTTCTTCTCGTACTCGTAGCTCCGCTCGCCGGCAATCGAGAGCGTCCCTTCCTGGAAATTGATCTTGATGTCGTCGCGGCTGAGGCCGGGCAACTCCACATCGAGCAGATAGGCGTGATCATCCTCATGGACGTCCACTACCGGGCGCCATACGGCCGATTCAAACCCATCGTCATTGTTCTTGCGGCTTGTTGGAAAGAAACCGTCGAACAGACGATTCATTTCGCGCTGCAGGTCGCGCTGAAAACCGTGAACGTTGAATCCGGGATAACGTACGATAGACATGATTCTTCCTCCTTGCGTAGCCAAAGTTGATCCGTTGTTCTTGAAATCCGTTTCCGGCCTGCTTCACTCTGCCTGCCGGCGTTGAAGTACTTGGGATCAATCGATGTGCCAACCCTCCATGCCGCTGTTTTCAAGGGTTGGAGTGCCCATGTGGTTGCCACTTTGTCCTCCGCACCTGAAAAAAGGTTCGACGCCTGCGCCATCGATTCATATTCGTGTGAAAGATTTGCAGAGTGGTGTGTGGCCGCATGGAGTGACCGCGAGCCGGAGGGAAAACAGTGCCGAAACCGGAGAATGCCTGCGGGGGTGTAGTGGGAGAAGCCGGCACGGAACAGCTTCTCCGGCGGAGACGCATCGCGGCCCTGTGCGGCAGAGCATCCCGGCAATGCAGCTACCGGTTCGCGCATGGCTGATTGCTTCGGCGCGTACGTACCGCCGGCTCAATACGTGTACGGCCCCGGCGGGCGGAACTCGAATGTATCGAAGAAGGAGAAGGCTTCCTGCGTACCGATGATGAGCTGTGCGAACTTCTTCTGCTCGAAGTTGTAGGCGAGATCAACGCGGAACAATCCCTTTGCAATTTTCGCATCTGCATTTGCTACACGGATGCCGATTCCCGCACCGGAGTGGAATTGCACCTGGCTCAACTGCTGCGACTGCCTCCAGGTTCCGCCAACGTCGTAGAACGCTGCCGCGCCGACGTCGAAGACGATGAATCGGAAGATCGGCACCAGACGGTACTCGATGTTCAGCACCGCACGGTTGTCGCCGAAGTTCTCCAGGCGCGGATAGCCGCGCAGCCCGTTCAGATTGTCCAGCGGCAGATAGAGATAGTGCTGCCAGTTCCAGACAACGGACTCGTCAAGGCGCATGGCGAAGGCGCCCGGATGCGTCATCACCGCCGCGCCCAGGGAGGCATTCTGCGTAACGAAGCTCGTGGTCTGCCCGGCAAGGCCGCTGCCGGCTGCCACTGAGGCGAAGCCATAGAAGTCGCCGATGCTCACCGCCTGCCGCGCATCGGCACCGATGTAGAACACGTTATCCAGCCCGCCGTCGTGCGGACTTATCTTGCCGATCGATACGCTCCCCATTCCTCCCAGCGGCACCTGTTCGGTGCCCTGAAAGTCAGCGTCCTGAATCTCCGTGAACGTGCGCCTGCGCGAGCCTATCCCCACGAATACACCAACACTGTTCTCGAACGCCCGGTGAATCCCCTGGACGTTGTTGTGCAGAGTCCTGTCGTAGAAGAGCGCCGCCGACATTGTGAAGACGCTTCCGTTGGTGTTCCGCGCACCGCTGTACCATCCCTTCAGCAGCGTCTGCCGGATGTCGTCCACCTGCGTGATCGCTCCTGTCGGAGTGTGGAAGTAGTAGAGCGCATCGCCGGTGAAACGATACGCAAAGAGGCTTCCCGCGTACGGCGTGCGATCGGAGAAGTACGGGCGGCCCGCAACGAACTCGTACGAATGCTGCCGGTCCGACAACCCGACTGCCGCGCTGACGTAGGCATGCGTCCCCACGATGTTGGGATTGTAGTACGCGGCGGAGTAGGTAAGGCCCAGATTGTCCTGCGTGGTATAGTAGAGGCTGGCGCCGAACTGCTTGGCCAGGCCGAAGAGATTGTACTCCGTCAGGCCCAGGAAGTAGTTGCGGGAATCGGAACTCTGCGTGTAACTGGCTCCGCCGCGAAGCGATATCGCATCGCGCGTGCGAATGTACAGCCGCCCATGCGGGATCTCCCCCTCATCCAGATCTGCGCTGTCCGTTCGCTCCACGTGCAGATCGATCTCCGCGAAGATCCCCAACTGGCGCAGATTCTGTTCGATGTCGTCGAGGTCCGCGCGCCACACAGTGTCCCCTGTTCTGACATGCAGTTCGTGGCGGATTGGACGTTCCTTCGTGACCACGTGAAAGAACTCCAATACGTCGCTGACAACCCAGGTACGCTGTATTCCCTGATAGAGATCGGAAGTGGAAACGATGATGGTGTCGACGATGAACGGGGTAAGGCCGCGCGGATCGGGTACCGTCGTGTCGCCGGATGGTCGCGCGTTCAGGCACCCACCGGCACTGAGAATGAACAGGAACACTGCGAGCGAACGTCGGGCTCTTCTCATGATCTATGTATGAACCGCTGGCGCGGAGCACGCAGCGTTACGTTTGCGTCTTCCCTACGATGATCTTCCGCCCTTCCACACGAATCACTTTCACGTCCTCGCCGGCAGGAATGTACTCTCCGTTCGTGATCACGTCGTAACGCCCGTCACCGAGCTGCGCAAGGCCTGCAGGACGAAGCGTGGTAAGTGCGCGCCCGCTGAAGCCGACAAGGCCGGAATAGTTTGGTGCGCTGACATAACCGGCGGCGACATTCTGCGCCGTGCTGTGTACCAGTCTGTTGAACGTACTGGATTGTGGAACATAGCGAACCATCAGCGCAATCAATATACCAAGCCCGACGAACGACGCCGCAAGCGTATAGAGTGGCGCGGCGATGGAGTCCGACGTAAGCATGTCGAACCGGTAGATGAGCGACAGGAAGAGGCTGCCCACCACGAGGAGTATGCCCGCAACACCTGCGATACCGAATCCCGGTATCACGAATACTTCCATGATGATGAGCGCAACGCCGGTGACGAACATCAGCACTTCAACGAACGTTGCCATGTCCGCCATGAAATGCGCACCGAAGAAGAGCGCAATGGAGACGACACCGATCAGCGTCAGCGCGTTGACGTGCCCCGTCTTGACGCTGTAGAACAGCCCGCCCAGCCCCAGCATGATGAGAATGGAGCTCATCACGGAGTTCGTGAGAAGGCGCACCAAGGATTCGCTCCAGATGTAGGAGGTGCGTACGATCCGCGCATCCCTGTAGCCGAGAGCCGCGGCAGCCTCCTCGATGGTAGGAGCGATGGCATCGCAATAGCCGTGTTGCCGGGCCTCCTCTGCGGTCAACGTCAGCAGCTGGCCGTTCCCCTTCAGCAGCGAATCGCTCAGCGTCACGCTCTCATCCACCATCGCTTCGGCAATCCTGGGATCGCGCTTGTTCCGTTCCGCGGTGGAGCGCATCTCGCTCCGCATGAAGCTGACCACTTTCTCCGAAGCCTTCTCGCCGTTGCCGTATACCGGAGTCGCCGCGCCCATAGTGCTTCCGGGTGACATGGCAATTCTTCCGGCCGCAAGCGTGATGAATGCGCCGGCGGAGATGGCCCGCTTGTCCACGTAGGCAATCACCGGCACCTTGGAGTTCAGTACGGCATCCTTTACATCGGCCGCAACGTCCACGCGCCCGCCAAGCGTGTTCACATGTAGCATCACGGCCGAAGCCCCGTGCTCGTTTGCCTCCGCGATCACACGCTGAACATAGGGAGGCATCGCCGGATCAACCTCGCCGGTGATCTCGATCACATAGATCGCACCATTCTGCGCATACGCCATCGATAGCGATGCCAGAGTAAGCAGCAGGCCGCACAGGATGCGAGCGATTGAACTACGGTTTCGCATAGGATTTGCCCTCGTGAATCTGCCGGCCAAGGGCCGTGCTCTCAGCGACGACGGAAACCGCCGGGAAGTTTCACGACCGTGAATATACGGGCTTCGGGGAGAGATCCCGGTAGGGCAATCCAGGAGCCGGTGAATCAGCGAACGCGGCGCCATACGATGAAATCGGCGACCAGGGTGTCGACGGGGCGATAGCGCCCCCGCAGAATGGGATCGGCGAGGACCGGCTCCACGTAAGGCGCCCAGTCTATCAGGTAATCGAAACGCATCGAGTCAATGTAGGCGGGCATGCGATGCTGCTGCAATGCACGCAGCGCCCCCACATTCACCTTGCCGTCCAGGTTTACCACGTTGCGATGCAGAAAGCCGGTGGTGCCGGATTGAAACATGCCGATCC
This sequence comes from Bacteroidota bacterium, assembly GCA_018266795.1. GTDB lineage: Bacteria > Bacteroidota > Ignavibacteria > OLB7 > OLB7 > JAFDZV01. Next base: position 90,430 of record JAFDZV010000001.1, on the reverse strand, counting down.
GTTCGGTGGGAAGTGTGTGCTCGGTAATCCAGCGGGCCGGAAACATATAGATGTTCGTGTTGCGATCGGCGAAGTTCCAGCTCAGACCGAATGCGCTCCCCCCCAACGCCACCAGCACAAGCCCCGTCACCGCAAGGCGCACCGGCGAACGGAGCGGTGCGCTTTTCCAGAAGAGATAGACAAGCGTAACCACACCAAGCACGATCAGCACGCGCAGAGGCACCAGATACCGAACGATGAAATGTGGTGCGCCGAAGAAGATGGTGTAATAGCAGAGCAGCGCAATGCCGAACAGGAGAACCGGCATTGCCAGAGCCGCATTCCACTGCCGAAGCCAGCCGGCCGCGACCCTTCGCAGAAGCCCGAAGCTGCGGGTGAACCAGAGCGCGGCGACGGCGGCAAGGGCTGCAATCCCGGCCCCGAGCAGCCACGAGATTCGGGCCACGCCATGCGGTGTGCTCACCAGCACGAGGAACGAGTCGGCGATGGTTCTGAGAGCAGCCATCAGATTGTTCCATCGGTCCGGGAAGAGCAGCTGCTGCGCCTGTCCGCTGATCGGAACCAGGCTGCCGAACTGCACAACGTTGTAGATCCACCACGGAGCGCTGACCACGACACTCACAGCGCCCATGACGAAACACTCCAGGATCAATCGGCGGAACGCTGCAAACCGCTCCGGCCCGGGCAGGGTGCCATATCTGCGATGCGAGCACCAGGCGTGCCATGCAATGAGGCACGCTACCAGGAATGCCTCGTCGATGCGGGCAAGCACCCCAAGCCCGAGCAGGATGCCCAGTGCCGCAAAACGTCCAAGCCGGGCGTGCCCGGCGGCCGACGTGATGCGGCTGTTATAGTAGGCCGCGGCAGCGAAGACGAGCCCCGTGGAGAGCCCGGTCTCGAGGCCATTCAGCATGCCGTTGATGAGCATGTAGCTCCATCCAACCACGGCGGTCACCAGCCAGAATATCTCCGCGCTCGCCGATCGGTTGCGGAGAAGGGTTGTAGTAAACCAGGCGATCGCCATCGAAGCGCCGAACAGGATTACTACCTGCAGCAACATTACCAGGCGCAGAGCCAGAGCAACATCGTTGCCGGCAACTGCGAAGAGCGGCGCATCAAGAAAACAGATCAGAGGCTGCACCCCGTTCGTCTTCTGCACGCCGTCTATGGATATCCCCTTCCCCTCCGCAAGCGAATGCGCAACGCTCAGACTGTAGAAGGCGTCCTCCTGAAACGGACGGGAGAAGAAGCTCGCGTCGGGACGTACGAGAAGCAGGAGGTGAATGGTGAATGCAAGCAACGCCAGCCAGCGCCATGCACGCGTAAGTGCCGCGCCCGGTTGCGTCGAATCTCCGAGGTCAACGTCAGCCAAGTGTGTAATCCCAACAGTGATCGGCATCGGAGCGGTTTCTCGTTGAAAGAGTACCGCCCCGTGCTGCCCAATGGCAATGCAATTCAGAGTCCGCGCAGGGAGAGGGAGCTGCGTTATTCCTTGAAGAGGTAGTCCAGAATCCTCACCATCACGCGACGGTTCAGGCGCTTCCCATCGGCCGTTGCATTCGATGCGATGGGCTGCAGTTCGCCGTAGCCGATCGCCTTCAGACGACCGGGATTGATCCCGTGATCGATGAGATAGCGCATAACCGTGTTCGCACGGTTTTCCGAAAGCACCTGGTTGGCGTTCGTTTCCCCATCGTTGTCCGTATGCCCCTGCACCTCGATGCGCATCGATGGATACTTGTTGAGCAGTTCGAGAAGGTTTGTGAGGACCGGGTACGATTCGGTTTTCAACGTGGCCTTGGCTACGTCGAAGTAGACATTGTCCAGACGGATCAGCGCCCCCTCGGCTGGACGGTCAGGCGTAGCGCCTCCGGGGATGAAGGTACCGGGACGGTATCGCTCCGGAAGGCCGACCTTCCAGAGGTCGCTCTTTCCGAAGCCGCGCGTGGAGCTCTCATGCCAGCTGGCGAGATAGACGGTGTCCGCATCGGCCGTCAGGCAGAAGTAGAAGTCCGCGGAGGGAGTATTGATCGGCTCCGGAAGCCGCACGGGTTTGGACCAGTGCATCCAGGTGCTGTCCAGCCGCTTCACGATGAAGACGTCGTGCAGCCCGTTCGCCGCGCCCCAGCCGGTGCTTGGAACATAGAGCGTCTGATCATCGAAGCCGATGAACGGAGCAATCTCGTCCCCCTCCGTGCTCAGTTCGTCGATGTGGGCAGGCTCCGAGAAGGAATTCGGTCCGGTCTTGAAGGAGACATAGAGATCGTGCGCCCCCTTGGAGTCGTGCCGCTTCAGCGACAGGATCAGAACGTTTTCATCGGCGGAGACTGCAAGTGTGGCGTTCGTGGTATCGTTGGAATAGTTGGCGATCTCCAGCGGCGTGGGATACTTCCACAGACCGTCGTCGCCGCGCTCGCTCACGCTGAACCCTTTTCCACGCGAGCCATCGGGCCGATACTGATTCTGGAGGTAGAGGTGCGTGACCGTCTTGTTCACGGCGCGAACGCCATCGTAACCGGTGGTATTCAGCGCGCCGGTGAGATGGACGGCGCTTGACCACGAGCCATCCGCCTGTCTGGTTGCATACCAGATGTCTTCGTCGTCCGGCCGCATCTTGAAGCCAAGGTTCTCCGGGTGTCCCTTCCTCGTGAAGAAGAGGATCTGTCCGTCGCTGGTGACGATCGGATTCAGCTCGCTGTACTCGGAGTTGATCCCCTTGCCCAGGTTGATGCGCTCCTGCTGCGCCCGCAGCGGCGAGCAGAGCAGAAGCGCGACAAGAATTCCGAACGATGTGATCGTTGCCTTCATGACATACCTCGCCGTAGGGAGAGCACAGCCGATGCGCACGACGCGTCCAGTGCCGGTACAATAGCACGCGCGGCCGCTCATCATGAGTGATGAGGGGCCGCACCATGAACGAATGAAAGTAGACTGTCGGATCATGGAATCCCACGCGCCGCGGAGCCTTCGCTCCCGGTCAACGTCCGCGCAGGGCGCAGCGGCCATCGTGATCGCAGATACCCGGGAACGATCAGAACTGGAGCACGCGCATCATCCCCTCGTACACAGTCCGCTCGGTGGGGAGCACGTCCAGCTCCAGGTTCGGATGATACGGAATATGCGAGTCCTTCGCCGCAACACGCTCAACAGGGGCATCGAGCCATGTGAACGCATCCTTTGCGATCGTTGCCGCGATCTCTGCGCCGAAGCCCATTGAGATCGTATCCTCGTGGATCACTGCAACGCGGCTGGTCTTGCGAACCGAGTCGATCACCATCTGGCGATCCCACGGGACGATCGTACGAAGGTCGATCACCTCCACCGTCCTGCCGCTCTCGGCCTCGATCTTCTTGGCTGCATTGAACGATTCCTTCACCATCGCTCCCCAGGTCACCACGGTAAGGTCGTTCCCCTCACGCACAATCTTCCCCTTGCCGAACTCCACCAGGTAATCCGCATCGGGCTCGGGCCCAGCCGAGAACGGCATGCGAATGATCCCCTTGTGTTCGCAGAAGATCACCGGATCGTCCAGACGGCATGCGCTCTTCAGCAACCCCTTGGCATCGGCAGCCGTGGAGGGATAGGCGATCAGCAGACCGGGAACATGGGAGAAGAATCCCTCGATGTTCTGCGAGTGATAGAGCCCACCGTGGATGTAGCCGCCAACGGCAACGCGCACCACCATGGGGCAGCTGAAGCCGTTGTTGGAACGATAGCGAAGCGTTGCCACTTCATTGCGCAACTGCATGAAGGCCGGCCAGATGTAGTCACCGAACTGAATCTCCACACACGGCTTGTAGCCGCGCGTTGCAAGGCCAAGCGCAACGCCCACGATGGACGCCTCGGCAAGCGGAGAGTTGAACACGCGCACATTGCCGAACTTGTTGGACAGCCCTCGCGTTGCTCCGAACACTCCTCCCTTGTTGTCGGCAACGTCCTCGCCGAAGATCACCATCTTCGGGTTGTGCTCCATCTCCTCATGCAGAGCGTGGTTGATCGCATCGATCAACACCACATTCTCTCCGGAGGGAGCGGTGGCCTCGTAGTTCATGCCGCCGAATCCCTTCGGCGAAAAGTTATAGAGCGTGCTGGTTGCAGGATCGGGATCTGCCTGTGTCAGCGCCCAGTCCGCAGCCTCGTCTATCTCGCGATAGACACCCTTGCGCATTTCCTCGATCGCCTCGTCCGTCATCAGGCCATGCTCGACCAGGTACGAAGTGAGCCGGGCAATCGGATCGCGCTTCAGATCCTGCTCCAGTTCATCGGCCGGACGATACTTCTTCTGATCATCAGAGCTGGAGTGGGCAAGAATGCGGATCACGCTGGCGTGGATCAGCGTGGGCCCATCGCCGCGGCGTGCGCGCTCCACCGCGCGCTTCCCCACCAGATAGCTTGCAAGCAGATCGGTGCCGTCCACATGGACAACATCCAGGTTCGGATGGTTCCGGAACAGGTCACCGACGCGCCCTCCCGCCGCCTGCTGGGAAGCGGGCACCGAGATCGCGTATCCGTTGTCCTGAATGCAGAAGACAACCGGAAGCTTCTCGCGAGCGGCCCAGTTCACGGCCTCGTAGAACTCTCCCTGGCTGCACGTTCCCTCACCAGACGCCACATAGGTCACCTCGTCCGTTCCATCCATCTTCGAGGCCAGCGCGCATCCCACGGCGTTCAGGAACTGCGTTCCGGTGGGGGATGACTGCGTTGGAAGATGAAGGCGGCGATTGCCATGATGGCAGGGCATCTGGCGACCGCCGCTGGCAGGGTCATCCGCCTTGCCGAAGGCTCCAAGAAAGTGATCGCCCGGCGTATGGCCGAACATGTAGGCCATCGCAAGGTCGCGGTAATACGTCCATGCCCAGTCCCGCTCGGTCTCGAGGGAATACGCGATGCCGATCTGGATCGCCTCATGACCCGAAACGCCGATGTGGAAGAAGCTCTTGTTCTGCTTCAGGAGCATCAGGTGTTTCTCATCGGTGCGACGCGCGAGCATCATCATGCGCAGCGAATCGCGCAGCGCCTCCGGCGCAAGGCCGAGCGACTCATGATGCAGGGGGGTCGAAGAGCCGTTCGCCGAGCCGTTGGCCTCCTGCTTCGGGGCGGCCGGCTTTGGAATCGTCTTCTCGATCGCTGCACTCGTTGCAGCACGAGCGCCAGGCGAGGATGTCGGGGCAACGCGAGTGGCTGCCGGGGCCTTGGGTTTCTTCGATGCCATCGGTTCCGATGAGTGACTGAGCTACTTGGATTTGGGAGAATCTATCCGGCCCGAGAGGACCGCACGCGAACTGAATCAGGGATGAGGGAACAATATAGGCGCACCCTTTCAATGAAAGGGTAACAAAGCTATCGAAATACCGATGCATTGCAAACCGCCGGAATGGCCGGATGAATCGCTTCCACACAACGAAAAACCCCGGCCGAGGCCAGGGTCATCGAATGAGTTCGGTTGCTGTTACCGACGTGTCGTAGAACGACCGACGTCGCGCTCAGTGCGCCTTGTTCCCCACGATGAACGGAAGGTGCTCCGCGAGCTTCTGCGCCAGTACGCCGTATGCATCGCCCGGACCGCTGAGCGGGATCTGCCCCGTCTCCACGCGTCCGGAGGTCATCACCGTATCGCGCCGCGCATCGATAAGCAGGTACTCGCCCGAGATCGATTCCGCTCCGCGGGTAGTGGCAGCGGAGATGGTGGAGATCGTCATCGAATGCATCACGAGCAGGTAGTCCAGATTTCCCTCCTGCGTGGCACGCTTGATCGGATCCCAGGAAATCGGCGCAGCGCTGCTGAAGTCGCTGCGAGCGTTCAGCGGCACCATCGCACCAACGGTCTCGTCGCGATAGCTCATCACGTGGTTGGAATCCAGACGCGAGGCAAGTGCGCTGATGAGCTGGCTTCGGAAGTCGTCCTGCATGAGATCGCGCGCCGATTCTGCGACCGTGCCGCGCACCGCGGCGTACGCCGCCGGGTCGGTCAGCACCACATCGACCGGCAGCGGAAGCACAACAGCCAGACGTTTGCCGGAGAGCATTGCATCGGAGTATCCGTTGACAGTGGTTCGCTTCGAGCTGCCGCACCCCGCCACAACAGCACACAGAAACGCGAGCAGCAAACCGTTGAGTGCGATCTTCCTGGTTGTCATGAAGTCCCTGATAACGTGGATGAGTATTGAGTGCGATTTATCTCGTGGCATCATGCGGGGAGGGAGCCGGAGGGTTGGGCCGGTTCGCCCGCCGCATGGATACGGCGAAGCAGTTCTTCGTCGGCCGGTGTCATCGTGATCGCGCGACGCTGCATAACCAGTCCTGCAACGGCAACGGCGTCGTCAATCCTGTAGCGCTGGCCGGTTGAACCGCCCCAGGCGAACGGAGGGATCTCCTTCGGAGGGAAACCGCTCCCGAAGATGTTCGCGCCAACACCGATCACCGTGCCGGTGTTGAGCATCGTATTGATGGATGTCTTGGCATGATCGCCGATCAACGCTCCAAGGAACATTCGGCCGGAGTCGATCTCGCGCCCCTCGATCGTGACACGTACGTGGCCGTAGTTGTTCTTCAGATCGGACGTATTCGTATCGGCGCCAAGGTTCACCCAATGCCCAAGATAACTGTGGCCGAGGAAGCCGTCATGCTGTTTGTTCGAATAGCCGAGGATGATGGAGTTCTCCACCTCCCCGCCCACCTTGCACCAGGGGCCGATCGACGTATGACCGTAGATCTTGGCACCGATCTTCACGCGGCAGTGGTCGCCGATATAGCACGGCCCCTCGATCACGGCATTGGGCATGATCTCCACCTCCTCGCCGATGATCACCGGCCCCGCACTGGCATCAATCACCGCGCCGGGCTTGACCACGGAGCCGGCGCCGATCGCCACGGCGGATGCTTCCACAAGATGTGCGCCGTTCATCACCTCTCCCTGCCGGGTAAGGCGGTCCCGTCCGAAATCATCCACGATCCAGCGTCCATTGTCGAACAGCAGGTCCCACAGATAGACATAGGGGCTTCCCTCGTGCAGCTCGTGTCGCGGGACGTGCGAGAGCATGGAGAAGTCCAAAGCGTCGGCCTCCCAATCCAGAGTCTCCGTGGAGGCCGCACCCAGACGCGCGGCCATCACCTCCCCTCCATGCTCAACAATCCACTCCGGATCGCTGGGGAACGTTGCCATCACCGCACGCGTCAGCGGAAAACGCGCGTTCACGAAGAGCGCGCCTGCCGGCCGTTCCACACGTTCGCCGCTGGCAGCGTAGTAGTCGCGGATCCGACGGCGACCATGCAGCGTCACCTGGCGTTCGTTGGATGCAACAAGCGCGCGGGCGCGCAACGTCATCGTGCCGGCAAGAAGATGCCCCACGTGGCGCGTTGCCGCCACCGGCAGAAAATTTGCAACCGTTGAATCCTCGAACAGGCAGAGCATGCGCAGAGTTTGCCGAAGCAGGTCGTGTGACGTTCAAAAACGAAGAAGCGTGGCAATCAGCGACTACCACGCTTCGGTGCGGAAAGAGAGGGATTCGAACCCTCGGTACGGTTTGACCCGTACAAACGCTTTCCAGGCGTTCCAGTTAAACCACTCCTGCATCTTTCCGTTGAAACCGGCTGTGTTTCCGGCTGGGCAAATTTATCATCTACCGGGGACCGGAGGCAACCTTTTTCTTCTCGTGATGGCCATTGGGCAATTCACCGTTCGCATGGGAGCCGTTGTGAGCATCGTGAGCCGAGGAGCCGTTCGTCCCCGCGGTATCCGAAGCAGCTTCCCCCTCATCGGTCTTGTCATCCATCACACCAACCGCCTTGGCCAGCATCGTCACCGGTTGAGCCAGCATCGTCACCGGATGCGAAAGTGTTTCCTTGAATCGCAGCCATTCCGTCTCCAGCGTCTTGTAGCGATTGGCGCTCAGCTCCGTGTAGCGCACCATGGCGGCGGTATGCAACACGAGCACCACCACCCCGGCACCAAGCACGCATTGAACAAGGAGCGAGTAGAGCCTGTGCCCATCATCGAACTGCGCCTTCAACAGCATCTTCTCGGCGGGAACATGATCGAAGTCTCCGATCTCCGTGCGCAGCATGTCCATACGCGGGTAGAGCGTCCCGGTGTAGTAGACGGCCGTGGCAAGCATGCCGGATGCAAGGAGCAGAACGAACCAGTTGAGCAGATGCTTGTAGCGAGCCGCCGTGTAGAGCGTGCCGCCAACCAGCAGTACGCCGGCAATGATCTCGATGGTACCAAGCCGGCCCAGGATCACACTGTTGATGGCCCCGGCCATCGTCTTCCCTGGAAGCATCCCCGGCTGGAACAGTACGGACGCAACCCCTGCGCCGAAGAAGACCAGGCTGCCGATCCAAACGGCAAGTGCGAGGTAGACGATGATATTGAGCAGGTACTTGAGCATGCTGTGAGATCCTGCGGAAACGATCACGTGGCCGGGCGTGTTCCCGTCGCATCCCGCAACGAGATCATTGTGTTCTTCGCAAGGAGCCCAGCCCTCAGGTGAGTCGCGCGACGAGAGCATCGCGCATCTCTGTGGTGCCGACTCCACTATCCGGATTCAGGTCGCGCGTAACGTACTTCCCCTCGCGGATAAGATCCGCCAGCGCATCCTCGATACGCTGCGCGCGGGCATCGTCGCCGATATGGCGCAGGAGCATCGTGCCGCCAAGAAGCACGGCCGCAGGGTTGGCGAGGTTCTTGCCGGCAATGTCCGGCGCGGAACCGTGCACCGCCTCGAAGATGGCAACCTGGTCGCCGATGTTCGCTCCGGGTGCAAGTCCCAGTCCGCCAACGAGACCGCATGCGAGGTCCGACAGAATATCGCCGAAGAGGTTTGTCGTGACGATGACATCGAACTGTTCGGGACGCATCACCATCTGCATCGCCATGTTGTCAACGATCTTGTCGTCCGTCTCGATCTGCGGGTATCGGGCTCCAACCTCGCGACATACCTCGAGGAACATGCCCGATGTGAACTTCAGAATGTTCGCCTTATGGACGATCGTCACCTTCCTGCGATTGTGCCTTACTGCGTACTCGTAGGCGGCGCGCGCAATCCGCTCCGCGTGCGGACGTCTGATGATGGCAACGGACTCCGCGATCGTCTTTTCCGCATCGGCATATCGTTCCACACCGGAGTACAACCCCTCGGTGTTCTCGCGGAAGATTACCATGTCGATGTCGCTGTAGCGGGAACGTACGCCCTCGAAGCTGTGCACCGGGCGAAGGTTGATGTAGAGATCGAACTCCGTACGAAGTGCCACGTTCACACTCCGGAACCCCGTGCCCACCGGGGTCGTGAGCGGCCCCTTGAATGCGAGCCTTGTCTCGCGCAGCAACTCCAGCGTCTGCTCAGGCAACGGATTGCCCGTCGCCTCGAACGCGCCAAGCCCAGCCGATGCCTCCACCCATTCGATCTCTGCACCGCTTGCATCGATGATGCTTCGTGCGGCCTGCATGATGCTGGGACCGATTCCGTCACCCGGGATGTAGACAACGCGTGTCATAGCAGTATCATGTTGTTGAATGCTCGTCCCCCGCGCGCAGTGCGGGGCAAACGGATGGGAGATGCTCGGCAGGTGAGCCCGGTGCGCTCACGCAGCGTGCGGTTGTGATCGCCGGGCGTGTAACGAAAAATCCTGCCATCGAACATTGGCGATGACAGGACTTTCAGAGGCTGGCCGGTGTATCACCGGCTGCGTTGTCTTTGCACTGAGCGGGAAACGAGACTCGAACTCGCGACATCTACCTTGGCAAGGTAGTGCTCTACCAACTGAGCTATTCCCGCGATGAAACGCAAGCAACCAGGTCATTGGTCATCTCGTTGCGTTCGGAGTGCGGCAAAGATAGTGCATCGGGTTTGGCATTGCAACTTCGGCTTTCCAGCAAATATTATCGCATTGTAACGAGCGCTGCAGCAAAGCCTTTCACTGTCGATCCTGCAGGTTGCCGCGCCCTGTGCTCCCGTAAACATTTTGCCGTGCGTGGTCACTGTACGCAACGGTATATTGCGCCCCTCGTGATCCTGAACTCCATCTCCATGACAAGAGCCATCCTCGGCGGACTCGCCGCGCTTCTCCTTGTGCCGATCGTAGCCGGGGCACAGGGCTTCGTCAATGCAAAGTATGCCAGCGAGTTCCTCTCCAGCGGAGTTGGCGGCCGCTCTGCGGGCATCGGTGGTGCCGGCACGGCCTTCACCAACGACGTCACTGCGGGCTATTTCAATCCCGCGGCGCTCTCGCTGGTCACCTATCCGCAGATCGCTCTGCTGCACGAGTCGCGCTTCGCCGGTGAGATCAACTACGATTACCTGGCGGGTGCACTCCCACTCGATTCGCTGCAGACGGTCTCGCTCAGCGCCATCAGACTCGGTGTGGACGGCATCAAGGATTCACGCGACGCGCTGATCGATCAGAACGGGAACATGATCCTGGACGAGGAGGATCGCATCGATCCCACCAAGATCAGGATCGGCAGCGCCGCGGACTGGGCGATCTTCGGCTCATACTCCCGCAAGGTAAACGATCAGCTCTCGCTGGGAGGAAGCGTCAAGCTGATCTACAAGACCGTGCTCGAGCACTCGGCTTGGGGTGTCGGTGTGGATGTGAGCGCACTCTACCGCCCGGTGGAGAATCTTTCACTCGGCGCCTCGCTCACAGATGCCACCAAGTCGTTGCTGATTTGGGATACCGGCACCGAGGAGTTCATCGTCCCGACGCTCCGCATGGGAGCGGCATATCGCTATCGCATCTCGAACGATCACAGCATCATGCCGGCCATCGACGGCTCATTCCGGTTCGAAGGTCGCCAGTCCGCAACGATGGTCGATCTGGGAATCGCCAGCCTGGATGTGCAGGGCGGCCTGGAGTATTCCTACAAGGATCGCATCTTCCTCCGCGGCGGCTACACCGATCTGAAGCAGATCACGATCGGCGCAGGTGTGAAGCTTCCGAAGCTGAACATCGACTACGCGTTCACCAAGCAGAGCAGCGATCTGGCAAGCCTTGGCGCAACGCACCGCATCTCGCTGACGCTGACGCTGGAGGAGCCGAAGTACGTGCGTTGAACGCCGCGCTTCCTCCTGCAGCATCCTCGGGATGATCACGAATAACAACGCGGCCGGGCGTCGCTCCTCTGGGAGCCTGCACCCGGCCGCTTCCTGTTTGAATACATTGGAGAACGTCCGCACCGATACGCGCGGAGCAGGCTCCGCACTTCGCGCCGTTCAACATCCTCCACTCTCCCTCCGCTCAATCGACGACACTGCTTATGCCGCTTCACCGCTCAACTGCAACGTTGGGCTCAAGCCTTCTCGAAGATTGCACTGATCCCCTGCCCCACACCGATGCACATGGACGCAAGTCCGTAACGGCTCCCCTCACGACGCGCCATCTCGTCGCCAAGCGTTGCAACAAGGCGCACACCGGACATGCCGAGCGGGTGGCCGAGCGCAATGGCGCCACCGTTCACGTTCACCTTCTCCGGGTCCAGCTCCAGATCGCGCATGACCGCCAGCGACTGCGAGGCGAACGCCTCGTTCAATTCAATGAGATCCAAATTGCCGATGCCGAGCCCGGCGGCGGCCAGGGCCTTGCGCGTTGCTGCCACCGGCCCGACACCCATGATGCGGGGATCGAGCCCCACCGTGCCGCTGGCAACGTAACGAAGTACCGGTGTAAGGTTGAACTCCTTCACGGCACGCTCGCTTGCGACGATCACCGCCGCAGCACCGTCGTTGAGACTGGAGGAATTCCCGGGCGTAACCGTCCCCCCCTTGCGGAACGCCGGCTTCAGGGCGGCAAGCTTCTCGAGCGTAGTATCCGCGCGGGGCCCCTCATCACGCCGCACCACGATCGGATCGCCCTTGCGCTGCGGGATCTCAACCGGAACCACCGTGTTATTGTAGCGCCCGGCCTCCCATGCGGCAACGGCAAGCTGATGCGAGCGGAACGCAAAGGCATCCTGCTCCTCGCGCCCGATGTTCCATTGCTCGGCAACGTTCTCCGCGGTCTCCCCCATTTGCTCCAGCGGAAACATCGCCTCCAGGCGCGCGTTGGGAAAGCGCCAGCCGAGCGCGGTATCGAACGCCGTGAGATTGCCGAACTGCGCCGCACCGGATACGTTCTTCGCAATGGCATAGGGGGCGCGCGACATCACTTCCACGCCGCCGGCCATCACGATATCGGCCTCGCCCGCCTTCACCGAACGGACTGCATAGATAAGCGCATCCAGAGCGGAGCCGCAAAGCCGATTGATTGTTGTGGCCGGAACCTCCTGCGGAAAGCCGGCGAGCAGCACCGCCATGCGGGCTACGTTCCGGTTGTCCTCCCCGGCCTGATTGGCGCAGCCCATGATCACGTCGTCCACGCGATCGGCCGGAATGCCGGTACGCGCAATGACGTTCTTCAGAACGATGGCCGCGAGATCGTCCGCTCGAACCGCGGACAGCGCACCGCCGTAGCGACCGATGGGAGTGCGAATCGGGGAGATGATGAAGGCGTCGGACATGGCAGATCGAACCTGATGTTGATGGGGTATGGGGTTGACGTTGATTACGAACTCGGCGCGAACGGATTGTCGCATCGGCCTGCACAACATGCCGGCGGTTCCGTTCTGCCGGATGTTTCAGGGGGAGTGTGCACCAGCGGCCGGGTACAGCGGCCCCTCGGTGCCAACGAGGATCTCCGTTCGGACGATCGCCGTGGCACGCAGCCCGGCGAGCGCGTTCAATTCCGGATCCGCCCGATAGGCGTCGAACGCCGGACGATCGGGGAATGCAACCAGATGCACTTCTCTCATTCCGCCGGCCGATGGATCGTCATCCAATGCCACCGTGCGCTCGATCGCGCCGCCATAGCGGGCCATGATCCGCGCGGCGCTCTCCTCGTAACTGCGGAACGCATCGAGGGCATCGCGCGCAACAGTTATGATGGCAACCAGCAGCAGACGACCGTTGTTCATTGAAGCCGATTGGATTCCATCCATTGAACTCCCGCCCGCACCGACGTCAGGCGCCGATTGGCTGTCCGGCGCGAACAAGCTGACGCAGCAGAACGCATGGGCGGTAGCGCTCCTCGCCGTACTCTGCATGCAGCGCGTCCAGAACGGCCAGCACAACGTCCAGCCCGATGCGATCGGCCCAGTGGAGCGGTCCCGCGGGGTAGTTCGTTCCAAGCTTCATTGCGGTATCGATATCGTCAACGCCGGCCACCCCCTCCATCAGCGCAAAGGCCGCCTCGTTGATGATCATCGCCAGCGTGCGCGCGGAGACCAGGGCAACGCGATCGATCACGCACTCCACTTCCTTTCCCGTGAGTTCCCTCAGATGCGCCAGCGTCTGCATGCCTGCCTCCTCGCCGTTCTGCAAGGCGGGCGCTGCCTCCACGATCGGGCTGGACTCGAAGATCGACGAGATGTAGCTGATGCCGATCACCGGCATCGCACACTCGATGCGCAAGGCAACCTCGGTGGCTGTCATCGTGAGCGTGTTGCTGACGAGCGTGGCCCCCGCGAACCCGCCTGCTGCAAGCAGGCCAAGCAGATCCTCCTTCGATTCGCGATCCACATACAGATCGGCCACCACGTCGGGCGGCGCCGCGCCGAACTCGTGCGCCGGATCAACCAGCGTCACCGCGCGCGCAAGCCCTTCGGGCACCGAGGCTGCGGCAAGGTACACGGTCCATGTATCGGGAATGCCGGCAGCGAACGGCACGATGCGATTGCCGGGTCCGAAGAGAAGAATCGATGGCATGATTGTAAACGCCGTGCGGGTTGTAGTTCCCAACGATGGCCGCCTGGCCGGGGCTGACGGGATCGGAGCCCGGCTTCGAGGGGAACCGTGAGTTGTTACGCTTCGTACAGGGTCTGGCTCTCAAATGCGGAACTCCACATCTCGCCTAGAGTGTGGAGTTCGCCAACAGTGTCGATGCGGGGGACCGGCCGGCACACGTGAAGCCGGATACGTGAACGCGCCTACTGTTCCTCGATATCATGCTCGTCGTACTCACGCGTGCGCGGCATGGCGTTGATCTTCGTCAGTTCCACGTAGATGAACGAGAGGGCTTCGTTGAACGCCTCGCGGAACTTCTCGAAGTCTTCCTTGTAGAGAAAGATCTTGAACTTCTCGCGTTCCGACTCACCCATGCGCTTACTTTCGGTGATCGTCATGTAGTAGTCGTTGCCAGCGCGGGTAGAACGAACGTCGATGTAGTAGGTTCTCTTCCCTGCTCTCACTCGGCGTGAGAATACTTCATCACGGTTGTTTTCCACGTGCGGTCCCTTGTAAGAGTGGAACATCAGGTATAGGTAAGGCTATTGCCGAATCACTGCCACTTTGCCTACAGCAACGACATCGCCGCTGCCCGCCCCCGCCGCGATGATATACACACCGGATGGAACGTCATTCCCGGATGCGTCACGGCCATCCCACAATGCCACTGCACCACCGGGCGCAGGGAACTCGCGAACCAGGGTCATGCCCGGTCCGAAAATCTTCACCGTTGCGTCCGAGGGAAGCCCCTTGATACGCAATGGCTCTGCCGAAGGAATTCTGAACGGATGGGGTGAGAGAGCCAGCTGCCCATCGCCGGTGGAAGGCTCCACCGCAATGGTACGCACCCGGTTCATGCCATTCTTGGTGCCAATATAAATATCTCCGGTGGCATCCACGGCCAAAATCGAACGAATTTGATTGTTCACCAGCGGTGAATTATCAGTTGTGAACTTCGTGAGCACCTGATCGCCCTCGGCGTTCAACAGAAAGATCCCCTGATCGGTCCCAACCCACTTCCGATTCAACGCGTCCACGGCAACCGCATACACATAGATGTCCGTGAAGAACCGAATGCTGCGGAACACCGGCGTGGCATGGCTGGCCACCACCGATCCCGGATTCACCAGCACCGTCAGCCCGCTCGGCGTCCCGATCCAGAGTTCGCCAAGCTTGTCCGAGACAAGCGCCGTCTGCTGGTTGCTGAGCAGGCCATCGCTCGTTGTCAGGATGCCCCACTTTGCGCTCGATGGATCGGAGGGATTGCCGCCGTCGTTCATGTACAACAGCCCCGGGGCGTTGTTGACCGCATCCGGCCCCATCCACTTCGTCCCGTAGTCGTCGATCGCCAGCCAGCGGAATGCGCGGGGGATGTTGTACGGACAGACGAAGCCCACGAAGCCGGTGCCGTCTGCGGACTGTTCGTCGTTCCGCAGCTTCACCAGGAGCACCGGACCGTTGGCCGACGTCGGATCGAAGTTCGTGAACCACGTGCGGCTGTTCGCATCGGCGACTGCCTTGCAGGTCACCACATACGTGGGATCGATCGGCAGCCCACGCAGCGGCGAGTTCCCCTCGAAGTAACGCGTCGCATCCACAACCGTGTCAGGCGTCGGGTTCAGTACGATCATGCCGATGCCGTACGTGCCGGCCCAGACCTGACCGTTGGGACCGTTGCCGACGTTCCAGACCGCGTTGTTCGGCTGGCCGTTGTCCCCCTTGAACGCGGCAAGGTTTGCGCTGCTGTAATCCTGCCACCATTCGCTCTTCAACCGCGACAGACCGGCGCTGGCCGATGAGCCGCCGCTGCTGCTTGCGGCCCAGATGGAGCCGTCGTCCGTGCGAATGAGATCGGTAAACTGATTCAGTGCGGGCGCGTTCGGTTGCAGTGTGGTCAGTGTCTGGTTTGCGAAGAGACCGAACCCCAGGTTGCGCAACCCCACGGCAATGCTGCCGTCGCGGCCGATCACGGTTGAGGTGATGATATCCGGAACACCGGAAGCCAGTGTGAATGTGCTTCCGTTGTAAAGATAGATGGCGATCTCCGACGCAGCCGATACCTG
This sequence comes from Bacteroidota bacterium, assembly GCA_018266795.1. Taxonomy (GTDB): domain Bacteria; phylum Bacteroidota; class Ignavibacteria; order OLB7; family OLB7; genus JAFDZV01. The sequence continues at coordinate 74,613 of JAFDZV010000001.1, read as the reverse complement.
ATTACCGTTCGCCGTGACATAGGTCTTCACCAACGGCAGATCGCCCCGCCTGGCGAAGCCCCCATCCGCGCCGATCATGGTTGCTCCGCTGTCCGTGCCGATGATCATCGAATCGCGCAGCACCGCGAGTGAGTAGACCGCACCGGTTGCCATGCCGGGATACATGGTCCACGAATCCGGCGCAGCAAGGTTCGGGCTCGACAACGGCGCGGAGACAAGTCCGCCGTCGGTGCCCACCCAGATACGATCACTCCAGAAGAGGATGGCGTGCACGGGCGTGTTCTGCGGGATCGTTCCGAAACGGAGATAGGATTCGATGAAGCTGTTGCCGTCCGGGTTGTAGACGCCGATGCCGAAGTCACACAGGAAGTAGACGTGGCGGTTGTGAAAGCCGAAGCCATTGATGCGGCGGCTTGGCCGTTCGCTCATCGAGGCGATCTCCGCCGAGTAGCGCCACGCACGTCCATCCCCCTTCCGGATGCTTACCAGCCCCTCATCGCTCCCCACGTACATGTCGTTGTTGGAGGGATCGAATGCGATCGCGGTGGAGTTGAGTGCAAGCAGTCCCTGCTTCTCCGGGTAGATCTGATCGGTGGTATGAAACACCTGGAACGACCGGTCGCCCGAATGGTAGGCGACAACGCCGCCGGTGGTAGCAACCCAGAAGGTGCCTGCCGTATCGAACGCTACCGCCTGGGTGGCGTTCAGCGCGCTGTAGAGCGTCCATTCGTATTCGCCCTGCGCGTGTGCAAGCGGGGCGGCGGCTACGAGAAGAAGGATCGGAAGAAGAAGTCGCAACCCAAGCGTCTGCTGGGAAATCATTGCTGACAGATGCTAATGAATCGATTCTCGGATCAAGCGAAGCGAGCGTGCATGATCGAGAAATCAACGGCTTCCATGCGCGCAGTGCAAGGGCAAGATCCGCCCCCATGCGCTCCGCACACTGCATGAGTACGCCATGTTAACCGGGGATGGCGCGGAGCAGGTTCACCATCTCGATGGCGGCCATCGCCGCCTCCCATCCCTTGTTCCCGGCCTTGGAGCCGGCACGTTCAATCGCCTGTTCGATCGTGTCCACCGTCAGCACACCGAACATGCAGGGCACACCGGTTGCCAGGGCGGCGGAGGCAACGCCGTTCGCCGCCTGCCCGGCCACGTGTTCGAAGTGGGGCGTTGCTCCGCGGATCACCGCGCCGAGCGCCAGCACGGCATCGTACAGCCCGGAGCCGGCAAGCTTGTGGACAACCAGCGGCAGCTCGAACGCGCCCGGACAGTGAACCACCGTGATGCCGGAATCATCCACCCCATGCATTCTCATGCAGTCGAGCGCCCCTTCAAGCAATCGTTTTGTGATAAATTCGTTCCACCGGCTTACGGTGATGGCATACCGATGCCCGGTTGTCTCGAATGAACTCTCGATTATCGTCGGCATGATTCTCTTTCTGCTGTCAGTCGATGAGCGTGATCAAACCTCGCCGGCCGTTCGTGTTCCAAGCCTCGCGGTTGATGGCACGGAGCGGGTTCAAGGCGGGCAAGCTAAGAAATTCCGGATGAAGTGAAGAGATGGCCTCAAGCTACTGCCTCGCCGTTCGCAGCATGGCTCCCGACGAGCCGCACCGATCGTATCACGATACCGAGTACGGGTTCCCGCTCACAGACGAGAACGCGCTCTTTGAACGTCTCTGTCTCGAGATCAACCAGGCGGGACTCTCCTGGATTACGATCCTGAAGAAGAAGGAGAACTTCCATCGGGCGTTCGACGGGTTTGTAATCGATCGCGTTGCCGCATACGGAGATCCCGAGAGGGAACGCCTGCTTGCCGATGCCGGCATCGTACGGAATCGCCTGAAGGTGAACGCCGTCATCGAGAACGCGCGACGCATCGTTGCGCTGCGCGAGGAGTTCGGTTCGTTCGCCGGATGGCTGGAGCGGCACCATCCGCGCTCACGTGAAGAGTGGCGCCGGCTGTTCAAACGCACATTTGTTTTTACTGGTGGCGAAATCGTGAACGAGTTTCTGGTCAGCACCGGCTACCTGCCGGGCGCACACGAGCACGACTGTCCGGTGTTCCCGCTGATCGAACGCACCAGCCCCCCATGGATGCGGCAATGATGCCGCGCATCGCACGAAGCCCGGCAACCCCGCGCTCGGCCGCGATCGACGACAAACTCAAGGAATCAACCGATGACACACAGACTTTCGACACATGCGCGTCCGATCATCGTGATGCTTGCTCTCGCCGTTGGACTCATCGCCCCGGCGGCGGCAAAGGATGCTGCTGCCACGTTCGATCATTCGAAGTTCGATCATCTCCTCTCCACAGCCGTGGCCAACGGCCGCGTGGATTACAGCAAGTTCAAGAACAACGATGACTTCGCGGTTTATCTCAAATCGCTCGAGACAGCATCGATCACCTCCCTCCCGTCGAACGAACAGCTTGCCTTCTGGCTCAATGCCTACAATGCGCTCGTGATCCGGAACGTGCTGGACAATCCCGGCATGAAGAAGCCGACCGACGTGAAGGGATTCTTCGATGCGAAGAAGTTCAAGGTGGCGGGCAGGATGCTGACCTTGAACGAGATCGAGAACACGATGATCCGTGCGAAGTTCAAGGAGCCGCTGATTCATTTCGGACTGGTGTGCGCAGCGCGCAGCTGCCCTCCCATCAAGACGCATGCGTTCGCCGGCAAGACCGTCCGGGCGCAGCTTGCCGCCAATGCTTCCACCTACCTGGCCTCATCACAGAACCGGTTCGACGAGAAGACGAACACGCTCTCGCTTTCGAAGATCTTCGATTGGTACAAGGGGGACTTCGGCGGCGACAACGGACTGAAGGAGTTCGCGAAGAAGTACGGAACGGCTGCTATGAAGAAGGCGCTGGCCGCACCGGATGCAGTGAAGATCGCCTTCCAGGAATACGACTGGACACTCAACGGCAGGTAGGTAGGCCGTGTGTGTGCACGCCCCGCCCGCGCAGCGTGGAGATTGGAAACCGAAAAGGCGCAGCGGCAACGCTGCGCCTTTTTTCGTGAGCGGTGCTCTGCCGCAACCCGCCGGGAGAACTCTACGGTGCGGTCAGCGGCAGAGCCAGCGTGTAGTAGCCCACCACATCGTACGGGCAGCAGCCGTCGACATGCCGCACCGTGAGGCCCGATTGCGACACATGCCTGGCGCCGCGATCCGCACGCACGATGAAGGATGGCGTCGGGAGCCCGCCGATGTCCTGGAGAGAGTACGAGTAGCCGTCGCGGCGCAGCGTATCGAACGCAACGGTATCAACTCCCTGCACGCGCCAGAGCGTAACAACGGCCTGCGCCGTGGGGCGTTGGAACACGAGCACGGTATCTACGGTGGTGTCGGCCGGAGGCGTGCCGCGCAGCACCACGATCTGCGTATCCACCGAGATGGTATCACCAACAACCACCTGCAGCGGAGTAGGTGCGGGCGAACACACCACACCGGCGCAGCGATCGGCACAGCCGGTTACCGCAGCAAACATCAGGACGAACACCGTAGCCAAAATCGAAATGCGTGCGGCCATGAGAGTTTATGGATTGGTTGTTGGCCATCGCCGGTGGTAGCCGTCGAAGAGCGAATCCTGCAGCCCGCCGTTGTCACGCTGCGTACGCTTCCACTGATATGCCGCGGTGCGCAGGTCCTCACGCAGCCAGAACCACGGCGACTTCCCCTTGAGGAACTCGACATGCCTGATCCCGTATTCGAGCAGCGCACCGCGACACATCAGGCATGGCTCGAACGTCGTGATGACACGCAGCGAGTCCCTTCGTAACCGCATGAAGCGCTCGTACCCGAGATGGCGGATCGCGTCGTTGATCGCGTTGATCTCCGCATGCCCCGCGATGTTGGAGTCCTGCTGCACGGTGTTGTGCCCAACGCCGATCATCGAGTCGCCGTAGAACACGATGGCAGCCACGGGAACCTCACGATGGGCGATGGCGGAATCCCCTTCGCGAATCAGGAGCGCACGTTCCGCAGGCTTCAACGGCCGGCTGCCGCCGAACACCATCCATCCGGAGTAGAGGGCGAGCTGCAGAAGCACAACGGCAAGGAGCGTGCAGACAACGGTGATCACGGTACGCCGCATTCAACGCTCTCCTCTGAACAAGATCTGGTCGCCCGCCCGCGCGCCGAACAGCCGGCGATAGAGGTTCGTCTCCAGGATTCCCTCCGGGTCGCATTCGCGCTTCAGACGCATGAAGCGCTCCACCGCATCGCTTCCCAGATACTGCTCAACCGATTGGGCCTGCAGCGTGCTGTCCTTCGCGAAATAAAATCGGCCGCCCGAGGCGAGAACAATCTCATCCAGTTGCGCGGCCAGATCCCAGATCGCACGCCGATTGCGGGGAGTGATCCGGAAGTCCAGCGCCAGCGAATAGCCGTCCACACCGTGCGTCATCAGAAACCGGTCTGCCCGATGGCGCTTGAACACTGCAAGGTAGGGTGGAAACCCTGCCTCCTGCGCAAGCACCAGCTGGCGCCTGAACACATCGGCCGCATGCTCGCGCGGGATGAAGCTCTGATACTGAATCAGACCGCCGGTCCCGTATGCCTGCTTCCAGTTGGGAACGTAATCCAGAAGGAATGCGAACTCCACGTGCGATTGCCTCACAACTCTGCCGCGATCCAGGAGCGCGCTGGCGTGATACTTCAGGCCGTTGACGACGCGTACGCCAGTGTTGTTCATGAACGGACGCATGAGTCGCCATAGCATGGACTTCGGAAGGATGCCCAGTATTCGGTCGGGAAGCTGCTGGCTCTCGACGCGCAATGTCCGTTCGGGATGAGGATCGGCCCCTTCGGCCAAGTAGTTCGCCGCATGGATCACTCCGCGTCCGACATGCGAGCCGCCGGCGAGCGCATCGATCCAGCCCACGAGGTAATCCGCTCCCGCGGTGCGCTGCTCGAATATCTCCACCATGTGATCCAGCGATCGGGCGGTGATTGCCTCCACGTTCAGAAGCCCGGAGTAGATGCGCTTCATCCGGAGCGTGATCCGTGTGAAGCAGCCCAGGATGCCGAAGCCGCCAACGGCCGCATCGAAGAGCTCCACGTTCTCGGTACGCGAGCACCGCTTCAGATCACCGTTCGGCAGCAGCAGATCGAACTCGGTCACGTGATCGCCGATCGGCCCCTCCCGGTAGTTGTTCTTGCCGTGAATGTTCATGGCAAGGCAGCCGCCAAGCGTCGGGTACATGGTGCCCGGCACAACGGGCGGCCACCACCCATGCGGAAGAACGTATTCCCAGAGCTGCCGGATAGTGACGCCCGGCTCGAGAGTGATGGTGCCGCCGGCAGGATCCCACGCCAGTATCCTGTTGAGCCGTGTGAGGTCCAGCACGGCATTTTCGGCATTCAATGCCGCGTCGCCATAGCTGCGTCCCGCGCCGCGGAACGCAACGGTGCGCCCGGACTGCCGCGCAAGCTCGAACACGCTCCGTACTTCATCGAACGTGGACGGGCGAAAAACGTAGGCAACGGAGTTCGATGCGCCCCCCCATCCCTCCACCACTTCCAGGTTCTCACCCGGAAGGATGAATCGGGCCTCGCCGGCCGCGATCTGTTCGCTCGTCAGTTGGGACATGCCTTCTCAAACATTCAGTCGCCGGAAGAGAAACGATGGGATCATGCGCACTACCAGCCCCACGAGCCGCCATCGTTCCGGAATATATGCGGTCGTGCGCCCACGCCGCGCGGCCCTGAGGATAAGCTCCGCTGCGCGATCGGCGGAGATCAGCCAGATCATCCCCGTGAGGCCGTGCGTCATCTCCGTATCGATGAAGCCGGGCTTCGCCGTTACCACCTTCACTCCCCTGCGCCCCAGCCGGTTTCGCAACGACTCCAGGTAGGTGGCAAGCGCTGCCTTGCTTGTGCAGTACACCGGATTGCCCCGCCGCCCGCGATCGCCGGCAATCGAACCGATCCCTACAATCGTTCCACGTCCGGTCTTCTCGAAACGCAGCGCGGCCTGGTTCAGCCAGGCGATTGCGCCCAACAGATTCACCTGGATCGTTTCGACATCGGTTGCCGTATCGTACTCATCGGGAGCGATGCGGGGAAGGACGCCGGGTGCATAGAAGATTGCATCCAGGCCGCCGAGACGCAGTGCACAATTCTGGAACAGCCAGGGTATTTCCTCATGCACGTGAACGTCGTGCCCAACGGCAATGGCAACCTCCGAGCCGGCCTCGCGATTGAGCTGCGCGCAGATCGCTTCCAGCCGGTCGGCCCGGCGTGCAATCAACGCAACCCGGCAGCCGGCCCGCACAAGGCGCCGGGCTATCGCCTCCCCGATGCCCGAGGATGCACCAACAACGATGGCATGCTTCCAGGGTAGATTCACAGGCAGGAAGTTGGATAGTAGTCAGTCATGAGTTGTCGGCAGGAACGTTTCGTCGTATCAATGCGTGGGCCTGGTTCAACCGGCACCCATCGCTCATCACTCATCACTTACTGCCCCAGCGCCTGCTCGATGTCCGCGATGAGGTCCGCCACATCCTCCAGCCCGACCGAGAAGCGGACAAGGCCGTCGGTAATGCCAAGCTCCGCGCGCCGCTCCGGCGGCACGGAGCCATGCGTCATGGAGACGGGATGGCAGAGAAGCGATTCAACCCCGCCGAGCGATTCGGCGAACGTGAAGACGCGAACGCCGGCGCAGAGCTTCCGGGCACGCTCCAGCGAGCCGAGATCGAGCGATATCATGCCGCCGAAGCCGCGCATCTGCCGCCCGGCAAGCTCGCGCTGCGGAAACGTTGCTAGCCCCGGATAGTTCACCGTGCCGATGTCGGAGCGCTGGTTCAGATAGGTTGCAACCTCCATTGCATTCGCGCAATGGCGATCCATGCGCACGCTCAGCGTCTTCAGCGACCGGAGCGTGAGGTAGCAGTCCTGCGGGCCGGGAACCGGGCCGCAGGAGTTCTGAAGGAAGGCAAGCCGGCCGGCAACGTCCGCATCGTTGGTCACCACAAGGCCGCCAACCAGATCGCTGTGCCCGCCGATGTACTTCGTGGAGGAGTGGAGAACGATCGATGCGCCGTACGCGATCGGGTTCTGCAGGTATGGACTCATGAAGGTGTTGTCCACAACCAGCCGCACGCCGGCCTCGGCGGCAATGGAGCCAAGGGCCCCGAGATCGCAGAGACGCATCATCGGATTGGTCGGCGTCTCCGCATAGATCAACCTGGTTCGCTCGCCGATGGCGGCGCGAACGCTCCCGGTATCGCGAAGATCAACGTAGCTGAACGTGAGGCCGTAGCGGCTCAGCACCTTGTCGAACAGACGGAACGTTCCGCCGTACATGTCGTCGCCCGCAACAACATGATCGCCCGGCTCCAGCAATCGCATCACCGTGTCGATTGCGGCAAGCCCGCTCGCGAACGCGAAACCGTGCGTCCCCCCCTCGAGATCGGCGATACATCGTTCCAGGGCCATGCGGGTCGGGTGCTGCGTACGTGCATACTCGAAACCGGTATGCTCACCGATTCCCTTCTGTGCATAGGTGGACGTCTGGAATATCGGAACGTTCACCGCGCCGGTCACCGGCTCCGGTTCCTGCCCGGCATGTATGGCTCGTGTCGAAAACCCTGCTGACATGAGAGGGGTGTTTTGAGTTGTTGGTTGGTTGTCGGTGGTCAGTAGTTAGTGGTCAGTTGAGAGAAAGCATAGCTACCAAACCACTGACTACTATCTACTGACCACCAACTACTTCGTTGTATCCTCACCGGTTTCCGGAGCGCCGTTCTGGATAAGCTGGTTGACACGATACTGCGCATCGTTCAATGCCTGCTCCGCGCTCTTGCTTGCGAGAAGCGCTGCGGAGACTTCATCCTCCACAACCTCTTCGATATCCAGCCACTTCGGATTCACCGGCGTCATTCTCGCGGAGGCAAGCTGGCGTGTGAACACCTGGCGCGCGCCGTTTTGCAGGAACGGATCGTTCGCGAGCGAGAGATCGGCCGGCGTGGTTCCACCCGGCAGCGCCTTCGCAAACTCCAGCGCCTGTTTGGCGGAGGTGAGGAAGGTGATCAGTTTCTTCGCATCGCTCTTGTGCTGCGAGCCGGCATTGATCGCCAGATACTCCCCGCCGGCAAACGAAACGGCCTTGTGCCCCGGGAAGCCGGGAAGCACCTCGACGCCGTAACGCAGCGATGGATTGTCCTTCGCAATCTTGTCAACAAGCCAGGGCCCGGAGATCCAGTACGCAAGCTTGCCGCTGATGAAGAGCTGGTCCAGCCCCCGCTGCGAGTCGATGAACCCGGCGCGAGCCAGTTCCAGATACTTCTCCAGTGCCGCGATGTTGGCGGGTGAGTTGATGACCGGCACGCCGTTCGCATTCAGCACCTCGCCGCCGTTCGACCAGAAGAACGGAAGGATCTTCTTGTAGAGACGATGGCGATCCGCGCCGTTGGCGCCGAAGCCGTAATTCTGCTGGCTCGTGCCGCGCACCTTCTCCCCCTTCACAACGATCTGCTCCCAGGTGGAATCCACGCCGTTCGTATCCACCCCGGCCGCCGAAAGCAGCGCCTTGTTGTAGAACAGAACGCGGGTATCGGTGGTCCATGGCCATGCGTACACACCGTCGCGCCACTTGCCGGGCGCGGCGATCTCCTCGGAGAAACGCCCCAGGCTGTCCCCTCCCATCGGCTTCTGATCGGCAAGCACCTCGGCCGCGCTGAACTGTGCCACCCAGTCGCTTCCAAGCTCAACCACATCGGGAGCGGTGTTGGAGCTGAAGGCCGCCATCAGCTTGGTCTTGCCGTCGTTCCAACTCAGATCCTGCATGTCCACATGGATGGTGGGGTTCTCGGCCTCGAACGCCTTCACCCGTTCCTCCAGCGCCTTCTTCTGCCCGGGTTCGGACTGGAAGTGCCAGAACGTGATCACCGTCTTCCCCTCCGTACTGGGAGCGTTGTCGCCGCAGCCCTGAAGAAGGAAAAGAAGGGCGGCGATGATGAGCAGCGCCGGGAGGAACCCGACGCGAATGATGGTTCGAAGCATGTGCTACTTATTGCTTTTGAATGCGAACACGAGGCCGACAACGGAGATGGTGACAACGGCGATGTTGCTGATCACGGAGAGTACCTGATTGAAGCCGTTGAGCGTATCGCCCGGAATCACGATCACATCGCCCGGAACAAGGAGCGGATTCGCGGCGGGGTCACCGGTGCGTTGATACTCCTCCACATCGATCATGCGCACCAGTTGCGTGATGGTGCTGTCCACGAGCTTGTCGTGTACAACCTTCACCTTCTGCAGTTCGGCGCGCTCGGTTGGCCCGCCGGCCATCGATATCAGATCCAGCAGCCGTGTGGAGGCGGGAACACTGTACTTGCCCGGATTGCGAACGAACCCCCAGATATTCACTTCGATGTTCATCTCGCCATCCTTCGTGGTAACGCCCCGCATCACACCCGATGCCGTGCCGCCGCTGGTTGTGGGCATGCCCCCACCGCCCACTGGTTGCGCGTGAAGAACGGCCGCACAGAGCGTGCAGAGCAGCATCGAAGCCACGAGCGTGCCGACGCCGGCACGTGCCCGCATGCCCGTTGCAGTGCGTCGAAGAGCAGGGTTCGGTTGATAGCCCATAGCGGAGAGTGAAAGGGTCGGCCGGATCGATGGGATCGCATGTGCACACAGCGGAGCTCGCGCGTGCGCCAGGTTCGTTGGAACGTCATCCGAATGATTGTCACGGCAAATATGCAAGAAGGGCCCGAATACTCCATCCTATGGAACCGGACCCTTCCGTGAAATCATGACGCCGGCAACCGCGGCGGCCGGGCGCCGTTCGACAATTCCGTTGCGGATTGCCGGTGCGCCGCGGGTTCCCGCTCATCGTCACTGCGAGAACACGCGCCCCCCTACTGCGTCCTGGCTTTCCTCCGTACTGACCCGCCTGCGGTCATCGCGAGGCGAGGCCGTGGCGATCTTTGCCGGCGGCACATCGTTCCGTCGAATGAGCCGCGATGCCGACCGGTACAGGTTGCCGCGTCGGCATCCGCTCCGCGGCGGCCTCCTTGCAACGCCTCTTGCCGGCCGTTCACATCCGTTGCACACTGCCACGGCCTAGCCGTTGCGCCCATGGCAATGCTTGAACTTCTTGCCGCTTCCGCAGTAGCAGGGATCATTACGCCCGATCTTCGGATTATCGCGAACCACCGTGCGCGATGCCGCGGCCTCCGCTTCGGCGTCCTTGGCACCGGCCAACGCAGCCGCCTCCGCATCCCCCGTCATCCCCATGCCCGCCGTGGTTGCATGCGAGAAGCGGAGTCTCCGCGTGCTGGAAGTGTTCGAGGACGAACGCTCGCGCGACGCTCCTCCACCCTGCTTGCGGGGCGCAACTTCGCCTCCCTGCCGGGGCGCACGCGACTCCGGGAAGTACTTGAAGGTGAACGACATCACCTCCACATCGATCTCGCCGATCATCCGCGAGAAGACCTCGAATGCCTCGCGCTTGTATTCCACAATCGGATCGCGCTGGCCGTACTGGCGAAGGTAGATGCCCTCCCGCAGGTCGTCCATATCGCGCAGGTGCTGGCGCCAGCGTTCGTCGATCACGTTCAGAACGGCATAGCGCTCCAGGTTCCCCATGAAGTCACTGCCGAACTGCGCCTCCTTGCGCGCGTAGAAGTCCTTCGCCGCCTCGATGATGCGCTCCTTCAGATCGACCTCGCCAAGCTCCTCGGCGCGCTCCCGGTCCACGACTATGTCAACCAGCAGTTTCGTGCGCACCTCGTTCTGCAGCAGAGGAATATCCTCCGGATAGCACGCGGTAACCAAGCCGCCGACGAACTCGTCCACGTAGTCGAAGATCTCGCTCTTCAGGCGCTCGCCGTGCAGCGCGTGACGGCGGCGGTCGTAGATCACCTCGCGCTGCTGGTTCATTACGTTGTCGAACTCCAGCAGGCGCTTGCGAATCGCGAAGTTGTTCTCCTCCACCTTCTTCTGCGCGCGCTCCACGGATTTGTTGAGCATCGGGTGCTCCAGCACCTCGTCAGCAGCGCCAATCTTCTCCATCAGCGAAGTGATACGCTCGCCGCCGAACAGACGCATCAGATCGTCCTCCAGCGAGATGAAGAACTGCGAGGAGCCGGGATCGCCCTGGCGGCCGGCGCGGCCGCGCAACTGGCGGTCGATTCGCCGTGCCTCGTGACGCTCCGTCCCCAGGATGTGAAGGCCGCCGATATCCTTCACGCCGGGTCCGAGTTTGATGTCGGTGCCGCGGCCGGCCATGTTCGTGGCAATCGTCACGGCTCCCTTCTGCCCGGCGGCAGCCACGATCTCGGCCTCGCGGGCGTGCTGCTTCGCGTTCAGTACGGAGTGCGGGATCTTGGAGCGCTGCAGCATGCGGCTGATCGTCTCGGAGACTTCGACGCTCGTGGTACCAACCAGCACCGGGCGGCCAACCGTACGCATCTTCTCGATCTCCTGCACAACGGCGTTGTACTTCGCGCGCTTGGTGCGATAGATCAGATCGTTCATATCGTCGCGAACCACATCACGATTCGTGGGGATCACCACCACGTCCAGCTTGTAGATCTGATTGAACTCTCCCTCCTCCGTCTCTGCAGTGCCGGTCATGCCGGCGAGCTTCTTGTAGAGACGGAAGTAGTTCTGGATCGTGATCGTTGCAAGCGTCTGCGTATCCTCCTGCACCACAACGCCCTCCTTCGCCTCGATGGCCTGGTGAAGCCCCTCGGAGTAGCGGCGCCCTTCCAGAATACGGCCGGTGAAGGTATCCACGATCTTGATCTTGCCGGCATCCACCACGTACTCCACATCCTTCTCGTAGAGCGAGTAGGCGCGCAGCAACTGCGATACGGTATGAATGCGGTCGGAGCGATCGGCGAAGCGGCGCATCGCCTCGTCGCGACGTGTGATCTTCTCATCCGGCGGCATCTCGGAGCCCTCGATCTGGCTCATCTCCGCGGCCAGATCCGGGATGAGGAAGATATCCGGATCCTCACCGGAGGCGGCGATTGCCTGGCGCCCCTTGTCGGTAAGGTCGATGGAGTGATTCTTCTCGTCGATCGAGAAGTAGAGTTCGTTGTCGATCTCCTGCATGCGTGAGCCCTTGTCGCGCAGGTACTCGAGCTCCGTATCCTGAAGCAGCTTCTTGTTGCCGGCTTCCTGAAGAAACTTTGCCAGGCGCTTGCTGCGAGGGACGCCGCGGTGGGCACGAAGCATCGCAACGCCGGCCTTGGCGCGCCCGCTCTTGTCGTTGGTCTCCAGCAGACGCTCCGCCTCGGCAAGCATCGCGGCAACCTCGCGCGTCTGCAACTGCACCAGGCGCTCGACGCGCGGCTTCATCTGATCGAAGTTCTGATCGTCAGCCTGCCCAACCGGACCGGAGATGATCAGCGGCG
>JAFDZV010000001.1:0-62164 GCA_018266795.1 Bacteroidota bacterium | reverse complement strand
CTGCACCATGTTGTCGCGCAGGTAGTCGAAGCCGAACTCGTTGTTGGTGCCGAAGGTGATGTCGCAGTCGTACTGCGCCTTGCGCTGATGCGGCGGCTGGTTGGCCTGGATACAGCCAACCGTCAGGCCCAGCCACTTGTAGATCGGGCCCATCCACTCTGAGTCGCGCTTGGCGAGATAGTCGTTCACCGTGATGATGTGCACGCCGCGTCCGGAGAGCGCATTCAGATAGGTAGCGAGCGTTGCGGTGAGCGTCTTTCCTTCACCGGTCGCCATCTCGGCGATCTTCCCCTGATGCAGCACCGTGCCGCCAACCAGCTGAACATCGTAGTGAACTTCGGTCCAGGTGATGATCGATCCGCCGGCCTCCCACTGCTCCCCCACATGACGGCGGCACGCCTCCTTCACCGTTGCGTAGGCCTCGGGAAGGATCTCGTTCAACGTCTCCTCGGTGCCGTCGTAGATCGCCTGCTCGAGATCGGTGATCTCGTCGAGGATGGCATCCCTCTCCTCTGACTCGACGTCCTGCTTCAACTGCTCGGTCAGCTCATCGAGCCGGGCCTGATCCTCGGCAACGCGCTCGCGGATGCGGCTGCGAAACTCCTCGGTCTTGCCGCGCAGCCCGTCATCACTCAGTGATCTGTATTCTTCAAACAGCTCGTTGATATCATCCACGATCGGATAGAGCGCCTCGACATCCTTGCGGCGCTTCGAGCCGAAAAATTTCTCCAACATCTTGAGCATAGTACTCTCTCTTCCCGTTACCTGATGCTTGAGTAGGTGTAGACGCTACGACGTAGAGCGTCCGGCCGAATTGGCCGGCAATCCCGATGAAGAATCTGCCTGGGACTGCCGGAATGCCCTCCCCGGATGACGCTCACGCAAGGGCTTGCACCACGTGCGCGGATCGCCAACCGGCTCGCTCCGGTGTAACAATCGGTGTGCCAAGCGGTCTACTGACTCGTAGCGACCAATGTACTCGATCACTCTCGGCATCTTCTCCCCGGCTGAAGGGCAAACGGTGGCCAGGTTCTGAAACCCGCGATTGCGCCGCAACAGCCAGCAATCGCGACATCTCCGCCCGCAGCATGTCGGTAAACATCCGGGACACCTGCAAACGGACATGAGGTGCAAACCTAACACTTTTGCGGTTGCCCTGAACCACTCCGGTGCAGCACACCAGACCGGTTCGCGGTTCTGACAGATCGGCACCGGAGAGTGGGATTCTGTCTCTCTGTCCGAGACGACCCAGCCGCAGGCCGCCAATGTGACGCGATTCGTGTGACCGCTGCACGCAACTCCGGCGAACCCGGGCGGCGCACCCCGTGAACAATGGCGTGGCCATCGCATCAGAATTACTGTAGGAGTACACACGATGACCAGACTCTTCTCTCTCCTTGCCCTCATCATCGCCTTTGCCGGCGTTACTCAGCTTCATGCCCAGCCGTTCACGATCGGCGCGCTGCCGCGCACGCAGGCTGCGACAAACGGTACGGCAACGTTTACCATCCATGTGCATGCCGACAGCACCTATTCCTCGTCGATCACCTTCCGCGCCTCCGCCCCATCGCTGCCCGGTACCTGGTTCGCGTTCTCGAAAACCACAATCAACTACCCATACGGCGACGTGAGCCTTGTGGCAAACGTTACCGGCAGGAAGATTGGAGGAACCCATGCGATCGTGATCGAAGGCTACAACGGACCGAGGGTTGTCCGCGACACAGTACAGCTGAACGTCGCACCAGCAAGCACCGCATGGCTGGTATTCGATACGAACAACTCGCCGCTGCCGAGCAACCGGATCACGGCGATCGCGATCGATCGGAACGGTGTCGGCTGGATCGGCACCGACAACGGCCTTGCAAGCTTCGATGGTACAACGTGGCGGGTGTACGACAGCACCAACGGATTCACCAACGGCCGCGACCCGGAACCACAACGCGAGATTGATGGAATCGCGGTGGACAGCACCAACGGCGTCTGGGTAATTTCCAACGGAATGCTTCACCATTTCAAGAACAATACCTGGACGAACATTGCAACGCCGTTCGGAATATTCCCAACGGGCGAGCCGCCAACCGGGCACATCGCCGTTGATCGTGGGGGAAGAATCTGGATTGCGGGAGATAACGTGCTTGCCTCCACCGATGGAACAACCTGGATGCTCGATACGCTCACCATTACTGAGTTGACGACCGTGGCAATCGACGGTAATGGCGCGATCTGGATAGTTCCCTTCAGGGGGCAGCTCTCTCGATTCGATGGAACCTACTGGACGGAATACGGGGACATCACCGGAGGCGCCTTCGGAGGTGCAATCAGCCGCCCCAATGTGCTGGCGACCGCCCCACAGGGAAACATCTGGTGTCTCTGCGGTGGTGGGATTGCGATGTTCATAGGGAAGGAATGGAAGGGATTAGCCCGCGATCCGGAGAAGTTCCCCGGTCCCGGACCGTTGTGCGCAGCATTCGACCCGGCCGGGCGCACATGGATCGGCAACGACGGCGGCCTTTGTCGATTTGACGGAACCAACAGCACGCTCTACACATCCGGCAACTCCGGCCTTCCAGACAACTATGTCTCCTCGATTGCCGCAGGTCGCGACAACCGCATCTGGCTCGGCACTTCGGCGCACGGCCTGGCAATCATCGACGGCAACACCGATCCCGACCGGCTCTACTCCTCGGTGGGGAACGATCGCGCGAGCGGCAGCACGAACAGCATCAGTTCGATCCAGCCGAACCCCGCAACAACCATCGCGCGTGTTGCATACACGGTGCAGACGGCAACGCACGTTCGCATCGAGCTGTACGACGCACGCGGCACGCACGTTGCCACAGTTGCCGACGCGCAGATGGAGGCCGGCCGACACGAGGCAACCATCAGCACACACGAGCTTGTACCCGGTACCTATTTCGTAAAGCTCTCGGCCGGGAATGTAGTGGAAGCCCGTCCGTTGATCGTGGTGCATTGACCGCGCAGAACCGCATCCGGCGGCCTGCGGCCCGATGACGCCGCTCCCTTCGGATGCTCGCAAGCAGATGCCCCGCATGCGATCGCTCACATTTGAGTATCCTCAGATGGAGTTTCGCTGCGGGGCATTCCATTATCGGCAGGCTCCGTATCATCGCGGCCATGATGCATCAAACTCCATCGCGATGAACGCAATCTCCGATCGGCAGGCCGCCGCATTCCGTCTCGAACGCCACAGCCTTGCGGGAACGCCGAAGCGGACGTCGCCGGCCGGCATTGCCCGCACGATCTGCGGCATACAGGCACAGGTCTATTCCGCCGCCCAGCTCGGCGTGTGGGCGCGATCGGCCGCGCATCCGCCGGCCAGTACGGACCGGGCATTGTGGAAGAAGCGGGCGCTTGTAAAGACATGGTCCATGCGCAGCACACTGCATCTGCATGCCGCTGCGGAGTTGCCGCTCTACCTCGGCGCGCTCCGATGCTGGCACAGATGGATCGAGAAGCGGATGTTGAACGATGGCGTCACGCTCCGGCAACTGGAGCGCGTCACCACAGCGATCATGGATGTGATGGGTAGCGCGGCAGCAGCGCACGGCGGCTTCATGACGCGCAGGGAGATGGCGGCTCTCGTTGCCGAGGAACATGGCGAGAAGGTGCGCGCATGGCTCGAGAGCGGATGGGGAGGGATGGTGAAGCATCTGGTACAGAACGGCCTGATCTGCTTCGGACCGCCGCGGGGAGGCGAGACAACGTTCGTGCGGATCGATGCCTGGCTGGGTGCGATGGAGTTGATGGAGGAGGAGACCGCGCTCGTGGAACTGGCACGCCGATATCTGCGCGCCTACGGGCCGGCATCACCACACGACTTCGCATCGTGGGCGGGCATGCCCGTAACGGCGGCATCGAAGATATTCAAGCTGCTGCTGGATGAGACGCTGGACGTTGAGACCGGCCGGGGCCGCGCGATGATCCTCCGAACGGATCTGGCGCGTCTCCGTTCGGCAACCCACGGCGAATCGGGCATCGTTCTTCTCCCCTACTTCGACACGTGGCTGTTGAGCCATCGCGACAAGAGCCAGTTCGTTCCCCCCGCGTTCTACAAGCGGGTATACCGCGACGCCGGATGGATTTCGGCAACGGTGCTGCAGGAAGGAAGGGTGATCGCAACATGGGGGATCAACCGGCGCGGGCGCGAAGCAACCTTCACGATAGAACCGTTCGCCCCGCTGCGGCGGCAGGTGCGCCATGCAGTGGCGGAACGGGCCGAAGCAATCGCAGGCATGCTCGGCGCGGCGGCCTGCAGCGTCTCCTTCGCTCCCGCACCGTGATGCGCCTACAACGGGCTCAGAATCCCTTCGCCAAGGATGCCGGTGGAACCGTTCAACTCGGCAACATAGGCGCGTGCCGCCTCCTGGAGCGGTGAGGCCTCCAGCTGCCAGAGCACGCGCGCATTGGTCCACGCAACATCGCGCGCGCCCCGAATGCTCCACATCGCCATATGCCTGCCGAGAGCGCCGAGATCCTCCATCACATGTCCTGCAATCCCCGTCGCCAGAAAGCGAAGCGCATCCGGCTCCACCCGCTCCAGTACGGAGTTGACCGCCTGGTAATCGAGATGCTCCGGTGTGTCGTCATCCGGCACAACGTTCATCGCACGCGACGTTGCGATCACCGCGAACGGAAGGTCATGGTTGATATGCGCATTCATCCCGGCGATCGCGAACTGAATGCGGGCAACGCCGGGCCTGAAGCGCGCGGCGAAGAGATCGGCCCACGCACGAGGCGTCCCCGCCTGGTTCTGATACCACGATGCGATCGCCCCGAAATAGAGGCCGGCGAACTCCACGTCAAGACGCTCCAGCCATTCGGGACGGCGCCACTGGCCGACCTGTGTGGATTGATCCACTCCCTTCGTCACGTCGCGATAAAGCAGGTTGAACCATTTCAACCCGTCGCCGGCGGGAAGCACTTCGTCGATCGCCGTCATCATCGCCACCACATCCGGAATAGTCACCGGCATCGGTCCGCCAACAATTCTCAGCAACGCGGCTGCGTCCACTGCGGCTCCAACAGGCGATTGATTCATGGGGTTCTTGAAGGTCGTTAGCTGGCCGGCAGGATCAGTAGTTCGTTGTCATTGGTCAGTAGTCAGTAGTCAGTTGTCAGTAGTCAGTTGTCAGTTGTCGGTAGTCAGTTGTCAGTTGTCGGTAGTCATTTGGGTCAGCCGTCGGCAGGGTCGGCACCAGGCGTTGTGAACGTCGAGTCTCGGACGGACATGCTGCTGGTCCATGTACTCGTACATGCCGACATCATACTGTACTCCGATCCGTCTGCGAGGGGAATCTCCGTTGCCGACGGCGTTCGACTGACGGCTGATCACGAACAACCGACAACTGTCTACCGACTACCGACTTCCCGCCCGGGAAGGAATAATCTCATGTCGCTCAGCCCGAACTGCGACGCACGCATGCGGCTTCGGCGCATCCAGGCAGCGCGTTCCTCGTGCGTGAGATCGCGATCGCCAACCGCATCGATATAGTAGGCGACGCTTCGCCCAAGCCTGTCCCACTGTGCATGCCGGGGAAGCATCACGCGGGCGATGATGCGGCGGCGCTCTTCCGGTCTCGGATCGCGACGCTCCCTGCGCGTGAACGCTGCCAGCGAATCGCGGCAGGCGGTGATGCGTTCATTGGTAACGCTCATGTGCACCGACAGATCGAGAAAGAACGCGTAGTCCACCTCCGTTGCATGTGTTGCCGCATCCGGTATCAGGCCGTAGAGCCTGCGCATGGCCGGGCGCAGCCATTCGCCCTCCTCCAGCGCATAGCGATCGTACAAGCCACGAGCGGCGGCGTTACGCCCAAGTGCTCCGAACGCATCGACGATCACCGCACGCCGCACCGAGTCCCTCCAGGCCGCATGCATCAGGTCCGCTCCCTGCCCCGGCTTCGCACGCATCAGCGAGTCGATCAACGGAAACTCCGCACCGAACGTGGCAGGCAACATGGTGCTGTCGTTCCGATGAATCAGCCGCAGGATGCCGCGCACTTCGTTGCCGTAGCCAACCGTCGCCCCGTACGGTCCCCACGTAAGCGCGGAGCCATCGTCATCCGTTCCGAAGTTCCACTCTGCCCGGTCGTAATCGGTCCCCTCGTACGTGAGGGTCAGCGCGAAGGCACGTTCGTGAACACCGGGCGGAGCATCCGGAAGGAGCGCCCGCCACAACCCGGCTGTGATATAGTATGCCGCGATGCCCAATGAATCTCTGGCGAGCACCGTGTGCATGCCGAATCGCTCCGCCACCTTCCCAAGACCGTGCACCGTTGCCGATCCGAAGATGCCGTCAACCACCATCGTATCCGCCCCGAGCAGACGCAGGCGGCCGTTGATGGCCGCCTGCAGACGGGCGATCGGCCCCCAGCGGGAGTCGCGGATCGGAACGTCGGCATACCGATAGAGTTCCGTCCCATCCGGCTGCGCCTCGAGACGCGCCCCGCATGCACCGGCTGCAAACAGTATCGCGACCGAGATGCCCAGGCTGATCGAGGCTCGATGTGGAATGTACATGGCAGACTCTCCGGTTCGCCGCGTCACAAACGTTATTCCTTCTTTGGTTCCAACGGATTGGCTTTCAGCAGCTGCGCGTAGTACACGAGGTTGCGCGCCATGTTCTTCGCCATGGCACTCGTGGCACCGTTCATCAGCCGCTTCGCCCGGTCATCGGCGGGCGGGAAGCCTACCTCACCGACCCAGTACGCCGCGCACTCCGGCGGGAGCGTGAAGCCCATCCACGTAAGCACCATCATGATGCTCCCCATCGTGCTGAGCGCGCCATCCTCGCTTCCGGTGATCACAATACCGGCAACCTTGTTGTACAGCGCGCTCCGCCCCGATGCATGATATTCCTCGTCCAGCGCATCCAGACGCTCTATCGCCCGCTGTATCAGGCTGGAGCGGCTCCCCCACCAGATCGGCGTTGCGAAGATCACGATGTCCGCTGCCTTGATCTTCCCAACGATCTCCGGCCATTCATCATCCGGAGACTCCCTGAATCCCAGCCCCACCGGAATATTGCGGTCGGCCAGACGGATCACCTCGCTGTGAACCGTGGCCAGATCTTCCATGCAGGAAATCGCCAGCCGCGAGAGCTCGTCCGTGTTCGATATCTCCGGCTCGTGCTGCAAGGAGCCGTTGAGCACGAGAACATTCAAGGGCTGATTCGCGGGCATGTCGCAGCTCATGCACGGCTTCGTCTTGTACATCGATCCTCCTGTGTGAAATACATGATGCAGTTCGTGAGAACATGCAGGTATTCCACATGGAGACAATGCTATTCCCGCATGCAGATGGGAATGTTGCCGGCCAGGGATATGATCATACCGGCCGAAGCGCGTGCCGCCGGACAATCGCGCCTGCGATAGCGTATGCGGCGAAGCCTGCCGTCGGTCGGCGCCGGGAAGTTCCAGGAAGCCGAGCCCCAGCGCTCCGCCGGCCCACAGCCATGCAGCCGCCGCCTCGTGGAGCCGGTGGATCTGCGAGGTAACCTCCGCTGCCTGCGGATCGGGATTGCGGTCTGGATGCCGGTGGAGCGCGCGCTGATGATAGATGAGCCTGATGGCGCTCGCGTCACCAACGAAGAGGCGCTCGGGCTCGGTGATCGGGATGGAGAGAAGTGCTGCGGCGAAGTCCGTGTCGATCCTCACGTGCGTCTCCAGTCGTCCTGTCATGTTGCTGAAGATGCACTCTTCGCTACGCGCGCGGATCGTATCGTGTTACGTTACATGATGTGATTCTGCATGCGGCGCGAACGCCACGGCGCGCATCACCGTTCGCTGCGGGGAACGCTCAGGCGAAGTGCGGACCACGAGTCGCCGATCGCACAGATCTTCCCGACATTCAATCCGGCGGCGCGCCCCATCTCGATCACCGCCGGCTGCGTTAGATCGCCGGCATCGCGGCGCTTCTTCTTCGGATAGAGAATCCAGAGCCCTCCCTTCGCGCGGGCAACCTTCGCCATTGCATCAACGTTCCCTGCAAGATCCTCGTACCGCTCGGCAAACCAGAGCACCATGTCGTAGCGCCTCGACGTGCCGTTGTTGAAGATCACGCCGTCCGGGAGCCCCTCGATCTCCTCCTCGAATCCGGCGGGAGCATTCACCAGAGCCACGCGAATGCCATCTGCAAGCCCAAGCTTCTTGGCGGTTGTAGACGAGGCGTAGCCGTCCGTTCCCGTGGCAGGAACAACCTCCACGGCAGGCGGGTTGGCGATCACCTCGCGAAGAACATCGGGAAGGTCGCCCCACGTGGTATAGACCGCATCGGGAAGCACTTCGCGCACGCGGTCCGCCTTCTCCGGCAGCCCATCCACGAAGACCAACGGAACATGGCGCGTGGCCCTGCTTCTGCGAAAGAGAAGCGCGATGTCGCGGCAGAGCATCGGCTGCCGTGTGAGGTCGAACACGAACGCATCGGGCGGTGACTTGCGCTGTGCTGGAAACTCCGGATAGTGGAGCGGTCCGGCCGTCACGGCAAAGCCTGCCGCTTCGAGGGCCGCGCCTCTCGCCGCTGCCTCCGTTTCCTTCCAGAGAACATATCGAATGCGATGCATGGAGTGTGTCAGTAGTCAATTGCAAATCGTCGGCTGCCCGTCCACGGCAATCTCGTTTCAGCCATTGGTTCTACCTCAGCACCACCACGCGCTGCGTTGCAACGGCGCCGCCGGCCGTGAGACGGAGCCAGAAGCAGCCGGGCGGAAGGCCGGCACCGTTCAGCATGGCGTGATGTGTTCCGGTCTCGCGCATCCCGTCATCGACAACGCATACGCGGGCGCCGAGCGCATCGAACAGTTCGAGCCGGACCGAGCAGCCAGCATCGAGCGTGTAGCCGATCGTTGCCATCTCCCCCGGCCTCAGAATCGTCGGCACCTGGAGAGCCGCCGCATGGGCCGCTGTGCTGCGTCGTTCAACTCCAACGGTTGTGCCGGCAGTGCGGTAGACGCCGCCGCCCAGCGTGCCGGCGAAGATGCGCCCCGTGCCGTTCACCGCAAAACAGAGAACGGCGGAGGCGCCGATGCCGTCGCCGGCCGGCTCCCAGTTCGCGCCGTTGTCCGTGGAGCGATACACACCCTTCCGCCCCGGCGCGGCGAAGATGTGCCCGGACCGATTGGCGATCACCACGTTCACATTGGTATCCGGCAGCCCGTTGTTCACCTGCGTCCAGGTGTCGCCGTTGTCTGTGGAACGATAGACGCCGCCGGCATATGCCCCGGCATAGATGTAGCCGTTGGGTGCGGCCGCCAGGCTGAAGACGCTGCTCCTATCGAACGTTACCACATGGCTCCACGATGCGCCACCATCGGTCGAGCGGCTGATGGAGCGAACGGCGCCAACGAATATCGAGCCGTTGGGTGCGCAAACGAGAGCGCGGATATTGGTGTCCAGCAGATTGCCGTTCACGTTCGCCCAACGCCCCGCGGCCGTATCCAGCCGGAACAATCCGCCAAGCGTGCCAAGGTAGACCCGGCCGGCGGAGTCCAGCATGAGAGCATTCGCGTCCTCGCTCTGATCCCCCTCGATGCCGCTGCTCAGCAGAGTCCAGCGGTCGCCGTTGTCGCGCGAACGATAGGCGCCACTTCCGAAGCTCGCAGCGTAGAGAACACCGGCACGGTCGTACATGGTGTTCCTGATCTCGAGATTCGTGAGCCCCGCGTTCACCGGCGTCCAGGTATCTCCCTGATCGCTGGAACGATACACGCCGCTGTAGTAATCCGCTGCGTAGCCCTGCGTGGAGGCGAAGACGAGACCGTTGGCGCCGCACATCACATCCAACAGGTCCGCTCCGTTGATCCCTGCATTCCGCTGCTCCCACGTGGAACCGTTGTCCGATGACTGATAGACGCCGCTTCCGTTGGAGCCCGCCCAGAGGCCGCCGTGATCGGTAACAGCCAGCGTGAGGATATCCGGGTTCGTGGCGCCGCTTCCCACAGCCGGCTCCCATCGCGCCCCCAGGTTGACGCTGCGGTAGACCCCCGCAGTCGTGCCGGCAAAGAAGTATCCGCTCGGCGAGAACGCAAGCGAAGTGACGCCGGGCGAGGTAAGCCCGTTGTTCAGGCCGATCCAGGTGGCGCCGCTGTCGCCCGAACGGAAGATGCCGCGCCCGCTCACCGCCGCGTAGAGCGCACCGTCCGGACCGAGCGCGATATCGTTCACACCACCGCGCGGCAGGTCGGTGTTGAGCTGCGTCCAGCTTGTGCCGCTGTCCGCGGAGCCGAACACTCCGCCGCCGGTACCGCCTGTGTAGAGTTGGCCGTAGGCAGTCGTGAGCGCTGTGATGAACTTGTTGGAGAGTCCGGTGCTGGCTGCCTCCCACGATGCACCGCCGTCGGATGAACGATACAGGCCGTTCCCGTACGTTGCGGCGTACAACATGCCGCCGGGCGCGGCCACCAGCCGCGACACCGGCAACGGGCCGAATGAAGGGGCAAGCCGCACCCACGTTGCGCCGCGGTTCAACGACCTGAAGACGCCGCCTGTTCCGGTCCCCGCATAGAGCACACCGCTCGAATCGAGTGCAAGCGAGAAGACATCGTAGTCGTCCAACCCGTCTGTTCCCTGCGTCCACGAGCCGCCCCCATCTATGCTCGCAAACACGCCGCCCCCATGCGTGGCAGCGTACAGGCCACCGCTTCGAGGCTCACCGAGCATCATGGCAATCCTGCCGCCGTACGGCCCATGAGCCGGCTCCCACCGCACAGCCTGCGCTGGCAACACCGTCACCGCAATCAGAATGCCGAGCAGGCTCGGCAGCACGATCCGGCGCATCACCCTGAGGTCATGGTGCATCGCATACCTCCAACGAACTGTTGTACAACATCAGCCTGAATGGACCCGCCCGCACGCCGATGGTCACAACGGCGGGTCGCGGCGCACGCCGGCGCCACCCAGCTCGCCGGAGATCCGGTCATCCTCGATGAAGAGGAGCGTTGCCCCGGCCACGCCAGCCGGCAGCAGCAGAAAATCGATGATGGGAATGAACGCGAACGCCACCGCCGTCAACCCAAGCCGAGGTAGAGCGCCCTGCGATCGCGGATGTAACGCACCTTCTCGCCGAAACGCGCCATATGCCGCTCGAACACGAAGTCGCTGAAGTCCAACGAGAGAACGAAGGCCAGATACAACGTAGCAAGCAGCGGCTGAACGATGAAACCGATAACGGGAATAAGGGCGGTGAGAAGGATCGGCGGATAGCAGACGATGAAGAGGAACAGACGGCCCGCAGTGGTGGCGATGCTGCGGCCCACATCCTGGCGGACGGTGGTTGCGAACGCTCCGGCGCGGCCCGTGAGCTGCAGCTCGATCGCCTGCGAGAGTCTGGAGTTGAACGGCCCGGCAATGATGTTGCCGACGATCAGGAAGAGAAAGAGCGCGGCGACAAGAACCGCTGCAACCGCGAGGATCTGAACGGCGATGCGAAGCAGATCGTTCCCGGGCACCAGATGTCGGACCCAGGAGAGGGCCGCGATCGCGGCAAGCGTGATGCCGGCGATGAAGACGACGATGTTGATCAACACCGGCATCACCGCGAGCCTGCGAAGCGGCGGACTTGCCACTATCAGGCGCGCCCCGCGAAACGGAGCGGTAAGACCGCGAACGAAATCCCTCACAGCATACCCGTGGATTACCGGACGGAGCGTTGAACCAACCCGGCGGCGCTGCCGCGACATACACGAAAAGCAGTCTCGCCGGAGATTGCTATCGGGGCGGCACAACCGTCTCAGCGCGCAAAGATGGCATCCTTTCCCTTGAATACCACCGCCTTGCCGAAGACAATACCCTCCTCGGATCGCGTGTACGGGAAGTAGACGATCACCGAATAGACGTCGCGATGATCCGCCGCAACGGCAACCGCATCGCTCTGGGCCCCCTCCTCATCGAACCGCCCGCGAATCTCGTAGACGATTGCCGAAGCCCTGTTGAGCCCCCGCGTCCCCTCCTCGCGGAAATCGTTCTCGAGCATTGTGACCAGCGTGGAGGCCGCCGTATCCCGCAGCCCCTCGTTCGGAGTGATCACCTTCAGTTCCCCGTCGGAGGTGATGATAAGACCAAAGGGTTGAAAGCCCTCCGCCTCCTGCAACATGCTCTCGCTCATGCCGCGTGCAACCTGCAGCAACTCGTTGATCTCCTCCTTCGGTGTGCTCATGATTCGGCTCAGGGAATTTGTTCGTGGTTGGTTGTTCGTAATCGGTTGCCAATCGGCATGCGCCCGGAGTTCGGCGCTGCGGGCGCGCCCGGGGAGGATGTCGTGTGCGAGGCGAACTCCGCACGGTTCGCATCACGCCCGGGCCCCCTCCCGGACCCGACGCTCGCGACGAGGCAGTCCATGCCGGCCGGAGAGCCAGCCTACAGGCTCTCCAGCGCAGCCTCCAGCAACTGGCGCTCGTAGATGCGGGAGTATTCCCCGCGCAGCTCCAACAGCTCCTCGTGCGTTCCCTGCTCGCTGATGCCTCCGTGATCGAGCACGATGATCTGATCGGCATCCTTCACCGTGGAGATCCGGTGCGCGATCAGAATGCTTGTGCGGTTGCGCATCACATCGCGCAGCCGCATCAGGATCTCGTCCTCGGTCTCCGTGTCGACCGCGGAGAGCGCGTCATCCAGCATCAGGATGTTCGGCTCGCGGAGCACGGCGCGCGCAATGGACGTGCGCTGCTTCTGCCCGCCGGAGAGCGTGATCCCACGCTCTCCGACGATGGTTTCGAACTTGTTCGGGAAGCCTTCCACGTTGTCGTACAGGCGGGCGATCTTCGCGGCCTCCTCCACCTTCCCCATCGGCGCCTCGCGCCGGCCGAAGCGGATGTTGCCGGCAATCGTATCGGAGAAGAGGAATGTCTCCTGCGTCACCACGCCGATGGCACTGCGAAGCACATGGATGGGGATCGACTTGATCGGCCGGCCGTCGATCAGGATCTCCCCCTCGGTTACATCGTACATGCGGGCGATCAGGTTTACGATCGTGGTCTTGCCCGAGCCCGTACGGCCGATGATTGCCAGCGTGTCGCCGCGATTCACCGTGAAGCTGACGTCCTTCAGCACCAGCGGCAGCTCCGGCCGGTAGCGGAAGGAGACGTTGCGGAACTCGATGCGGCCGCCGATTGCGGTAACCATGTTGTCCGTCCCGGAACTGTCCGCGATCTCCGGCTTCATATCGAAGATCTTGTTGAGACGCCCCATCGATACGATGCCCCGCTGCACCAGATTGGTTACCCACCCAATCGCGATCACCGGCCAGATGAGCTGCGAGATGTACCCGAAGAACTGCGTGATGTCGCCGATGGTATGTACGCCCCGCGCAACGTCCAGACCGCCAACGCCGAGCACGATCAGCTGCGAGAGGCCGATCAACGCCATCATCACCGGCATCATCAGTGCCTGGGTCTTCACCAGGCGCATGTTCTTGGTACGGTACAGCCGGCTCATCGAAGCAAATGCGTCGATCGCATACTGCTCGCGAACGTAGGCGCGCACAACGCGCACGCCGGACATGTTCTCCTGCGCCTGCGAGGTGAGGTCCGCATACTGCTTCTGCACGTCGCCGAAGAGGCCGTGAATACGCTTCCCGAGGCGATAGACGGAATAGCTGACAAGCGGAAGCGGTATCAGCGCGAGGAGCGTGATCTTCACCGACAGCGTGAGCATCATCGTCATCGCGAAGAGGAACGTGGTGATCGTGTTCGCGGTGTACATCACGGCCGGGCCAACGAACTCGCGCACGGCGCCGATATCGTTCGTGGCAAGGGCCATCACGTCGCCGGTGGGCGTGTTGTTGAACCAGCCGACCGAGAGCGACTGCACGTGACTGAGGAAGTTGTTGCGGAGATCGTACTCCACCAGACGGGAGAGCACGATGATCGTCTGCCGCGTCAGAAAAAGGAACACACCGCTCCCGATCGAGAGGCCGACGATAATCAGCCCCTGCTGCAGCAGGAACTCCGCCGTGACATGCCCGGGCCCGGAACCATGTGCGATGGTGTCCACCGTGTGCCCGACATACCGCGGAATCAGGATCGAGAAGACGTTGGAGATCGTGATCGCAACCAGGCCGGCAATCAGGCGCCAGCGGTAGCGCATCACGTACGGGATGAGACTGCGGAGTGTGTTCATCTGTCAGGAAGACATTGGAGGAGGGGTATGGGTGATGAGTGATGGGTGCCGTCCACTCCCCATCACTCATCATCCATCATTCATAACTACGAGAACGCTTCCTTCACCTTGGAGAAGAAGCCTCCCTTCGATCCATCCTTCTTGTCGCGCGCCGGAGCCGCGATGTTGGGGCCGTTGGAGAGATTGCGCAGCAGCTCGCGCTCCTCTTCGTTGAGGCGCGTGGGGATGTGAAGATTCACGCGAACAATCTGATCGCCGCGGCGATTGCTGTTGAGCTGCGGAATCCCCTTGTCGCGCATGCGGAGAAGCGCTCCCGGCTGCGTGCCGGGCTCGATCGTGATCACCGAGGCGCCGGTGAGCGTCGGCACCTCCACATCCGCACCGAGCGCAGCCTGCGGATAGCT
Source organism: Bacteroidota bacterium (assembly GCA_018266795.1). Taxonomy (GTDB): domain Bacteria; phylum Bacteroidota; class Ignavibacteria; order OLB7; family OLB7; genus JAFDZV01. The sequence continues at coordinate 47,628 of JAFDZV010000001.1, read as the reverse complement.
GACCGTGAGATCGTAGATCACATCGTTGCCGTTGCGCGCGAAATGCTTGTGCGGCTTCTCCTCGATCAGAACGATCACGTCGCCGGCCGGCGCGCCGCGGCGCCCAACGTTCCCCTTGCCGCGCAACGGAATATAGTTGCCGTCCGAGACGCCGGCTGGAATGTCGATCGTCTCCCGTGCCTCCCCCTGCACGCGCCCTTCGCCGCGACAGGTCTTGCACGGCTCCTTCACAACACGCCCCTCCCCGCTGCAGTTGCTGCACGGCGCAACATTGATCATCTGCCCGAAGATCGAACGAGTTATCTGGCGAACCTCGCCGCTGCCGCCGCAGACGGTGCATGCAATCACCCCTTCCGGTGTAGGCGTGCCCCGGCCGCCGCAGTCCGAGCAGTTCACCATCTTCTTGATGATGATGGTCTTCTCGATGCCCGATGCGATCTCCTCCAGCGTCAGCGGCAAACGGATCTTGAGGTCGCTTCCCGGCTGCGCATGGCCGCCGCCCGAACGCCTGCGGCCGCCGCCGAAGAACTCCTCGAAGATGGAGTTGCCTCCGAACGCCGAAAAGATTTCGTCCATGTTCGAGAACGGATGATAGTCCTGGCCGGCGTGCATGCCGCGGTGGCCGAACTGGTTGTATCGCGCACGCTTGTCGGCGTTGGAAAGGACCTCGTATGCTTCGGCAGCCTCCTTGAAGCGCTCCTCGGCCTCCGGGTTGTCCGGATTCTTGTCCGGGTGGTATTGCATTGCAAGGCGCCGGTATGCCGCCTTGATGTCGGAATCGGCCGCATCGCGGCCAACGCCCAACACCTCGTAGTAATCGCGCTTGTCCATAACTCAATCGTTGTTTCAAAAGGCGGTGCAGGCCCGGTACATCGCACGCCGAACAATGGCATGGTTCCAGTCCGCGTCCTGCCGCCCCTTCAGGATCATGGTTACCGATTCGTCACGTGGTACTTCAGTTTCCGGCGGAAACAACCACCTTGGCATGGCGCAGCACACGGTCGCCGAACATGTAGCCGGCCTCCAGCTCCGTGATCACCGTATCCTCCGGCTCGTCACTCGGCTGGCGCAGCAGCGCCTCGTGCACGTTCACATCGAACGGTCGCCCAACCGTTTCGATTTTCCTCACGCCAAGGCCATCCAGCAGCTTCGCGAACTTGTCGTTGATCATCGAAACCCCCTGGAAGAAGTTGTCGAAGTCCCGGCTCTGCCCCCCCATCTCGATGGAGCGCTGCATGTCGTCCACAATTGGAAGCAGCGAGCGAAGCAGCCGCTCGTTGCCGTAGACAACCACCTGCTCCCGCTCGGCGTTGGCGCGACGGCGGTAGTTCTCGAGGTCCGCAACGGCCCGCAAAGCGGCATCGCGAAGGCGGGCGTTGTCACGCTCCAGCGCCTCGATCCGCTGCTCCGGCGTTTCCTCATGTGCCTCAACCATCTCTCCCCCGCCGGCTGCATCGTTTGCCGGGGCATCCGTCTCGCCCTTCATGTTGCTCTCTGGCTCGTCGATCGGTATGTTTCGCGTGCTCATATGCTGTATTGATGGAACCATGTCACGGCGTTGCGTCGTGCCGCCGCTTCTCTGAGTATGCTCCGCGTTGCAATCGCCCCGGATGCGGGCCGCATGCCTTCAACGGCATGCTTACGACGCTCAACGGTCCTGAAAATTATTCGTGATCGTCTCGGCGATGTACGCCACCACGGAGATCAGCCGCGCGTAATCCATCCGCTTCGGGCCTATCAGCCCAATCGTTCCAGTGGCATCGCCAACCTGATACCTCGTGGTAAGCAGACTGTAGTTCACCAGACGCTCGTTGCCGTGTTCGGCACCGATCGTCACCTCCACCGTCTCGGAGGCGCCGGGATGGCTGTCCAGCAGATGGATCACCATCTCCTCATCCTCGATCAGCTCCACGATTCCGCGCACCTGCTCGGGGCTCGCGAACTCCGGCTGGCGCAGCAGATTCTGCGTGGGCGATAGCTGAACGCGCTCGATCCCGGGAGCTTCGTCGAAGATCGTCTCCACGGAATCGGTCAGCAACTGCACGATGCCATCATCGGCTGCAACGGATACATCTCGAATGCGATCGCGGAATGTGGTGCGAATCACCCGCAATGTAAGGCCGGCGAGGCGTTCATTCAAAACACTAACAATCGCATCCAGCCTGTCGCGAACAATTTCCTGATGCACCTCCAGCGTCACCGTGCGCACCATCCCGGCATGCAACGAAAGGACAACCAGCAGCCGCGTGCTCCCCAACGGCACCAGCTCGATCTGCTCCAGCGTGCTGTTCAACAGTTCAGGGGCGGCAATGATGCCGAGCTGATTGGAGATCAACCCCAGAATCCGCGACGCCTCCTTCATCAGCATCGGCGTCGGCACGGTTGTCCGGATGTTGTCGCGAATCGTCAGACGCTCGACATCGCTCAGGCGACTCATCCTGGCGATCGTGTCCACGTAGAAGCGGTAGCCCCGATCGGTGGGAACGCGCCCGGCCGATGTGTGCGGGTGCGAGATGAAGCCCTTCTCCTCCAGGTCCGCCATCGTATTGCGGATCGTAGCCGCGGAGATCGCCTCCTCCTCCAGACGCTTCGAGAGATATCGCGATCCGACCGGTGTGGTTGTGAGAATGTAGTGCTGCACAATGTAGCGCAGCACAAGCTCCTCCCGCTCCGTAAGCTCACTGCGGCCGTTCTGGGCCCCGCCAATATGTCGTCCCGGCGTCATCACCCGTTAACCGACGTACATGGATTGCGATTAGGGTACAACTGTCTTGCTGGTGCGTTCAACATGCAAACTTACGCCGCGGGGTGCAGGCTGGTCAAGAATTCCACGAAGGGCTTGAAACATTGCGGGCAGCGCTCCGCGATGATTGCGTAGTCGGCGCTGCCGAGAATCAACGCTGCTTCCCGTGTCTCCCGATACTTCCGATTGTGAGCGTCGAACAGTTCCTTCACCACTCGCTTCGGCGGACGATCATGATTCTGCTCCTCAACAGGCTCCTTCCATTCCGGTTTGAGCCTGGAAACGCCGAGACGTTGTGCCAGTTGCTCTCGCGCTGCCAGCACCAGCACCTCCAGATCGTGCTTCATACAGAAGACATGAAAGCGCCCTGCAATCCGCTCGTCAACGTCCCCCTTACTCGCAAGCACCTCGCGGAATCGGCTCTTCATGCCTTGAAACAGTTCCTCCGCAGTTCGATGCGGGAACGCGATGTCCGGTGGATAAAGGTCGGGGAGTGCTACGACATGCGAATCCGGCGTTGTGCGCAGAATGTCAACGGCCTTCATCGGCACATCCCTCAGCAGCGTTTTCTTCCTGTCTCCCTTCGGCGACTCGAAGAACCCGATGCTGATACCTGCCGCGCTCCTGCTCGCGATCAGTTCGCGAAGGAGCCCCTTGAGCGCGTCAACATCCGAGCGCCCCTCCACATACACGATCACCTTCATGGCAGCTGTTCGAGTTCCTCGGAGCGATGCAGCGCTTCGATCTCCTGCGAGCCAAAGTCCTGGAGTATGGCAACCAGCGCCTTCGAATCCTTCGGCTTGATGAACTCCGCCTCGCCCCTCTCCTTCCGCATCACTGCGATGTCCTCCAGTGCGAACCGGGAGAGGAAGTAGGAATTGTGCGTAGTCAGAATGATCTGCGTACGCTCGCTGGCCTCCTTGAACAGGCCTGCCAGCACCGGTAGCGTGCGCGGATGCACGCCCTGATCGGGTTCATCGATACAGATCAAAGCAGGCGGGTCCGGATCGAGACAGAGCACCACCCAGCAGAGCAGGCGGAAGATGCCGGCGGAGAGATCGGCCAGGCTGAGATCCTGATCGACGCCATCTTCATTCCAGAATGCCATCACGTGCCCGGGCGCTCCGTAGCTCTTCACCTTGAGCCGGTCAAAGCCCGGCACGAGCAGGCGCATGACGGCATTTATCTCCTCAAATGCCTTTCGATGCTCGTTCGACAGATGCAGCAACACGTCGCTCAGATTCGAAGCATCCTCCTCGAGCACAGGGTTCTGTTCGGTGATGACCGGCTGGCGAAGCTTCTCTGTCGCGATCTCATACGTGCCGTAGAATCGTCCGTCGCGCAGATGCTGCTGCAGAACGTCCAGGGAAGAAGTCATTCTGCCCCTTCCCCACCACCCGAGAGCCAGCCTGTCCGGATCGAAGCTGCTTCCCTGGCTCGGCCCATCTCCAAGCAGCATTCCGGCGGCACCCTGATAATTCTCGGCCACTCGAAGCCCGGTCCCCATGTCATCACGATGCAGCAACAGTTCGGCCTCACCGTCATGCCACGCCGCAACCTCTTCGAAGAGGACCCGATTGCCGAACTGCCCGCCGACATGCAGGTTGTAAAGCAGCGATTCCTTCATCAGATCATCCACAGTCACTTCGCAGGCAATCTGGTCACCATGAGATGCCCCCCGATGATACAACGCCCGCGCCGCGCCGCCCGGTACCAGACCGGGGATCAATTCGTTGCCGGATACCGCATTGCGCAATACCTGCATGAACTCCAGCAGGCTGGACTTGCCGGAGCCGTTAGCACCCACGATCACCTCGAGCGAGCCGAGGTTCGCGTGGAATTCTCCGAACGGACGATAGCCGGAGATGGTGATGGATGATATGCGAGGAAATTTTTTCATGGCCGGTAATCTACGGAGCACTCATAAAAACAACGGCAGGGGCAGTAAAGATTTACCACCCCTGCAAATATACAATTCTATATTTGATATGTACACCCATCCCGCATCAGCGGGAATCCGGTTTCTGGACTGCGCATGAGCACATGCATGCCGCGCCGCTCTGCAGATCCAGGTGCCCGCCCCGTCGCCCACTCTCCGCCACAGCACAACGCAAACGGCTCCGGGTCGCGCATCCCCGTCAGTGCGCCAGCACCCGCAGGAAGAGCTCCGGCAGGAAGCCCACGATCAGCGTGCCGGCAATGGAGAGCGCCAGCGCGGTCTTCGAGAGACCGGAGATGCTGTTCTCGGCCGCGGCCTCGCCGCTCGGCTCGCGGAAGAACATCGCCACGATCAGGCCCAGATAGAACCATGCGGAGATCACGGAGGCAACAACGCCCACAATGGCGAGCCACGTCATTCCCGATTCGATGGCCGCCGCGAAGAGATAGTACTTGCCGAAGAAGCCGGCGAACGGCGGAATGCCGGTGAGCGAGAACATGAAGATCGCCATCACGATGGCAAGCCCGGGGCGCCGGCGGCCCAGGCCGCGATAGTCTTCGATGGAGAGGTTGCCGCCGTTCTCGCGCTCGAGCATGCCGACGATGGCGAACGCGCCAACCTGCATGAAGAGATAGGCCGCGAGATAGTAGGTGATGCCGTTGAAGCCCGTGTTGTTTGCCGCAGCGATGCCGATCAGCATGTAGCCGGCGTGCGCAACGGAACTGTAGGCAAGCATCCGTTTGATGTTCGTCTGCGCGATCGCCGTGATATTCCCCACGAGCATGGAGCAGACCGCAAGTATCGCAACGATGAAGCGCACGCGGTTGAAGTCGTGAGCGCCGCTGGCCGCAACCGCCGCAATCACGCCGATGAACCCGCTGAACGCGGCCGCCTTGCCGGCCGTGCTCATGAAGCCCGTCACCACGGTAGGCGCCCCCTGATAGACATCCGGCGCCCACTGATGGAACGGGAACGCGGCCACCTTGAAGCCGAGGCCCACAACGATCAGCCCAACGCCGGCCCACAGCAGCGCAGGATACTGCGACGCTGCAGCCGCGCTCACGATCGCCTTGTAGGTGGTATCGCCAACGGCGCCGTACACCAACGCGATGCCGTACAGCAGAAAACCGGAAGCGAAGGCGCCGAGCAGGAAGTACTTCATGGCAGCCTCGTTGGAACCGATGGAGCCGCGCACCAGACCTGCGAGCACGTAGAATGCGATGGACATCACCTCCACGCCCACGAAGAGGATCATCAGATCGTTGGCGTGCGCGATCAGCATCATGCCGGCAACGGACATGGCGACGAGCGTGTAGAACTCATCGTACATCCCCCCCACACGGCGCAGATAGTCCGTTGAGAGAAGCACGGCGATGATCGCGGCGGCGCAGAAGACGATGTCGTAGATCGCGGACATGCCGCCCGTGCGGATCATGCCGTTGAATCCATCCATGGTCCCATGCATCGCGGGTATGGCGCCGGTGAGCGGCAGGATCGCGGCGACGATGCCGCCCACGAAGCCGATCACGGCGAGAGCCGAGCACAGCTTGGTGCTCTTCTCCACAAGCGCGTCGGCGAGCATCACCAGCAGCGCGAAGGCGCTGACGATCTCGATTGGCAATGCTGTTAAAAGGTCTATCTGGCTCATGAAGCGATCGTTGTTGGCCGGCGCTGCGCTGGCCGGCATGCGTGTTCAATTCGAAGTTGACATCTGCCTGGATGCGCCGCCATCGGTGGATGCCGGGCGCATGAAGCGGGAGTTCCCGGGAGGGAATTCCCGCATGGAACCTGGAGTTCCTATCCATAGTCGCTGCAAGGTCTGTAGGCTTTGAAGCGCATCCCGGTTTTGATAGGAACTGTTAGTGCCCCGGAGGCGCGGCCTGCGCCGGCGCGGGCATCACCTGTACCGGAGGCGCCCCCTGCGGACCCGGATGCATGATCTCCGGCTGCCCCACCCTGGTGCCGGCTCCCGGCGGTACGATCGTCGTGTCCCGCCCGATCCGAAGATTCGCATCCACCGCATACCGGTTCTGCCCCTTCAGCTGCTCCACAACCCCGACCACCGCGCGCGATGACTTCTCGGTAACGCTCAGGAAGGTGTTGGGATGGAATCCGATCCAGATGCAGAAGAGCACCATCGGCACCAGAAGGCCAACCTCCAGACGGCTCAGATCCTTCAGCTTGCTGTTCTCCGGATTCGTGAGCGGCCCGAAGAACATCTTCTGGAACAGGATGAGCAGGTAGACGGCGGCGAGAATCACGCCGGATGCCGCGACCACCGCGAACCACTTGCTGGAGAGGTTGTCCGAGACGTACGCCCCCACGAGCGTGAGATACTCACCCACGAAACCGTTCAAGCCCGGAAGGCCAACCGATGCGAACACCGCAAGGGCGAAGAAGGTGGCGTAGACCGGCATGGACTTGGCAAGGCCGCCGAACTCCGACATCTGCCGCGTGTGACGCCGCTCGTAGATGAAACCCACCAGAAGGAAGAGCATGCCGGTGGAGAGGCCGTGATTGACCATCTGCAGAACGGCTCCCTGCACTCCCTCTGCCGTCATCGAGAAGATGCCCAGCACCACGAACCCGAGGTGGGCAACCGAGGAGTAGGCAACCAGTTTCTTCACATCGCTCTGCACCATCGCGAGCAAAGCGCCGTAGATGATGCCGATCACCGCAAGCACGGAGATGATGTCGGCGTACTGCAGCGAGGATTGCGGGAACAACTGGAGGTTGAAGCGGATGAGGCCGTAGGTTCCCATCTTCAGCATCACCGCCGCCAGGATCACGGAGCCGGCCGTGGGCGCCTGCGTGTGCGCGTCGGGCAGCCAGGTATGCAGCGGGAACAGCGGCACCTTGATGCAGAACGAGAGCGCGAACGCCAGGAACAGCCACTTCTGAACCTCCACCGGAATGGAGGGCCCCACCTTCATCAGCTTCATGAAATCGGTCGTGAAGGCTCCGCCGTGGGTCTGCGCGTAGTACCCCAGCCACACGATCGCCACCAGCATCAGAAGCGAGCCGGCCATCGTGTAGAGGAAGAACTTCATCGACGCATAGATCCGGTCCTTGCCGCCCCAGATGCCGATCAGGAAGTACATCGGGATCAGCACCACCTCCCAGAAGATGTAGAAGAGGAAGGTGTCCAGCGACATGAAGACGCCGGTGAGCCCGAACTGCAGGATCATCAACATCACGTAGTACAGCTTGTCGCGATCGTTGATGGAGTTGCGGCTGGAAAGGATGGCGATCGGCATGGTGAACGTGGTGAGCATCACGAGCAACAGCGACATGCCGTCCAGCCCGAATCGGAAGCCGATGTCCAGCGACGCGATCCACGGCACGTTGATCACGAACTGGAACGCCGGATTCGCCTTGTCGAAGCTGAACCAGAGCGCCAGCGATACGATGAATGTGACAATCGATCCGGCCGCCGCCAGATTCCGATGCGCAGTCTTGTTCTCCGCCGGGACGAACATCTGCACGATCGCGAAGAGGAGCGGTATGAAAAGCGTCAGCAGAAGAAGCATTGATCCAGGTATTCGATTATCGGACTCGGTCGGCACCAACCGTACGCGTCACCGTCACGATGACCTCCGGCGCTGCCGCTTCGTACGTTGTCGGCGTGCGGCCCGTTGGCCGCGGACACCTATTTGGGAAAGAGCTTTGCGATACTCCATCGGCGCGCGGTGCGCCGGGCGGCACGATGCGCTGCCACATCCGCTCCGTATCTGGCAACCAGGTGGCCGGAGCCGTCGAACAGAACGATGCCCGCATCCATCGTCACGAAGCCATCCCACGGCGGCGATCCCCACTGGTAGTCGCCGTGAGAGCTTCGAAAGAACTCGCGCTCGCTCGCATCCGCAAGCGGCGGAGGGCCGGGCGCCCTTCCTGCAACGGCAACGGCGTCGGCCTGCGTATCCAGCACGGCAAGGCGCATCCCCGCATCGTCCTCCCTTCCTCCCACGAACGCTACGTAGCGGCCGTCGGAGCGGGCAATCATCGCCATTGCAAACCAGCCGTCCTCGCCGAAGCGCGAGTACGCGAGGTGCCCGGTTCCCTCATCGAGGTAGGCAACGGAACGCACCGGCAGCCAGGCTCCGATCTCGAATGCGCCTCCAAGCAGATAGCGGGCGCGGGCGGAATCGTAGCCGATCCGATGCCAGATCCCCTCCACCGTATCACGGCTGATCACCGAGGAGTCCGAACGCGAGAGAAGTCGTATCAAGGAACGGCCGGGACTTCCTTCATGGCGCGGCGCCTCCACCACGCGAACGTCCAGCAGGGTTCCCGGTGCCGCCGCAGCGGCGGTAACGATCGCAATCGAAAGCAGAAGGCATCGAACGCCGAAGCGCGTCATACGCAAGGCGCGCGCACCCGTGCGGCCGGCTACTTCATCAGCAGCCATGCCAGTATCACCACGATGCCCACAACGAACACCATCGCGTAGTTCTGCGCCACCCCGTTCTGCATCTTCCTGATGTTCGCCGCAACCGCAGCGGTAAGACGGCCGGAGCCGTTGATGATGCCGTCGATCAGGCCAACGTCCACGAAGCGATGCAGAAACGTGCGCGAGCCGATCTCCACCGGTTTCACGATCACGTTCTCGTACACATCATCCACGTACCACTTGTTCCAGAGAAGCTTGTAGATCCCCTTCATGGAACCGGCCATCCGGTCCGCCGTGCCCGGCTTCTGAATGTAGATGCGGCGTGCCAGCAGGATGCCGCTGATGCCCACGCCGAGCGAGATCGCCATCAGGATCAGCTCCGTGCTCGAGGTGGCATGGTGCTGCGAGAAGTTCTTGTAGGCCGGCTCGAACACCGGCTCCAGCCAGGAGTGAAGCAGGTTGGCATCCTCGCCGACGATGCCCGGCAGACCCAGGAAGCCCCCCGCCACGGAGAGAACAGCCAAGATCCAGAGCGGGATCGTCATGGTGGCCGGCGACTCGTGCGGATGCACGTGATGATGATCGAACCGCTCCTCGCCGTCGAAGGTGAGATAGACGGAGCGGAACATGTAGAAGGCCGTGCAGAAGGCTGCGAGCACGCCCGCTCCCCACAGGATGCCGTTGCCGTCGGTGAAGGCGTGATAGAGGATATCGTCCTTCGAGAAGAAACCGCTGAGCGGGAAGATGCCGGCGATCGCGAGCGCGCCGATGAGATAGGTACGATAGGTTGCCGGCATGTACTTCTTCAGACCCCCCATCCGCTGCATGTCCTGCTCCTCGTGCATGCCGTGGATCACCGATCCGGAGCCGAGGAAGAGAAGCGCCTTGAAGAAGGCGTGAGTCATCACATGGAACACGGCCGCGGTGTAGGCGCCGACACCCAACGCAACGAACATGAAGCCGAGCTGCGAGACCGTGGAATAGGCCAGCACCTTCTTGATATCGTTCTGCACCAGGCCGACCGTAGCGGCGATGAACGCCGTTGTGATGGCGATCGCGGTAATCACGGCCATCGTGGTTGGCGCCAGCGTGAAGAGTGCGGCGTTGCGGCTCACGAGGAAGATGCCGGAGGTCACCATCGTGGCTGCATGGATCAGCGCGGAGACCGGCGTGGGTCCGGCCATGGCGTCGGGCAGCCAGACGCCGAGCGGTATCTGGGCGGACTTGCCGCATGCGCCGAGGAAGAGGCAGAGCGTTGCCGCGGTGATCGCCGTGCTCGAACCGGGATAGAAGGAACTGCCGGTGGTTACGATCTCGATGATCTGCTGATACTTCAACGTGTGAAACTCGTTGAAGAGTATGAACATGCCGATGAGCATGCCCAGGTCACCGATGCGGTTCATCACGAACGCCTTCTTCGCCGCATCCCCCGTCCATGTGATCCCGACCCCCTCGAACTTCCGGTCGTACCAGAAGCCGATCAGCAGAAACGAACAGAGGCCCACCCCCTCCCATCCCAGGAAGGTCACCAGGAAGTTGTCCGCCAGTACCAGATTCAACATCATGAAGATGAAGAGGTTCAGGTAGGCAAAGAACCTGGAGAAGCCGGGATCGCCGTGCATGTAGCCGGCGGAGTAGAGATGAATGAGCGAGCCGACGCCGGTGATGATCAGGAGGAAGACCATCGAGAGCTGATCCACCTGATAGGAGAAGCCGATCGAGAAGTCCCCGGCCGTGATCCATGGTGCCAGATCCACCATCACGCGGCGCTCGTGCGGCGGCAGCCCCAGCATCTCGACGAACATGGCGACGGCCATCAGGAATGCAATCCCGACCGCGGCGGTTCCTATGGTGGCAATGGTCTTTTCCGATCCAATCTTCCTGCCGAGGAGACCGTTGATCACGAAACCGGCAAGCGGCAACAGCAGGACAAACGGGAGTAGCGTTGAAATCATGCTTGAGAAGGCAAAGGAACTTGGCTGACGAAGATGTGCAGAACGAACAACCGGGATGTGCCGTGCCCCGGGCCGCGCAGCGCGCGGAGGGGCTTGGAGTTCCTATCTATAGTCGCTGCATGGCCGGCAGGCAGGCCATTGCCACCCGGTTTTGTCAGGAACTCTCAGCAGGTATCATTCCTCGTATACGAACGTCGCCTTCTCGAACGGCAGTTCGATATCGGCGAAGCGGATCGAGAGATCCTCGTCCACGATCAACATGGAGTTGCGCGTCACCTTGATCCAGTCGGACTTCACCCCGGTGAAGGGCTCCGAGGAGATCACGATCGCCTCGCTGTGGCCGTCGTCCGGAAGCATCGTGCAGCGATCGTTGTCGCAGACATACTCACGGCCGAACATATAGTAGAGCGATGCGGGCTGAACACGCGGATTGGTTGTATAGCGTGTCGCGATCACCGAGCGGCCGTTCGATACGCAGAGGTTGAGATAGGAATGCTCCTTCACATCGTGCTCGAAAAGGAGCCGATTGAAATCGTTGAACATCCCGTACATGGCATCCACCATGTCCTGCGTGGATACCGGACCGCCGGGGTCGCGAAGATTGTTCAGGAAGAGTCCGAAGAGATGTTCGGAATCGGTGGAGCCGCTCACGGCATCGTAGGCTTCATCGCGCAGCTCGCGCAGCAGCGCGCGGCGGATGGTTCTGAATCCCTGCACCATGCCGTTGTGCATCCATGTAAGCTTGCCGTATATGAACGGATGGCAGTTGATCTCCTCCACCGTGGAGCCGGGCGTCGCGGCACGGATATGGGTGAAGAGCATGTTCGTGCGCACCTTCTTCGCAAGATGCCTCAGGTTCTCGTCGCTCCATGCGGGACGCACAGAGCGGAACTGGCAGGGCTCATCATCCAGGTTGAAGTCGTACCAACTGATGCCGAAGCCATCGCCGTTGATCGGAATGGACATCTCCTGCGCAGCGAGCGACTGCCGCTCGATCAGCGAGTGCGTCGGGCGGTAGAGCAGATCGTTGGCAAGAACCGGCTTTCCGATATAGGCGAGGAATCGACACATATCGAGTTCATTCCGTGAAGCCGACTCCGGAGCGGCCGTCGAGGTCCGCACCGGGTGCCGGCAGGTGAGAATTGGAGGGATCACCCCCACCGCATAGCACGTTAGCTCGCGAATATAACAGTTCCCGCCAATATCGGGCGGCATTGCTTTGCCAAAGAGATCGCAGCGTTTCGGGCAGGGCCCATTCCCCGCAGCGCTCCTTCCGGCAGCCGAACCGACTGCGCTCGCCCGGCCGGCGTCCGACAGCTGTCTTGCGAGTGTCTTGCAGGCCGGTCGCAAGCGACGGGCGCCCGTGGCACGACGCACGAACCAGGCACGGCGGCGCTTCGGCGAGCGAGTGCAACGTGGCCGCGGACGCTCAGGTACCGCAACCCGGCACAGACAGGACCGGCAGACAGTGCCTAGCCGGCAAAGACGGTATCCCAGACGGCGACAACCTCGCGGGCAACGTCTTCCAGCGCGGGAACCGAGCCGGACTCCTGTGCGATTGAGGTGACCGCATACTCCGAGATGCCGCAGGGGATGATCGGATCGAAGCGGCTCAGGTCCGTTGTCACGTTGAGCGCGAAGCCGTGCATGGTGGCCCAGCGCGATGCACGTACGCCGATGGCGCAGATCTTGGCATCGTTGCACCAGACGCCGCTCATCCCGGCACGGTGCTCCCCTTCCAGGCCGTAGGCACGAATCGCATGAATCACCAGCTCCTCCAGCGTCCGCATGTACCAGCCGAGATCCTCGCGGAAGTCCCCGAGGCGGATGATCGGATATCCCACCAGTTGCCCCGGCCCATGGTACGTGACGTCGCCGCCGCGATCGATATCGAACACTTCGTAGCCGCGTGCAGCCAGCTCCTCACGGGACACCAGCAGATTGGAATCGTTGCGGGCGTTGCGCCCGAGCGTGATTACGTCCGGATGCTCGCAGAGCAGAAACGTGTTCGGCCGCTCGTTGCGCACTACCTCTTCGAAGATGGCGCGCTGCATCGCCCACGCATCGCCGAACGGAATCCGGCCGATCCACTGCGGCTCCACCGTAGTGGCCATCGCTGTACGTTCTGCAGGCATGTGGGTCAAGGGATTAATGGTCATTGGTCAGTTGTTGGTCGTCAGTCGTTGGTTGCTCGCAACTGACTACCTGGCCGCTGACCGGCGTATGTACCTCGGCGTGTAGCGGAACGATTCCAGCACGGCGGCGAGCGCACCTGACTGCGGCGCATACGCAGCGTTGTTTCGCGCCGAGAGAACAATATAGGCCACAGCCTTCGGAAGCTGGATGTAGGCAACCCGCTCAACGGTGCTGTCGCCGCCGCTCCGGTATTCGTTGACGATGTAGGAATGCCCATCGCCGGTATGCCCCGCCCCGACACGCGTGAACTGAAATGCGGTGTCCTCCTTCCGATACTGCGCAATAGCCCAGCGTGCGAACGCATCGTGCCGTGTGAACGTCGGGCTGGCAATCTTCGCATACATGATCACCGGTGAGTCCACCCACGTGGAGCCCTGCAGGTAGAGCACGCAATGCAGACTCTGCGCCAAGCCCGCCGTGTTGCTGAGCACCCAGCCATCCGGAGCCGAAATCTGAAACGCAGCACTCGGGCCATACACGATGCCGGCCGGGTATTCCTGCGCGGCCAGCGGCACGCCGCACAGAATCGTCAACAGAAATGCATACACCACATGCGCGCGGGGCCGGATGCCGGGTGAACGCCATGGCGCATCATGATGCATGGGACTATCGTTGCCGAACGTTTTCATGTCGCATGGTTCATCGCAATGGCATCATTCCTCTCCGGCGTCTCGTCGTTGCCGGGCACATGCAGAAGCGCAGGCTGAGGACCTGCGCCTACAGGATCCGGTGGCAACCGGTCCTGCCGCGGTGCGCTGTCGTTATCGCCGATCATATCTCATCGTTCATACTTCATATCTCACCGCACTCCCCACTCCCACATTCCGAACGCGATCTTCTTATCCACCTTTATGCCGGATTGCTTCAGGGCAATCATGATCTGGCCGCGATGATGCGCCTCGTGCGCAACCAGATAGTTCAGGAAGGCGGCGGGATGTGGCTTGAAGTTCTTCACCTTTCCGGCGGCAAACGCCTGCACCAGCAGCTTCTCCACCGCAAGCGCGGACTCCTCGAGCGCAGCCGACAGGCCGGCCTTCTCCCCGGCGGCATCCCTCTCGATCTTGGTCATCCCCCACATCAGTTCCGCGGCAGCAACGGAGAGCCACATCAGTCGCACGTTGTGAAGATGCGCGAACACCTCGCCAACGCTTCGCCCCTTGGAGCCCGCCGTAGCCGCAAGCGCATCATCGTTGAGCGAATCGAGAAGGTAGCCGTTGATTCTGGCGGCGATACGCCAGCCATCCACACACTGTTCTTCGAGCGTCATGACCGGATCGGTTGGAATGCCGCAGGCGGCATATCGTAGTGCGATAGTAGCCACGCGCCGGCATCGGGCGATGCATCCGGCCGGGCTCGAACGCAGGCGGGGCACCCGAAGGCGCCCCGCAGCGTTCAACTCGATGTCACATGTTCACGGCCATGCCGTAGGCGTCCGCCGCCGCCTCCATGACACTCTCCGAGAGCGTCGGGTGGGCATGGATCGTATTGATCAGCGTCTCCGCGGTTGCCTCGGCAGCGATGGCCGTACAGATCTCCGCGATCATCTCGGTAGCCTCCACGCCGACGATGTGGCCGCCCAGGATCTCGCCGTACGTGCCGTCGATCACCAGCTTCACGAAGCCGTCGGTCTCGCCGATCGCCCGCGCCTTGCCGCTTGCCTTGAACGGGAAGCGCCCCACCTTCACATCGTAGCCCAGCTCACGAGCCTTGGCCTCGGTAAGGCCAACGGAGGCAACCTGCGGCTGGCAGTAGGTGCAGCCCGGGATCGTCTTGTAGTTGATGCCGTGGGTAGGATGCCCGGCGATATGCTCCGCCGCGACAATCCCCTCGTGCGAGGCCTTGTGCGCCAGCCAGGGGGCGCCGGCAACGTCGCCGATGGAGTAGATGCCCGGCACATTGGTGCGCAGGAATTCATCCACCTTGATCCAACCACGCTCCATGGTAACGCCCAGCCCTTCCAGGCCGATGTTCTCCGTGTTCCCAACAACACCCACGGCGTTCAGAGCAATGTCCGCCGTCAGAGTCTTCTGCTGCCCCTTCTTGTCCTCCACAACCACCTCCACTCCGTCGCCAACGGCCTTTGCCGAAAGCACCTTGGTCTCGGTGAGGATATCCATCTTCCGCTTCTTGAACGCGCGCTCCAGTTCCTTGGAACTGTCCGCATCCTCCACCGGAACCACGCGCGGCTGCATCTCGATGATCGTGATCTTGGTGCCGAACGCATTGTAGAAGTATGCGAACTCCACGCCGATGGCGCCGGCCCCGATGATGATCATGGACTTCGGGATCTCCTTCTGAAGCATCGCCTCCGTGGAGGTGATCACGCGCTTGAAGTCCACCTCGATGCCGGGGATCATCCGCGGCCGCGCGCCGGTGGCGATGATGATGGCGCGCGCGGTAAGCGTGTCGGTAACCGTGCCGTCGTTGTCGCGCACCTCGACGGTTCCGGCCTGCGGAATGAAGCCGTTCCCCTTGAAGACGGTGACGATGTTCTTCTTCATCAGGAACTCCACACCGGAGGAGTTGACGTCGGCAACCTCGCGGCTGCGCCCGATGACGCGCTCGAAGTCAACCTTCACGCCTTCGATGCTGAAGCCGAAATCGGCTGCATGATTGAGGAAGTGCATGTGTTCCGCGTTCCGCAGCAGCGCCTTCGTGGGAATGCATCCCCAGTTGAGACAGACGCCGCCAAGGCGGTCGCGTTCCACGATTGCCGTCTTCAGACCAAGCTGGTGCGCACGAATCGCCGCCGTGTAACCGCCGGGTCCGCTACCGATAACGATCAGATCGAAATTGCTGTCGGCCATGTGTGTTGGTACGGTTCAAGAATGAGAGAGGCATGTCGCGAAGGGAGTGCCGCATCCGCGGCGCATGCGGGCCGCAGGTGCCGGCCAGCCGTAGCGATCGTAAAGTTAGCGAAGGGCCTCTGGTGGGCAAAGAAGACCACAGGGGTGTTACAGATTGAAGGGGGATGAACGGCGCTCCGGTCTACTCCTCCTTCTTCGCTCCCAGCGAGCCCGCACCCTCCACCAGTTCGATGTGAACCAGCGGCACGTAGTCCGGGTCCTCCTGCTGGCGGCGCTCGAACTCGAGAATGTCGTAATAGACACAGTGCCCCGCCTGCCCGTGCGTAGGCCAGTCGCGGCAGGTCTTCGGACGCGCGTCGTAGATCGTGCAGATGCGGCGCTCCGGATCCTGGAACATGCACGACTCGCCGAAGATCGGATCGGCGGAGCGCCGGAGCACCCGCTCGTCCCCGTACATCTTCGTGTATCGTCGCTCGGCCACCTCGGGCGTCACCTTGAAGTGTTTCGCCAGCCGGCGAACGTCCGTGTCGCGCACGCTGACACGGCCATAGATCGCGCAGCAATATCCCACGCACTTCAGGCAGTCGTATTTGGGCTTCGCCATCGAAAGGAGATCGGTTACGTTGAGAGAGATCGGCAGAGACGCCGAGGAAGAAGCCGTGAACATAGGTGTTCCGGAGGAAACGTCATACAGCGAAGAGGAATCGGCGGCACGCGCGATGAAACCGCGGCCGTGGTGACCGATCCGGACGTGTGCACCCCATCCCGACGCGGCCCCGAACAGCTCGGGGCGTTGGGTTTCGCTCCCCCACACAATCTCCAAAATGTGCAGAGCCCGCACCCGCAAACGCGGATACGGGCTCTGCTCCGTTCGAAGCAGGAACGGTGTGATGCCTGGATCAGGACCGACGATATTCAGAACTGAAGCGTGCCGCACGGCCGCGGGTTCCGGATGTCCGTGAGATCGTACAGGAAGAAGCCGCTCTCCGCGGTGACGATCATGACGTTGTCTCCAAGGATGATGTCGTGCGCCGTGATGCCGGTAAGCCCTCCCACCTTCACCGGCTTCTGCGGGTTCGCCGCATCCACGATCGCGACACCGGCCGGGCCGTCACAGACGAACACCAGGCCGCCGCGCGTGGCGAGGCCGAACGGGCCGGTCATCGGCACCACGTTCACCAGTTGCGGACTGGTTACGTCGCTCACGTCCAGGATATCGAGCTGATTGTCGTTGCCGCCGCATGCTCCGGTGCTGCGGAGCGTTACGTAGGCATACTTCCCGTCCACCACAACCGGATCGCAGCGGCGCGCATGATGGAACTCCGACAGCGGCTCCGGACTGTCCGCACGTGCAAGCGAATAGATATACATCCCATCGCTGCCGCCGATGAAGAGCTTGTCCTGATAGGGGAACAGCGTCTCGATCTGCCATCCGATCTCGATCCGGTTCTTGTACCGCGGACGAGCAGGGTCCATGATCTCGAACACCCGCAGCGAATAGTCATCGATGCAGTAGAGATAGTCTCCAACAACGGCAAAGCGGGCCATGGAGCCGGCCTGATTCCTGGAACCCGTTCCCCCCGAGGTCATCGGGCCGGTTGATGGAGCGGCCACCGGAGTCTCCTGAGAGCAGGCATGGCAGCCGGAGGTGCCGGTGCTGCTTTCGGCAATGGGAGTATCCACCGGTACATAGTTGAGCCCGAGGGACTGAAATGCATAGTGAATGGAGTCCACCATCACCGGATGCCCGGCATCCGCGATGTCGTACACAAGCAGGTCCAGCCCGTTGTCCGCATACATGTAATGCCCCTTCACCGCCACATCACTGTTCTGGGTGAGGGCGATGGAGCCGCGAGCCTGCGGAGATGTCGGTCGCGACAGATCGTAGAAGCGGATGCCGGTGCCCGGAGTGGTGCGGATCAGCATGCTTCCCGTGAGATAGATCTTCGAGATATCATCGCTCGTGACCCCGAGGCGATAGCCGAAGGTACAGTACGCGAGAAACAGCAGACAGATGAGCGTGGAGCGTTTCATGGTGTTCCCCGGAAATTCAAATAAAGCCGACCTATGACGGTGGTAGACACCTGGAGAATGCGATGTAACAGGCACGCGGGCACACAACGGCAGAAAGGTGCGCCGGGCACGAGGTTACACCGTACAGTTCCTGTCGAAGCCGGGATGCGCTCGAGAGCCTGCACGCACTGCAGCGCCATTGCTGGAAACCCTCAGCGCAGAACACGCAGTTGCCGGACGAAGCGCTGGCTGGGCGTCTCCAGCACGCAGTAGTAGACGCCGGACGCGAGCCGGGCTGTATTCAGGCCAACGCTGAGCGGTCCCGGCGCAACGGTTTTCCGGAGAAGCGTGATGACTCTGTGTCCCGCGGCATCGGCAAGATAGAGTTCCACCTCCCCAGGTTCGATGATCTGGCAATCGATGGCGACTTCTTCTCCGGCCGGATTCGGCGCGATGCTCTTCAGGCCGCTCGGGGAACGAAGCTCCAGCAGACGCGGCCCGCCGTCGGTGCAGACCCCGAGGAGCATGAAGGTGCCCCCCGCCGTATCGGTGTGCACCGCGGAGCACTTCGTCCACTGGAAGCTCTCGATCGTGATCGGTGTGGACTCCGCGTTGCCGAGCGCGGCGGAGAACTCCAGCATGGCGAGCGTGTCGCCGCCGCGCACGCCGCTGATGGCGAGGGTGCGGGCGGTTGAATCCACAGTGTTGCCGGTTACAGCCGCGCCGCTCACATTCTCCAGATGGAGCAGTGTCTTGTTGAAGCGGACGGTGACGGTGTAGTCCACGAGCCCGCAGTGCTCGATATCGCCGCGGTTCACCACATGCAGCGGGATGCGCAGATGCTCGCCGGGGGCGGCGCTTCCGCCGCCGAGCGCAACGATCGGCGTGGCGTCGTCTACCGCAATCGTCACGGAGGAGGAGGCCGTGCAGCCGAAGGTATCGGCTACGCTGAGGCTGTACGTTCCGGCAGTCCGCACGGAGATCTGCTGTGCGGTGGATCCGTTGGACCACACGTACGTCAATCCCGGCGGAGCCGAGAGCACGGCGCTGTCGCACGGGCAGATGACGGTATCCGGAGCCACGGAGATCGCCGCCGGCGGAAGCGGGTTCACGGTTACGTGCACGGGCCGCGAGAGGCGCTCGCAGCCGGAGCTGTCCACGGTGATCACCGCATATGTGCCGCTGGTATCGGCCACGATGCTCTGCGTGGCTTCTCCGCTGGACCATTGATAGGACTTGAAGCCGGGACCGGCATCCAGCCCCACGCTCCCTCCCTTGCAGAAGACGGTGTCGCCGAGCGCCTTGATAACCGGCGTTGCGCACGGGCGAAGGTTCTCGGCGCCGGCCGCATAGGAGTAGGCGCTTGCGCTTCCGAAGCCGTAGACGCCGGCGTTAACGCCCCAGTAGGACGTGACGTGATGCGCCCCGGCCCCGACACGCAGGCGTGCATAAGCGTAGAACGGATCGCCCGGCACGGGAGCGAACTGCGCTCCGATCGGCGAGCCGTCCAGCATCACCTGATTCAGCGAAGCGTTGAGCGTCAGGAGATTCACGTAGTGGTCGGTGATCGCTCCCTCGGGAAAGGATTCGAAGATCAGATCGTGGCTCACGTGATCCACCGGGTTGATCATCTGCACCGCGGGATCGGAGTTGCTGTTGAAATCCACCTGGCCGCTGTAGGAGTATTGCGCGATCTCCACGACCTCGCTGGATTGAATCACCGTCGGCTGCGACAGATCGAATTCCTTGAACTCCCCTGCGTTGAGCACGAACGGCGGCATCCCCTGCACCACCACCGTGGTGTTGTCCATGGCGGCCATCACACGATACAGATCGCGCCCGCGCGTCAGGAGCGGCAATGCAACGAAGTACGTGCCCCACCGCTCCATCGGATACAGCTCCTCGTAGAGATGATCGGCGAACTGCGTGGCGGTTGGCGGCACAACGGTCTGCACGACACCGGCGAAGACCGCGAAGCTCTTGTCGTTCAGCGCTCGCACCAGCGAGCCGGTAAGGTCACTCTCGGACTGCACCTGATAGACCTGGCCGGCATCGAGCGCGATGCTGAATGGGGTTCCCGCCGGATGGCCTGCGAGCGTCGTGGAGGCCGGTGTGATCTCGATGTTCGTCCCGTCCTGCGTGGCAACGATCTGGAACTGTGATGGCAGGGGACCGGTGGGGCTGGTCGTTCCCGAATAGGAAAGCACACGGTAGCTCTTCCCGAGCGCGGCCGTCGGCAACAGAAAGCTCGCATCCAGTTCCGCCGGCAGGTAGTTCATGCAGTACACCTCCACGGAGTCGAAGGTGGTGATATGGAATGCCTTGTTCTCCGCCCCCTCCGATCCGAACGACATGAAGAGAGGCGCCGGAATGGTGAGAACGATGCCGGTGTTCGCCGGAACGCCGAAGTTCTGCGACCAGCCGGAGAGCGGATTGGAGATTGTACCGGTTGTGTTGATGTGGGAAACGACGAAGACCTGCAGTTGCGGCAGCTGTCCGCCAACGACGTTGTAGATGAAGCCGCCCCAGAAATCCGTGCCTCGCGTCCCCTGTGCGTGTGCGCCCAGGGTCAGCAGAAGGAACAGCAGCAGTGAAGCCGGAACACGCCGTCGGAGATTGGTCACCATACCGCGAGCTGCCGTCCGGATGGCGCCGTGAGAAGCCTGCAGGCGGGGACTGGCCTGGGCACGTGCGCTGCCGGAGCGATGACGAAATGATGCGGCACCCGGGAGTTCGGGTGCCGCAATGGTTTCGCCAATATACGCCTCAATGTGCGAACGAAGGAAGGGCTGCTGCGGTATGCGCGCGAACCGGAGCCGGCTGCGGACGGGCTCCGGACGGCTTCCCCTTCTCCGGCGTATTGTTGATCACCGTTCCGTGCAGCACCACCATGGCGACGGTGAAATAGATCACGAGGCCCGTCACGTCCACCAGCGTCGCAACGAACGGCGCGGACGACGTGGCCGGATCGGCGCCGCACTTCTTCAGCACGAACGGCAGCATCGAACCGGAGAGCGTACCCCAGAGCACGACGCCGATCAGCGAGAACGTGACCGTGAGGCCGACGAGCACCCAGTGCGGACCGTAGATATCGCTGAAGAGCGTCCAGGTGGCAATTCGGATGAAGCCGATCACGCCAAGGATCAGACCCAGCAGAAGTCCGGAGTAGATCTCGCGGCGCATCACGAACCACCAGTCGCGCAGGCTCACTTCGCCGAGCGCAAGCGCCCGGATGATCAGCGTGGCAGCCTGCGAGCCGGAGTTGCCTCCGCTCGAGATGATCAACGGCACGAAGAGCGCAAGCACCACCGCCTTCTCGATCTCGCTCTGGAAGTAGCCCATCGCCGTGGCGGTGAGCATCTCCCCGAGGAAGAGCACCACCAGCCAGCTTGCACGCTTGCGGATCATGGCGAAGAGCGGCGTGTCCACGTACGGCTCATCCAGAGCCTCGAGACCGCCGAACTTCTGGATGTCCTCGGTGGCCTCCTCCTCCGCCACATCCAGCACGTCGTCGATCGTGACGATTCCCACAAGCGCGCCGGAGCCGTCAACCACCGGGAGTGCCGAGCGGTCGTACTTCCGGAACACTTCAACGGCCACCTCCTGCAGGTCGGAGACCTTCAGCGCAACGAACCGGCCGTCCATGATGTCGGAGACCAGCGTATCGAGCGGCGAAAGAAGGAACTCACGGATCACGATGTCGTCGATCAGCTTCAGTTCCCGATCCACGACATAGATCACATCCATCGTCTCGGAGTTCTTTCCGTAACGGCGGATGTAATCCAGCACCTGCTTCACAGTCCATCCGGCACGAACCGCGATATAGTCCGGCGTCATCAGTCGCCCCACGCTTCCCTCCGGGTAGCCGAGCAGCGTCTGGGCAACGGCGCGTTCCTCCGGCGAGAGGAGAAGCATCATGCGGCCTGCGACGCCGGAGGGAAGACTCTCGAACAACTCCGTTCGATCGTCCGGAGCCATATCGTTCAGGATGGCGGACACTTCCTCCGTGCTCAGGCTGTGGAGCAGTGTCTCCTGCGCATCGAGATCGGTATACTCGAATACCTTGGCGGCCGCGGCGTGCGGATAGGCACGGAACAGAGTAGCCTGATCCTCCTCGGGGAAATCGTTGACGAGTTCCGCCAGATCCACCGGCGTCCACTCATCGAAGATCTCGCGAAGTGTCTCGTACTCCCGCTGCTCGAGCAGGTTCTGAATTTCTGGCTGAAGGAGTTTCCCGAGCATTGTTCCTCCGCGGGAAAGGATGGATGGGATTTGTGCGGCCGCACAAAATACGGCCGTACATGGAACGAGGCACCGGCTCGATGTAATAAATCTCGACAACGCAATTCGTGCGCGGTATGAAATCCTCTACGCTCCGCAGGTTGCCGCACCGATGGCTCACGCTTCTTCTCTATCTTCAGGCCGCTTCGGTGTTTCGGATGGCGCATCGTCACGACGGCCGCACGGTATGCGGCACGCACGGCAGGCGGCACGCACGATTCCGGCCACGCGCGCGCGTTGTGCCGCCCGCCCAGCCTCGCATTCGAATCACGACGAAGCACGCGGCGGGGCGCTTCATCAGAATCAACAACAGCATTGCATGCAGCAGGAAAACGAACCGACCGAAGAACAGCAGCGTCCCTCCCGCGAGAGTGCCGCCAGGCCTGGAAGGGACGGATTCTTCAGGCAGCTCGGCCCGGGCCTCATTACCGGCGCGGCGGATGACGATCCGTCCGGCATCTCGACATACTCCGTCACCGGCGCGGCATTCGGATACGGCCAGCTCTGGACGGCGCTCTTCTCCTTCCCCATGATGGCGGCCGTACAGATGATGTGTGCGCGGCTCGGCATGGTCACCGGCTTCGGCCTTGCCGGCGTGATACGCCGCCGCTACCCTCCGTATGTGCTGTGGAGCTGCTGCCTGCTGCTGATCGTGGCCAACATCGTGAACATCGGCGCCGATCTGAAGGGGATGGGTGAGGCAATGGAGATGATGACCGGCATCGATACATCGATATGGGTGATCGTGCTGGCGATCGTCATCGCCGTGCTCATGATCTGGACCAGCTACCGCATCCTGGTCCGCATCTTCAAGTGGCTGACGCTTGTGCTCCTGGCGTACGTGGTCACGGCCTTTCTCTCGCAGCCGGACTGGACCGCAATTCTGAAGAGCACGTTCGTTCCTCATGTCGAGCTGACCTCCGCCTACCTGGCCACGTTCATCGGGATTCTGGGCACAACCATCTCCCCCTATCTCTTCTTCTGGCAGGCGGCGCAGGAGGTTGAGGAGGAAGTTGCGCAGGGCCGTACCACGGCCGCGGAGCGCAGGGGAGCCACGGACAAGGAGTTGAAAGGAATGCGCCGGGACGTGATGGTCGGCATGGCGTTTTCCAATCTGATCATGTACTTCATCATCCTCACCACCGGCGCCACACTGCATGCCCACGGCATGAGCCAGATCGAAACGGCGCGCGATGCGGCGCTGGCGTTGAAGCCGCTCGCCGGGAACCTGGCCTACCTTCTGTTCACCGTTGGCCTGATCGGCACGGGAATGCTGGGCGTTCCGGTGCTTGCGGGATCGGCGGCGTATGCGATCGCCGAGGCGAAAGCCTGGCGCGGCTCGCTGGATGCGAGGCCGAACGCAGCACCACAGTTCTACATCGTCTTCGCCGTCGCAATGATTGCGGGCGTGGGCCTGAACTATCTGCACGTGAGCGCCATCCACATGCTGTTCATCGCCGCTGTGTTGAACGGGCTTCTTGCGCCGCCGCTCGTTGCCGTGGTCACGCTCCTGACCAGCAGCAGGGAGGTGATGGGCGATCGCGTCTCCCCGCCGCTCCTCCGCTGGCTGGGATGGATCACAACGGCCGTGATGGGGATCGCGGGCCTTGCGATGATCGTGATGGCGATCGTGCAATGACGGTGAGGATGCAGTGCCCGTCGGCACTGCATGGAACGCAGGCAACGGCGGTATGGGCCGCAGCATCGTACGGCGATGCGCAACATGCGAACGCCCCCTCCTCACATATGTGAAGAGGGGGCGTTGCTCATCCGGCCCGGCATGCTCCGCTCGAGCGGAGCGTCATGCACGTTGGCTGTCAACCGCGCGGCGGCAACTACACGGTAGCAGCTGCTACCCCGCAACCGGTGCTTCGGTTGCCTCCTCCGCCTGATCCGAACCGCCCACAAGCTTCCCCACAAGCGCGTTCAGGTCGATGCCTGCAACGCTCTTGAGAAGCTCCGGCGCCGTGGACATCAACGACGTCACGTAGTTGCTTACCCGCGCGGCGCCGGCACCGTTGCCGGTATCCACCACGGTCAGCTTGTCGATGTTGCCGATCGGTTCCGCAACGCGTGCGGCAAGCTCCGGGAGCATCTTCACGATGATATCGAGGACGGCCGCCTGACCGTACTTCTGGAACGCCTCGGCGATCTTCTCCTTCGCCTCGGCCTCCGCCAGACCCTTCATGCGAATCACCTCCGCCTCCGCCGTACCCTGCACGCGCTGCCGTTCGGCGTTTGCCTGGGCTTCCGTCTCGATGCCGTACTTCCGCGCATCCGCCTCACGCATCGCCTTCGCCTTGGCAGCCTCTGCCGCCTGCTCAACCGCATAGCGTTCGGCATCGGCCTTCTTCTTCACGTCCGCATCGAACTGCCGTTCGCGGCGGCTGATCTCCAACCCGTCCAGCTCAATCTCGCGCTGCCGGCGCACAACCTCCACCTTCATCTGTTCCTCCACCACGTGCTGCTTCGAGCGGGCCTCCTGAATGAAGTAGGATTGATCGGCTTCCGCCTTCGCAGTATCCTGATCCTTCTTGAAGGCCGCCATCTGCAGCTCCTTCTGCTTGTTGGCCTCGGCCACCTTGGTGTCGCGCTCCAGCTCCGCACGCATCCCCTCCTCCTCGGCAAGCGCCTTCTGCACGCGTGCGTCGCGCATTGCGTTGGCCTCGGCGATATCAGCCTCACGCTTCACCACTGCGATGCGCGGGCGCCCGAGCGCCTCCAGATAGCCGGCCGGATCGCGCACATCCTTGATCGTAAAGGCAACGATCTGCAAGCCCATCTTCTTCAGATCGAGCGCCGCAACGCTCTGCACCTCCTGCGCGAACTTGTCGCGATTACGATACACCTCCTCAACGGTCATCGAGCCAAGGATCGCGCGCAGATGGCCTTCCAGCACTTCGCGCGCTTCCGCCTCGAGTGCCACCGACTCCTTGCGCAGGAACTGCTCCGCGGCGGTTGCAATCTCCTCCACGGTGCTGCCGACCTTCACGATGGCGACGCCATCCACGAGGATCGGCACGCCCTGCAATGTGTACACCGTCTGCGGTGTGGAAACCTCCAGCTTGTGTGTCTGGAGCGAGATGAACTCGCTCCGTTGAAATATCGGCAGCACGTAGGCGCCGCCGCCGCGCACGATCTTCACCTTGTTGCCGGAGTGATCGGCCACAACATTTCTGTGGCCGATGCCGGCGCCGGTGATGATCATCGCGTAGTCCGGACCCACGGTCTTGTAACGGGCTGCGAACGCCATCGCTGTGATAAGCAGTACGGCAACAACCGCTACCGGAATGAGCACCACTTCCGTCATGTCTGATTCTCCTCGTTGTCAATGAACACTACTCTATGTCGAGCGGCGTAACCGAAAGCACGCCGTCCTGCACATCTACTACAACAACCTTCTGCCCGCGACCGATATCGCGGCCTTCGGAGCACCGGGCAACCACGTAGTAGTTCATGGATCCCATGTGCACCATCACTTCGCCGTGCTCCCCCGCCCTGATGGCGATGGTAACCTCACCGGTGTGGCCGATGTAGTCGCGGACAGAGAATGCCATCGACGTTTCGGCACGATCCATCGGCCGCACGTAGCCGAAGTGGACTCCCACGGAAACCGCCAGCGCCGAGCCCGCGGCCACTGCCGTGAGCAGCGGCTCCTGCAACACCGTGTGCCGTTCCAGCAGCACGCCCGCACCACCGAACGCAGTGATCGCCCCCACGATCGTCGTGGGATGCAGAAACCTGAAGGCCCGGAATCGAAGCGCGTGATGGAATGCGTGAACGTGGTGCAGGCCACCACTGATCAGGATGAGGATCGCGAACACGATGCCGCCGATCAGGCAACACCAGAAAAGTTCGATCATCGTTTCTCTCCTCCTTCCATCGCGCATTGCGCGGCGGCACCGGAGGCGGCATACGTGGGGAGCGGTACGCCGTGTGTTTCACGGTCCGCACGCTCACCATCGTATTTCAAACGGCGCAGTATTCGGACGAACGGACGGGAGAGTTTCGCCATGAGCGGTGAGGTATTGTAATTGGAACAGACAACTGAGGATGAAGCGGAAGGAAAATACCATCCGGGATGACGATCGCAGCACGATAAACCTGTCACGCCAAAACGTATCGCGTGAAGATTCATACTCGTCCGCCGGACGGAAGGCACCGGGTCGGTGTAAACGTATGGTCAGATACAGCCACGGGTGGAGAAGCACACGTGGGCACAGGCCGAGACGCCTGCGCCCACGGATATCGACAGCAGTGACGGTTGAACGGTGAACTCAACCGGTGAGGACCAACACCCCCTACGGTTTGTTGTTGAACTTCGCCTTCAGATCGTCCAGCGTGAACTCGCGCTTCGGAGGCGCCGCCTCTGCGGGCGCACGCCTGCCGGGCCGCGGCGCTCCGCCGGCGGACTTCATGGAGAGTCCGATGCGCTTCAATCCCTCGTTGACCTCCAGCACGCGCACGCGTACAACCTGCCCCACCTTCACCACGGTCTTCGGATCGTTCACATAGTGATCGGCGAGCTGCGAGATATGCACCAGCCCATCCTGATGCACGCCGATGTCAACGAACGCCCCGAAGTTTGCAACGTTCGTCACCACGCCCTCGAGCTCCATGCCGGTGCGCAGATCCTTGATCTCGCGGATCCCCTCCTTGAAGGTCGCATAACGGAACTCGGCGCGCGGATCGCGCCCGGGCTTCTCCAGCTCCGAGAGAATGTCGCGCAGCGTCGGCTCGCCAACGGTGTCGCTCACGTAACGCCGCAGATCGAGCGCCTTCAACCGCTCCGGCTGCCGCGTCACCTGTGAGGCGGGTATCGAGAGATCGCCCGCGATCCGTTCCACCAGATCGTACCGCTCCGGATGCACGGCAGTGTTGTCCAGCGGGTTGGCGCCATCACGGATGCGGAGAAAGCCTGCCGCCTGTTCGAACGTCTTCGGACCGAACTTCGCAACCTTCAGGAGCTCGTGGCGGCTCAGGAATGCACCGTTCTGGTTCCGGTGCGCAACGATGGACTTCGCCACCGACGGCGTGATCCCCGCCACATAGCCAAGCAGTTCCTTCGAAGCCGTGTTCAGGTCAACCCCGACATAGTTCACGCAGCTCTCCACCGTCTCCTCCAGCTTCTTCTTCAGCAGGCGCTGGTCCACGTCGTGCTGGTACTGCCCAACGCCGATGGACTTGGGATCGATCTTCACCAGTTCCGCAAGCGGATCCTGAAGGCGCCGTGCGATGCTGATCGCGCCGCGCACCGTGATATCCAGATCCGGGAACTCTTCGATCGCCACCTCGCTCGCGGAGTAGATCGAGGCACCGGACTCGTTCACCATCACCTTCACCGGCTGCTTCTCGAGACCCGCGAGAGCCTCGGTCACGAACTGTTCCGTCTCGCGTCCGGCGGTGCCGTTGCCGATCGCCACCAGCTCGATGCCGTGCCGCTGGATCATCGCAACAAGCGTGCGTGCGGCCCGCTCGCGCTCGCCGGCCGAGGCATGCGGAAAGATTGCCTGGTACTCCAGAAACTTTCCGGTATGATCCAGCGCGGCAACCTTGCAGCCGGTGCGGAAGCCGGGGTCCACGCCGAGCGTCGGCTTCATCCCTGCCGGACTGGAGAGAAGCAGTTCGCGCAGATTCTCCTCGAAGGTGCGAATGGATTCCACGTCGGCCTGCCGCTTCTTCTCCACGCGTATCTCGCCGATCAACGAGAACTTCAGCAGCCGGTCGAAACAGTCCGCGAGCATCGCGCGCAGGAACTCGCGCAGCTTCGGATCGCGTGCGCGGATCTCCCGGCTCTCCAGGTAGTTCATCACGTGGTCGTGATCGTACAGCACCTCGAAGAAGAGCACGCCATCGTTCTCACCGCGGCGCAGCGCAAGCATGTTGTGCGGCTGGATCTCCTTCACCCGCACGCGATAGTCGCGGTACATCTCGAACTTCGTTGTCCCCTCGGGGAACTCCGGCTTCACGCGCGAGGTGAACGTTCCCTCCTGCAGCATGTAGTCGCGAAGGGCCGCACGGATATCGGCCTTCTCCGATATCTCCTCGGCAAGAATGTCCGCCGCGCCGGCCAGAGCATCGGCGGCGGTGGGCACCTCCATCTCCGCGTTCACGTACTTCGCCGCCTCGTCGTCGAGCAGCCCGGCCGATCCCTCCGGCGTGTTCTGCGAGCGTATGTACTCGGCAAGCGGCTCCAGGCCGCGCTCCCGGGCAATGGTTGCACGCGTGCGGCGCTTCGGCTTGTACGGGAGATAGAGATCCTCCAACTCCGTCTTCTGAAGGCATTCCTCGATCTTCCGCCGCAGTTCGTCCGTAAGCTTTCCCTGCTCGGCAATCGATTCCAGGATCGCACGCTTCCGCTCGGCAAGTTCCGTCAGATAAGTGTAGCGTTCGTGGAGCGCACGCAGCTCGATCTCGTTCATCTCCCCGGTACGCTCCTTGCGGTAGCGGGCGATGAAGGGGATGGTCCCACCCTCTGCAAAGAGATCGAGAGCACTGCGGACATTTGCCGGCTGAAGTGAAAGCTCGCTGGCGATGAGTTGAACGATATTGAGCATGAAGCTGATGCGGATGAAATCGGGTTGGACGATTGGGAACCCGGCGCTCCGGGAGGGGAAGCCCCCGCGCCGCCGTTGGAAATTCGAGGCGCGAAGATACAACGGACCAGCACCCCGAGCGGCGCCCGAGAATGTTGCAAAGCGTGGAGAGAGGGGGAAGCGGTATGGGTTATGTGTGATTGTCCCAACACACGCATAACCCATCACCCATCACTCATTTCGTTTTCACGGAGGCAACCCAGGCGTGGATGCGCTGCTCCAGCAGGTCCAGCGGGATGGCTCCCTCGCCGAGAACGTGATCGTGAAAGGCGCGGATGTCGAACTTCTCGCCAAGCTGCTCCTCGGCGTAATGCCGCAGCTCCTTGATCTTCAATTCCCCAACCTTGTACGCCGTGGCCTGTCCCGGCCAGGCGATGTAGCGATCAACCTCCACCTCGATGTCATGCTCGGTCTTGCCGGAGTTCTCGCGGAAGAAGTCGATCGCCTGCTGGCGGGTCCACCCCTTCACGTGGATGCCGGGATCGAGCACCAGACGAATGGCGCGCCACATCTCGTAGGTCAACTGGCCGAACTTGGAATACGGATCGCGATAGAACCCCATCTCCTCGCCAAGGCTCTCGGAATACAGTCCCCATCCTTCCACGAACGACGTGTAGTCACCGTTCTTGCGGAACTGCGGAACCTCCTCCATCTCCTTCGCAAGCGAGATCTGCAGGTGATGCCCCGGTACCGCCTCGTGCAGCGCAAGCGCCTCCATCTCCCACTTCGGCCGCGACTTCAGATCGTACGTGTTCGCGTAGAAGTATCCCGGGCGTCCGGCTTCGGGCGAACCGGGGTAGTAGTAGGCCGTGGTCTGCGACTTCTCCGCGTACGCCGGAACCGGGATCACACCGTACGGAAGCCGCGGCAGCTTGCCGAAGAGCTTGATCAGCTCCGGATCGGCACGCTTGCAGATATCGCGATAGCCCTCGAGCAGGCTTGCGGAGTCCGTGTAGAAGAACCTGGGATCGGTGCGCAGATAGTTCGTGAAGGCGGCGAAGTCCCCCTTGAAGCCGGTGGACGCGATCACCTTTTCCATCTCGGCACGGATGCGCTTCACCTCGCGCATGCCGAGATCGAAGATTGCGTCCGGCGACAGACTGGTGGTGGTGGTCTGGCGCACACGATAGCCATACCACGCCGCGCCGTCAGGGAGCGCGCTCATGCCGATCGTACCGCGCGCGGCCGGCAGATAGGTGCTTATGAGGAACTGATGCAGCGAACGGTAGGCGGGAACAATCGCACTGCGATACACGGCGTACGCATCCTCGCGCAGGCGCGCCCGTTCCGCCTCCGGAATGGAGGTGGGCATGTCGTTGAACGGTTGCAGAATGGCGCTCGCTGCGGGGTCATCCGGGATCACGTTCAGCACCTGCTGCGGCACATCGCGCATGGTGACCGCGGGTGGAACGATGTGGCGTGCAATCCCCTCCTTCATCAAGGCAATCGTCTGCTCCATCGCGTGCGGCAGCGCGCGCAGACGAGCCAGCATGTTCTCGTAGTCCTTCACATGGGCCGTCGGCATCACCGCCATCAGCTGCGGAATGTCCTGCTGAATCCCGCCCAGCTGATTGATCGGCATCAGCTCGCCGGCAAAGCGTTGCCCCTCGATCTGCGCCTCGAGATCGCGCCGGAACAGATCGTAGTTCGTCTGGTCGCCCGGCGCCAGATGCGCGCGGTCGATCGTCGCGATCGCATCCAGCGGCCAGTGCATCTCCTGCTTCCGCCGCGCGATCGCATCCATGGAGATATCGGTCAGGCGGTCTTCACCCCCCGGATATCCCTCGTAGGTAGCCCACTCCGGGTACTCGTGCATGCCGTACTCGTACCAGGTCTGGAAGATCGCGTAGAGCCGGGCGGAATCGTTCTGCCCCGGAGCGTTCGCATGCAACGCCTGGAAGCGATCGTGAAAGCTCGTGCCGGCAATCTGCGCGGTGAGCGATGGCGCAGTAGTGCTCATGATGAGAAAGAATACGAGAGTTGGAAGAAGATGCATGCGACGGGCGATCATCGTTGTGCCTCCGGGTCTTCGTTCGGCGATGCATGTGCCATTGCGAGGGAGGGCCAAGTATACGCCGGTTTCGGGAATGATCATACGGAGCGTGAGCGTCGGAACGGTCCGGGGCCTGGACGAAGCAGGATCGAAGAACCGTCGGAGAGGAACCGGCGGAAACGAACCGGGGCGTGAACGCAGGTTCACGCCCCGGTGAGGCATACGATCAGTCAACCATGGGTCGCGGTGCTATCGCGCCGTCCGATAACAATGGATCTCCCCCTCGTCACGATCTACAACGATCATCGCCCCGTTCTGCGTAATGGATACTTCGCAGTCGGACGGCGAGATCTTGTGCGAGCCGATTTCCTTGGACGGGCAGTCCGTGCCGTAGCACTTCGTGATCTTGCCGAGCGAGTATGCGATCGCACTCCCCACCTTCGTCACCCCGAGCTTCTTCACATCCTGCTTCGGCGACCATTCGTAGGACCAGCGGCAGGCTCCATCGGAGGAGACGAAGCCGAGCCCATCTCCCCCCATCAACAGCACATCGCCACCAACAATGCTGATTCCCTGCGTGCGGTTGTCCGGCGCCACCTTGTTGTCCAGGTCTCCGATGTTCATCTTGTCCAGATCCTTCTCGGAGAGCTTCCACTTCGGCGAGGCGAAGCTTGCATCCGTTGCATTCCCTTCGATCAGAGGAAACGCCTCGATGTGATCCTCCGTGAACCGGATCGATGTGGACACGGAGGCCGAATCGAGGAAGGTAACGTTCGCCTGTGTGGAGCGGGCGATCAGGAAGCGCCTCGTGGCTGGCCCGGCAACGTTGATGCGCCAGTAGTCGAATCGCTCGCCGTCGCTGTCTGCCATTACGGTAATCTCGTCAACCCCGGTCTTCAGCATCTTCAGGGTCTGGCCATCACCAAACGGGACCTGCTCCAGCGCATTGCCCCGCAGAACATAAATGTCGTGCACGCCAACCAGCACCTGCGTGGAGTCGAACGCCTGGATCTTCATGTCGGTGACGGCGTTGAATCCCGAGTACTCCGCTTTCGAGAACATCTGGAACGGCTTGGATTCCGCAACCGAACCGTCGTTCAGGTTGAGCGTCATCAACGCTTCGCCCGTATAGTCGCGCGTCGTTCCGTCGTCGTTGGGAGGATAGATCTTGCCGGCAACGGCAAAGGTGATGCGGTCGTCCATACGGCGAACCACCGTGGCGTATCCGTCGCTCTTCTTCTGCCTGTTCACCCACTTGTTGTACAGGCCGTTGATTGTGCGCATGTCGCGCTCGTAGTTTTCCTGATCGAAGCGGTTGAAGCTGCCGTAGCGACCAAATGGATCATTGCGGTACATGAGGTCGCTGCTGCTGCCGTACGAATAGCTCCGCCCTGCACCCCGCAGATAGCTCCTCGCAACAGTGAGGGCAATCGTGCCCACGGTTGCCCAGAACTTTCCTCCCTGCTTGTGCCCGGGCTTCAGCTCGCCATCCTGAATGAAGATCAGCCTGCTCCAGAGTTTCTGGCCGGTGACCGTGTTGATCTTGTAGACGGTCGTCTTGCCGTCGGACTCGTAGCCCAACATCAATGCCTCGTTGTTCGGCAGTTCGATCATCTGTTCCACAATGCCCGGGATTGCGCCCTCCGGCGTCTGCCACAGCAGTTTGCCGTCCTTGGTATGGTACAGCTTCTGCACGTTGTCGTCGCTGACAAGCAGATACAGTCCCTTGTTGAAGATGATCGGCGCATAGAACTCCGGATCGTCGGGATCCACATCGATCTTCGCGTTCACCTTGCCGGTTGTCATGTCGATGCTCTGGATGTCCCGTTCGTTGAAGAGCAGAAGCTCGTTGAGGCTGATGGCAAACGGTTGGTAGACGCTGCTGTTGAGCGGCTCATCGTACTTGGAGACTTTGTAGACAACCCGCTTCTCGTGCAGGTCCACGAAGTAGAACGTGTCCACTCCGGAGAGCGGCTGGATCATCAGCACGTTGTCCCACTTGTAGTAATGCACCTTGCGGATCGGCATGGGGGACTGATAGACAACGGAAAGTTTTTCGAGATCGAGGATCTGGAACGATTCATCGAAATAGTAGATCCCGATGCCTCCCTCGAAGTAGGGACGCAGCGTATCGCTTCCCTCGTCGGCCTTCTCTTCCCACGCGAGATCGCTCCACGCCTCGTCCGAAATGGGAATCGAGGTAATCAGTGCCCCGTCGCGTGCATTCAGGAATTCATACTTGTTGCCGTTCCCCACCAGCACGGTATCGTTGCCGATGAACCGTACCACGCGGTACTCCTTGAGTTTTCCAAGCGGCCGCGACCACTCCTTTGCACCGGTCTGAACGTTCACACAGGTGACAACGGTCTCGTCGTCACGCGTCAGATAGAGTATGCGCGACCCGTTGGGCGCCGTCGTGGAGTACCGGATTTCCAGTCCGGCCTTGTGATGCCAGTCCGCAGGCTGTGCATGTACAGCATTCACTACGGCGAGCAGGATCAGCAGCAGGAAGAGTTGTTTCATGTTGAACAGATATGTAAGTGTGTTCGATGCCCCACTGCGTGCACGTGCATGCACGAGGCATCATGGTGACTGTGTAGAGTATCGATGTGATGCGCCGGGAATGTCGTGAGCGGAGACCGGCCCGAATATCGGGGCCGGTACTGGCCTGCACGGCCGGGATCAGTACCCGGGCACGAAGACCAGTTGAAGAGCGTAGTTGCTGTAGACGATGGGTGCGGTGAGGCCGTTGCCGATGCCGATCTCGTCATGCGCCTTGCCGATCGACATCGAATAGCGGAGCTTGATCAGCCCGATCTCGCTGCGGCGCTTGCCGAAGTTGAGCTCCGCCATGAACTGCGGAACGCCGTACGAATACGCAGGCCCGTCCGTGAAGAGCGCGGTAAAGCGGTAGCCGGCCCCAATGGAGAAGCCCACCGGGCTGCGCGAGCCCTGCCACGTGGCATCGGTTCCGTACTTCAGCGTAGCGTAGATCGGAGCCTCCAGGCTGCCGGTAAATCCTTCCTGATTGAGCACCAGGCCGGCCTCGAAGTTGGGGTTGATCCCCAGAGCCAACTGATCGGCGAGATACACTACCGGCAGATCGAAGCCGATGATGCCTTGCAGAAACTTCACGTCGATACGCGAATCGATATCAGTTGCTGCTGTGGTATCAGTTTCGGCGAGCGTATGCGTGATAAGCCCCACTCCGAATTCCGGTCGGGAGAGATGCTTCCAGATGGAGGCATGCTGGGCGGTCAGTGATGGTATGGCAGCAAGGAAAAGACACGCGGCAACAAGTATGCGTGGGAACATTGGCAGTAACTGGTTGATGTGTATGCAAAACATCCGCAGTGGCCGAGGGAGCACAGGGTGGACAGATAACGATCGAACAATAGGAAACCTTACACCAAGAGCGCCGGAGGGTATGGGTCGCCAGACAGGGGGTGATTAAGACAATGCGGTTGCAAAGCTACGGCAATTGAAGAACCGTGCAAGAACGTTTCAGGGCCGCGGAGGGCGGCCCTGTATACCTGGTGCGACCGTTCGCAATGCGGAGGATGCGCTTGTTGCTGAATGCAGCCGCCGGCGGCTACCATGCATACGCCTCGGGAGCCTGGTTGCCGGGACCGGGCCAGATCTCATCCAGCTTCTTCATCGTCTCCACGCTCAGTTCCAGATCAAGCGCAGCAGCGTTCTCCTCCAACTGCGCAAGCGTGCGCGGGCCGATGATCGGCGAGGTGACGACGGGATTGGCCAGCACCCATGCCAGCGCCACATCGGCGGGGCGTGCGCCGATCTCACGGCAGAGCGACTCGTACGCCTCCAGTTGCGGGCGCAGCCGCTCCGCCGCTGCAAGCAGTTGCGGGCGGGCACGCCGCCCCTCCTCAGCGCCCCCCAGAATGCCGGCCAGGATACCGCCGCCGAGCGGGCTCCAGGGAATTACCCCAACTCCCAACGCGCGGCAGGCGGGGAGCACCTCCAGTTCCACATGCCGGTTGCGCAGGCTGTAGATGCTCTGCTCGCTGACAAGCCCCAGGAAATTCCGCTGAGCGGCAACGGCGTTCGCCTGCACGATGTTCCATGCGGCGAAGTTGCTGCTTCCCACATAGAGCACCTTGCCGTCGCGAACCAGAATCTCCATCGCCTGCCATATCTCGTCCCACGGCGTGTCGCGGTCGATATGATGCATCTGATAGAGATCGATGTGATCGGTACGCAGCCTGCGAAGGCTCTCCTCGCATGCACGCCGGATGTGATACGCGGAGAGCCGGGCATCGTTCACCCCATCCCCCATCCGGCCGTAGACCTTCGTGGCCAGCACCACGCGCTCGCGCCGGCCGTCTCCCAGAGCGAACCAGTTCCCCACGATGCTTTCGGTAGCACCCCTTCCGGCATCGCCGCCATACACGTTCGCGGAATCGAAGAAGTTGATCCCGAGATCGAGCGCTCTATCCATCATCGCATGGCTCTCCGCCTCCGTGGCGTACGCGCCGAAGTTCATCGTGCCGAGGCAGAGCCTGCTGACCTGTACTCCCGTACGTCCCAATCGCTTGAACTGCATTGTGTAGATCGTGTTGTTGTGAAGTCGTAATCGTTTCCCATCGCGGCATACTGCATGCCGGACCGAACGGCGCCATGAGCCGGATCATCCCACGGTTCGCCGGAGTGCCCGCTTCCAGTCGCGCCAGTCGTCCGCCACTGCGCGCCCCATCAGGCGCGACGCCCGGTGAAGCCAGTCGTTGGAGCGATAGCGAAGATCGCCCAGGATGGCAGGCACATGCTTCGCGCTCGCAAGGTGAAGGTTCGCCGTCTCCTGTCCCATCGCCCGAAGCAGCCGCCGCTCCAGCGAGTGATTGCGAAGGCGCACCAGATCGATCCGCTGGCAATCGGGCGCAAGGCGGCGCACGACCCAGCCGGTGCCGATCGCAAGAAACGGATCGGCGATATGAACGGCATTGTTCCGCACCCACATACCGTAACGTTCGTCCGAATGCCCGGCTCCGGCAGCCCAGGCAGCCGCGGAGACGATGAGCTCCTTCGCCTCGCGCGCGATGAAGCCTCCCTCCCAATCCAGCAGCGCAACGAAACGCCGGCGCCCAAGGCTTCCCACGCCGGCCGCACGGCGCTTCATGATGTAGGAGTGCCCCCGTTCCGGCATCAACTGCCCCAGCAGTTCCAGAACGGCGATGGGAACGGCGGCATGATGGTCCGGTAGTGCGCGCAGGCGCGCCCAGAAGCGCGCAGGATCGAAGCGGATGCGGCGCACGAGCAGCCGAAGCCAGCGATGCCGCTCGGTGAGAATGAACGGCCGTCCGCCGCGCTCCAGCATCGAACAGTAGCCGTCCAGAATCGCATCGCATGCATCCTGCGGCGGCAGGGAGAGATGGCCGATCTCGATGGAAAGCCGCGCGCTGGTTGCAAGCCGTACCAGATCGCCGGTGTACGGAAGCGGGTAGGTTTCGTCCAGATCGTTCACGCCCCAGATCAGGCGCCCCTCCGGATCGCGCCATGTGCCGAAGTTCGCCACGTGCAGATCGCCGACCGCCACAACCAGCGGAGCCGCATTCAGCTCCGCACAGAGCGCCGGCCACAACTGCGCCCATCGGTAGTAGGTGCCGCGCAGAAAGGAGAACGGATCGGCGGCCATTCTTCTATGCTTCAACGCCAGATCGGCGGGGAACAGCGCGATACGCCGGCCCAGCCAGGTCTCGTATGCGGCCGTGGATTCGCGTATCGTCATGCTACCCTCCGGCGCACACCCTTGCGCGAGACCGCGCGCTTCCCCTGCTTCGCGAGATTCTCGTCGCTCCAGTTCCACCACTTCAACATCTCCGGATCGGGCGCCGATTGCTCGGCGAAATAGACGGCGCACCGGAACACGTACAGAAGGCAGCGGTCCTGCACGACACCGGCAACACGATTCGAACGATCGTAGAGATCATCCGGCGAGCATCCCTTCAACGCCTGCAGGGAGGTGATGCCGATGTCGATCAGATCGTTCGCGATCGATGACCCCACGCCGGGGATCGCGCGCAACTCGCGAACCCGGGCGCGATGCAGCGCCTCAGCCGTGCCGGCTGCTGCCGTTCTGGAGACTCGCTTCGATGTCATGGTCCGTTCTCTGTTTCCGTTGTCCGGTTCAATGCACGTCCAGATGCAGTGCACCATCGATTGCAACGCGTGCGGTGAACCCGCTCTCTGTTGTGTAGACGGCTATCGGCCGCAATGCCCCCACGATGGCGTGCGAGGTGATGTGCGGCGTAAGCGGACGATTCAATGCCTTCTCCAGCCTGCCTTTCGCGCCCGCGATGTGATCGGCCAGCGGGAAGTGCGATCCCTCCGCGATGTTCTCGCGGAACGCGCCGTGCAGAAGCCAGTCCGCCGCGTTCGCCAATGCATGGTGCGTCTCCAGACTGTAGTCCAGATCGCGCATGTACACCTCGTTGCGTGCGGCATCGTACGCCGGTGTGCCGATCAGATAGATGGTGCCGTTCACATCGCCGGCCAGCGCAAGCTGTACGACCGCCTTCGCCCCGGCGCCGTAGATGGATGCGGCCACGATCCGCACCTCGTGCCCCACCATGTGGAACGTGTCCGCTGCAAGAGCCTGCGCCAGCATGGTTCCCGCCTGCCCGTACGTGAGGCTCCCTTCCACCACCACGTGAAAACCGTTCCCGGTCTTCTCCACCGTTCTCAGCTTCGGCAGGGGAGTGGAGCGGAGCTGCGGCTTCGCTCCGAACACAACGGAGGGCGTTGCGGTGAAGCCGGCAACGGTGCTCACGCTCTGCCCGGACCCGCTCAACGGACCGGCGAACGCACCGGTTGGCGACATCGTCAGCCAGAGCCCGCTGTCCAACGGGATGGGATCCTGAAGCTGCTTCCACACCTGCTCCCCGATCGTACGGAACTGCGCCAGCTCTCGAATGCGGTTGTCTGCCAGCCGCGCCCCCTGCTTCAAGCCGTCGCTGAAGGCGTCGTTCACCTTCGTGGTGATATCGAACCTGAGAAAGGTAACCTCGCACCGATTGCCGAACTGGATCGGCAGAACGGTGGAGACCGGAGCAAGCGCCCAGTTGTCGGTCCATCCAACCTTCGTCTCCATCCCCACCACGGCCTCGCGGGGCGCCTCATCCACACCGCACGAACCCAGCTCCTGCCAGAAGAACCCTCCAACAAACGGCTTCTCGACTCGCTGCGCGAACTGGAACCAGTAGCGCACGCGGCTCTGCGCATGTATCGTATTACGATTCAACGTGATCTGAAGCGGATCGCGACGCAACTCGTACCGGACACCGACATCGCCAACGGCATTGCTCGTTGCAACGGTCCAGTCGTTCGCCCGCTGCGATGCCGGAACGGAGCGCTCCACCTCGCCGAACATTCCGGCAAGGTTCACCGATATCGGAATCTCCACCACGGACTCCTCCGCCGGAGGCAGGGGAAGCGGCGGCACCGCTCCCGGCTTCGGAATCACGAGACTCGATCCGCAGCCTGCCAGTCCCGGCGCAGCAAGGGCTGCAGCAATACAGAGCGCGGAGGCAATGCGCCGGCGGATGTTGAATCGGATCGGCATAGGTGTTTCTGACGGGATAGCTCCTCAACGCAATTCTCAGCCGCCGCAGGCGCAAGTCCGGTTCTCATCCGGCAGACGGCGCCTCCGGCTCACGAACGGCAATGCTCCATCAGGAGATGGGCAAGCGAATCCGCAAGATCACGGCAGCGCCCCGGGTGCACCGGCGAAGTCTGCATCACCGCGGAGCGAGGCGCCGTGAGCCAGTGAAAGCGTTCCGACGGAGGGAGCAGGCCGATCTGACCGCCGGCAGCGCCTCCCGCGCACACCAGCCGGAACGCCTCCGCATAGCGGCTCAACAGCTCGCGGTTCAGGGCCGGAGCAAATTCCGCCACGCGATCATCATCGATCGTGAAGCATGCCTCCAGATAGTTGGCGGCGCGGGCATGCACCACCACGCCGATGTTCATGAACACATCGCAGTGCACGCGCGGCACCAGCCGCACGATGGCGTAGTCGTACTCGATCCAGACATCGCCGCCATGAACAACGCTCGTCATCGCCGGTACCTCTGCTCGATTGGAGGTGCGGAACGAAGCGCCTCCTGCGCATCCACGATCGCCTTCACAAATCCTTCGCGCCCCTCGAGACGCCGCGTCAGGTAACGTGCGTAGGCGGCACGTGCCTCCCCCGCCGAAGCGAAGGCCGGCTGCATCCCGGCGGGAGAATCCATCAGCAGTGAGTCGGGAAGCGCCGCGGTAACGGCCGCAATCGTCTCCGGCGTAATCCGCTTGCTCATGCGCCGGTCCGCCGCGGCAATGTCGCCCGCCAGCGGCAGCAGAACATGATCGCGAATCGGCGCGAACGGCGAAACGATTCTCGCATCGTCCAGCGTGTCCCAGTTGTGATGGAAGTAGAGCGCCGCGCCGTGATCGATCAGCCACAGCCCTCCCTCCCACACCAGCATGTTCGGATTGCGCGCGGTACGGTCGATGTTGGTGACGTACGCGTCCAGCCAGACGATGTCCGCCGCGAGATCCGGATCGATATCGGGCACGGCCAGCGGATCGTAGTTGAAGGCGCCGGAGAGATACCCGAGCCCCACGTTCACGCCGCGGCTCCCCTTCAGGATATCCTGGATCTCGGGATCGCGCTCGGAACGTCCGAAGCTCTCGTCGATCTCCACCAGAACCACTGCGGGGACCGGCAGGCCGGCCGCCCGCGCAAGCCCTCCAACGATCAGCTCCGCGATCAACGCGCGTGCGCCCTGCCCGGCGCCGCGGAACTTTGCAACAACGTACCCGCCCCCCTCTGCCTCGAGGATGGCGGGAAGCGATCCTCCCTCGCGAAGCGGCGTCACGTAACGTGTTGCGGTAAGAACGGGAAACATGCGATGAGTTCCTTGTAAGAGTTCCCGACATTCGGGATGCGCGGCGAACTGCCGGGCACGTGCGCCGGGACGATGCGGCGTTCAGTTCGTGACGTTCAGAACTGATCTTCCTTGTCGCGGAACAGAACGTTGAACGTGGTCATCGATCCGTAGCAGCGCGTGATGTACTGCTGCATCTCCACCTTCTCGGCATCGCTCAGTTTCTCGTGCGCATTGATCTTCTGTTCCAGCACGCGAAGGTTGTTGCGCATCATGACGATCTTGTGGAAGAATGTCTCGATCGGCACCTCCTTCGACTGCAGACTCGCGTCGGCAGGGCGCATCACCAGCATTCCATCGTGCCAGCGTCCCCCCAGCAGATCGATATCCTCGTCCTTGTGCCCCAGCCCCAGGCGATCGATCAGGGCTCCGTTGATCTGTGCGATGAATCCGGCAAGCGGTATCTCCAGACCGGCGATCGAGGCCGTGGGCTCGGCCGGCTGCAACTGGCTCGCCTCCGGCGATACCGTGCGCACGGCGCCATCCTCGAACTGTATTTCCACCGTACGCTCGGCTATGGTCTTCACAACGCCAACGCCGTACGCAGGATGCTTCACCTTCATTCCAAACCGCAGAGACTGAACGTTCATGGTAATCAGGTCTTAGAGCTTTGAGCTTGGGTCTTGGACAGATGCATGCGTCCGGCGGGCATGTTTCCGATCCGCGTATTCATACACGCCGATACCATCAGGTACCGCGATCCGTCCGAGCGCGAAGCCTCCAGTGGTGTACGCCGGACTTCGCGGTGACGCACCGATGCCGTTATGCAACTGCGATGCAGCCTGTCTGTAGCTGATACAGCCGCTCTACAGATAGAGTGGAGCCAACCGCCGTCGATCTGGCACTTGGTGCTTCGTGCTTGGTACTTCGTTCGGTGACATCCGGCGGGTTCATTGCCAAGCACCACAGCTCGGCGCAGCCGGGCGTACAAAGTACCAAGCACCACTCCGGCAGAAGCCGTTACTCGATCTCTTCAACAACGGACTCACCGGCGGAGCCGTCGCCGCAGGTCCAGCGCCACGACTCGTACAGACGGATGCGCCCGTCCGCCAGCACCTCCGGAACGGAGCGGCAGATACCGGTCATCAACTCCCCTGCGACATTCAGATGCTGATATCTGAGATCCAGCACGCCTGCCTCGTCCGCAACGGCAACGAAGGAGCCGAAGCGCACGGTGCCGCCGCTGTAGGTACCGCACACGAGATCCTCATGCTGATGGTACTGAAACGTCGTCTCCTCCTCGGCGTCGCCGTTGGAGGTGCTGGAGACGAGTACGAAGACCTTGCCGTCGTAGTCGATCATGGATGTTCGGATGAATCCGGCAGAATCGCCTCCGCCGCTCGCCGCCGTGAGATGACGGAATCACGAGAAAGCACGAGGCCGGTCTCGAAGAGACGAAGTTGCCGGGAGACGTGCAGAGCGCTGTAGAACTCGAGCCGCACGAAGCCGTCGGTCCCTCCCTTTCGATCGGCCGAAAGATACAACTCCCGGTCAGGTCCGCATCCTGCCCGCGCCATCGCATCGAATCGTGCGGTGAAGAAGAATCCATAACAGACGCCGATCGTGGCGAAGAGGATGAAGAAGCCGGCGAGCCAGGCACGAATGCGCCCGTACTCCAGAGCAAGATATGCGATCGTGTTGATCAGGAAGAATACCACCAGACGCTGTGCGGGAAACACGATGCCGCTGCTGAAGAGCGGAAGCGCGAGCATGAGCGCCGGCAGCGGGAGCGCGAGCACAACGTTCAATCCGGCGCGCCGCCTGCGGGCGAAGCGAATCGCGGCAAGCACAACCGCTACGCCGATGCCCGCGGCAAAGAGATAGTTGGCAATCTCCATCGCCGCGCCAGGCTCCGCGACCCCCTTGAAGCGCTGCACCGGCTGCACGGCCGCAACGAACAGGTGCGCGCGCAACAGGGTGAACCCGGCCGCCGTCTCCGGCGCACTCTCAATGCCCGGCACCGCGGGCCGGGCCATGAGGTAACGGGCGAAGAGGAGAAGCGACGGCAACGCCGCCACGGCCAGCACGCGAACCTGCACCCGATCGCGACGGAGCAGTGCGGCGGCGATGCCGGCCCAGAGAATGAAGAACCAGGCGAAGAAGTGCGAGAGGTACGCCAGCGTTACCAGCAGCATCGAGCCCCATACCGAGGCGGCCCAGCGCCGCACCAGCAGCAGGTGCGCTCCATAGAGCGAGATGCCCAGCCCGGCGTAGAAGCTCAGATTCCCCAGCCAGAAGCTGTAGTTGAACACGAGGAGAAGCGCCATCCAGGCAATCATGGTATCGCATCCATGCAGCGTAATACGCATGAAGCGGACGATGCCGGCGTAGAGGAGCAACATTGCAGCAAGCAGAAACAGCTTGCCGGCCGGTTCCGCCGGGAACATCAGATGCAGCACTGCGATGGCGATGGTGGAGACGGAGTTCGGCGGGATGCAGCCGGCAAGCACATACCCGTCCGCCCCATGGTCCCCGGTTGCAATGCGCTCCAGGAGAACCCCATGGTACAGCCACTCCGGGTAGTCCTGAAGCGGGATGTAGCGGAAGGCGAAGATGAAGGCAGCAAGCAGCACCACATGCACGGCCATGGTTGCCCGGGCAATCCGGGTTGGCCGTGGAGCCTGCTCATCGGGGTGGTTCAATGAATGGATCATGCAGCCATTCCACTCGGACTGCCTCCGATGGTATATCGCGGAGCGATATATCGGGCGGCGAGGCCTGTGAATGGCATCAGGGCGCGGAGGAACATGCGGGTGAGGACGCAGCGGCGCCAGTCATTTCGCCGTCGCCCTCATCATGCATGTGCTACTGTGTCTCTGCGAGCACATCGGGTGTGATGTGAACGAAGGCATAGTGCCATGGCTCGTACGGTTCC
Organism: Bacteroidota bacterium; assembly: GCA_018266795.1. Taxonomy (GTDB): domain Bacteria; phylum Bacteroidota; class Ignavibacteria; order OLB7; family OLB7; genus JAFDZV01. The sequence continues at coordinate 4,898 of JAFDZV010000001.1, read as the reverse complement.
TCCAGAGGGCCGGTAAAGCGATCGGAGACGGCGCAGATCGCCTCGTGCAATCGCGCGGTCCATCCGGGCGAATCCCACTCGCATGCGATCCGGTCGCTGGAACCTCCGGCAACCACCCTCCTACGACGGCGGATGCGGAAGTCGAACGCACGGAGCTGCCCGTGCTGCGAGAGCCCGGGCACGGCCACCGTCGGCGGCGAAGGGGGCTGGAAGGAGCGGAGAAATGCAACGAAGCATTCCATGCCGACCGGCGTCGGGAGCGAGTCCAGCATTGTGGTGGAATCCGCCATCCATCGCATCAAGGTATCGTGCAGCATTGCCGCGATGCTTCCCACGGAGTGGACGCTGTTCCACTTGTGGATCTGATCTCCCAACGTTCGTATCTCCATACGGGCGTCGAGCACGTATCCGGGATTGCGTTCCCCGAACGCATGCTGCACCTTCCTGAGCTCGAAGATCGTGGTGCCGTAGAGATCGGACCGCCGGAACGCCTCGATCTCCTCCGGCGACCACGCCCACTTGGCAACGATCTCCGAATCGCTCCGGTTGAGATAGTACCGGATCGCGAGCAGGCGCCGGCCGGGATCACTGATGCGTGCAAGCGCACGCCCCACACGCCCGGGGAGCCGCTCTGCAACCGCCGCCGTATAGCGGCGCAGCATCTCCTCCGCCGGCGAGCCGCCGCCACGGAGCCGCGCCGCCGGGATCAGAAGCAGAAGGATGAGGAGAATTGAACGCATGGTGATCCAAAGATAGGAGAGTGCGCGCCATGGATCGAAACACTGGATTCATTGCCGGCCAGTGCCGACACCGCATCGCACCGTCCCGGCACCGGACAACCACCGTAAGTCGTAGGCAGGTTACACCGCGCCGATGAGTTGTTCAACATGCGGATGGTGCGGGCGGAAGTAGAGCGGTACCAACCGAAGCTCACGAGCCTCGCTCCCGTTCCGTTCGGCTCTCTCTCTTGACAAAGACATGGTACGCCACATTGTCCCAGGCGTTGTGAATGCCCGCGAAGAGGAGGAGCAATGCGGCCGCCGCAACAACAAACAGCGGCTCATCCGGGCGCGAACGGACCAGGCAGGCGGAGACGGCCAGCATGCCGTATGCAGCGAGCGGTAGAAGAATATGAAACAACAGATCCTCGAGCTGGAGTCTGTATACGCCCTGCCGTCGCATGCGCCAGGTGACAATCACGGTGTACACGAGTCCGCTCAGCCCCATGATTCCCCAGAGCACTGCCACGGTACCGATTCCCTCCCACGGTGCGCTGGCAATCCCCGCAAGGAGGAGCACCGCCGAGAAGTGAACGATGGTGGGCGTGGCAAAGGCATCACCGGCCTCCGCCTCCTCCGCGGAACGGAGTGTGTTTGCGACAAGGGTAAGCACAACGAACTGCAGGCCGATCAGGGCACCGGCCGATGACCCGATGATGACGTAGAAGTTCTCCCATCCGGCCAGAGGCTTCATGATAGATGTGCGTTGGTTGTACGGTGATCGCAATCGGCAGGCACCGCGCTGCCGGTCTCCGCACAGGCCCCATTCTTTCGTCCCGACGCCGTACGGCGCAGATCAGCCACGGCCGGGCGCCCTCCAGGCTCCGGCATGGATCGGTGTGGAGCTCCCGCGCCAGACTCAGCCTCTGTATTGCTCGTCGCTGACCTTCTCCATCCAGTCCACGGTTCGGCCGTCCAGCCGCTCCTGAACCGCGATGTGCGTCATTGCCGTGGTCGCCGTGGCGCCGTGCCAGTGCCGTTCTCCAGGCGGGATCCAGACCACGTCGCCGGGACGGATCTCCAGCACCTGTTCCCCTTCGCGCTGCACCCATCCAAGTCCGAATGTCACGATCAGCGTCTGCCCCAACGGATGCGTATGCCATGCGGTGCGGGCCCCCGGCTCGAATGTGACGCATGCGCCCACGGCTCGCGCCGGCTCCTCCGTCTCGAACAACGGATCGATGCGAACAGTCCCGGTGAAATATTCCTCCGGCCCCTTGCCCGACGGGCGGGACCCGTTTCTCCTGATTTCCATTACCTCTCTCCTTTTGTTTGGAACGCGTTCGCGAAGGTACACCTGCGCGCGCAATTCCAAAGGGCGTGGGTCCCTCGATGACAAATTGAATGTCGACTGCGGGGTCGTTGCGAGACAACCTCGGCTGCGTCAGGGTATCCCTCTGCAATGACCCACCTGTGGTCATCGCGAGACGAGCGCAGCGAAGCCGTGGCGATCCTTTGCGGGCTGGCCTCACGTGGCTGATATGGTTCGGTACGTCGAGCGGGAAAGGTCGCCACGCCCCTCCTCCGCCGCCGGCGGTGTCGGGGCTCGCGAAGACGATCGATATACGTGATGCTCAATGCCTGTTGTCATGAGCAGAACATCAACTTCGACTGCGTCAAAGTATCCCTCTGCAATGACCCACCTGTGGTCATCGCGAGACGAGCGCAGCGAAGCCGTGGCGATCCTTTGCGGGCTGGCCTCATGTGGCTGATATGGTTCGGTACGTCGAGCGGGAAAGGTCGCCACGCCCCTCCTCCGCCGTTGGCGGTGTCGGGGCTCGCGAAGACGATCGATATACGTGATGCTCAATGCCTGTTGTCATGAGCAGAACATCAACTTCGACTGCGTCAAAGTATCCCTCCGCAATGACCCACCTGTTGTCATCGCGAGACGAGCGCAGCGAAGCCGTGGCGATCCTTTGCGGGCTGGCCTCACGTGGCTGATATGGCTCGGTACGTTGAGCGGGAAAGGTCGCCACGCCCCTCCTCCGCCGCCGGCGGTGTCGGGGCTCGCGAAGACGGAGCGTATCTTCATTCCATAGCCATTGCAAGCGAGCGGAGTGAGCCTGGCAACCGTTCCGGGCTTCGGATGGTAAGCCGTTTCCAGGCTAGTCGCGGACATGGATCTTGAGGTCGTGCGGAGTCGGGTGCCCCGTGCCAGACTCCAGCGCATCGCGGAGGCTGAGAAGGAAGGTCCCCCACTTGGTGCTGCAATGGTGCATGAACTCCACCGGCTCCTTCCAGTTGGCATGCTTGAAGATGACGAAGGTCTGATCGTCCCTCCACTCCAGTCGGAATGAGACCTCCGTATCCATCCAATCGTTCGGACCGCTCGTGCAGCGCCACCGAATCAATTTGCCGGGCTCGGCATCGAGCACCAGCATCTTGCAGAACCCGAAATCGATGGTCCCTCCCTTCGTCGGATCGCCGTCGGCAGTAGCGACCCACCAGGCACGAATCCCTTCGATGCTCGCAAGCTCGTTGTACACCGCCTCCGGGCTCGCGTTCACGCCAACACGGTGGAGGATGTCGTGCGTTCCTCCCCGCGGCGCTCCATCGCCTGCGGCGGCAAACATCGCAGCGAACGGACGTCCGTCGAAGGCAGACCGCGCATACACAATCTTCCCGTTCTCCACGCGATGCCACTCGGCCACGAGCGTGACCGCCTCGACAGGCGCGGTGGTATCCATCTCCATGAAGATTGCGGCATTCTCCCCTTCACCGACGATCACCTTGATATCCAGGCGACGCACGATCTGCATGAGCTGGGTAAAGGTAGCCATGTATGCGTCGGCGTTTGGATAGGTCTCGAAGAGACCGATGAACGTCATGTCGTCCGCCAGATACGTGCGCGCCTGCGCCATGTCCCCCGCGATAACCGCATCGTAGAATTCCCTGAGGATTGTTCCTGCGTTCTGCATTATGGTTCTCCCGTTGATTGATGTTTGGATTCGCGATTCATCTACGCCCAGGTCTTCAGTGGCCGGCCGGTTTCCAGGAAGGACTTCAGGCTGGAGAGAACGCGCGGCCAGCCATTGCCGATCTTGCGCGGCATGTCCGATGCGGGGTCCAGCTGGTCGTGCGTGACGGTGAGGCGAACCATGTCGCCTACGGGCTCGATGTCCATGGCGACGCGCGAGTAGGCGCTCCTGTCCGCAGCATTGGCGGGCTCCGCCCAGGTCATGACCAGCCGTCTGTCCGGAACGGACTCCAGCACCTCGCCGACCACACGTACCGTACGCTTCTCATCGCCGGAGACATGCTCCCACTTGGAACCGGGCTTCCAGTCCGACACGTTCTCGTTCCCCCAGTACTGGCGGGTCAGCTCCCCATCGATCAGCGCCTGCCAGACCCGGTCCGGAGTGGTGGCGATGTAGGTGACGTAGACAAACGTTTCACTGCTCATGGCTGTTTCTTCTCCCGTTCAAGTTTTGTTTTCAGGTCATGCAGCGCGTCCAGGCGGGGCTGCTCGAACTTCTGTATCCAACGCCGGTAGATCTCGTGGATGGGAACGGGATTGAAGTAATGGAGCTTCTCCCGCCCCTTCCACTGCACCGTAATGAGATTGGCATCCTCGAGAAGCCCCAGGTGCTGCGTGACCGATTGCCTGGCCATCTCCAGCCCCTTGCACAACTCGCTCAATGTCTGTCCGTTCCTGGCATGCAGGCGGTCGATCAGCGCACGCCGGCTGGGGTCCGCCAATGCCTTGAACACCTTGTCGATCTGTGTCATCTGCTTCTCCGTCATATGCAGGCGTTTACCTGCGTGTTCAAATATAGGCAGGCAGACACCTGCATGTCAAGAGCCTGGGATTTTTTTTTCGGGGAGAGGTAGTGGGGAGACCGAGGCAGGTGGAGGGCGCATGTGGTATGAATGCGGGAGAGCTGACCGCAGGGGGCGCGAAGGAAGACAACGGAAGGAAATGGTAGCTTCATGCATTCGTATCCCCGGCCGCACGTCGCGGCCGGGGAGTGTGTATTCCGCCGAAGCCGACCACCTATTCCGCTCGAAGGTGACCACTACGTCGGAGCGAAGCGACGCTGGTGTTGCTATGTACGCAGGTGGTCGGCATCGTGCAACTCCGCAGTCTGTTTCCGCATGGATTCTCCTTTGAGTTTG
>JAFDZV010000019.1:282575-294058 GCA_018266795.1 Bacteroidota bacterium | reverse complement strand
CGGCTACGGCGCGTCTGGTTCGGCAGTGAGGAGCATGCCGTTGCGTGCTGGTTGCTTCCGTCCCGTGCATCATGCCAGAGGCCGGCATCATAATCCATGGCGCGGCATCGATCATTCCCATAGCTTCCCGTCATGCCGATGCACATTCCTCACCGAACCGGACCGCATGCGCGCCGCATGCAGGCGCTGCTCTGGATCCCCATGCTGTTCTGCTGCGGCGCGCTGCTCGAGGCGCAGACCCGCAACGTCCAGATCTCCATTCCCGGTACGGAGCCGGAGGAAGTGACGATCGCGGTGAACCCGACCAATCCGCTGAACATCGTGGTGGGGGCCAACCTGGACTACACGTACTACTCCACCGATGGCGGCCGCACGTGGGAGCAGCGGGAGATGGACTCGCAGTACGGCGTCTGGGGCGATCCCTCCGTCGCCTTCGATCCCTCCGGTGTTCTCTACTTCGCGCATCTTTCCAATCCACCAACCGGGTACTGGCTCGATCGCCTTGTGGTGCAGCGCTCAACCGATGGCGGCGCCGGATGGACCAACGGCGCCTCGCTCGCCGTTGCACCTCCGACGCAGCAGGACAAGGAGTGGCTGGCGGCGGATTTCACAAACGGGCCGCGGCGCGGCAGGCTGTATATCACCTGGACGCAGTTCGCGCACTACGGAAGCACTGCCACGACGGACAGTTCCTTCATCTTCTGTTCCTATTCATCCGACGGCGGAAGCACGTGGAGCCCGGCCTCGCGCATCTCCGACGCCGGAGGCGACTGCATCGACAGCGACTCCACAGTGCAGGGAGCGATCCCCGCCGTTGGCCCGAACGGTGAAGTGTACACCTGCTGGTCCGACCGGAAGGGATTGATGTTCGACAGATCGCTCGATGGCGGAGTCACGTTCGGCCGCGACACGTTGATCGAAACGCAGCCGGGAGGATGGGATTACTCCATCCCGGGGCTTCAGCGCTGCAATGGATTTCCAATCACGCTCTGCGACATCGGCAATGGCCCGCGCCGCGGCGCCGTCTACGTTGTCTGGTCGGACCAGCGGAATGGTGCGGACAATACCGATGTGTTCATGATGCGCTCCGATGACGGCGGGAAAAGCTGGAGCCCGCGCCGGCGCGTAAACGCAGACACGGGGCGCGCGCAGCAGTTCATGACCTGGGCGGCGCTCGATCCGGTGAACGGCGATCTCTACGTGGTCTACTACGACCGGCGTGCCGGGAACGGCCTGGCAACGGAGGTCTATGTTGCACGAACAGCCGATGGCGGCGAGACCTTCACCGAGCGCCGCGTGAGCGATACCTCCTTTGTGCCGAACACCGGAACGTTTCTCGGAGACTATATCGGCATCGCAGCATACGGTGGGAAGGCCTATCCGGTGTGGGCTCGCATGGATGGATCGCGGACCTCGATCTGGACCACGACGGTGGACATGGCCTCGGACGTTCCGGCATCACGGGCCGATCTGCTGCCGGCGCGCGCCGTTCTCGAACCAGTGAGCCGGTCCGCCACCGACGCCGGGTTCCGCGTGGACTTCGATCTGCCGCGCCCGTGCAGCGCCACGGTTGCGGTTGTGGATATTCTGGGGGAGACCGTTCGGCTTCTGAATGCGGGAGGGTTGGATGCCGGGCGCCACACCACATGGTGGGACGGGAAGGGAGCGGATGGTGGCCGGCTGGCCGGCGGAGTCTACTTCGTGGTGCTGGAGGCGGCGGGAACAACCGAGGCCCGTGCCGTTCAGCTTGGCCGTTGATGTGCCCACAGATATCGCGCTGCAGCCGTTCCTTGGCGATCCCGCTGATTACCGGTTCCGGGATTGCGCCGCCGTTTTCATTCCAACCCGGGCTGGAAGGGGGTACACAATGATGTACTACCACAACACGCATAATGCGTTCATCTTGGCCTGTCAGCGTTTTCCGGCTGCCAAGTGCAGTTCAGAACGCCGGCAAGTATGCCAGGACCCGATGCCACGGTGAATGCCGCGGCGTCTTCCGCAGCGTACCCTACCCTAATTAACGGCTCCTATCAGACTACCACTGGAACGCTCCGCTGCCGCACGACGCAATGTGTCGGGACATTTCATATCGCGTGGTGAGGTTAACGAGAAGACCGGTGTGCAAGGGGGAGTCACATTCCCGTTCCAGCTACATGGAGAAAACTATGACGAGAAGAGATGTTCTTCTGCGTTCGTGGTTGCTTGTGCTGGCGCTGCTCGGGCTGACGGCGCTTTTGTCGCCGAACACTGCTCATGCGCAGCTCCCGTGCAAATGCGACTACGCTACGATCGCCGTAGGTAAAGTCCCGTGTGACTTTAAGGTATGCGTCAAAGACGCGAACGGGCTGAATTGCATTGGTGTGACCGGCGGCGGTACATACAAAGTAAAATGCAATCAACAGGCCTCGTTCTATCTGGTTGACTGCAAAGGCAACCTTGTTCAGATCGATAATGGTAAAACGAACTGCGTGACGTGCGTGTGCGTTGCACCGGGCTGCTGCGTTGATGCATGCATCGGCACTGATGCCGACGGCTGCCTCTACGTGAAGATTGGCCCGTCTGACCCGAACACGTGCAAATGCCCGTAAGCCGTTGATCTGACTAAACGAAAGTTACCAGAAGGGACAACTGGTGAACACTTTCACAGAGGGCGTGAGGTCTGGACAACCTCCGCCCTCTGACTTTTTCTGGTAGTTCCTCCTTGCGCCTGCCAGCACCACCTTCTCCTGCACTCATTCGCGTACGGCCATGCGCCACACAGCGCCGGTGGCGGCGAGCATCCACCGCCACGTTGCACCAACTGTGCGCCGTGTTGTACCATCGTTTGTCCTGCTGAATAAACGTTTGCCCTGCAGCACCATCTGTTCGCCGTCGGAAGATCTGCGGCGCAATTCCATACGCATCGATCTCGCTGTGGTTGTTGCGTGGCTCATCACGGACCACGGGTACCACATTATGTACTCCTATGCAACCGTGCGATAGCCGAAGTTGCGGGCGTTCCTATGCCGCGTGAGGATACCACAACACGAAATATCGCGGCAACTCCAGGTCCCACGGAGAAATCATGATAACGACCCGCACCGGAACGGCGAGGCTCACCGCATGGCTCCTGACTGCCATGGCCCTCGCCGCACTCTCCAGTTCGCTGCATGCGCAGCCTGCATGTTCAACGCTCAACATCACCAACAACGCGGACTGCGCCGTCTCGCTCGTAGTGGCCTGCCAGAACGAGAGTCTTGTCACCGTGCCTGCTCATGGCTCGGATGCGCCACTCTGCACGGGTGTTCCCACGGTTTCCGTGGTGGATTGTCGCGGGCGTGAGATTCCCGTCACGACGGGCGGCTGCAAGAAGGTGGTGAACATCACCGATGGATGCTGTGTAACGGTGTGCCTGCGGTTGCTGCCAACCGGCTGCTACGATGTGACCATCACACAGGAGCCGGTGGACTGCGTCTGTCCGTGACGCCGCACACTGCCGGACGTGCATTCTCCTCCTTTCACGTCGTCCGGCTGCTGCAGGGATACCTCGGATCGTCCGCTGGAGCCCATGGGGCCGCTCTCTGCTGAATCCTGCAGCAGGCAGCCGCGTCTCGCTTGCTGCGCGGACAGGGCTGAGCGAAGATCGGCTGGCTGTAGCGATGATGGGGCCGACGTGCACCTGCGTGCCGTGACGGCACATCGTGACGGCACATCGTGACGGCACATCGTGGTCCGCATGCCGACGCTCCACTCGAGCGGCCTCGGCAATCGAACATCAATCCCCCCACAACATACAGGAGATGATACCATGAGCTTTCACATTGGAGGCCGGGTGTTGCTTGCGCTGGTGGTCGCCGCCGCGATTGCCGGCTTCATGCCGCTCGCGGTTCGTGCTCAATGTCTGTGCGACAACTACTACGTGGTTGTCGACCCCGACGTGGCCTGTTCGATTACGATACTGCAGAGCGCGCCGAACATCCGGTTCGCTCCGGTTGTTGTCACGCCGGGAAGCGTGACGCCACTCGGCTGCGTGGACGATCTCACCGTCACCGTCGATGGGTGCAAGGGAGGTGTGACCTTCCTGAAGGTTGGAACGAATGTGGGGCCGCAGTGCTTCCTGAAGGTGCCCGTCACGGCTGTGTGCTGTGTCAGAGTCTGCCTTCAGGCCGCACCGAACGGCTGCACGGAAATCCATATCTCGAACGTAGCAGGCCCGTGTCCATGCTGACGCCTGGCCCGAAGAGTGGCTCGGCAACCGGCCACGTTCGTATTCATCCCATTCAACACTATCTCTCGAGGAGCAGCACATATGATGCGCATTATCGGCTCGTACCGGACCGTACATGGCTGGGGGTTCATTGTTGCGGCGATGGTTGCCGTTACGGCAATGCTGTCCATCGGCTCGGCGCACGCGCAGGTGGTAGACAACGGCTGCCCGCCGTGCGGCCACCTGGTGGTTCAGATCGATAACAACGTTACCTGCAAGGTCGGGCTCTGCTGGGCGAACTCGCCGGACGGTCCGATCATTTGCACCACATTCGGTTCTGGTGACAACGTGAAGATCCCATGCTTCAAGGGGCAATCGATTCTCGTTCAGCTCTGCGACGGGAGCACTGCTGACATCACCAATCTGAATTCATGCACCGATCTTCGCCTGGCGCCGAACTGCTGCGTTCAGGCATGTCCGGCAATCGGCATCTGCCCAACCATCTCCATCACCCAGGTTCCCTGCATCGGGCCGCGCTGCCCGTAGGGGTTCCGCCAAACGGTGGAGCACGGTATCGGCGGTGGTTCAAATCCGGGTGTCCTGTTCCTGGTACGCCTGCCGGCGGCCAGCTGCAGTTCCTGTTCGGTTGCAGGAACAGACCAGGAAACACATCCGTTCGCGTAGCACGATGTCGTCCATGAGCGAGCGATGCTCTCCCCGAGTACGGCGATCGGGCATCCGCGAGTCGTTCAACGGCTCCGGATGTCCGGTTGCAAGCCCTGGCAGGCAGGCTCCTGACGGATTACCGCCTGTCCGCCCCCTCGGCAATCTTCAACAGCCGCTCCCGCATCGCCTCGTGAATCCTACCGTTCGATGCCAGCAGGCGGTCCGTGACGATGAGTGATGGATTTGGTACGGGGGAGTAGGTGCCCACGAAGCCGCCGGCCTCGGTCACCAGCAGCGCACCGGCGGCCACATCCCACGGGCCCAGCGAAACCTCCCAGTAGGCATCGAAGCGTCCGGCCGCCAGATATGCCAGATCGAGCGCTGCCGATCCCAGCCTTCGCACCGGTATGCCCATCGTCACGAACTCCACGAACGCATCGATGCAGTGAAACGGATTCTCCCCAACATTGTACGGGAAGCCGGTGACGAGCATCGCGTGGTCCAGATCGTTGTTGTCGGAAACCCGAAGCTGCCGGCCGTTCAGGAAGGCGCCGCGCCCTGCGGCAGCAGTGAACATCTCGTTGGTGTTCGGATTGAACACCGCCCCCACCACCGGCCGGCCCTCGGCCACGGCCGCAATCGATACCGAGTAGAGGGGAATGCCGTGTGCGTAGTTCACCGTGCCGTCGATCGGGTCCACAACCCACGTCGGCCGGGAGAGATCGGTGTTGCCGCCCCCTTCCTCGGCGAGGAACTGAATGTCGGGATGCCGCTCGCGAAGCATGGCCTGGATCAGGTTCTCCGACTCACGGTCCATCACCGTTACCAGGTTGTTCTTTCCCTGCTCCTTGTACTCCACTCCCAGATCGCTTCCCTGCGCGTTATGCACAAGCGTGCCCGCCTCGCGGGCGGCGTACGTTGCCGAGGCAAGAAGGGCATCGAGATCGGACGTCGAGAGCAACAAAGCGGATGTGCTGTCTGTCATGATGATCGGCGCAGGCTCTGCTGCGAATGAGGGAGGTTGGGGATGGCACGATTCGAGAGATGCAACGGCAACCGGCCTGTTGCCGCCGCATCCCCCGCGATCGTGATAACGTTTCGAGAACGTCATGGGGTATTCGCAGGTTCTCATGGAGGCGGTTTCTCCATCAGCCGCCTGCGAGGATCTTCGCGTAGTAGCGTTCATACTGCGGCACCACGTCGTCGGCGGAGAAGTTCTTCACGGCGCGGTCCCGTGCGGCGGCGCTGAAACGCGCGTAGCGCTTCGGCTCGGTGAGCAGTTCGATTGCGTATCGTGCCATCCGGTCGATATCGCCGAACTCGCTGATGTAGCCGGTTGTGCCGTGCACATTCACTTCCGGAAGGCCGCCAACCGAACTGGAGAGCACCGGAACGCCGCATGCCATCGCCTCCAGTGCCGAAAGGCCGAAGCTCTCGGATTGGCTGGGCATCAGGAAAAGATCGCTCGCCGAGAGGATCTCCGGGAGCGCATCCTGCTTGCCGAGGAAACGGACATCGGCCACGATCTCCAGCTCGCGGCAAAGGCGTTCCGCCTCGGCGCGATCCGGACCGTCGCCAACCATCACCAGCTTCGCCGGCACTTTCTCGCGCACCTGCGCGAAGACGCGCACCACGTCCACAACGCGCTTTACCGGGCGAAAGTTGCTGGCATGCACCAGCACCTTCTCTCCGTTCGGAGCGAACTGCTCCCGCAGCCGCGTTGCATCCTGCGGCCTCCACTGGTCCACGTTCACGAAGTTGGGGATCACCTCCACTTCCCGGTCCAGGCCCAGGTTCGTAAGCGTCTTCTCACGAAGGAAGCGGCTGACCGCGGTTACGCCGTCCGACTTGTCGATCGAAAAGCGTACAAGCGGGAGCAGCGTAGGGTCCAGGCCGATCAGCGTGATATCCGTGCCGTGAAGCGTCGTGATGATCTTGATGTCGCGTCCCTGTTCGTTCAGGATCAGCTTCGCGTTGTATGCGCTGCTGGCATGCGGGATCGCGTAATGAACGTGGAGGATATCCAGTTCATCGTAGAGGACAACGTCCACCATCTTGCTGGTGAGCGAGAGGGAGTAGAGACTATCCTCGAAAAGAGGATAATCCGGTAGTTCGACTTCGTGGAAGACAATGTTCTGGTGGAATCCATCGAGACGAAAAGGAAGAGCGTACGAGATGAAGTGTACTTCGTGGCCTCGTGCGGCCAGTTCCTTCCCCAGCTCAGTCGCCACAACACCGCTTCCTCCATAGGTGGGGAAGCACGTAATGCCTATTTTCATGGCTGCAAACATACGAGAATGCGGAAAAGCAAGCGCCCCGTTCCATGGCATTCGACGGATCGTTCACGACAATTTCATCTCCCGTCCGCACCGAACTGAAGATCCGCAACTCGCGATTCATCGGTTCGGCCATGCCGGTTCGTTCGCGCGAGGAGGCAATGGAGGCCGTTGCGCGCATTCAGAAGGAGTTCTGGGACGCCAGCCACAACTGCTACGCCTTTCGTCTTGCTCCCGACGGACTTCAGTATCGCTTTTCGGACGACGGCGAACCGTCCGGCTCCGCAGGGAAGCCGATCCTCTTTGTGCTTCAACAGCGATCGCTCCTCAACGTTCTGGTGGTGGTAACCCGCTACTTCGGCGGTACCAAGCTGGGCGTTGGCGGTCTGGTGCGGGCCTACGGCGATACGGCCGCGGCGGCGCTGGATGCCGCGACGGTTGTGGAGGAGTTTCCGATGGACCGGCTGCGCGTCTACACCACGTACGAGGACATCCGCGTGATACGCCCACTGGTTGAGCGCTACGCAATCCGGTTCGAGGAGGAATATCTGGACGCGGTTCGCTACGTGATGCTGATCCGCAGCGATCAGGTGGAGCCCTTCGCCGCGGAGCTCACAGACGCGTCGCAGGGACGGGCCGGCTGGGTCAGGCTGGATCACATCGAAGTCTCCTGATAACGTGCTTCAGCGAACTCTCATCCTTCTGTCCGTACTGCTCTCGATCGCATCGGGCAGCCTGGCCGCGCAGCCGGGCGCTCCCGTTGTGCGGGGCGTCAGCCGGCAGCCGGCGGCAACGATCATCACCCTCTTTACGTCGCTTCCGTACGACTCCGCAGTGATCGCCGTCCAGCGGCTCTATGCATCGGCGGGGATGCTGGCGGCAACCGTGGAACGCGACTCCGGCGGCGCCATCGTGATCACCGAAGGCGCCGTGTACACCGTGCGCTCCGTGAGCTACCGCCCCGATTCGATGGCCCTTGCGCTGGAGACCGGCGACCCGCGGCCTCCGTTCGCGGGGCGTCCGTTTGCCGAGGCCGATGTGAACGATGAGATGCTCGACATTGTTCACGAACTCAATGCAAAGGGATATCCGCTCGCGACCGCGCGGCTGCTGGATGTGCGTGTCGACGACTCGGCGCATGCCGTGGACATGACGGTTGAACTGGTGCCCGGCGAACGCGTCCGCATCTCGAGAGTGGATGTTCGCGGCAACACCTCCACGAAGACCTCGCTTATCCTGACCGCGGCCGCGATTCCGCACGATGCGCTCTTCACAGATGACCTTGCCCGGCAGGTCCGCAAGCGACTGGAACGGCTCAACCTTTTCAGCGAGGTATCTGAACCGCAGCTGTTCCGTTCCGATTCCGGAGGCTACGGTCTGTTCATTGCCGTGAAAGAGGGGACAACCAACACGTTCGACGGCGTGGTGGGGCTGCAGCCCGCGGACAGCGGGGGGAGCGTTACGCTTACAGGGCTGGTGAACGTGTCGTTCCGCAACATCTTCGGCACAGGGCGCCGGCTTGCACTGCGCTGGCAGAAGCTTTCCACAACCGCGTCGCAGCTCGAACTCCGCTACGGCGAGCCGTTCCTCTTCGCGCTCCCGCTCGATCTCGACATCGGCTTCAGCCAGAATCAGGAGGCATCCACGCCGGTGCTGTTGAGCTACGTGCAGCGCTCCTTCTTCGGGAATCTCTACTACGGTCTCACCGATGCCTTCACCATCAAGCTTGGTGCGGCCTACCAGACCACCATCCCGCAGAGCGACTCCGCGCAGCCGTGTACAATGCAGCTTCTGAACACGAGCACACTCGAGACCAGCCTTGGGATCGTCTACGACACGCGATCCTCCACCGTGAACCCGATGTCCGGCGTACGCTACAACACCTCGTATTCGGTTGGGGCGGAGTCCGTGCGCGGCCCATCGCGCTGCGCGGATGGATATCCAACGCACGACACCCGGGGGCGGCTGGAGGCGGATCTCGAGTGCTATGTGCCGATGTTCAAGCGCTTCGTTGCCGTGGGAGCCGCGCACTACGGTGACGTGACCGGTGCGCTCGTGGAGGAAGCGGACCTGTTCCGCATGGGAGGCCAGAGCACCGTGCGCGGCTATCTGGAGAACGCCATCCTCGCATCGCAGCGCATCTGGGGGAATGGCGAGTTCCGTATGCTCCTTGCGCCGACGTCGTACGTGGGGCTCTTCACGGACTACGGTTCCTATCTCAGGCGGGAGGACGTGCGCAAGGGGATACCGCAGCGGACCGGATGGCTGTTGGGATACGGCGTAAGCGCGCAGATCGAGACGCCGCTCGGCCTGATGAAGCTCTCCTACGCTCTGAGTCGCGACGACACGTTCGCAACGGGGAAGGTGTTCGTCGGGCTGGTGAATCAGTTCTGATGTGGTACTTGGTACTTGGTACTTGGTACTTGGTTCTTGGTACTTGGTTCTTGGTACTTGGGGCATTGGGACTTGGTTCATACGCTTCGTTATTCGGTGACAGCCGGCGGGTTCGGTGCCAAGCACTACGGCGAGCCCGACGAAAACCACATTGATGACAATACCGGGAATCGCGCCGAGCGTACAAGTTTGCGTAACGTTGGTCAAGGTTCGTGCGTGTATCTTGCAGGCATGTCCTCAGTGCACGCGGCGCCAATCAAAGGAGCGCCGAACGCTCACAGTAGATTCAGGCTCACAACCGATACGTCAAACGTTTCAGCCGCCATGAGATTCGTTTCAACGCTCGCAGTTCTTCTCCTCCTTGTCATGATTGCAGGATGCGAACGCCCAAAGCCGTCGTTGCCCGGTGGAGGGGGGGACACGGCGCACACCGTTGCACCGCCGCAGAACAATGGTCTGCCGGTCTGGGGCTATACCGTGGTGAACACGTACCCCCACGATCCGATGGCGTTTACGGAAGGGTTGTTCGTCCATGATGGGATGTTCTACGAGAGCACCGGCATGCCGGACTCCTCCACGCTCCGGCGCGTGGATATCAGCACGGGCAATGTGGTAAAGCTGCGCAAGCTGGACAGCATGTACTTCGGCGAGGGGCTTGCGATGGTGGGCTCGCGCCTGTATCAGCTTACATGGCGCACCAACAGAGGCTTCGTCTACGATGCGAAGACATTCGAACCGGTGGATACGGTAGCGTACTACGGCGAGGGGTGGGGGCTGACGACGGATGGAACCGATCTGTTCATGAGCGACGGCACAAGCACGCTTCGCGTGATCGATCCGGCAACCTTCCAGGTGAAGCGGCAGATCCCCGTGTTCGTGGGGAACACGCCGCTCAGCGACATCAACGAGCTCGAGTATATCAACGGGGAGATCTACGCGAATGTCTGGAAGACCGACAGCCTGGTGCGTATCGATCCGAAGACGGGGAGTGTGCTCGGGTGGATCAACCTGAGCCGCCTGCTGCCGATGTCAGAGCGGACGGGGCGTGAGGATGTATTGAACGGGATTGCATACGATCCCAAGGGGAACAGACTCTTCGTTACCGGGAAGTATTGGGCGAAGGTGTATCAGATCGCGCTCACCGGGCCGGGCGCCGAGAAGGCGAATTTCCACTAGTTCTTGGTACGCTCGCCGCGCTGGCTGGCATGGCCACCAGTATGGTTGTCGTCGCGGCTCGCTGTAGTTCTTGGTTCTTGGTACGGCTCGGCTGTAGTTCTTGGTAGTGCTTGGTTCTAGGCACACTCGCCCGCGGCTCGCTGTGGTGCTTGGTACAGCTCGCCTGCGGCTCTAGCACACCAAGCTCCAAGCACTAAGCCCCAAGTTCTACCCACTCACATCTCCTCGCCAAGATCGTCGTGGTCCGCCTCGTCGTCGCTCTGCAGATCGGCCAGTGCCTCCTCGCGCGTGTCATAGATGTAGAGCACGCGGTCGAGTTGAGAGACATTGATGAATGAGCGAAGCCTGTCGCTCAGGCCGATGAATATCGTTGCGCCGCCGGCTGCCTTCATCTCGCGGTGGGCGAGGAGAAGGGCGCCGAGGCCGGTGGAATCGCAATAGACCACCTCGGAGAGATCGATGAAGAAGATCTCGATGCCGGAACGTGTATGCAACAGCACCTCCGCCTTGAAGTTGGAGCTGTTGGTAATATCGAGCCGCTCTTCATGAACGGTCATCGTGGCGGAGTTATCCTCGTGGTCCAGAGTGTAACGCATGGGGTAGTTCTGTTTACCGGGGCAGATTGATTTCGGTTCAAAGTTGCGGAACCGGCGTGAAATCTGAAAGAGTGCCTGGTTCTTTGTGTTTGGTTCTTTGTGTTTGGGACACCCGGCTGCGTCTCGCTGCTGCCACCGTCGTGCGAAGTATACCAGGCGCCGATTACGAAGAACCGACTCTCAGCAGCG
>JAFDZV010000019.1:0-282469 GCA_018266795.1 Bacteroidota bacterium | reverse complement strand
GGATATACCGGCAGTCACCGTCGTACGAAGCACCAAGCACAAAGCACAAAGCACCGATGTTGCCGGCTACTCCCAGCGTACCGCGTCGGCCGGCAGAAGCCGTGAGGCGCGGAGCGCCGGATAGAGCGCTGCAACCAGCGCAAGCAGCATGGATGTCGTGCTGATCACCAGGATATCCATGCCGCGCAGTTCCACCGGAAGGGCAGGGATGATGTAGACCGCGTTGTTCAACTTGAAGAGTCCGAAGTGGATCTGCATGAGGCATGTGCCGATGCCGATGAACACACCGCCCAGCGTTCCGACGATGCCCACAAGTCCACCCTCGAACAGATAGGTCCGCATGATCGTGCGGTCGCTCGCACCCATGGTCTTCAGAATGCCGATGTCGCGGCGCTTCTCGATCACCGTCATTGTCAGCGAGCCGAGCACGTTGAACACCGCCACGATGATGATGAGCGAAAGGATGATGAACGCTGCCCACCGCTCCAGTTCCATCACCGCGAAGAGATCGCGATGCAGGTCCTGCCAGGTTTCCACGCGGAAGCCGGCCCCGGCGAGGTGCTGAAGCCGGGCCTGCACCGCCGGTGCGGCCTCGAAGTCCTTCAACCGGATTTCGATTCCCATCGCGCCGTCGGGTACGGCGAAGATCTCCCGCGCCGTTGCGATATCAGTGTATGCGTAGTTCTCGTCGTACTCCTTGTTGTTGCTCTCGAACGTACCGGTGACGACGCATTGAACGATCGTGGGCTGTGCAAGCTGCGTCATCGTCTCCTCGATGCCGCTCTGGCTCAGTACGGAAATCGTATCCCCCACGGCGGCGTTCAACGCGTAGGAGAGCATCGCCCCCAGCACGATAGGGTGCGGCTGCGCGACGGTCGGCTTGCGGAAGGAGCCGTTGTAGATCTTGTTGCCGAGGCCGATGGCTGTGGAGATATCCTCCGGCCTCATGCCGCGGATCTGGACAACCTTCAATCCCTCCCGATGAATCACGGCAGAGCGGCCGGACACGAAGGGAGCGGCTGCCGTCACCTCCGGCTGCGCGGAGATGATGTGCAGCAGCGAGTCCGGCCTGAACGTCGTTTCAACCACGGGGCTCACCCGCACGTGCGGATCGAAGCCAACGAAGAGCCCGCGAACGATGCCGTTGAAGCCGTTGAACACCGAGAGCACGCAGATCAGGGCTCCCACGCCTACCTTGATGCCGAGAAGCGAGATAACCGAGATGATGGTGACCAGGCTGATACGCCGCCCCTTGACCATTGCAACGATCAGCGCAATCAAACCCAGGAGTACATCCAGAGGTGTTGGAATGATAACGAGGATGAATATCGCAAGCAGGCTCATCTTCCCCATTCCGAGGAAATAGCGCCGCGCAATGAACGATTCAACGGCCATGCGGCAAAGCTACATGGAAAGCCGGAAGTACAAAGAGCCGCCGCGCATTCGATGTCGATTCATTGTCGATTTGCAGGGCAGGCGCTCCGCAGCCGCCTGTCGAACTACTGCGTTGTCACAGGCTGTTCAGCAGCAGTGGGATGCAGGGGGGCCAATCAGCCGCGAATGAGGCGTCCTTTTGGATGTCGCAGTGAGCGGGCGTGATGGCCAACGAAGCAGATGATGTTGTTCAACAGTCTGTTAGAAACTCTTCGCTCCAACATCGTACCTTTGCCACGTTTATGATCGAAGCCATTCTCCTCGCAATCGCTGCACTCTATCTGGTGGAGTATACCGTGATGCGCATCGGCCAGGCCCGCATGCGGCAGCGTGCCGTAAGGGTAGTTCCGGAACGCTGGCCGCGTGTGACCGTGCTGGTTGCAGCCCGCAACGAGGAGGCGAACATCGATGCCTGCCTCGAAGCGTTGCTTGCACAGGACTATCCGCCGGAGCGCATGCAGATCATCGCCGTGAACGATGAATCGGAGGATCGCACGCTGGAGCTGATGTGCGCGCGCGCCGATGCAAACCCCGGCAGGCTCACGATCGTGAGCACCGTTCCCGAGAACAGCCACGCGCGCGGCAAGGCGCGCGCGATCGCGCAGGGGATGGATGTTGCCTCCGGGGAAATCGTACTGCTCACCGATGCGGACTGCACTCCCGTTTCAACGTGGGCTCGCGCGGTTGTTGAACACTTCCACGGCGATGTGGCGGTGTGTGGCGGCTTCACGGTGATCAAGGCTCGTGATCTGCTCGGCAGCATGCAGCAACTGGACTGGGTTCACCTGCAGACACTCGGTTCCGCTGCACTCGGGCTGGGCTTTCCGGTTGGCGTGATCGGCAACAATTTTTCCTTCCGTCGCTCGGCATATGAGGCCGTTGGCGGCTACCGTGCCGTGCCGTTTACCGTCACGGAGGACTTCGCTCTCTATCAGGCGATGACCCGCAACGGAGCCGGCGCTGTGTTCCCATGCAGCCGTGAGGCGCTGGTGTATACCAACCCCTGCGCTTCCCTCGGAGAGGTGATGCGCCAGAAGCAGCGCTGGGCCCGGGGCGGAACGGAGAATACCATTCCCGGCTACACGCTCTTCATCGTTGCCGTCCTGATCATGTTTGCCTTCACACTGGCTCCGTTCGTCTCCCTGACGGCGTGGGCGGTTGTATGGAGTGTCAAGTTCTTCTGCGATCTTCTGGTGCTCGTTCCCAGCTTCCGTATCCTCAGAATGACCGGCCAGCTCAAATGGTTTCTCGCATTCGAATTCTACTTCGTGGTACAGATCTCCATGATCCCGCTTCTCCTTTTGAACCGAACCGTTGTCTGGAAGGGAAGGGAATATCGATGAGATGCCGGACCGCTCGCCCGATGAACCGGACCACCAGCCCTTTGATATTGTATCGCGTTGCGATTCTTTCGCTTCTCGTTCCTCTTCTTTGCGGCGTGCTGCACGCGCAGGAGGGATTCCTGCCTGCCGATCGCACGGTGCCGGCTCCCTATGCGGGCAAGTACGAGGCTCGCATCGGCGGATCGCGCGAGCTGAGCGGCGGGAAGCTTCGCCTGGATATCGGCGGCTCCGCCGATCTGTATCGCATTGCGATCGGCGAACCCGGGTCCGGCGGGGCGCTTGCGTTCGGCGCCGATTTCTTCACATGGACCCGGCTCCGTTCCACCGCATCGTTCAAGTTCCCGGTGGAGGCGGTGGACTACTACTTCGGCCTCAACGGCTCCGCGCGATTCCGAACCTCCGTGCTCGGTGACATGTTCGCGCGCCTGCGCGTGGCGCACATCTCCGCGCATCTGGTGGATGGCGATCCCTCGTTCACCGATCCCAGCCAGCGGTACTTCACCTACAGCCGCGAGTTCGCCGATCTCATGGCAGGCATCGAGCGCACGCCGCTGGATGGAACGTCATCCGGCGGCGGCTATCTGAAGTATCGTGCCTATCTCGGCCTGCTCGCACTTACGCACACCATCCCCGATACGCTGGGACATCTGACGCCGTATGTCGGCGCGGACCTGACGGCCGCGCCATCGGGAACCTCGCCCGTGGCACTGCGCCTGGGATATGAGCTGCGTCTGAACTCGGAGCTGAGCACGCTTGCTGAACATCAGCTGCGCGTGGGCGTGAAGGTTGGCTCGGTGCAGGGGAAGGGGGTGACGATCGAGGGGATCTATTACTCCGGCCGCTCGCCGTACGGCCAGCATTTCAGCGAAGAGAACCGGAGCTTCTCGCTCGGATTCGCTGTTGACTACTGAGCTTGGTACTTGTGCTTGGTACTTGTGCTTGGTACTTGGTGCTTGGGCCTTTGGACTTGGCACAAGGACGCCGCTAGCGCCGAGCTGTAGTACTTGGTAGCTTGAAGCCCGAAGAACCAAGAACGAAGAACGAAGCCCGAAGAACCAAGAACGAAGAACGAAGCCCGAAGAACGAAGAACGAAGCCCGAAGAACCAAGAACGAAGAACGAAGAACGAAGCCCGAAGAACCAAGAACGAAGACCCAAGAACGAAGACCCAAGAACGAAGAACGAAGCCCGAAGAACCAAGAACGAAGCCCCAAGAACGAAGCCCGAAGAACCAAGATCTGATTGTACGATGAACCCGGAGACAGGTGGAGAGGACCGATACGTCTGGGGACCACTGCCGGAGATGGTGGACCTCGCGCCGCGCCGCTACCCGCAGCGTTACCCGCGGCACATCCTTCTCTTTCTGTTGACGTGGGCCTCGACCACGCTCGCCGGACTTGTCTTCGTGACGCCGGACACCGTTGGGAGCTACGGCGACATGGTGGCCTATCTGCCGCAGGCGTTCCTGTTCAGCACGCTGCTGATGTTCTTCCTTTCCGCGCACGAGTTCGGCCACTACTTCGCCGCCCGGGCGCACGGCGTTGCCACCACGCTGCCATTCTACATCCCGCTTCCGTTCCTGAGCCCGTTCGGCACCATGGGGGCGGTGATCCGCATTCGTTCGTCCATTCCAAGCCGCCGGGCTCTCTTCGACATCGGTGTGGCCGGGCCGCTCTCGGGCTTCGTTGTGGCCCTGGCCTATCTGGTAATCGGCATGCTGTCGCGGCCGGGCATCGAGACCATCTACGCGATTCATCCCGCATATCGCACGCTTTCAGGCATTCCGGATGCCGGCATGCGATTCGGGAACTTCGCGCTGTTCGCCGGGCTGCGCGCCCTGCTGGTGCCTCGCGGCGCGTTCTTTCCGCCGATGAACGAGCTCTATCACTATCCGCTTCTCGCGGTGGGATGGTTCGGCATGCTGGTGACCGCGCTCAACATGCTGCCGCTGGGACAGCTGGACGGCGGGCACATCGTCTACTCGATGTTCGGACGCAGGCAGGAAGTGATAGCGCGGTGGGCATACCGGGTTCTCCTCGTCATCGGACTGGGAGCAATCGTATCGATGCTCTGGGCGGACGTGCAGGCCGGCGCCGACGGGCTGCTGCCGGCCTCGATTCAGAACGTGCTGGCTCCGGTGTTGGGGGCGATTGCGCGCGCCGTTCCATGGTGGCTGGATGGCTTCCCGGGCTGGATACTCTGGGCGCTGCTGGTGCGCTTCATCATCAAGCTGAAGCATCCGCCGGTGGGAGATGATACCCCGCTGGACCGGCGGCGCATGGCGATCGGCTGGCTCTCGCTCGTCATCCTTGCGCTCACGTTCTCCTACTCCGTGATGATCGAGCGGTAGCGTGAGCATGCCAGGCCGAGGAGTGCGGCGATTCAACGGGATCTGCCGTCGGGTCCTCATATGCTGCGGGTCGTCGGCGGGTGGTGCACAACGGTTTCGTCCGGGGAACGGCGTCGCGCGGCGGAGCCGATTCCGGCGCCCGTCATGAATCTGTGGACGGAGGAGGATGTCCGGCGGTGGCCTACAACGTCTGCAGCAACTGCCGGGCGTTCACAACCTGCGGGCTTCTCGGGTGCCGTGCGATGAACTGCGAGAGCAACTGCCGCGCCTTGGTGCGGTCTCCGGACTTTGCCAGCATGCGGCAGTAGGAGAGATAGGACTTGTTGGCAACCTCGTCGTTCCCGGCGGAGGCCTTGCGATACTGCTCCGTTGCCTTATTGGTGCTCCCGGTCTTCTCCAGCGATTCTGCATAGGCCGAGCGCACGATGCTCGCACGTCCCTTCGGCGGCCTGGCGACCACTGCAGGCAGTTCCCGCACGGCGTCCTGATACTTTCCGGAGCGCGCCGCAACCAGACCATCAACGTAGCTCCGTTCGCGCTGGCGCGCTGAGTCCGGGGCCGGCCTCTCGGGCTCCTCCGGTGCCGGTGCGGCGCGGAGGTAGGTGACCTTGTGCGAGTAATGCGGAGCGGGTGCCGCGTGCACTGCCGGCGACGCCGTGTCCAGTTCGCTCGCTCGGAAACCCATCAACCCGGCTGAGTCCGCACCGCCGTGTGACCCCGGTCCCGTCGTGATCTTGATGCTGTCCAGATCTGCCGAGTTGGTCCAGTCGCGGCCTCCCTTCTGGATGTTACCGCCGCTCGTTACGTTCGCGAGAAGACTGTCGTACTTCGCCTGGAGCATCGGCAGGCTGTCCGCGGGCGCCGTCTTCATCTGCGCATCCAGGCGGCCAAGCTGTTCGCCGAGCGTCTCCTCATGCTTCGGGTGCGCGGTATCCGCGGGAGGCATGGCTGCGGCAGTGGCTGTCGAATCCTTCGGCGTTTCCTCGCGCGTGGTTTCGCTGCTGGAACTGCATGCTGCAAGGGTGAGGATGAACGCAAGCATCGTCATCCCGCCAACGAGTGTCTGCATCACAAGGCGCGGCATCGGCATGTCTGAGGAGGAGGAGGAAACAGGATTCGGCACTGTGCGATTCCTTCTTCTGGGGAAGATCCGATTGTCCAACAATATAGAACAGCGCGAAGACAATCGCGCGTTCATTTGGCGGCATCCCGGTATCGCGCAAAGCGGGGAGGGCTCGCTGCCCGGACCCGGAGGCTCGCCGACGAGAGGCACCGGAGGTGCTGTTCTCGTTCCCGCTGTTCATTGTGGAATCGCCCGCAACACGCTTCATTCATGGTGTTGCGGGCGATCTGAATCCTCGGCGCGCAGACTGCATCCGGACACTACCCGGCGTTCAGTTCGCGCAGCAGCGCCTCGCGCTCGATTTCCAGCTGCCGGATCTTCCGCTCGATGGAGTCCAGCTCCTCCGGCATCGAGTCTATCTCGATGCGAAGTCTGGATGCAGCCTCGTCCACCAGATCGATCGCCTTGTCCGGCAGGAACCGATCGGCGATGTAGCGATCGGAGAGCTGCGCGGCGGCTACGATTGCGCTGTCGGTGATACGTACGCCATGGTGCACCTCGTAGCGCTCCTTCAGTCCGCGCAGGATCGAGATGGCATCGTCCACGCTCGGCTCCGGCACAAGCACCGGCTGGAACCGGCGCTCGAGCGCCGCATCCTTCTCGATGTACTTGCGGTACTCGTCCAGCGTGGTTGCACCGATCGTGCGCAGTTCGCCGCGTGCGAGGGCCGGCTTCAGGATGTTCGCCGCATCCACGGAGCCCTGCGCTGCGCCGGCGCCGACAAGGGTGTGCAGCTCGTCGATGAAGAGGATGATCTCTCCGTTGGACTCCGACACCTCGTTCACGATCGCCTTCAGGCGCTCCTCGAACTGGCCGCGGAAACTGGTGCCGGCAACAAGCGCGCCCATGTCCAGCGCAACGATCTGCTTCGTGCGCAGCCCCTCCGGCACATCGCCCTGCACGATGCGGATGGCGATCCCCTCGGCGATCGCGGTTTTTCCCACGCCCGGCTCGCCGATCAATACCGGATTGTTCTTCGTGCGTCGCATCAGCACCTGCATCACGCGGCGGATCTCGTCCTCGCGCCCGATCACCGGATCCATCTTCCCCTTGCGTGCAAGATCGTTCAGGTTGCGCCCGTACCGCGTCAGCGACTGGTACTTGTCCTCCGGGTTCTGATCGGTGACGCGCTGCGAGCCGCGTACCTCCGCCAGCGCCTTGGCAATCGTGCTCGTGTTCGCGCCCTGATCGCGCAGCAGGCTGCCGGCCGGTGTTGCCGTGTCCTCCGCGATCGCGAGGAGAAGATGTTCTGTGGAGACATACTCGTCTCCCATCTTGCCCGCTTCCTTCAATGCAGTCTCCAGCACGCGGGATGTGTTCTGCGAAAGATACTGCCCGCTCACGCCGCCGCCGGAAACCTTCGGGAGCGCCGCGATCAACTCCTCCGTCTTCTTCTTGACATAGTTCACATTCGCGCCGATCTTCATCAACATCGGCGGAACAAGCCCCGCCGAGTCCTGAAGCAACGCGCCGAGAATATGAATCGGCTCGATCTGCTGGTTGGAGTTGCCGCTTGCGATCTCCTGCGCAGTCTGCATCGCCTCCTGCGACTTCAACGTGAATTTCTGGAAGTTCATTGTGCGTCAGTAGTCAATCGTTCGTAGTCAGTAGTCAATCGTTCGTAGTCAGTAGTCAATCGTTGGTAGTCAGTGGAGAACAAGAACCTCATACTACTGACAACCAACTACTAACAACTAACCACCTGCCTATTCCCTCGGCAACAGGATCATGAATCGCGTTCCCATGCCTCGCTCGCTCTTCACATCCACCGTGCCGCCATGCCCTTCCACAACACGTTTCAGGATCACGGTTCCGATTCCGGACCCGCCTTGGCGTTCAGTATAGAATGGTTGGAAGAGTCGGGCCAGCGTTTCGGCGCTCATGCCGATGCCGTTGTCTTCGACGATAATGGAGAGCCCTTTCGTGTGCTCCGCAAGAATAATTCTGATCAGCCCGTTCTCACGCGTGTTGATCGCCTGCGCGGCATTGTCCAGCACGTTGCGGAGCGCAACACTGAGTTGGGCGGCATCGATGCGGCAGCGATGATCGTTCCCCGACATCTCCAGCCGCAGCTCGATTGCCGGCGGGAGGGAGTCCGTTACGTCGTGCACCAGCGTGGAAAGAACCAGTCCGAGATCGGCATCCTCCTTCTGCAGCGCCTCCGTACGCGCAACGGTGAGCAGGTCATCCACGATGGAGCGGAGCCGCTGCGACTGGCGAACGATGCGATTCGTGGCGCGCATTCCCTCGACGTCGCCGCCGTTGTAGCTCAACCGGTCGTGCAGCATCTCCGCGGTCATCCGCACAGTGCCGAGCGGCGTCTTCATTTCATGCGCGATATGATGCGCGATCGAGGCCCAGTTCACCAACCGTTCGCGTTCGATTGTCTGCGTTACGTCCTCCACGAGCAGCAGGTAGCCGGCGGTGGACCCGTAGCGGCGGGCCATCGTGCGGCCGCGGAACATCAATGCACGGGCATGGCCCTCCACCGGAACGTCGATCCGCAGTTCGAACTCGCGTCCCTCCAGGAACAGCATGCGAAGCTCGGACAGTACGTCCCCCAGCTCGGGGCCGGAGAGATACTCCATGATGTGGCGGCCGAGCGGCGCAAGGGAATCGATGTGCAGCAGCCGGCGGGCCGGCTGGTTGATATGGCGTACGCGCTGCGAGCGGGAGAGAATGATGGTGCCGGCCGAGCCCGGATTCTGCACCAGGTTGTTGTACACCGTGCGGATGAAGCGGTGGCGGCGGATGAACATGACCGTGATCGCAACCACCGCGAGGCCCAGCGTGACTGCAGCAAGAAGGCGCAGGTGCAGTTCATACCAGCGGAGTTCGTGCGCTGGTATTGCCAGGAGCGCAGAGTGTCCAGGTGCGGACGCGAGAACGGATCCGTTACCGACCAGCTCCAGATGCGCGGACGCCGTGCCGTTGGACGGCAGCATCGTGAGAAGGCGGAGCGAACCGTCGTACAACGCGATGCTGTCGCGGGCGGCGAGCGCGATGCGGTCCCCCAGCGCAGCTGCCTGCAGCGGCGTGCCGGTCAGCGGATAGTCCAGCGTTACCGGCTCTGCGCCGGTGCGAAGCGGAATGGCGATGGGAGAGGGATAACCGCTGATGATGGCCGCGGGCGTCGACGTGCCGTTGCTGCGGATGGTGAGCACGCCGATCGGCGCAGCCGGAAGCGGGAAGGCATCCGGCGCCGGGGCCAGCGTGCGATCGAAAAGATATGCCGCAGGTGCCGGCCCGGAGGTTGCGACGGCAACAAGGTCGCCGCCGGAGGTGCCCACCACGCGCGCCATCACGGACTCCGCATACGGAAGCTGGTGCGAGGCAACCGTTTGAAGCGTCCGCGCATCGATTGCCGCCACCTGAATTGCGTCCAGGCTTCTCGACACCAGAACGTAGCGCGCCGGCGTCACACCATACACAACCGCATCCAGCATCGGCATATGCAGCGACATCCGCTCGCGACCGTCGAGCCCGATCACGGCGAACGCGGAGTCGCCGGCAAGCACGGCTTCGGGGCCACCTTCACGGCTGTAATCGCCAACACCAACGATGCGGTTCAACGTGGAGGCCGGCCCTTCCCAGATCGCCGTCACCGTGGGAAGCGAATCTATCGCAACACGATACAGCCCCGTGCCGCGCACTCCCGTGGCAAGGAGAAGTGCGTTGCCGGGCATCGCCACCGCATCCAGCGGTGCGAGTCCGGTGAAGACGATCGTGCGGGCATTGGCGAGATCCTCGTTGTACAGCGTCAGGGTTCCCCCCTGCGGGACGCGGGTAAGCCCGAGATATCCGCGGCGCAGATGGATCAACCGGTCGGTAACGCTTCGCTGGTTCGGGCTCTGCGCATATGCAGGCGGAGCCACGCACGGCAGCCAGAGGAGAATGCACGGGATCAGCAGACGGTGGAGAGTTGCGAACGCTATGGTTGGGCGTGCGGTCACGTGTGTGTTGCGACGTTCACGGGCGCGGGGGGCCGGAGAGCCGGGAACTGCTTCGATGGAGACCGGGCGGCGTTTCCGCCCGTGGCGCTTCGCCCGCGATCCTTCCGCCCGAGGCGTTTCCGCCGTCGGCGTCCGCACGGAAGCTACGAGAAGATCGGCGGTTTTTACAGCGGCTCCACAGTTGCAACGGCATATGCGGCGATTCCCTCGCGCGCGCCGATGGGCCCCAGCCCTTCGCTCGTGGTGGCCTTCACGGAGATCCGCTCAACCGGAAGGCCGGTTGCCCGGGCGATCGCATCGCGCATCGCCTCGCGATACGGTGCGATCTTCGGCGCCTCCAGCAGCACCATGCAGTCGATGTTGCGCGGCCGCATTCCCGTTTCGGCGAGCAGAGCCACCACACGCTGCAGGAGCGCAGCCGAGTCGGTGCCTCGATAGGCGGGATCGGTATCGGGGAAGTGGCGGCCGATATCGCCGAGCGCCACGGCGCCCAGCAGTGCGTCGCACAACGCGTGCAGCAGCACGTCTCCGTCCGAATGCGCCACCGGCCCCTGCTCCGCCGTGGGGATGTCCACCCCGCCCAGGCGCATGGGGAGCCCGCGTTCCAATCGATGGATGTCGTAACCGAACCCGACGTACATGGGGCTATCTCCGTGAACGAACAAACCAGAGCTCGCTCACCGAGAGCTGAAGCGACAGCTTGCCGAACGTCTCCTTGGTCAGACCGCCAACGGTCTTGCCGCGCTGCCCGAACTCGAGCGCCACGTCGATGGCGGTGTTGGAGTTGTTTGTTGCGCTCATGGTGCTGAGCGGGCAGCGAAGGCCGAGCGTGACACCCATCTGATCGATGCCGTCCGCAGTCCCCGGCTGGTAATAGGTCTGGTCGTAGTAGGCTCCCATGCGGAATGCCCAGCGGTCCAAACCGCTTGCGTTCAACGACGTGCTGGCAAGGCGATCGACGCCAACGGCATAGCGGGCGGCGTTGCGCGCGTTCGGGAACTCCGTGCGGCTCCACGACTGCATGCTGACATCGGACGACAACAGAAACCGTCCGGTAATCACTGCGGCTCCAAACGTGATGCGGGCGGGAAGGTTCACATCCTGCTCCGAGTTGGCGAGCGTGTCGTAGAACTGATTCCCGTTGTCCTGAACCGTGGTGCTCACCACGGACTGGCGGTTCAGCCTGCCGCCGGTTTCGTACACCGCGCCCAGACGCAGCTCCTCGAACGGCTTCGCCTGAACGCCGAAGCGGCCGCCGAAGCCAACGTAGCGCTGCGTTGTCTGGTAGTTCGCCGTGTTGAGATTCGGATCGCTGAAGGAGACGTTCGTCGTGCTCGTGATCGAGCCGAAGTAGAGATCGGCCGTTGCACCCAGCGCGAGCCATGGGAACGGGCGGATGGACGAACCCACCAGAGCCTCGGAGATGCCGCCGTGCCCGCCGTACGTGGACTGCATCGTGGTGTTGGAATCGCCGGTGTTCACGGGCGTCTGCACCAACGTGCGGTATGTCACCGTGGAATACGGATGCACGGAGAATGCCACCGTTCCGCCAAGCGCCTCGGACCACGGGAAGCAGGCGGCGAAGTTCTGCAGCTTGCTGTTGTTCTGGTAGATGGACGTGTTCCCGTCGGAGACACGATACTGCTCGAAGTTCATCCCGGCCTGCAGCGTGACCACATGCAGATCCTGCCACCCGGCCGGGTTCAGCGAATTGATGATCGTGTTGCTGGGCACTGCCGTCTCGACCCCGGCACGTCCCGCAGCGGAGGCCGTGGTCCCCATCTGCAGGTCGCCGATGTTGAAGATCGAATAAGTGCTTCCACCGCTCGATTGCGCAGCGAGCGGAACCACACATGCAGCAAGCATCAGCGGCACGAGGCACAACGTGTGCACTGAAGCGATTCGCCGGTTAGTTCGCATCGGTCTGCAACGAGTAGTAGATGGTAATGTTCGGACGCTTCGTGGAGTCCGGTTCGTCCAATCCATAGAATACCAGACGATCCAGGGTGGCCGTTTCCAGGTTCGCCTGCGACGTGACGGTACGGTTGAAGGCAAGGATGATGCCATCGTTCGTGTATCCCGGAACGCCGCGCGAGTTGCGCAGCCAGCTGTTGATGATCGGCGCCAGCGTGGTGAAGCGGAACGTGTTCGTGAAGATGCTGGCGCCGCCTGCATCCGTGGATGTCACGCGGTTTACCGGAAAGACTCCCGTGATGCCGGACTCGAGGTAGTACGAGGGGCGCATCGATGAATCAACGGCAAGATAACCGACGAGGTAGGAGGGGATGCCGAGCGAACCAACGATCGAGTGTGCGGTATCCACCGTAAGGCGGAACTCCGCACTGTGAATCGTTGCGGTGGCCGGGATCTTGCCAAGCCGGAACTGAATCAGCGTACGCACCGGAAGGCCCGATGCGATCGCTACCTTGCCGACGCCGTAGTCCATCTTTGCGTCCGCAATCCAGCTGGACGTGCCCAGCGAGAGCGTCACCGTGGTGTCATCGGGCGTGCCGTCGGCTGCAACCACGGAGAGCTTCGGGCGGAGCGAATCGTCCACGGCGTTGACGCCGTTCAGACCGGCGATGATTCTGCCGTCGGACTTCGCGCGCAGCGCAAGCGTCTTCAGCGTCCGGAATTCCGGGCCGGTGCTGGTGGAATCGTAGCGGAAGTACTCCTGGAGGAACTTCTGTGTGGCCGTGGGATCCAGCGTGACGCTGATTGCCTGGTTGTCCGTGTAGGTGCCGGTGAACGTTCCGAGCGAAGGGGCGTTGGCGATTCGCGTCGCAAAATCCGCTGTCCACTTTGCATTCAGGGAGAACACCTCGTCCAGCACCACCACGTCGAACGCGAAGTCACGTGTGGCCGTATCGCCGGTAACCAGGTGGTAGCTCATGGTGTGGAGCTGGAGCGAGGCGCTCTTGACGGGGAAGGAACCGGTGCCGGAGATCGTTGGCGATTGCGACGTAAGCGCAAGCAGCCCATGGGCCGTTGCTCCCTCGGCGGTGTGCCCGATGAGCATGCCCAGCCCGGTCTCGCCGGAGCCGTTGGTGGCTGCGGAGACACCGCTCATGATGTAGTAGTCGTCGGGGGTCAGCGTGTACGCGCGGAGCGTGACATTCTGCGAGAGATAGCCCGCACCGATCGTGGTGGGGTTGTCGTTGCACGAGGTCGCGAACGCCGCGAGAGCGGCCGGGATGATGGCCCCGAGAAGAAAACGGACAGGATTAAATCGCATGCAATGAAGCTACCGCTCAGGTTGATGCAGGGCAAGGATCGTTCCGGGTACCACACGAACGGACGTCGATTCGGAACGGGTTCCGCTGTATGACGTCCGGGTGGCAACTACGTAACCGCGGAGGCGAACGGAAGCGGCCGTGTTGCAGAGCGCGCGAGGCGCCGGGTTCTCCGCGGCCCGCACCGATGCGCCGTGCTCCGGTACCGGGCGGCGCCGCACGACGAAGGGCAACGCAACGCAGGGCCGTCTACGGCTTCCGGTACATCTTCTCCACGTAATCCGCAGCGGATGCCTTCCAGGAGTGGTCCTCCTCCATGATCGACTGCAGAAGCGCCTCCCATTTCTCCTCGTCACGATAGAGCGCAATGGCACGCTTCAACGCCTCCAGGAGACCCGCCGTGTCGTACTGAGTGAAGGCGAAACCGTTGCCGGCGCCCTTCTTCGGATTGTAGTCCACGATGGAATCGGCAAGGCCGCCGGTCCGGTGCACGATCGGCACCGTGCCGTAGGCGAGCGCGTACAGCTGATTCAATCCGCACGGCTCGAACTGCGAGGGCATCAGAAGCATGTCGGAGCCGGCCTGGATCTGATGGGCCATCTCCTCGTCGTATCCCGGCACAAGGCCGATGTTCTTGTACTTGCGCGCCGCCTTCTCCAGCGCAGCCAGATACTTCTTTTCTCCCTCGCCCATGATCACCAGCTGAATGCCGGCCTTGGCAAGCTCGTCGATCGCATCCACGATCAGATCGTATCCCTTCTGGGCCACCATCCGCCCGATCATTCCCACCATCGGCGTGTCGAGATCGGCCACCATGTTGAACTTCGCGGCGAGCGCGGTCTTGTTCTCGAACTTTCCCTCCAGTGAGGCGCGGGAGTACTTCGTGTCGATCAGCTTGTCCGTCTCCGGACCCCAGATCTCCGTGTCCACGCCGTTCATTATGCCGAACAGCTTCTCCTTGTGCTTCTTCAGCACACCCTCCAATCCGAAGCCGTGCGCAGGCGTAAGGATTTCCTTGGCGTACGTGGGAGAGACCGTGGAGACGGCATCGGCATAGACGATGCCCGCCTTCATGAAGTTGATATTGCCGCCATGCTCGAGGCCGTTGCCGGCGAAGAGCTTCGGCGAAAGGCCTGTCTTCTCGAAGGTGGAGGCGGGGAAGCTTCCCTGATACGCCAGATTGTGCATCGTGAACACTACACGCGTATGTGCGAAGAAGTTGTCCTTCGCATACAGTTCCTTCAGGAACACAGGGATGAGTGCTGTCTGCCAGTCGTTGCAGTGAATCACGTCGGGCCGCCAGCCCAGACGGATGCAGGTCTCCAGGACGGACTTCTGGAAGAAGATGAACCGCTCGTCGTTGTTCGGAAAATCCTTCCCGGTGGTCGGGTTCTGATAGATTCCCTTCACCGGCTCCAGGTACTTGTCGTTGGTGACGAGATAGACCTGAACCTTGGCGCGGGAATTGACTACCTGCGAGCTCTTCACGGTTGCCATCGTTTCCTCGCCGGCAACCATGATGGGAATATCCTTCAGGCGCTTGATCTCGTGAATCCGGTTTCGCCGCTCCGATACCGTCCCGTACTTCGGAACCACGATCCGCACATCGTGCCCGAGCTCGGTCAGTGCAAGCGGCAGGGCTGCGCTGACATCGGCAAGTCCTCCTGTCTTTGCGAACGGTATTACTTCACTCGTGACGAAGAGAATGCTCAGGCTTTTTGCCATACGTGTCCTGCAGTATGTCCTGAAATGTCGAGAAGACCGCAAATATACAAAAAGGGGACGGGTTACAACGCTCGATAGGTTTCCAGCCTGCCGGTGCTGACGTTCCGTTACTATCTACACGGGCACGGGCAGAACGTGCCTGCGTAGCTTGGCCGGTCATTCGGATCCGTGGCGTAACATTTTCCGCCGCCCGGGTATATCAACGGGAGCGGCAATCGCCGCGGGGGCCGGGCCCCCGCGTTACCGTTGGGCGCGATTTGCCGTCAGTAGTAGTATCATGCCCTGCGTTCGCGAAGGCGACGCGGCATGCTCGAGCGATCCGCATTGAATCACGCATTCCATGGTTGAACACAATCAACTGCTGGCGCAGTCGATCTTTCCGCGCCTCAACTGCAATCAGTACAACAACGACGGTTCCTACCGCGACGATATCAACCGGTTGGTGGACAACCGGATGGTGGGGGGCTTTGTGGTGTTCGATGGCTCCGTTGAAACAGTGCAGAACGTGCTGGCAGAACTTCGCTCGCGCAGCGGCGGAGCCCTGCTCTTCGCAGCCGATTGCGAGGATGGGGTTACGATGCGCTTCTCCGGAGGAACCCAGTTCCCGAGCATGATGGCGCTCGGCAACTCGCGCGATGTCTCCACCACGTACTCCGTGGCTCGAAGCATCGCGCGCGAGATGCGCTCGATCGGCCTCCACTGGAACTTTGCTCCCGTTGCAGACATCAACACCAACCCCGAGAACCCGATCATCAACGTCCGCGCGTTCGGCGAATCGCCGGAACTGGTCTCCGATCACGTTCATGCCTACGTGCAGGGGATGCAGGACGGCGGCGTGGCGGCGTGCGCGAAGCACTTCCCGGGGCATGGTGATACCAGCGTGGACACGCACAGCCAGCTCGCCGTTCTTGATGCTGACCGGAGGCGATTGAACAGTGTGGAACTGCTTCCGTTCCGCAATGCCGTCCGCAACGGCGTACGCTCCATCATGGTTGGCCATATCGGCGTTCCCGCGCTGGACCCGAGCGGTCTGCCGGCGTCGCTCTCCGAGGCGATCACGCGCAACGTGCTCCGGCTGGAGCTCGGATTCGACGGCGTGATCGTCACCGATGCGCTGGACATGAATGCCATCACCGATACATACGGTGCGGGCGAGGCGGCGTTGATGGCCTATCATGCCGGTGTGGACGTGCTCTGCATTCCAGCCGATCCGGTTGCCGCCTACGAAGCTCTCGTTGCCGCGTTCTCCGCAAAGCGAATCACGGTAAGCCGGCTGCGCGATTCCTCGTCGCGCATCGGCGCCATGCGGAAATGGGCGGCCGCATTTCAGGATGACGTGCAGACGCAGAGTCTGACTTGGCGCGGTCACGATCTGATCGCGCTGGAAGCGGCGCGGCGCTCCATCTCCACATCCGGCCGGTTGCGCAACCTGGCCGAACCGCTGGTGATCGTTGCGATGGTGGATACGCCGGAGAACGACAAGGCGGAGGAGTGGCTTCGTCACGTTGCGGACTGGCACAAGGGGGAGGCGCATGCTGTTGTGGTGACGCCGGACGTTGCGCCCGAGCGCGTCTGCGAGATCATGGAGATGATCGACGGCGCGGCTTCCGTGATGATGGCGCTCTTCGTAAAGCCGCGCGGCTATGCGGGAACGGTTGGCCTGAGCTCCGCACAACGCGAGATTGCCGATCGCGCGCTCGGCCGGCCTGCGATCCTGATCAGCTTCGGCAATCCGTATCTGCTTCGCGATGCGGAGCCGAGCGTCCGCATCGACACCTTCTCCGCCAGCTCCGCCAGCCTGGCCGCGTCGATCGAAGCGCTGGCGCGGGCCACGAAGTGAAATAGGAGTGATGGGTGATGCGTTATGAGTGTAGCGTTATGAGTGATGGGGTGATGGCTCACGTCCGCAATGCGTACCCCCCAGTTACCCTCATAACCCATAACCTGCAACGCGTCTCACACTTTGCATTACGGAGCATGCGGCGCGTTCTGCTAACTTTGCGCTGCTGTTCCAAACCCTTTCGAATCAGTAAGCCCGCGACATCCCATGGCGAAGAAGCTCAAACCGTACGCTCCAACCAGCTATCTCGACTTCAACAATCCATCCGTCAGACGTCAGCAGCAGGAAGCGCTTGCGAAGGTGCGCAAGAAGTTCGCGAAGGAATATCCGATCATCGTCGGCGGCCGGAAGATCAAGACCGGCGACACGATCGACTCGCTGAACCCGGCATGCATCGCTGAGGTTGTGGGGCACTTTCATCTCGCGTCGCGCGAGCATGCGGAGTCTGCAATCCAGGCGGCGCAGAAGGCCTTCGAATCGTGGAGCAGGGTCCCGGCCGAAGAGCGTGCCGAGTATCTGTTCAGGGCAGCGGAGCGGATGCGTGAGCGGCGTCTCGAGATCAACGCCTGGATGATCAGCGAGGTTGGAAAGAACTATGCCGAGGCAGACGCCGACACTGCCGAGGCGATCGACTTCCTCGAGTACTACGGGCGAGAGATGCTTCGCTATGCAAGTCCGGAGCAGCCGCTGCAGTACCCGGGTGAGGTGAACCAGCTGGTGTATCTCCCGCTCGGTGTTGGCGCGGTGATCCCGCCGTGGAATTTTCCCTTCGCCATCACCGCAGGCATGACCACTGCTGCGATCGTTACCGGCAACACCGTTGTGCTGAAGCCCTCGAGTGATTCGCCGATGATGGCGTGGCTGCTGGTGGAGATCCTCACCGAGGTTGGTGTCCCGAAAGGAGTCGTGAACTTCGTTCCGGGGCACGGCGGCGAGATCGGCGACTTCATGGTCGATCACCCGCAGGTGCGGTTCATCTCCTTCACCGGATCCGCCGCAGTAGGCAAGCGCATCAACGAGCGTGCCGCCCGCACGCCGGAGAATCAGCTCTGGCTGAAGCGTGTGGTTGCGGAGATGGGGGGCAAGGATGCGATCATCGTGGATTCCGATGCCGACGTGGATATGGCCGTTGAAGGCGTTGCCGTCTCGGCGTTCGGATTCCAGGGGCAGAAGTGCTCTGCCTGCTCGCGCGCCATCGTGGACGCGAAGGTGTACGACGAGTTCGTTGCCAAGCTTCAGGAGCGTGTTGCGAGGATCCAGATCGGCGACCCGAAGGAGAACGTCTACATGGGGCCGGTCTCCAGCGAGCGCGCGTACAAGGGAATCCTGAACTACATCGAAGTGGGGAAGAAGGAGGGACGTCTCCTGAACGGCGGCGGCCCTGCGGATGGGCCGGGCTGGTTCATTCAGCCCACCGTATTCGTGGACGTTCCGGCCGGCGCGCGCATCGAACAGGAGGAGATCTTCGGGCCGGTGCTTGCGGTGGTGAAGGCGAAGAACTTCGATCACGCCCTGCAGATCGCGAACAACTCACCCTACGGACTCACCGGTGCCGTCTACTCGGAGAACGCGGAGAAGCTGGAGCGTGCCTCGCGCGAATTCTTCGTGGGCAATCTCTATCTGAACCGCAAGTGCACGGGCGCGCTCGTGGGCGTGCATCCGTTCGGCGGCTTCAATCTTTCCGGTACGGACTCCAAGGCCGGCGGCCGCGACTACCTGCTTCTCTTCCTGCAGGCCAAGTCCGTTGCCACCAAGATCGGCGGCGCTCGTGGCGCTGCCCGGGGCATCGGAAGCGGTTCGAAGAAGGCGCCTGCTGCCAAGCGCCTGCCGGCGAAGAAGGGATCCGCGGCCGCAAAAGCGGGATCGAAGAAGGCGGCCGGGCGGGCGAAGTAGCAGGGCGTGATGCATCGCGTGGCGGACGTGTCAACACGATGACGGCCCCGAACGGAACTGATGCCGTTCGGGGCCGTTGCATGTGCTGCCCGGCGGATCGCTCTCCGATCGGTAGCGCCGGCCATGCACCCGGAACGGCCGCGTTGCTGTCGCGGTGTGGTGCCGGCAGCCATACGGCGCGTGCAGCAATGTGGTACGAGGATAGTCGGTTCCGAATTCGGGCAACTGTAGTACTTTCACGCGACCCCTTCGGCACATTATTCCAGGAATCATCATGCGCTCATCACTACTGAGGATCTCTCCCGTTGCCGTATCGATCGCGGCATTGCTGAGCCTGTGTATCCTTGCGCCGCATGCGGCGGCGCAGGAACGGTCGCGCGTTGTACGCGAACTGCTCCGGGAGAAACTGCGCTGGACCCCTGCCCAGGTGGAACAGGCGCTGCGCGAGCGAGGGCTGCGGCCCGGCATGGCGCCCGGCATGGCGCCCGGCATGGCGCCGGGCATGGCGATGCCGGCGCCGGAGAAGGCCGGCATGCTCGAGACCGCGACAGGGGAGAGTGTGGTGAGCGGGAGCAGTGATATCGAATCGGAGGTGGATGCAGCCATCAATCCGAAGGATTCCAACAACCTCATCGTCTCCCCCATCCGTTCCAACGCCGGTGCGCTGGACCAACTGGTCTGCCCCGTCTATTACTCCAAGGACTTCGGCAGAACATGGAAGAAGAGTTCCTTCCAGACGTTGCCGCGCGCGAACAATCCGCTCGTGGTGGGAGGCGGCGATCCGATCCTCGTCTTCGACGGCGACGGCACCGCGTACATTATCTGGATCAGCGTCTACTTCGAGAACTTCCAGACGCAGGCGCTCAACGTTGGACTCTTCTGGGCTTCATCGAAGGATGGAGGTGCAAGCTGGACGCTCCCCGAGAACGATGCGGTAGCGTATTCGGTCTCCTCGCAGTCCAGCGACGGCGACTTCTTCGACAAGGAGTGGGCCGCGGTGGATCGCTCCAGCAAGGCCACGCGCAACACGGTGTATGTTGCCTTCCTGCATGCCGGAACAACCATCGGGCAGAAGATCGTGGTTCGAAAGAAGGCTCCTGCGGCAACCTCCTTTACCGACCAGTCCGTTCCCGTCTCGGATGACTCCTTCCAGATGGTGCAGTTCTCCGGTGTGGACGTCGATCCGGAGGGCGGGGTTCATGTGACGTTCTTCGGATCGAAGGATACCCTCACGGGATTTTCCATCTGGCACTCGGTCTCCACCGACGGCGGCGAAAGCTTCTCGGAGCCGAAGCCGATCTCTTCGATTCATATCCCCGGCTTCTCCCCCGGCACCCAGCAGCTGAGCGTCCCCGGCATCGATCCGTCGCGTCTGTATCCGGCGCCGCAGTTCGCGATCGATAACTCCAACGCCGCATCGCGCGGGAACCTGTACATGACCTGGACCGCCGACGGGTTCACGTCCGATCTCGGCAACGGCCTCGACGTCTACTTCAGCCGTTCGGTGGATAACGGCGCCACCTGGAGCCAGCCCGTTGTCGTGCATCACGATCCTCGTGGGGTCGTGCGGCATCAGCATTACTCCAGCATCAGCGTATCACCGGGCGGCGTGGTGGCCGTCACCTGGTACGACCGGCGGAGCGATCCGGAGAATCGCATCACCAACTACTACATCGCCTACTCGTTCGATGGCGGAAACACCTTCACCGAGGGGGCTCCCGTTACATCGCAGACAACGGACTTCGCCACGGTCGGGGAGCAGAATCAGAACTTCGGCATCGGTGAGTATACGGCCGTGCTCACCACCAGCGGCTACGCCATCCCGGTCTGGACGGATGGCCGGAGCGGCAATGGCGACCTGGACATTCTCGCCGCGGTAGTTCCAATCTCGCGTGAGGCTGCCGGTGTGGAGCGTCTTGGAAGTGTGACGGATGAACTGGCGATGAGCGATCCCGTGGTGAGCGGCAACGCGATCGCCGTCACGGTGAATCTGAACACGGCATCGCATCTCCAACTCCGCATGTTCGACATGCTCGGACGCCACGTGGCTACCGTCACCGACGGTACCTTCGAGAGCGGGCCGCATCCGTTCTCCGTCAACACGGCGGCGCTGCCGGCCGGCCACTACTTCCTCACCGCGGAGAGCAGCGCCGGAAGGGCAACGCGGCAGGTGGTGATCGTACGCTAGGCCCCGGCCGAACGTTCCGCTGCAGGCTGCGCGCGTGCTCGCGCCGGCCTGCATCTCCCGGGTTCACCCAGCGCGCCCGGGTGTCCGTCCCAACCATGAATTCCCTCGTCTGCATCGAGCGCACCGGCTGCGTGCCTGTGCATATATGAACACACGGATTACGTGACAACGCGGAGTACGACAATGCGCCATGCTACCCGGCTTCTCTGTTCAACTCTTCCGGCACTCTTCATTCTTCTGCTGTCGCAGATCACGGGGTATGCCCAGGAGGGGAGCTCGTGGGAGGTGATCGAGGAGAAGACGCATTGGACGCCGGAGGAGGTGCGGCGCGCGCATCTGGAGGCATTGAAGGGGGGCTCGCCGGAGGCACAGGGGAATGAGTCCGTAACCACCGGTGAATCCGTTGTCAGCGCGGAGGCTGTTCCGGAGTCGGAGGTGCACGCGGCGATAAATCCTCTGGACAGCAACAACATCCTGGTCTCGCCGATCCGCCTGAACCTTGCCGACGGGCTCCTCTGCCCGGTGTACTACACCAAGGACTTCGGCGTCACCTGGCACAAGAGCGTCTTCCGCACGATCCCGCGGGGGCTCGATATTCTGAACAACGGCGGCGGCGATCCGGTGCTCGCGTTCGATGCGGACGGCACCGGCTACCTGGTATGGATCAGCCTGTTCCAGCCGCCCACATCCAGCGACAGCACATACTTCGGCCTCTACTGGGCGCGTTCCACCGACGGCGGCGTTACCTGGGCACAGACGGATACCGACGATGTGGGGATTGCGCGTTACAGCCGCTCGACGCGCAATCCGGAGGTGTTCGACAAGGAATGGATCGCCGTGGACCGCACGTCGGGGGCGCGTCGGAACAACGTCTACGTCTCCTTCGTGCAGCTCGGCGGGAGCAACGGCGGTGGAAGAATCGTGGTGCGAAGGCTTGCCGCAGGCGGCTCCTCGTTCAGCCATACGTCCGTGCCGGTTTCGGACAGCACCTTCGAACGCGTGCAGTTCGGAAGCATAGAGGTCGATCCGTTCGGCAAGGTGCATGTCATGTTCTTCGGGTCCCCCTCGAACGCACAGTACGCTCTCTGGCATTCGGTCTCCTCCAACGGCGGGCTTTCCTTTTCCACGCCGCAGAAGATTGCCGACGTTCACTTCCCGGGCTTCTCCACCGGCACGTTCTATACGCTTCCAGGAATTTCGAGCAACCGCCTCTATCCATGCCCCCAGTTCACCATCGACAATTCCTCGTCGCCAACACGCGGCAATATCTATGCGGTCTGGACGGCAGACGGAGAGCTTTCGAATCTGAATCGCGGTCTGAACATCTACTTCAGCCGCTCCGCGGACAACGGTGCCAGTTGGAGCACGCCGATCGTTGTGAACGACGATCGCGATCGCACCAACACACGGCACCATCATTACCCGAGCATCACCGTGAGCCAGCAGGGCGTTGTTGCGGTAAGCTGGTACGATCGCCGCGGCGACTCCGCGAGCCGCATCACCAACTACATGATGGCCTATTCGTTCGATGGCGGCGAAACCTTTACAAAGAACTTCGTCATTACGGCGAAGCCCACCAACTTCAGCACGGTTGGGAACAGGAACTCGCAGTTCGGCATCGGTGAGTACACGCAGGTGGTTGCCGCCGGCGGCTACGCGATTCCGGTCTGGACGGACGGGCGCGGCAACACCGGCGATCTGAACATCTACTCCGCCATCGTCCCGATTCAACCCGATGTCTCCGGTGTGGAGAGGCTCTCCGCAGTCACCGAGAAACTCTCGATGGCAGAGCCGGTCGTCTCCGGCAACGAGGCCCGTTTCGGCATCACGCTCACCGAAGGCGCCCACGTACGGTTGGAGGTGTTCAACACTTCGGGCCAGATCGTGGCAACACCCATCGATGACCGGTTGGAAGCCGGGACGCGCTCGGTGAGTGTGAACCTTGGCCCGCTTCCCAGCGGCCGCTACTTCTGCCATCTTGCAAGCACACTCGGCAATGCGACGCGGTCGTTCGTGATAGCGCGGTAGGCAGGAGGCGCGAGTTATGAGATGGAAGTGACGGGGGGCAGCCGGGGTCGCAGGACCCCGGTGGACCGGATACGCCGGGCGATCGCGAGCCGTGCGCGGCGACAGCCCTCGAGTTGAAGGAGCGGAACGCGCTCCCCACCCGCAGCCGACATTCCCGCCAGCACTTTTGTACACAGTTGTAGCCGATGCCGTGCGGAACCGTGCGGCTTCGTAGTTTTGCGCGTCTTGAACCGATCAACAACAGAGCTACGAGGACCGATGAAGCAGATGATCCGCATCGCTGCAGGCCAGGGATTCTGGGGAGACCTTCTCACCGCGCCGATCGATCAGGTGACCAAGGGTCCGATCGACTATCTGGTGATGGACTACCTAGCCGAGGTAACGATGTCGATCATGCAGAAGCAGAAGCTGAAGGATCCGAAGCTCGGCTATGCGAAGGATCTGGTGGCGACGATCGATGCGATCATGCCGCAGTTGGTCGGGAAGGGGATTCGTCTCATCACCAACGGCGGCGGCGTAAACCCGGAGTCGTGCCGCGATGCGATCGTGGAGGTTGCACGCCGGCACGGTGTCAGCGTGAAGATCGGCATCGTCACTGGTGACAACATCCTGGATGACCTGGACGCGCTCAGCGCGCAGGGGGCGGAACTGCGCAACATGGAGAACGGCGAGCCGGGCTCCTCGATCCGCGATCGCGTCCTCTCGGCGAACGTCTATCTCGGTGCCGCGCCGATCGTCGAGGCGCTTCGGCAGGGGGCGCAGATCATCGTCACCGGGCGTACCACCGATACCGGGCTCTGCCTTGCGCCGATGATCCACGAGTTCGGCTGGAGCATGGACGACTGGGACCGCCTGGCGGCCGGGACCATCGCCGGACACATCATCGAATGCGGCGCGCAGTCCTCGGGCGGCAACTACATGGAGGACTGGCGCAGCGTTCCGGACATGGCGAACATCGGCTTCCCGATCATCGAGGCAACGCCGGGCGGCGAGTTCGTGGTGACGAAGCATGCAGGCACCGGCGGGCGGGTCTCGCGCGGCACGGTTGCCGAGCAGTGCCTGTATGAGATCGGCAACCCGAACGAGTATATCACTCCGGATGTGATCGCGGACTTCACCACGATCCATCTGGAGGATGAGGGGAACGACCGCGTTCGCGTGCACGGCATCACCGGCCGTCCCAACACGCCGTTCTACAAGGTCTCCATGAGCTATGCCGACGGCTACTCCGCGTTTGCCACGCTTACGTATGCCTGGCCCGATGCCATCGACAAGGCCAGGGCCGCCGATGCCATCCTGCGGGCGCGCCTGCAGAAGCTGGGGCTGCACTTCGAGGAGGTGCTTACCGAGTTCGTGGGCTACAACGCCTGCCACGGCCCGCTCTCCGAGGCCGCCAATCCGGATCCGCAGGAAGTGATGATGCGCGTCGGAGTACGCGGCCCGGACTTCAAGGCGGTGGAGCGTTTCGGCAAGGAGATCGCTCCGCTGATCCTTACCGGTCCGCCGAACGTCACCGGTTTCGCTGGCGGACGCCCCCGCCCGTCGGAGGTGGTGGCATACTGGCCGGCGCTGATCGAAAAGTCGCGCATCGATTCGCGCATTCGAGTGGAAGTGACCGAAGTCTGAACCTGCGACGGGCCACCGGCCGGAGCGGTCGGCCGGAAGCCGGCCTGTGGCAATCCATATCTCCCGGCAGCTTCACGGAGTTGCCGCCCCCTTTTCGGAACGAGACTCTTCAATCCGACCCATGCGAACAATCCTTGCCGGACTCTGCCTTGCACTGCTGCTGGCCGCCTGTTCAACGCCGAAGGAAGCGAACAGGGGGAGCGGAACCTCCACCTCGCAGCCCGAGCACAACGAGGCGATACCGATCAACACCGCGAACATCACCTATCCGGACTTCACGGCGGTGCGCCTGGACAGTCTGGTGGCGATCTCCAACGGTGACTACCTCCACGTGGAGATCGGAACCTGTTTCGGCAAGTGCGATGCTCGCGTCTCCATCTTTCGAACCTCCCCGGCGAAGTTCTACATCTACGAGGCGGAGGCCTGGCGGTACGACGAGTTCGACCGCGACGATATCCGCTACCGATCGCGGAGGCCGATGGCGAACGACCAGGCTGAAGCGCTGTTTCAGACGGCCCGTGAGCTTGGGCTGCTGCGCTTCGTGAACGATACCACGATGGTGATGACCGACATGCCCCACATCTGGGTGCGTGCACGGCTTGGCGGAGAGAAGCTGAGCATCGACAAGGCATACCTGGGCGGGAAGCTCTACACCAACGATGGGAAGGGAGGCGGCCTTGCGGATATCTACACGAAGCTGCGTGTTGCGCTCCTTGCTCCGCTGTTCAACATGACCGGCCCATCCTCCGGCGGGAAGTAATCAACAGCCGGCGAACCATGGGCAGCCCGGTGAGTGCTGCCGATCATTCGGGGGCCGGCCAACAACAATCAGAGCCGATGAAACGAGTTCAACTGC
Organism: Bacteroidota bacterium; assembly: GCA_018266795.1. Lineage (GTDB taxonomy): Bacteria > Bacteroidota > Ignavibacteria > OLB7 > OLB7 > JAFDZV01. The sequence goes on along the minus strand of JAFDZV010000019.1, from coordinate 256,878 downwards.
TGAAGCTTGCGCACGCGCGTTCCGGAGACAAGGGGGACGCCGGCAATGTGGGCGTTATAGCGCGCCGCGCCGAGTGGTATCCCATCATCGCGGAGGCTTTGACAGCAGAGCGTGTGAAGGAACACTTCACCGGAATCTGTCATGGCCCCGTGGAGCGCTTCGAGCTGCCGAATCTATGGGCGCTCAACTTTCTTCTGCACAACACTCTCGGCGGTGGAGGAACGGTATCGCTGAAGCTGGATGCGCAGGGGAAGACACTCTCCTCGGCCATGCTCCGGATGGAGATCGAGGTGCCCGACGATCTGGATGTGATGTGATGGTAGGTAGTCAGTGGTCAATAGTCATGGTGAATGCCTTGCTACTGCAACTGACGAGAAACCATCTCACTACATGCGTGATCCTTCATTCTGGCACAGACGTTGAGCAGGCGGAGGGATCCTGCGCCGTCGGCTCCCTGCATCGGACTCCTTTTCTACTGACAACCGACATTTGACAACCGACCAATAACCGACATGTGGAACGACACCAACCAGCTTCATGCGCGCGCCGTGGACTTCTTCATCAGTGAGGGAGTGCTGACGTTCGGCGACTTCACGTTGAAGAGCGGCCGCAAGTCGCCGTACTTCTTCAACACCGGCTCCCTCTGTTCCGGGCGCCAGCTTGCGAAGATGGGAGAGCTGTATGCCGGTCTTCTGAATCTGATACCGGACTTCAGCGGCGCCACTGTTCTGTTCGGCTCCGCGTACAAGGGGATTCCGATTGCGGTAGCCACGGCGGCTGCGCTCGAGGGGTCGTCGCGTGAGGAGATGCGGGCCGTGAGCGATCGGAAGGAGGCGAAGACGCATGGCGACGCCAGCTCCTTCCTCGGCGTGCTGCGTGCGGGAGATACGGCGGTGATCCTGGACGACGTGATCACCACCGGCGGCACCAAGCTGGAAGCGATTGCAAAGCTGCGCGAGGCAGGTTGCGAGCCGTTGGGCTTCATCATTGCGTTCGATCGAGCCGAGGCTGTAGACGCCAGCGGTCGCACGGCCCGCGAGGTCTTCGAGGAGGAGACCGGGCTGAAGGTCTACGCGCTCGCCTCGATTCACGACGTGATGAACGTGCGTTCGGAATGGCGTGACGTGCTGGAGGCATATCTGGAGAGCTGTACGGCATGATCACCACTCGCGCTTCGATACGCATCGGTTCGATTCTCGCGGTGGCGCTCTGCATGCTTCTCCCGGCCTGCGGCGACAAGGGCCCCGCCGCGAAGCAGTCCGGAGGCGCCTCCGGGCGCGATTCGGCGAAGGTGCCGGCCGATACCACGCTTCGCACGAACCTGCCGGCCGGCCGCTTTCATCTTCCCACGCAGCATACACCGGCACCGGACTTCTTCATCACGCTCCCTGCCGGCTATACCGTGAAGGATCTGAGCCATCTTCCCAACGACGAATATTTCTTCGTGCGGAACGACGATCCCAGCCTGCGCGACTCCACGAAGATCACTCCCGGCTTCATGTGCTTCTACGTGGGCGTGAACCCGCGCACCGCGATCGAGAAGGGAATGAAGTACTCCGAGCAGCCAACCACGCTTTGCAACACGCCGGTCACGTGGAGGATCTGGACCGAGAAGCTTCCCGACGGCGCGCCCTACTTTCAGCGCGAGATCGCGAGCCACGACATCTTTGCAACCATCTCTCCGGAGCTTGGCCGCGCGCCGCTCCATCTCTATGTCTACGTTGCCGGAAGCGATTCTTCCCGCGTTGCCGAACTGATGCGGGCCGCGGGAACGCTTGCGTTGTCGCCGTAGGCAATCCGGTGCCGGCCGCATGTGCCGGCGCACCCCGTTGCGTGCGGCGAACCGCCAACGTCGGACCGGCCGATCTCTAACCCACATTCGCATGTGCACGTTGTTCGATTCAACCATGGGCCGCGGACCGCATGCTCTGGTGCTGGCTGCATTGTTGCCGGTGATGATCATGGGCATGACAACCGGTTGTACTCCGCGAAAGGACCGGAGCGCTCAGCTTCGTGGCGTGCGCCTGGAGGAACTCCGGTTGTTGAACAGACATACCGGCGTGAACGACATCACGATGATGGTGCCGGAGGGATTCGCCTCCGAATGGACACGTGAAAACCGCTTCGACAAGTTCTTCGTTTACTCACCCGCCGACACGGGGCAGACCCAGCGTGGAATGCTGGTGATCGATGTGGAACCGGCGCCGATTCACATCATTCCGGATACGGCGGAGTGCGAGCGATATCGCGGCCACGTTGCCGATGCCGACGTGATCTGGCGCGAACGCGCCATCACGGGCGATGCGGGAGAGCGACTGTATCAACGGGAGATGGTGACCGCGGAGCTCTTCCCGCAGCCCCGGATTCGCAACGCATCGGAGCCGGTGATGTTCCATGCGTTCGTGGTTGGAAGTGACAGCACATTGGTGAACCGTCTGACCGCTGCGGTGGAAACAATCAAACTTCAGCCGCTGAAGCCGAACCTGTAGCATACCCACGGACGATGTCGATCGGGAAGCCGGCAGCTGCGCCCGCCGGCAGCTGCGCCCGTCGGCAGCTGCGCCCGCCGGCCGCACGGCTTCCGGTCGCCGTTGAACGGTCAACGGCATCTACGTAATTCAACGTACTTCAACAGCCATTCCGGCCTCGATGAGCGCTCCGCTCCGTTTCCTCGCAACAGTCGCGTTCCTGCCTGTGTCCTTCGTTGCGCAGATGTGCGCGCAGGAGAGCGGCGCCGTGCCCGATTCCGCTGCCGTGGCGCGGACGATCGTGACCGCGTATCCCGGCCTTCCGTTTCTCGTTGCCGCACGACGGCTGCTGGCGCGGGATCTCGAGAGGGGTGATCGCGTTGAAGCGCGGAATGTGCTGAGCACAATCGATCGCACCGATGCATCCGCGCTCACAGCCTCGGAGCGATTGCTCGCCGAGACGATGCTCGCCGATCCCGCGCTGCTTCGCGATACGGCGCGGCTGAGCGCGCTGCTTGAGCAGGCCGTGCCGGCATTCGGCGAGCATCCGGACTATCGCGACCGGCTCTATCCGGCGCTGCGCGAGGCTCTGCGTACCAGGGCGGATGCGGTTGCCGCGGTGCTGGACGATCGAGCCCCCTCCGATGCGGAGCGGGCGTTCTTCAACCTGCTTATCAATCATCTCTTCGTGAGCGGGCTGCGAGGCAGAGAGGAGTTGAACAGGAGGGTGGAGAATTTCGCCGGACAGTACCCTGCATCGCCTCTTGTTCCGCTTGCACGGCGCTACATTCATCGGGACTATGGGGAGGTGCCGTTCGGCGCCGCCTTCAGTGCGGGATACGGTGTCGGACGGTTCAGCGGCGACCTTGGCGATCGTTTCGCATACGCACATGGGCTCCTTCTGGCCGGTGAGCTGTACATCCGCGAGGTGACCGTGGCCGCATCGTTTCTCTTCGGTGTTGCGCATGCAACCAATCCGTTCACGGCTCGCGGCTCCGCATGGCCGCAGGGGAATGCGGAGCTGACCAGCATCGCCCTCGACCTCGGCTACGAATTCCGCAACGGTCGTCTCGCGGTAACTCCCTTTGCGGGACTCGGCGTGCAGAACGTGAGCCGGGCGGTAACCGATGATACTGCGCCGGAGCCTCCGCACACCGGCGATGCGATCGGCTACGACATTGGTCTGATGATTGGCTGCCGCGTCCCGTTCGATGCGGGTCCTCATCTCGATTTCCGAGTCCGCGTCGGCTGCACGCACACCGGGCTTTCCTCCTACGATCCATCGTTCTCCGGCTCGTTCTGGTATATCACGCTGGGCTTCGCACTCGTGCAGCGGCCGTACGAGGGGAAGATCGGTGGGAGTAGTCAGTAGTCAGTCGTCGATAGGTTATCTATCGACCCGGCTCTTCATCGATGTTGTTCTCTTCCGCTCGGCTTGTTCCTGCAACTGACCTGGAACTCTTGGCCGTTGCAGGCTAGCGTGCAAAGAACCGGGCCGCTGGTTACGTGATCGGCCGTTTGGTAGGAACCCTGGCAACTGACTACCAACAACTGACGACTGAAAGATAACAACCAGCCAACCGGCAGTACTCAACCAGGATCTCTCCGTGCATCTCTTCGTCACGATCGTCATCGGCGCTATCATAGGTGTTTCATCCGGGATGTTCGGCATCGGGGGGGCGCTGCTGGCAACTCCGTTGTTGAATGTCTGGCTGCTTCTTCCGGCGAAGCTGGCGCTTGCAACGCCGCTGCCTGCTGCGATTCCATCCTCGATATCCGGATCGATCGCCTATGCCCGCAATCGTCTGGTGCGTTACCAGGTGGGGCTGCGCGCTGTCATGGTGGCAATGCCGATGACGGTGGTTGGTTCCTATCTCACGAAGGTCACGCCCGACGTTGTATTGATGGTGGCCACCGGTCTGACGCTTCTGTTCGTATCGTGGACCTTTCTGCGCCGCGGTCTGCGCAAGGATTCGGAGTTGGAGGCGCTGGAGGCCCTGCCGGAGCGGGCGTTCGGGATGGAGGCCTATCTGGCATGTGCCGTGGCCGGCTTCATGAGCGGCTTCCTGGCCATCGGCGGCGGCATGGTTCTGGTGCCGGCCTTCGTGAAGATCCTGCGGCTTCCGATGAAGAGCGCCCTTGCAACCTCGCTCTTCTGTGTTGCGCTCCTTGCGCTTCCGGGCGTGGTGGTGCATGCCATGCTGGAGCATATCGACTGGAACGTTGCGCTGATTCTTTCCATCGCGGTGATACCGATGAGCTATCTCGGTGCCCGTATCGCAACGCGTCTGCGAAATGTGACGCTGGAGAGAATCTATGGCGGTGTGATGATGCTCTTCGCGATATATTTCATCACCGTGCATCTGCTGGATCTGTAGCAGGCGCATCGCCCGGCCTGGTTCTTCGTACGCTCGCCCGCGCCTCGCCGGGAGTTCTTGGTCAGTGGCAGGGAAACGTCGAGCGCAAGTGCAAGCATCGAGCCCCTGCCGGGCAGCTGGTTGGAAACGTCGCACGAAGGAACGTATAGCTACATGCTCTGTTTGAAGGTACCATCGCAGCCGTCGTGGATCGAAGCCGCGCGGGCCGATCTGGATCGCGTTCTGCTTGACCATGCTCACTGCGAGAAGAAGGCGGCGGTGAATGCCATGGCGCTGGTAAGCCGGTATCCGGGCTGCGAGATGCTTGTGCGGGAGATGATCGCGCTGGCGACGGAGGAGATGGAACACTTCGGCATGGTCTACTCTCTGCTGCGGGAGCGGGGAGTGGATCTGGAACGCGACCCGGGCGATCCCTACGTTCAGGCGCTCCACCGGGAGGTACATCAGAACGAGCCGCAGCGGATGATGGATCTGCTTCTGGTTGCAGCGCTGGTCGAGGCGCGTTCCTGCGAGCGCTTCTCCGTGCTGAGCAAGCACGTGCCGGATGAATCGCTTCGCGAGTTCTACCGGTCGCTGCTCGCTTCGGAGGCCGGCCACTACCGCACGTTTTACGACATCGCCTGCGAGTATTATCCGGAACGTGACGTGCGCGCCCGGCTTGATGCGCTGGCCGCGCGCGAGGCCGAGATCGTTCTTGCCCTGGCCTCGGCTCCAACGATGCACGGATAGGCCGGCCCGCAGGAACGGATCGGCCCGCACGGCTGCTATCATGAGGGCGGGTCCACACGTTGGAAGACAGGGGGCCCGTTGCATATGCGTGATGCGGCGTTGGAGGACGATCGATTAGTTTGCGCGCAGTTCGTATCCTTCGCGCTATTGCGATACCGAACAACCGATCCACAAATGGAGCATACAGAATGAACAGAGTTACCAGAGTTGCTTTGCTGATGGCGTTCGTCGCGCTTGTTGCTCCGCTGGCCGTTCGTGCACAGAGCGACGCGTTGCTCACCGGCCGCTGGACGATAACCGATGGCCGTTACGGCGACTCGCGTTACGATGGCCTCGTGGATATCACCCCTGGCAAGCTTATCTACAACCTTGCATGGAACGCGGCGGGGAAGACGTACAAGGGCTTTGGCATGGAGCAGGATCACATGCTTTACTGCGCCTGGGGCAACTCCACGTTCGGCTTCGTTCTCTACACCATCGTCAATGATTCCACCGTGAACGGCGTCTGGGCCAACTCCGGCAGCCCGGAGGATCAGGGGGCCGAATACCTGGTTGGCGGTTCCATTGCCGCCAAGGCGACGCAGTTCCGTGTCTCCGGCACCAACCCGCCTTCCAACGGAACCTCCTACGGCAGCAGCTATTCCGGCATATTGAAGGTGTCGCACGACGGTGACATGTACAGTTTCGAGTGGCATGTCAACCAGGACGTCTATTATGGGATCGGCATTCGCTGCGGCAAGCAGATCGCAGTCGGGTGGGGGAGCGCATCGGATGACTTCGGCGCGATCTGCTATACGGAGGCACCGGATGTGCTCCGCGGCCGCTGGGTTGCCCACAGCGGCGCCGAGATCGGCACCGAGAACCTTCAGCGCATGAAGATCGGCCAGCCGGGACGCTGAGCCGGTGCTTGCGAGCGCCGGCCGCTGTATACCAATGTGAACCGCCGCCCGGGAAGCCCGGACGGCGGTTTCAGTGCAGGCGGGCATTTCGTTGCCGCCGTGCTCTCCGCCGGGCATTGTAATCACCTCGAACCGAACTACATTCGTTGATGCGTGTGATCTTCATGGGGACGCCGGAGTTTGCCGTTCCTTCGTTGCGAGCCATTCTCGATGCCGGACACGACGTTCCGCTCGTGGTCTCCACGCCCGATCGCGAGCGCGGCCGCGGGTTGAAGCTGAGCCCCTCCGCCGTGAAGGCGTTTGCACTCGAGCGTGGGCTGGACGTTGCTACACCGGAGTCGTTGAAGGAGGAATCGTTCTGCGACAGGATCCGCTCCGCGGAGCCGGATGTGATCTGCGTGGTGGCATTTCGTATCCTTCCGGAGATGGTCTACACGATTCCCCGTCTCGGCAGCTTCAACCTGCATGGATCGTTGCTGCCGAAATACCGAGGCGCTGCCCCCATCAACTGGGCGATCATCAACGGTGAACGCGAGACCGGCGTCACGACGTTCTTTCTACGGAAGCGCGTGGATACCGGCACCATCATTCTTCAGCGCGCGATCTCCATCGGCCCGGAGATGACGGCCGGCGAACTGCACGACGTGATGATGGACGTTGGGGCGTTGGCCGTTCGCGATACGCTGGCAATGATTGAGCGCGGAGCGATCGTGCCCCTCGAGCAGGACGACGCAGAGGCTACCCCGGCGCCGAAGATCTTTCGCGAGGACTGTGCGATCGATTGGAGCCGTTCCGCGGAGCGTCTCCACGACTTCATTCGCGGACTGGCACCGCATCCAGGTGCCTTCACCGCGTACGCCGGGGCAACGATCAAGATCTACCGCTGCCAACGAACAGACATTTCCGGCATCCCGCCGGGAAGAGTCGAGGTGCGCGGCGAACGGCTGCTCGCGGGGACCGGAACCAAGGCCCTCGACGTGCTGGAGGTACAGCAGCAGGGGAAGCGGGCGATGACCGCCGCGGAGTTCGTTCGAGGTTTTCGTTTCGACCAAGGAGAGAGATTCGAGCATGCTTCCCCCTCTGCGTGAATATCCGTTTGGAACGCGTCCGCTCGTTGTTGCTCATCGAGGCAGTTCGGGCACGGCGCCGGAGAATACCATGGCTGCCGTGCGTCTCGGCGTCGAGGCCGGCGCGGCAATGGTGGAGATCGACGTGCAGCGCACGCTCGACGATCGGCTGATCGTATTCCACGATCACGTTCTGGGGCGAACCACCAACGGAAGCGGGCGCGTGGACGCGCATGCATACTACGAGATCGGTACGCTGGATGCGGGCGGGTGGATGGATGAACGCTACGCCGGCGAGCCCGTGCCTCTTCTGCTCGATGTGCTGGAGTATCTCAGAGGGGAGGCATATCTCAACATCGAACTGAAACGCTACGACGGCGATCCCGAAAACGGCGAGAAGCTGCTGGCCGGCGTTCTGCGAACGGTGGAGGTTGCGGACATGGTTCCGTACACGCTCGTTTCATCCTTCGACCACGAGATGCTTGCATCGGCGGCTGCGATCAATCCTGATGTCCCGTGCGCCGTGATTCTGGATCCGGACGATCGCGCTCTTCCCTCCGAACGTGCCCTGCCGGTTGGCGCCAGGGCGGTTGTGCTGGGCAAGCACCAGCTTTCGCACGAACGCGTTCACGATGCCCGGCAGCATCGTCTGCCGCTTGCCGTCTACACCATCAATACGCTCGAGGAGATCGAGCGTGCCCTTCGATACGGGGTGGACGTGATCGTCACCAATTTCCCCGAACGCGTGATCGCCGTTCTGCGTGAGCGCGGAGTTCTGTAGGCAGGATCGGTGCCCGGGGGGAACGGCCTTGCCTGCTTCGCTGTCGTTCATGTTCAATCAACGCAGTTCCCACCCACTAACGGAATGTCATGTACTGCGAAACCTGTCTGCTCGAGTTCGAAGCCGATGAGACCGATTGCACGGAGTGCGGTGGGACGTTGGATATGGATATGCCCGGTTTCTGGGCTTCGAAGATAGTGAGCCGCGAACGAGCCGGTCTGTATCGTTCGCAGGCCCGACGGCTCCTGTACATCGGCATAGCCGTGCTCCTGGGCGGCATGTTGATCATCGGCATTACCACCGGCGGACATTCCTCCTCGTCGGACGGCGGATTCTTCTACGCGGGCGTGTTTCTGTTTCTCGCACTCGCCGCGTCGCAGTGCATCTTCATTGCCAGCGCGTTCTACTTCGCCCGCTCCAAGGGATATCCGTGGTATACCGGGTTGCTGATATTCGTTGGAATGATAGGCCTGCTCATCCTCTTCGTTATCCGCGATAAGTACAGGACGTAATCGGCCGGGACCGCCTGCCGGGGAGCGAAGGGCGTTCGTGCGGCTCCGGCGCCGGGATGCCCGGCTCATTGCAAGCTGCGCCGGATCGGCCGTCCGGCCTGGGGCGGCCTCGGGCGATGATCGTTTCCTGTGCCGCCGATGAATCGGTGAATAGCGTTGCAACAACAAATCCCAACCGCCATGTACTGCCCACAATGCCGTGCCGAGTATCGCCCGGGGTTCAAGTTCTGTTCCGATTGCCACGTAGCACTGATGGGAGAACTGCCGCCCGAGGCACCCACGGTTGCGGCCGAACGGATGCGGCGCACCCGGTTCAAGAAATGGGGCGGGCTTACCCTGGTTTTCGGAGTTGTTCTCGTGCTCTCGCCCTACCTGCTGCCGCGGGACTCGGGCGCCCTGCGCGACGTGCTGGTGGAGCCGGCGCTGTTCGTTGGGCTCGCAGCCTATGTTGCCGGGGCGTGCCTGGTAGCCCGCGGGAAAGGCTTTCCCTATGCGGCCGGAGTTGTTGCGCTTGCCGGTCCGCTTCTGCTTCTACTGCTTGCCGTTTGGCACGACAAGGCATTGCCCGTGGCGGACGAGTGGGACGAGCACCTCGAGGAGCTGGGGGCCGGCGGGCTGGATCAAACCGAGTAAAACCCATCAACAATCCCCAAACGTGACATTTGTCATGCGTGGTTAGGGGCCCCTCATTGTATCTTCTCCCGGTCTGTCCTGCGGTTGTCCGTCCATCGGGCAGCCCGGCGCACTCCTTCGGATCTCGGCTCATTGAGTTCCGCGTGTCAATCGAATCGCTATGAATAACCAGTCACGTTTGTTCTCGGCTCTCACCTCGCAGGTGGGGCGGAAGGTGCTTACGGGCATCACCGGTGTGCTGCTCGTTCTCTACCTGATCGCGCACATATCGGGCAATCTCAGCCTTCTCGGAAACGATCCGACGGCGTTCAACAAGTACGGTGCCTTCCTTCACGGCTTCGGCAAACTCTTCTACCTGGTGGAGATCGGCCTTGGCGTAACCATCCTGCTGCACGCCTACATCGGCATCACGATCTGGATGCGCAAGCGTGCTGCGCGCAAGCAGGGATATGCCGTGCACGGAAGCAAGGGAGCTCCCAGCAAGCAGTCCATATCGTCGCGCACGATGATCATCACCGGAACGGTGATGCTTGTCTTCATCACCGTTCATGTGCTGCAGTTCAGGTTCGGTCCCGGCGAGGCTGAGGGATACGTACAGACGCTGAGCGACGGCACGAAGATTCACGACCTGCGCCGCATCACGGTGGAGACCTTTTCGCACATCGGATGGGTGGTATTCTACGTGGGCGCAGTTCTGCTTCTCGGCTTCCATCTCCGCCACGGCATCTGGAGCATGCTGCAATCGCTCGGGGCGATGAAGCCGCGCGCTTCGGGCACGATCTATGCTCTGGCGTTCATCCTCGCCATCATTCTTGCAGCAGCCTTCATCTTCCTCCCCATCTGGATTCATTTCCAGGGAGGTGCGGCATGACGTCTTCAACCATGAACAACTCTCCCCGACTGGACTCCAAGGTCCCCGCCGGCCCGCTTCAGCAGAAGTGGGAGAACTATCTCAACACGGCGAAACTGGTCAACCCGAACAACAAGCGGAAGCATACCATTCTTGTGGTGGGCACCGGTCTTGCCGGCGCATCCGCCGCGGCAACGCTGGCGGAGCTGGGGTACAACGTCCGTTCCTTCTGCATCCAGGATTCCGCCCGCCGCGCGCACAGCATCGCAGCGCAGGGAGGCATCAATGCTGCGAAGAACTATCCGGGCGACGGCGACTCCGTCTGGCGCCTCTTCTACGACACGATCAAGGGGGGGGACTATCGTTCGCGCGAGGCGAACGTGCATCGGCTGGCGGAGATCAGCAACAACATCATCGATCAATGCGTGGCGCAGGGCGTTCCCTTCGCACGCGAGTACGGCGGCCTGCTCTCCAACCGATCCTTCGGCGGCGCCCAGGTGTCGCGCACGTTCTACGCGCGCGGGCAGACGGGGCAGCAGCTGCTGCTGGGTGCGTATCAGGCGATGGAACGGATGGTTGGCGCCGGGCGTGTGAAGCAGTACGACCGCCGCGAGATGCTGGACCTGGTTGTGGTGGACGGGCGTGCGCGCGGCATCATCGTTCGCAATCTGGCGACCGGGGAACTGGAGCGCCACGTTGGTGACGCCGTGCTTCTCTGCACGGGCGGCTACGGCAACGTGTACTATCTCTCCACGAACGCGAAGAACTCCAACGTGACCGCGGCATGGCGCTGCCACAAGCGCGGCGCGTTCTTTGCCAACCCGTGTTTCACCCAGATTCACCCGACGTGCATCCCGGTATCCGGCGATTACCAGAGCAAGCTGACGCTGATGAGCGAGAGCCTGCGCAACGATGGCCGGGTGTGGGTTCCGAAGACCGCGGGCGACAGGCGTTCACCGGAGCAGATCCCGGAGGATGAACGCGATTACTATCTGGAGCGGAAGTATCCCAGCTTCGGCAACCTGGTGCCGCGCGACGTTGCGTCGCGCAATGCCAAGGAGATGGCTGACCACGGCAAGGGCGTTGGCGAGACCGGCATGGCCGTGTATCTGGACTTCGCGGAGTCCATCAACCGTCTCGGCGAGAAGGTGATCAGTGAGCGGTACGGCAATCTGTTCGAGATGTACGAGAAGATTACCGGCGACAACCCATACAAGGTGCCGATGCGAATCTATCCGGCCGTCCATTACACGATGGGAGGGCTGTGGGTGGATTACGAGCTGATGAGCACGGTTCCCGGACTCTTCGTGCTGGGTGAGGCCAACTTCTCCGATCACGGTGCCAACCGTCTGGGCGCGAGCGCGTTGATGCAGGGCCTCTCCGACGGGTACTTCGTCATCTCCCATACGCTCGGCAACTACATCGCGAACACATCGCTGCCGAAGGTGGACGAGAGCAACGCGGCGTTCGCAGATGCCGAAAACGATTCGCGCGAACGCCTTGCAACACTGCTCGGCATCAAGGGGGAGAAAACCCCGGTGCACTTCCATCGCGAGCTTGGGAAGATCATGTGGGACGACGTGGGAATGGCCCGCAACCGTGACGGCTTGAACCATGCCATCAGTGCGATCGGTTCGCTTCGAGAGGAGTTCTGGAACAACCTGCGCGTGCCCGGCTCCAACGACACGATGAACAAGAACCTGGAGTTCGCGGGACGTGTTGCGGACTTCATGGAGCTTGGCGAGTTGATGGCGCGCGATGCTCTGGAGCGCGAGGAGTCGTGCGGCGGGCACTTCCGTGAGGAGTATCAGACCGAGGATGGCGAGGCGCTCCGCAACGACGATGAATTCACCTTCGTGGCCGCTTGGGAGCACACCGGGCGTGTGGGCGATGAAGTGAAGCACAGAGAAGAACTCGTATTCGAAAACGTAAAGCTGACCCAGCGCAGCTACAAATAGAAGAGTGCCATGGCAGACAAGTTGATGACGATCAATCTGAAGGTGTGGCGGCAGGACGGCCCGGACAAGCCGGGGCGCCTGGCGCCGTACACCGTGGAGGGCGTGAACCCTCATATGTCGTTCCTCGAGATGTTCGATCTGCTGAACGAGCGTCTGATTCTTCGCGGTGAGGAGCCGATCGAGTTCGACAGCGATTGCCGGGAGGGGATCTGTGGATCGTGCAGCATGGTGATCAACGGCATCCCGCACGGGCCGCATCGTGGCACCGCCGTGTGCCAGCTGCACATGCGGCACTACAGGGATGGCGACACGCTCACCGTGGAGCCGTGGCGTGCCAACGCGTTCCCGTTGATCAAGGACCTGGTTGTCGATCGCGGTGCGTTCGATCGCATCATCGCCGCCGGCGGATTCGTTTCCGTGAACACCGGCAGCGCACCCGATGCCAACTCTCTTCCGGTGGAGAAGGCCGCTTCCGACGCCGCGTTCGACTTCGCGGCCTGCATCGGCTGCGGTGCCTGCGTTGCGGCCTGCCCGAATGCCTCCGCCTCGCTCTTCACCGGCGCGAAGATCGCCCATCTCTCGCTCTACCCGCAGGGTGAGCCGGAGCGGAGGCGCCGCGTGATAGCGATGGTGAATCAGATGGAGGCGGAGGGCTTCGGCGACTGCTCCAATCACGGCGAGTGCGAGGCGGTATGTCCCAAGCAGATTTCTATCAGCGCGATTGCGATCATGCGCCGCGAGTACGTCAAGGCGGTGGTGGCCTCCAATGACTAACGTCGTCCGGCAGAATCTCAACGTGGAACCGAGCGCATGACTCTTCGCGACTACATCCGCACGATCCCCGACTATCCGAAGCCGGGGATCATGTTTCGGGACATCACGACGCTCCTGGCCAACGGCGGCGCGCTGCGCGAGGCTGCGGACAGCCTTGCCTCGTACTATCGTGACTCCGCGATCGACAAGGTGGCCGTTGTGGAGTCGCGCGGGTTTCTCGTGGGGGGCATCGTTGCGTATCTGATCGGTGCGGGGCTGGTGATCATTCGTAAGAAGGGGAAGCTGCCGTACGCTACCTACAGCATGGAGTACAGTCTGGAATATGGAACGGACAGCATCGAGATGCATCAGGACGCTATCGCGCCGGGGGAGCGGGTGATGCTGCACGATGATCTTCTTGCTACGGGCGGCACCATGGCCGCTGCTGCGGGGCTTGTGGAGCGGAGCGGCGGCACCATCGTAAGCGCCTCGTTCCTGGTGGAACTCTCCTTCCTGCGCGGCCGCAACGTGCTTGCGCAGGCGGGCGTAGCGGACGTACACGCGCTGATCGATTATACCGGCGAGGAATAACCTCGCGGCCCCGGCCAACCCTTTGCGCCCGTTGTACGTCGACATACCGGCGCACGACGGGCGCAACTCGTTGCCGCCCGGCTGCACCGGCGAGACGATTGCAGCAGCCTGCGGTAATCCGGTTTCGACCGAACAAACACCAGAGTGGACGATCATGCTGGAGAACGAATCGATATACGACGTGGTGATCGTGGGCGCGGGACCCGCCGGCCTTGCCTGTGCCGTCGAGGCGGGGAGACGCGGCATGACGCATCTCGTGCTGGAGAAGGGGACGCTGGTGAACACGATCGTCGGTTTCCCGACCACCATGATCTTCTTCTCGACGCCGGAACTTCTGGAACTGGGAGGGATGCCGTTCACCTCACCCAATGTACGGCCGGATCGCATCGAGGCGGTTGAATACTATCACGGCGTTGCGCGGGCAGGCCAGGTGAATCTCTCCCTCTACAACGGCGTTGCAGGAGTCGAGCGGGCGGATCAGGGCTTCATCGTACGCGCGGAGCGCGGCGGTTACCGGGCGCACCATGTGGCAATTGCCACGGGATACTTCGATCAGGTGAACCCGCTCGGGATTCCGGGAGAGGAGCTTCCGAAGGTGAGCCACTACTATCGCGAGGCGTACGGGCACTACAGCCAGGACGTGCTGGTGATCGGTGGGCGCAACTCCGCAGTGGAGACGGCGCTGGATCTGTGGCGGCACGGCGCGCGCGTCACGATGGTTCATCGCGGCGACTCCTTCGGCCGCAGTGTGAAGTACTGGATCCGGCCCGACATCGAGAACCGCGTGGCGAAGGGTCAGATCGCGATGCTCTGGAATACGGAGGCCGTGGAGATCCTGCCGCGTGCGGTGCGGCTGCGAAACAGGGAGACCGGCGAGGAGCAGACGATTACGAACGACTTCGTGTATGCGATGATCGGCCATCGCCCAAGCGTTGCGCTGCTGGAAGCCTGCGGAGTTACGTATGCGGAGGAGACGCTGGTGCCGACGTACGATCCGGCGACCTTCGAAACGAATGTGCCTGGCCTGTTCATCGCAGGCTCCGTTGCCTGCGGATCGAAGACCTGGGAGATCTTCATCGAGAACGGACGGCGGCATGCCGCCGTTGTCATTGCCGAGATCGCGCGGCGTCTCGAAGGGAGCAAGTAACATGCCGGCCGAGTTTCATCGCGATCGATTCACCGTCAGCACCGATCCGTCTCGTCTGGATCGGGAGGCCATTCATGCCGCGCTGCAGGAGAGCTACTGGGCGCCGAACCGTCCGCGCGAGGTGGTTGATCGCTCGCTGGAGAACTCCATCACCTTCGGCCTGTACGACGGCAACCGGCAGATCGGCATGGTGCGCGTAGTTACGGACTATGCGACGTTCGCATGGATCTGCGATGTGTACGTCCTCGAGGCATACCGTGGCCAAGGGCTCGGCAAATGGCTGATGGAGTGCGTGGTGTCCTATCCGGAGATGCAGAAAATGCGCCGCTGGCTGCTTGCCACGCGTGATGCCCACGAGCTGTATCGCAAATACGGTTTCAACGAGCTGACCGCGCCGGAGCGCTGGATGGAGATGCGCCCGGCGGACTCGCCGGACAATCAGGCTTTGCCGGCCGTGTGAACAATACATTTTTATAATGCCGGGGATCGGAGAAGAGCCGCCGATCGTGCCCGGATCCGGGACGGGGAATCGGCGCGATGTATCTGCCGAACGTGTCCGAATGCACCGAGGTGCCCGCGCTCCTGCTGAACTGGTCCGCCGTGAAGCCCTTGCACGGAAAGGCCTGGCGGGCGATCACCCCGTTCGGGTCACGAAGCGAAACGCCGCCATCATACAATCGCCTTGCGATATATCTGCGAAGAAGGGGAATGCAAGAGCCGGGAGGGACGGTACACAAAGATGTACTGTCAGGCCCCTATGCCGGGAGCGTACTTTTGCATCGTAAACGTTCGGCACAATTCCACAGGGCCAATCGGCATACCGGCGATACCATGTGAGGCACCACACCGAACGCTTGTAAGGTTCTTGCAAATAGGCAGCCTCGCGCTGTTTTTCGCAATGTCGGCGGGTCGTCTCTCGACAACGGGGGATAGAAAAAGGGAGCGGCCCGCCGGCATCGATTTTCTTCTCGGTAGGATTCTTCTCGCATCGTGCGAACCGAGGCACGCTGTTTCCAGCTTGCATCATACTACATCACATCATCATTTCTCGATTCCTCATGTGGCACGCCGAACGGACTGCGGGCAGTTGCAATGCTGTGCGCTGCGGTACGTGAGTGCGAGGTGAAATTGCTTTCGCCCTGCGGCGGATGAGGAGGGAGACCTTGATGTGGGCTCATGCGGATGAAGAGCACATTACGAGCGAACGTTCCAACACATGGCAGCAGTAGCTGGGCGCGATCGGCGCCGCACGCAGCCGCTGCAGGTGTTCCACCATACAGGATCGCGTTGAAAAACGTGCTCCCCGAACCGTGCTGGCCTAACCGCCGGCATTGTTCGTTTGCATGAACCTCGGCCCGATCGCTCCACGCCCGCCTGTCTCATGCCGATTCAGTAACTTCGCGCTCGCGCATGTGCACCGAAGGTTCGTTCACCTGTGAGAACGGAGCCGTTCGGCCCGCGTTGTTGAAATGCGAACGCATGCTGCTCCTCGACGTCAAGTCTCATCGATTCCAACCAGTTCGTGTCCTCATCCTCCGTCGCTGATTCATCCGAAGCATCCTCGAAAACGCAATCCGGTTCCGGGCGCTCCGCATTCCTCGTTGCCGCCGGCATTCTTCTCAGCCGGATCGCGGGGCTGGTTCGCGAGCGTGTCTTCGCCTACTACTTCGGTAACTCCGCCGCTGCCGACGCATTCAAGTCCGCCTTTCGCATTCCCAACTTCCTGCAGAACCTTTTCGGTGAAGGTGTGCTCTCCGCCTCCTTCATTCCGGTGTACGCGGGGCTGCTGGCGCGCGGCGACGAAAAGGAGGCGGGCCGTGTTGCCGGGGCAATTGCCGCCATCCTTGGGCTGGTGGTCTCTCTCCTGGTTCTGGCGGGTGTGCTTGCAACGCCGTGGATGATCGATCTGATTGCTCCAGGCTTCAGCGGCGACAAACGCGAGCTCACGATATCGCTTGTGCGGATTCTCTTTCCCGGTGCGGGTCTTCTGGTGCTCTCCGCGTGGTGCCTCGGCATTCTCAACAGCCATCGGCGCTTCTTTCTCTCCTACACGGCGCCGGTAATCTGGAACGTGGCGATGATCCTCACGCTGGTCTTCTTCGGCAGGAGGATGGATCAGTATCCGCTGGCCCAGGCGCTGGCATGGGGCTCTGTTGGCGGCAGCCTGCTCCAGCTGCTGGTGCAGCTTCCGTCGGTGCTCCGCCTGGTGCGCCATCTCCGGATCGCGCTTGCCCTCCGGCTGCCGAACGTGCGGACCGTGGTGACCAACTTCATGCCCGCGTTCATAGGTCGTGGCGTTGTGCAGATCAGCGCCTACATCGACAACGTTCTCGCAAGCCTTCTCCCCGATGGGGCGGTGGCGGCGCTCGGCTACGCACAGACGCTGTACACGCTTCCGGTAAGCCTCTTCGGGATGGCCATCTCCGCGGCGGAGCTGCCCGCGATGTCCAGCGCAACCGGAAGCGCTGAGGAGATCGCCGTCTATCTGCGCTCGAGGCTCGATTCCGGTCTGCACCGGATCGCCTTCTTCATCGTCCCGTCGTCGATGGCCTTTCTCGCACTCGGCGACGTGGTCACCGGCGCCATCTTTCAGTCAGGCAAATTCACTCACGATGACAGCGTCTACGTCTGGATCGTGCTTGCCGGCTCCACGGTCGGCCTCCTCGCCTCAACGCTCGGCCGCCTGTATGCCTCCACCTACTACGCGCTGCGCGATACCCGCACGCCGCTCCGCTTTGCATTGATCCGTGTGGCGCTGACCACGGTGATGGGATATATCTGCGCAGTGCCGCTTATCAAGCTCCTTGGGATCGATCCGCGATGGGGAACTGCCGGCCTAACGGTATCTGCCGGGCTTGCCGGGTGGATCGAGTTCACCATGCTGCGCCGCACATTGAACGCGCGCATTGGAAGGACCGGTCTTCATATCCGGTACGTTGCTCAGCTCTGGGGCTCTGCGATCGTGGCGGCTGCGGCGGGTTGGGGAATCAAACTTCTCGTTGGCCACGCACACCCGCTCGTGATGGCCGCCGCCGTGCTGATCCCATACGGCGTCCTCTACTTCGTCTGCGCCTCCCTGCTGCGCATTCCTGAGGCAGCAAGCGTGGCGGGGCGGATCCGGCGCCTTCTTCAACGAATGAAAAGGTGAGAAGAAATTATCAGCAGGGGATTATCAATTAGGAATTAAGAATTGGGAATTAAATCAATTGATAATTCCTCATTCTTAATTCCGAATTGAACTCATCCATCCTCCCGGAACTGAACCTCGTAGAGTCGCTTGTAGAGGCTGCCGGCTGCGAGCAGTTCCTCGTGCGTTCCGTATTCAACAATCGCTCCTTCCTCCACAACCGCGATCATGTGCGCATGCTTGATCGTGGAGAGCCGATGCGCTATCACGATTGCGGTCCGGTCCTCCAGCAGCTTGTTGATCGCCTCCTGAACCAGCATCTCCGATTCGGTGTCGAGTGCGGACGTGGCTTCGTCGAAGAGCAGGATCTGGGGGTCGCGGGCCAGCGCGCGCGCAATCGCCAGGCGCTGCCGCTGCCCGCCGGAGAGGAGTACGCCGCGATCGCCGATCGGCGTGTCGAACCCGTGCGGCAGGCGCTCGATGAAATCGATCGCATTTGCAGCACGCGCAGCCTCCACGATCTTCTCCTCCGAAATATCGTCCAGCCCGTAGGCGATGTTGTTGCGTACGGAGTCGTTGAAGAGGATGGACTCCTGCGTCACGATTCCGAACTGGCCGTGGTAACTCTCCAGCGTGAACTCGCGGATATCCACTCCGTCCAGGTAGATGCCGCCTGAGAGCGGGTCGTAGAGCCGGATCACGAGATCCATCAGCGTGGACTTGCCGCCGCCGGAGGGCCCAACGAGCGCGAGGGTCTGGCCGCGTTTCACCGTGAGCGTCACGTCGCGAATCACCGGATGTGCCGGGCGGTAGCTGAACCCGACATTCAGCAACTGGAGTTCGTTGCGGAGCGCCGTGGCGGAACGCGTTCCGCCGACAACCGTAGGCATCGTATCCATCACGGCGAAAACCCGCTCGGCCGCGTACAGCCCGCGCTGGATGGTGGCCGGAATGCTGAGCGTCGCAACCACCGGCTGCATGATGGCGAAGAGGAGAAAGAGGAAGGTGAAGAGTTCATCGGCCTTCATCGATCCCTCCACGACCTGAAAGCCGCCATAGAAAAGCACTACGGAGAGCGCCACGATGGCGAAGATCTCGTTGACGGGATTCATCAGGTTCACCATCGCCGAGTGTTTCAGCGCGGAGCGCACATACCAGGCCGTCTCCTTCTCAAATCGTGCGGCCTCGTAGCGCTCGGCAGCATAGCCCTTGATGATGCGGATGTTGAGGAAGCTCTCCTGCAGCCGGCTGGTAATCTCCGCCAGCGCATTCTGTATGCGCTGCGAGTAGCGCTTGATGTACTTGGTGAGGAATCGGACAGCCACCACGGAGAGAATGCTGGTGGAGAAGGCGATCAACGTGAGCGTGGGGGAGATGGCAAGCAGCCCCACCAGCATGATCAGCGCCTGCATCGGCTCGCGGATAACGGTGCCGATCATCGGCGTCACGGCGGCGTTCATGGTTCCCACGTCGTTGGTTACCACCGATATCAGATCGCCGGCGCGCTTCTCGTTGAAGAAGCTGATGGAGAGATTGATCGCCTTGCGGAACAGCGTATCGCGCACATCCTTCATGATCCGTTCCTCCACCGCCGTGTTGAGCACGTAGGTGATATACTTCACAACGTTCTTCACAACGAAGATGCCGATCACGAGGAAGCAGAGGTTCCGCAGCGAGATCAGTTTGTCCGTCGGGTGGATGATGAAGGTCTGCATCGTGTTCAGACACCAATCCTTCACGCCGCTGAACGCCCCGCCGATGCCGGCCGGAGCCTGGACGGGAGCCGTGGAGTTGCTCTGCGGGAAGATCACCTTCATCACCGGCCAGATCACCGCGATCGAGGCGGCGCTCACTGCAGAGAGGACCGCGCTTAGAATCACGATCAGCACGAGCAGCGGGAGATAGGGCTTGAGGAACGGGAGGAATCGTCGGATGACGCTCATGTGCCTGATGACGAAGTGTGTGCCTGCGATGTTTCGCCGGCCAGAGTAGTAATCGCTTCCAGCAGATCGGATGCCGTGATCGAAGCAATCGTGCCATCTCCAGCCACGATACGGAATGGGACGCCCCACGGGCCCCAGATGTTCCCGGTCTCCGGATCGGCAACCAGTTCCACGACCGGCTTGCCGAGCGCGGCGGCGATGTGCACGATGGATGTATCCGGAGTCGTCACCATCGCCGAAATACTCAGCGCCTCTGCAAACCGTGCCAGATCCGGCATTGGCGGGAGCAGGCGGCATTCCGCCAGCGCTGCGATCGCTGCCGCCTCATCCGCATCGGAAGGGGCGCCCGCAATAACCGGATGCATTCCGCGGGCACGGAGCTCCCGTGCCAGGCGGGCATAGTTCTCTCGCCCCCAGTATTTCTGCGGGCTGGATCCGGAGATATTGATCGCAATGCGACATCCGTCCGGTATGATGTCCGGATGAACCGCTTCGCCGTCGGCAGGTATGACCACGGAGAGCCGCTCGGCCGGACGCAGCGGCACCGGGCCGAGAGGCGGGATGCCGAGCGGGCCGAGGAGCCGCCAGGTGCGGCGCACGATGTGCTCACCAGCTGCATCGTCCGGCACCTGCACCGGGCTATCGTAGATCGCGGTGCTGCTCCCGGCAAAGCCGATGCGCCAGCGCGCTCCGCTCGATGCCGTGAGCATCGCCGCGCTTGCGGAATCCTTTGCGAGAAGGTTGATCACCAGATCGAAGCGCGAACGGCGCAGTTCGCGTACGGTTCGTACGACGCCGGCGAGCGTGCGCGGGAGCACGAGCGTACGGTTCAGGCTGCCGAGGAGCGGCGCCGCGGCGGCGTTCTTCACACCGAGCAGCATCACGATCTCCGCTGCTGGATAGCGCTCGCGTAACGCCGCCACGATCGGAGTGGAGACGATTGCATCGCCGATGCGATCGTGACGCAGAAGAAGGATGCGCGGGGCGCTGCCGGGCACTATCGGCGTAACTCCGTGCCGCTCCGTA
Organism: Bacteroidota bacterium; assembly: GCA_018266795.1. Lineage (GTDB taxonomy): Bacteria > Bacteroidota > Ignavibacteria > OLB7 > OLB7 > JAFDZV01. The sequence goes on along the minus strand of JAFDZV010000019.1, from coordinate 236,016 downwards.
GCGTGCCGCTCCGTAGCGTGTTGTGCCGCGCGCCTGCGCGAGGAGCGGCCCAGCAATGCGAGCATGCCGCGCCGGATAGCGCGTTCGATATGTTTGGCGAACGTTGCCACACTCTGTTCCCGACCGTGGCGTTCCCGGCCCGATCGATGCAGGAAGCGATCAAGTTAGCGAGATGGTAAAGACGTGATTCGTTTCAAGATGAAGCCATCTCCTGTCTCGATGCAATGGTGAACCGAGTACACGTATAATTTGGGTATTCGCGGCCGTTTATGTAAGCTTCAGTGCTTTGTACGCATGTGCGCCTTGGTGCCGACGATGAAGGTTGTACCATGCCGCCGTTGACGTCACTCCGGTCATCGGTAATTCCCCCGGCCAAGTAGTATCCCCGTGGCTCAGACGACGCAATCCATGACTGCCAGCAACGGTAGTGTTTCCATATCCTCGGTGCGGGTCGCGACCGTAGGAGAGCAGCGTAACCGGCTCGCCATGCTTGTTGCGGCGCTGCGCAACTCACATCATGGTGACGATGCGCGGCTTCGCGAACAGGCGGAGGAGGCGTTGGCGCTCGCCGAGGGATTGGGCGACCGGCACGCGCGGGCTCATGCAACGCGCCATCTCGGCTGGTGCTCGCTTGCAACCGGCGAGTACGGAGCCGCACAGAATCATCTCCACGAAGCCTACAGGCTCTACGAGAACCTCGGCGAATGGTCGGACGCAGCGGAGGCCATGCTCGGCCTGGGGCGCGCGCGCCTTGGCCTGAAGCAGTATACCGGGGCTCTCGAGGCGTACGAGCAGAGTCTCGAGATCGGACGGCGCCACGGTGACGCAGCTACGATTGCGCTTGCGCACACGGCGCTCGGAAATGTCTACGTGGACATCGGTGAATACGTGCCTGCGCTCGAGCATCACTTCGAGGCGCTTCGCATGCGCGAGCCGGACGGCGACGGTGATGCTGTTGGTGTTACCTGTCTGGACATCGGTTTCGTCTACGCGCAGATGGGCGAGCTGGCAACGGCTCTCGATTTCTTCACGCGTGCAATGGAGCTGTTCCGTGCAAGCTCCAACAACTACCTCCAGGCGCGTGCGCTGGGGAACATCAGCGCCGTTCATCTCTCCAACGGTGAACTGGACGCCGCGCTCGAGTGCGCCATGCGTACGCTGGTGCTGCAGGAGGGGCTGGGCGATCCTGCGGGTGCCGCCGAGGCGCTGGTGACCATTGCTACCATTCACGAGAAGAGCGGGCGCCTGACCGATGCCGTATCGCATCTGTTGAAGGCGCGGTCGATTGCCGAGACGCTGAATCGTCCGGCGCTCCTGGCCACCGTGCTGGCGGGTCTGGGCGTGCTGCGCCGCCGTCGCGGCGAGTTCTGGAACGGAATTGCCGATCTGGATCGTGCGCTCGGGGTTGCAATGGGCCTGGGTGATCGCAGGCTGGAGTTCCAGATTCATGAGGCGCTCTCGCGGACGTTCGAGGAACTTGGAGCGGCGGACAAGGCATTGGAACATCACAAGATGTTCGCACGTCTGCGCGAGGAACTGCAGGGGGAGGAGAAGCGGAAAGCCGTGGCGGAGATAGAGGTTCGGGTTGCGCTGGAGAAGGCCGAACGGGAACGCGAGATCTACCGGCTCAAGGCGGAGCAGCTGCAGAAGGAGGTGGAACTGAAGTCGCGCGAGCTTACGGCAATGGCGCTGGGCATCGTTCAGAAGAACCGGATGCTCGATGTTCTGAAGGAGCGCATCGCACGCACGGTTGGTGGCGGGGCCGGAGGCACGCAGCTGTTGAAGACCGTGGTTGACCAGATCGAATCCGCCCGCGATGTCGAGAACGACTGGAAGGCGTTCGAGGAGCAGTTCGATCAATTGCACGGCGAGTTCATACGAACACTTGCCTCGCTCCACTCCGAACTGACACCGACGGAACTGAAGATCTGCGCGCTGCTCAGAACCAACCTGGCTACGAAGGACATTGCCAACCTGCTCTACCTCTCCGAGCGAACGGTGGAGAATCATCGCTATCGCCTGCGAAAGAAGATGGGGCTGCCTGCCGATGCAAACCTTGCCATTCATCTTGCTGCGCTGTAGAACAGCGATCAACGTGCGAGCGGACTCACCCAGCCTATGAGCACACAGTACGGCATCACAAACGACGTCGGCGAACTTCGCGTATTCGTCACATGCGACGGACGGGAGATGCAGTCGGAGCTGGATCTCCTCGCCAGAGATGTCTTTCCAAGTCTCGCAAAGATCTGCGAGACCAGGGGACTCGGCTTCACCCTCGTGAACCTTCGCCGTGGTGTTCAGCGCACGTTTGCCCACCAGGCGAAGCTGTTGCGCCTCAGTCTCGATGAGCTTCAGCGCAACAGACCGTACGTTATCGGTCTGCTGGGCGCGCGCTACGGGTGGGCGTCCTCGCGGCCGGTGCCGCCTGCCGATGCAACGCTGCTCGATCCCCACACACGCGTTCTTCCGTTGATCGCGCAGAAGCGAAGCATGCTCGACATCGAGATCTCCGAGGGAGTGCTTGCGAGCGACGAGTTGAAGGAACGCTCCTTCTTCTACTTCCGCGATGGGGATCGCGACGACGTGCAGGATGAATCCGATCGTCTGGACGATCTCAAGTCCCGGATACGCGAGAGCGGCGTGCGCGTGCGCGAGGATTTCCCGACTCCCGACTCGTTCGCCGCCCGTGTGCATGACGATCTTCTCGGGGTGATCAACCGCCTTGTTCCCGAGGGTGTATCGCTTACGCCGCTCGAGTTGGAGCGCCGCTCGCACGAGACGTTTGCGGCATCGCGCCGGCATACCTACGTGCCTAAGGCGGAGGTGCTGGAACGATTGGAGGAGCACATAGCCGCAGAGGGGACACCGCTGGTGATCACCGGCGCTTCCGGTGCCGGCAAGAGCGCGCTCGTAGCGTACTGGAGCGCCGAGTATCGGCGCCGGCATCCGGATGCCTTCGTCATCACGCACTATGTGGGCGCTGTCTCCTCGAGCGGAACGCGGGCGGAACTGCTTCGCCGCGTGATGATGGAGGTGCGCGAGCGGCTCGGTGAGGGAGAGGATCTTCCTGCCGGCATCGAGGAACTGGAGGAGGCATTTCCGATCTGGCTCGCCAAGGCGGCCGCCATCGGCATGCTGCTGATCGTGGACGGCATCGGGCAGCTGGGTGAGGGCGCGCGCGATCTGGAGTGGTTGCCGAACTATATCCCGCCCGGTGTTCGCCTCATCGTCACATCGGTCGATGTGCCGTTCCGGGCCCGGCAGGAGAAGTGGCCGCAGCTTCATCTGGAGCCGCTCAGCGTCAACGAGCGCATCGCCATCGGCCAGCACTATATCACCGAACATCATGCTACCGTTCCGGCCGACCGCGTGATGCGCGTTGCGGTGGATGACTCCTCATCCAACCCGCTCTTTCTTCGCACGCGCCTGGAGGAGATTCGCCTGTTCGGTTCCTTCGAACGGCGCGGACGGAACCTTGAGGGATATCTCGCCGCGGAGAGTCTGGACGAGTTGTTCGATCAGGTTCTCGAACGGCTGGAGGACCGCTTCGGCACGGGCCTGCTCGGGCACATGCTCTGCGCGATATGGTGTGCGCGGTACGGCATGAGCGAGCGCGAGCTGGAGCGGAGCGCCGGGTGTTCGCCGCTCGAACTGGCTGAACTTCTGGGTGCGCTGGACTATCATCTTCTTCGGAGCGATGGACGGCTCCGTTTCTACCACGATGCACTGCGCCGCGCCGTGGAGCGCCGCTATCTGAACAGCGATACTGCTCGCCGGGACTTTCACAGCCGGATGGCGCACTTCTTCGGTGAGGAGGAGCCCGGGCGCCGGCGCGCAGAGGAGCTTCCGTGGCAGTTCCAGAATGCGGGCGATCGAGAGGCGATGAAGAGCTGTATTGCAAGTCCGGATGTTCTTCTGCCGTTGATCCGCGAGGAGCGCGGCTACGAGTTGCTGGGGTACTGGCTGGAGGCAGATGCCTCGGAAAGCGTTGTGCCGGCCTATATGGAGGCCGTTGAGGAGTACGAACGCTCCGGCCCCGACCGGCGCGAGCTGGTAGCGGTGTTGAGTGCGGCCGGCGAGTTCCTGCGCCTCTGCGCGCACTTCGATGAAGCCCTTACGCTTCTGCGCCGTGCTGCTGCTCTCCAGGAGGAACTACATGGCGGCGAACATATCGAGACCGCTCACGTCTTCTACGAACTGGCGCACATTCTGCAGGATCGTGGCGATGTGGACGAGGCGGAACTCTGCTATCGCCGCGCGCTGGCCGTGCAGGAGGCTCTGCTGGGAACGGAGCATCCCACTACGGCCCGCACCATCGGAAGTCTGGCCGGAGTGCTGCGTGAGAAGGGGGAGTATGATGCGGCCGAGCATCTGTACCGGACGGCGCTTACGATCGTGGAACGCTCGCCGGGTAACGATCCCTATCTCGCGGACGCGATCAACAATCTCGCCGGCATTCTTCACGACAAGGGGCAGTACGACGAAGCGGAGATGCTGTTCCGGCGTGCGCTCTCCGTGTGCGAATCGATCTACGGTCCCGATCATCCGAACACGGCGATCACGCTCAACAATCTTGCTGCGCTTCTCTGCGATAGCGGGGACGGCGCCGGAGCAGTGGAAGCGTTCAGTCGCGTTGCCGCATCGATGGAGCGCACGCTTGGCGCCGAACATCCCATGGTGGCGTCCGTGCTCTGCAACTGGGCCGGGTTCCTGGCCAAGGGGAACCCCACGCTTGCTCTGCCGCTCATGAAGCGTGCGCTGGCCATCCACGAACGGGCCCATGCGGAGGCGAACGGCGAGACCGCGATCATCGTTTATTCAATCGGCCGGATCTACTACTACGCGGGCAATCTGGACAGCGCCGAACGCTATCTGCGGCGCGCCTACGATCTGCAGTGCGCCATTCTCGGCCAGGGGCATCCGGATGCGGCGGTGACGTTGAGCGGGCTGGCAATGGTCTATCGCGATCGCAACGAGCTCTGGGTTGCCGAACGTCTGCTTCGGCGCGCGATAGAGATGCTCGAGAGCAGTTTCGGTGAAAGCCATCCGCAGGTTGGTATTCAGCTGGGCAACCTTGCGGAGCTTGCGCGCCGCCGCGGCGACGTTCACTCGTCGCGGCTGCTGGGTCGGAAGGCGTTGAGCATTCTGGCAAAGATGGAAGAGGCCGGGCATGCGAAGGCGGCCGAAGTGCAGGCGCTCCTGCATGACCTGGATGGCGCCGTGGGCGGCGAGTAGAATACGCGAAGCCCTCTGCACCGGACGGCACTGAAACGGGAACGGTCCGCGATGGTATGAGCCTGCCATCGCGGACCGATCGTTCTTCCGCCACTGGGCCAAACAGACGGCGGTTGATTGTTTCCCTGCGTGAGCGATTCGACGCCGGTCCCCACCACACCAATCACATCGAGCTTCGAAGAACCTCAGCCTTCAGTGCTGTCCGGCGGTACCGTGCACCCGGACTGCTCACTCGTTGCCGTGATGACCATGGTTGCCATGATCGTTCTCTTCCGAACGTCCTTCGGTGATCGGGAAATTGCGAACCGTGATGCGAATGGTTCGCTGCGTGCCCGGGTTGAACACCGGACAGACGCCGGAAGGAAGTACGACAACGGTAGACACGGAGGTCGGCTTCGAGCTGGTTGTCGGCATCGACACGGACACCTGACCGTAGCCCGTGGGAGGTGTGTCCGCATTGAGCGGTTGATTGACTCCGTTGCCGTAGATCTCCGTTGGGATCTGGGTACCACTTGCGTCCACCACGTAAAAGGTGAGAGGGAAGTCCGTGGAGTCCAGGTTGGCGACGTCGGCGTAGTACCCGATGGGTGCGGTTGAATTGGATGCGGAATCTGTTGCCATGGGAGGGCTCTCCATGATGAGGGTTATTTGGGCGGAATTCAGGCGTACCGGTCAGGACGACCGGCAGCCTGTTGTTGAAACCTAGTGTGGGGAGCGGGGCATCAGGTACTCATTTTCTACTCAGCGCAGTGCGGGGCACCGTGCGTGCCGCTCCAGATTCTGGCCGGAATCGCCGGTACGGCGGACCAAACCAGCCGAAAGGGATAGGGCGACACGACCCGTGCAATCTACGACGTGAGTAGTAATTGAGTACTCAATGCCCGATTCATGAATCGATATTGCATCTGTGATTGATCGAGGGACTGCCGACAACCGGCACGAGGAGACTTCCGACATATCATGAACCAATCTGGCGGTACGCAGAGTCCGGGAGAGGCAACGGAGGTCGGGATCTCGAAGTTCGACGACACTGAAATCCGAAATGAACCGACGCGCGATCCGCGCACGTACCTATGGGCCGCGATCTGGAAATGATATTTCAGCAGTGCGATGACTCGTCGGGCTCCGGGGAGTTCGCGAGAAGTGGAACGAGTGCTTCGATTCTGCATTCACTCTTCGATTCGAATAGGGCATTGAATCGAGATCGTGAAGAGACGCCGCGTCCGCGTATGGCTGCCTACTGGGTAGGGTATGCCAACAACGGGATCCGTCTGGAGGCACTTCCCGAATATATCGATGTCGTCCATCTTTTTACGCTCAATATTTGGCCGGTACGCGGATTGAACAACGATCTGCTGACCTCGGGGGGAATGAGCTGGGAGGAGATCATCGATGGTGCCCATGCTCTGCAGAAGCGTGGTACACGCGTGCTGGCATCAATCGTCAGCACTCCGTATCCGCGCATATCATGGAACACGATACCGAACCCCGTGGAATTCGCCGAGCGAGTGGCGTCGCAGGTGATCGATGAGTGGGGGCTGGATGGAATAGATATCGACCCGGAAATCGGCGACAGCGAGACACCGAACGAGACCTTTGTTTCGGTGGTCGAAGCCTTGAGCCGATACTTCGGACCACAGAGCGGATCGGGACGGATGATGACATTCGTTTCCCGTGAAATGGAAACTGACTGGCGATTTCTACAGCGGACACACACACTGTTCGACTACATCGGATTGATGGGATACTTCTGGCCGATGACCGAGATGAAGAATCAGTTTGAACAGTACGCCGCGATTGTCGGCGCAAAAAATCTTCTCTTCGGTTTCTCGACGGCCAACCCAAGCACTCCGCTGCACGAGGTGATCCAGCTTGCACGCTGGCAGCCGCAGCGCGAGTGGAAGGGAGGAATGATGGAATTCAATATCAATGCAGACACCGGCTTTACGTATGCCGGTGCAATTCATGAAAGCTTGACTTGCTGTTGAGTGCCAACCGGGAGCATACTGCCAGCTCCCGTTGAGCCTGAAGGTTGTCGCAGGGAACACCCGGCGTGGAGGATAGAGCGCCCATCGTACGATGATGGTCTGCGAGCAATGAATATGAGGGGGGCTCGCTGGCCGCATCTGAGGGAGCCACGCTCGAAAATGGTAGGGACCCCGGGGCCGTGTACGTAGGGGAATCGTACGCAGCCTGCTCAAGTTCGGTTCTCCATCCAGACACGCCGGGTGCCCGCTTTCGGCACCGTAGGTTTGAAAGCCGAGATGCCGCCAAGCGCGGCGCACTGTTGGTGCCGGTCGTCGGGTCCTCCGGAGTCGCGACAGGTACCGGCCAACGCCGGGCTGACGGCCGGCGCATGCGGCAACCGTGACGGCACCGGAGGCGGCAATCTTCGGAAGAGATGCTACGAGCTTTTGTACATCATCACACGATAGCGCTCGAGCGAGCATTGTGCCCACGGCACTCCGTGGCATGACGCTCGCTCGTGTTATGTGGCGGAAGTGTTGTTTGACGGTGGGTTGTGAAGGGAGGGATCCGCGTTGCACCGTGCCGTTGCTTCGGGCACGGAGGGGGAGTGGTTGGCGCCCCCCGGCTGTTGTGCGCCAGCAGGTTCATGTAGCACCGCAACGATGCGCCGTGGCGCAAATGGCATCAACTGCTCATTACGTACTTCAACGGGTTGGGCTCGATACGGCATTCCTCGGCGATCCGTATCGGTGCGATAATGCCGGCGTCGCGCAGCGCGTAGAGCCGCGGGACTATCCGGTCGCGCATTTCGTGCGGAGTCATCGGGTTGATGTAGATGCTGGTGCCGCCTTCGAATCCGGCAGTGACGTTGATGCGCCACTTGATCAGCACGTGCCATGGCATCTTCACCACGGCATCGACAGGTGAATAGTACCACTCCTCGTTGCAGCTTATCTCCGCACCCGTTGCTGCATGGCAGGCATGCACCAGGTCGCTCATGCCTCGAAGTTCCTCCAGCGAGTGTTCGTACGGCCGGTCGTGTACGGACTTCGAGAAGATCTCGATGGTGGGGAAGCGATGGCCGATTCCCACGAGAGCCATCGCGTACTCGTTCTCCGCGAAAATGAGATTGTACATCGCGGCGAAGTTGGCGCCGTACTCGTTGAACACGTTCGGATCCTCCTTCAACATCTTCACCTGCCGGGAGATGGAGGCGCCCCATTCATCGATGCCGACCAGTTGCTTGTGAAGGTGGTCGAAACTCGCGCCGGCCTCGCGCAGCCAGTTCTGAAAGACCGAGACGTATCGTACGTAGCGGTTGCGCTCGATGATCGCACGAATGGCATCCACCGTGATCCTGAAGTAGTAGTAGTGCTCTTCACCGTTCAGGACGCCGCTGGAGACCAGATCGCGCTCGGTGCCACCATCTGGACGGTAGTGCTGCCGTGCGGTGATCAGTTCGTGGCAGCCGCCGAAGAACGGTTCGCTGAAGCGGAGCAGTTCCTCCTCATTCGTAATCGCGTTCCCCTGTGGATCCTTGATGTAGGACCGTTTGTACGCAACCACATCCTCGAGATGCTTGTGGCCGATCGGAGAGCCAAGATACGCCTGCATTCGTTCCAGCTCATGCTTTGGAAGAACGTATCCGTAGTTCTTCTTCCAGTAATCCAGCGTGACGATCTCGAACAGGTTCGCCACGCGGCGGAACTCGGCAACGGAATTGAAGTACTCGGCGGCGGGAAGCTCCGGCAGTTCGCTCCACCGATTCTCCCTGAACACCCATCGCGATTTCTCCGGCGAGGTCTCGAAGTATCTCTTCTCGCAGAATGAGCAGACCGCGAGCCTGTCGATGTCGCCGATCGGTTCGGGCTCCGGCGCTCCGTTCCCGCGGCCGAACTGGCTCGGTTTGGAAGCGCGCCCGGGAACAGCCCACACCTCGTTGCCGGTGAACGGATTGATCTGTTTCACCGTTCCATCGGGCATGATGCTGTAGAAGGTGGAGTAATGCACGATGAGATCCGTGAGTTATGGTTCCGATCGAAAGGCCGTTGTGCCGCTGCATGCAGCGCGGCGCATCCACGTTTCTCGAGACCGCCGGAACGTGACTCTGGATGGCAGGCCCCCAGGTTCCACCGCTACGCCAGCTTCAGTCCGGCATCCAGCAGTCGGCCGACCTTCTCCTCGGAATCGGCCTCGGCGTAGTAGCGCAGAAGCGGCTCCGTGCCCGATGCCCTGATCAGCAACCACCCATTCTCCACGAAGAACTTGAATCCGTCCAGCGTGCTGGTTGCGGTAACCGGATAGGGGCCCAGCTTCGAGATACCGCGCTGCGCGCTCTTGAGGATGGCATTCTTCTGGGCAACGCTCATGCGAACGTCGCGACGGCTGTAGCGATGCGGGCCGAACTCATCGTCCAGTTCGCGCGAAAGCTGTCCCAGCGTCTTGCCGCGATGCGCCATCATCTCCAGCACGAGCAGGCCGTTGAAGATGCCGTCGCGTTCGGGAATGTGCAGCGCTGTTCCCAGGCCGCCCGATTCCTCGCCACCGATCACGACCTTCTCCGTTGTCATGAGCCGTGCGATGTACTTGAAGCCAACCGGCGTCTCGTGCATCGTGATGCCATGGCGCGAGCAATAGGTGTTGATCATCGTGGTGAGCGAGATCGTCTTCGCCACCGATCCCTTCAGCCGGCGATCCTCGTAGAGGTACTTCATCAGCAGCACGAACACACGGTGCGAGTCGATGAAGTTCCCCTCCTCGTCAACCATGCCCAGACGGTCTGCATCTCCATCCGTGGCCATTCCTATGGAGTAGTTGCCGCTCCGCATTCCGTTGATGAGCCCCGGCAGATACTCGCCCAGCGGCTCCGGATGATCCAGATCGCCGAAGGCGGGATTGAAGCTGTTATGAAGCTGATCCACGTTCGGCAGAAGCTGGTCCATGGTGTTGATGCCGGAGCCATGCATCGGATCGTAGAGCACCCGGAAGTTCGCCCTGGCGATCAGGTCCAGATCGATCTTCTTCTTTACGTACTCCACATAGCGAGCCTTGGCATCGAACCGCTTCACCTTCCTGGCCTTCACCAGATCGGCAAGCTCCGGAAGTGCCCTGCGCCGCAGGCTTCCAGCGTCGCGTGCCGTCTCCAGCTTCGTGACGCTGGCCTGCACCTTTGCGATATCCTCCGGTGCGGACGGGCCGCCGTAGTCCGCCTTCAGCTTGAAGCCGTTGTACTCTGCCGGATTATGGCTCGCGGTGATGATGACGCCGCCGCTGAGCTTCTTCTGCTTCGCGGCCAGCGAGATCTGGGGAGTGGATGCGATGCCGTCGGCAAGCCACACCGCCATTCCCTCGGCGGCGAAGACGCGGGCAACAGTGGCGGCAAAGCGGGAGGAGAGGAAACGTGCGTCGCCGCCAACAACGATGCCGTTTCCGGCGTTCGGGTGTTTCCTGTAGAACTGTGCGGCGGCGCGCGCCACCAGTTCAAGGTTGGCGAAAGTGAAATCCTCAGCGATGATTGCGCGCCATCCGTCGGTGCCGAACAGTATTGCCATGGAAACGGGAAGGATGAAGTGAAAAACGAACGAGGATGAAACGCGAACACGCGGCGGCCTTCGCTTCCCGGCACCGGGCCTGCGCTCCCCGAGTCTCGCACCCCATCCTCGAATATTCTCTGATCATCAGATGATGCCGCGTGAGAACGCTGCTTCGCCGGCGAACTCCGCCGTCGGGCCCAGCTCCTCCTCGATACGAAGCAACTGGTTGTACTTGGCGATGCGATCCGTGCGGCTGGCCGAGCCGGTCTTGATCTGGCCCGCATTGGTCGCCACGGCGAGATCGGCAATCGTTGTATCCTCTGTCTCGCCCGAACGATGCGAGATGATCGCCGTGTAGAGATTCTTCTGCGCCAGCTCCACAACCTCCAGCGTCTCAGAAAGGGTGCCGATCTGATTCAGCTTCACGAGGATGGAGTTGGCGATATCGTTCTCGATGCCACGCCATAGGAACTCGCTGTTGGTGACAAAGAGATCGTCGCCGACAAGCTGCACATCGCCGCCGATTGCCTCGCTCAGCTTGCGCCAGCCATCCCAGTCGTTCTCGGCCATGCCGTCCTCGATGGAAATGATCGGATACTGCTCCGTGAGTGCCTTGTACCATTCCACCATCTCGTCCGCACTCTTCAACGCACCGGTGGACTTGAACAGCTTGTACTGGCCATCGCTCCACATTTCGCTCGAGGCAACGTCCAGCGCCAGCCACACATCGTTGCCGGCAGAGTAGTGTGCCTTCTCGATCGCCTCCAGGATCATATCGATCGCCTCCTCGTTCGAGGCGAGCGACGGAGCAAAGCCTCCCTCGTCACCCACGGAGGTGGAGAGGCCCCTTGCCTTGAGAACCTTGTGGAGGGAATGGAAGATCTCCGTTCCCATCTGCAGTGCCTCGCTGAAACTGTCGGCGCCAACCGGCGCAATCATGAACTCCTGGAAGTCCACGTTGTTGTCCGCATGCTTCCCGCCGTTGATGATGTTCATCAGCGGCACCGGGAGGGTGCGGGCGTTCACGCCGCCCAGATAGCGATACAACGGAAGGTTGTGGAATTTTGCCGCGGCCTTCGCCACGGCGATCGAGACTCCGAGAATCGCATTGGCGCCCAGCTTGGACTTGTTGTCCGTGCCATCGAGATCGATCAGGATTGCATCGATCACCGCCTGCTCATTTGCCGGCAGGCCAACGATCTCCTCGGCGATCGTGTCGTTGACATTTGCCACAGCCTTTTCTACCGAAAGTCCGAAGTACTTCCCGGGGTCTCCGTCGCGCAGTTCCACGGCTTCGTGCTCGCCGGTGGAGGCGCCCGAAGGAACCGCTGCGCGGCCCATTACGCCGGTCTCGAGAGTAACTTCAACTTCGATGGTGGGATTGCCGCGCGAGTCCAGAATCTGACGCGCAAGAACATCCTGAATGATCGACATGGTTGGAACGCCGCCTTGCTGTTTGGATAGGAACTGCCTGAAGAAGAGTCGGCAAATAAACCGAAACGGGGAGTGAAATCCAACGTGAGCGCAGGCCGCTAACATTTTGTGGCGGGCCGGGCCCATGGGCACATGCTGCGCACAGCTCTGCGGTGCCACGGGCTGCGCCTCACGATTGCGGAGTGGCTTGCCGGACACGATTCGTGAGTGTACTATTGCGGCCACGGCGGGAATCAACGGCGCATCCCGTCTCCGGCACAACGCCATCGTTTCCCGCGGATGTCTCTCCGGTGCGGCAGGCGAATGGGGATATCTCACAGCTGCTTGTTCCGGATCGCATCCGTCCGTGCGACGAGCAGTCTCACCAGGGATCTGCCTGATCAGGATTACGTCATGCGCCTAACCACCCTGCTTCTCTCTCTGCTCCTGCCGTCGGCAGCCTGCCTCGCGCAGAAGGCCGACATCCTTATCGTCGACGCTCCGAACCGGCCCGCCACGCCCGCGGTATTTACCCGCGAGGGGAAGCTTCTGCTTGCGGCTCGGGAGACGGATGACTCCAGCGGGAGATATTACACGATTCGCGAGTGGAGACCGGATGTCGGCACGGTTGCCGTGTACGATACGATGCGAATCGAATATCCTGCCACAACGTGGGACGTGCCCGCGCGCGCGGAGGAGATGTACGCGCTTCCGAACACGGCGATCGTGACGGGAGGATACGTGTACTCCACACTCAACGGCCCCAACGGGCCGGCGGTCAATGCCGGTGCTCAATCCGCAACGGTCGCCGGAACGGGCTGGGGGAAGCCGACCGACTGGACGTCGGACGATTCCTGGGGGCGCCTGTACGCTCCCCCGTTGGCAATCGCTGTCGATCCCTCGGGCCTTGCATTTCATGGCTATCTCGCCAACACGTTCCATGCGGATGCGTTTCGTCCGGATGGAACGATTGCCTGGACGCTCTCCAAGGCACTGGACCGCAGCTTCCATCTGCCGTTCCACATGGTTGCCGATGGGGCCAACTCGGTACTCCTGATTGTGGATACGCTCCTGCTCGAGGTTGCGTCGTGGGGCGTTACGCAGCTGGGGACGATTCCGCCGGTTCCGGACAGTGCCCGCGTCATCTACCAGCGACTTGCCGAGGGATCCATTGTCAGAGCAACGGTGACGGACGATTCACCATGGCTTACTGTGGAGCGATTCACCGCCGGAGGGCAATTGGTGGCGCGATGCGTAACGCCGATGCTGGACAAGGGAGAGACGGATGCCTTCCTGTTTCACCGCGAAGGGCGATCGTTCGCGCTTCTGCGTGCGTCTGCTTCGGGGTGCAGGGTTCAGTTCTTCAATCAGATCACACTGGCGGCCTCCAATCCGCGGTTGATCAGCGCTACCAACGGCGTCACGATGCGGCCCAGCGGCATCATCCTGCGCGATACGTTGTTTGCGGCATGGGAGGATTACCGAAGCGGACGAGCTGCCGTCTGGGGAACGTCATGGGCCGTCCCGAAGGATATCGTTCCGCCGGACAGCGCCAGCGCCGTTCCCGAGGAACTGTCGGAGCCACGGTCTCCTGCGCGGATCACGCTGGAGGCCTGGCCGAACCCGGTGCATGGAGCCGTTCGACTCCATGCCGGCGGGGTGGAGGGTGCAGTGACGGAGCTGACCTTGACAGATCTCCTCGGCCAGGTCGTCTCCCGCAGGCAGCAGGCGCCGACAGGCACGGCTGACACTTGGTACGACATCGACGTGAGCGGTCTGCCGTCCGGAACCTACATTGCGACCATTCGGAGCAGCGGCGTCCGTGCATCGAGTCTGCCGCTGATTGTTGTTCGATAAGAAGTAGCGGTGCGGGAACGGCAATATGGCCATTCCCGCACCACTGGGTACAGCGCCCGTTCCGTTCGCCGTCCTGTTGAACGTTGCACTCGCACGCGGACAGGGCGGCGACGTTCGTTGATGACAATTCGATTGTGCGTAGCCTCTGCAGCATGACGGCACATGCGGCGCCACCAACATCCAGTCCTCGATCCTCCAACTCTTGCCTCGTAACGGCACCACCTGATGTGTGTGATAATGATTCATGTGTGAGAAGACAACGTTCGTTGATCGCGGCACGTCATATCATCAGGCGGGCCGTGGTAACAATCGGCGTTCCAGGTTGTTCAGATGGATGGAGGAGGGATGGTGCATTCACGCGTCTCCCGACGTTGCGGGCGTTGAGCGCGCCAGGGAGAGTGCAGGCGCCTTCGGTTGCTGCAACTTCGGTGCATCCTTATCGATAGTATCACGATCCACGCAGGCGTATCCGTGCAGGTGCGTAGTTGATACGTTGCATTCAGCGGTGCGTCACATAACAGCGTCTCTTATAACGATATCTGATCCAAGCCGTGCACCCAGTCCGTTGGCCCGCCGAGGGGCAACGGGGCGGGAGTCGTTTGGTTACATTGATGTATATGGCCTGTGGGTCTATGAGGTAATCAATTGCAATAGGTCCAATTCAACTCAACCAGGGCCGATTGGTGCAGGCGCCCAAATATTTCCGGCCGAAGTGTAGGAACTTCATTGCATATTGAGTGCGCAGACGGTAATATCGCGGCTCAAATTCGACTACCAGCACGTGCTCATTGTTCACTGGAAATGACACGCGGCCATGCTTTCCCCCAAAGTTTGCACATGTACCGACACAACCGCCTCCTGCGGGTTCTGCCGTATGCTCCTGGCATCCGGGGAACCGGCATTATGCGTCGCGCGGTTCCGCCCGGGTTCCGCAAGACATCCGCATGCGGTTGGAGGTCTCGTTCGCCCATACCACAGCACCGGAACGGTCAGGTTCCGGAATTCCCAACGCTTCCAAATCTCGCTCGCATCGTTCAGGACATTCGATGGGAGGTGCCATATGTAACACGCTGATCACCATCGCTATCGAAGCTTCGCTAGGCGCTGCATGGACGATCCGCTCCGGATTCCGTTCTCCTGCCCGTCTGTTCCCGTTCCGACCCTGACGGGATCCGATGGAGGAGAAGGGCATGCGCGCATCCGTTGATGGAGCCTTCGTCTATTTCGTCACTGTGCCGGTTCTGCGGTTTGCCGGTGCATCATCGTTCATCACCATTTAAGTCACGGCCTGAGCAACGCGGCCGGCAATCACGCATGCTCGTGGTTGAGCGTTCCCGCCTCTGTCGCACCCACATGCGACAGGTGGCGGCAAGAGACCGTGCGTGCCTGTGGTTTATTGATGCGTTCACCAATTGCGTGCATGGAGGTAGCATTGAACCAGTTGAAGTACGAATATGGTCACAAGACCGTACAGGATCTCGTGAGTCTGTTCGAACGTGGACAGTTGAATCTCGAGCCTGGGTTTCAGCGCGACTCGGTGTGGCAGCCGAGCGATCGCAAGAAGCTGATCGAAACGATATTCATGCATTACCCGATCCCATCGATATTTCTCTACAAACAGGTGGATGAACAGGGACGCCTTGTTTACGATGTGATCGACGGCAAGCAGCGTCTTGAAACGATCCTCATGTTTCAAGGCGTGCGGCGATTTCGCGGCAACCGATTCAGTGCCGCCGTGCAGGTTGATACCGATGAGTGTGAGGAGCTGGACTGGAGCACCGTGCGGCGTGCAGGGTTCGAGCATCGGTTGATGGGGTACAAGATTCAGACCGTGGAGATCGAGGGGGATCTCTCCGATATCATCTCACTCTTCGTCCGCATCAACTCTACCGGGAAGGGGCTTACCAGCGCGGAGAAGCGGCATGCGCGATACTTCCGGAGTCCGTGGTTCCTGGCCGCGCAGCGCCTGGCACGGAAACATCACGACTACTTCGAGTCGTTGCTGACCCCGGCGCAGATCAGTCGTATGAAACACGTGGAGCTGGTGTGCGAGCTGCTTGCTTCGGTGTGCAACGGCGGGATCATCGACAAGAAGAAGGCCGTGGACAAGGTGATCGGCGGGGATCTTGTTGATCGCAAGGAGCTCGAGAACTCTGCGCGCAAGCTCTCGAGAGTGCTGCATCTGCTGCAGGGGATATTGCCGGAGATCACTACCACGCGCTTCGCGAACGTGGTGGACTTCTATTCGCTCTACATGCTCATTTATGAGCTCGAGGCGGATGGGCTGATCCTGACCGACCGGTGCCGCAATGCCCAGGCGCAGGTTCTGCTGGTGGAGTTCGCCAAACGGATCGACGAGGTCCGTATCCGTATGCGTAACGGCGAGGGAGTTACGCTCGAGGACGCGCTCTATCGGGATTATCTGGTGACGGTGCAGGGGAACACCGATAGCCTGGTCACACGGCGGCGACGTGCCGATATCCTGCGCGGATTGCTTGGAGGGTTGTTCGAAGTAAAGGATGAGCGGCGCGCGTTTACCCGGGAGCAGCGACGCCTGATCTGGCATACGGCCGAAACCCGGCGCTGCTGTCGTTGCCGGGAGGCTCTCTCCTGGGAGAACTTCACGATCGACCATGTTATCGCTCACAGTCGCGGCGGACGCACGTCGCAAACCAATGCGGCACTGATGTGCCGGAGCTGCAATTCCCGCAAGGGAGCACGATAGCGCCTATCGGCTCTCTGCTCCAGGATCGCCTACGGTACTGGAGCAGGGAGCCCTGTGAGTTACGGTGCCTGCCTGCCCGACCTTTTGCCGCCGTGGACACGGACCCGCCCGGACTCCTTCGAAGAATTTTTTTTTCACCCCCTGTCGATTTCGTCGGACCTGCTCGTCGTATGGACAAATGTGCGGCACGGAACGCGCCGTAATTGTTCACAAACGTCAACTCGAGCACGGAGACTCTCATGAAGTACATGTTCTTGATCTACACCAACCAGGCCGAGGAGGTCCGGTGGACAGACGAGCAGCGCCAGAAGATGTGGGCCGATTTCGGCGCGTTCACTGTGGACGCTCGCGAGCGCGGCGCCTACGTATCCGGGAGTGCCCTGCATCCGGTGACCGTGGCTACAACGGTGCGCGTTCGTGACGGACGCGCGTTGAAAACCGATGGGCCGTTTGCTGAAACGAAGGAACAGCTTGGCGGCTACTACATTCTGGACTGCAAGGATCTCGATGATGCGCTCGAGTTCGCTGCCAGGATCCCCTCTTCCGCACACGGCTCCGTGGAAGTCCGTCCGTTGATGCAGGCCGGTGCCTGAGCCCGGTCGTCCGGCGCGACATGCGCGGTGGCGTCTGCAGGCTGGCATGTCGTTCAGTGTGCCGTTGCGCGTGGCGTTCGGAGCCGCGCGCAGCGGCCGTCCGATTCTCTCCGGGATGCCCGGTACCGGTGCCCGCTGTAGGCCCGCAGGCACTGGGGATTTCGATGGAAGCAGTAACACACGTTCGTCAACAGGAGGGAGTATGCAATTCATGATGTTGATTCATACGGACCAGGAACGCTGGAACCAGTTGGATCCACGGCAGCAGGAGCAGCATACACAGCATCACCGCAATCTTGCTCAGGAGTTGATCCAGCAGGGAACGTGGGTTGATGGCGGCCGCCTGCATTCACCTGCATCCGGAGCCTCCGTGCGTCTGGACAACGGCAGGGTGATCCGAGTGGACGGTCCGTATGCCGAGACGAAGGAACTGGTGGGAGGGTACTACATTGTGGAGTGTGCCGATCTGGATGAGGCCTGCGCGCTCGCCGCGCGGATACCTACGGCAGCATTCGGCACGATTGAAGTGCGGCCGCTGATGTAGATGCGCATCGAAGGGGGAACGCACCGATGAGCGACCATGGTATGAGGAACATAGACGGCATAGTTGAACAGACGTTCCGACGCGAATCCGGACGCGTGATGGCGGCGCTCGTGTCGCAGTTCGCCGATTTCGATCTGGCTGAGGATGCCATGCAGGAGGCATTTGCGATCGCGCTGGAACGCTGGCGTGCGGCCGGCGTTCCCGATGTGCCTGGTGCATGGATACTCACCACGGCAAAGCGCAAGGTGCTGGACCGTCTTCGCCGCGATGCAATGAGCGCGCGTGCGTTGGGCACACTCGAAGCCGAGGTCGAAACCCCGGCGAATGAACCGATGGAGGAGGACGTACCCAGCATGATTCCCGATGAACGACTGAAGTTGATTTTCACATGCTGCCACCCTGCGCTTGCATCGGACGCACAGATTGCGCTCACACTTCGCATGCTTGGCGGATTGAGTACACCGGAGATCGCACGCGCCTTTCTGATGCCGGTGCCGGCGATGGCACAGCGGCTTGTGCGTGCCAAACGGAAGATCCGGGATGCGCGCATTCCCTTTCGTGTGCCGTTCGATCGCGACCTGCCCGAGCGCATCGAAGCCGTGCTGGCGGTGATCTATCTGATCTTCAACGAAGGCTACGCCTCATCGCAGGGCGATACGCTGGTACGGAGCGACCTTGCCGCCGAGGGGATCCGCCTGGGAAGGATCGTCTGCGAGTTGATGCCGCACGAGCCGGAGGCACTTGGCCTGCTGGCGCTGATGCTGCTGCACGACGCCCGGCGGCTGGCCCGAATCGGTGCCAGTGGCGAGTTGATTGTGCTGGAGGAGCAGAACCGGAGCCTGTGGGATAGTGGGATGATCGCCGAAGGGACAGCGCTTCTCGATGAGGCGATTGGGATGCAGGCGTCGGGGCCGTATCAGATCCAGGCGGCAATCGCGGCCCTTCACGACGCCGCTCTCCGTGCAGAGGAGACGGATTGGGAGCAGATTGCACTCCTGTACGCGGAACTGCTCCGCCTGAACCCGACTCCCGTTGTGGCGTTGAATCGCGCCGTTGCAGTTGCGATGGCAACCACGCCTGCCGATGGGCTTCGCATGATCGATTCCATCGAGGCGGAAGGTTCGTTGAATCGCTACCACCTGCTCCATGCCGCCCGTGCGGACCTGTTGCGGCGAGCCGGGCATCACGTGCCCGCGGCGGCGGCATACATGCGCGCGCTGGAGTTCGTTTCCAACGGGGCCGAACGTCAGTACCTGGCGCGCAGGCTCGCAGAGGTCACGTCGCGATCGTAGCCGATTCGGGTTCCATCGTTGCCTGCATTGCTACTGTTTCGGCATGAGGATGTCGATCGGCCGAACGGACTTCTCCCAGAGTTGCGATGCAAACTCCCTGTAGGATTCGGGCAGGCCGTTGAAGGCCGGGTCGAACGTCTTCTCACCGCCAACAATGCTGTTCTCCGACACCTGCGCTCGCGTGGTTCCTCTGATTGCCAGCTTCGTTGTCCCGCTGTGCATGATGAGCTTTACGGTGATCGGCGATACGTCGCAGGAGCCCTCGATGTTGTAGACGAATGCATTCTCGGCAACGCCGTCGCTGTCGAGATCTGCCACGACGATCTTGGAGAGCAGACCGTGCCCCAGATCGCATACGTTGTTCGCCGCATCCTGAATCTTCCAGAGCTGCTTCGTGCCGCCGCCGCTCGTGGCATACAGGATTCCGATGATCTGTTCCGCCCTCGCATTCGATTCATCGGTCTCGGCGCCCGGCGGCACCTTCATCGTATGGGTCACGATCAACACATTGTCGCCGTTGGCATCGTCCCAGCGGGCGCCTCCCAACACCTCCCCCGAGTACCTGCAGGCAGCAGGGATCTTGCGTATGTCGAAGTCATGCACCACAACGTGCGGCACCGGGTGCGGAGCATCGTCGTGGCTTCGCGTTCCAGCCGTATCGCGTGCTGCCGTGCCGGACTTTGGTGCGCTGCCCGGCTCCGACTTCCCGCCGCACGCGGCAAGAGTTAGCGTTGCGGCGAGCAGAGAAACGATCGTGTACGTACGCATTGTTGATGCCTGATGAATGTGATCGGCCAATCCCTTGGTATGCCCGAAGCATTGTATATTTCGTCCCCCCGTCCAATGCCTCCCCGATATCGTACGACTGCGTGTACGCAGTTCGTGATTCCATCCACTCAAATCGATATTGCCATGCATACCATCCGCTATATGCTCATTGCTCTCGTCACCATGGGAGTCGTTACCGCGGCGCGCGCGCAGTCGCCGATGGAGGAGATGATGAAGAAGGCCCAGCCGGGTCCGCAGCATGAGCTTCTGAAGGGAATGGCCGGCAATTGGAACTACAAGCTGACGGACTACATGAGCGGGGCGCCGCAGACTTCCAACGGGACGGCATCCAGTGCAATGATACTTGGCGGCCGCTTCCTGAAGGTGGAAACCTTTGGCACGATGATGGGGATGAGTGCGAACACGTTCTCCATGATGGGGTTCGACAATCGCAACGGAAAGTACTTCATGTGGGAAGTCGATGAAATGGGAACGTACTCCGTCTTCGCTGAAGGGGCCTACGACGCGGCTTCGAAGAAGCTTACACTGCGGGGTAATAATGAGGAGGAGGGACAGAAGGTTCAGTTCCAATTCATCTATACGATGATCGACCCGGATCATTTCACATTTGCGATCGTGTCCAACCTTGGATCGGCCGCCGGGCCATCGGAGCAGAAGATGCTGGAGATTGCATACACGCGTGCGTCGTAGTCATTCGGTGCCAACCTCGGGATGGTGTCTGCGTTCCGCCGTCCTGCGCCGTGGTTCCGATACGACGTCCGGGCATGCTGTACGCGCGAAGACCACGGCGCGTGAGCCCGATCAGACGTTGCTCTGTGAACGTTCCTCCCAGACGGTCGGCTTGCCGTTGTTCGTGGCCGATCCGTCCAGACGGATCGTGTCTGCATCCACCAGGTAGGTGTTCTCCAGCGAATTGGTATCGCTGATGATCAATCCGTAGTGAACAAGGTTGCCGTAGCAATAACCCGGTCCTCCGATCGCTGCGCCGCCGCTTTTCACGGTGGCATGAAGGAACGGATACTCTTCCGGTGAGAATAGGATGGTGGAATGCTCTTCGTACTGAATACTTCCATCATCGTGGAGGAACGTCCGGTGCGTAGTCTGAAGTACCGCTCCTTCCGGAAGTATTTCGTAGCGATGTTCTACGCGGAAGCTGCCGGTTGCCTTGGTGCGATCGTGCCAGATTCCGGTGCCTCGATATGTTCCGGGGAGGAAGGGAAGCCGGGTGATCTCTGCCATCTGCCTGAGCTGTCTGCTGTTGAGATGATGAGTTGCTACGCGCTTACCGATTCGCCGAGATCGAATGCCCGCGCATGCCACGAACTGCGAGCCGGGGTCTCCCAGCGCCCCGATCGCACATCGCGAACCCGGGTTACCATACGATCGAAGACAATGGTGGCGGCATTCACCGTTCCCGATGCGGCGAGCTTCGCGAATGCATCGCGCGAGACGCAGACAACTGCCTCGCCGTCGCGGTATGGAACGTCCGGTGCATCCACCAGATCCACGGCAAGTGTGTCGCCGATCTGCTCGAGCGTATGCATCATGCTGTCGATTGAACAGCCGGAGGGGGGAAGCTTGGACTCGTCGATGCCGAGCAGAATGAACTGGTTGTACCGCAGATCGTACGCGGCGGTCAGATCCTGCCGGTGTGCAGCCCAACCCTCCAGGAAATGCTCCAGCGCGCTGCGCAGCACGGCGGCTTCGGAATCGTTCAGCGGGCGCTCGGCATGGAACAACCAGAGACGCGCGTCATCGGGGAGTTCCTCGAATGTAGTAAGCGACATGATTGCGGTTTGTTGTCTGAAGATGAATGGTCTGCCCGCGGAGGCTCGGCAGGCGGATCCGCATGTCTCGCACGGAATACAAGATAGAGCCGTTGCCCTGAACCGCGGAAATCGCTTTCGTGTGACGAATGGCATCGAGCTCCGATTGTCGTGCCGCGTCCGCACGCACCCAGCATAGTCCCGGGCCTCTGTTGTGCCGGGATGCTCAACACCGGGATGTTCGCCACTGATACTTCCATCCGGCCGCTGCAGCCGGGATGCACGAGTGCCGGTCGCCATGCCGTTCGCGTCCGTAGCGTTGTGTATCTTCGTGGTCACGGTGAACGATGCCGTGCCGAGACGTCTCACGTACCGACAACAGGCCTGCATTGCCCATGAGTCGCAGACTTCTTCTCCTTACCGTGCCGTGCATTGCCGCGATAGCAATGTTTGGATTGCTTGCACCCGCGAACGTGCACACCGTAGCTCCGCGTGACGTTCACAACGAAGTCCGGGATGTTCCACTTGACGATGTCGGCGGGGATGATGACGATCCCGCGGCACGCGGAGAGTGGGAGCGTGCACGTATGTGCGATCCGGCCACAGGGCTTGTTCCACGCGGCATTCGTGCCGCCGAGCTTGCCTATGCCGGGTCGCTGCCGGATCATGAGTCGTTCTTCGGAAAGGGAGCCGGTGTACTGGACTACGGCTGGACGTTGCGTGGCCCGTTCAATGTTGGCGGGCGCACGCGAGCGCTTGCGCTCGATGTTCGGGGTGAGGATACGATGTTCGCCGGCGGTGCGTCCGGCGGCATGTGGCGCTCCACCAACGCAGGCGCATCATGGACGCGCGTAACGCCGCACGCCGCGATCTCCAGCGTTACCTGTATCGCTCAGGATGTACGCCCGGGAAAGGGGAATGTCTGGTATTACGGGACCGGTGAAATCGTGGGAGGAAGTGCTTCGGCCGGCGGAGCCTACTTCAGCGGCGATGGCATCTTCAAGTCCACCGACGGTGGCCTTACATGGAAGTCGTTGCTTGCCAGCCATACGCCGCAGACGTTCGACTCCTACAACGACTACGTCTGGCGTATCGCAACCGATCCATCCGATTCCGCGCACGACCGCGTCTACATGGCAACCTACGGTGCCATCACGATCTCCACCGACGGCGGCACCACCTGGCGCAACAAGCTTGTGGGGAGTACCGCCAACTCCGTCTACACGGATATTGCCGTTGCCGGCAGCGGTGTTGCATACGCCACCATGAGCAGCGACGGACAGAAACGAGGGATCTGGCGCACCGGGGATTATGGCGAGACCTGGGTCAGCATCACACCGGCGGCATTTCCGGCGAAGTACAACCGCATCGTGATCGGCGTGTCGCAGTCCAACCCCAACGTTGCCTACTTCCTCGGCGAGACGCCTGGAACGGGGCATCTCGGGCACGACTTCAAGGGAACGGCCAACTATACATCACTGTGGAAGTATACCTTCGTGAGCGGCAATGGAACCGGGACCGGGGGGACGTGGGAGGATCGATCCGCCAACCTTCCATCGTTCGGTGGATCGTTCGGTGATTTCAATCCGCAAAGTTCCTACGATCTGCACTGTGTGGTATACCCTGCCGACGAGAACAGCGTCTTCGTTGGCGGAACCAATCTCTACCGCTCAACCGACGGTTTCGCGAGCAGTACGAGCACCGCGTGGATCGGCGGATACCGGGATGTTCCCATCGATAGTACGGTTCGTCTCCAGCTTGAATATCCCAATCATCATCCGGATCAGCACTGGCTTCTCTTCTCCAGGACCAACCCCAACGTGGCATACACGGCGAGCGATGGCGGCGTGCATCGCACCGGCAACATTCTTGCCGGGGATGTTGCATGGACATCGCTCAACAATGGCTATCTGACCACGCAGTTCTACTCGGTGGCGATCGACCACGCAACTCAGGGCGATCAATCGCTGGTTGGTGGGCTTCAGGACAATGGGACATGGGGGACGAAGAGCGTCTCAGCAACGACACCCTGGAACTGGCTCGGGAGTGGGGACGGATCGATCTGCGCAATTGCGGACAGTGGCACCTCCTACTATGTCTCGAAGCAGGAAGGGAAGGTCTATCGGGTGCTCGTCAATGGAGACGGTACGCTCAGCACCTATACGCGTGTGGACCCTGCGGGCGAATCCAACAACCTCTTCGTCAACCCGTTCGTGCTGGATCCGTCGGACAATCGCATCATGTACTTCCCGGCTGGCAACCAGTTGTTCCGGAACAGCGATCTCACGCAGATCCCGCTTCTGTCGACCGATCGGGCAACCACGAACTGGTTCGCCTATACACAGACGGCGATTTCGCCGACCGGGCACATTACCGCCGTTGGTGCGTCGCAATCGTTACCGTCGCACAGACTGTACTTCGGTACCGACAGCGGGCGCGTTTACCGCATCGACGGCGCCGACACGGGTGATCCGCTTCCTGTCAACATCACGGCGGCCGGATTTCCAAAGGGGCCTGCCTATGTGAACTGCATCGCAGTGGATCCGATGGATGGAAACCGAGCGGTCGTGGTCTTCTCGAACTATCTCGTGCAGAGTCTCTTTCTCACAACCGATGGCGGGGGCAGCTGGAACGCAATCGGCGGCAACCTGGAGGCGAACGCTTCCGGCACCGGCCCCGGCCCGTCGTGCCGTTGGTTCACGTTCCTTCATCGCGTCGGGGGAACGGTCTACCTTGTTGGAACCAGCACGGGACTCTATTCAACCACGGTCTTGAACGGCACCTCCACGGTCTGGTCGCTCGAGGGAGCGGAGACGATCGGAAACACGGTTGTGGATATGATCGATGCCCGGCAGAGCGATGGGTTTGTTGCGGTTGCAACCCACGGAAGCGGGATGTTCACGACAACAATTGCCCCGCTTGCCGTAGATGGGCCAGCATCCAGCCGGAACGGGCTCACGCTCATGGCGCCGGTTCCCAATCCTGTATCGACGGCTGCCCGCATCGATTTCACCCTGGCACCGATGCCGGGGGCCGCGTTGCAGCAGGTCCGGCTGGTACTCTTCGATCTGGCCGGGCATGCTGTTGGGGAACTGGTTGATGAGGCGATGCCGGCCGGGGCACACAGTGCATTCTTCGATCTTGCAGATTACCGATATGCAATGTTGCCGGCCGGAACCTATTACTGCCGTCTCGAGGCGGGGGGGCGTTCGCTTACACGGAGCATGACGATTCTGCGATAGCCGGCAGGTTCAGGCCCATGGCCCCCGGAGCACCTGCGCCGGCGTGTTCGCGGAAGCGTCCGTCGTGGTAGTGAAGAGTTCATCGCGCGCGTGCCGCTATGGGGGGACGTGCTGCACCCTTTGAAAACCGCCCTGCGCACACGTATTTTGATAAATCGGCGGTGTCCCATCGTCGATCGGTACGTCTATAACATGCCGGCCGGCATCGGACGAACCGAGCAGGGCGTCCGAACAGTCAGCCGAACCGGATCCAATCTGATATCATGAAGTTCATCTCGCTCCCTCGCATCCTTGCATCGGCGTTTGCATTGCTGCTACTGCTGCCCTCTCACGGCATGGCCCAGCCTGCAGACAGCATGCTTCTCGAGAATCTGGGACGTAATATCAACTCGGCGTACAACGACGTCGGCCCGGTGATATCGCCGGACGGCAAGACGCTCTACTTCGATCGAACCGATCATCCCGACAACATCGGCAACGACGACATCTGGTACTCGACGCTGCAGAACGACGGCACATGGTCGCCCGCGAAGAATATCGGAACGCCGCTGAACAACTTCGACCACAACTTCGTCAGCACCGTCACGCCGGACGGAAACACGTTGCTTCTCGGCAATGTCTACAATCCCGATGGAACCATGGGGCCGGGGGTATCGATCGTTCATCGTACCCGCGACGGCTGGGGGAAGCCGCAGAAGCTCAACATCCGGAACTACTACAGCCGCGCCCTCTCGGCGAACTA
This sequence comes from Bacteroidota bacterium, assembly GCA_018266795.1. Classification (GTDB taxonomy): domain Bacteria; phylum Bacteroidota; class Ignavibacteria; order OLB7; family OLB7; genus JAFDZV01. The sequence continues at coordinate 210,317 of JAFDZV010000019.1, read as the reverse complement.
CTATCTCGGCAACGACGGCAAGACTCTGCTGATGGCAGTGGACCGGAACGATACGCATGGCGATCTGGACCTGTACGTAAGTTTTCTCCGATCCAACGGTGAGTGGAGTGAACCGTTGAATCTGGGACCCGACGTGAACACCCGTGGCGCCGATCGCACGCCGTTCCTCGCCGCCGACGGCGTAACACTCTACTTCGCCTCCGATGGCCGCGGCGGTTACGGCAGCAGCGACATCTTCGTGACGCGCCGGCTCGATTCCACATGGCAGCACTGGTCTGCGCCGGAGAATCTCGGGCCGCCGATCAACAGCGAGGCGTGGGACGGATTCTTCACGATCCCGGCTTCCGGTGACTATGCCTATCTGGTTTCGGCGAAGAATTCGTTCGGTGAGGCTGATATCTTCCGCGTGCTGCTTCCGGAGCGGATGCGTCCGCATCCGGTGGTGCTTCTCTCCGGGCACGTCTACGATGCCGCAACCAAGAAACCGCTGGATGCATCGATCACCTACGAAGGAAGCGGCCCCGGTGGCCGCGGCGGTACTGCGCGAACCGATCCGGCAACCGGTGCATATCGAGTCACGCTTCCTGCAGGAGCGAAATATTCCTTCGCAGCCACATCGGACGGATACAAGCCCGATCATACATCTGTTGATCTGTCGAAGACTACGACCTACCAGGAAACAACGCACGACTTCTATCTCAAGCCCGGCCCCAAGCCGGCCGAGCCTGTTGCCGACGAGCCGATCGGTCCCATCGAGTTCGTTACCGGAAGCATACAGGTGAGCGGCACGGCCAGCAGGGTGCTGGAACGAGTCGCCTCGAAGTTGAAGGCCGATGGCTCCGTGCAGGCGGAGGTTGCCGGGCATACCGACGACGTCGGGGATGAGACTGCCAATCAGGCTCTGTCCGAACGGAGGGCCGAGGCTGTTGCCGCATATCTCAGGAAGCTGGGTGTTCCCACCGATCAGATTTCAACCCGCGGCTACGGTGAATCGCAGCCGATCGAAAGCAATGCCACCGAAGCCGGGCGCCGAAGGAATCGGCGGGTTGTGATCACGTTCGTAGCCCGTTAATCGGGAGCACACGATTACTATTCTCATCCCGGGCACAATCACATCGTCGAGCAGTCGAGATGCGATGTGTCCTTATCCTCATTACGTACTGCACACGACATGAACATCTGGCAAACGCTCTCCGCTCCAATCGTGCGCTCCGTGGCGCTTCACGGTCTTCTCGTGGTGTCGTTGGCGGCGGCCGGCTGCAATGGCATGAAGTCTCCGTCGACGGCCGGAGCATCTGGAAAGCCGAAGATCATGATTGTTGGTGGCGACAGCGTCAGTTGGGGGCGCGTTTCGCCGGGGACCCTGCAGCGCGAGCTGAAGATTGTAAACGTTGGCGGCGACACGCTTCGCATTGCCGACGTTCACCCAAGTTGCGGTTGTACAACCGCCCCTCTGGACAAGAAGAACCTTGGCCCCGGCGATACCGGCGTTGTCAAGATTTCGCTGGATGCATTGAACCGCAAGGGTGATCTGCACAAGTCCATTTCCATCACTACCAACGACTCCGCCCGGCCTCGTATCGACGTTCCGCTTACGGCCTTCGTGGTGCGTGAGATGGAACTCTATCCGGACTTCTTTCCCGTGGTAGACAGTGCCAAGCCGGGTGTTGAACGTGCAACCACGATTACCGTGCGCAACATCGGCGACAAGCCGGTGAAGGTTGATGCGCCGTTCATGCAGAATGCGCCCGAGATGGTGGTCTGGTTCGACCAGACGGCGCCGAAGGAACTCGCCCCGGGCGACAGCATGAAGGTGACGGCCCATGTGAAGCCGATAAAGGCCGGTACCACATCCGCCGAAGTGATCTTCAACACCGACAGCAAGAACTCTCCGATATTGAAAGCCATGATCACGTGCACCGTGCGGGAGCAACGGTAGGCCAATGCATCATGCGGTGCCGGTCAACGCGAGCGCCGCTTCGTACACGGCTTCCATGGGAATCGCCGCGAGAGTCTCTTCCTGTGCAGGCATCAGCACGCGATGCCGATCGGACAGCGGGGCGAATCTCGCGGCGTTTTCGTTGCCGGGTGGATAGAGTCCCACACAGGGGCGATTGCGCGCCGACGCGATGTGCACGATCGAAGTGTCCGGACTGATCACCACGCGTGCCCGGTCCACAACGGCTGCAGCCTCGAGTATGCTGTCCGTTCTTACCGTGCGCGCCGTGCGCCGCGTTGAGCAGATCTCATCGGCCAATCCTCTGTCGTTCGGTGCAGCCAGCACCACAACGTTGAATTGGCGGCTTAGCTCCCGTATCAGAGCACGCCACTTTTCGGGCTTCCAGTAGCGGGAGGGATCACCCGCAGAGATGTTGATTGCCGCCATGCCATGTTCACCTGGATCGAGCTGCTCATCGACGGCACGGTACGCTGCCGTTGGAATATCGAGCATGGGGCGCCGGTTGAACCGGGAACCCGGGGCAAGCAGTTGCATGGGGGCAAGCGCGCTGTCCACGTAGTGGCCGGGGGGAGCGGGCGCCGGCAACTCCGCGCCTCCCGGGTGCGATCCGATGGCGGTTCTGTGACCGATCAGCCTCCGGGCGTGAATGATTTCCGCGACGAGACGGGATGTCGTGGAGCGATGGTCCTTGATATCGATATAGATGTCGAACGTCGTGGCCCGCAGTGTGGAGGCAAGGAACGGTATCTGGCGCAGCAGCCCCCCGGGAACCGGGATGACTCTGTCCACGACGTTCTGGGAGGATGGAATGGACGCCGATGCCTCCGATGCGATCACTGTCAGGTGCGTTGCCGGGAATTGCGCCTTCAGTGCGTGAAACAGGGGAGTGGTCAGGATCATGTCGCCGAGACGGCCCGGCTGGAACAGCGCGATGGTAGCTGGAGCGGTCGTTTCGAGAGGCGGGATGGCCTCATTCGCATTGCGTCGCGGTTTGAGCATCGCCGAAGATAACCACCGGAATCGAATAGTGCGTTTGCGCTCCGCCCACGGCGCTACCGGCGAATCGCTGCGGCTATTGGAACAATGAGCGTGATCGGCGATCGGAGTGCCGGCAAAGATTTTCATCGCATCGGGAACAATCTGTTCGCTCATCGAGTATTCCCTTCTGAAATGACCGAGGCACCAACCCTCGGCGTTCAATTGAGCTCATGCAGTCAGGGGTGAACTGCATGGGCTTTTTATTTGTCGTCCCGGAAATTGTAAACCTCTACTTGAGTTGAAGAGCTCTAACTGGTTGCAGTTTCTCCTGTGCAGGTATCCATGTCGTACGTAGTGCTGTTGGGGGATGGAAGTCGTACGGCGTCGTCTGGCGACTGTAACTGCAGATCGGTAGCTGCGTTCGGAGGCAATGGATCGGATTGCGATATGTCCTGGCGGCTTCTCCGAAGGGGGAAATATTTTTTCGTACACAATGGGAACAATGTTGGCCCGAGGTGAGTATTCCCCTGTGAAGACGCCGGGACACCAACTCTCGGCCTTCATTTCGGAACCGTACAGTCAGGGGTGAACTGTACGGTTCTTTTATTTGCACCCGCCTTGCACGCCACGCCGACAAATTCAGTATCGCACTGAGCGTTCGTTATCGATGTCCGGAAAAAATTCTCGCGAGCCCCTTATTGCGTGAGACGTGGCAAGAACCTATTATTGGGTGTTTGCCGCGCACAAAGCCGCGGCGAACGCGGTCCTTCCCTCGCACACTGCTTCATTCTCATGAGAATCCTTGTTGTCGAGGACGATATCAACATCGCGGACGTTGTCAGGCGCGGTCTCGTGGCTCAGCACTACAGCGTCGATGTTGCGCATGATGGCGCTGCCGGATATGAGCTTGCTGCCACGAACGATTATGACCTCATTTTGCTCGACGTGATGCTTCCGAAAATGGAAGGAACGGCTGTAAGCCGCGCGTTACGCTCTGAAGGTAATACCACACCGATTTTGATGCTGACAGCGCTGGGATCGGCAGGCGATGTGATTCACGGCCTCGATCAGGGAGCGGATGATTATCTCACCAAGCCGTTCGACTTCGGCGTGCTGCTGGCACGTATCAGGTCGCTGACCAGGCGCACATCGGATCACCGCACATCTGAAATTCAGGTGGGCGATCTCGTAATCGACACCGCGCGCCGTTCGGTTGTTCGGAGCGGCAGTCCGGTGATGCTTACCGCAAAGGAGTTTGCGCTGTTGGAGTACTTTGTTCTCAACAAGGGAAAGGTGCTTACGCGCGAGGCAATCGGCGAACATGTATGGGACATCAACTTCGATCCCCGTTCGAACGTGATCGAGTCGTTGATGCATTGTCTTCGGCACAAGATTGACAAGGGATATGGCAGGCCGCTGATCCATACGGTACGTGGAATGGGATATCGATTCGATGATCAGCTGGCGAACTGAGTCCGTTCCCTGAGCTGCGATGTTGTCTACCCCTGGCCCGGCTACGAACGGCGACACACCCGCCCGGGCTTACACACGTCCTGAACCGCGGCATGGAAACGAAAGACCCGCCGATACGGGTATTGCTGGTGGACGATGATGAGGGGATGTTTGTCCTCATCAGCCACATGTTGCATCACTCGTCGAAGACGTTTGAAGTCCGTGCCGTTCCCTCCGCTGCAGGCCGTGTGGCGCTCGGCGAATCGAACCACGATGTCTGCCTGGTTGGCGATACCTCCACAAGCACATCCGATCATATCGGGTTCGAACTCCTGACATATGCCGATACGATCGGCTTCGCAGCTCCGATCATCATACTCTCCGAGACGGCGGACGAGGAACTGGATCTGCAGGCGATGAGCCTGGGCGCATCGGACTGCATTGCCAAGGGGCAACTCAATGCCCGGTTGCTGGAGCGGTCCATCCGGTATGGTATCGAGCGGAACCGCATTCATGCCGCGCTCCGAAGCAGCGAGGAACGTGCCCGGCGCGTGCTCAACGCCGCGCCGGTGCTCCTGTTCGAACTGGATCGTGATGGCATCGTCACGTTTGCAGAGGGGAGTGCATTGCGCGTGCTTCGCATTCGAACGGAGGATCTGATCGGCCGTTCCGCCTTCGAGATCTATCCGGAGATGGAAGCCGAGACGCGCCGCGCCCTGAGCGGCCGTGCCGTTACCCGCACGGTGGAACTGAACGGCGTTGTTCTACAGACTCATGTTTCGCCGACGCGCGATGCCGCCGGCCGGATTACCGGTGCAACCGGGGTGGCAACGGACATCACGCGGCGGGCCCGGTTCGAACGGGACCTGCGTGCCAACAAACGCGAGCTGCAGGCGGAGCGCGATTTCATCACGGCGATTCTCGATACGATGAGCAGTCTCGCCGTTGTTGTCGATCGCGAGGGCCGCTTCGTTCGCTTCAACAGGGCGTGCGAGAAGCTGACCCGGTATCGCGTGCAGGAGGTTCAGGGGAGGCATTACTGGGACTTCGTCGTGCCACCAGAGGAGGTGGAGGAGGTGAAGGCACAGTTTGTGCTGCGACGTGAGGGCCCATTCCCGAACGTGCGGGAGAATCACTGGATTACACGTTCGGGCGAACGGAGGTACATCTCGTGGGCGAACAGCGCGATATACGATGCGTCCGGCAGCGTTGCCTACATCGTGGCGGCCGGGATCGACATCACCGAGCGTAAGGAGGTGGAGGATGCGCTGCGTTACAGCCAGCATCTCTTCCAGACGTTCATGGATCTCAGTTCCTCGGTGACCTTCATCAAGGATCGCAATCTTCGCTATGTCTTCGTGAACAAGATGTTCACCGAACTCGTCGGGCGTCCTGCATCCGAGATCATCGGGTTGCGTGACCGCGATCTGTTTCCCGAGCCGCTTGCGGATCTGTGGGAAGAAGCTGACCGGATGGTGATGACGAGTTCTGGAACGATTACACGTGTGGACAAGGTCAGCGGCGATCGTCACTTCCTCACCACGAAGTTTACCGTGCCCGACGTATCGGGCCAGGTTCTGATCGGAGGCCAGTCCATCGAGATTACCGAACGCGTGCAGGCGGAGCTGTCGCTGCGGCGGAGCGAAGAGCGCTTTCAACTCGCTGCGCGCGCAACCAACGATGCAATCTGGGATTGGGACATCGCCAGCAATACGCTCTCGTGGCACGCGAACGTGCACCATCTCTTCAAGTACGATCCCGAGCTCGTTACGGTCACGATGGACTGGTGGAAGGAGCGCCTGCATCCCGATGACCATGATGGCGTGACGCAGAGCCTTCGCGCTGCCGTGGAGAACAACGTTCAGTTCTGGACAGCCGAATATCGGTTCCAATGCAGCGACGGCTCCTACGCATTTGTTCGCGACAGCGCGTATCTGATGCGCGATGTCTCCGGTAAGCCGGTGCATATGATCGGAGCGATGACGGACCTGACCGAGCGGAAGAAGGTGGAGGATGCGCTGCGCGAGAGCGAGGAGCGCTATCGGCGAATCGTGGAGACGGCGCAGGAGGGAATCATCATGATCGATGGGGAGGGGCGCATCAGGTTTGCAAACGCCCGAATGTCAGAGATGCTCGGATATTCGTTGGAGGAGATGCGCAACCGCCACTTCACGGTGTTTGCCGAATCGGGGCATGGATTGCCGATGGAGATTCTTCGCGGTCACGCAGCAGGGCTTCCGCAGCGCCATGACATGAAGCTGATTCGTACGGACGGCACCGTGATGTGGGCAGTAATCTCCGCCAATCCGCTCGTTGAGCGCGACGGTTCACCGGGGGGCACACTTGCAATGGTGTCCGATATCACCGATCGCAAGGAAGCCGAGCGAGCACTGCAGGAGATCAACGACCGGTTGGAAGTGCGTGTCGCCGAACGCACAGCCGAGATCGTGGATATGATGGCGAGGCTCGAGCAGGCGCATCAGATCCAGCAGCGATTCGTGGCCGATGCCTCGCACGATCTCCGTACTCCGCTTACGGTTGTGCGTGCCGAACTGGATCTCCTGTTGCAGCGTGAGGTACACGATCTTTCAACCCGCCAGTCGCTGCTCCGCATTGCAAATGAATCCAGGCGTCTCGAGAACATGGCGAGCGATCTCCTTCTTCTGGCAACAATCGATTCCCAGCGGACGCTCACCGCTACGGAGCTGATCCAATTGGACGATCTCTTGTTCGACTGTGTTGCCCAATTGCAGACGCTTGCGGCGGACAAGGGCATTTCATGGAACATCGACGTGCAGGAGCCGGTTTCAGTTCGGTGCAACGGGATGATGCTGCACCGCGCGGTGACGAATGTTCTGGAGAATGCAATCAAGTATTCGGGGCGTTCGAGTATCGTGGAAGTACGTCTGACATATCAGGACTGCACGGCAACCGTGGAGGTATCGGACAACGGCGTCGGCATATCGCAGAGCGACCTTCCGCATGTGTTCGATCGTTTTTATCGGGGCGATCTTTCGCGCCAGACAACCGGCTCCGGCCTCGGGCTCTCGATCGTGAAGGCGGTGATCGACGGGCATGGCGGAGCGATCGGAATCGAATCCGAGTCCGGCAAGGGAACCACGATATCGATGGAGATTCCCATGGCATCCCTGGCCGCGCCGGCTCCGGTTTCAGTAGAGTGAGCGCGTCTGCGCCGGAGAGATGGCGGGGGGCACTGCGATATCACACCACGAGACATCTCATCTTCTTCTCATTTACGGATTGTAGCTTGCCAACCGGTGGTAACAACGTCGACGGCAGCGGCCAATCTTTCATGTCACTGTATTTCGTGCCTGCGAACATGGCATTCGCATTCGGGGGGCGCGAAGATGTGAGGGAGTTAGTGCATTCAGTCGTCGTTCAAGCGGAAACCGCCACCAAGGCTGATAGGCGTACAATCGAGCTTCAATAATTGACCACGGACCGCTGTGGCCGTGACTGGTAGTGCTTTGAATCCACTTCCGAGTCATGCGGTTTGCCGTGGGGAGAGAGATTCATGGCAGCAACGCTGAAGCATCTGATGGATTCTTTATCAGATGCGATCATCAGTACCGATCGAAGCGGCATCATACGCAATGCAAACGCAGCTGCGCGCCGCTATGTCGGTGAGTCGTTCGTAGGTGTTTCACTTTCGTCGTTCATCGAAGCGGACTCGCGTGAACAGTTCGCGGCGATCGCCAACGGCCTCGTGGCGGAGCCTGCTCAGATCGAACTCTCCATGCAGTCCACCATCAACGGCCTGGCCGAACGAGTGGTTATCTCGACGGCATTGCCGTTCGATCTCGATGTCGACGAATGCTGGTGGCTGCTCAGGAAACCCGGAGCACATATGATGCCGGCGATGCAGGGAGGTACCTATTCCGCTGCTGTCGGCTCCGCGGGGACGTTTGGCAATGAAGGGGCATTCCGCAGCCTCATTGAGCATATACCGGACATTACGTGGACCATCCGCGCCGATGGGAGCATGGCGTTCATCAGCTCGCGCATCGAGGAGGTTCTGGGCTATACACCCGACAACATCTACGCGCTTGGCGCCGATATCTGCCGCCAATTGATCCATCCGGACCATGTGGCGGAGTTCATGGAGGCACACCACCGTCTGTTCGAACACAATCAGGCGTACAACGTCGAGTTCCGCATTCGCAACAGCGCCGGAAGCTATGTCTGGGTGCATAGTCGCGCAATCATGACATACCAGCGCGATGGAGTTCTGCATGCCGACGGCGTCTGTACGGACATTACCCAGCGTAAGCAGCTGGAGGAGGCGCTTCGCAATGAGCACGATGTGTTGATCCGGCGGATGGATGAACGATCGGCAGAAGTGAGCGCCATGGCCGAACGCACCCGCCGATCACAAGTTCGTTTTGTGGCACACGCCTCGCACGATCTGCTTACTCCGCTTACCGTGGTTCGCGCGGAGCTGGAACTTCTCAAGCAGAGCACCGTGCACGACGATGAAACCCGCGAGGCTTTGAATCGGATCGACATGGAGTCACGGCGCCTGGATCATCTCACCAAGGATCTGCTGCTGTTGGCGACGCTCGACAGCCTGGATCCGCAGGTAGACTTCCGACCGACGCGCCTCGATGAGCTTGTACTGAACTGCCTTGCCGATTCAAACGAGCTTGCGAATGAGAAAGGGCTCATGTGGAACGTTCAGTTCAGCGAGACGCCGGAAGTTCTGAGCGCGCCCAACATGGTACAGCGGGCGATCGCCAATGTGCTGGACAACGCCGTCAAGTATTCGCCTGTTGGTGGGGCGATAACCGTTCGCGTGATGGTGAAGGACAGGCGCGCCTGTATCATTGTCGAGGATGCCGGGAGCGGTATCGGAGCCGATCCGGTGGAGCAGCTGTTCGAGCGCTTCTATCGCGGCGATGGGGCGCGAAGCACTATCGGAAGCGGGCTGGGGCTCTCCATCGTCAAGTCCGTGGCAGACGCGCACGGCGGCGAGGTGATCATTGAACCATTGGATCCGGTTGGTACCCGGGTATCGATTGCCCTGCCGTCGTAGTGTCGGTAGAGCGGAGCGATGCGCGGGATGCGGAAACCCGCATGCGGCCACGGATCAAGGAGTGATGAACTGTATCAGATCTCATCTTCTCCTCATATTGCACGAGTATATTGGACTCGTTCTTTTGGCTTATGGGTGTTCTTTGAGAACCAGACTCGCGCTCAAAGGAATAGGAAGGTGATCGGAAGTAGGTTCATGTGCATATCGCTGGAAACTGCTTCTTCATCGAGGTCCAGAAGTTTGAGGGTGATGGTACACGAGAGGTCCTTCTCGGAATGAAGTTCGGATGACCTTATGGCAGAAAAGGCCATCAGTCTTCTCCTTTCGCAATCCCTTCCGGGGGAACGCGGATAGTGTCTATCCCCGGTCATGTTCTTTTCCGATAGTGAGCGCGAGTCTCCTTTTTTTTGATACCACCAACCCCGCGGCGACCTGCGCCCCTGGTCGTTACTTGTGATATAATCTCGACCGTCGGTTGCATATGCGCGAACCCTTCGTTTGATCCGCCCACGTTCCCGGGCATCGCTAATCCGATAGTCATAATCCGATAGTCGATCGTATCTGTGTGCTTGAAAGGTCGCATCCATGCATGCGGAACCATTGTGTCTGCTGCGGGATAGTAGCGGCGGGTATTGCCTGCTACGCTCTGCGCCTGTGATGAGTGGCATGAAGACAGTCTCGCAGTTGCTGTTCCGGGTTGTGCACTGCACCACTGTCCACCGCGTTGACGTCGCAACCATTGTCGTTCCCTTCGCGCAGCGCATGGCACGCTGATAGCGGAGATGCATTGTGTGTGCAACTGCGCTGGTGATTATTGCCGCTTCCTCCAGCCGCGAACGGTGCGGGCGGACCTCATGCCATCAGGGATACTGATCTGCCGGCGCGGCTCCATGCGTGTGGCGGGATCAGAGATCTCACCGTATGCCGGACATAGTGCGGCCGTGCAGTTTCGCAACTGCACGGCCGTTACGTTATCCTCCGCGGCGCGCGCACGTTTTTCATTGCTGCGGCCGCGCGGAATTTTCTACTTCAATGCTGGCTGCAGATCTGCGTCGCCGGTCACGCTGGCCGTAACGAATACCGGAGTCGACTGCGTGCCTACCGTCACGGCGTTGTTCGTCGGCGCGGAGCCGTTGCGAACCATAAGACCGGAACCTGCGCCATTTCTGTTCATGTCGTAGACCACGGCAAGCCCGGGTGTGCCGGCTGGAACCGGGCTTCTCATCGTCTGATTGATTTCGGCCGCGGATCGGGCGTGGCTCCAGACACGGAAGTCATCGATCATCCCGGCAAAGTAACCGAACGGGCCGCCGCCGATACCACCATAGACATATCGTCCCGAAACCAGGCCGGCCGACGGATGCACGTACTTCATCGTGCTGGCAAGGCCTGTACGTGCCAGCACCCCATTGACATAGAGCGTTGGGCGGCGATCCTGATAGACCACTGCAATGTGCGTCCATCCGTGGATCGGTGCCTCGTATACGAGTACTGCCGGCATGTGATCGGCGGCATGTTCGTAGACACTGATGCCGTTCGTCCCGACAGAGATCCCAACGCCCGCATGTCCAGCCCCCCAGATTGCCGTGCCATGCAGCGGATAGACGGCGTAGTGCTCTCCCTTGACTCCGCTCTGATATCCCGTGGCAACCTCCTGATCAATCTGATGTGTGGTTGTGGGATTGACCCAGAGCTCGATGGTGAAGGTGTTCGTTACGTCCAATGCCGACGAGGCGACCACGTAGTCCGTGGTGCCATTGCACGCCAGCACACTGTTGGATGCCTGTTGCGCATATGCTGCGGCTGGCATCGCCACAAGCATTGCGATGTAGGGAATGAATCGGTAGCGCATCATGTAATCGATTCCTGAACATGAAACGGACATTGTGAATCCTCGTGTCGAGGTATTCGGATTCGCATCCGACACATCATGCGTATCGAGGTTGAATGCCTCGCGCTGGAGGACCGCCTCAATCCCACATTCGCGGAATGGGCGGGAGGATGCGTCTGCCTGCAGCGCGTAATCCGCGAAGCCCCCCTATTGATGCCGGTCATCGTGCGGCTGCTGATCTACCGTCACTGTCGCTCCGCGCGAGAGGACGCGTCCCTCCGGAAGATCGTTCGGAAAGCGACTCGTATCAACACCCGCCCCGACGACCTCGATATCTCCCGGTTCAATACCGCGCTGGCTCATGAATGTCTTCAGACGATCGGCGACGTACTGGGCGCGTCCGCGGGAGAGCTCCATGTTGTACGAATCATCTCCAATGCGATCGGTATATCCAACAACACGAACCTTGGCGCGGTCATGCATCTGGCCCGCCAGCTCGCGCAGCCACAGATCGTGCCCCTTGTCGCCGGCAGCGGAGCGAAAGCCGAAGCCAACCAGTGCGTAGTTCAGCCGCTCGAGCGATGGACTGCCTTCATGCGAGCCGTGCACAACCCTGCTGTTGCGCTCGAGTGCGAGCGAGATCGTGTCGTATGCGAGCCGCACCTGGCCGGTGGAGTCCTCAACGCGAAGTTCGGCAACGAGCTCCTTGAGCGAGCTGTCGATGCTGTTGTCATCGAGCAGCCAGGAGATTTCGTTGTGGCCGGCCCGTGTGTCCGCCATTGTAAAGAGCGCCAGCGGCTTCTCGCGCTGGCGTATCGTGATCTGCCAGTCCCGTATCCCTGCCTCGGCGTTCATGATCGGGGTGAGTTTCACCAGCGGCGGATTGAACTCCCGCACTACGCGCTCTGTTGCCACGGGAGCCAGCATCCCGGCAGATGCGGAGGCGACAACCACCCGCCGGTTCTCACCGCGGCCGTCGGACGTTGCATCGTCCGAGCGCGGGAGCGGACCGCTGCCGGTACGCACGTCGATTCGGTTTTTCGCGATGCCCCATACGGTGTTCAGGTAACTGCGAATGCGCGCTGCGCGCTCAACGCCTAGCGAATCGGGTTCGTCGCTGGCGGTTGTTCCGTACAGGGTGATTCTTGCAGCGCGATCCTCCCGCAGCCGCATCCCCACAAGGTTCAACACCTGGTGCGACATCGCCACCGGCCGGAGTTCGGCAACGGTTGCGTAGGAAAAATCATGTGTTGCGTCGGGCGAGAGCGTCTCGTAGCGGGTCGCTACGGTATCGGAGCCAGGCTCGAAGTAGATAACCGGCAGCAACGGAAGATGGTCGCGGAATACGATCTCGTTGACACGGATAACGGCCTGTGCAGTGGCGTGTCCGTTCGAATCGGATCCCTCCATCGTAATCGCCGCAGTGAGCGCCGGAACATGGTGCGTCGTGTCGCGTGCGGGCGTCTGCCGGATTGCCGGAGTATCCGGCGGTTGGGGTGGCATTCGGTATGTCGTCTCGAACTGGACTCCAAGGCCGAGATTCACCGAGGCATCCCGCCATGCGACTTCGGTCAGCGAACGCAGAAGATCGTATCGTGCTGAAACCGAGGGCACAAGCCACATGTTGCCCGGTATGCGGAACGGAAAGGAGAGTGATGCAAGGCCGCTGACTGCGAGGCGACGTATGCTGAGGGGTGTTGTGTTTGGAATCGGGTGTGATTGTTCACCATCGGCGAAGCTGCGGTCCGGGGTAAGAATGACGTCGGTTGCCGTGAAGGTTCCACCCGTCCGGTATCCAACACATCCGCCGGCCGACAGGCTGATCGCCGGAGCGAGTGTGTACTGACCCAGCAGATCGAGCTCTACGGTATTGATCTTCGTGTCCAAACGGAATTCGCGATCGATATCGACCAGCACATGGCCGCTGGTGGGATCGAGCAACCGCTGAAAGGCGCGCGGCTTCTCGGTGAGCTTCGTTGCTGCGGAGGCAAATCCGAGCCGGACACCGAACCCCAGACGTTCCCCGAATGCGCGGGGCATTACCGCCTCCAGCCCGCCGCGGATTGTGGTCGTGACTCCGTTGGTGAATATCCCGCAGTCCGGTGATCCCTCGTACACGGGAATCTGTGCGGATTGCGTACCGATGCCGAAATTGCCGATCGCGCCGACGCGCACCGGTGCTTCGGGAATATTCTGCGCATCGAGTTGCCGGAGCGGGGTGATGATTCCAATCGCGAGAAGCAGAATGCCGGATGCAAACAGACGAACCCACCCTTCGATTTCCCAGCCAGGCCGGGCAGGAGGTTGGGTTCCAGTTCGATGAGACAGAGGCGGGAGACGACCGTCGTCCATAAGTAGACGCAATCTATCAGCGGAAGGATGGTTGCGCAAGAATAGAAGAAGGGGCCGCTTCCCGTAAGCGGCCCCTTCCATGCGTTCAATCCGAACGTCAGACGCTTCTACAACGTCCTACCGGTGCGGTGCATGGAACACGCGGTCCCATATCACGATCTGATCCGGCGTCAGATTGCCACGCACGCAGAGATCGAACTGATGCCAGCATTCATCATAGGCACGCTTGAATGCGGCGTCGATTGCCTGAGCACGGGTTCGATACGAATCCACGGTGCTGTCGGCAAGGCGCTTGCCCTGGTCGCGAGTGATGCGGCCACTCTGCACCGCGTCACGGATGGCGCGCAGGTCGGCCTGAAGCGAGTCGCGCAGACCCTGGAGCGCTGCACGATGACGCAGCTCGTCGGCATGAATGCAGTCGTTCAGATCGTGGAGGCAACCACGCACCGCCGAATCCTGAGCCGGCGTGAGATGCAGTGCCTGAAGAGCTCTGCCGAGGTCATCGACCGGCGGATGGGGGCGGTTGGTGTCGCCGTTCGGATGCGTCGTGTCACCGTGATGCGTGGAATCGTCACCACCGCGACCGCCGGGGCCACCAGGACCACCCGGGCCGCGACCACGTCCACCCTGATGCAGGGAGTCTCCACCCTCGCCGCCGTGGCGGAGCGTGTCGCCGCCGCCGTGGTTGGCTGTGTCGCCACCGTGATGCAGCGTGTCGCCGCCGCCACGATGCGTGGTGTCACGGCCGCCGCCGCGACCATCGTCGCCAGGTCCCGTCGGTGCCGGCGGCATGATCGAAGGGTCGTTCGCAATCGCGTCGATGGATTCGAGTGCGCTCGGCGTTGAACTGATCGGGTAGATTGAATACTTGTCGCTCGAGCCCGACGTGATCGAGCTGGACGACGGCGTGTTCGTCAATGAATCCTGGCAGCCTGTCACCAAGGCTACTGTCAGCACAAGCGCGCCGACCAGGGGGATCATTCGTTTCAACATGACTGATATCCTCATCGGATAATGAAGCCGACCTGATTGCAGGCTAGTTTGCGTGTCGTTGCGAGTCAGTCGGCGTTCGTCTCGCAAGCCACCCGACGGCAGTCCGGAGAGAAGAGAAGGGGTACGCTTTCGTCAATCGGTTGGGCCAGTCTCCGACGAGCCTTCTCATCTCCTGTTGGACCGTCAAGAACAATGATCCAGGGGATGCGAAAAAGGTAACGGCGTAATTGTTGAGGGTGGTGCGTTTTTTTGGGGGGACACGCGGCGCGTCGGACCACGGCCTGTTGTGCGTGATGGGAAGTGGGGAGCACCGCCGGGATGGTTCCGGCGGCTGCCGGAACCGCCGTCTCCTTCGAACGCACGAACGGGAGCTACTCCCGGTGGGAGCCGCTCCCGCTCGTCGATCGGCCGGAGTACGATCGGATCTGCAGAACAGGCCTAATCCGGATCAGAAGTTGTAGCCGACGCCTACGGCGAACTCCCCGGGAAGCTTTGCGTCCGTGGCATTGTGCATCATCGTCCAGTCGAGCTTCACAACCGTGTTGTACGTGGGCTTGTACGTCAGGCCGGCAACCACATAGGTGCGGTCGTTCGCCTTGTCCGCCTGGATGCCGTCCGGCATCGACTCGTTGGTATTGAGGCGTTCGTAGCGGACGAAGGGGAGAAGCTGCTGCGTTGTTCCGTGGCTCAGAAGCTGCGCAATGTTGTACGATGCTTCGATGTAACCGCCGCCTACTGCAGAGCCGATGGGATCGTTGTAGGTGCGATTGCCGGTTGAATCCATCGTACTGCGATATGTATCGTCGATCCTGCCTGCCTCTCCGATCGTGGTTCCAACGATGATGCCGCGCAGGTTGAGATCTCCGATGGAATACTGAGCGTCGAGACCGTACATCGTTACCGGCGCGCCGAACAGTCCATCGGCGATCCGTTCGTCGCCATAGGAGCTGCCTCCGTAGTACAGCCATCCGCCTGCTCGCAGGCCGCCGGTAACATACTCGAGCCGACCGGAGAGCGCCAGACTCTGCATCGCCGGGTTGGCGCCTTCCAGCCGCCCTTCACTGATGCCGATCGTGCCGTTGAACTCCGCGGCGTTCAGTCCGCTGGTAAGGCAAAGGCGATATTGCAGCCCTTCCACCTCGGGGATGCGTCCGGCGACCCCCACACCAAGTTCTCGCCACGTGGTTGGGATCACCACCTGATCCACCATCGGACGGCGCGTTCCATTGAAGGTTGGCGGTTCATGGTATTCGTTGATGATGCCGATCGGAAGCACGAGCAATCCCGCGCGAATGTTCAGGCGATCGGAGAGATGGTACTGAAGGTAGGCCTGCTCGATCTCCAGCTCGCCCCCTTCCAGAGCGCCCTCAACGCGCACATGTTCTACCTCCACCTCGGAAAAGAATGTGATGTCGTCGGAGAACGTATGCTCGAGGAAGAGAACGAAGCGGGGGATGTCTATCGAGCCCTTTGCCGGGCCCTCAGGCTCCACGTACACCGCTTCGCCGTATCCGCCGATCGACGTGGATTGCTCCGCCGGCTCAGCGGCCTTCGTTTCAGGAGTTCCGGGCTTGCCTTCGCCCGGTTGGGCAATCAGTTTGCCTGCAGAGAGCGCAATGAGCATGAAGCCGAAAAGGAAAAGCTGTGTCGTACGGTGCCGGGGATGCGAGAGTCGCTTGAAGTTGTTGATCATGTCTGGGTACGGTAGGGGGGCTCGAATGATCGCACGATCACATTGCCCGCGTTTGAAAAATGCAGGTGCGAACTTAATCCTTATTTGAACTTTGTCCAAATAAGTTTTTAGTTGTAAACCTGTTTGAGGTCACTTGTCGCGACGCTAGCTTTGCGCCCGTTGCATTCGAACTCCTCCGATGAAGACTTCAGAAGCCGATCGTTCAGTCAGACCGAAAACCATGAGCTCACTACGCAGCCTGGCCCTCGCGATTGCATTGCTCCTGCTTTGGAGCACGTCCTCGTCCGCGCAGAATGTGGGTGAGAAGATGATGGCGGCACTCAAACGTGTCTTCGGCGAATCGGCGCAGGCCGTGGTACAGACTGCCACGCTGAGCGATCAGCAATTGGCCGCCATCCGGACCACGTCCGGAGCCGGCTACACGAAGAATGTCAGTTACTACGCCGTTTCCGTTGGGGGGAAGCGGGTTGGGTATGGAATCGTGGATGATGTGAAGGGGAAGGTGAAGCCGATCACATACGCGGTGATTGTGGACAACAACATCGCGATCAAGGATCTGGAGGTTCTGGTGTACCGTGAGACCTACGGCGGCGAAGTTCAGTACGATGCATTCCGAAAGCAGTTCCGCGGCAAGGGAACTCGCGATGCATACCGTATAGGCACCGACATTCGGAACGTGTCCGGAGCCACCATCAGTTCCAATGCCGTCGCAGGCGGCACACGGAAGCTCATGGCGGTATTCAATGCGTTGAAGAGCGCGGGGGCCTTACGATGAGTATGGGATCATTGACGCTTTCCACCCTTCCATATCATTTCCGGCAGATCGCACTCTGGTTCATTGTAGTGCTTGGCTGCGGATATACAACCGGACTTGTCTTCGTTGCGCACACAACTTCGTTGACCCCCCGGGGTGTGCAGGAGAGATATCGCGGCAATCAGCATGAGGGCGACAGTTCCTCGAGCTCGGCCGCTCCCGTATCCGCGGGCACGTCCGGTCCGATGCAGGACAGTGCCCAGTCAACACAGTCGGTTCCGGCGCAGGAGGAGGAGATGAAGTTCGAGAAGTCGCTGCCGGAGATGCTCAACATCACGCATACGCATATGCTCGCGATGGCTGCCTTTCTGGTGCCGGTAGCCTGCATCTTCGCTCTTTCAACGCGGCCGTCGAGAAGAGTGAAGTCCATCCTCATCGTGGAGCCGTTCATAGCGCTTCTGGTGTCGTTCGCATCCATGTGGCTGATGCGTTACGTTCATCCGGGGTTCAGCTATCTCCTCATGGCCAGTTCGGCTTCGTTTGCGCTCTGCCTGTATGCGATGCTGCTCCTGTCATTCATCGAAATCGTTCGCCCGGTACGTGGTTCGAGCAACGAAGCCTGATTCGACATCCTACGATCATCGACATAGCCTGAAACGCTCATGAGACGCAGACAGTCAACGCATCGGTATTCGCAATCACGGCGTACGTTCGCCAAGGCACTCGGGCTTGCGGCGCTCGGCGCAGGCGCAGCGCCGTTGCGCTCCTGGGGGCAGATCCTCGGCGACCATCGTGTCCAGCTGGTGAAGCACTCCACATTCGTGATGGGGCAGGTGGCGAACGTGAGCATCGTTCATGCGGACCAGGCGTACGCCCGGCGCGTGATTACCGACATCTTCGCCGAGCTGCGCCGTCTGGATTCCTTGATGAGCGTATACGATGCCGGGAGCGGTGTGAGCGCCGTCAACAGAAGTGCCGGGAGAGAGGCTGTGCCGGTGGAGGATGACTTGCGCGATCTGCTGCAGCGCTGCGCGCAGGTATCGGCGGCAACGCATGGTGCGCTCGATATCACGGTGGAGCCGCTGATGCGTCTGTGGGGCTTTCGCGGCGGCGTGCGTACCACGCGGCCAACCGAAAGCGATGTGCGTTCGGCTCTGGAGTCCGTTGGGATGGAGCGGCTGGTAGTTGAGGGTGCCGATGCCGGGCTCACGCGCGAGGGAGCGGCCGTCGATCTCGGCGGCGTTGCCGTTGGTTACGCGCTGGACCGTACTGCGGCGATCGCACGCAGGGCCGGTATCGACTCTGCGTTGATAGAACTGAGCGGTGACTTCTATGCCATTGGTGCACCGCCGGATGCGAAGCATGGCTGGGAGATCGGCATCGTTGATCCGAGGCATGAAGGACGCATATTCCGATCGCTCCGGATCCGCGATCAGGGACTTTCCACCAGCGGCAACTACGAGTCCACGGTTGTCTACAACGCACATCGCTACGGGCATATCTTCGATCCTTCGCGCGGCCTTCCTGCCGATCGCCTTCTGAGTGCGACGGTTGTTGCAGATACTGCGTTCGTGGCCGATGCGTACTCAACGGCGATGTTCGTCTGCGGCGACCGCGCGATCCTGCCCGCCGGTGCAACCGCCACATTGCTTCGCATGTAGGCGCACCTGTCGCTCGGCATGGCTGCAACCCAGCCTGTGCGGCCATGCCCTTCTCCGGGGAACCCGGTTTCCCGAGGTCACGGACACCATCGGACTAATTGACATGGTGTTGCCGTTATCATCACCAACATTCCGTCCCGTTTCATAGTTTCGTCCGCACGCACGCGGCCGCGTAACCCGGTGCCGTGCGTGAGGACGTTGTGCACTACCTGCAGCAGCAGCAGCCCCCCCCAGTGAAATCGTGCGCCGCGGCAGGGCGACGAAGTTCCGTTCGCCCTCGAGCGCGGAGGATGTGACATGGGGCCGGGCTCATGTCGCGTCAACACATATTTTCGTGACGGCCGGCACCCCAGTGCGCAGGATCAACAGCATTCAGCAGTTCCATTTCATGCAATCACGCCGCGAGTTTCTTAAGCAGGCGGGTGCGTTCGCGCTCGGTGCGCCCTTTCTGGTTGGGCGCGGTGCGAGGTTGTTCAAGCCCTCCTGCGTCATCATCGGCGCCGGCCTTTCGGGGCTGGCTGCCGCGCACAGGCTTGGCGCTGCAGGATGGAATGTGACAATCGTCGAGGCACGTGATCGCATCGGCGGACGGGTGTTCAGCTACAGGTTGCCGGAGAATCAATCTCTGGTTTGCGAGCTCGGGGCCGAATGGGTCGGCGCCAGCCACGAGCGGATGCAGGGGCTGTGCCGGCAGTTCGGCATCGGACTTCAGGACCACCGGTTCAAGACCACTCTGCTGAGCGATGGCGCGATCAAACGTCCCGGAACCTGGCACTACACCCCGGCCTCGGAGGCTGCGTTCGAGAAACTCAGGCACGAATTCGAGAAGTACGGGCAGAAGGAGAAGGAACAGCTTGATCGCTACGACTGGTGGACCGTGTTGGAGAAGATCGGTTTTTCGCAGGACGATCTGAGGCTCCGTGACCTGTTCGACAGCACCGACTTCGGCGAGTCGATCCGCGGCGTCTCAGCCTATGCCGCCGCATCGGAGTACTTCGAATCCAGCCCGGAGAACGAGATGGATTTCAAGATGGAGGGGGGGAACAGCAGGCTGGTGGAGGAATTGGTTGCACGCATAGGCCGCTCCGCGATACGGACGGGGATGCCTGTTGACGAGATCAGGCAGCGGGCCGGTCGCGTGACCGTCACGGCGAAAGGGGAGGCGTTCACGGCCGACGCCTGTATCTGCACGGTTCCATCGCGCATGCTGGATGCCATCCGCTTCGATCCGCCCCTCCCCTCGGCCCAGTCGGCCGCGGCGCAGCAGTTGCAGTATGCCAGGATCATCAAAACCTCCGTTCTCTACGGCGAGCGTTTCTGGGGCGATGAGAACTTCTCCATGGTCAGCGATCGAACTGCGCATTACTATTTCCACGCAACTCAGAACCAACGTGATGCCGGTGCTGCAAAAGGTGCGCCGCAGCAGGGAATAATCACCAGTTATGCGATCGGCGAAAAGGCCGATGTGCTGGCGGCACAGTCCGACAAGAAGAAGATGGATATCGTCTCCAACGGCCTGGTGGCGCTCAATGAACATGCGTCGACGCTTGCCCGCGGCGTGGCGGCATACGCATGGCAGCGCGACCGATGGACCGAAGGAGCCTACGCGGTCTATCGTCCGGGACAGTGGTTCGGCATTCGTCCGATACTTGCAAAGCCACATGGGAAGGTGTTGTTCGCCGGCGAGCATCTCGCTGACTGGCAGGGCTTCATGGAGGGGGCGGTGGTAACCGGCGAGGAGGCTGCGGGCAGGCTGCTGTAAGTGCAGTGATTCCTTTCCCGGGTACAATCAGTAGTGGCTCCGATCAACGATCGGAGCCACACGCATTTCATCCCTCTCGACGTTCCGCAGTACCGATGCGGTCTGCAGTACTACACGACGCCGGCCGTGGGATCGGCGATTGGCTATCGCACCACCCGCAGCATGATGCTGCGACCGGTCTCCCCTGCGCGAACGACACAATGATCTGTCCCGCTGGGTAATCCGGTTGTCGACAGTTGAATGCGATTCTCCCCTGCCGGCATCCACTGCTCATCCAGCGATGCGGCTATCGTTCCAAGCTGGTCGCGTACCGCAACCGACACCATTGCATCGCGGCCAAGGGTGAGCGGGATGGTTGTAGAGACCGAGCATGGCTGCGGATAATTTGCTCCCGCGATCAGAAACTCCAACGGCACATCCGGCGTGGCGGCCGATGCAACCGCCCCCGACGGTGCCGACCCCGGGCCGTTGTTCCCGAGTGAATCGATTGCCACGATGCGATAGAATGCGAAGGGGGCGCCTTCGAAGTCCGCGCAGGCGGCCGCCGAGCCGGTTGCAGGTGTTGGAACCACGTGCGGGTAAAGGCCGCTTCCGTCGGCAGCGACTGTATCCGCAATGGTCCAGCGTCCCTGCACGCCCGGCATCTCGACTCCGACGGCCTGATCCTCCACGAGGATGCTGTAGGAGATGATGCGGTCGTTCATGCCTGCACCATCGCTTGCATGCGATGCCCAGTAGACGCGTACCCGGCCGCCGCCATCCTCCGACACGAAACGATAGGGTCCTGAGGATGACTGTACGGGGCTGAACGAAGCCGGAGGTGTACGGCGAATGAGGTGTGCGGTGAATGTGGCGTGTGCTGTTCTGTACAGTGAGCGATTCAACGGAGCCGTGCAGTCAATGCATGAGCCGGTCCACTGCACTGGACCGGCTCATGGCGTTGATGAAGTGGGGGAGGCGGCATCACAGCGAGAATATCAGGCCGCTGGTGATCTCGAGATCGCGTGCCTTCCATGATGACGGGCTGGTAAACTCCTGTGCATGATTGGACTGCGTGAGCAGTCCGTAGGAATAGCGTGCATCGATCGCGATTGCGACATGCGGGGCGACCTGATAGGAACATCCGCCGCCGGCCAGAAGGGAGATGTTGACCGGTGATACATCCGCTGTCTGAATCGCCGTGCTGTGGCCGTCGTTCGCCTGATACTCATCTGCCGCCTTCAACAGTGTACCGATGTTGGTTCCGGCAACTGCATACACTTGAAATCTGGAGCCCACAGCGAGCTTGAAGTCGATCGGCAGTTCCAGGTAGTTCATGTTGACGAGTGTGGAGTTGGATGGAATCGTGGGGCCGCCTGCGATCGCGAACCCGGTGCGCAATCCCCTGCGCACATACTGCACGCCGGCCTGGATACGAAAGATGGACGAGATCGGATACGCGAGCGATGCTCCAACGATCAGATCGTTTCTTGCCGCCTCCGTGGTGTTTGTTACCGACACGGCGCCTGGAACACTGAGGCCTGCATTGATACCGATTTCGATTGGCTGTGCATTCAGACGTGGCATTCCGGCCAGCAGAACGACGGCCACCATTGCAAGAAGTGACGCTGCATGTTTCATAGGAGGGACCTCCACGAATGAGCTCCGAATTGGTTGCATCGGAGACATGAAGTTGAGCGTTTGTTGCAAAGCCGGTCCTCGCACAATACGCTACCGGACAACGCCTCGATCATTTCCCGGGTAGAGCACTGATACTGTCTCCGTGGGAATTGCAATCGGTTCCGTTCGGTATTGTCTCTGCGTATGATGAAAACTGGAGCGTGCCCTGCGACACATATCGTACTCCGATAAAATTCATCACACGGCCGCACCTGCCGCGATGGACGGTTGCTCGCGATGGCAACGTGGGTGCGGTACATGATCCCTATGTGAGCGGGGATCCGGCATGGCGAGTCGCTGCATGGAATTCATCGGTGTCGAATGCACGATTGCACCGGACGTGCAGTGTCATGGCGCCATACCATGCGCGGCACTCGAACGGACGATGAATGCCCGGAAGCGTGCTCAGCGACTCATGAACTGATGTAGGCAGAATCGGAATCAGTGGTTGCGGCGTTTTGGACCTCGCAACAACGGGGCAAAGATATGCGCATTGAACAAACCAAACAACTACTCCCGCTTGGATTACCCGATGGCATCGTGTCCGGGGAGCCGGCTCAGCCTTGAAGTTCGCGCAGGCTTTGCTCGAGAAAGGCCAGTTGATCGCCTGCCTCGTGAATGCGGGCGGCGAACCGATCGTTGTCCAGCTGAGAACCGGAGCGGCTCGAGATCGAAACCACGCGAATGTGGTTCACTTCGATTGCGTTCGCGATAATGTCCAGTTGATGCCCGAGTTCGTGAAGCTTTCCCTGCAGCGAGAGCACGGAGTCGAGAAGGTCGCGACGCGCCTCGACGATGATCTCCAGCTCCGCGCGTGTCGATGCCGATGGGGCCGCTGCGAGACGGGACTCGTAGGCGGCCAGTTCCTCGCGCAGAGCGTTGGGATTGTAGTTGCGCAGATGGCGTTCGGTCTGCGCTATTTCGGAATGCAGTGAATGGAGGCGCCGGCGGGCATCACGAAGCACGCCGCCGTATCCCTGGAACAGTTTTCTGCTGTGCCGCGGAGAGCGGCGTATGGCCCGGAGTGTAAGGCGGATGGTGCTGACCGCTCCGTGATACTTCTTGCGCGATGCGGCTACGCGCCGTGCCTGATCGATCTTGTAGAGTCCGTTGTTGACATGGTGCATGAGCGGTGCCCATGCGCCGTTCCTGGAACGGACCTGGCGGTGAGTCTCGCCGCCGATGATGATGCGGTCGCTGAAGCCGTCGGTTCCCGTGCGCACGAATCCGGCAACGAAGTCGAAGACGCGCGACACCACGCGCCCCAGCAGGGCATTGCCACCGGAGTGCGAGCTCGAATCGAGGGGCCTGTCGCGATCGTGTTCCATAGTTTCCACTTGCTCTGATGCGCCGCAAGATACGAACGCGGGGCCGCGCCGCCGCCGGCCGGGGCGCCCGGACTTCCAATCATTCGCACGTTCATTCAGAATGATGTGCGGTATGCGAAGCACCACTCCGTTTGTTTCATCACGGCGGTGCGTTCCTATCGTTACAGGCGATATTCAGCCGATTCGCGATATTGGGCCGCTCGATCCTTGCGCAATTCAGTATTCACAAGTGCCAATATCCATGTCGTACCGCATTGAACGTGACACGATGGGGGAGATGCAGGTTCCCTCGGATCGCTACTACGGAGCACAGACCGCCCGCTCGCTGCAGAACTTCAAGATCGGCGGCGACCGATTTCCACGCGAGATGGTGCGTGCTCTTGGCATTCTGAAGAAGGCCGCCGCGCTCACCAACCGCGAGCTTGGACTGCTTCCGGCCGACAAGGCGGAACTGATTGCCAGGGCTGCCGACGAGGTGATCGATGGAGGGCTGGACGATCACTTCCCACTCGTTGTCTGGCAGACCGGCAGCGGCACTCAGACCAACATGAACGCGAACGAGGTGATCGCCAACCGCGCGATCGAGATGGCGGGGGGGGAGCTTGGTTCGAAGAAGCCGATCCATCCCAACGATGACGTGAACAAGGCGCAGTCATCGAACGATACCTTCCCAACGGCGATGCACATTGCTGCCGCCGAGCGCGTTGTGCGGCATCTCGTTCCGCGGGTCGAGGCGCTGCGCGACACGCTGCGCGCAAAGAGCACGCAGTTCGCCCGGATCGTCAAGATCGGCCGCACGCACCTGATGGATGCAACACCGCTGACGCTCGGCCAGGAGATATCCGGCTGGGTTCAACAGCTCGACAACGATCTGCACCGCGTCTCGCTTGCACTCGACGGCCTCTACGAACTTGCATTGGGGGGGACGGCCGTCGGGACCGGACTGAACACGCATCCCGACTTCGCCGTGATGGGTGCTGCCGCGATTGCCGAGCTTACCGGACTTCCGTTCCGCTCCGCTCCGAACAAGTTCGAGTCGCTGGCGGCGCACGATGCCATCGTCTTCATGTCCGGCGCCTTGAAGACGCTCGCATGTTCGCTCATGAAGATTGCCAACGACGTGCGCTGGCTTGCCTCCGGCCCTCGCAGCGGCATCGGAGAGATTCTGATTCCGGAGAACGAGCCCGGGAGTTCCATCATGCCGGGGAAGGTGAATCCCACGCAGTCCGAGGCGATGACCATGGTCTGCGCCCAGGTGATCGGCAACGACACCGCGATCAGTGTTGGCGGCATGTCCGGCAATTTCGAGCTGAACGTCTTCAAGCCGTTGATGATCTTCAACCTGCTCAACTCGATTCGTCTGCTCGGCGATGCCTGCGAGAGCTTCAACGAACATTGCGCGGTTGGGATCGAGCCCAATCCTGCGGGCATCCAGAAGCATCTGGAGAACTCGCTCATGCTGGTCACTGCGCTCAACCCGCATATCGGCTACGACAACGCCGCGGCGATTGCCAAGAAGGCGCACAAGGAGGGAACCACGCTGCGGCAGGCTGCACTGGCACTCGGTCTTCTCACCGATGAACAGTTCACCGAGTGGGTGCGTCCCGAAACGATGATTGCGCCGAGCGCCGAACTGTAGCGCCGGCCGGATGCAGTGCATCGTGCGGCTCCGGAGGACCACGACCTTCGGAGCCGCTCTGCTTTCCCGCCGTTCCGACAAATGCCCTGTGATTGCACGCAGTGCGCACCGGCTTCGTCGTTATGTAGGATTTCCCGACATTGTCCGCCTCGTGAATGAACGGATGTCCCGGCCTTCGGCGTTGCGCAACGCACAGGGGCCGGCGCCGCGCGGAGTGTCGAGATTCACGCCCCAATGGCCTCACGACGAATCATGTCCAACCCGGAAGAACAGACTGCACACGGCGCAGAGGAACCCGCCCGGCCTCCCGTCGATCCCGCCATCGAGCCGGAGGAGCTCTCGATTCCGTTGACCCTCCAGGAGAAGCTGGACAATCTCCCCACCGATCCCGGCGTGTATCAGTATCGCGATCGCGATGGAAAGGTGATCTACGTTGGGAAGGCGAAGAACCTTCGCAATCGCGTGCGCAGCTACTTTCAGAACGGCAGACTCCGCGATGCGAAGACCACGGCGCTGATCCGGAAGATCGCGGATCTGGAAGTGATCGTGACGGACTCCGCCGTGGAGGCGCTGATTCTCGAGGACACGCTGATCAAGAAACTGCGTCCGCGCTACAACGTGATGCTGCGCGACGACAAGACCTATCCCTACATCCGTGTTACCAACGAGCCGTTTCCTCGCGTCTTCGCAACGCGCAAGATCATCCGCGACGGCAGCCGGTACTTCGGTCCGTACACGGACGTCAAGTTCGTGCGCTACATGCTCAAGACGCTCCGCTCGATCTTTCCGATCCGTTCGTGCGATCTGAATCTGACCGAGGAGACGATTGCGGCGGGCAGGTTCAAGGTCTGCCTGGACTACCATATCGGCAAGTGCGAAGGGCCGTGCGAAGGGTATGTGGGGCGCGCTCACTACGAGGAGATGATCCGGCAGGTGATGCAGGTGCTCAATGGAAAGACGCGCGGGCTGGAGCGGACGCTGGAGCAGGAGATGGGATTCCTCGCCGAGGCGATGCGCTTCGAGGAGGCGGCGGTGATGCGAAACCGGCTGCAGAAGCTTCGCGAGTACAGCGGCAAGCAGAAGATCGTGACCGACGACCTTGTCGATCGAGATGTCATCGCCTACGCGGCCGAGGATGACGACGCCTGTGCCGTGATCTTCCGTATACGCGACGGCAAGCTTACCGGGAAGCAGCATCACTATCTGAGCGGCGTTCTGGAGATGCCGCGCGAAGAGATCCTTCGCAACATCATCGAACGCCACTATACCGCCACGGATTCCATTCCGGAGGAGATCTTCCTGCCGTTCGATCTGGATGACGATCAGGAGATCATCGAGCGCTTC
Source organism: Bacteroidota bacterium (assembly GCA_018266795.1). Lineage (GTDB taxonomy): Bacteria > Bacteroidota > Ignavibacteria > OLB7 > OLB7 > JAFDZV01. The sequence continues at coordinate 183,858 of JAFDZV010000019.1, read as the reverse complement.
CTTACCGACAAGCGTGGAGAAGGACGTGTGCAGGTGGTGGTGCCGAAGATCGGCGACAAGCAGAAGCTGGTAACGATGACGCAGACGAATGCCAAGTTCCTGCTGGACGAGCTGAAGCTGCAGCGCATGAAGCGTTCCGATATGGTGCCGAGGCCGGTGCAGAGCCTGCAGCGGGACCTGCGGCTGAAGAACCCGCCGCGGAGAATCGAGTGCTTCGACAACTCCAACATTCACGGAACCGATCCGGTCTCCTCCATGGTCTGCTTCGTGGATGGGCGCCCGCGCCGAAGCGAGTATCGGAAGTACAGAGTACGGACCGTTGTTGGAGCGAACGACTTCGCGACGATGAAGGAGGTTGTGGGCCGGCGCTATTCGCGCGTGATGAAGGAGGGGACGGCGCTGCCGGATCTGATCGTGATCGACGGCGGAAAGGGGCAGGTGGCGGCCGCGATGGAGGTGATCCGCGAGCTCGGCCTGGAGCATATTCCGCTGATCGGGCTTGCGAAGCGTCTGGAGGAGATCGTGATCCCCGATCAGCGTGACACCGTGCTTCTCCCGAAATCATCCAGCAGCCTTCGTCTGCTTCAATACATTCGCGATGAAGCCCACCGCTTCGCGATCACATTCCATCGCTCGCTCCGCAGCCGGCGGCTGCTTCAATCGGAGTTGACCAACATCGCAGGCATCGGACCGAAGACGGTGGCGAAGATATTCGAAACCTTCGGCTCCGTGCGCGGCGTGCAGGGAGCAACGCTGGAGCAGTTGCAGGAGCAGCTTGGCCCGAAGACCGGCCTGAACGTGTACGAGTACTTCAAGGCGAAGCCGGTCGCCGAGGAGGAGGCTGCCATGCCGGAGAGCATCGATGCGGCCGGGCAGCCGGCGGACGATCTGGATGACGTGCAACTCCTGGATGACGATGATCCTGCGGATGATCAGGCATTGGATGAACAGGCGGCCGATGACGATCTCCTGGCCGGGGATGGAGATGACGAATCCGCGGACGTGAGCGAGTTCTGAAGTAGGGAGGGGGATTGCTTCCTGATACTTCCTGCCGTGTTGTCGCGGAGGTTACTCCGCGATCTCCGCTCGGAGGAACCGGCCTCCGTTGCTCTCCGATCAGGCGTTTCGCTTCACGACCGTGGGGGAGGCCTGTGCGCTCGGCATCAGTATCATCTCATGGACGCTCACGTGCGGCGGGCGTGTGGCGCAGTAGAGCGCGGCATCGGCCACGTCATCCGGTGTGAGGGGCGTGATGCCGTGATAGACTGCCTCCGCGCGCTCCGTGTTGCCGTGGAAGCGAACCAGTGAGAACTCCGTCTCCACCATTCCGGGATCGATCGTTGTGATGCGAACTCCCGTGCCCACCAGGTCCAGCTGCATTCCCTTGGAGAGTGCGGCCACAGCGAACTTCGTGGCGCAATAGACGTTGCCGTTCGGATAGACCTCGTGCCCGGCGATCGAGCCGATGTTGATCACATGCCCGCGTCCGCGCTTCACCATGCCCGGCAGCACCGCTCGCGACACATACAGCAATCCCTTCACGTTCGTATCGATCATCTCCTCCCAGTCCTCCAGGTTCCCAGATTGAATCGGGTCCAGGCCGCGGCTCAGGCCGGCGTTGTTGACCAGGATATCGATCGCCTTCCACTCTGGCGGGAGCGAGTCGATTGCATTCTGCACCGCCGCCTGATGGCGTACGTCCAAGGTGAAGTGATGAACGCCTGCGGAGCCCAGTTCCTCCGCGAGCGCCTCCAGGCGTTCGGTACGTCTGCCGCACAGCAGCAGTCTCGCGCCTGCGCGCGCAAACGCATGTGCGCAGGATGCTCCGATGCCGGATGTTGCCCCGGTGACGAGAACGGTGATATCGTGGAGTTGCTGCATCGTGTACGTTGATTGAGATGTGCCTGATACCGAACCCAGGGTTCCTACCACACGGCCGATCTCGCTTTCGGCGGAACCTCACACCCGGTGGTCTGGTTCTATGTACGCTCGCCTGCGGCTTGCTGCAGTTCTTGGCCAGATGCAGGAAATAGCAGAGCGGAAGCGGAGAGCGCGCCCTGTGGCGATAGGAACTCTTCGATGTCGCGAAGCGCTCGATGTCTGCCGCGCGGCATGGTTCGCGGCGAAGCTATGGGATTCGGAGGAAATGCCGAACGCTGTTGCACAACGCAGCATGTTCTTCATGTGCGTGACGGTACCGCATGCCGCTCCCGGTAATTGCATTGCTGCAGACCTGTGGAAACCTATCTTCGCGGGGTGTGTTTCAACGTTTGCACGATCACTAGAAGAGGTATCGGATGAATCGATCTGTACGATGTGCAGCCATTGCCTGCTTGCTGCTGACTTTGATGGCCGGCTGTTCCCTTCGCGCTCATGCGCAGGTTCATCGCGACAGCCTGCTCGTGATCAAGACGCCGAACGGTGACTACGCCTGCTGCCTCAACATCCGCGTCTACAACCGGCAGGTTGACACCAACCTCACGATCTCCGACTTCCGCATGCGGATCATTTCCGGCCATGCAACCTTGCAGCAGGGGCTTACCAATCCGCCCGGACGTTGGTCCGTTGCCTCGCAGACCACGACCTCCGTGCAATGGACCAGCAACGCCGCTGCTGCGGACATCGTTCATGGGGCATCGCTCTCCGGATTCCAGGTCTGCGTGGCCGATACCGGCATCTGCCGCATGGTCTGGGAGACGCGCAATCTCGATTCGGCGATCACCCGGGACACCATCACCTTCGCATGCAAGCGCCAGGGATGCGACGAGGCGTTCTTCCGGATCGTCCCGAGCGCCTTCCGCAGCGTGATCGATGTGGATGTTGTTGCCGGCAACGGCACCGGGCGGCTGATCAACGACTTTCACGTGCATCCGGTGACGCCCGGCGTTCTTCTCAACACCGCCGCCACTCCCCTTCCAACGGGCTGGATTCGCAATCGCATAAAGCCGGACACGCTCGGATTCTTCACTGCCACCAACGCGCTGGACTTCGATCAGTTCGTCGAGGGGATCAGAATCGAACTCGACAGCGTGAACACGGACTCCACGGTCGAACTGGAGTGGTGGACCACGAACTTCGGCGATGTGATCTGCCTGGATACGGCTCGTCTCAAATTCGGCCTCAGCCGCCGGGACAGCCTCAACCGCGCCGGCGACGTCCGTGCGGGCGGCAGCGACTGCTGCATCGACCTCGCGTTCCAGAACTCGCACATCCCGGCGTCGGTGATCGACTCGCTGACAATCAAGCTGGCTTCGCCCGGCGCTACGATCGACTCGCTTCCGCTTGCAACGGCGCCGTGGACGGTGCGCGGCATCGGCACGGACTCCATTGTCATCGTGCGGACAGGGGGGATACAGATCGGCGACACGGCGCTCCTGAGCCGGCTCTGCGTGGACAACTCCCGCGGTGCCAGCGATTCGGTGCGCCTGCACTGGTACACGTTCTCGCGCGGGCTCGTGGTGACCAGCAGCACCACCTCGTTCCGCTGCTTCCGCCTCCTCACGGCGTGCGATTCGGTCTCGGCGGTTGCGGATTCCTCCGGAGCTCCGTCCTCACGCTGCGTGAAGGTGACGGTGCGTAACCGCAACAACCGGCGCGATCCGATCACGCGGGTTGCGGTAAAGATCTCCAACGCCGGCACGCCGCGGACCGTGCTCAGCGCCGTTGCTCCGTCGCCATGGCGGATCGTATCAGCCGCGGGCGACTCCGCAGTCTTCACCGGCGGCAGCATCATTGCCGGCGGACAGGCCGGGCCGTTCACCTTCTGTGTGTCGGAAGGGGATGCTACCACGCGCGACCCGCTGGTTCTGGCCTGGGCCACCGATCACAACCCCGGAGGTGCCTGCGGTGATACCATACGGCTCGGCTCGATCGTTGCCGGCACGTGCGATACGGTCTTCGCTCAGGTGGGTGAGACTCCAAACGATTCCACCGCCTGTTTCCACGTGACAGTCGGGAACAACAACTCCGTGCACAAGACGATCGATCGCATCCGCTTCGAGCTGCCGCCAACGGCGAACGTGATCATGACCTCGGCCAGTGTGGCTGCGCCGTGGCAGGTTACCACGCAGAGCTTCCCGAGCTTCGACGTGGATATCAGCGGATCGTCCGTTACGGCGGGCGGCATGTTGGCGGGGATCGATCTCTGCTTCGACATGGAGCTGGTGCATACCTATCCCTACTCCATCAAGCTGCTGTGGCGTACGATCGGCAACGGCTCGCAGATCTGCGCCGATACGCTCGTGCTTGTGGTGCCGGGCGTCCGGGCGCTCTGTGATACCATAGTGCAGCGCGACAGCCTGGCTGCGGGCGCTACCTGCTATCAGCTTGTTCATGTGTTCAACCGGCATATCGGCCCCGCCGGCCCGATCGACGGAATCCGTTTCCAGGTTCTTCAGCATCTGCACCCGTATCGCGAAACCGTTACTACTGCCGGGGCTGCTTCCGCATGGAGCGCCACGGAGCAGACGGACACCGTTGTAACGCTTCGCGGGCCGGCGATTCAGCCGGGAGATTCCCTTGGCAGCTTCATCGTTGCGCTCTTTGGGCCGGGCGAGGAGGGGGTTGGGCTGCGGATTACCACGCTCGAGGGAGACAACGTTCTCTGCATTGCAGAGAACGATTTCACATGTGGTGGCCTCTCGGTGGATGCTCCAGCCATGCCACGTGGATTCACACTCTTCGAGCCGCAACCGAACCCTGCGGCCACATCGGTAAGCGTTGGGTACAATCTGCATCGCCCGGTGGATGCAACGGTGGTGCTGCGCGACATGGCCGGCCGCGAACTGATGCGCATCCCGCTGGGACATCAGGAGTCCGGGGAGCATCACACTGCAATCCCGCTGGAGCATATCTCGTCCGGCACATACTATGTGACGCTGGAAGCGGGAGGGGAGCTGGATTCGCGCAGGCTGGTGGTGGTGCGATAACAGTCCCGATACCCGGTTGCGTAGTGGAGGAGAACAATGCCCTGGTGCATTCGATACTCCATGAACAAACGGCATGCTCGTTATGCGACGGCCCCGGCATGTTATGCCGGGGCCGTCGCTGCATGTGCGGGGATCTGCCGCATGCAATCGCTCCTCACAATGTGCCGCTCAATGAGAAACGACGATCGGAAGGCTTGTGACGGCTCCGCCGCAGTCGATGCGGCAGAAGAGAACTCCTGCGGGAATTCGCGACACGTCGAATGGGATGCGATGAATGCCCGCCTCCATTTCCTCGCTGCGCAATACCTGCAGCCGCTGGCCCAGTGCATTGTGCAGCGAGATCTCCACGCGGCATCCGGCCGCAGATGTGAAGCTGAGGGTGCCGAGCGCGTGCATCGGATTCGGTGCGATGCTGCAGGCCGTTGCTCCCATATTCACATTCGTCGTTGAATATGCTACGCTGCTCGTGGAGCTGCCCGTGCGATAGAGTCTGCCGTTGAACGTGCCGGCGAATACCACGCCATCGCTCGTGGCTGCCAGGGCCGAGACTGCGCCGCGGTCCATGCCGTCTGTGAACGGTACCCAGGTGGTACCGTTATCCACGGAGCGGTACACGCCGTCGATTGCTCCGATGAACATATGGCCCACGCCGTTCCATTCAATGGCACTGATGAGATCCGTGTTCACCGGTATGGTTGTCCAGGTGCCGCCGCCGTCGGTGGAGCGATAGATGCTCGATGCGCCGGCGAAAATCGCGCCGCCCGGTGATACCTTCATCACGATGATCCCGCTCGCGTTCAGCTGCATCGTTGTCCAGTTCGTGCCGCGGTCGGTGGAGCGGTAGGCGCCCACTGTCGGCTCGGCCGCATAGATCGCGGCGTTCGCCCCAACGGCGAGCGTCCAGATCTGCCTGCCTTGGGGACCGATCGGGGTCCAGGTATGCCCGTCGTTGGTGGAGATATGGACGCCACGAGTGGATGCCGCGTACAGCGTACCATCCCTGCCGGCAACGAGATTGTCGATCTCCGTTCCTGTCATTCCCGAGTTCGATGGCTGCCAGCTGTCACCTCCATCGTCCGATCGGAATATCCCCATGTCCTGCGTCCCGACCACCAGCGCACCGGGGCCGGTGATGATGAGCGACCGCACCTTCTTCGAAGCGAGTCCGTTGGACTTCGCTTCCCATGGAGCACCAAACGCCGGCGCCATATAGATCCCGTTGGAGGCTGTACCGGCAATCAACGTGCCGTCATCCAGCGCGATCAGTCCGGTGACGGCGTCCCCGGACGGAAATCCGGAATCGCGCTGCCAGTTTGCTTTCTGGGCATGCGTGCACGTCACTGCCAGGAACAACCACAGGAATATCCCGGCCACACGAAACGTTGGCATCATTGCAGTACGGTGATTGATGATGAATGAATCTTTACGAGCCGCCGCGATGTATTTCGCGTACAACCCTGGAACACCAGGGACACCAGACGGAGTCGGGGAGGAAGGCGCCTCCCACTTCGTCCAGATGTTCCTCCACGCAGGCCGGCGTGGCATCGCAGACCTCGGTTGCCATGGCGAAGAAGTCTATCGTTGGCGGATCGAGATGGTATGACCATTGCGGATTGTACCACGGCGGCTGCTTGATGACCGTGCCCATAACCGACGTGCGTTCTGTTTCCTGGCCGCCGACAATCCTCCGTGCACATGCGATCGTCTCAGTGGCGTTCAGTTCGATCACGAAGGTCGAGTCGTCTGCACTGCACGTCACCTCGAAGAATGCCTGCGTGTTCACGCTCTCGGGCATGGTTCCTCCATATCCGTTTGCTCATGGTGATCGGTGTATTGATACGGGGGATAACCACGGCCGGCAGGGGGGCCAACGCCTGCTACATTCCCAGGTAGGCCTTCTGCACTTCCTCATTGCTGGCCAGATCCTTCGCGGGGCCTTCGAGCGTGATCTCTCCGGTCTCGAGCACATATGCGTAGGAGGCGACGTTCAGCGCCATGTGGGCGTTCTGTTCCACGAGCAGAATCGTCATGCCCAGATCGCGATTGATCTCCGTGATCTTCTCGAAGATCAGCTTCACCAGGAGCGGAGCGATGCCGAGTGACGGCTCATCCAGCAGCAGCAGTTTCGGCTTGGACATCAGGGCCCGTGCGATTGCCAGCATCTGCTGTTCGCCGCCGGAGAGCGTTCCGCCGGCCTGCTTCATTCGTTCCTTCAGCCGCGGGAAGATCGAGAACCCATACTCCATGTCCTGCTCGATTCCCTTCCGGTCGTTCCGCAGATATGCGCCCATCATCAGGTTCTCGCGCACGGTAAGGCCGGGGAAGATCATGCGGCCCTCCGGCGACTGGCACAGCCCACGCTTCACGATCTCGTGCGAGGGGCGGTTGGTGATATCGGTATCCTGGAACATCACGTTCCCCGAGGAAGCCTTCACCAGACCGGAGATCGTTCTGAGCGTGGTGGTTTTGCCGGCTCCATTGGCGCCGATCAGCGTCACCACCGTGCCGGCCGGGACATTGAAGCTGATCCCCTTGAGCGCGGCGATGGCACCGTAGGAGACGTGAAGGTTCTGAACGCTGAGCATTGGCCGGTTATTCCTGAAGTACAGTAGGTTGGTCGTTGTTGGCTGGTAGTCAGTGGTCAGTGGCGTTGGGCTTCACTACTGACAACTAACAACTGACGACTGGCTACCAGCGTCTCCTCAATGAGCACTCTCGCCCAGATAGGCCTCCACCACGCGCGGATCGTTCTTCACTTCCTCCGGCGTGCCGCTTGCGATCTTTACGCCGTAGTCCAGAACGGTAACGCGTTCGCAGATCCCCATCACCACCTTCATGTCGTGTTCGATCAGCATGATCGCGATGCCGAACGCGTCGCGCAGATACCGGATCAACGCCATCAGCTCCGATTTCTCCGTGGGGTTCATTCCGGCGGCCGGCTCGTCGAGCAGAAGGAGCCGCGGCCTGGTCGCCATTGCGCGCACGATCTCAACGCGCCGCTGGTCGCCGTAACTCAGGTTGCGTGCAAGCTCGTCGCGCTTGTCCAGCAGGCCGAACTTCTCCAGAAGCTGATCTGTCTCACGCGTGAAGTTCTCCTCCTCGCGTTGATATCCTCCAAGCTGAAAGATCGAGCCCGCGAAGCGGTTCCGCGCAAGCCTGTTGAACCCGATGCGTACGTTGTCCGAGACGCTGAGCGAAGGGAAGAGGCGGATGTTCTGGAACGTTCTCGCGATGCCGGCGTGCGCAATCTGAAACGGCTTGCGGCCGGCAATCGAACGCGATTCGAATGTGATCGTACCAACGGTCGGCGTATAGACTCCGGTGATCATGTTGAACACCGTTGTCTTGCCGGCTCCGTTCGGGCCGATCAATCCAACCAGAGCATTCTCAGCGATCGTATCGCTGAACTCGCTCACGGCGGTGAGTCCGCCGAAGCGCATGGTTACGTTGCCGATATCCAGCAGTGTCATTGTCGGAGCGCTCTCCTTGAAACCGTTGTTCATCGTCTCTCCCTCGTTGTCGAAGGAGGGGGAGTATCATATCCTGCTTGCCGGGCATCACACGCCCACAGGCTCGTTCGCCGATTCCATGTACTTCTTCAGCGCTTCAAGGCGCGCCCGGGTCTCACGTTCGAAAAAACGGTGGAAGATCGGCTTCATCAACGGAGCCAGCCACCGCGGCCCGGTCTCGAACATGAAGCGGTAGGTAACCCGGCAGCCGCTCCCTTCCGGCACGTGACGGATCGAAGCACCGAACAGCCTGATGAACCAGGGGCCGCGCGTCATGCGCACCGCTGCCACCCTCGGGCGCTGAAACGTGACGTATACCGTCTCCATTCCCAGGCCGCCGTTGCGCCGGCGTGCGGCGCACCACGTTCGGGTTCCTACGTCGACGCGATGATCGGCGCGGCCGGCCGCATGCCCAAGCACATCGGCGCGGCGCAGAAACGGATCCCACGCAAGGCGGCGCGAATAATCGTGAAGCAGGTCGAACACCTGCTCGCACGGTGCGTCGATATGGATGCTCTCCGCAGTGCTCGGCATATGCCCTCACCGGCAGGCTTCCACTCCGAATCGGCGGAAGTAGTCATGAGCCGCCGGGGAGCACACTGGTGCGCCCGGCATGCTACCCGATCGGAGCCTTTTTCGCGGCCGCCCGGCGCCCCTTGAAGCTGAAGCCGCCGAAGAGACCCTGCGGCCGGACAAGCATCAGCACGATCAGCACCAGCGAGTAGATCGACATCCGGAAGTCGGAAAACTTGATGCCGAACATCGTGAAGGAGCGGAGCCATTCCGGCAGATAGGTGAGCGCGGCCGCTGCGAATATCACTCCGTATGTGGAGCCCATGCCGCCCAGGATCACCATTACCACGATCTCCACGGACTTCAGGAAGCCGAAGTCATCCGGCTTGATCAGGCTGTTGTAGTGCGCATACAGTCCGCCGGCGATGCCGGCGAAGAATGCGCCCACCACGAACGCCACCACCTTGTAGCGCGTCGTGTTCACGCCCATCGCCTCGGCGGCGATCTCATCATCCCGCACCGCCAGGAAGCCCTTGCCGTACGTTGTTCTGATCACGCGTTCGATCACGAACACTACGAATACGAGGATGATGAAGACCCAGAGGAAGGTGGTGTGGCGCGGAATATTTGCGAGGCCCAGCGCGCCGCCGAGCGACGAAACGTTCTGAAGAATCACGCGGATGATCTCCCCGAAGCCGAGCGTCACGATGGCGAGGTAATCACCCTTGAGCCTGAGCGAGGGGACGCCCACGAGCAGGCCCGCCACGGCGGCTGCCAGCCCTCCCACGAGCAATGCCACGATCAGGTACAGCCCCTGGCTCATGGGGTCCGATGCGGCCGGGAGCACCATCGTTGTGAACGCGGCGGAGGCATAGGCGCCAACGGACATGAAGCCTGCGTGCCCGAGCGAGAACTGGCCGGTGAAACCGTTCACCAGATTGAGCGAGACGGCAAGGATCATGTTGATCCCGATGTTCACTACGATGCGTTGATCGTAGGAACCGATGCCGCCAACCAGCAGGTTGAGAACGAGCACCAGTGCGATGCCGCCGGCCAGGTAGAGGTAGGGACGAAGAATAGTGCTCATACCTTCTCAGCGCCTCCCTTACCAAGCAGGCCGCTCGGCTTCAGAATCAGGATAAGGATCAGGATGCCGAACACGATCGCATCACGATAGGAGGGGGAGATATATCCCGCAGTCATCGTCTCGGCCGTGCCGATCAGAAAGCCTCCGAGCGTGGCGCCGGCGATGTTGCCGATGCCCCCCAGCACGGCCGCCACGAAGGCCTTCAGGCCGGGAAGGATTCCCATCAGCGGATTGATTTTCGGATAGCTGATGGCATACAGCACGGCGCCTGCGCCGGCGAGCGAGGAGCCCAGGAAGAATGTGAAGGAGATGACCCTGTTGATGTTGATTCCCATCAGCGATGCGGCGTTCATGTTCATGGAGACCGCGCGCATTGCCGTGCCTATCTTGGTTCGCAGCACCACCACCCGCAGCGCCGCCATCAACGCCAGCGCAACAACGAACACCAGAATCTGCGTGCTGCCGATACTCACGCCACCGAAGAGTGTATAGGTTGTCTCCGGGATCAGTGTGGGGAATGTCTTGTAGTCCGCTCCGAACACGACCGGGAGCTGGCCGGTGTATTCCAGGAAGAGCGAGATGCCGATGGCGGTGATCAGTACGGTGAGCTTCGGGCGGCTTCGGAGAGGGCGATAGGCAAGGCGTTCGATCGTCACGCCCAGCAGGCCGCAGCCGATCATTGCCGCCAGAAGCACCGCCACGGCTGTGCCGTAGCCGTCGCCCAGGAGCGGTTGCAGTTTCGGGAAGGCATAGAAGCCGATGTACGCCCCGACCATGAACACATCGCCGTGGGCGAAGTTGATGAATCGAAGGACGCCGTAGATCATCGTGTAGCCGAGCGCGATCAACGCGTAGATGGCGCCGAGCGAAAGACCGTTGATAACCTGTTGAAGAAATTCACTCATGGTGTCGGATTACGCGAGACCTGGAAGGTGATGTCCCGGGAGGCATGCCTCCCGGGACAACGCAATGCGGCATCGAAAGGAACAGGCGGTCTCAGGGGTTGACCGTGGAGTGGTATGCGAATTTGCCATCCTTGATCTGGAGCACCACAGCCGGCTTGGTCGCATTGTGGTGCTCGTCGATCGTGATGTTACCGGTAACGCCCTTGTAGTTCTTGAGCGCTGCAAGGCCGGCGCGGATCGTCTCGCGATCGCTCTTGCCGGAGTCCTTGATGATCTTCGCGATGATCATCATTGCATCGTATCCGAGTGCGGACATCGCGCCCGGCGCCTCGCCGTTGAACTTGGCCTTGTACCGCTTGATGAAATCCTGAACGGCGGCCGAGGTATCCTGTTCCGAGTAGTGGTTGCTGAAGTAGCATCCCTCCAGCGCCGTCTTCGCCTCGCCCTGCGTCAGCGTGGGACTGTCCCATCCGTCGCCTCCCAGCAGGGGAACCGTGATCCCGAGTTGGCGCGCCTGCGTGGCGATAAGGCTTACCTCCGTGTAGTACCCCGGCACGAAGATCGCCTGCGGATTCTTTCCCTTGATCGCGGTGAGCTGCGCCTTGAAGTCGTTCTGGCCTCCCTCGTAGGCCTGCTCCTCCACGATGGTGCCTCCCAGTGCCTTGAACTTCTCCACGAAGGCCTTGGCAAGTCCTACGGAGTAGGGGTTGGCGTTATCCTTCAACACCGCGACGCTCTTCGCATTCAGGCTCTCGAATGCAAACTTCGCCATCACCGTTCCCTGGAACGGATCGATGAAGCAGATGCGGAAGATGTAGGCGGCAACGTTGCCGTTCTCGTCCTTCGTTACGTCCTCGCGTGTGGAGGCGGGCGTGAGCATCGGAGTCTTCTCGCGCATGGCGATCGGCGCGGCGGCCATGGTGCGGCCGGAGGCAACCTCACCGATCAGAGCGGAGACTTCATCCTTGCCGATCAGCTTCTCCACGGCATTCTGCGCGCCCTGCGTCTGTGACTGTGTATCCTCGGTGATCAACTCGATCTTCTTGCCGCCGATGCCGCCGCCATTGTTGATCTCATCCACTGCAAGCTTCACGCCATTGTCCACCTGCTGTCCGAAGGTGGCTTCCTTGCCGGAGAGCGAAGCGTAGTGGCCTATCTTGATGGTGTTGCCCTCGGCCGCGGTTCCGGGCTTGTCGTTCTTGCCCGTGCAGCCGCCCAGAGCCACGCAGGCAACCGCCGCTGTCAGCACGAGTAATCGATATCGCATACGCTGGAAGAATAATTTGGTGTAGGGATGGGCAGGCCCGTGGTATCGGAGCAGAAAGACCCCACCGATCGATTCGATGGAACATACAACCGATTGAGCTGGTGCCCGGCAAATCGGGGCGAAAGTAGCACAACGCGCGGAAATGTACCAAGGAAAGGGAATACGAGATATGAGATATGAACGATGAATGATCGTCATTCTCATATGGCAACGGTATAGGTGATGGCCCCAAGTGCCCGCAAGGTTCTTCTTCCTCCCCTACCTGCCCTGAGTTCCTCCTGTCACGAGGAGGAGCGCACACCAGCAGTGCAACAGTGTCCGGCCTCAACTGCGCGGCCGTCACGATCCTCAGGCCGGACGATCGCAGACAGACCGGGCCCTTCAGGTATCGAGTCGCCTCTCGATTCATATCTCATCTTTCATCGCTCCTCCCGCCCGGCTACCAATCCTCGGCCAGCCCGCGATAGTGGCGATGATAGTAGATGAGCGGGTTGCCCTGTTCCTCTACCGCATCGACAAGCACCACGCGGCCGAACATCAGCATGTGGGTGCCAACCAGCAGAGTCTGGTCCAGCACGCAATCCAGAATGGCGAGCGAGCCCGGAACAACCGGGGCGCCGGATTCGCCCACCTTCACCGCGAGCCCCGCATACTTCTCCGGGCCGCTGATGGTGTCGGCGAATCGCGTGGAGAGTTCCAGCTGATCCGCCGAGAGGATATGCACGGCGAAGTGTTCTGCCTTGAGAATGAGGTTCGCAAGGGCACTCGCCGTGTTGATGGCGACCATGATCACCGGCGGCTCCAGCGAGACGGCGGTGAAGGCGGAGACCGTGATGCCGTAACGCTCGCCCTCGTGTTCGGCGGTGACGATGGTGACGCCGGAAGCAAACTGGCGCATGGCATCGCGCAGGGACTCCGGCGACGCCGAGATCAACCTGCTGTGCTTCTTGAAATCTATTCGGTGCATGCCGATTGAAAGCGCGCATCGCTGCACGCCGGATATGTTCGCATGGGTTGAGTCCGGAACTCCTGACTGAAACTTCCTTCGTTGCAGCAGGGAGCGGTGAACCGATATCCGCACGGGGAGCGGAGTGCACGGAATACACGGTGCCAAGTAATGAACTCTGTGCACGATATGCAACGTTGCAGAGGGGGCATGTGGTGCTTTTCATTGTATCCACGCCCTGTTCGTGATAGTTTCGCCTGATGAACTTCGCAAACCTCTGTGCATGCGCCGGCGCCATCCAACTCCGCGGCGCCATGTACGGGGCTATTTCCTCCAGAGCATGAATCGAACGCTGCTACGTATCGCCATCATTCTCCTTTCCACGGCCACGCTCTGCGCGCAGGGGAAGGGGGAGCGCACGCCAAGCAACGCAGAGCGTGCCCGCCCGTGGCTGGATCCCGATCTGCAGGAGGAGTATCCCGAGGGACTGTCCGAGTGGGAGATGTTTCCCTACATCCAGAGCAGCCCCACCATCAGCACGCAGTTCGGTCTGTTCAACAACCGGAACATGGTTGTTGAGGCGAAGCAGGCGGCGCAGAATGAATCGTCCATCGCGATCAACCCCGTTCGTCCGAATGTGTTGATCGCCTCCGCGGTCGACTCCCGTGGCGCCTGGGTCTACATCTCCACCGACGGCGGGCGTACCTGGCGCGATACGGCGTTCGTTACGCTGCATCCGGATTGGACGATCGGCAACGATCCATCCTGCGGCTTCGACTACGAGGGGAACGGCTATGTGATGTACGGCGGGTTCAGCGGCACCACCTCCGGTTCACCGAACGGCGTCTACATCTCGAAGACAACGGACGACGGGCTCACCTGGAAGGACTACGCCGTGCTGGACCACACGGCAAAGGGAACGCCGGACTCCTCCTTCGAGGACAAGTATTATGTGGAGATCGACAACTCCGCATCCTCGCCCAGACGCGGAACGATGTACACGCCATGGAAGCGCGTGATCGATCGCGACAGCTCCACGCAGATCATGGTGGCGCGCTCCACCGATCGCGGAGTTACGTGGGCTCCGCCGGTTGCGGTGAGCCCGCGCAAGCACGGCAGCAGCCTGGATACCACGTTCGGGCAGAGCTTCCCTCTGACCGCCTGCGGGCCCAACGGCGATCTCTATGTCGTCTGGAACGATGGCCCGGCGCGCTCCATCGGGTTCGCGAAATCCACCGACGGTGGGCTCACCTTTTCCGCGCCGACGTTCGCCGTGCAGGGATATGCCACGCAGGGGACGGCGAAGAAGTCCGGAGGGAGCGTGTACCACGTGCTGAAGGGGACGTTCCGCGCCGAGACCTATCCCACGATGATGGCCGATAACTCGAACTCTTCCCGCCGGGGATGGCTCTATCTGGCCTGGGCGGCCGGAACGCGGCCTGACGTCTACTTCATTCGCTCCACCAATGGCGGGAGCACGTGGTCCTCGCCGACGGTGATTCACTCCGATACCACCGGAGACCAGTGGTGGCCGTGGCTGAGTGTGGACCAGACAAACGGCGACATCGCGGTGATGTATTCGGACAGCCGCAACGATCCCGAGAACATCCTGGTGGACACGTACATCAGCTACAGTCGCGATGGCGGCGACACGTGGGTGGACCGCCGCGCCACGGATTACATGAGCGACTTCCGGAAGAATCCGTTCGGCGGCATCTTCGCTGGCGACTACAGCGGCAATGCGTTCAGAGGGGGGATGGTGTATCCAAGCCATCTGGACACGCGCGAGGACAACGATGTTTTCACCGCGATTGTGAACGTACGCGCGCCGTACCCCGTTGAAAACCTGGTGGCACGCGGCCGCGCGGACAATCTGCAGGAGGCCACCATCAGCTGGACCTATCCGCACACGTCCGAATCGGTGTTCGGCTATCCGATCACGAGCTATGTCTTCGAGGTGCGGCGCGGCCAGACGGTCTTGGCCACGCTTCCTCCGGCAACGCTCAGCTACACCGAGAGTGGTCTCACCGTGGACAGCACCTATCTCTACACGGTACGGGTTGTGGCCGGTGGGGACACGAGCGCCGATCGCATGGTGTCCTATCGTCCATCCGATGCGGCGCTTCCCGCGCGTCCGGTGATCGTACAGGCAAACGGGTATGCCCCGCAGATCCAGTTGCTCACGCACCTTCCGGCCACCCGCGCGGACTCCTCCACGCCCCTCGGGAATCTGAAGGGCTATCGCATCTATCGCGATGGTGTGCTGCTCCGCGAGGGGAGCCTGGCTCCGGGAGATACCGGCAAGACGATTCCGATCAACGACACGCCGTCAGAACGGGGCTACTATCGCTATGCGCTTACGGTCATCGACGGATCCACACCGGCGAAGGAAAGCACTTCCTCCGACACCGTAACGCTCTATGCCGGCGATCTGAGCCAGTACACGGAAACCTTCGACGGCACGCGGCCGCGCTTTCTGTACGGCGGCACATGGGGGTTGACCGATACGATTGCGCTGAGCGCACCGAACTCGCTCACCGATTCCCCGGTCGGAGACTATCTGCCGAGGCGTGCATCGAGTACGCAGATATTCCCCGTGGCGATGCCGGGGCCTGTCATGCTGAAGTTCGCGCACATCGCGATCGTGGATCCGGGCGACAGTGCAACCGTCGAAGCCAGCTATGATCGCGGCTCCACCTGGAACGTCCTGGCACGCTACAGCTTCCAGTCCGATCCGTCGTGGGCGGACAAGCAGGCCAATGCGGGCGACTGGCGTCAGGAGATGTTGACGCTGAACCATCCGGCGCCGGGGCCGGATGCTATCGGCATCGTCCGCTTCCGCATGGCGAGCGGTGCAATCACGCAGGCCGATGGCTGGTACCTGGACAACATCGAGTTCGGCGGCAAGGCCGGCGTTGAGGCGGCTGCAGGCGGCGATGCCGCGGGCCTCGCCGATCGAGTCTTCCCGAACCCTGCTTCCAGTGCGGCCGTTATCGAGTACCGGCTTGCGGGCGCCTCCAGCGTTCAACTGCGGGTGTACGATCTGGTTGGCCGTCCCGTGGCCACTCTTGTCGACGGCCCACAGGAGGCCGGAACGCATGCGGCAACGCTCGACGCCGGCGATCTTCCTGAAGGAACGTATTTCTACCGCATCCAGGCCGGAACAGTCTCCGCGCGCGGAAGAGTGGTGGTGGTTCGCATGAAGTAGGAGCCGTTGTCGCGATGTAAACGGCTGGTTCCTGCCGGTGCCGCGCACGGCCACCTTCACAGACAGCGCAACGCACTGTTACAGCCGAGGGCCCTGATTCGGGGCCCTCGGCGTTTGCGTTCGCCGGTAACTTTGGCCCGTGCGGCGTATATTTGCCCGCCTTTCCAGTAACCGTAGTATCCTTAACTCATAGTCACGCATGAACATTGTCGTCTGTATCAGCCAGACACCGGACACCGCAACGAAGGTGGCCGTTGGGGCTGATGGTAAGAACATCGATGCCAAGGGAGTGAAGTTCGTCCTGAACCCGTACGACGAGTTCGCCGTCGAGGAGGGGCTGCAGCTGCGCGCGGCGAATGGTGGTGAGGTAACGCTTGTCTGCGTTGGCGGCGATGGCGCCAAGGAGGCGATCCGTCTCGGCATCGCGATGGGGGCGGACAAGGCCGTTCTCGTAAAGGATGAGGAGCGTGCCGATTCCTTCCGCGTCGTCTCCGGAATCGCCGATGTAGTTCGCGCGGCCAATCCCGATATCATTCTCCTCGGACGCCAGTCCATCGACTACGACTCAGCACAGGTGGGGCCGATGCTTGCCGAGATGCTGGACATGCCGTGCGTCTCCTTCGTTACCAAGCTGGAGATCAGCGGCAACGCCGTTCGTGCCGAGCGCGACATCGAAGGAGGAAAGGAGGTTGTGGAGACGTCGCTTCCATGCGTTGTCACGGCGCAGAAGGGATTGAACGAGCCCCGGTATCCAAAGCTGCCGGATATCATGAAGGCCAAGGCGAAGCCGATTGCCGAGGTGGCTGCGCCCTCCGTTGCGGCGCGCGTGGAGACGCTGGCCATGCGGAAGCCGGCTGACAAGACCGGCGGCAAGATCTTCGAGTTCTCGCCCGAGAACGTAAAGGAGCTGGTGCGTCTGCTTCACGAGGAGGCAAAGGTAATCTGAGCACGAGACCAACCAAGAACTACAGCCGGGCGCAGCCGGCGCCCCAGGAACCAAGGCCCCGGGCCATTCAGGAACAGAATACATGAAGATTCTCGCATATATCGAACAGCGCGGCGGCGAACTGAAGAAGAACGCGTTCGAGACCGTGACGGCCGCACGCACGCTTGCGGCGCAGACCGGCAGCAGCTTCAGTGCCCTGCTGGTTGGGCACGACGTTGCCGGGCTTGCCGAGAGGCTTGCGCAGTACGGTGCAGCGGATGTGATCGTGGTGGACGATGCCCGGCTGGAGCAGTATGCCAGCAGAGCCGTTGCAACCGCAATCGCGGCCGTGGCCGCGGCGGAGGGCTCATCCGTTGTCCTCATCAGCAACACCTCGCATGGCAAGGACCTTGCTCCGCGCGTTGCGATCAAGCTGGAGGCGGGGCTTGCGCCCGATACCGTTGCCCTTGCCGTTCAGGACGGGCGCATCGTAGCTACGCGTCCGGTCTACGCAGGCAAGGCGCGTGTGGATGTGGCCGTTGCCACTCCCGTGCAGGTGTACTCGCTTCGTCCGAATGTCTTCACGGCGAGTGCAGCCGAGGCCGCGGCCTCCGTGCGTACGGCGACGGTCGGGTTCGGACCGAAGGACTTCGACGCCAAGGTTGTGGAGACGATGGTCAATACCGGCAAGCGTGATGTGGCGGAGGCTGATGTCATCGTCTCCGGCGGCCGGGGGTTCAAGGGGCCGGAGAATTTCTATCTCGTGGAGAACCTTGCCGAAGCGCTCGGCGGCGCCGTTGGAGCGTCGCGTGCCGTTGTGGATGCCGGCTGGCGTCCGCACTCGGAGCAGGTGGGACAGACCGGCAAGACCGTGTCGCCGTCGCTCTATGTGGCATGCGCGATCTCCGGTGCCGTGCAGCATCTGGCCGGCATGTCCAGCTCCAAGTTCATCGTGGCGATCAACAAGGACAAGGATGCTCCGATCTTCTCCGTGGCGGATTACGGCATCATCGGCGATGTGTTCGATGTGGTGCCGTTGATGACGCAGGAAGTGAACGCGCTTCACGGCAGGTAGCGGTCCTGGAGCCGCGAAGCGTTGCGCGGCATCATTTCGGGCGCGATATTTCGTCATGAAGTCTGGTGGATGGTACGCAGCGTAACGGAAGTGAAGGACATCTTTCGGAAGTCAGTTACGGAGCTCAGGTGGATAAAGTCCAGATGGAGATAATCGGGCTCACGGCGAGTCCGCAATCGAGCGGAGCCTACGCATTGATCCTTCAGGAATCTGGAGGGTCGCGGCGGCTTTCGATCCTCATCGGCGCCGAGATGGCGCAGTCCATTGCTCTGGAGATGGAGCAGATCAAGCCTCCGCGGCCGGTGACGCACGATCTGCTCAAGATGGTGATCGAGGCGCTCGGAGCCACGCTCGTGGAGGTGACGATCAGCGAACTGCGCGATGCCACGTTCTATGCAACGCTGACGCTCGATGCAACGCCGGCGGAGGTGGATGCGCGCCCGTCGGACGCCATTGCGCTCGCCATCAGATTCGGCGCACCGATCTATGTGGCGGAGGCCGTGATGCGCGAGGCCGGTATCATGGTGCAGGAGGACGAGGAGAACGAAGAGGAGGAGGAAGAGGAGATGGAGCAGGCGGATGAGGAGGCGGCCGCTCAGGAGGACCAGCCACCACGGCCGAAGACTGTTCGCGAGACGCTGCAGGAGAAGCTGGACGAGGCCGTGCGCAACGAGGACTACGAGCGTGCCGCGCAGATCCGTGACGAGATCGAGCGTCTCTCGAACGACTGACCGCACGCCGAGACGATGGCGCAGTGCTCTCTGCCCGGAGGGCTACCTACCAATCAGCCGGACGTATCCCGGCGCCAGCAATGCACGGACGCCGGGCCTGTCTGGTTCAGCGTCTCTGGTATCGATCGCGAATGCCTGGTCCCCTCCGGGTGCGCAGATGCCCGGCGTCTTGGCAGCGGTCGCCTTCGCAGACAGGCGCTCCGGCAACACCGGGCAACGGGCCTTCGCTGATACTTCCAACCGACCACTGTATTCCCGACCGCCGGATTTCTAACACCGACTGTTTATGGCTTCCTACGATTACGATGTTGTGGTGCTGGGCGCCGGTGCCGCCGGCCTTACGGCGAGCGGGTTCGCAGCCGCATTCGGAGCCAAGACCGCGCTGATCGAGAATGCACGTACCGGCGGTGAATGTACCTGGACCGGCTGTATTCCCTCCAAGGCGTTGATCAAGGCTGCGCGTGTGGCGCATACGATGCGCACGGCGGAGATGTTCGGCATCGGGGCGTGTGAGCCGGCAATCGACTTCGCCCGCGTGATGGAATCGGTGCGAAGCACCAGACAGCGCGTGTACGAGGATGCCGATGCTCCGGAGAGGATCGCTTCGCGCAACATCGATCTGATCATGGCCAACCCGTCGTTCGTCGATCCGCATACGCTGCTGATCGAAGGGGACGAGACGCGCACGATATCCGCACGGTATTTCATCATCTGTACCGGCAGTTCACCCGTTGTTCCGCACGTGCCGGGACTGCCGCTTCAACTCCTCCACACCAACAACTCCATCTTCGAGATCTCGGAGCTTCCCGGTCGCCTGCTGGTGATCGGTGCCGGTCCGGTTGGAGTGGAGATGGCGCAGGCATTCCGCAGGTTCGGCAGCGCGGTTGCCGTTGTGGACCGGAAGGACCACATACTCTGCGCCGACGAACCGGAGTGTGCGGCCCTTGTTCAGCGCCGGCTGGAGGCGGAGGGGATAGCGTTTCGTCTGGGCAACCACGTTGAATCCGTGACCGCTTCAGGAAACGGCTATGCCGCTCTGGTGAGTCATGGCGAGCAATGGATGACCGTGAACTTCGATGTGGTGCTGGCCGCAGCCGGCAGGCGGCCGAATGTCCACGGTCTGGCGCTCGAGGCCGCCGGCGTAGCGTACAACGATCGCGGGATCGCGATCAATCATTCCTGCCAGACCTCGGCCTCGCATATCTACGCATGCGGCGACGTTACGGACGGTCCGCACTTCACGCACGTTGCGGAGGACATGGCGCGCACGGCTGCAACGCGGCTGCTGCTGAAGGTGCCGGCTGCATACGAACGCCGGAGCATTCCCTGGGTCACGTTCACCGATCCCGAGCTCGCGCATCTCGGCCAGACCTCCGTGCAGCTCGAGGAGAGTGGCGTTCGGTACGAGACGATCCGATTTCCATATTCCCGTCTCGATCGATCGCTGATCGACCGGACCGATGACGGCGTCGTGATGGTGCATATCTCGCCGGTGAGCGGCAAGATCCTGGGCGCACACATTGCCGGGGAGTGCGCCGGCGAGATGATCAACGAGTTTGCGCTCGCCATGCACCGCGGCCTCTCGATCCGCGAGATATCCGGTACGGTGCATGCATATCCAACCTACACACTCGGTGTTCGTCGCGTCTCCGATCAGTGGTATGTTCGCCAGGGATCGCCGCGTATCGTGGACACCGTACGCAGCATCTTCGGATATCGTGGCCGTCCGATGGAGGGGCTCGGCACCACCGATATCGTTTAGTGGTCGGTAGGTCGTGGTCAGTTGCCGGCGTTGCCATCGACGACTGACCAAAGCGAGGCCGATGCCGCGGCATCGCGCCGAGCGCGTCACCGACGGATGACAACCAATTCTTCCTCAATTCATCCTGCCATGGCTCGATCAACTTCAAGCAAGCGCCCGCGCGCATCAGCGGAGGATGTCACTCTCGATCTTCCACCGTTTCCCGGTTTCGACAGGAAGGGCTTTCAATTCCTGAAGGAGATTGCACAGAACAACGTGCGTGAGTGGCTGACCGATGAGCGCAAGAGCATTTACCGGGACCACCTCGTGGAGCCGATGAAGCAGTTGCTGGGAGAACTGCGCATGCGGTTTGCCGAGGAAGGGCTTCCGTATACGCCCGATCCCGCGGCAAGTCTCTTCCGTCTGTACCGCGACACACGATTCAGCAAGGACAAGCGCCCGTTCAAGACCAACATCGGAGCGGTTGTACCGTTCAAGGGTGAGGGGAAGGAGGGGCTTGGCAACTACCTGCATATTCAGCCCGGCTCCTGCTTCTACGGCGGCGGTGCCTACTTCATGGAGCCCGCCGGACTTCGTTCGCTTCGCGAGCGGCTGGCGGCGGATCCCGCCGCATTCCGGAAGATTCTTGCGAAGGTGGAGAAGGAGTTTTCCCCGTTGCAGGGGGAGAAGCTGAAGCGGGGACCTGCCGGTTATGAAAAGGATCATCCGGCGATGGACCTTCTGCTCTATACACAGATGTGGATATCGAAGCAGTTTCCGGACAAGCTTGCGATGTCGCGTGAACTGGTGGACTGGATCGTGGAGATGTCGCGCAAGTCGCTGGAGTTCAACATCTATCTCCACGATGCGATTCGTGGATGAGATGGCGTTCACCGATCGATACCGGAGAATGACGAATGAGTGATCTGGAGCACGGGCGCCGCGGGATGGCGTCGCCGAATCCCGAAGGGGGAGGCGAGCGTGATGCCGAGGCCGTACTTCGTCCGGCGGCGTTCGCGGAGTTCGTTGGGCAGACGAAGGTTGTGGAGAATCTCGGCATCTTCATCGCCGCCGCACTGAAGCGGGGCGAAGCGCTGGATCACGTGCTGCTCAACGGTCCGCCGGGACTCGGCAAGACAACGCTCAGCTATATCATCGCCAGTGAGATGCAGGCTGCGATCAAGATCACATCGGGGCCTGTACTGGAGAAGCCGGGGGATCTTGCCGGGCTCCTCACCAACCTCAACCACGGCGACATTCTCTTCATCGACGAGATCCATCGGCTGAGCCCCGTGGTGGAGGAGTATCTCTACTCGGCGATGGAGGATTTCCGGATCGATATCATGATCGACTCCGGCCCCTCCGCGCGTTCCGTTCAGCTTACGCTGCCACAGTTCACATTGATCGGAGCAACCACGCGTCAGGGCCTGCTCACTGCGCCGCTGCGAAGCCGGTTCGGCATCATCAACCGCCTGGATTACTACTCGGTGAAGGAGCTGTTCCACGTGGTGATGCGTTCCGCCGATATCCTGTCGATACCGGTCGATGACGAGGGAGCATTGGAGATTGCACGTCGCTCGCGCGGCACGCCGCGAATCGCGAACAGATTGCTCCGCAGAACCCGCGACTTCGCGGAGGTGAAGGGCGACGGCACGATCACGGTGGCGATTGCGAAGATTGCGCTGGCTGCATTGGAGGTGGACGAGTACGGATTGGATGAGATGGACAAACGCATCCTGCTTGCCATCATCGAGAAGTTCAACGGAGGGCCGGTGGGAGTCAACACGCTCGCTGTTGCCGTTGGTGAGGACACCGGCACAGTGGAGGAGGTGTACGAACCCTATCTGATCCAGGAGGGCTTTCTGCAGCGCACTCCACGCGGCCGCGAGGCCACGCCGAAGGCATACGGACACTTCGGCCTGAAACGTGGAGCAAGCGAAGAGGGAGGATTGCAGGGGCGCCTGCTGTAGGCGCAGCCCTGGCGCCGGTCGAACGCGTTCGCACTTCTGGAGCTGTGTCTCGCGGAGGCTTCGTGCACCTCGTGCGCAGGACCCCGGAATCGGAACGCGCTGGAAGCTCACGTATCGCGCCCAACGAACCTCACCCCCCTACCACTGCCGCACCAGCACCGGCGGGCTGCAGTCGGGAGCGTTGATCGCAAGCGGCAGCGCCGGCTGAAGATCGGTCCAGACGATATCACCGTTTGCATTGATCCGCTGCGAGATGATTGCCACCGGCGTCTCCGATTCGGCCGGATGCCTGGTGGCCACGATCACCAACCCTCCCACATTGTCCGGTGCCGCCGTTGCGTTTGCCTCGATATCCGGCGAGTTGAAGATCGGTATGGCCCGTTCGCCATCTCCCCAGATCTGCTCACCGTCCGGGCCGATCCGCTGCGCGTAGATGTCCCGGTTGTGTGTCACGGTATCCAGCGCATCGAACAGGACGTAGACCCCGCCGGCGACGTCCGGATAGAGTTTCGGCGCCTCCACGATCTGGCGCGGTACGCTGATCAGCTTCGAACGTTTGCCGTCGTTCCAGGATGGATGCCCCGCGGAATCCAGGCGCTGCATGCCGATCACGTGAGCGAGCCCCTTGCTCTTCGTCGGGGTAAAGGTCATCTCGAACGCAATCACGATGCCGGTAGAGTCGCGCGCGATGGCCGGGTTCAGCTCACGTGCCTTGGCGTTCGAGCTGACGATGGGAGGGTTCTTCTCATCAACCCAGGCGCGCGATCCGTAACGCGTGAGATGCTGTGCCAGAATATCCAAGTCGCCCGCGCGTGGTCCCTTGTTGTATTCAAGCTGATACGCAACGTACATCCCGCCGCTGCCGTCGGATACCATCACCGGATTCATCTCCAGATAAGGGCTCGCGGCAACGGGCACGGGGTCCCGGGAGTCCTTCCAGCCGGTTGCGCCGCTGGAATCGATGCGCTGTGCCATCACGTCGCTGTTCAGAAGCGATGTGTCACGATAGGTCCGCGCCTCCAACAGCACCAGTGCGCCGCCGCTGTCGTCGGGGATCACATCCCTCAATAGCTCCTGCTTCGAGGAGTTGGCAACCCAGCCTCCCTTGGCCCACAGCATGCGGCCGTCGCGGGAAATGCGTACGGCAGCTATATCCACGTCGTTCCCCTGGGCCGGCGGGTAGTGGATCTCGTAGCAGACGATCAGCGAGCCGTCGCCAAGAAGCAACAGCCGGGGATTCTCCTCCACGAACTTGGATTGCGCCACCGGCACAACGTGATTCGTGCTGTCGCCCCACAGGTCCGCGCCGGTGGCGTTGATATGTCGCATTACGATATCGCGATCGCCGAGATAGGCGGAGTCCGTATGCTCCACCACGTACGCCAGATACATTCCGCCCTCGTGGTCGGCAATGGCAACCGGCGAGCGCTCGCGATAGCTGAGCGAGCTCAGCACCCGTGGATGTTCCGGAGGTTGATCGCCGATTCCCTCCATCGAGAATCCCACGCCGAAAATGTCGTAGTCGCCACTGTACTGGCCGTCTACAATTCGAGCGGAATAGATGGCGGTGTAGTGCGGCGCCTGCGCCTCGAGCAACGAGGAGGCCAACAACAGGACTGGCAGCAGGAGGGCCGCGGCCCGAATGGGGTGAAGCGGCTTGCGAATGTCGGTTCGAGAGGTAGGCATCATTCTTTGCGGGTTCAGGAACCAAGATATGAAGAGTTCGTCGATACTGCTGGTGTTGACGAACGGCGATTCAATTGGATGATCGGAGCGTTGACCAACGTTGGAGCCGTTGGGAATCGAGAGGAGCACGCGATCGGCCGGCGAAGGGCCGATTGGCAGCGGTTCGCTTCTTCGTAGATTGGAGGCTTCTACATTCCAGAACCCACAGAGAGCACGACATGGACCGCAGAGCACTGGCCGACAGTTCCACACTTCGACTCGTACAGATAGCGCTGGCTGAGGACATCGGAAGCGGCGATGTATCCGCCGAGGCGCTTATCGATCCCGATACAATGGCCCACGGGATCTTTCTCGCCAAGGCAGAGGGCGTCATTGCCGGCACCGCCATCGCAACGCTCGTGTTCCATCAGGTGGATCGATCGATAAGCTGCGAGTGGCTGGTGAACGATGGCGATCGTGTAGGTGTGCGCCAGGTGATCGCGAATCTTCAGGGACCCGTGCGTGGTCTGTTGAGCGCCGAGCGGACTGCGCTCAACTTCCTTCAGAGGATGTCCGGTGTAGCAACGCTTACACGTCGTTATGTGGATGCGGTTGCCGGAACCGGTGCGGTGATACTGGATACGCGTAAGACTATCCCGGGCTGGCGCCTGCTGGACAAGTATTCCGTTACGGCCGGCGGTGGCGTAAACCTTCGGATGGGCTTGTACGACATGGTGATGATCAAGGACAATCACATCGCAGCGCATCGCTCGCTGACACGTGCGGTTGCCGAGGTGCGGCGTCATCTCGCGGAATGGGGAAGGAGCGATTTGAAGATCGAGGTGGAGACGAAGAACCTGGAGGAGGTACGCGAGGCGCTTGCATGCGAGGGGATTACGCGGATCATGTTCGACAACTTCCCGCTGGAGATGATGCGGGAGGCGGTGACGATCGTTGGCGGGGCGCTGGAGACCGAGGCATCGGGAGGAGTGAACCTGGAGACCGTGCGGCCGATTGCCGAGACCGGTGTGCAATTCATCAGCGTCGGAGCGCTCACGCACTCGGCTCCGGCGCTGGATATCTCGCTGGACTTCGGAGAGATATGAACATGAACATGAACTATGAGATATGAGTGTGTCCTATCTCATAGTTCCTATCTCCTATCCTCTACAGCGCGCTCCACTTGGTGTGGATCACGATGTTGATTGCGAGAATCACGGCGAAGAGCATGAACGACCAGCCTGCAAACTGGTACAGACGCGTGATGAATCCGGTGGAGAGCCGGTCGCGAAAGCGATAGACGGAACGGAGCACAACCAGGAACCACGATGCTGCTCCGGTACCGAATCCCACCGCATAGAATGCCGACGAAACGAAGCTCTGATCCACGAAGTTGTTCGCGTGCATGAAGCCCGCGACGGCAAGAATGGATGGAATGAATGTGGGGCTGGCGAGATTGGTGATGGACATGATGATGCCGACAACGTACGGCGACGTGTAGCCCATTCGTCGCGCTCGCTCCTCCTGCTTCAACTCCTTCTCCTCGCTCTTGGCTGCCTTCACGGCGGTGGCCTTGAAGTAGCGCATCCCCAGCACAACCAGGGTGGCGATGCAGACAACCTGGAATGCCAGAAGCATCCAGCCGTTGCCGGTGATCATTGCCTTCAGCGATTCAACGAATGCGGAGGATGCGAATATCGCGAAGAGGGAGTAGAGCGTATCCATCGTTGCGGCGCCAAGGCCAAGCTCCAGGCCCGGGCGGTATTTCCCTTCAAGCGCCTGGCGCATGACGGCAACGGCGATCGGGCCCGGGGGGATGGAAAGGAAGAATCCCACAACCAGGCCGGCGAAGAGGGCTCCAATCATCGGCTACCCCAACTCCTCTAGGGCCATCTTGTTGGCCGCGGTCTCGATGGGAACCGGATAGTTGCCTGTGAAGCAGGCCGTGCAATACCCCTCGCCGTTATCGTGCGGCACGGCGTCGAGCAACCCCTCCACCGAGAGGTAGTGAAGCGAGTCCACCCCGAGCGACTCGCGTATCGCCTCGATATCCAGATTGTACGTGTTGGCGATCAGCTCTTCCTTGGAGGGGAAGTCCATGCCATACCTGCATGGATGCGTGATGGGCGGCGACGTAATGCGCATATGGAGTTCGGTGGGATGGGCTTCACGGATCAGGCTGACGAGCGCCTTCGACGTGGTGCCGCGAACAATGGAATCGTCCACGACAACCACCTGCTGGCCCTCGAGTACTCCACGAACCGTATTGAACTTCGTCTTCACCTTGAATTCGCGATTTGCCTGGCCGGGCGAGATGAAGGTGCGGCCCACGTAGTGGCTACGTATCAGGCCGATCTCGTACCGCGTGTCGGCATTGTGCAATGTCTCGTTCACGCGGGCGTAGCCAAGTGTTGCCGTGTTGGAGGAGTCCGGAACATTGATCACAACCACCTTGCCGTCCGGAGTGGCAGGCAGCATGCCCGCCTCCTCTGCAAGGCGCTTGCCAAGCCGGCGGCGCACCTTGTCCACCGGTTCGCCGAAGATCCTGCTGTCCGGACGGGCGAAGTAGACGTACTCGAAGATGCAGTACGCGGGCCGGGGCGTGACGTCGTCGATCTGCATCGATCGGATCTCGCCGGTGCGCAACGTATGCTCGTCGATCAGAACAATCTCGTTCGGTTGAACGTCGCGAATATATTCCGCGGAGATGATATCCAAAGCGCACGTTTCCGATGCGACAACATAGCTCTCACCCAGCTTGCCGATGCAGAGCGGACGGAAACCATGCGGGTCGCGCGCCGCGATCAGGCCTTCATCCGTCAGAATTGTGAGCGAGTATGCGCCGCGCACCTGACGGAGAGCATCCTGAATGCGCCCCATGGTGGTAACTTCGCGGCTTCGCGCAATCAGGTGGAGGATGATCTCGGAGTCCGTGCTGGTCTGAAACAGCACGCCCTCGTCGCTCAGCTTGGAGCGCATGGAGATCGTGTTGGTAAGATTCCCGTTGTGCGCCAGCGCAAGGTTGCCGGCATGGTAGGAGCTGTAGAAGGGCTGGATGTTGGCGCGTTTGATGTTCGAACCGGTGGTTGAATACCGGTTGTGGCCGATGGCCGCATCGCCGCGAAGCTCATCCAGCAGCAGCTCCTCGTTTGCGAAGATGTCGAGAACCAGGCCGTGAGCCTTGTGAATGGAGAACTTCCGCCTGTCCGGGCGGGTGGAGCTTGGTCTGGAGGCCACGATGCCCGCGGATTCCTGGCCGCGGTGCTGCAGGGCGTGCAGCGCATAGTAGGTCATCAACGAGGCCTGCGGGTGATTGTAGACCCCAACCACGCCGCAGTTACAGAGGGGTTTATCGATCTGGTTGGCGTTCATAGATTCACAAATCTACGGTTTTGACCCGAAGAAATCGTCTCAGCTCGTTTCATGGACACGGATCGTTCCATCGTGAAACGTTCCGGACACGACATCCAATAGCACAGCTTCATGAAGATTGCCCTGATTGGTCCCGCCTTTCCCTATCGAGGGGGGATTGCGCACCACACGAACATGCTCAGCCAGTACCTGCGCCGTCACGGGCATACGGTGGACGTGATCTCCTTCGCACGCCAGTACCCGAAGCTCCTCTATCCGGGCAGGCATCAGGATGAACTGGGGGACGGAGGAGGCTTTGCCGGGACGGTAACCTCCGAGCGGCTGATCGATTCGATCAATCCATTCAACTGGATCAGAGTTGGCCGGCTGCTGCGTCGCCGCGGATACGACGTGCACGTGTTCCGCTTCTGGCTCCCGTTCTTCGGTCCTGCCTTCGGAACGATAGCGCGGCTGGCGCATCGGAAGGGGAGGAAGGACGTTGCCATACTGCTGGACAACTTCATACCACACGAGTCGAATCCGGCGAACGTTCTGTTGACGAACTACTTATTCCGTTATTGCAACTTCGCAATTGCCCAATCCACAACCGTCCAGAACCAACTGACCACGCAATTCCCCGCAATACCATCGGTGATGCTCCCGCATCCGATGTACGAGAACTTCGGCGCGCGTCTCCCGCAGGCCGCGACCCGCGCGCGCCTCGGCATTACCGCCTCGAAGGTTCTTCTCTTCTTCGGCTTCGTGCGCGCATACAAGGGGCTGGACCGGCTGCTGGATGCGATGCCGGAGATCGTGCGGCGCATGCCCGACGTGCATCTGCTGGTGGTGGGGGAGTTCTTCGATGATCCCGCCCCGTACATGGAGCAGATCCGGCGCGGCGGCGTGGAGGCGCATGTCACGGTGGTGAATCGTTATGTGGCCAACGACGAGGTCGCCGACTGGTTCTCCGCTTCCGATGCCGTGGTGCTTCCATATCACTCCGCCACAAACAGCGGCATCGCGCAGATCGCCTACAACTTCGCCACGCCGGTTGTGGTTACCGACGTTGGAAGTCTTGGAGAAGTGATACTCGATGGCCGTACCGGATTCGTGTTGAAGCAGGCCACGCCGGTAGCAATTGCAGATGCGGTGCAGAAGCTTTACGAAGGCGATACGCTTCAGCGCTTTGCCGCCAACATCGAGATCGAGCGAGTGAAGTATGGATGGGATGCGTTCGTGGAAGGGATGGGGACCTTCATCATGCGGATGCAGGAACATGGTGCGCCCCGTTGACACCCGGCACCGTTGGGCGCTGCCGGCCGGGTGCATCCAAAATGCATTTCATGTGTTCAGTTTGTTGGTGACGTTGGACGATTGCGCCAGTGCGATCGCAGACACACAGTGCGGCATGCACCGCAGCCATACGACCGGCATGGCCATGCATTTTGTTCGAAGCGAGATTTTGTTGCGCATGCTGCGACATTCGCAACACTCCAGGGTCTTTTATCGCAAATCACCCAGATACACTCTCGAGGCGTTTGAACTGCTTCGACAACATGTGGCGAGGGTACGGTTGCTGCGATTGGGCTCGTGTGAGATTGAGAGGATCGCAATCAATCGATCGAGATGAACGAAGCGACACCGATCCGCTATGTGCTCGCGATGCTCGCCGTTGCGATTGCAGGCATCATGATTGCCGTGCGTCTTGGCTCGCAGACCCAGCCGGCGCCGAGAACGTATGTCGGACAGCAGACCTGCACGGCCGCCGGCTGCCACGCCGATGCATACTCGGACTCCAGTACCTATCGGGGCGCCGCGGAGTTTTCGCGAACGATGCATCAGCGCATTCACTTCCGGCCCGGCCCGACGACGCTGGTTACTGCACGGTTCTTTGACAACGATACCATACTGCGTATGTATGATCCGCGGATTCGCATCCGCGGCAGGGATACACTGATGCTCGAGCTGCGCAGAGGCGCCGATCACGGTCAGTACCTGATCGCGATGCGCTTCTCGGGTGGCGGTGATTCGCTCCCGGTGCTTCCGGTAGCCTTCACCTACGGCGGCAACGGATGGATAGAACGCTATCTGGTTCGAATCGACGGCAGCTACTACGTGCCGCCGGTTCAATATCTCCTGCCGCGATACGGGCTTCGCTCGTCGGAGGGAGGTGTGTTCCACTTTCTCGACATGTCCAACTGGTATGCGATCGACTCCGTGACGACGGAGGGACGGTTCCTGCGCTGGAACTCGAACGGCTTCAGGGCGCTTTCGTGGGACAACAACTGCGCAATGTGCCATGTGAACGGCTTCGATGTGAAGCGCTCGGCTTCCGGAGGGGACACATCGTGGAAGGCGGAGTGGGTGGGAACCGCTGCCGGTGATTCCGCGCTGAGCGATATCAACATGCGCATCGGCTGCGAGAGCTGCCACGGGCCCGGATCGGAACATGCGGCGAATCCGCGCGCGGACAACATCGTCTCGCCCGGTCTGTTCCCGCATACGCCGGCCGGCACCAGCCTCCGGTTCGACCTGTGCAATCAGTGCCACACCAGAACCCGAAGCTCGCGTTCGGCACACTCCTATCCGTACAACGATGCGGGCGGAGCACCGTACCAGCCGGGGCTGCATCTGAGCGACTACATTGCCGATCCCTACGCCGCCATGAGTCTCTGGGGCGACGGCATCACATCATCGGCGCATCATCAGCAGGGACAGGACATCTCGCGCTCGGCGCATGTCCGGAGCGACCTCTTCAAGAACGGCTGCTGGAGTTGCCATCGTACGCACACGGTTGGGAGCAACGGCCTTCCGTTCCAACTCGATCGCAACTGGTACTCGCTGAAGCGAGGCGAAGGCTGTCTGAACTCGACATGCCACGAGTCGTTCGGCGACACCGGCTTCGTGGCCGATCGCGGACGTACAGTAAACCTGCACACGCAGCACGATCAGGCGATCAGCCAGTGCGTGAACTGTCACTTCACCCGGACAATCACGATCGGATTCGATTCGCTTCCGGAGCATCCGCTGTACGACTTCAGCGATCACTCCTTCCGCGTGATCCGTCCCGACCTCACGCATGAGCTTGCGGCGAGCAGCCTCACCGGAATGATCAACACCTGTGCGGCGAGCTGCCATCGCAACGGACGCGGCTCGCGCAACAACCTGCCGGGCGATCCGGCGGCGCCTTCGTTCGGTATCGTCGACAACGACCTGCGCCTCTGGAAGGAGCAGAGCGATATCGATCTGGCGGACAGCCTCTGGTATCACTATCGAAAAATGTATGCCCGCTACGTTGGCGCAGTCCGCGAGGCGGGAGGCCCGGGCGGCATGACGGGAATCACGTCGGTTGAACCGAACCCGGCTTCGGCCGGGACAGCGGTGCGGTTCGATCTCGTGAAAAGGCAGGTGATGGAGTTGACCGTCTACGACATGCAGGGACGCCCCGTACGGGTGTTGCTGGCCGGCCCCCGGGAGCCCGGTGCGTATACGGCAACGTGGGATGGGCGGGATGAGTCGGGAATCAATGTGGTCGCCGGGGTATATCTGATCAGGCTCCGAACCTCCGATGGAGCCAGCACATCGAGACTCGTGGTGCGCCGTTAGAGCGCAACGCGGAAAGTGGAAAATAGAACGCGCATGTCGTCCTGCACGATCGGTCTGAATTGCCGGAGTACGATCGGTCACGCTGCGACATGCGCGTTACTTTTTTCTCAAGCTACGCCCGCAGCCGTCCGATGCCAAGAATAAAAAGTGCGGGCCGCCGCAATCGGTTTCGCTCGAGCGATCGATCTGTCCGATCCGCAACGAGAGGGTGCGGTCAGGAGCCTGCAGGCACGCCGGACCGGCAGCGCGCTGTCATCCGCCATCGTCGGCTCCCCTCGCAAGTGTGACAAGAGAAAACAGCCTGCCGGTGATTCATCGCTGCTTCCTAACTTTGAGGTCTGTTGCCCGGCACTCTCTGCGCATGTCGCGTGGGAATACGGTGCGGGCGTATCCAAACCCTTCGCCGGTCAGATTGTGGCATCGCTTCTCAGACAGACGCTTGCGGTTGCGCGGAAGGATTTCCAAAGCGAACTGCGTACGCGTCATGCGCTGAACTCGCTTGCGATGTTCGTGGTGGTCACCGTTTCGGTGATGGCCTTCAGCATCGGTACGGAGCGCATCACGAGCGGCATCGCCGCGGCGTTGATATGGGTGAGCATGTTCTTCACCGCCGTCACAGGCCTCGGCCGGTCGTTCATCGGCGAGGAGGAGAGGGGAACCGGATTTCTCCTGCGACTCACGGTGCCGCCCGGCCCCACGTACGCCGGCAAGCTGCTGGTGAACCTCGTGCTCTCCCTGGCAAGCAACGCCATCCTCGGACTGATGTTCATCGTGATGATCCGAGGCGCGGAGATGAAGGCTCCGGAATCGTTTCTGGTGGTCGTTCTCCTGAGCAGTGCCGGCTTTGCCGGCGCGATGACGATCATCGCCGCCCTGATCGCGCGCGCCGGCTCCAAGGGAGCGCTCTATCCGGTGCTCTCGTTCCCCGCAATCCTTCCGCTGATCGTGCTTGGCGTGGATCTGCTGCGCCGCTCCATGTCCGGCATCGGCATCGCTGCCATGGCCGACGATCTCCTCCTTCTAGGCGTCTACTCCGTCGCGATCATGCTGGCCGGCTATCTTCTCTTCGATCTCATCTGGCGTGAATAGGATCCCATGAAAGGTCTCCTGATTGGTGGTGCCACGGTGCTCGGAATCGTTCTCGGCTTCTGGCCGGCAGGCCTGATGAAGCCGAAGCCGGCCTGGTGGCGCTGGCTTGCCATTGCAACGCTGGCCGCAACCGTTCTGCTCGGGCTGGGCGTCCCCACCGGCGGCGACTTCCGTTCCGCCATCCGCACAACCATGGGGCGGGGTGACTCCGCTCCGCTTCCGGTCTACGCAAGCGTTGTGGAGCTGCGCGCGGACGGCTCCGCCGTGCTCCGGGATATGACGGATACCACAATCACCGTCTCCGATGCAGCGCGGATCATCGCAGACGCCGGTGCAGGAAAGGGAGACCGTGTCATCCTCGGGCTCTCCTTCAACAGGGGAAAGGCCGCATTCATCGCCAGACGCCATCTCTTCACCAACCCGCTCTTCACGCTTCCGTTGATTCCCGGGCTCGAGGAGCGCGCGCGGAACATCTACTTCCACGTGCCGTGTGCGTGGCTGGTGCAGGTGGCATGGTTCATCGCATGCTGCTACGCGCTTCTCTCCATCAGGAAGCGTCGCGTGGAGGACGACGTGCGTGCGTCCGCCGCCGCTGCGCTCGGCGCCGTGTTCTGCGTGCTCGCAACGCTCACCGGAGCGATCTGGGCCAAGTTCAACTGGGGGGAGTTCTGGAACTGGGACCCCAGGCAGACGGCGATCTTCGTTGTCATGGTGATCTACGGCGCATACTTCGCGCTCCGCTCGGCGATTCAGAACGATGAACAACGCGCACGCGTCTCGGCGGTCTACCTGCTGCTGATGCTGATACCGGTGGTCTTCTTCCTCTTCATCTATCCGCGAATGGTGGACGGGTTGCATCCGGGGGCCGGCTCGCTGGAGTCGCAGCCCTTGGATTCCGCCACCATGCGACCGGCCGCGCCGCCGACCGCCGGGCAGAAGGATTCACCAGCGCCGGAGAAGACGGCAGTTCCCGCGCCGGAGAAGAAGGACGCGGGCCCCATCCTTTCATCCGATCCCGATGCGCTCAACCCGATCAAGCAGGTGATCTTCTCGCTCTCGTTCTTCAGCTTCTCGCTCCTGTTCTTCTGGATCCTCAACGTCCGTGTGCGGATCAGTCTGCTGGAACGACGGCGCGAAATGAGCCGTGCCGCAACCACGGGCATCGTGCCCGGACCAATCGCGGAAGACATTGTTCGTCCATCCTGATACGTAACTTGCAGCCCTATGGAATTCCTGGCCGACAACTCGATGTACGTGACGCTGATCATCGCGTCGCTGATTCTTGCGGGATTGCTTCTCTACCTCGCCCGCATCGACGCACGCCTGCGCAGGCTGGAACGTGAGCGCTGATCACAGGCAGCGCCGAACGTCGGCCCGAAGGCTGAGCGCGGGTGCGGACCGTTCATGCATCGTATTCCGTGGCCTCGTGCCATGGGCCTGGATCAACAGCGAGCTCCGGAGCAACCGGGGCCGGCACTCTAACAGAACCGAAGACCCATGAAACCGAAATACATCGTCACCATGGTGCTGGCAGTACTTCTGGTTGCCGGCGTGATGATCGCGCTGGAGAACAAGAAACTGGAGTACATGGATTTCAACAGCGCGCAGAGTTCAGGACGGCGCGTTCAGATTGCCGGCACGTGGGTGAAGGAGAAGGGAGCCACGTACGATCCGGCCTCCAACGAGTTCCGCTTCACCATGCGCGACGGCAAGGGAGCGGAACTGCCGGTTGTGCTGGACGGCGCACGCCCCAACAACTTCGAGATCTCCACATCGATCGTTGCCACCGGCATCGTGGAGAACTCCCGGTTCCATGCCTCGAACATCCTCACGAAGTGCCCCTCCAAGTACGAGTCCAGCGGCAAGGAACTGAACCCGTACAACAACAAAAGCCGGAACAGCGACGGCAGTCTGTAGCCGAAGGAGTACTCGATGCGACGCCGAATCTTCTTCACGATCTTCTTCATCGCGCTCGGCACAACGGTTTTCTGGTACACCAACATCCACCTCGAGGTGCCGCACTATTCGTTCGCAGGTGCGGCCGCGATCGGCGATGCGCGCCAGAAGGTGATGGTTACCGGCCATGTAGCACCGAAGGACGTCACGGCCGACGGCAGCACACTCACGTTCTACATGATCGATTCCACCGGTGCGGAGTCCAAGATCTTCTACGACGGACAGGAGCAGATCGATCGCGAGAAGATCAATGCGGCCCTCGCGGCGAAGCGAACGATATCGGTCTCCGGCCACTCGTGTGGTGATCGTTTCCACACGTCGGGCATCTCGTTTCAATAACAGCTTCCGTCAGGAGCAGGCTGCATCCCGTTGCCCACACGGCCTGCAGCACTCGATGGTGGAATCTCCAAGGGTTTCTCATGGCTGGCTCGATATTCCTGTCACTCGCTTTCGCGATGGCGTTCACGTCGCTCCTCTCCTACGGTCTTGCAACGTTCAAGGGGGGAGCAGCGCGGTACTATCGCATCGGGCGTTTCGGCTTTCACGGCGCCGTGATCAGCTTCATGTTCGCCGCAGCGGCGTTGATGTACTACATTCTGGGCCACCAGTTTCAGTACAACTACATCTACGAGCATTCCTCCAACAACCTTCCGATGCTGCTGCAGATCGCATCGTTCTACGCCGGGCAGCAGGGAAGCTTCATGCTCTGGACGCTGATGACCGGGCTGATCGGCGTCTTCGTGCTCGGCTACGCGCAGCGAACCGGATACGAGAAGGAGGTGATGACCTCCTACATGCTGGTGATGACGTTCCTGCTGCTGATCCTGGTGATACGTTCGCCGTTCACCACGATCTGGGGCGCGCATCCCGAACAGAACATCCCGGCCAACTTCATTCCGCCCAACGGACGCGGCCTGAACCCGCAGCTCGAGAATCTCTGGATCACGATTCATCCGCCGATCCTCTTCACGGGATTTGCCGCCATGACGGTACCGTTCGCGTTCGCAATCGCCGGGCTGTTGAAGCGCGACTACCAGCGATGGGTTACCATTGCATTGCCGTGGGCCCTCTTCGGCTCGATGGTGCTGGGATTCGGCATCATGCTCGGCGGGTGGTGGGCCTATGAAACGCTTGGCTGGGGCGGCTTCTGGGCGTGGGATCCGGTGGAGAACTCCTCGCTGATTCCATGGCTTGCGTGCGTATCGCTGGTGCACACGATGCTGGTGCAGAAACGTACCGGGAGCATTCCGGCCAAGGGCAACGGAGAGACGCGCGTCGGCGGCCTGGTGAAGACCAACTTCGTGCTCGCCGTCACCGCGTTCGGGCTGGTGCTCTACTCCACATACCTCACGCGATCCGGCGTCCTTGGTGATACCTCCGTCCACAGTTTCGTGACGGCGGACAACATCTACTATGCTCTGCTGGTGATCTTCCTGCTTCTGTTCGTGGGGATCGGCATCTTCCTCATCATCCGGCGCTGGCGCGATCTGAAGCTGGCAA
This sequence comes from Bacteroidota bacterium, assembly GCA_018266795.1. Taxonomy (GTDB): domain Bacteria; phylum Bacteroidota; class Ignavibacteria; order OLB7; family OLB7; genus JAFDZV01. The sequence continues at coordinate 147,886 of JAFDZV010000019.1, read as the reverse complement.
CGCTCTCGATCCCGATCCTTTCGCGGGAGAACGCGTTGGTGCTCGGCTCCGCGACGCTGCTCGCCTCCGCGCTCGTGGTGGTGCTCGGCACAAGCCGGCCGATCATCGCTCCGCTCTTCGGAATGCCGAAGGTAAGTGTACAGGCGGACTTCTACAACGCCATCCATCTCCCGCTCTCGATCATCCTGCTGCTGCTGAACGGCCTCAGTATGCGATTGAAGTGGCGCACGACGGAGCCGGGCCAGTTCATGCGTCAGCTATGGCCACCCCTCGCGATCTCCCTCGCCGGAACGATCGGCCTGCTGGCCCTCGGAGTCACGGACCCGATCTACCTTTTCCTCGGCTTCGGTGCCGTGCTCGCTCTCGTGGTAAACGTTCAGACCGGCTACAAGGTGCTCCGCGGGAACAGGCGGTTTATCGGCGCATATGTATCGCACGCCGGCATTGCATTGCTCATGCTCGGCATCATCTTCACGGCACGCTACAGTGTGCTGCAGCACATTCGCCTGGTTGAAGGGGAGCCGAAACAGCTCTTCGGGTATTCGCTTACCTACAGGGGGGCCGTTCGCACCGATGCGAACAGGACGGACCGGGAGACCTATCAGCACATCGTGCAGATGGAGAAGGGGGGAAGCACCACGGAGGTGCGGCCGGTTGTCTTCTGGAGCGACTACAACAACCGCGAAGGCGCGTTCCTCGAGCCCGGCATTCTCTACGGCCCCACGCGCGACATCTATCTCTCGCCGAAGGCCGTGGACCAGGAAGGAGGAGATCCAACGGCAACACTGCGCAAGGGGGAGAGCGCAACGATCCCGTTCGACAAATCGTTCGTGGTGCGCTTCGAGAAGTTCGACATGAGCCGTGCCCAGGCCGAGGGATTGCAGGGAGCGGTGATGGAGGTGAAGGCACACGACTCGAGCACGTACCTCACATCATACCGTCGCATATCGGACGGCAAGTCCGTGCCGGTGCAGATACCCGGATCGGACATCACGGTGAGTATGGTTGGGCTCAATGCAGACAAGAGCAACCTTGCGAACTCGCAGGCCATCCTCATGTTCTCCTCGCCGTCGCACCCAAGCCCTCCGGCGAAGGCGGCACTGACGCTCGACGTTTCCATCAAGCCCTATATCTCGCTGGTCTGGATCGGCGTGATCATCATGGTGGGCGGCTTCTTCTTCTCGATCATCCGGCGCAGGAAGGAGCTTGCGCTCTACCTCCCGGAGACAACGGCGGAGGCTGCGAGTCCGGGTGGACAGAAACCCGTGCGCCCCGATCCTCTTACCGCCGGTGCCGGACCGGGGCATTGAGCTTCGGCCTCACGGCCGGCAGCAATTCACACGATGACATTGCAATGGTGAACGGATGAGAAGAACACGCTGCTTCCTTACGGTTGTTTTGCTCCTGGCGGCGGGAACGTCGCTCCGCGCACAGGGGCAGACGTACACCATCAAGCTGGATCGGCCGCATGCAGTTGGCGATCGCTTCACGATCAGGACGCACTACACCGCCCATCAGACGGTGACGGCCACGGCGAAGGGGATGCCGGCGGTGAATCAGGACTCGCTGTTCACGGTGGATCTCTCTGCCGATGCGCGCGTGAAGGATGCAAGCGAAGGACTGCTGGAACTGACGATCACGCGGTGCGTGCGATTCCAGGGGTTGGACTCCAGCATACTTGTGAAGCCTGGAAGCCAGTTCCTGTACCGCTCCCAGGCTGACGACAACCGGCTGACCCCGCAGGGATTCGAGATGGACGAGAGCACGCTCGGCACGCTCAACGATGCGTTCCCCGGCGTGATGCGCAATGTCTCGGACGAATCGATCGGCACGTCGAAGCCGCAGCGCGTGGGAGCCTCATGGAAGATCGATCCCGATGTGGTGGCGCTTCACATCACGAACAACCAGTCGTTCAAGGTTCGGGGGAAGGACCTGAAGGCCGTTGGGCATCTGGTGAGCGTGGACACGAAGGCCGCTGTCCCGGTGATGACCGTGGCTGCCGACGTTGCGGTGAAGAAGTTCGACATGCCGCAGTTGCAGGGATTCAAGGTGAAGAGTTCCGAGGCATCGATTGCGATCTCGGGAACGCTTCCGCTGGATGAATCGAAGGGAGCCGTTGCCACGAAGCTGGAGATGTCGATCGCGGTGACGGCAACCGGCAAGCCGGATGAATCGATGCCGACGATCGCGTTGAACATGATGTATTTTCGTTCCTCGGAAACAACGTATTCGTACGAGCAGTGAGTTCCTCCGGACACGCTTCGTGGCCTGTTAGAGTTCCTGACATTCGGCGCTGCAACGCCTGCAGGCTCCAAAGCGCATCCCGGTTTTGATGAGAACTGTTAATCGTCATTGAACCAATGCCTATTCGCAAGAAGAAAGACGCCCCGGAGCTCTCCGGTGAGACAAAGGAGCTGCACGAGGAGGACCGCATTCTCAGCCCCGAGCTGAAGAAGAAGGCGGTGGAGACGTTCGAGAAGTTCCTCGCGCATGGGCATTACCGTTCCACGTCCGAACGATTCAAGGTGCTGGAGGCGGTGCTGAATCGTCCCGGCCACTTCAATGCCGATGAGCTTTATGCGGCGATGGTGATGGACCGCCAGCGCATCAGCCGCGCCACGGTCTACTCCACGCTGGAGTTGCTGGAGAAGGCGGCGCTCATCACCAAGCACAACTTCCGCGGCGACCGCAGCTACTATGAGATCGGCTTCGACGAACCGCATCACGATCATCTGATCTGTGTGAAGTGCGGCCATATCACCGAGTTCATACATCCCCAGCTCCTGAGCATCCGCAAGCAGATCGCCGACAAGGCGGGCCTTCGTGTGGTTGACCATACCTTCCAGATCTTCGCGGAGTGCCCGGAGCCCGGCACCTGCCCGCATAACAGTTGAATCGATCCCCCATGTTCAGCAAGCACGTCTGGCACGATCGCCGGCACCAGGCCGAAGTATTCGCAACCGAGGAGGGGGCGATATCGGGAACGATGGTTGCATACGAGGGCGCGGTTACCATGATCAATCCGCGCCCGGAGATCCTGCTGGCATTGTATCAGGAAGGGAAGATCAAACGCATCCTTGCGGTGAAGGCCGTGATCCTCACCAGCGATGCAATCGAAGTTACGCGCGGGCTCTGTGCCTTCGTGAACTATTGCCGGGGGCTGCGCCGGCGATCGCCGTTGACGATCGTTGCACCGGCAGGCACAACCATCTCCATGGAGTTCCTGGATTCGTGCTGCGCACTGCTGTGGGGGGCATCCGATTTCGAGGTCCGCATCGCGCACCTTGCGCCGGAGGAGAAGCTGGCAATGGGGAAGGGGTGGCTTCAGTTTCGCGCCGGAGCAGAGGAGCGCCCGTATCTGATCGTCGGCACCGAGAAGGGACGCACGCTCCATTACTACGACGAATCGCACGCCGGTCCGCTTTCCTCGGCGGAAGAGAGCGGCCTCGAGCGCCCGAACGTCACCATCCGCGCGGCACTGGTGCCGTCCTACCTTCACTACTCGCGGTCGATCCTCGAGGCACGGGAGGGGGTGGAGGGGTAGCCAGGGGACAACTGTATATCCCGTTGTCCGCGCAGCGTCAATGTCTCCATCGCCACGATACACCTTCCACGCTATTGTTTATGACTCCCTTGCCTCTCAGTGAAATGATCGGCATATTACCTTCCATATAGGAATATCTGATTGTAGTATTTTTCAGGGTTTGATGAAGCCATATGTTCCACCTGAATCGCCTGGCGTTGCTTTGGATCGGGATATCGTGCATGTTCATGGCCACGACAGGTTTCGATTGTGGCCCAGCCGATCCCTGCGACAACTGCGCGGCGATCGAGTCCACGATCACCGTATGCTTCGAGCCGCCTGCCGCATATCCCGATTGCCAATGTGGTTGCGAGAATGGGTTCTGGTATGTCACGATCAGCGGTTCTACCAGTCCGGGTCAGTTGCCTACGACGCTGGTTCGCGACTGGTTGCCGCTCGCATACACCGACAACGAGAAATGTGTGGACTATAATGTCCCGCCATGCACGGACGTAACAGTCGAGACCCAGTATCTGTGCTTCACCCCATTCGGACAACCCGGTGATTGTCTCGCCAACGATTTTGCGGGGAAGTACTCGCGATCGTTCAGTACAGGATGCGGCGAGACCACACAAGTAGTCGCGGATATGTGCAGCGTATCCTCACGAACACATAGTGCAAACTCAAATTAAACATCTACACTTCGTAAGGAAGCTGGAGGTTGATATGAGGTCTTGGCTTACTCTGACACTGATGATTGCGATTGCTGGCTGCACTGATGAACCAACCCAGTTGAAGCATCCGCGTATATCGTACTCGGGGCGTGCGTCCTCCGATACAACAATTTCATCGTTTAGTGCGATGCAGATCCGTGATCGTTATCCATCGCATACCACCGAATCAACAACTTTGTCCGCCTACATCTATCCCGATACCGGAGCAACCACGGTCTCTTTCAACGGCATGCCGCTGATCTGTTCGACACTTCATGGTTATACATCATATCAGAGAATACTGGGAGCCAATAGCCCATATATCCATTTGAACGGCACAAATAATATCCTGACCATCGTGGGGACATGGAACGCGGGCTTTGCCGACACCATTCTCGGCCCCTCCGACAAGACATCCATTACATCGCCGGCCTATGGCGATACTGTGTCGAAGTCAGCGGGCTTTATCGTGTCATGGTCGCCAACCAGTCCAAGCCAGCAGGTTGCCATCAGTATCCTGGATACCGTGCGGGGAAGCCGTCCATGTGGTGTGAAGTATTTCGCAAGCGATCCCGGAAGCTATACGTTCTCGCCGTCGGATCTCTCATGCATGGCACCAGGACCGTTGGAGCTTACGGTGGCACGCGGAACCACGAAGGCGCTGGCAGCCTCAGCGAAGCGCCAGATTCATATTACGTTTTCCTCGGCCGAACACATCAACCTCACACTTGCGCAATAGTCGGCGTGTAGTGTCCCAGGCCGCCAGTGAAATGATCGGCATATCATTTCCATATCAGCAACGGCCCAGCCAGAGGCGAATCGCTCGCATCTGACCGGGCCGTTGTGAAGACAATATTCCGTCGAACTACTGCTACCCTCTGCCGGCGTACTACAGGAACGCCTCCAGCTCCGCTTCGCTCTCAAGCAACACGGCACGTGCCTTCGAGCCATCGAACGGCCCAACGATGCCGGCCATCTCCAGCTCATCGACGATACGAGCCGCACGCGAGTAGCCTACCTTGAGTCTTCGTTGAATCAACGAGACGGAGCCCTGCTGGTGCCGCACCACGAGGCGTGCCGCCTCATCGAACAGATCATCGCGTTCGCCGCCGCCGCTCATGCCCGCCTTCCCCTTCTTCTCGAGAACGGAGGGGAGCATGTACGGATAGGTATATCCCTTCTGATCGCCGATGTGGTTGCAGATCTCCTCAACCTCCTCGGTGGAGACGAAGGCGTTCTGCAGGCGGAGCGGCTTCGGCTGTCCGGCGGGGAGGTAGAGCATGTCGCCGTTCCCCAGCAGCTGCTCGGCGCCGTTCATATCCAGAATGGTGCGCGAGTCGATCTTGGAGGCCACCTGGTAGGCGATGCGCGCCGGGAAGTTGGCCTTGATGACGCCGGTGAGCACGTCCACTGACGGGCGCTGCGTTGCAACGATCAGATGAATGCCGATGGCGCGTGCAAGCTGCGCCAGACGGGCTATCGGCTCCTCGACCTCCTTGGCCGCCGTGATCATCAGGTCCGCGAGCTCGTCGAGTATCAGCACGATGTAGGGAAGCTTCACATGATGGAAGTCCGTTGCCTCGCTGTACTTCCCCTCGGCAACCTTCACGTTGTAGTCGAAGATGTTGCGCTGCCCAACCTTGGCGAGGATGTCGTACCGCCGGTCCATCTCCATCTCGAGCGACTTCAACGCGATCACTGCGTTCTGCGGATTGGTGATGATGTCCTCGTCGATATCGGGGCACTTGGCAAGGAAGTGACTGCGCAGCGCGCGATACTGTGTCAGCTCGATCTTCTTCGGATCGATCACCACGAACTTCAGATCGCTCGGATGCATCTTGTAAAGGAGCGACGTGAGGATCGCGTTCACACCCACGGACTTGCCGGAGCCGGTGGCTCCGGCTATCAGCAGGTGTGGCATCTTGGAGAGATCGTCGCAGAAGACCTCACCCACCGTGGTCTTGCCGAGCGCCAGCGGCAGCCGGTGCACGGCCTCGCGGAATTTCGTGGTGTTGATCACGGAGCGAATGCGAACCATCGCCGGCTTGTGATTCGGTATCTCCACACCCACCGTCCCCTTGCCCGGAATCGGCGCGATGATGCGGATGCCCCGCGCCTTCAGTGCGAGCGCGATATCATCCTGCAGCGACTCGATCTGCGAGAGCTTGATGCCGGCCGCCGGGACGAACTCGTAGAGTGTCACCACCGGACCCGGCGTCACCGTCAGATTCTCGATCTGAATGTTGAACGTGGCGAGCTTCTCCTGCAGGATGCGGCCGTTCTCCTTCAGCTCGTCATCCTTCACATCGGCATCCTCGCTCTGCGGCACCAGGAGGTCGATGGAGGGGGGGGTGTAGCGAATCTGTTCGTCGCGCCGCCGTTCTATCAACTCGCCATCATCCTCGGTCTCCAGATCCGCGACGGTTTCACCCTCCTGCACGTTGAGCGTGAGCCTGTTGACAACCGCCGCCGCATGAACCGGGACGGGCACACCATGAACGATCGCAACGGCGTCATCCTCCGGCTTCGGATTCCGGTTCTCGGTACCGGCCTGTGCCGCCTCTCGCTCCATCGCGCGCCGTGCGGCATCGGTGAGAAGCGGATCGTTCAGCAACGGTTGAGCCGGACTCTGGGCCCTGGGGGCTTCAGCCGGGCGCACCGGCTCCGGCTTCGGGGCTGGTGCAACTCTCGGTTCCACTGCCGCAGCGATGGGGGAGGGGAGGGGAATTGCGCCGACGTCGTTGACATGCGGGTGCTGCGAGGCGATCTCCTGCGAAGCCGTCGCAGGACGGCTGATACGCGGCTCCTCGTGCAACGCCGTGCGCATGCGGCGCACCATGCGGGCCGGCTCGTTGTCGGCCGTCTCCGCCGCAGCGACGGAGACGGGCCCATTGCCTGCGGTCTGGCCGGCGGGAGCAACATCATCATTGCCGTTCCTCTCCGCAATCACACCATGCCGGCGTTCGATGGAGGTACGAATCTTCTGATAGACCATCAACAGGAAGCCGCGCACAATTCCATACGTGGTGCGCAGATCGCTGTTCGTTGCATAGACCAGTGTGATGACCAGCGATGCGATGAGTACGAGAAAGGAGCCTGCGGTGCCGATCATCCCGGAACAGATGGCGGCAACGAACGAGCCTACGGCGCCGCTCCATTCATGCGGCGGATGCGGCATCCATCCGACAAGCTGCACGGTGCCGAGGATCGAGGCGGCAAGCGCCAGCACGCCGAGTGTATAGAGTGAGAGGCGCGTCAGACGGCGGTAGCCGCTGCCGAAGAAGAGCGCTCCACCCCAGAGGCCGATGAGCAGCGGCGCGAAGAGAACCGCATAGCCTATGGTTCCGTTGATCAGGAAATTGGAGACGAAGGCGCCGAGAAGTCCGAGCCAGTTCTGTGTGGTGTCCGCCCGGGCGGCAATTGCAGGATCGTTTCTGAACAGGCCGAAGATGTCGCGCACATGGACGTCCGCGTTGGCCTGATCGAGCGGTGTGTAGCTGACAAGCGCAAGCAGGAGAAGCGCGGCCACGAGCCAGAGCATCACCGAGAGAACCTGGCGCAGGCGCTCGTCGGGATCGTTCCCGGACTCCTTCACGGGGGGCGCCGGCGTCTTCGACGAGCCTGCCGGCTTCCGCCCGCCGGAACGTCCGCGTCCTCCAGCAGCGCCGTTCGCCGAGGAGGGGCCGCTGCGCAGGAGTGTAACTTCGGTCTGTGTCTGCTCTGCTGCCATGTAGTGTATAGAGCTGCTATACGAATCGAGCCGCCGTTGGACCGGTCGGTCCGCTCTGCTGAACCTTGATGGAGGAACCCGCGAATGCAGGAACGGGCGCATTGGGAATATCGAGCTGAGCGCAGTAGTCCAGATCGTGTGCGAACCCGAGCTCCGTGAGCACCTTGCCGTGCTCGCTTGCACGGAGCGCCGCATGAAGATCGTTCCGGCATTCGTTGAACAACCAAAGCGCGATCCGCGCACCGTCGGAAATCGTCACGCTCTCGGAGTCCTGCACCGCGAGGAGTTCCGCAAGGATTGCACCGGCCGCGATGGAATCTTCCAGTGAGACATTGCCGCCGGAGCCGGAGCAGAGGAGAAGTACCTCCCGGGTGCCGCCGGCCGCGAGATGCCGTGCCACCGCCGATGCATTCAGCAGCGCTCCGCAGAGCGTCTGCGCCGCCTGCCGTGCCTTCAACAGAGCACCGGACCCATTGGACGTAGTAAGGACGATTGTTTTCCCATGCACTACCTCGGGCGTATATTCGCCCGGCGAGTTGCCGAGATGGAAGCCTTTGATCCGCAGGCCGCCGCGTTCACCCCCCAGAAGGGTTCGCTCCGTCCCGAGACGATGCGAGATGGCAACAGCCTCTTCAATGGTAGCCGCGGCTATCACCTCCCGAGCCCCCGCCATCAATGCGGCGATAATCGTACTGGTAGCACGCAATGTATCGATCACAACCACCGACGACTGCTTGAGATCGTGATCCGATCCAACCATCGACGGAGCAAACTTCACGTTGATGAACATACCTTCCTTCAAGACCTGCAACCTTCGGACATGGATCAAATATGGGCGCAAAGCGCGCAAATTCAAATGAGAATCTAGTTGAAGACCCAGCCGCGCGGCTGCCGTGGAAGCCAGATTTGAAGCACCCTGCAGGGTAGCTCTCGTTGAAGAACGAGCACACGGAACGCTCATGTGACGGTTGAATCTCGAGCAGCACTCGAAGCCGTTCACACGACACCCGAGGTGCCGGCATAATCGAAACTTGATGAACATGGAACTCATAGATCTGCGAAGCGACACGGTCACAAGACCGGACGCACCGATGATTGCGGCAATGGCGAACGCTGCCGTTGGCGATGATGTCTACGGCGAAGATCCCACGGTGAACGAGCTGCAGGATACCGTTGCCGGGCTGCTGGGGAAGGAGGCTGCGCTCTTCGTGCCGACCGGCGTGATGAGCAATCAGCTCTGTCTGAAGGTGCTGACCTCGCCGGGCGACGAGGTGATCATCGGCGAGAACTGTCACATCTACAACTACGAGACCGGCGCACCCGCACTTCTGTCGGGAGTTCAGATTCACCCGATCCCCGACACGCATGGTTGCATGGAACTGGATGCCGTGGAGGAGGCGATACGTGAGGACGCCTACTACCTGCCGCGAACTGCGCTGGTGGCACTGGAGCAGACGCACAATCGTGAGGGAGGGGCGGTGATACCGATCGATCGCATCGCCGCCATCAGCCGTCTGGCAGGCGAACGAGGGATTGCCCGGCACCTGGATGGCGCACGGTTGTGGAATGCCTGTGTGGCAACGGGGATAACTCCCGGCACCTACGCCGCGCACTTCGACACCGTATCGGTCTGCCTCTCGAAGGGGCTCGGCGCACCAGCCGGATCCGTGATGGCAGGCACGCGGCGGCATGTGGAGATCGCTCGCCACTTCCGGAAGATCTGGGGAGGCGGATGGCGCCAGGCCGGCATCCTTGCGGCCGCGGGCCTCCATGCACTGCGCAACAACGTGGAGCGCCTGCGCGAGGATCATGAGAACGCCCGGCTCTTCGCCGACGCGCTTCACGACACGCCGAACCTGCAGGTGCTTCATACGCCACAGACCAACATCGTTCTCTTTGCGATACGCGGAACGGGCGCACCGGAATTCGAAGCACACGTCGCACAATTCGGTGTGAAGATCTCCGCTGCATTCAAGGGGAAGCTGCGCGCGGTGTTCCACAAGGATGTCACGCAGCAGAGCGCAATGCGGGCCGCAGAGTGCGTGCGCGCAGCGGCGGAAGGATTGAGCAGCTCTGGAGAGAATGCATGACACATGCGGTGAAGAACACGATCCTCTGCATCTATCACGCGCCGTGCAACGACGGATCGGCTTCGGCCGCGGCGCTGCGGCATCGCCTGCTGCACGAGGCTTCCGATGGTCCCGGACTCGATATCCGTTTCTGCCCGCTCGCATACAACTCTGAATGGGACGCCCCCTTTCCCGAGAACGTTCTCACGAGCGAGTTCCACGCGGACTATCCCGTAACCGATATCTACCTCGTGGATATCAGCATCTCCGCAACCAAGTACAATCAGGTGGTGGAGTATCTTCGCTCGATCGATCGTCTTGCAGCAGCAAAGCCGCACACGGTCTGCATCGATCATCATCAGACGGCACTGGAAAAGACGGAGGAGCTTGGGCAGTTCTGCGACGAGCTCTATATCAGGATCGGCCCCGGTCTGAGCGGGGCCACACTGGTATGGAACTACTTCAACGAGCGCTTCGGCGAGAATTCCGAGCCGCCGATCCTTCTTCGCTACGTTGCCGATCAGGATATCTGGGAATGGTGTCTTCCGTCGTCGCGCGAGGTGAACGCGGCGCTGAACGTGCTCGATGGTACGGTGGAGTCCATGACGGCCGAGCTGGACGAATCACTCCGTGCTCCCGATGCATGGCTTGCGCGCAGGCGCACGGAGGGTGGGGCGATCACCGCGATGGTGCAGTCGCAGGTTGCGCGATCGGCGCGCAACGTTGCCGAGGTACGAACCCCGGACGGCACGCTTCTGGTTGTGAACGCAACATCGTTCAGCTCCGAGCTCGGCAACCAACTCTGCGAGCAGCATGCCGAGGCTCCGAATGCCGTCGCGCTTATCTACACGGTGCAGGAGAACTGGAGTGTGCGGTGTTCATTGCGATCGATTCCCGGCGGACACATCAATGCACGGAAGATCGCCGAACGTTACGGCGGCGGCGGGCACGAACATGCCGCAGGGTGCCGGTTCGAAAACTTCGACGACTTCCGGCGGGCGCTCGGGGAGCTGGCGGGAGGGGACAGTAGTCGGTAATCAGTGGTCAAGTGGGAAGGCGGCTGCTCCATCAACAAGCTCCGCCGGGAGCATCCTGTCTGTCGCGTGAAGGCACAGGTTGTTCCCTGCGGGAGTTGAATTATGGTAGGGAGATAGCGTGAGCTACAGATAGGGCGGAGCGCACTGCTGTCACCGGCTTCTCGATGGGGTCGTCACTGCTGTGCTCAGCGTCTTCACGGTTTCTGCTCGCCCAGCTCCGTTTCCGTCCATGGTGTTACCCGGTGGGCCGTGCGCTTCCGCACATCCTCCACCATCGAGGCATCCACGGTTCCCTTGTCCGTAAGCTTTACACCCCAGGAACTGCGCACGTAGTTCAGAACGGCCGCCACCTCGTTATCGCTCAGAACATCCATCGTTGACGGCATCACCCCGTTGTACTTCACACCATGAACGGTGATCGGCCCCTGCATACCGTGCAGCACTATGCTGATCAGGGTGGAGGGGTCACCGGCAACACGCTCGGAAAGAGCAAGCGGTGGATAGGCACCCTCAACCCCCTGCCCATCGTCCTGATGGCAGCTTGCGCAGCGATTCTGATAGATCGTACTCCCCTTGGCTGCATTGGCATCGGCAGAGGAGAGGTTCCTCCCCATGGAGGATGTGACGGCGTAATAAATAACGAGAACCACGGCGATAACGCCGAGCGCGCTGAGCAGCCAGGCACGGTAGCTTTTGGCAGGGCCGCCTACCGGGCCATTTGTGGAGGAAGTCATGGAAGCCTGTTACGGAGTCTTAGTTTCGATCATCACCGTACGGGAGTAGAACCGGCCCTCCGGCAGCGTGTTGTCGTAGAGCTGCGTGGTCTCACCGCGGCCGATCACTTCGTCCACGCGCGACCGCAGGTGACCTGCAACCGACGATGCGCGCTGCTCCGAGAGTGTCTTGTTCAATTCGTCGGAGCCGAGAACATCCGTATAGCCGTAGACACCTGCATGCGAGGTTGAATCGGCGCGGGCATTCACGAGGTCCAGCGTTCTGAGATGCTCCGGACGAAGCTGTGCGCTGTTGAAGTCGAAGAGGATCAGCGAGTACGAACCGGTTCCAAAACGAATATCGCTCAAGTGATTCTCCCAGCGAAGCGGCAAGGTAGTACTGTCTGTAACCTGCTCGCCGGCAAGGTCGCGCACGGTAAGGCTCATGCCGAACTGCGGAGGCCTGGTTGCGGCAGCTTCGTCGATGAAGGTCTGCGGAAGTTCAAGGTGAGCCGGCGGCATTCCGCTTCCGGAGAAAATCGCATCGTGCTTTCGTCCGCCCGAGACAACGATAGTCCAGGTGTCGATGCCGGACTCAGCGGACACACGCGAAGCAAGCCAGGCAGGCGGCGCCACGTTCTCGGCCGACGTATCGGCAAGCAGAACCGGTTCGGTGATCTCGTACGTGCCCGAACTGATCTCAACGCGCCGGTTCTCCGCCGCGCCCTCGCGGGTCTCCGGGTTGCTCCTCGCCTGCGGCTCCGTGCGGGCTGCCACCGTGATGCGCGAGGGATCGATCTTCCACGTGTTCACCAGATACGCCTTCACATTCTCGGCACGTTGCGTGGCGAGCGAAAGCTTTTCGTTCACCGGAACATCCGGCTGCGTGCCGGTTACCGTCACCGTGGCGGAGGCATGCCGCGTCATTCGAAGCCCAATGATATCCAGAAGGTTGTAGTAGATGCCGAGAGTGTTCAATGCACGAAGGCTGTCCTCGTTGAACCCGCGCGTTGCCTCGGGCGTGCGCCGCACATAGCGTCGGGGAATGGCCGCGTTTGCCTCGTCGAAGAAAAGGTAGGTGAGGAGAGGGTAGAGCTTGGAGGATACCAGCCCGGTCTGCTGAACAACCAGCGTGTCGGTAAGCCTTCCGTCCGGCAGCTTCACGTTGGCCGTAAGGCCGATATCGAGCGTTGGCGCCGTTTCATGCGGAGGCTCGGCGAGTGCAACGGGAACAGGAACGGGCTCCGGCGAGCGTTCGAAGCGATAGAACACCCCAAGCGACACGTGGATATCGTGCGACCGGAGCGCAGCCTCCGGCACGTCGTTCGTGAGCGAAAACAACCCGCCCACTTCCGGCACCAGCGAGAGTCGCGGCCCGATCGGAGCGCGCCAGGATACATCCGCGGCGATTCCGGCAGCAACATGGACACCACTGTTGAACGGACCGGTACCATACGGCCGTACCTGGCCACCCGTCACGAACTCCGCGGAGGAGGGAGCAACAATCTCCTCCCAGGCGTTGTAGGTCGCGCTCGGCAATACGAATGCAACGGCGGGGCCGGCATCCACCTGCAGGGGAAAGTTGCCGGGGCGATAGCCCAGCAGAAGTTTGGCGGTCAGTGTGTTGAAGCGAACATCTGCAACGTGGTCGGTAAGCGCAACCACTACGCTGCCGTCCGGCAGGCGTGTCATGGCCGGATCCACGCAGCCGAAACGAAGCGTGCCGCCGCGTTGCTGGTATTCGGCGCGAAGCCCGGCCCGGAACCGACCCTCCAACGGCAGCTCGGCCGCAACACCGAACAACGGCGCGGTGCCGGTGCCTCGCTCGAAGCGGCCGCAGTCGTCCGTCCCGACAACGCGCCCGCTCTCGTCCACCGCGAAGGCGCTTCGCAGAATGTTGAACGCATAGCCGCCGTATACACCAACGGTCAGCACCTCGTGCGTCGGTTCGGTAGTCGATTGAGCAACGGCGGATGCAACGAGAAGGATTCCAAGCGAGTGGATCGAGATGAGATATCGGTTTCGCATGGAGACCATATACCGAAGCCCAGTCTATTTTGTTACGATCATCCGGCGTGTGAGAACCTGCAAACCGGTTACCAGCTTGTACGTGTAGACGCCGGAGGCCAGGCCGCTCGCATTGCACCGCACGCGCCTTCGTCCGGCCGGCAACTCCTCATCCACCAGTCGCACCACCTCGCGGCCAACTCCGTCGTACACCGCAAGCAGAACATGACCCTGGAACGCGGTTTCGAACTCGATGATCGTCTCTGGGTTGTATGGGTTCGGAATATTCTGGTCCAACGCAACATTCCCCTGCACACGAAGCAGGCGGCCGTACGCATCGCAGTAATCCTCCAGCGCGAAGTTCCCCGGCTCGTTCACGGCCACGATGTTCGAGGGAAGATTCGACATTGCCGGCTTGAGATCCGAGGCGATCTCGCTTCCACGGAGAACGGAGTATCGCAGTACGATCAATGTATCGCTCGAGGGAAGCGCGGGCGCATCGGTTGTTGCGGCCAGATGCAGCCGCAGTGTGCCGTCGCCAGTGTTGTAGCCGGTACGCGTAACAGTCCAGCCGGGGAGTTGGTCCGGGTGTGCGAACTGCGGGTCGCCGCTCGGATCGAGCAGCAGCGGCGACCCGGCGATGGCAACGTCGAAGGAGCGAAGGCCGGAGCCGCCGTCGTTGCGGATGCCGATCGGGACTTCCGCGATGGTACCCCACCGTCCGCGCGCCTGACCGACGTGGAGCACTATCGTATCGATCTCATCGCGCAGCGCCTGTCCGGTCACATTGCCGGCAATCGTGTCGTTGCACGGCGAGCGCAATATCGCCAGCACGCGCGCCGAAGCGGAGCCGGGCGTTGTTGCGCTGTACTGCACGCTTATGGGAAGCGCGCCGCCGGCCGGCACGGTTGCGCCGGAATAATTGCCGACAACGGAGAAGAGCGCCGGATCGTTCGAGAGCGGATCGATGATCACATTCTCCACGACCTGGTCCAGCCTTCCGGTATTGTTCAATTGCGTCGGCTGCGTGGAAACGGCATTCAGCGCAACGTTCAGGAATGCGACGTCGGTAATCGATCCGGAGACGGCCGCATAACCGGCATCGAGCGCAACCGTCTGCTTCACGCCGCATGGCTGCCAGACGACATCCAGCGCTCCGGTTGCAGTGCCGGGAAGGCTGAGCCCCGCATGCAGCGGAATGTCCCGGCTCTCGCCCGGTTGAAGGATCAGGTTCGCAGGACCGGTAAAGCTGAACGGCGGACCTGTGATCGCGAGCGCAATAGTGTCCGGAACCGTTCCGCTGTTCACGAGCTGCAGCGTCCGGTCGTGCAGTGTATCGCAGTGCGTCAGCGTCCCGAACGTCATCGCCGTGGCAGCCTGCCCGGCATCGTCGTTCAATGCCAGATCAGCACGATCGCGCGTTGCCGACAGCGGGATACGAATCTGCGGCTGTTCCGCCTGGTCGAGATCCAGAATCAACTCGTCACTGAGCGTGCCGGTGGCGGCGGGGAGGAGGCTCAGATGGATCACCAGAGTTGAGCCGGGCGGAATATCCAGCGGTGTGTTGATCGGCGGATCGATGGCAAAGCCGGTTCCGTTTGCGAACGAAAGCTTTCGTAGCGTGATGGAGGCGTTGCCGCTGTTCGCGATGGAGACGGAGTCGCCGGCCGTACCGGAACCACAGGAAAGGATGTTCCCGAGATCGACATGCAGCTTGTCCGTGAGAATTGCTCCCTTCACGCCATGCACGGTGATCGGCGCCGAAAGCGTATCCGGACACGGAGCGTCGCTCGCCCCCTTCAGCGTAAGACTGGTACTTCCCGTATCGGCAGGCGTCAGCTCAACGGTCACCTGAACACTTCCGCCGGCAGGAATGTGCAGCGGAAGTGGCGGCGACACCACGCGAGCGCCGGCGATCGGCGGGGAGAAGGCCCAGGAGTTGACCGTGGCCTCGATGTTGCCGTTGTTCCTCACGGTCACGGTCTTCTGTGCCGCGTGTGCAATCTGCGCGCTTCCGAAATCGATCGTGGACGGCGTTGCCGCCAGCAGCACGCCCACCGCGCGCCCGGTAACCACGATCGTGTCGATATGATTGCAGGGATCGTAACGCAGTAAGTAGGTCACGGCGAACGGTCCTATTTCCGACGGCGCGATGATGAAGGCGATCGAATCGGAGACGTTCGCGCCGAGTGTCGCTGGGGCCGGCTTGGCAAGGAACACCTGATGCAGTGTGGTATCGGATGCCACCACTTCGCGAATCAGAGCGGGCGCCGTGCCGATGTTGCGCAGCGTCACGCGCTCCGTGCGAGCGGCGGCGTTCACGCAGATATCCCCCACGTCGATATGGTTGCGGCTCAGCGTAAGCTCGCTCGATCCGCGCAGCGCCGTGAGGTCCACAACCCAGCGGTTCTTTCCCGGCAAGCCGTCGTTGTTCGGGAAGGTAATCGTTCCTTTGCGTGAGCCCGATGTCGCATCCAGCATGCCGCGCACGACCACGGCGAGCTTCTCCCCAGGCAGCACCGTATCCGGCCACGTGGATGGGCTCACGACCTCGAAGGAAGTACGATCCGTTCCACCGATGATCGGCTGATCGATCACAAGCGGCGCAGTCCCAACGTTGGCTATCTGCAGCGTATCGGTGGCGCTTGTGTCGCACGAGCCGGAGACAATCGTGTAGGCGGAGTTCGAGGTGATTACCGGATTACTGGCCTGGTATACAACCGTGACGAACGTGTCCAGTCCGCATGGTTGCGTGTGCACGCGGAAGCGGCGCCTGTGTACGGCTGTGTCGCTTGCCGAAGCGGAGAAGCAGATTGCCTGCGTTCCGCCGCGCGTGACCTTGGCGCCGGATGCCCCAGGCTCCAGCCCGATCACGGCATCGGTGGGCGTCGGCGTCAGCGATTCGATCGTCTGAAGGCCGTCACCCATGTTCCGATAGTTCACACAGCCGGTGGACTTGACGCCGAACGGCGCCGATGGGATCACCACCAAGGTGTCGCGATCCAGCGCGGCAGCGATCTGCCGCCGGTACATCCGGAGCGTGATCTGCCACGGCGACTTCCCCGGATCGGTATCGTTGTTGAGGAAGGCGAGCGTGCCGGTGATCAATCCGTAGCTCGAGGTCACAGTCTTCACAACGAAGCGCGCGCTGTCGCCGGCGCGAATCGTGTCCGGCAGCGCCGGAGAGATAAGCTGATAGCTGGTGCTCGCCGGCGCCAGCGTGGTAACGCCTGTGATCTGAAGCGGCGCCGTGCCCACGTTCCGGATGGTGACGGTGTCGAACCCGGTTGTGCCGCACACAACCGTATCCACCGGCAGAAGCGTGTCGGAACTGATCTTCGGCTTCACACCTCGTCCCTTCAGATAGGCCACCGGGTTGTCGGCCGGGAAGCCGGAGATCGTGAAGTTGACCTGAGCGTACTTCACCCCCTCGGAGAGGGGACGGAAGCGCACGAAGGTCTGGCCATCCTGACATGAGACAATGCTCAGCGGCGCAAGCCCGCGCGAGGGCTGAAAGTCATTGACGTTCACGCCGGACAGCGTGCGATTCACCGTCTGCGGCGATCCGAGCGCGAGAACGTGCGCGATGGAATCCGCGCTCGACTGCCCCACGATGACGTCGCCGAAGTCGATCGTGTCCGGCGCCACCGCATAGCCGTCGCCAACATATTTGTAGATGCCGTCGCCGCACGCCCAGCCATGTGTGGCGTCGGTGAAATGGATGTCATCGATCCGATCGATCCTGGACATTCCGCACGACTTCTCGGTCCATGTGGCGCCGCCGTCGGACGTGTAGTAGGCATGGCCGCCGTCGCCGCAGCTCCAGCCTTCGGTGGGGGAGTACATGGTGATTCCCCAGATCAGGACATTCGGGAAGGCAACCATCTGCCACGTGTTGCCGCCGTCGCTCGAGCGGAGCGTCTTGCCGCTGCCGGAGACTCCACAGACCGAGCCGTCCACCGAGGCGAGGTGAACGGTGCCCCCGATCGATATCGCATCTTCATGGAAACCACCGGAGCCGGTGGAGCTCAACGTCCAGTTCAAGCCGTTATCCGTGGACTTCCAAAGTTTGCCGACACCGCCTGCAGCGTAGTATGCGCCGTTCGTATAGCAGATGCCGCCAACGGCAACATCGGTCTGCTGGGCATAGAACACCTGCGTCCAGGTGGCACCGCCGTCACTCGTGCTGAAGAACCGGACCGTATCACCGTTGCACGGGCCGAACCCATATACTCCATGCGTCGGGTCGATGAACCAGTTGGAGGAATTGCCGGTTACGGCAACGCCGGCGGGTGTCACATTGGTCCAGGTAACTCCGCCATCGGCGGTGCGCCAGATGCCGTCATCGCCGGAGACGTAGCCGATCTGTGTGTTGAGAAAGCAGATGTCGCGGTTGAAGGAGCCGATGGAGCCGGGAAGATTGGCGGACTGCCAGGTGTTGCCGCCGTCGGTGGTGCGAACCACGATACCCAGATGCTGGGTCAACCATCCATGGTTGTTGTCGACGAAGAAGACTTCGTTGAAGAATGTGCCCGGGAACACGTTGAGCTTACGCCATTGCGCGGACAATGCCGCCGGCAACAGCATAAGGAGAACGATGGCAAGCAGGGGCGTACGGAGTAATCGTTCGTTCATAGGCAGCAACCTGGCTATACTGATGAACGGATATCGGTTGTTGAATAATACAACATGTGTGATGAAAAGTAAGGGAAGAAAGAGAGGCGCCATGGATTGGCACCGGCACGGGGATCAATCCGTTGCCCTTGCAGAAGGTACTCGGTTCCTCCGATAGAT
Organism: Bacteroidota bacterium; assembly: GCA_018266795.1. Lineage (GTDB taxonomy): Bacteria > Bacteroidota > Ignavibacteria > OLB7 > OLB7 > JAFDZV01. Next base: position 129,300 of record JAFDZV010000019.1, on the reverse strand, counting down.
GTCTCCCGCATCCCGCGCGCCTCCGGTGCGTCACCTCACAGCCGCAGGGAAGAGGGAGAGGGAAACCAGGGGTATGCAGCCTTCCTTCGCTTCAACGGGAGGGAGCGCGGTGGGAGTCCAGCTTCCAGTTGTAGTCAAGAAACTCCACCTTGTCCGAGGGAAGCTGTGCGATCAATGCAGCCTCCGTTGAGTCCGGCCAGCAGGCTGCCAGATAGTCCGAGAGCGAGCCGGCTCGGGCAGAGATCTCTCCCGCATACCATTCGAATATCTTGGAGAGATACAGCCGGCCGTCCTTGATGAAGTTGGCCTTGTGGTTGCTCAGGAAGTTGCGCCGCCCTTCATTCAGCAGTTGATCCAGATTGTCGGCGGTAAATGCGTGCCGGGCAAGCTGGGGAGAATCCAACGATGCGCGGTGCAGCGCGAAGCAAACCCGTTCATCACCAAGCTTCTTCACGTAATCATCCTCGATCTCCTTCAATGTCAGTCGCTGTCCCTCGATGCTGACCACCGTGAGTTCCCAGGGCGACTTGGCGCCTGGCACAACCGATCCGGTCAGGCCGCCGGCGATGTCCGTGATGCTGCTGACGGGGTAGTTGTCGGCGATAAGTTTGATGGTGAGCGCATTGTAGGTGTTGATCCAGAACGCAAGCTGATCCCGCTTTGACGGCATCTCCGATGGAACCGCCGTGGAGAGCATGCTCACGAAGCGGCCCAACGCCGTATCCTGACGCATACCGGCGTAATCAACCAGGCCTTCCTGATCGACATACTTCGACAGCAGATGTTCGTACGGAGCATACGAGAACGGCTCGTTGGATGGTACGACATCATTCTTGACACTGCCGCACGCGGCGATAGCGGCAGCCGCGCCGAGGGCCAATGCGAACAGCCCGGCAGCGCTCATGCGTTGCTCTACTTGACGCGCCATATCGGGGACATTTATGGTACGCGGTTGGATAACCCGGGCAAGATACACCAAAGCAAATGCGAATCAACCCATCATGTTAAGGCATCGGAAATTCGAACTTCGGTCACTGTGCCCGGCGTGGACTCTCCGGTGTCGCAGCCGACTGCGGGGGCGATCGCGAGCTCGGCAACCTCTGCCGACAAACCATGCGGCAGGCATTCCAGCCTATTCGCACCGCGGCATTTCCAGGGTAATGAGTCGACGAGCAGGGAGGAATCACATCGAATATTAGGTGACATAATACCCATTATGATCCATACCGGAGTGTAAAAACTGCGATTCCAGATCGATTGCCACGGTGCTCGCCGGAACACCGTTCCCAATGCTTTCCCGCTGTACGCGGAAACGTTCTCTTCGCAGTTGATAGCGTTGAGGTGATGAATGGGATATAGGGGCTCATCCGTCCCGACGCTCCGTGAACGCGGCCAGGTTTTCGAGCGTCGAGGTAATGCCGGCCCTGTGATCCTCCGGCCGGATTCCGCCGGGAACGTTGTCGCAGCGAATGGTTACCTCGGTGCCGCCTGGAACCGGAGTCAGCGTCGTGGTGATGATCATCTCCTCGGCGAACGCCGGATCGTTCGACTCGAACTTCACGGCCTCGACAATCCGCTCGCCCGGAAGCAGTTCAAGGAAACGTCCCTGGAAGAGATCGGCATGCTCCGATGTCTTGCCGCGCACCGCGTGGTCCGGATTGTTGTAGACGAATGCCATCCGGTAGATACCGCCCGTATGCGGATCGAATTGGTAGATCCGCACGCTCATGCCGGCTGGCGGACGCCACAGGGCAACGGCGGCAGGGTCCGTACAGGCATGATAGATTGCCTGAGGTGAAGACCTCACGACCCTGGATCCGGAGTCCGTTCGTTTCGTGCCCTCTGTTTCGTTCGTGCTCTCTGCGTTGTATGTCATGATCGGGATCCGCTGCAAGTTGTTGTTCCCGGTCTGATGTGCGCGTAGGCAGTATACGGAACATCAGCAATTCTTGCTCCGGTGTCATCACTGCCTCTCGACCATGAGGAGAGTTCGTGCCGCTCCACTGCGATGGACCATCGTGGAGAGCCGATGTTGCCCAAGGCCCTGCTGCATATGGGGAACCAAGGTTCAGGCGCAGGCACGGCAGCGATGGTCCAGCACGGAAATGGAATGCATAAAAACGCACAGGCCGGAACTCCCGCGCACCAACTGCGAGAGACCGGCCTGTACGTTTCCTGTTGGGTAGGTTTTCCAACGACCTCCGTCTTCAGCCCATGCGGCATATCGCTTGGCTGAAAGGAGTCTACATCTGCTGAAATCAGAGTTGCAGAATCGTGAACTCGCTTCTGCGGTTCTGCTGGCGCCCGTCCTCAGTGGCATTCGGAGCAATCGGTTTGCTGAATCCGAAGCCCTGCGTTGTAATACGTTCCGGAACGATCGTACCCGTTTCAACCAGATAGTGTTTCACTGCTTCTGCGCGACGCAACGACAGCTGCATGTTGAAGTCGGACGAGCCGATGTTATCGGTATGTCCATTTATCTGGAGAATCAACTGCGGGTGTTCCTTCATCATCGTGACGAGGCGATCCAGTTCCGGCTTCGACTCAGGCCGCAGGTCTGCCGTGTTGTAGTCGAAGAAGATGTTGTTTGCGACGAACTTCTCCCCCTGCGCGAGTTTCTGCAGCTGGAAATCATGCTGCATCTTGTCGTACGATACATTCTCCGGCACCGGATATCTTGCGGAATGGAATACGTACCCCGGTGCCGAGATCGAAATTCCGTAGTCATGCCCCGGACGCAACACCGTCGTGTACTGTCCGGAGATCGAGTTGCTGTTCGCATCGAATATCTTGGCCCCGGTCTGCAGATCCTCGATCACGATCGTTGCCTCCAGGGGCAGACCTGTAGCCTTGTCCGTGACCTGGCCGCTGACCAGAATGACACTTGTCGGCCGCGACTTGACCGGCAACAGAGCAACGTAGATATCCTCGTTGCTGTCCACCGTGCGCGATAGATATGCCTTGTCGCCGGAAGCTGCGAGGGAGATGAACGCATCGTCCTGCTCGGTGTTGATTGGTGCGCCAACGTTGAAGGGAGTTCCCCACACTCCGTTGTTCAATACCGATATGTAGATGTCGTCACCGCCGTAGCCGCCTTCACGGTTGGTCGTGAAGTAGAGTGTCTTTCCGTCGGCAGCGATACAGGGTGCGTAACTGCCGGTGCCGTTGTTGATGGCAGGCCCCAGATTTTCCGGGTATCCCCACTCCCTACCGTTGAGGTGAGCTACCCAGATCTGATGCTTGCCGTTGTCCGAGTGAACCGTTGTCGCGAAATAGAAGTCCTTACCATCCGAGCTGATCGAGCCACCGTAAATGCGATACCGCTGACCAAGGTCGCGCGAGCGGAAGAAGTCGGTGATCCCACCACCGAGCCCCTGAATATCGATCCACTTGTTGCCGCTCAGGCGCGCCTTGTAGAACGGGCCGCCATCACGCTCCCATCCCCGCTTCAACGAGTTGAAGTAGAGCGTCTGTCCGTCGGGACTGATTGCCACAACGCCATCGTCCTCACTGCTGTTCAGCTCGGGACCTACGTTGATCGGCTCGCTCCAATGCTCCATGCCGTCGTTGGAGGGAACCCGATACGAGAAGTAGATGTCGTCGTCGTAGCGCTTCTTCAGAGGATTGAGGTATGCCCACGGACGTGAACCGAGGCGGGTGGAGTTGAAGAACATGACATTGCCATCGGCCGAAACCAACGGAGTATTGTCGCGGTCGGGCGAATTGATATCGCTCAAACGAACAACACTGGGCGTGTTGATGACGCTTGATTCACCTTCGGTGGAAGGAGCGGTTGTAGGCGCGGATGCGGTTGGGCTGTTGGTTTTGGCGACGAATTTCGTGGCCTGTACGAGCAACCTTCCCTCGGCAACACTGTCGGTGCTGATCGCGGGATGGAAAATTCGCGGGCTCGCCGGCTGTGAAACCAGCGGCGTGATTCCCCCTGCTACCCACAGGACGAATGGCACAAGCCAACGGGACCGTAGTAACGGCAGCGAACGTTGCATGAGTGGACCTCAAGATTTTCACGAGACCATTCTGGTATGGCGTACTCGTGAACTTGTCTGATTCGGAAGTTCGAGTGCCCCTTCATCCTGGATGAATCCGGAGCGTGGACAGGAATAACCACGAACTCAAAGCTTCCGCCTACCTTCCGCAGTACATGCACGAACAAGGACTAGTCGCACATTATACTGTTGATGCGTCGCAAATGTACACCACTGAAAGCGTTCTCGCAAGTTTCATGGCATATTTATTTCAAGAAACGTCACGCAAGGTGTAACTCAATCCATGCTCGTGGGTCATGCGCATCATTCGATACTTGAACTGCCTAGAGCACCGGAAGAAACGCTCCCGCACACTCTTCGCATCTACATTGAATCCGATCCGCCGCATCATCCACATCTACGTAATGTGTGAGATAGTAGATGTTGTCCAGAAAGAAGAAGTCAGGCACTGGCATCTTCTCGAAGATTTCGGGGGTTATCCCCGCTTCTTCGAGGTCCGAACCCGCCTTGCGCAGAGCGAGACATAGCCGGAGAGCCGCTTGAAACCCTGGGCGTTCGTACGTCCACATCTCACGTCCCGGCGGCGGGTCGTTGAACGGTGCCTCCCACAACTCGCGGGCCCTCTCCTCCTCCCCCTGAACGATTGTATGGAGTGTTCCCCTCAAGATCGGGCTCGCAAGCCCGAGTGTTCCGCTTGGAGTCTCAACCTTGAGATATGCAGCCACTGCTACGTCTCCGGGTCGCCTGCCCGGAAGAAGATCGGAGGCAAGCGCCGGGTACTCCAGGAAGATGCGGTTCCGATCGGTGATCGGCCATGGCGCCGCGTTCAAGGCAAGTGTCAGCGAAAGCAGATCGAATGAAACCTCACCCTCGCGACAGTGCGGGCACCCGAATCGAATACGTCCTTCGCTGGCAATCGTCTCGTAGAGACGGTTGCGCATCGCGAGCAATGTCCTGAATGCAACCGTATCATCAATGAACAGGGCCTGCATGCTCTCGAACGTAGCCGGTGTACCATCCAGCGTTGCGACGAGATAGGCCATCTCAAGCGGAAGCAGATGAGCCGCCAGTTCCGCATCGCGGTACATGGGCTCGTAGATCAACGGATAGATCTCGGCGGCGGCCGGTATGCACAGCGACACGGCATGTTCCCTGCCGGACGAATCTTCGAACCTCAGGTGCGTTAGGTCTTCTGCCACCATCGAACGTTTCTCATGTAAATATATGCCGGCGAAGATGAGCTATTTGTGATCCGCAAGTGCGTCCACTGTCGGGATCATCGGCTCGCCCGTGGCGGTTGTGCTACCGTTGCCAAGAACATCGTTCCGTGTTATCGACACGAGATTCATGTCCGCCACGTTCACGACGCGCGAACCCAAGATAGCACGTGCGGCCTGGTTGACTGCGACAACATTGGTTGTTGTAAGATCGCCCATGAACGTCGTGGCCGTTACTCCTCTGGATACGGCGGTAACGATTGCATTGTCCGCAGCGCTCACCGTGCGCTCCGGAGCCCCGACAACGAAGCTGGTGGAGCCCACGTACCGGTAATACCCCGACATGATCTTCCCACCCGACGCCAGTTGCGTACGCTGCTGAGCCGCGTATTGCAGCTGGTCGTTGGCGGTACCGGCGCCGTAACCGGCCTCGCGCATGTCGCTGGTGGCAAGCGCATCCTTCTCCATCGGCGACAGGGTCTGCGCTCCCGCCGGGTCCAGAACCTTCCCCAGGTCGGATGCATCGTTCCTGGCGATCTCCACCTGCCGGTCGCGCGCCTCCTCCGCGGTAAGCACCTCACTCCGCACCCGCCGCTGTTCGAGCAGCGCAGTGATGCGATCGGAGAGCTGCTTGAACTGCGGCTCGTACTGTTTGGCATCATCCGACGTCGCCTCGAGGAAGACCTTGGTCGCCTCCTCACGCTGTCCTTTCAACGCGCTCTCCACGGCCTGCACCTTGTAGAGCAATTGCTTGTAATCCTGATGCAGATCGATATATGCCAGGTACCTCGCGTTCTCGTCACCATTCGCGTGTACGCCTGCGGCAGTAAAGCCCGGCGGCAACTGGCAATGGGCAAGCAGCTTCTCGTACTGATCGGTTGCATAGCGCAGACGTTCCACGATCATCCCCGGGCTGAACGGCTCGTGTATCATCCTGCCTTCGGTTGGATATCCCTTGCTCTCGGCCATCACCTCCTGCATCGGCGAGGAGAAGATCTCCGGGCTTTCACCAACGGACGCCATCGCGAGGCGGCGGCGCATGTAGGTGAGCCGGTGCTCGCGCTTCGAGAGTTCCTCCTCGTACACCCGCCGTGCCTCGGACCCCTGCGTAAGGAGCGCGGTTGTGCGATAGCCGCCGGAGGCGTTCGGATCCAGGCGGTAGCGTGCGTTGGAGATCATCATGCTCACCTTGCGCTCCGCCTCGGAAACATCCTTCCAGTTCACATCGTCCGGATGTGACGCCTGCACCAGCCCGCCGAGGTCCGTGATCTTGTCATCGAGCTCGCTCCACTGCTCCATGCCGCGAATCTGTTCCGCGGACATCGCATCCATCGACATGTTCTGCTCATCGCGATCCATCCAGTAATCGAATCGCTTCTCGAGATACTTGCTCTGCCGGCTGTCGTCGTGCGCAAGCCGGCGAAGCTGCAGGAACTGATCGCGCAGCTGATCCACTTCCAGCAGGCCGGCATAGCCGGTACGGGCCCGTGCATATGCGGAGCGGAAGGTCGTCAGCACATCCAGTTCCTTCCAGTACGCCGCCTGACGGTGTTCCTCAGCCGTCTTCTCTGCGGCCTGACGGAACGCGGCCGGATCGGTGACACCGAGCTTCGCGAGGTCATCGTTGCTCCGGCGATCGAGCTGCAGCGATCCCACGATGACACGATACTCATCCAGCACGGTACGCAGATCCTGGAACAGACCGGTTACCTCCATCGGTTGGAAGCTGAACGCGCGATCGAGGAAGCTGTTGATGCCGAGCTTCTCCATGATGGTGTCGCCAAGCATCGTAATGGTGAAGCCTGCAATCATGCAGACGGGGTTGGGTACACGCATCAGGATGCCGCCGACGATCATCAGGCCGAGATTGACTCCGTTGCGCACGGCGGACTGTGCGATGGCGACGTTGCGCTGTTCATTCGTGGCGTAGTCGTGCGTTACGGTCTGTGCGATGTCCAGTGCCGACATCACCACGAACGTGGTGGGGTTCACCTCCACGCCGCGAACCATCTGGATGCCGACATACACGCCGAGCGCATTGTGGCTGGTGCCGGCGAGGAGATTCACCACGCCTCCCTTTCCCTGTGAGAAGCTCCTGATCAGCGCTTCCTCGCCGCTGATGGTCTGCGTCACCATCACCACACCCATCACCGGGTTCGCAGCCTCGATCAATGCACCTGTTACCTTCACCGACTTCGATGGTTCCTTCGGCACATCGAGCGACTCGCTCTTGGTAACCGATGCCTCCCCCGTTCCGGTCTTGGCGGCCGCGTCGCTCTTCGCCGCCTCTGCGTCGGGCGACGGCGTGTCGGCAGCCGCCGCAGGAGCCGCGTCCTTCGGAGCCTCTGCGGCCGGATCGCTCATCGGCTTGACAACGTTGGTCACGGTCTCCACCAACGCACCGGACTTCGTATCCCGATGCACCGACTTCCCTCCGCCGCCTTCCCCCTCTCCCTTCAGCTTGGCAATACGTGCGTCCAACGTCTGAACCTCGTCGTTCAGGAACTGCTTGTTCACACCCTGGTCCAACGTTCCCTTGTGCGTATCGAGCAACTGGCGCAACTGCACAAGGTCCGCCAGAAGGCGAGCGCGAGCGTCCACCGTCCCCTCGGAGTTCTTCTCGACCTGTGTTGTAAGCGCGTCGATCTCCGTCTTGAGGCGCCACGCCTCATAGGCAGTCGCCTTCGCCGAGCCGGGCTCCGCGCCGCCGGTTATCGCATCCTTGCGCACCAGCACCAGCGCCACCTCATCGAAGTGCGGGTTGCTGGGATCCGGCACCACTACACGATCGAACGTGGTTTCAAGGAGCGCGTCGTACGCCTTCTTGTATGCAGCATTACTGGAACCGGTATCGGTCTTGAAGTGCTCGGGATCGACGGCTGCAAGATCGTCGAACTTCAGCGCCGACAGAGTCTTGCGCAGTTCCGCAGCCTTTGCCGCGCCGGGCTCGGCTGCTGCGGGATCGGGCGCCACCCAGCTTCGCTTCGCGGTCGCATCGTCGCGGTGGCTGCGTCCTATCGCCTGATCCACATCGTGGATATATTCCTCCTTCAGCTTCTCGATCAGTTCAACCTGACTCTTGAGATACTTTCTCGTTGCATACAGCCGGTTCAAATCCTGTCTCATCTGCGCCACCTTCGCCTCGGCGTCCGCGATCTTCGCCTTGCTCGGCGCGTAATTCTCGTTCTTCGGACCCCAGGTTCCTCCCTTGTCGCGAGCGGCCGTGGCTGCATCGGCATCCGCCTTCTTTGCAATCGCCACCCGATCCTGCTGCTTCTTGATTGCAAGCTGCATCTGCTCCACCGGCGTAAGCCCGTCCTTCCCCTTCGTGGACTCGAACTGCTTCTGCGCCTCGTGCAACTGCTTCAGTGTTGCCTCGGTACGGAGCAGCAACAGATCCGTGGGCCGGCCGCCGGCGTATGCCGCCCCGTAGACACCATGATATGTCTGCCCCTGCGAGGAGAGGATCTCCAGGAACTCCACGTTGCTTCCCCGGGTTGCGGGAACCGGCTCGATGCCGAGGCTTCGGAGAATCCAGAGAACGGTTGGGCTCACCTTGCTCTTCGGATCGTTCGGCGCGGCCGTGTCGGCCTCCACGGAGACGATGGCGAAGTCGCGCCCGAGCGGCGACTTGCTTCCATCCGGCTGGAACATGTCGCGGAACTGATGCAGGAGCGTCGTGGTCTTGCTGAACTCGCTGGCTCGTACACTCGATCCGCTCTTCTCCACGGCTGCCGCGGCTTCAGAAGTGCCGGCGGTAGCGGCTGCGTCGGGTGCGGCAGCCGGCGCGGCATCGGGCTTTGCAGCAGCCGGCTTGCTCTCGCCGGTCTTCATCCAGCCGGCCTGCATGTGGTGCGTGATATCCCAGATGCGGTATGCGGGAATCTTCTCCACGGTCACCGGCTTGAACTTGGACGCGGCGTTCTTGAACTCCGTCAGGACATCGGCGTAATCCTTGCGCCGCAGATCGGGAAGCACGATGAACTGCGTGTCGCCAACACGCACCAGATAGTTGGAGGCTGTCGAGTCGACGATTCCCTTGTCGTCCTCCACCGCCCCGGTGAACTTGGTTGCGCGCTCGTAGAGTTCCGGATGGCTGAACTCCGCCATCTGTACCCTGTCGGTGCCGATGCTGCCGGTCTTCTGCGGATCCAGTGGCGCGAACGGCTCGGTGGGCTTGCCGAGCGGCTGCCATTCCAGATAGAGCTTCTTCTCCGGACTCTGCTTCAGTACCTGCAACTCCGCCTGCGGCACCTCTGCAAGCTTCCTGGCCACCTCCGCATCCACATGCTCGCGCCACTTCGCGTCGCGTTCGGCAGGGGACTTCTGAAGCAGATCCAGATTGGCATCCAGCCACGCCTGTTTGCCCGCCTCGAGCTGCGTGCGTGTGGTATCGGCGAGGTTGGCCTTGTAGCGTTCGATCCCCTGGCGCACCTTCTCCAGCATCTTCTGCATGCTGTCGTACTTCAACTGCAGATCGTTCATGCGGATGGATTGTATCGGGAACTCCGTTGCAATCTTGTCCAGCATGGCGATGTGGTCGGAGTGCGCATGTGTCACCAGCACCTGGGCGATCGGGCGGTTGCCGATCTTGGCGCGCAGCAGCTTCATCGTGGTGGCGGCGATCTCCGCCTCGAGCTCCGTTGTGATGTTCGGACTCGTGGAGATACCGGCGTCGATCAGGATCACCTGTCCGTGCGCCTCCAGAAGGCTGGTGCTCCCGGCTCCCACGGCGAACTTGGTGTAGGTGGAAACGATCGCCGCCTCTCCGGTGGAGGCGACAACGGAAACGGGGGCACCGTCCGGCGTGTAGAGCGTGGAGACCTCCGGCGAGATCGGCGAGGGAGCCGTTGCGGGATCCACCGGCTTTGGCGCTGGAGTGGCGTTCGTAGCACCGGAGGCCGGAACGGATGGCGGCGTGGGATCTGCGGCCACGCCGGAAGTATCGGGCACGGCCGGCGTATCGGAGCATTCACCGGGTGCCACGCCGGCGGCAACAGCCTTGTCCAGGGTTACCCCCTTCTCCGCATCCTCCTTCGTCAGCGACAACGCTGACATCGGAACGCCATAGAGCGTGATGGTGGTGGCGGAATCGGCCGGCGCTCCCACGAGCACCTTCTCGGTGAGAACCTTACCCCCTCCCTCCTTCGTCCCGGCACCGGTGAGATCCGGGATCGGCACATCAACGTACACGCCAACCGTTGCCGGCGCCGGCGCCGCGGCATCGCCGGGGGCATCGCTCCCTCCCTTGGCCCCGCCCGGACCTGCTGCGGGAGTCGACGAGGGCGGATCCCCCCCGCCGCGCTGCACCATGCCGGCCGGAGCGGGAGTTATGTCCGGCGACAGGCGCACGCTGCCGGTCTGTTGCACCACATGGGTAAGCTCGTGCGCGAGGAGATGCCTGCCGGTGGATGTGTCGGGTGCATAGCTGCCGGACGCAAACGCGATATTGTTCCCGATGGTGAACGCCCGCGCATTCAGTTCCTTCGCAGCCTGTGCGGCGCCGTTGTCCGTATGAATCCGGACGCCGCCGAAGTCCTGCCCGAAGTGTCCTTCCATCGATGAGCGCACCGGACCGGCCAGCGGCTGCCCGCCTCCGTTCATCGCATCGATGCGCGCGGCCGTCCCTGCCGGAACCGGCTGCGCCGCGGAGGAGGGCGCGGGGGATATCGGAGCGCGATGCACAACCGGAGCGGTCTCCCGCGCATCGGAGATTACAGGCTCGCTGCCGGCAACGGACGGTGCACGAACCACCGCATCGGCCACGCTCTCCGCCTCGGCTTCATACCGGTCGCCGGGCTCGTTCACCGTCAGCTTGGCCTGCACCATCCGGCCAACGAACTGGTTGCCGTACTCCCGCTGAAGCCGGCGCGCCGTGCCGGCGGCAAGGCCCGGTGCAGAGGAACCGAGGAGAGCGCCGAGTGTGGATGGCGGCGGCACGCCTCCTCCTGTTGCGGCCGCCAGAGCCCGTTGAATGAAGCGATCGCCGGCACCTTCGGCTACGGTCGGCTCAGACAACGTCGCTGCAGGCGCCGGAGTCTGTACCGGTGCCCGTACGATGTCGTTCTGCGCCGCTGCCTTTGATGTGCCCATCGAGTGCGTGTGTAGCTCTGTCTGCGAAAGTCACCGGTCCGTCAGCGAACCAGATCGAAGTACTGCTCGAAGTCCGCCCGTTCGCATGTTCGTCCAAGCTTCTGATACTCGCGCTTCATCGCCAGAATCAGATGCTCCATCCCTACCGGCACATTCTCCTCGGCCGCATGGAACGCGGCCGCCAGGGCAACGTTACGAATGTTGCCGCCGGCAATCTTGAACTGACGCGAGACGAATGGAAGGTCGATGTCGGCGCCAACGGGGGTCTCCTTCGGGAAGACGCGCTGCCAGATGCGCGCACGATACGTCTCGTCCGGAAACGGAAACTCGATGGAGAAGTGCAGACGCCGGATGAAGGCCTGATCGATGTTCTTGCTCAGATTGCTCGCGAGGATGATCACCCCTTCGTACTCCTCCACGCGTTGCAGGAGATAGTTGATCTCGATGTTGGCGTAGCGGTCGTGCGCATCCTTCACCTCAGACCGTTTGCCGAAGAGCGCGTCCGCCTCATCGAAGAAGAGGATGGCATTGCTCTCCTGCGCGTCGCGGAACACACGGTCCAGATTCTTCTCCGTCTCGCCGATATACTTGCTCACCACACTGGAGAGGTCCACGCGGAACAGATCCAGCCCGAGCTCGCGGGCCAGGACCTCCGCTGAGAGGGTCTTGCCGGTACCGGAGGTCCCGGTGAAGAGGGCGATGGTTCCCTTGCCGCTGGAGAGGCGGTGCGCGAATCCCCAATCGCCATAGACGGTGGTGCGATGGCGCACCTGGCGGCAGAACTCGCGTAGCTGCTGCATCACATCAGCGGGAAGCACCAGATCCTCCCAGACGCGGCGCGGCTCGATGCGCCGTGCGAAGGAGATGATGAAGCGAGACGATTCCTCCCGGCAGCCGATCCGCAGGTCGTCCGCAGTGAGCATGGGCCCGGCATCGGCGCGCAGCTGCATCCGGACAAGCGCGCGCGCGAGCGCGCCGAGAATCCGTCCACCGGAGAAGCGATAGGCTCCGGCGAAGTAGGCGATATCGATGGCTGGATCGGCGGCAGCGCCGCTCGCTGCAAGCGCGCGCGTCCACAGCTCCATCCGTTCGCGTTCGTCCGGCATGGCGATCTTCAATGCCGCAACCGGGCGGCGGAGCCGGTGCGACGGCTTCCACGGAAGGCGCGTGGCGATGTAGATCCGCACCGGCGCGGCGTTCAACTCCTCGAGGATCATCTCCGCCGGCTCGCGCAGGCCTGGAGCATCCTCCTCCAGCAGCTCCCATCCATCCAGGTAGAGCGCTCCGGAGTAGAGCCGGGCCTCGCGGATCGCTGCGCGCAGCGTAGCGCGCGGGCTCGTCTCTCCGCGAAGCAGCGATGAGACATGCATGATCAGGAGCGGCATCACCTGCGCGTTTGCAATCGCACCGGCAATACTCTTCTTGCCGGTGCCGGCACTTCCTTCCAGCACGCAGATGTGATCGGCCTCACGATCGGCGGCAAGCCGCCCGGCAACGGAGCGTACCTCCGGCCGCAGCAGAAGCCGGTCCAGCCCATGCTCCGGGATGATCCAGCGAACGGCATCCCCCTTCACGATGAAGCGCGCCTCCAGCGAATCGCTTCCGGCAAGGAACTCGGCTATGCGATCCTCCAGCTTGAGCGAGTGGCCCAGCAGCGGAGCGGGGCGTTCTGCAGGATCCTCGTGCAGCGTGATGAGCGGAACCGCAAGCAGAGTGGACGACTCGGCGAAGTAGCGCCGATAGGCAAGGCGTTCCGCCTCGTTGTTGCAGAACAGACGCATCGCAAGTTCCACCGTTGGGCGCTTGCGATTCACATCATCCTGCACGTAGGCATACAGGCGCTGATACCGAAGGTCGATCTCCGGCGCAAGCGCAAGCACAACGATCTCCATCTCGCGCCTGTCGAGCCCGAACGTATCGCCGAGGTGCGTGAGGCGCAGCGGCACGCGTTCGCGGCGGTTGGCCTCGATGCGCGTTTCAATCAAGCGGGTCATGGCATCGATCCGGGCATCCAGCTCGCCGCCGTCCGGTATGCCTGCATCGGCATCGTCGAGAAGATTGTCCACCTCGGCATCGGGGATGAACAGGCCGGCGAACGGCATCTCCCCACGCTGCTGAACGCTGCGGCGGAAGCGGGCAATGGCTCGCTTCAAATACAGATCCAGCCGGCGCATTTCGTCCTGTAGGTGTTCGTGTGCGTCGCGATACGGCTGTATCGCCGCCGGTGCCTGTGGATTCAGATCGATCACGATTCGAATGTGAATGAGAGTTCACGATCGCCGAGCCATGGGAGAACGGTTTGCATGGAACCGTATCCGGCCATCTGCAGAACCATCTGCAGCGGCGATGAAAGGAAGCGCACCAGGATGGCGCTCTCGGATACCTCAACCTCCGCGTGGCTCATCAGGAAGTTGCGGCGGAGGTACGCCGCGGAACTCGCGGAGAAGGCTCCAAGCCGAGTCGCGAAGCCGCGCATCAGAATCGCGCTCACTACTGCAAGCGCATCATCCAGCGGACGGAAGGAGATCAACGGCTCATCGGCTCCGCCGAGAACGTATGCCTCGGCCTGTCCGTCGGTTGGTGCGAGTGTTGTTCGTCTGCCGAGGATCAAGTCGTTTGAATGGGAAAGGAGGAGTGCTGCGATCGTTGGAGTCGATTCGTAATTGCAATAACGGTCTATATTGCTGCGCGCGAGACGCACCGTACAACCGGCAAGCAGACGCATCCCGTCATCGCGCAGGGCACGCGCCATCTGGTCCGCCCCGAGACACTGCGCCAGCATCAACCAGAGCAGCAGCGAAGGCTCCTCGCCCAACGCTCCATCGCCTGAAGTCCTGCGTGACGTTACCTCCCCCAGCATCGTATGAAGCCCGATCTCCACGATCGTCGGTGCCAGCAGAAACAATCCTCCGAACGGTGTCACGATCCGCCGCGACGCCATGCTCTGCTCCGAGCCGAGATCGCGCAGTAGCGCCGCGCTCTCCTGCGCCGACGTCTCGCGCATCAGATCGCGCAGCATCTCCACGACCTGCCGCAGGAACACACTCCCGTCGCCGCCGGCCCCCATCCCGATCGAGCCGTCCGCTTTCAGCACTGCAACCGCCTCATCAAGCAGGTCACGCTCCAGAAGCGAAAGCACCCTCCGCCCCGTTGCACGCTCCTGCATCTGATCGCGCAACCGCAACAGGTCAGCCACGAAGCGCGCAAGGTTCACATCCGGCCCAAGCTCGGGATGCCGGCCGAGCAGCCTCGCGTAGATGCGCGCCAGATCGCGCCCCCAGGCACCGGCTGCCCGGGGCTGTTCCGCCAGCACCTCGCGCAGACCGTTCAGCCACACCGGAAGCATCCTCGGCATTCTGATCCTCGGGCTCACCGGAAGCAGGCACCGCTCCACCACGATCTCCACCTCGTCATCGCTCAACGTGGCAAGCAGCAGGTCCAGACCGCCACGCACCGCCATCAGTATAATCGCATCACGACCGGTGTCCGCATCTGCCGTGAGTACATTCAGGATCGCGGAGGGAATGGTACGCGAGGCCTGTTCCGCAAACTCGTGATAGTACCAGCGGCCCCACGCCGCCCCGTGAAGCAGATCGTGAAGGAAGCTTGCCAGGTAGTCCGCGCGATTCTCGAAGACCACCACGCCCGGTTCGTTCCGTGCGATCGCACGTGCGATCTCCTGCTGTATCGCGCGCGCCCACGTGCGCGCCATCACGCGATCGTCCATGCCGGTCATGCTCAGGTTCAGATCCACATGAACATGCTCGATGAAGTAGATCAACTCACCTTCGTCCGGCGCCCCGGACTCCTCATCCCACACGCGTTCGATCTCCGCCGCAACAATCCCGTCCAGACGGCGCCGCGCCTCCTCCGGATCGGCAGTGCCGGCCGGCAGCACGTACTCCGCCTCGAAGCGCTCGATATGCGTGGAACGAACAGACATGCAGGGAAGCCCGATTACTTCGGAACGATCAGATAGCTCGCGGCCCCGGGGTAGTCCGGCGCTATCGACTGGCTGTTCGAGTTCCGGAACCAGTAGTGGCAATGAACGCGCCACCCGGCCAGTTCATCGAGAGGCCAGCACTCGAACTTGATCAATGCATTGTCATCCTCCGAGAGATTCTCCGTAAATCCAATCCCTCGCGGCGTGAGAATGATGTTCCAGAGCGTCGTGCTCCCGAGAGGCGCCGGTATCAGGTCGCCATCAACACAGGAGCCGGCCGTGGAGAATTGCGCTCCGTAGTACCGATAGTCGCCATGAACATCCAGACGCCCGGTGGGGCTGTCCGTGCCGATCCCGACATTGCCGTTGTTCTTGATCATGAAGTCGGTGCCGGGATGCCAGCGATGAACATGCAGATCGCCTCCTTCCGCCTGGAAGTGAAGGTCCGATGCCGCCCCGTTGTCGCGCGCCTGCATCTCGTTGTTGTCGATCACGATGTTCTTGTCGCCAACGGCGCCCAGAAGAAGCAACCCGGACCCACTGTTCAGCGAGACGTCGTTGTTGTCGTCGATATGCAGGCGGACGTTCGGCCCCGTGGTTCCGATGCCGACGCTGCCGTTCTCGGTGATGATCACCTTGCTCGTCACGCTGTTCTTGTTGTCGTGGATGCGCAGCTCTCCACCGTTGGCCTGAAGATGCAGCGTGGAGGCGCCGGCATTCTTGCGTGCAAGAATCTCGTTGTCGTCGATCACCAGGTTGGTGCCGTTGATGTCGCCGATCACCAGATAGCCGGTGCTGCTTCCGTAGTCCGCATTGGTGCCCCCGTCGATCTGCACCTTTACCGCAGGCGATGTCGTGCCCACGCCGAGCTTGCCGTCGATGGTGACGTCCTTGTTCACATGCAGGTTCTTGTCCGCCTGCACATTCGCCTTGAACGTCGCGGCGCCGGTAACGTCGAGCGTTCCCTTCAGCGTGCTGTCGCCTGCAACCTTCAGGTCCGCATCGGCATCCACGTCGCGCTTCACCTCCAGCGAGCCTTCAATCAGAACGGCCACACCGTCTGCGCCGTCGGCGATCGGAGTCGCGGTAAAGCGATCGCGCAGCAGCAGCGCCTTGTTCGGAGCCAGGATCGTCTCGGCAACCTGGCCGATATAGGCACGCTCCTCCAGCAGCCTTCCCGGCGCAGCGGCCACCAGTTTCTTGCCATCCCAGTGCGCACTCCCAAGGCGCACCAGCCACTTGTCGTTCACGCCGGGAACGGGGAACACCTGATACGGAACGGAGCCATCCTGAACAATCGTCTCGGGCGTCACCGTCTCGCCGGCAACGGTGATGTCGTTGTGCACCAGCTTCTGCGTTCCGGCGAAGACCTTGTAGGTCTCCAGTACACGCCCGCGTTGATCGGCAACATCGCACGACCCATATCCTGCAGCCGGCTGTTGGAACCGCTCCTCGCTGTATCCGATCAGGACCTGGTAATGATTGTCCGTGGACTGCTTCTGAAGCAGCGCGGGATCCAGGCGTACCGGATCGAGCACAACGATCTCGCGGCCGAAGCCGTCGATCGCAATCCCCGGGTTGATGTAGATATCAACCTCGTCCACGGTCCCCTCCTTCGGAATCTCCTCCAACTCCAGCCCCGCAACGATACCCCATACGTGATGTGCCAGGTTGTGACGCCGCCGCATCTCGATGTGATATTCCTGCTCGGTCTGGAAGTCGCGCGCACCGAGGAACTGGCGTTCGTAATAGTTCAAGCGCGTGATCTCGTCCGCGGTCATTTCCCCATCTCCTTTGCCGAACGAACGGCGGTTACCTCACCCTGTGGATTCACGATCACCTCCACGTGACTCTGAGGAGGGATCATCCAGCTCATGTTCGTCAGATGGCCGAAGGAGTATGCCTCGGCATCGCTCGTGGTCTGGCGGGTCGTGTACGTCACGCCCTGTGCATCGAGCATTGCGGTAGCGTTCTTCACCGGCACGTGATACAGATCCATCGCCATCAGCGGCGAGGTGAACAACGGAAGGAACCCGGTCTCGCTGAGCCCGGCGAAGAGATTGTCGCCGAAGGTGGCGAGCATGTCGAAGAGCGAACCGGTGCGGGCTGCAGCCGTGCCGGGGTTGCCGATCGCATTGCCGTAGCCGTTGTGATTATCGCCACCCTGGTAGATCGGATTACCGCTGTTGTACTGGTTGGCACCGATCGTCTCGGTCTGGAGGTTGCCGCTGTTCATCGCCTTCCCCCCCATCATCTCCATGGTGCCGGGCACGGCAATCTCTCCCTGCGGTTCCCGGATAAGGTTGCCCAGCAGCCCCACCAGATCAAGATCGCAGCAGAAGGTCTCCACCAATCGGCCGATGCCGGCGAAGAGCGGATGCAGCCAGTACCGCATCGCAGGTCCCGTGAGAAGCTGCGTCCGGGCGGTATTGCAGATCTTGACCACACGCTCCTTGCGCACGGTAAGGCAGGCCAGGATCACCCCTTCATCCCCTTCACACGAAGAGCAGGGAACCAGCAGCGCATCGCAGATGCATTCCACCAGATACTGGAACATGTAGCCGAAGAGAATGAAGAACGCCTTCACCAGCTTCACCCCGAAGTCCGCATCCTTATCGGAGAGGGGAAGATTGTCCGTGAGATCCTTCAGCTCCAGCGCAAGCGTGCAGCGGTTGTTCGGCCCAAGCTTGTAGATCTGCAGAATGTAGTCGCGCATCTTGCAGAACAACTGTATCGCCGCGGTATAGGGATCGTTCTTCTGCCCCAGTGCGGCAAGCTGCGTCTCGAACGCCTGAATCTTGGCCGTTACTTCCGCGATGCACGTCTTCAGCCGGGCCCACATGTCCGGCTCGACGCGCCCCTTGTACTCCTCCTTCTCGATCAGCGCCAGACGGAACGTCTCCTTGGTGCGCGACGGCTCGCAGCGAACGTTGCTGCATCCGTTGTCGCGCATCAGCGCCGTTACGGGGCGCGACGGCTCCTCGTTGTAGTAGAGCATCAGGTAGTATTCAACCGGCAGATCGCCGCACGGGCCGTCGTTGCCGATCTTGCTCCCGCAGCCGTCGTCCTTCGTGCAGCAGGCGCGGATGAAGGCGCCCACGTCGAACGAGGCCGGATCGCAGAGCACGATATCGTTGCCGCAGCAATCGATCGCATAGCCGGGCTGCACCACAACGGTGCCCGCATCGCAGCGATCGCAGCGAACCGGAAGGCCGCACACTACGCCGGTCCCAACCAGATAGCGATTATGCAGCCGGTTCTTCTCGATCACGTATCGCTGCGCGGAATCCAGATCGCGATCGGTAAGCATCTGGCCGCTGAAGAAGCGCGGGCGCTCGAAGCAATCGGTACCGCCGCATGTGGGGCACGTCGCTGGCTTGCACGCCACGGAGTTTGATGCACTTGATTTCGTCAGAGTCTCCATTTGATGTGTCCCTTTTAGTCAACGGTAATGCGGTCACGAATTCTTCCAAGCAGCGACCGAGTCATCCCATCAACGCTGAGGAGATCGTCGATCGACTTGAACTTCTTGCGGCTGCGATAGGCAACGATGCGCTTGGCCATGTCGGTAGTGATGCCGGAGACATTGCGCAGATCCTTCTCCGAGGCGGTGTTCAGCGCAACGGCCTTCGGTGCGGCCGCGCCGGCCGGCCGCGCACCGACGGTGGTAGACGTTCCCTGTGCCGTCGCCGGATTCAGCGTCGCACCCGCGAGCGGCTTCAACCCGGTTGTGGCCTGCGTCAGATAGAACCAGCTCTCGAAGAGTCCGCCCTGGATGCCATACTTCTCTCCGGACGGGTGATCGCCGCTCGGGAATTCCGCACGCGGGAAGTTTGCATCCACGGCCCGCTCCTTCAGGTCCAGCACGAAGTCACCGCGAAGGCGAACGGACATCTGATTGAATCCGAGGCTCAGAATGGCCGGAGGAAGAAGGAAGGCCACCCCCTTCGCCGCGCCCGTGGTTACCTCGCGCAGTGTATCCCAGCGAATCGCGCCGGCAGTCTCCTGCCAGTCGATCGGCACAACGCGTCCGCGCATCGAGCACTGATCCTCCAGGCTCTCGTTGCCGGGGCAGGGCACGCGCACCAGCACCTCGAAGGTGAAGCCGTTGGAGGTGCGCGTTGCATCGTCTGCGAACGGAAGGCGGCCGTCGGTAACGTGCACCGTATCGGTGAAGATGATCGCCAGACCCGGCTGGGTCTTCGGGCCGCCGGCCGGAGAGTTCAACAACTCCACATCGGGGAGGCGCTTGAGCGGTGAGGCGGATATCGGAGCGCCGTGCAGCCAGCTTGTGGCACGGATCCGCGTGAGATCCGTCTCCAGCCCGTTACCATCCGTTCCCGGCAGGCCCTGCTGACCCTGATCACCCTTCGCTCCCTGATCGCCCTTCGGTCCCTGGTCTCCCTTCGGGCCCTGATCGCCCTTTGGCCCCTGATCGCCCTTCGGTCCCTGGTCTCCCTTCGGACCCTGATCGCCCTTCTGGCCTTGATCGCCCTTCTGGCCCTGCACTCCGGGATCACCCTTCTGCCCCTTGGTGGCGGACTCGAGCGCGCAGAGAATGGTCTTGCGCAGCGTGTCGGTGCTCGTCACCATCGGACGGATGCGATTGTCGATCAGCGGGTCGGTGATGTACTCACCTTCCTTGTAATCCTTCACCACCGCCAGCAGCACCCAGCCGTCGTCTGTCTCGCAGCTCGGGCAGCCATCCAGTGCACGCCAGAGGATCTCCGCACAGCCCGATGCACGCACGTCGATCACCGAGACGCCCCCGCACGCACCGTTCGCGCCGGCGCCGGCAGCATAGAGCCGCGAGCCATCGTCCGAAAGGAGAAGATCGCGCGGCGATGGGACCACCGTGAGGTTTGCCCCGACCGCCTTCGTCGGGTCCGTTTCGATGCGCGCCCCGTTCACGGCGCGCACGGTTCCGTTGCCGGAGTCGTCCACGAGCACGTACGCCCAGGCTCCATCGGGCGAAACCACGAGATCCACCGCCGTCCCCTGGCCAAGCGCAGCGCCCGAGCCGAGTTCCGGAAACGGCGTCTGCCCCGTTCCGACAATCATGAAGGTGCGGATGGTGCCGTCGTCTGCGGCAACGTAGAACTGCGGAGCATCGCCGGCGGTCGCAACAAGTGCGGGCGCTCCGGACGCGATGGCGATCACGGACTTCGTCTGCGTTGCCACATCGATGGCGGTAACCTGCCTGTCCGCCGCCTCGGCAACGAAGAGCCATGCGCCGGTGGAGTCGAACGCGATGGAACGCGGATCGTCTGCTGTTGCGATTGTCGCATACACCGGATTCGGATCGCCGGTGTTGAGCGCGGTAGTCCAGATGGTGACCGCGGGCACGTTGGCATCCAGTGTTGCAACGCGGCCGTCCGGCGAGACGGCGAGAACGGGCCTCGTCGCGCCTGTGCCCAGCGCCACGTTGTTGACGATGGTTGCCAGTGAGAGCTCCTGCACATCGGCAACGTGCAGTTCGCAGGCATCCGGTGTGGCGGCGGGGGCAACCACGGCATAGAGGAAGCGGCCGTTCGGCGCGATGCCGAGGTCGTACCCGATCCCCTTCATGTCGACGCTCCCCAGCAGGCAGCCGTGGGCGGCATCGTAGGCCATCACGATTCCCGCACCCGTGAGCACGTACAGGCGCTCCGCGGCCGGATCGAGCACCACGCGCACGGCGTCGGCAAGGTTGATCGTGGCAAGCCAGTCCAGGCTGAGCCCGGCGCCCGGCGCACACGCCCCCTTCGGCAGATGCATCAGACGGTCCACGCCGACATCGAAGCCTTCGCGCACGCGGTTTGCGTCGCACGTGTCGGCGTCGCATCCGCATTCCGAATAGAGCGCCGGCACGTACTCCGTCTTGCACTCCTTGTAGCGCAGCGCGATGGCCAGATGCCCGCCCGCTCCCCATTGATCCTGCTGCGGCGCGAGGAACTCCGGGATGTTGACGAAGATGCGCTCGCGTACAACGATCTCGTGCCCGCAGCAATCCAGCGCAACGCCGGGCTCGATCACGACGAATCGGTTGCGGCACTCGGGCGCAGGATGCTGTGTCACACGCAGGCCGCACACCGTTCCCCAGCCATGAAGCAGGCGGTTGTGCATGCGGTGCTTACCGATATGATATCCCTGCTCGTCGCGGAAATCCCGCTCGGCGAGGAACTGCCCGGTAAAGTAGTTGAGACGCTCCTGGGGTATCGCCGCACACTCCAGGCACTCTCCATGATGGTTATGCTCTCCGTACTGCATGATTCTCCTTGATCGTTTTTACAGCTTCCATCCGAAGCGATCTGCACTCCGCTCCCTGCCGTGCTTGCAGCGCTCAACGGCTGAAGCTCTCCCGCACATCCCCGCCGATCGGGCGCTGCAAGGCCCGCAGGCCCGGCAACCCGGCCCGGTCTCGGCAGGAACCGTTAACCAACCACCGCGTCAACGCCCGGCCTGGCATGTGCGCCAACGCGCAATACCGCAGGCCCTCTATCCTCCGGGGCGGCACCGAGCACGGTATCGCATCCCAGTGTCGCGCATTCGTTCAATACAACTCTTGGATACGTTCCGATGCTCGTATCGAGACCAACCGTTGCCTGCACTCCCACTCTGAAGCGGGGCTGTACCTTCTCGAGCGTGTACGAGGTGTGCGCCGGCTTCTCCTGCTCGATGAGATAGCGGAGCATCCGCTCCTGATCCGGATCGTTCAGAACCGCTGCGTCCACGTACACCGCGAAGGAGTGCGCGTACACGAGGAAGGGATCGTGCAGCGGATCGCCCGTGCTCACGAGCGAGAAGTCGCCGATGGTGGAGTACTGGTCCAGTTGCAGGCGGTGAACAATCGCATCTCCCCAGACGCCGGAGTCCTGGCCAAGCCCGGCGTTGTGCGCCAGGAACAGCCAGTTGCGCCTGCGGAATCCTTCCTGAATGCGGACGTCGATCCCGGTTGCCAGCTTGATCATCCGCCGCATCCCTTCCGGCGTGCCCCGCAGGCGGTACAGCTCCGCCGCATGCCGCAGCAGCGACCGCCGCGTGGCCTCGCTCCACGTTCTCAGGAACGTCATGTCGATCCAGCCGGCAAGCCACGAAAGGAAATCCGCCGGCACGCCGTCCGGGTCCAGATAGCGGACCAGGTCGCTCACACGTGTCTCGATGCGCGAGAACACGGTCTCGAAGATCGAGAGGAAGCGTTCCATGAAGTCCTTCCCAACCGGATCGGCCTGATAGATCGCCGGCAGGTACTGCATGTAGGTCACGCGGGGATAGTGCGCGATGATGGAGCGCAGGGTCGGCGTTGCAAGGCCGTCCCCCTGGATCGCGATCTTCAGCCAGAGATATCGTCCAGCGCCGCTCAGCACCAGGAAGTCATCGGCATTCACCTGGCCCGTACGCCACTCCTCGTCGGCAACCAGCGCGACATCGGCATCGGTAAGCTCCAGCTGCGACGAGTATGTCCAGACGGTGACCGAGGAACCGGAGGGCATCTCGCCGAAGTCGATTTCGATGCGATGCCACTGGCAGCGGTCGATCACGCTGTCCAGTCGCGAGGAGATATATGTGCCGCTCTTCCGGAAGCCCGCGTCCGGAGCGATCCACTTCACCCCGCCGCCCGCCCGGCCACACGCAGCAACAACTTCACCGGCATCGCATGCAGTTCCACATGAGCAATCGTGCGCCGCCGAATGCCGCTTCGTGCCGAACTGGTTCGTACCAAACCGGCCGCCGCGAATGCTGAACCGATGCAGGCCGCCGGACGTTGCCACCATGAGATGTCCCTGCGCATCCAGCGTCACCGCCGTCGGCTCGAAGCTTCCGGGTAGCTGGTTTGCAAACGTCATCTCCCCGAGTACACGCCCTTCCGTATCGAGCATCTTCACGAGCGGAGTATCCGCGTCCACCACATAGAGGCGGTTCGCCGTATCGAAGAGGAGATGCTCGGGATGCCCGAATGCCGCATCGCTTCCAAGCTGCGCGGGGTAGGCGCCATCCCATTCCACGAGGATGTCGCGCGAACCGGCGGCGCTCAGGAACTCCAGCACCGCATCGCGTGCCTGTTCAACCGTTACGGCCGCAAAACTCAGAACGGTGATGCCGCTGTTATCCGCCGGCACCGTTCCCGGAGCACCGGGCCACCGCTCGACGCGCGCGAGGGCCGGTATGTAGACGAAGCGGCTCTGCTCGAAGGAACCGTAGAGCACCTGGAAGAAGCGGGCGGCATAGACCGTGCCGTCGAACGCAACGAACCGGCCGGTGCGGCAGCAGCGCTTCTGCACACGGTGATTGTTCCTGTCGGCGACGTACAGATTTCCCTTCGCATCCAGCGTCACATCCCATGGCTCGTTGAATTCCCCGAGCCCGGCTCCTGCAGCCGGCGCGCCCGTTGCCGCGGCGCGCGCGCCCCATATCTCGCGCAGCATCCAGCCGTGGAGTGCGAAGCATTGGATGCGATGGTTCCCCGTATCGGCCACGTACATCGTGTTCTTCTTCGAGATCACGATGCCGTGCGGAGCGTTGAACCGGCGCGGTTCGCTTCCGGTTCCACCAACGCAGTGAACGCGCGCAAGCGATGTATCGCACAACGTTCCTGCATCCAGGTTCTCCGGGTAGAAATCCTCCCACTCCTTCTCGATGCTCGCGGCGGATACGTTCCGATCGGACGCGCATCCGCACGTGCAGCCGCCGGAACCTGACGATGCACCGGACGAAGCCGCCTGCGGCGTGCCGGCGCTTCCCGAGGCGCCGCATCCGCAGCCGCCCGAGGACTTCGCGGCCTTGCCGCTGCCGCAGCCGCAACCACCCGATGCGCTCGTGTTTCCGGCCGCAGCGTCGGCGGAGGCGTGGCTGCAACCGCATGAACATCCGCCGTGATCGTCCGCGCCGATATATCGTAACACGATACGTCGGGCGCTCTCCTCGTCCCAGACCTGCGTTGAGAGCACCTCCGTCTCGACTGCATCCGCGGGCGTGGTGCGGATGGTGCGCGGCCAGCGCTCCAAACGCGTTGCGGAGGGGAGATAGACGAAGCGATCGTTCGCGTTTGCGCCGCCGGCAACGCGGAAGTAGTGCGCCCATGCCCGCAGGCCGTCGCGCGGCACGATGCGAAGAATCGAATCGTGGTCGCCGTCGGCAACGTAGATGCAGCCGTCCGGTGCAATCGCAACACCGGTGGGGTTCTTCATGCCGGCGAACGTCCCCGCGTCGTCGGCGATCGGCACCGGAAGCGGAGGCACGGATGCCAGACGCAGCCCCTCCGGTCCGGCCTCCAGCGATGCCGCGCTTGCAACACGCCAGCCATCGCGCGGGTTCAGACCCTGATGTCCGTCCAGCAGCAGATATGTCGTTGCGTCCTGTTGTGCCATTGCTATGCCTCTTGCATTCTTCTCCCTCTCTTCCCAGGAGGGGGCGGGGGGAATTGGCCGGCGCGTTCTTCGATCGCTCGGCTCGATGCCACGGCATCGGCCTCGCTGTAGAGCCTGGCAATGGATCTACCGGCTGTCGCTCTCCTGCGAAGCACCAAGACCCAAGCACCAACCACGAACGCGCTCATGAAGTGGAGGTAAACACCACCGTGACGTCATGACCATCCGAGTAGACCAGGTAATCGGCGGGGATCGCGGCGTTGGTACAGTCCGGAATCGGCTCGCCATCGATGCTGATGCTCACCTTCTCCACGATCTGCACGCCGTCCACCTGCAACACCACGCGGAAGATCTCCGAGTAGAGCACCGCCCCCCCCATCGGCCAGCCAAGGCCGTCGGAGCCGCCGGTGAGCGGATGGAGATATTCGGAGAGCTTCGTCTCGATCGTGGTCTTCAACTGTGCGGGATCCGCCGTGGCCTTCGCAACAACGGATGCCTCCACGCGCACCAGACGGTAGTTCGGCGGCGCGACGTGCACCTCCGTGGTCAACAACCGCCGGGCGCTGAGATAGGCGCAGACAGTCTTCATCGTCCCTTCGCTGGGGATCGGCTTCGGATCGTCGCTCTCCGGAATCACGATCACCGTGATCACACCCGGCACCGGCGTTCCGGGAAAATCCGGATGGTAGAGCGGCATCGCATGCGCCCGGCGCACACGCACGCCAGGCGCCTCCAGCGCGAGGAACTCAAAGTCCTGCGAGGTCACCGCGCGGTCGCGTGCCTTCAACTCCTTCGGTGCACGCGCCTTCGCGTCCTCCACGGACTCCTCGTCCGCCCCCCCTTCGGCAACCCAGTAGTTGGTTACCGCGCCAAGCCCGCTGATGCCGGCGCGCAGATCCGTGATGGTGCCGTAGCCCGCATTGCCGTTGGAGCCGCCGCCGTAACGATAGTAGCGCGCGATGATGTTGTTGATGCCGGCAAGCGGGATGCGCCCCTGCGTGCCGTTGCCGAAACGGATCTCGCCGGCGGAACGATCCAGCGTGTAGTGAAGGTCATCGGGATCGGAGTTGTAGAAGTCCTCCACCTCCTCCCACGGCCTGATGGTCGTTCCCTCCTGCACCTCAAGGAGGAACCCCTTCACGTACTCGCGCAGCCGGAGTGCATCGTCCAGCACGGCCTGTTCCGCCTCCGTCGGCGGATTGGCCTTCAGCCGCTTCTTCTCCAGCAGCCTCTCCTCCAGCGGACGCACGGCGCCTGCATAGATGGGCGTGCTCGCGGTGAGGAAGGTCTGATTGGCCGTGCCGTTGCTGGAGCCGGCAACCTCGTCGCCGGTGGTCACCGCGGCGGTTGCCCGCACGGTGTTGGTAAGCACGGCCTCCAGGCGCGGCGCCATCTCGTACTGCGACGATTGAAGCCGCACGCGGATCCAGTACAACTCCTCGTCCGTCACCGCGCCAACCGTCGTCTTCGCGATATCCTTCGGCCCGGTGAAATAGACGTGGCCGCTCGTGGTGATGGCGATGGTTTCATCCTTCACCACACGTAGCTTCTCCCACGATGTGCCGGCCCAGTATTCCCATACCACGGTGGCGGAGGGAACGGTGGTTGAATCGGCGCAGGTGTAGGGAACGATGTCGTTCGGATCGGTGTAGACGCGCACGTAGAGGTTGATCTCGTCCGTCGGGAACAACGCCGTGGAGCTGAAGCCCATCAGGAGCGCCGAGCCCTCGCGCGCCAGCGAACCGAACGGATAGTAGGGCTGCGTCAGCGGATCGTTCGCGGTGGTCCGCTCCACGTAGGTGGCGCCGTCGTACACCTGAACGCGCTTCATCGTTGCACCGATCGCAATCAATGCCTCGTCCGTCTCGAAGACCACCGCCTGCTGCTCCTCCTGCGGAAGCGTTGTCGGGGCGGAGATGCTGGGCGATGCCGTGGGCGCAACGGTGCCGATGCGCGTCCCTTTCGGGATCACGAGCGTGGAGACATTTGCGTTCGAGAGCGTGAACGTAAGCTCCGCCCGCGCCGGCACCGGCGGCTTCAGCGTGACGCCGATCAACTGCAGGAACTTGATGTAGAGCCTGTCCGGCACGCGATTGAGCCGGTAGATCACGATGTCGCTCAGCCATGCGAAGAGCTGGATCATCGTGATGCCGGGATCGGAGAGATTGTGGTCTGTCCACTCCGGTGTGTAGCGCGGAATCAGCGTCTTCGCTTCATCCACCAGATCGGCAAACCGCCTGTCGTCGAGGTTGGGAGCTACGAGTGGCATCAGGGCTCCGTGAGATAGAATGGATAGACCATGTTACGCTTCGAGTTGCTGGAGCGAACGCGATAGTCCACATAGATCAGAAGGCGATTCTCCTCCCCTTCCACCGACTCCACGCGAACGTTCTCCACGATGATGCGCGGCTCATACTCCGACAGCGACTTGTGCACCTCGTGCGCAATGGCGCCGCGCGTGGATGGATCGTTCGGAGCGAACACATAGTTGTGAATGCCGCATCCGAACGCCGGCTCCATCAGCCGCTCCCCCATTGCCGTCCCGAGCACGATCCAGATCGATTCCTCGATATCCTGTTCGTGGCTCACGAACGAGAGGCCGCCGCGCGCGTTCACACGCACGGGAAACTTCCATCCTGTTCCGAGAAACTCGCGAGGCATATGGGGTACGTAGTTAGTTGTCAGTAGTCAGTTGTTCTTGGTTCTTGGTTCTTGGTGCTTCGTTCTTTGTACTTCGCACCATGCTCCAAGTCCCACAGCGAGGCGCAGCCGAGCGTCCCAAGCTCCAAGCTCCAAGCACTACAGCGAGGCGCAGCCGAGCGTCCCAAGTACCAAGCTCCAAGCTCCAAGTACTCCTACGCGATATCCGTATAGTCGCTCGGCGCAGGCGTGTCCGGCGTCAGATAATCGTTCGGGTTCAGGCCGGCGTCGATCTGCTGGAAGGTTGTGATCGCTCCCTGGAGCGCGGCCACCGTTCCCTCCGGATCGTTCACGTTCACCATCGCGGAGAGGTCCGGAAGCGGATCCAGCGTGATGCCGGCAATGCTCGCCACCGTCTGAATCATCATGATGATCGGCATCAGCGCCTCGATCAACGCCATGATGTTCTGCAGCGTTGTCTGTGCGTTGTCCTTCTGGCAATTGAGCGCGCTGTCCAGCGCCGGGTTGCCGAAGGCGATCGAGAGATCGATGTGCGAGAGGATGTTCACGATGCTCATGATCTGATCGATCACGCACTTGATGATCTTGATGATGATCTGAATGATCGCCTTGATCATCTCCACGATCCTGATGATCGCCAGAGCCGGAATGCAGGTGGCGAGATCGGCGATTGCCGGAACGATGTTCGCCGCCGCGCTCGCAGCCTTCGGCAGGTTCGGTATCGGGACGAAGGCGCCGAAGAATTCCCCCAGCAGACCGACAACCTTCAGGATCTTCAGCAGGCACGCCATGCTTCCCAGCAGCGGCCCCAGTTGCAGCATGATGTTGAAGTTCAGACTGCAGTCCGTCGGGATGCTGTCGGCAAAGCTTTGCAGCGCCTTGATCTCCGCTCCGCCCGGCAACGGTATCGAGGGGAGCGTGCCGATGGAGGGCATCTTGAAGTCCAGGCACGGTATGCCGAGCGGCAGGTCTACTTCCTTGGTAAAGTCCATGATCGAGGGTTGCCTTGCGAATGTTCTATGCTACTCCGGATACAACAGCTCCTCGGCGAACCGAGCCTTCGGCAACTCGGGGATGCCCGCTCGAGAGGGTCATCCCGCTCAGATCGGCTTTCCCGGGATCGGCGCCACCAGCCGTTTGTTGATCGTGACGTTGGGCGCGTTGATCTGCAGATTGCCCACGCCTTCGATCGTGAGCGTCGCGTTCGAGAGTTCGATCTTGTTGCCGTGCGCATCCTTGATCCGGATGAACCCCTTGTCGCCATCCTTCGGGTCGGGATCGTAGATCTCGATCTCGTGCCCGTTCAGCGAGTGGATCAGACGGCGGCGCGTGTTGGTTGTCGGCGGCTTGTCCTTTCCGTTCCAGAGGAAGCCGATCACGTAGGGATGTTGCGGATCGCCATGCTCGAAGGCAACCAGCACCTCGTCCTCCAACTCCGGCATGTACCACATGCCCCGCCCCTCGCCGGCCATCTGCACCGCGACGCGGGCCCATGGCGATTCGTTGTCGTCGGACATCCAGGGGAAGGTCAACTGAATGCGTCCGAGACTATCCGGATCCTCGAGGCTCTTCACCATGCCGATCACCACTCCGTAGATGCGATTGTCCATCGAACTAGGTCTCCTCCATGCGCGCGTCGAAGTCCGTCGTGTACCCGTTCGCGCCAATCGTGTGCGTTGTAGATGTGAGGAAGTATTCCCCCTCGAACGTCTGCCCCAGCCCGGCAACGTAGATCCTGCGCCCGGCATGAAGATCCGGTGTGCCGATCGTTGCCCCCTTCGCCTTCACCAGCGACTTGTTCAGATTCTTCATCAGATCCTCGGCGCGCTTGCGGGCCTCCGCCGGACTGTGAAACGGTTCGTTCACCACGATCTCGGACTTCTCGCTGAACCCCTGCTCCAGTTCGTACAGGCGATCCAGATCGCTCATGCCGCGCGGCTTGATATCGCTCCGCTTCACCGTCTCCTTGATCGGCTTCTTCGCGTTCATGTCCCAGCCACGCACCGTGAGTTCCTTCACCTGCCGCATCGTGGTGAGCGTGGGCTGGAACTGCGTGAGCGACTTTCCCCACTCGAGGAGGTACTTCGTGGACTCCTTGCCGGAGGGACCGAAGTTGAGGAAGAGGTTCGTGCTGCCGCCGCTCTCCTCCTTATCCAGGTAGATGTCGTAGTCGTTCTTCTTGGCGAGCTGCAGGAGGAAGAGGATATCGTACTGATTCGTCTGAATCACCGGCTGCACGTTCTCGGTCTCCGACTGCATCGCCTGCGGGTTCGTCTTCACGCCGATCTTCATGTTGCCGATCTTCAGCGCACCGCTGTCGCCGATCTGCTTGGCGATCTGGCTGTCCTTCAGGCCGGCCTTGTAGGTGTGCGTGTTCTGCTTTGCGATCATCTTCACCAGCGCGTTCTGCCCGCTGATCTTCAACGTCGGCTGTCCGGCCGGCGGAAAGGTCGGGGCGAGCTTCGTGATGATCCCCGCCATCATCAGCCGCAGCGGCTCCGGCTTGTCCTTGTCGCGGCTCGCCGCATCGGTCGGCGAGAAGTAGCCCATCCAGATCTCGATCTCCTTGCCGGGATCGAACAGACGGTCGCGCCCATCCGGATCCTGCCCTCCCGCGTGCGGCCCGGTATACTTGAAGTCGCGGTTCACGTCGTCCCAGTTGTTGATCGTGATCTCGAACGTGTCGAACTTGTCCACGGAGTCCGTGTAGCGCACCTCGATCACGTCGTGCAGCACCTTCTTCGGCACATCCTGCCCGCTGATCTTCACCTCGAACGCCGGCACGAAGAAATCGCGCCCCTTGTAGATCGGCGTGTACTGGCTTGCCTTCGACGCGGTTGCCGCCATCACTCCCCTCCCCGCGTTGCCGAATCGATCCGCATCGGCGGCACCTTCAGCACGGTGCCGGCCGGGATTGCACGCGGATCGTCCAGATCGTTCTCGTCGGCGATGCGGCGCCACTCGGCCGGCGTGTCGTACTCCTGCTGCGACAACTGATCCAGACGATCGCGACGCTTGAAGACGCGAGCCTTGGTGTGATCGGCGGAGTTCAGATCGGCCACCATCTGATCAACCGTCTTGTACTCCTTCATCTTCAGCGTAAGCCGGGCGCGCAACGGCGTTCCCTCCGGACTGAAGAGCAGGAACTTCCGCTCCACACTCTCCACCACGCCGGTGAACCAGGAAGGCGCCTGCGATACGGCCTTGCTGGTGTCCGCGGAGGAGGATGCGCTGTCGCCCCACGAGAAGCGCACGATCGGCGGCGCATGCGTGTCGCGATTCTGCTTCACCAGGCTGTAGAACTTGTCGGTCATGTCCGTCACGCTCGTCGTCAGGAAGCCGGACATGCCGGAGTCCGTCGTGTCGAAGAAGAGCTCGACGCTCAAGGTCTCGGCACCGCCGCGAATGAACTGAAGCACCGGCGAGTCCAAGCCCGGGATCGCGATCTCCGCCAGCTGTGCGGTCTTGCTCAAGGTGAGATCGGTCGGGTTGAACTGTACCTCGTAGGACTGCTCCACCTGCCGCGTCTTTGCGTTGAGAACTTCGAGTCGTGCTGCTACGCGTCCCATGCTAACTCCTTACGCCCCTTCGGGCTCGTGATCTCCATCACCTTCGATACCGGACATCCGGGTCTTCCGATTCCAGGGCCTTGCGCCCCCGGCTCGCTCCTGTCGCCCGTCGGAGCTCGCGATCGCGCAGCCGCCTACTGCTCCGTACGATTCTGCGGAATCTCACCATCCTTGTCGCCGGAGTCATCCATCTCCTTCAGCCTGGCCGCAACCATCTTCACCAGGCGCTCCAGCGCCTCCGGATCCGGCGCCCCGTCGGCAGAACGATCGTTCACCGTGACGTGGCTGGACATTGTTCCGATGTTGATTGGCATGATGCGGGAGCTGGTTAGTTGTTGATCGTTAGTTGTCAGTGGTCCGTGGTCAATAGTAATGCGAGCGACTGACGATTGACTACTGACTACTGACTACGACGGATTGATACTCACGAACGCCGATCCGATATCGCCGAGCACGGTGCCGCCGGAGATCAGCTCCAGCCCCTCGTGGGCGATCTCGATCGTCTCCACCGCCACGGCGCTCTGCTGCGCGTTGAACGACGGTCCCGTCCACTTCAGCGGCAGGCCGCGCTTGAAGGACCAGACGCGGACCGGATCGCGCGTGGGCCCCAGCATCGCGATGATGCCGTCGCGGCGCGAGCCCTTCCCGCTCGCGTAGTCGTAATGCCAGTTCCACAGATCGTCCGTGAACGCCATTCCCCGCTTCAGCGTCAGGTTGCCGTAGGTCATGCGCGTGGGGAACTTGTGGACGTACTCGTTCACGCCCCCTTCGTTGTACTCCTCGACTGTCAACGATCCTCCGAGGCCCGTGCATTCACTGAAGCCGCCGGCCGTGAAGGCGTTGATGCCGGTCGAGATCATCCCGATCAGGCTCGACGTATCGATCAGCAGGATGTAGAAGTTGAACGCCATGTATGGGTTGTTGCTCACCGCGATCACCTCTCGACGATTTCAAGTTCCTCCACCGTACGCCCAACACGGAACACGATGAACTCCGCCGGTATCGCGGGCGCAACACCAACGTCCACGATCACGCGCCCCTGGTCCACACTGGACTGCGGGTTGTTGGTATCATCACACTTCACGAAGAAGGCCTCCGCGGCGCTGGCGCCCGCGAGCTTTCCGGAACGCCAGAGCATTTCGAGATAGCCCCCCACGCTCCGGATCAATCCCTGGCGCAGCACCACGTTGTGCGGCTCGAACACCGCCCACTGCGACGCCTCGTCCACCGCCTCCTCGATCATCATCATCAGCCGCCGCACGTTCACGTAGCGCCAGCTGGAGTCGCTGGAGATCGTGCGCGCGCCGAACAGCCGGATGCCGCGCCCCGGGAACGGACGGATGCAGTTCACGCCCACCGGGTTCAGCAGGCCGTGCTCCTCGTCGCCGATGTTCACGGCCACGTCGCTGGTCCACATCAGCTCCGCGTTCGCCGGCGCCTTGTGAACGCCGGTCTCGTTGTCCGTGCGGGCGAAGACGCCGGCCACATGGCCGCTGGGCGGGATGGTGCGCACCGGCGCATTGGATGTGCCGATGGGGTCCACAACGCTGATCCACGGGTAGTAGAGTGCGCCGAAGCCGCGGGGCGAATCGAAGTCGTTCCGAAGCGCCATCGCCTCGGTCACCGTCCGGCTCCGGCCGCTGGAGGCAACCAGCGGCAGATCGAGTATCGCGAAGCGATCCCGCATCTCCTCGCAATGCTCCACCATCGCATGCATCATGCGCGAGACCTGCGCCTCGGTGAAGAGCGGAGGCTGGTCCGCAACGGCCGCAGGCGGGGGGGCCGGCATCGGAGGCTGCGGATTGAGGCATGGATCGCTCGGCGGCACCGGCGGCGACGGCGGGGGCACCTGCGCGATCGACGGACGAATATGGATGTCCGGCATCGCCAGCATCGCCACCTCGTCGATCAACGCGAGCGCCGACATCCCGCGGCGATCGGCCGCGGCGGCAAGCATGTCGCCGAGGAAGTCGTTCGGCGTCAGCGAGGCAAGGCCATCCTTCCCACCGCTCAGAAACCCGGAGCCGTTCGCGAGGCCGGAACCGGCCCAGCTGGGAACCATGTCCGCCGGAGCCGGATCCCACGCCTCCACCGTGACCCATCGCGACGCCGGCGTGTACTCGTTCCCGGCGTTGATGATGGTGGCGAAGTACGTGGGCTTGGACGGATCAACCGAGAGATCGCGGAACAGCTCCATGTCGTTGCCATGCGTCACGCGAAGCGTGAACGTGGAGTCCGCCGGGCTCGGTGCGTGATACGTGCTGACGATGGAGACCGCGACGCGGCGCGCCCACGTTCCTTCGTTCGCGCCGAAGACGCGCATCACCGGCTTGGAGGCTGCATTGGAGAGCGTGAGCGAGGCACGATCGGCATCGGTGCCGGCAACACGAACCACGTAGCAGGTACGCCCTCCGTTTTCAAAGAACCCCTTGAGCGCGTAGGCCAGATAGCCGTACGTGGCAAAGGAGCCGTACCATGCCTGGAACTGGCGGAACGATTCAATGCGCACCGGCATGCCGATCGGCCCGCGCTCCGCGATGCCGGCGAAACCCGCAATGTCCGTACGCACCCCACGCACCGACGGCGCGGGGTCACGCAGCTCGAAGTAGACACCTGGAGTCAGGTATTCAGGCATGATTGCAGTTCCTGTTCCTTGGAGTTCCCAACGTTCGGCGCTGCAAGGCCCGCAGGCCCTCGAGCGCATCCCGGTTTCGACAGGCACTGTTGATACAATGCTTGCCGGACACATCGGCGCGGAATCGGTCCGGAGCCTCGCACTCCGGACCTCCTCTCGAGGCAATGGATTCGCGGCACGTTCCCACGGCAGCACTCCGCACGAATCCCTCACGGCCTCCCGCACGGATGCGGGAGGAGCGTACCGGGGAGGCCGTCGGTTGGTCCGCGGCGTTGCCCGAGGACCGTTTCGCCGGCGCGCCCGGCTATCAGGTGGCCAGTTCCAGCCCTTCGTGCACGAGCTCCACCGTCTCCACCGCCACGTCGTTGGTCTTCGCGTTGAACGGACCGCTCTCCCACTTGCTGATCCATGCCTCGCGGATGTTCCAGCGGAGCACCTCGTTGCGCTCCTCGTCGAGCAGGACAACGCTCGCCGAGCGGCGGTCCATCTCGCCGTTGATGATCTTCTTCCGCCAGTCCCAGAAGCTCTTGTCGGCGGTATAGCCATGCTTGAGCACCAGGTTGCTGTACTTCCGCAGGCCGGCGAGCTTGCGGACATTCATCGTGGAATCGTTGCCCTCGCGGTAGTCGATCACATCCGTATCGGTGGTAAGGCCGCTGCACTCGGTGAAACCGGCACGCGCAACCCCGTCGATCTCCACAAGGAAGTTGTATTGCTGGTACGGATCGTCCCGTTTGCCTGTCTGTGGCATTGTATCGCTCTCCTGATTGCGTTATCGGTTTATCCTTCGTCTACGCTCGAACCACCGGTCCACTGCCCGATGCGGAAGATCACGAACTCCGCAGGCTTCACCGGAGCGATGCCGATCACCATGATCAGCCGTCCGTTGTCGATATCGTCCTGCGACATCGTGGAGCGATCGCAGCGAACGAAGAATGCCTCCTCCGGCTTCTTCCCCTGCAATGCGCCGTCGCGCCAGACGTTCGTGAGGAAGTTGCTCACCGAGCGGCGCACGCGTGCCCAGAGCGGCTCGTCGTTCGGCTCGAACACCACCCACTGCGTTCCCTGGTCGATCGACTCCTCGATCATGATGAACAGGCGGCGCACCGGGATGTACTTCCAGTCCGTGTCGCTCGTGATGCAGCGCGCACCCCAGACCCGGAAGCCGCGGCCATCCGAACGGAAATCGCGAATCACGTTCACGTTGTTCGGCAGCGGGTTCAGGATATCCTGCTCCCCCTTGTTGATGGTCAGGGCAAGGCCGGTGATGCCGCGCACCACCTCGTTCGCAGGCGCCTTGTGCACGCCGCGCTCGATATCGGTGCGTGCGTAGATCCCGACAACGTGGCCGCTGGGCGGAACGTAGATCTCCACATTGGTAAGCGGGTCCAGCACGGTAAGGCGCGGATAGTAGATGGCGGCGTACTTCGTATCGAAGTTCAGACGCTGCGTAACGATCTGGTCCAGCGTCTGCTGCGCGTTCTCCGGATCGAGCACCGCGAAGCGATCCTTCAGACGCTCGCACTGCTCGATCAGGGCTCCCTGCACGGTGGTAGAGACGAGGCCCGGAGCGGCGATGATGCTCACCACGTCGATATCCTCCAGCGCACGGATGCCGGTGCGCGTCCCCGGGCCGTTGTCCGTACCGACGATCGTCGTATCGGTCGGGGCGGCGGTGCCGTCGCTGCCGTTCTGCGTGAGAAGCAGGCGAAGCGACTCGCCGGAGCTGCGCATGCCCGCGGTGGGCACGGTGTCGCTGGTCGGGAACCGGAACGGGTGCGTTCCTGCGGAGGGAGTTCCAACCGTGATGAGCGTGGAGGAGTTGTTGATGCGATCGACGTAATACTTGCCGGCGATGTTCTCCAGCGTGAGCCCTGCGAACTGCTCCACAACGCTTCCGTACGTTGCCGTGAGATCGAACTCGCACGCGGAGATCGTGACCACGGTGGCGCTCCCCTGCGCCGTGAACATCTTCGTAACGCCGCTCACGTCCGTGCCGTCGATCTTCAGAACGTTGCCGGTCACGGAGATCACCTGGCGGTAGAACTTGTCCTTGCCGTTGTCGATCTCCACCCAGGCCTTGGCGTAGAAGCCGGACGCAGACTGCACCTGGATATCGTTGTCGCCGTCGGCCGGTGTGCCGAGCGTCGCGACGTACTGCGAGCGTGCGGCCGAACGGCTTGCGGTCTGGATGGTGATCGCCAGGCCCCAGCTTCCCTCGCTGGAAGCCGCGATCGAGAAGGATGCCGTGCGCGGATCGAACGGATCGGCGAGTGCCACGGTGGGGCCGCCGTCTGAATCGAGATCGTCGACATCGGTGAACACGGCGGTGTAGCGCGCCTCGTAATCCTCCGTGAGCTTGGAGGCGAGAGTGATCGTGTTGGTGGACGCGTCGTAGCTCGCCACGTTCACGGCCGCGGACATCTGGGTGACCACGTTGTCCTTCGTCATGCGAAGGCGCACGGCCGTGCCTACCTGGATGCCGCGCATGGATGCAAGGCGAAGGTCGAGGTCGTCGGTTGCCGCGTCGGCCGTGAGGCGGGTCACCATGCCGCCGGTTGCGTCACCATCCGCCGCGGAGGCATTCTGCCCAAGCACGCGCGAGATGTAGAGCCGCTTGCCACCGTTGGTGAAGAAGCCAGCCACCGCATGCGGGAGATAATTCTGATCCAGGAACGACGGACCGAGATCGAAGTAGCCGCCGTACTGGCGCTCGAAATCCGCGTAGCTGGTAACGAGGCCCGGGAGCCCGCTCGACGGACCGCGAAGGGTCATACCCACGAACCCGGCGGTGCTGGTACTGACACCTTCGATCGTTTTTGAACCGGTGTCTACTTCCTCGACGTATACGCCGGGAGACAGATATTCAGGCATGGTTCTTCTCCTTTGATTCTCGTGTGGCTATTGGGGTTCATACCATTCGGCGCTGCAAGGCCCGCAGGCTCTGCAGTGCAAGCCGGTGTTGATAGGAACTCCTGTTGCCGCGTTCATGTATGGTTCTGCTGTCGTCATTCTCTGGAATTGTTCCTCACGGCATGGCACGCGATGCACACGCATCATGGCGGCGTCATGCGGAAGGAGATTTCGTTGACCGGGATTCCGTAGTCGACGGTTACCGCCCTGGTCTCGGTTGTGAAGCCGCCGGCGGTACATCGCAGTTCCACAGGGGGCAGCACGGTCACGTTG
Source organism: Bacteroidota bacterium (assembly GCA_018266795.1). Taxonomy (GTDB): domain Bacteria; phylum Bacteroidota; class Ignavibacteria; order OLB7; family OLB7; genus JAFDZV01. Next base: position 92,642 of record JAFDZV010000019.1, on the reverse strand, counting down.
TCGAAGCTGTAGGAGCCGTCCGCCGCGGTTGCGGTTGTGTGCGTGACGAAGCCGCCTTCCAGCAGGTCGATCGTTGCGCCGGCGATGGCGGGATGCGGATCCACGGCGCTCACGGCGCGCCCGCGGATGTAGACCGGATCGGCCGTCAGGAGAATGGTTCCCGCGGCGACCGGAGGATCGAAGCCCTCACCGGCGCCGAGCGGAATGCTGACCGATGTGTCGAAGAAGCCGCTGCGGAACTGTGCGGACTCCGCATGCACGTCCAGATCGAACGTGGCCGGCATGGTGGCGAGGTTCGGAAAGAGAAGCTCCGGCCGGCCTGAGACCGCGAAGAATCCGTCGCTCCGCACGTTGGCAACCACCGTCCCTTCGGGTGAGGTGATCGTGATCGCACCGTTCACCGGAAGGCCGGTCCCCTGATGCAGGATCTGCCCGATCGCCAGCGCTCGTTGCTGTACTGCCTCTGCTGCCATTCCTGTTCGCCCGGAAGAGTTTATATCTGTTGGAATTCGGACTGCTTCTCGTACACCGGCTGCTTCTGCGTGGTCCGGTTGGAATCGATGCGCACCACCTTCACCTCGTAGCTCACCGAAAGCTGATAGGGACGCATGATGGCGCTCCAGAGCTTCGTGATATCCTCCAGCGAGATCGGGTTGAGTATCAGGCGAAGCTCCTCCTGCGATCCCTTCAGGTCGCCCTGAAGGTCCGATCCCCTGAGCACGGCACGATCGAACATGATCTCCAGCACCTTTCCCATCAGCTTGTGATTATTGTCCGCGCTGTTGGTGATCGGCGTCACCAGATAGAACAGATGAAGCGGTAGCGGAGGGTACTGGTACGTCGTAGGCCCGGCGGGATATGGCCGCTTGTTCTTCTCGTCCGCATCCTCCACGATGCGATAGAGAAACATCGAAAGTGCATTGGCCTGCGGATCGCCGTCGCCGATCAACTTGTACGGATGGTTCAGTGTGATCTGATCCTCCGACTTGAGAATTCCCGCATTGCCGAATACCGCACTGTCGTTTTTCATCTCGTTGAGAAGCAACTGGCGCAGCGTTTCGCCCACGGCGCTTATGACATTGTATGTGCTCATGCGGAGCGTTCCATCCGTCGATTATGTATTACCCAATCCCCTACGCCATCCACCTACCAATCCCTATGCGCCGTTGAATTCCGGGCAAACGAATCCCCGGCGCAACAACGAAATGGCGCTGCGCACATCGGGATGCATACATTCTTGGCAATATCGGGCCCGGTGAAAATCGAATTCGATTTTCACGAGCGCTCGAGCTGGAAGGCAAGGCGCTGCCCTGGCGCGCAGAGCGGAAAAGCGCTGCGGCGCGATGGAAATATTCCGGTAGTTAGGCGTTCAGTAATAGCAGATGTGCACGATGAAAAAACAACCGCATCTTGCGCGAGCACATGCTGGGAATGCTCGGCAATATTGGTGACAGCAGCTGCTGCAACATTGCGAATGCAATGCCGAAGCGTTTTCGGTCGTGCCTATTTCTGAATTGGAGGAGATTGGGGCAAGAGCTGCGAGTGTAGTGTCTGCGCAACTCCTGGAAAGGACGTGCGCAAAATACCTCTGCAGCTTCTCCCAGTCAAGTAGATTCAATGCGATTTTCTCGCATTGTCTCATTTTTTATTCACGCAGCGGTGCTGAGGATTGCCCGTTGCGCGAAGGAGCTTGCTACCCGACAGGATGCGCACAACTTACAACGGCATGGTCACGGGATCGTGCTCAAATGATGAAGCCGGGTACGTGATGATGACTCGGGAATCGGCGATTGACGGCCGGAATCGATGAAACAAGGGCGCGCCGAACGAAATTATTCGGCGCGCCCGTTGCTGTACGTTCAGATGCTGCGAGGTTCATCCACAACATTCCCTCGCCTGCGTTTCACCTATTGCATCGTGATGTCTTCCATGCGCATCTGCACGCCGGCGCGCGCGCGCATGGCGCCCAGGATGTCCAGGTAGTCGTCTATCGCAGTGCGATGCACCATGGCGGCCTGCATCGATCCGAACTGCTCGGCAAGCTTCTCGAAGAAGGTGCGCTGGCGCGGAAGGATTCGGACCGAATAGGTCCCCTCCTTCAAGCCGACACGGTGTGCCGCGATCGACACGGCGGAGTCCAGCCCGCCGAGCACATCCACCAGATGGCGCTCGCGTGCCTGCTCCCCCGTCCAGACGCGTCCCTGCGCAATCTGGTCGACATCGGCAACGGACATCTTCCGCCCCTGCGCCACCACGTTGAGAAAGCGCTGGTACGTGGTGTCGATATGGCGGGCAAGAATGCTCCTCTCCAGGTCCGTCGGCGGGCGGGATGCCGAGAACATGTCCGCGTTCGGCCCGGTCTTGATCGTCTCCATGTGCACGCCAAGCTTCTCCTCGAACAGCTTCTGCATGGTGAACCAGAGTCCGAACACGCCGATCGATCCGGTGATGGTTGTGGGGTCCGCAACGATGGTATCGGCGGCGGCCGCAACGTAGTACCCGCCCGACGCGGCGACGCCACCCATGGAGACGATCACGGGCTTCAGCTTCCGCGTCAGCATCACCTCGCGCCACATCGCGTCGCTGGCGCCTGCATCGCCGCCAGGTGAATCGATGCGGATCACGACCGCCTTGACGCTCGCATCCTTGCGGGCGGACTCCATCGCTTCTGCGAAGGTCTTGTCGCCGTAGGAGTCGCCGCCGAAGAGCGGGTTGGCGTTCCGGCCGCCGTCGCCGCGAACGATCTGGCCAACCAGATACACGATCGCCACTCTTCCCTCTTCGTCCTCGTCACCGGAGGACTCCGGCAGATAGTCCGCAACGTCCACGGTCTTCTGATGGATGTGATCGCCTACGTGACGCTCCAGCATGGAATCGATCTGGTCCTTGTAGAGCACTGCATCCACCAGGCCGGCCTGCTTCGCCTCCCATGGCGTCAAGAGCGACTTGTTGTCGATGATCTGCTTCAGCGAGTCCGGCGTCAGATGGCGAGCCTGCGTCACGGCCGCCGTGAAGCGCGCGAACGTCCCCTCGACGAGCTGGGTCGTCATCTCGCGATTCTCGGGAGATGCAGTCTCACGGATGAACGGTTCCACTGCGCTCTTGTAGCTGCCGGCCCGCACAACCTCCGCCTCGATGCCCAGCTTGTCCAGCATCGGCTTCAGGAACACCAGCGATGCGGCAATGCCGTTCATCTCCAGTCCGGACGTGGCGTCGAGCACGATGGAGTCCGCGGCGGTGGCGATATAGTAGTTGCTCTCGTTCATCCCCCCTTCGTCGGACGTGGCGATCACGAACTTCTTCGAACTTCTGAACTCCAGCAGCTTGCTGCGCAACTCCTCCGCCTGCGCCCAGCTTCCACGATAGTTTCCCAGGTTGAGCCAGATCCCCTTGATCCGGCTGTCCGTACGGGCGCCCTCGATGCGGGCCAGATACTGCCGCAGCGTGAGCGATTCGCCGTGGCGCGACAGAGCGCCGAGGCCGAGGTATTGCTCGAACTCATCAACCTTCCCCGGCTCGATCTTGAGAACCGCCGAGCTCGGCACCGGAGCCGTATCGGACTTGCTCCCGCTTGCAATCGCTGCAATGATCATTACCACCACAAAGCCGGCCGCGATGACGTTGGCAATTACGAAGCCGATGGCCGACGCCAGAACTGTCTTGAAGAATGTCATGAAGAACTCACCGTTGATGGAAGATCTGAGATGAGTTATGTGTTATCGGTTATGGGTGCCACTCACAACTCATAACTCACAACCCATCACTCATCGTTCATATCTCATTGTCCGCCCCCTCTACGCCGGACGCGGCAGAAGAGTTACGCGGTCACCGACATTGATGATGCCCGCCCTGAGGATGCGGAGGTAAAGCCTGGACCATCCGGGGTTGACCTTGTTCGAGATCCGCGTGAAGGCGGCCTCGTGAAAGGAATCTGCAATGTTCGAGCAGGGTGCGGCATACCCGGTTACCTCCGCCTCCACATCTCCCAGCACGATCCTGTCCCCCTCCACCGCTCCGCCGAGATCCAGGCCAACGGTCAGCACGTTCTCCCCGATCGATCCGGGGTAGATGGGATGGCCCTCCCGTTGCAGCGCAAGCAACTGCTCCAGCGAGTAGATGCAGAGCGCACGCATCGGCCCGCCATGCACTTCCAGATCGCGCTGTGCATCGCCGACGATGCCGGTCTCGGTTACCTCGGCGGAGAAAATCCCGCGCTTGGGAACGCCGCCGTTCGAAATGCTGATCTGAACGATATGTGCGGACATGGCGTCAGAAAATATGAGATATGAAACATGAGATATGAGTGTGCCTCATACTTCAAACCTGTTTCCTTTCCGGTTTCGTGGCGATCTCGAGCTGTGTAAGGTGCCGGAGCGCATCCGCAGCGTCGGCGCCGCACATCTCCGGATGCGGTTGGAGGTTGACGCAGACCGCAGGGCGATCGGGAAGACCGAAGAGACGGCACCGATTCTCCGGGGTCAGTTGCACGCAACGCACGCCCGCCGGCTTCCCATGGGGCATGCCGGGTATCGGCGAGGATATCGACGGCGCGATACAGCACGCGCCGCATCCGATGCGACAGTCCATCCCAAACTCCTTGTGAGGAGTCAGTTGTCAGTCGCAGATCGCACGTATCTCGACGAGTATTACTGAGAAACGCATTGATATCCAAAGCCGCGAATCTCAGGTGCTCAGGATTGAGGCATGTTCCAGCGCCGACGCAAGCTTTAGATGTTTAGGAGTTTCTCAATAACAACTGACTACTGACTACTGACCAACGTCGAACATCGTTCCCGATCCCAGAATCCCCTCGGGGTCGAGCGCCTTCTTCACGCGCCGCATTCCGGCTATCCCCTCCTCGCCATACATCGCAAGGAGATACTGCTTCTTCAGTTTCCCCACGCCATGTTCAGCGGAGATCGTTCCGCCCATCGCCAGCGCACGTTCCACGAGCCGCCGGTAGACGGCAACGGCCAGCTCATGCTCCGCCGGGGTGCCGGTGAAGATGTTCGCGTGCAGATGGCAATTGCCGATGTGCCCGTAGATCACATTGCGCAGGCCGTGCTCGGCGAACTGCTCTCGATAGAAGGCCAGAAGTTCCGCGAAGCGCTCTACGGGAACGGCCATGTCCGTGCCGATCTTCGTCTGCCCGTGCTCGCTGATCTGCTCGTACACGGACTCCGGGACGGCATGCCGAAAGGCCCGCATCCTCTTCTGATCCTCCAGACCGATTCCGAACCAGGAGTCGTCTGCAAGCGCGCCGTGCCTCACAATCAACTCGTACCACAGTTCCAGCAGGCGCTCCTCGCTCTCCCCGGTGGTCTCCTGCTCGAACCAGATCGCTCCGCCATGGGCAGCATCCGGTATCGAGGGGAATCGATCGCGAATGAGATTGAGCGCATTCCAATCGATATACTCCAGCGCGCGCGCCTCGATATCCCCGGCGGCCGCACCGACGCGCGGTGATGCGCCGGTGCGCGATGCCGTACTGCGAGCCCGCGCCTCGTCCACGAATGCAAGCGTCGAGGGCTCGTCGGCGAAGAAGACGATGCCGCTGAAGAGACGTTCCGGAAGCGGTATCAACCGGGTCTCGATCTCCGTCACAATCCCCAGCGTTCCCTCGGAGCCGATGAAGAGATCGATCGCATCCATGCCGGGATGTGCGTAGTAGCCGGCGGCATGTTTGATTGCCGGCATCGTATAGCGTGGCACTTCGAGCTCGATGACGCGCCCCGCCTCGGTCTGAACGCGAAGGTCGTAACCGTCGGCAACGAAACGGCCGCGCGGTATCTCCATGCGGTCACCATCTGCAAGTATCACCCGCATGCGTTCGATGAAGGCGCGTGTGGGGCCGTACTTGAACGTTCTGGCGCCGGAGGAGTTGGTGGCGACCGTGCCGCCCACGAAGCAGGTACGCTCCGTCGGATCGGGAGGATAGAGAAGGTTAAGGCGCTCGGTCTCCTGCTGAAACTCCCCAAGGATAACGCCGGGCTGCACCACACCTCTCATGCGGTCCGCATCGATGCGAAGGAGGGCGTTCATGCGCGACGTGGCAATCACGGCGCCGCCGAACGGCACGCGCCCCCCCGCGAGGCCGGTGCCGGCGCCTGCGGCCGTGGCATGCACTCCCTGCGCGCGGCATTCGGCAAGTGCGGCCACAACATCATCCTCGCATTCGGGAAAGTAGACGCGCTCCGCCCATCCGCCGGGCATGTTCGAGGCATCCTTGAGGAAGCCGATGATTTCGTCCTGATCCTGCTTGATGAGCACGGGAAGGAATATTGGTTGGTTCGTCGTTATTCGTCAGTGGTTAGTTGTTCGTGATTAGTAGTCAGTTGTTCGTTGCATGCAAAGTGTTCTGCACTGCTCAGTGCTCACCGACTGACTACTGACTACTATCCACTGACTGACTACTCTCCTCCCGCAGGTGCCGTCGGGGAGAGGAATCCGGTATATCCCCAACGCCGTTCGATGATCTCCAGCGTGGTAAACGGCTCGCCGTCCACGATCTCCGGCTCGGCGTAGATCTGCCGGAACGGCGCTCCCGGCTCCCCCATGATGCCGTCGGAGAACTTCAGACCAAGGGCGGAGAACTGCTCCACGGCCAGCTCGAGATTGTCCACGTTGATCGCGATATGATGCAGCGTTCCGTCGGTGAATCGCGCCACCCATTGCGGGATCGGACAGCCGGTGCCGCGAGCATCGGTGAACGCCTGGTCGATGTAGATCGGCGGAAAGCCGGCGCGCCTGTAAACCTTCGCCCACCAGGAGTCACGCTCCATCACGCCGAGGTTGGAATCGTACGTGAACCCGAGCGCCTCGAACTCCAGGGCCCGTTCCTGAACGTCCAGTGTACGGATTGAGAGATGATCGAGCACGGGACGAAGGCCCACGCCAAGCGCAACCAGCGCATCGCGAACCGAACGCGCAGCCGCGTTGCCGGCGAGATAGCGTTCGATGTAGTTCTGAATCACATTGTCGACGTGTTGATTGGTGACATCCATGTGCGGTCTCGAAGTCGATGATTCTGGAAGTGCCGGCGGGACCCGGCCTGGGGGGGCATGCGTTCACAAACGGTAGAAATTTCTGTGAGTCGCCAGGTTTTTCGCGTCGTCATGCCGCGCCAAGTCACTATGTTAGTGCGTCGCAATATACACAGTTCACCCCCTGCCTTTTCGACCACACGGGTTTGCTCATAGCAGCGTTGTGTTACGACGCGCGTAGCGTGCATGTCCCTCCCCAGATGTGAGCCTGTATGCAAGCAGAGCGTTCCTTCCTGCGCCGTTGTCTGCGCCTGGTGCCGATCCTGCTCGGCGTCTGTGTGCCGGCCGCGAGCGGTCAAACCTGGACGAAGGTCAACTTCCCGGTTACATCGCCGGTCACCAACCTGTACTGCGTTCACTTCATCTCGAAGACTCTCGGCATGGTTGGCGGCGTGGCAGGTGCCAACGGCCGCCTGTACCGCACAGTGGACGGCGGGGTGACGTGGAATCAGGTTGCGCTTCCCGGCGCGCCCACCGCAATCAACGACATTCACTTCGTGGACGCGAACAATGGAGAGATCGTTGGCGACGGCCTGTATGTGGCCGTGACGAAGGATGCCGGGGTGACGTGGGCGCTTCGTTCGCTCACCACCACCGTCTGGGCGGGCGGTGGTGACGTGACCGCAGTCTACTTCAAGGACGCAGCCAACGGCTTCGCCGTGGGGAAGGCGCCCGGCGCCGGAACCGGCGCGAAGCTTGCGCGTACCGCGGACACCGGCAAAACCTGGACCAACATCGCGCTCAACGCGGCCCCTGCAAACAATCTCTACGACATCGACTTCTTCGACGCGAACAAGGGCGTCGTTGTGGGCACGGGAACGCCGCCGCGCAAGAGCTGGACGCAGAACGGCGGCACCACGTGGACGGCAGTGGACAGCGTGGGCGGGAGCGCTCCGTTCACGCTCAGCTTCTACGGCGTCGACGCCGTCAACGGAACGGGCGTGGGCTACGCGGCCGGAGGCCAGGTGGTGATTGTGAATCCGATCTACGGCGAGGTGCGCAAGACCGTGGACACCGGCCGCACATGGCAGACCGTTGCCGGCATGACCAACGGTGTGCCTGCCGGCAACACGCAGCCGCTGAACGGTGTGATCGCCGTGACGCAGAACCTTGTGTTCGCCGCAGCAAGCAACTACCTGCTCTATCGAACGTCGGACGGCGGCACCACGTGGACCCGCGAAACGTTGCCGGTGCGTGTGCCCGCGACAACTCCGGACCTGCACCGGTTCAGCCGCACGCCGACCGACCAGCTGTACCTGGTTGGTTTGAGCGGCACGGTTCTGACCTATCAGATCGCACCGAATGCCACGTTCAGCACCAGCCAGCTTACCTATCCAAGGTCCTGTCCCGGTGACTCCCCCATCCTTCAGGTAACGATCGGGAACGACGGCGGCGTGCCTCTGCTCATCGACAGCATCCTGATAACGCAGCCGGTAACACCGGGGGTAAACTATGTGATCACCGCGCGCCCCACCTCGGTGAATCCGGGAGCTACCGGCACGGTGACCATCCGCGCGGACATTGCGCCGGGTGCAACGGCAGGCGTCTTCAATGGCCTGCTACGCATCTTCAACAACGACGAGAACCGGACCGGGAGCGATACGATCAAGGGAGTGAACCTGAGCGTCACGGTTGCCAACAAGACTGTGCAGGTGAACGGAGCCGTGCCGACCAATGCAGGAAGGCTTCGTGTAGGCCCCGCATTCAGCAAGGCGTTCGTGCTCACGGACCTCCTGAACAACAACGGCGAGTGCGATATCAACGTCACTGTGCGCCTTGCACAGGGAATCGATTTCAGAATCGATCCGCCGCAGCTCACGAAGCTGACACCGGGACAGAACGGAACGGTCCGGTTGTCGTTCGAGCCCCAGGGTCCCTGCGAACGATACGACACGCTGATCATCGACCACGACGGGCAGTCACCTGCGTCGCCGGTTCGGATTCCGATCACGGGGCTCGGCACGGTGCAGAGCTTCTCCACGAACCCGGCGGACACGCTGGACTTCGGAGGTGTGCTGCTGTCGCTCACGACGTCGCAGAACCTGATCCTGCTGAACAACAAGCTGCGGCAGGCATGCCTGGACACGACCAACATGTACAGCTTCGCGATCGCGGGCCCGAACGCATCGGACTTTACCACGACGTTCTCGATCTCGGGCGGCCGCTATCCCGTCGGCCCGCAGGCACAGGTTCAGGTGCCGATCACCGCGGCTCCTTCGGCGCCGGGGCAGCGCATCGCGTACGCGATCATCTCGCACGATCTGAATCTTTCGCCGCCCGATCCCGACACCGTGGTGCTGGTGGTCAAAGGGTTGAAGCCGGAGGTGACCACTGCGAATTCGGAGATGCGCTTCGCCCTCACGGAGGTTGGCGGCAGGCGTGACACCAGCGCGCACAACTTTCTCGTCAACCCGAGCAACGCGGAGGCGCAGATCATCGACGCCACGATCGTCGGGCCGAATGCATCGGACTTCAAGTACAACGGCCCTTCGCCGTCGTTCAGCCTGGTGCCCGGGGCCGCGAAGGACGTCGACGTAAGTTTCATGCCAACCAGCGCAGGCGTCCGGACTGCCACGCTCCAGCTGAAGAGCTCGCTCGGCTCCAACCCGCTTCTGGTGAATCTGATCGGCGATGGAGGACGCGCCTCCGGAGGAACGCAGAAGGATGTGGTGGTGTTCCCCTCCACCTCGGCAGGAGCCTGCCGTGATACGGTCCTCTCGCAGTTCATCTACAACACCTCCAGCCTGCCGCTGCGCATCGTGAGCGCTGCGCTCATTCCGGATGCGGCAGGCACGCCGGGGGACGAGAGCGCGTTCACACTCCTTGCCCCCTCCATCCCGCCGGACCTGGTGGTGGCTCCGGGTGACTCCGCCTCGATAACGCTCAGGTTCTGTCCCGGCGAAACCAAACCGTACATCGCGCGGCTCGTGCTGGAGAACAATTCGGATGCGTCGCCGTTCTCGATTCAACTGATCGGCACCGGGCGCGGCAGCAAGGTGACCGGCGTGGACTCCGTGATCTTCGCGCCGACGCGGGTGCTCACGCAGCGCGACAGTACGGTGGAAACCATGCTGGTCAATCGTGAGGCAGGCCCGGTCACCGTGGACTCCGTGGTGATCTCCGGTGCGGACGCGCAGTCGTTCACCTTCGTCACACCGCAGCCGCCGTTCGTGCTGCCGCCGTCGCAGGCGACGGCAGTGAAGGTTCGATTCAACCCGCAGCGGCGCGATCGTCATTACGCAATTCTGAATGTCTACTCCACCGGCGGACGTCATGGCACGCTTGTTCTTGCCGGGCAAGCGATCTATCCCCTCCTCGAGATTCTTCCGGACCGAAGCACCAGCCTTCGCGTTCGTCTGGGCGAGTCCCGCAGATTGCGGATCAACATCGTCAACATTGGTGACGACAGCGGCCAGGTTGCATCGGCAACATTGAACGGTTCGTCCGCATTCTCGAATGTCTCCACGGATCCGGTGCCGGCACGCCTGTTCCCGAGGGACACGCTGAAGATGTTCGTGGACTTCAACCCCGCCACCTTCTGCGATCATGCGGTAACCGTTGCGATCAGGGGCGAAGGGGTGCGCGGCATCTATGCGCTCGCGGATACGAGCGTCGAATTCTCCGGCCTGGGCGTTGCGCCGGTCGTGAACACGGCGAAGCCCACCATCAACTTCGGCATCCGCCAGGGCACCGGCCCGTTCGACAGCACGCTCGCCAACTACCTCGGCAACACGGACTTCAACGGCAACCGGGGACTCTGCCTGGACAGCACAACGATCGACTCGATGACGATCACCGGTGCGAATGCGGCGGACTTCGCGTTCATCACGCCGGTTGCACCGCTGTCGCCGACGGGACTTGGCCCAGCCGCCTTCGCTCCGCTCGCGGTTCGCTTCCAGCCTGCAACGCAGGGAATAAAGACCGCGGAGCTGCGTGTCTACTTCGACGAGAATCCTGATTCGGTTCGGCACATCCCGCTGATCGGCGCAAGCGCGCTTCTGCCGATCGTCTATGGCCCGTACGACGGGATGTTCCAGATCGACTTCGGCCGCGTTCGTGTCGGCACAATACGCGACAGCACGTTCACGGCAACGAACACCACTGCGTCACCGTTCACGATCGACGCGCTTTCCTCCTCACTCCCCTCCGAGATTCAGATCCTGTCGCCCCTGGGCAGCTTCCAGATGCTTCCGGGAACACCGGTGCCGATCACCGTGCGCTTCGCTCCAACCGCGGTTGGCGTACACGGCGCCTACACGCAGTTCCGGAAAGGGACGGTCACGGACAGCTCGTTCAGCCTGATCGGTACGGGCATCGATCAGGCGCTGCGCGCCGAGATCGACTCCGTGGACTTCGGGACGCTCGCCACCGGAACGCAGGCGGACTCCACCGTACGGCTGTTGAACACACCTACCGCGGCCATCGCATCGGCGAGCTTCCTGGACAGCGTTGCCATCGAGAGCGCGGCAATCGTGACCGGAGCATCGAACTTCGATCTGCTTCGCAGTCCGAACGGCCTTGCGGCCAACGGCACGGATTCCATCGGCGTGCGCTTCCGCTCCTTCGGGGCAACGGGACGGCGCGACGGGATTGCACGGATCCGCTACAACCGCCGGAACGTCGGGGGCATCGATCGAGAGGACTCGCTGGATGTAGCGTTGACCGGATTCGTGAAGGGGGAGCTGTGGAAGCTGACCGCGGGGCTTGGAGCGAACGCAACGGGAAGCCCGGGCGATACCGTCCGGTATCCGATCGTTCTCTCCGGCGATGTGGCAGGTGCGGCGTTCGACACGCTGGACGTGCGCCTGGGATTCCGCAAGACGCTGCTGAAGCCGCTTTCGGTAGCCGCCGTGCAGGCCGGCGTCGCTCCTGCCTTCATTCCGCCGCCGGATGAACGCGGCACTACCGACGGACTCACCACGATACGGCTGGTGAATCCCAACGGCTTCACCGGCGGCACGCTTGCGGAGGTCGTGTTCGAGGTGCTGCTGGGTGACAGCATGGAGACGATGGTGCGCTACGATTCGATCAGCGCGTTCATGCGAAGCAACGTCGTGTTCGCGACGGACTCCGTCCGCTTCGCGATCAACGAGTTCTGCGATGCGCGGGGACGTCTGATCCGTTTCGATTCGCTCCTCTCCTTCGCCTCGAAGCCGAACCCGGCATCCAGAACGGGGAGCTTCTCCTATACGCTTCCGGCGCTGGTGCATGCGCAGCTCACGATCTACGATGCAGCGGGGCGTGAGGTGAAGCGCCTTGTTGACGCCGAACAGGGTCCGGGCTATTTCATCGTACCGCTGGATGCGTCCAATCTGGCACGCGGAACATACTACTGCGTTCTGCGTGCAGGGCGATTCATCAAGTCACTCACCCTGCAGATACTGGACTGATGAACCGACGTTCGCTTCCATCGCTGATGGCCATGATGATGATGGCGATTCCGGTTGCGCGCGCACGCGCGCAGATGCCGGAGGATACCGTTGCGCACCGTGCGTTCTGGGAGTTTGCGCTGACCCCGGCTGCAGTGATGACGCTGCCGGAAGGCAGATTGGAGTCGATCCTGGGTAGCGTCCCCTGCTCCAACACTTATAGAGCGGCGGCCACGTTCCATCCCGGCATCGGCATTCGCATTGGATATGTCCTGCCGCACGAGACGAGCGGCTCGTTTCTGCGGCTGCGCGGCATACAGATCGATGGCGGTTACGACGATATCTCCTCGCTCTTCAAGGCTACCGACGGTCTTGCCTACGACGCCTTCGACAACACGAACGGCCGTTACACCACCGTACAGACCGAGCAGCGGGCTGCATTCACGATGGGTTCGATCCGCGCACAACTCGCCGCGGAGATGTTGCTGGGCGGCCATCTGATGGTGCGCGTCGGGCCGAGTATCAACCTCCCGATCTCCGGCTCCGTTCGCGAGAGCGAGGCGATCACTGCTCCATCGAACGCGCACTATCTCGACCGGACGCAGGAGCGGGAGATGAGTGAAGGAACCGGTACGCTCACGGGACTGAAGATGCGCGCCGGCATCGGCGCCGCGGTCGCCTGGCGGCTGCCGATCGGAAGGCGAATGTTCCTGGAACCGACGCTCGGTGCTGACCTCGCGCTCACGCACATGCAGCCTGCATGGTCACCACTGCTCGCCCGCATCGGGATGGCGCTCGGTTTCATGGCGATCCCCTCGCCGGCTCCTCCGCCGCCGGTTGCAATGGAGACGGCCCCCACAGCGTTGGACACAGCCACGGTTGCGGCAGCGCGCGTGGAGGCGCCGACGGCCGAGCGCCCCGCCATCGCTGAACGCCCATTCACCGCCGAAGCCTCGATCGACGTAGCGGCGGAGCATCTGCCGATCGAGTTCCGCCGGCAGATCGTGGCGCGATATATCCCACTCCTTCCAACGATCTTCTTCGAGAAGAATCAGGCATCGTTCGCATCGCGCTACGATACTCTTCCGCCACAGCCGTCAGGAGCTCCGAACACCGCTCGAGGATTGGACGAGAACACAATTTCCTCCAATGCCGAAGAGGCCCACTACCGGACATTGAACATCTTCGCCGGAAGGATGCTGGCGATTCCGCGCGCCCGCGTGACGATCACCGGCACAACCAGCCGCGATGAGGACTCCAGGCCGGCGCTTGCACAGAGGCGCGCCGAGACGGTGGCGACGTATCTGCGGGACGTGTGGGGCATCGGGCCGGGACGCATCACCGTGCGTTCGCGGCTGGACCCCGCGGTTCCCTCCAATCAGGAGTATGCCGAGGGGCGCGACGAGAACAGGCGCGTGGAACTGGAGTTCAACGACGATGCGATCTACCGTCCGGTGCAGCTGCGGTCCGTTGAACCGATAACGGAGCCGGATTCGATTCCGTTCCGGATATCGGCCACCTCCACCTCGCGGATCGCACGATGGCGCGCGCAGATTACCACGGAGGGGATGCCGCTGGCATCGCTTGCGGGTGACGGCGAACCGGAGGGAACGGCGGTGTGGCACCTTACCGACAGGGACCGGGAGCGCGTGCTCTCGACCGGTACGGTGAGTTACGGGATGCGCGTGTACGACAGCTCCGGCCACAGCGCTGCAACAACGGTAAAGGCGATGCCGGTGCGAATCGACACAACCGTCAGCGTGGCGCGTTCGGCAACCGAGCGCGACAACAGCGCGGAGTTTCTGCTGGTGACGTTCGACTTCGATCGCGCCGATCTCACGCGGCGAGGCCGGCTGGAACTCAACGCGATTCTCGACCGCATCGGCCCGGACTCGCGTCTCTCGATCACCGGTTATACCGATCAGGTAGGCGAAGGCGAGCACAACCGCGCGCTTGCGCTGGAGCGGGCACGGAAGGTGGCGTCGTTCATGCCGACCGGCACGCCGGTACAGGTTCGCGGCGCCGCGCCGGAGGAGGCGCCGTACAGCCGCAACTCGCCTGAAGGAAGATTCCTGAGCCGAACGGTCCGCGTGGTGGTTACCAATCCGAAGTAGGCGCTGAGTCTGCCTGGACTCCGGCAGCTTCAAGGCAGCAGCGACTGTTCTTCACCTGACTGCTGATTCAGGATTTTCCTATGGCGCTTCCGGCGCAGATACATCCAGACGATGATGAAAAGGAATCCAGCCGCAACAAATACTCCCGCCGCAAGTTTGATGACTTTGTACAACGTGTAGGCACCATCGTACCGGGCAATTCCCATCGACTCCCGGAATCGATCGATCGTTGTGGTACGTTCGTCGCTTATACGAAGTGTTCCGATCACTCGCCGAATGTCCGCATCCCATTCCGGATGGTTATTGCCCCGCATAACAGTTGTGACGATATAGCAATACCCCTCCATCAGAATCAAGGTGCGGTAGACACGCTCCTTTCCGCCTTCCGAATCCGCGCTTGCCCTCGTCGAAACTGTATGGAATACCGGCCTGCCACCAATGGTGTCCGGTCCATAATCGATGACGACTTCATGATGCCTCTGAAGCGTCCGGGCATACCCTCTGATGACTTCAGGACTGACATCCGAGCTCAGGTTTGCAAACCCCATCCCGATTGAGATCGTTGCAGCCGGCCGCATTCGCTCCATGCTCAATATCATGATGGAGCGCTTGGCGGTATCGATACTCAAATGTTCTTCGGCTGTCCAGTTGGAATCCGGAACATCGATGCTGCATGCAAACAATTCGAGCGTCATGGTGCGCGCATGGAGGGCGCATGGCGCAAGGCCAAACACCAGGAGGATGCAAAGCCTGATGCATCGTTCACGGTATACCGGGAATAGCTTCATTACGTACCTCCTGCTTGACGATCCGCCGGATCCGCACCTCCCGCACCCTCACAGGCATCCCCACATCCGGTACGCTCTGCTCGTGCCCACACGACGCACACTCCTTCAGCGGAATGGTGTCTGCAAATGCAGCCAACGAGCAAATGGCATGGATGCATGACGATAATGCGCCACTTTCCTGGCGAGAACGTTCAGCGGCGCATGCACTCCCCCCACAAATGGGTATGACCTCGATTCATGGAGGCCACGGATCGGAGGAACGACGCCCAACTCCGAGCACTCCGGCTTCAGACGTCCGTTGTGTGGTCATCGACATTCCACTCCTCCTGCTCCCTGCTCTCACGTGCGCGGCGGGCCTTCGAGCGGCGTACCAGAACCACGACGGCCACCACCCCACCTATCCCGAGCGCAATGAACAGTATCTTGCCGAGCTGGTAGCCCAGTTGGTACGCAGCGTCACCCTCCGGATCGTCTGATTGATGCCGGCGAACACCGGACGATGAAACCACCGATCTCTTTCCGGTGAACTGAAAGCTTCTGTAGAGCACGCTGAGGGCACTATCCAATTCGGGATGCGAATGCGTGGACGTTCTGATGATGAGGATCACATGCCCGTCAACGAGAACCGCATCGCAGATGCCGTATCCGGAGCCGTCGGCTTCCCGGAAGGCGATCTGGAACGCCGGATATCCATCAACCTGCGCGTCGCTGGAATCCAGCAGCTGAACGCTGGGCTGCAGGAAGCCCACGATGAAGTTCTGTTTCGTGGCCCGCGTCCATTCGGTAAGGCCGCCACTATCCTCGATGTAGGTGACGATCATTGCGCTGCCCGATGTGCCGAACACCTTGAACACCGTGAGGCTGGTCGGGGCTTCCTTGTCGGATTTCGGAACGGTTGCCGTGGTAGTATCAACCATCCATCCGGATGATGGCGCAACATCGATCGTGCATGGATAGGTGGCGCTGGTGAACGTGCGTGCCTGCATCTGCACTGCACCGGCGAGGAGCAGCACGGCCGCAATTGGAAGCAATCGGATGTTCAATCTCATGACTCTGCCCGTTGACTGAAGTTGTTCCGGCGGACTCGGGTCCACGATCAACCGCGCTCATGAAGATGATCGTCCGCCTGACCATCCGCGGGAGCATCGTACGCGTCCCCCTGATCCTCCGATTCGGCGGAGACAGCATTGCGCCGCCGCCATGAACGCCGCACCAGCAGGCCGATTGCAAGTCCGAGCAGTGCAACCGGTATCAGCATGCGCACAACGATACGCCCGGCGCTGAACCCATCGTCCGCACTATCGGGAACGGTGATCCTGCTCTGCGACACCGAGGAGAATCGCATGCTTGCAGCGATACGGACAAGCTCCGAATCCACGCCGGCCCCGGATGCCCTGGAGATCAGCATGAGGTTGTGCATGCGTCCATGATTGATCACGATGTAGGAACGTACGTTCGCAACGATGCCGGAGTCCAGATGCATTCGCGCATCGATCATGAACGCCGGAAGGCCGGCAAGAGTGGTTCGCGTACTGTCCAGGAACTGCGCACCGCTCGATATCATGGAGCGGGTGAAGGCCTGAATATCCTCCTCGCGGAGCGTGGTCATGGTGACGTTGTCCGTGGTCACGTTCAGGAGCATCGCGTCGCCGTCGCGAGCCACTCCCCTGCAGAGAACCACGCTGTGCGTGGAGGCCCGCATGTGGGTAGTGGTGTCGATGCGCCATCGCGCCCCGCTCTCCGGAAGGTCCAGAGTGATATCGTACGCCGGAAACGTGTACGTATGTGCGAACGCCGGAGTCGCGATGCCGGCCACGAACAGCAGAACGCAGAGCGTTCGCAGGAGAGGCGTTCGGGATGTGAGTGGTTCCTGAGGCGTGGAAAGTCGCATAATGGATCGATGATTCGGAGGCGCGGGTGCTGCCGCGAATATAGTATGCCGGCAACCGAGTTCCAGCGCGGTCTGTTGGTTAACTTGGCGCCTGGGTCTTCGGATGCTCGCCGCGATGCCTCATATCCTCATCCATGTGGTATTCACCGCGGCTCGCTGTGGTTCTTGGTTCCATGTACGCGCGGTTTCGCCCTGCCGTAGTTCTCCTCGAATACAACGGGACAGCATCCCTGCTCTGTTGGGAATCGTAGCACTTGAGAAGACGCGAAGTAACGTGTCCCAAGGACGAAGTCCCAAGTACCAAGCACGAAGAACGAAGAACGAAGTACATCGTCTTCAAGCGAATCATATCGCCGGCGCGAAGCCGGATGGCGTGGCGCATCGCCTCCGCAGCGGCATGCGGCGGCATCGTTCTGGTTGTCCTGTTCGGTGGGACCAGCTCGCCGTTCGCGGTAATCGGTGTGGCACTGGTGGTGGCAGGCATCACGCTGGTTGCGCTCTACGGACGAAACCAGCGCGGCTGGATGCTCTACATGGCCGGGCTCCTCGCACTCTCGATCGCGGCGCTGCTGGCAACCAGAGCCATGAACCATGCGGACCTGAACCGGCATTGGGGAACCACGCGAGGCGTGATCGTTGCTCCGGGCAACTCACCAACGATTCTTCCAACTGCCGACGACATCCTCTACTGCTTCTATACCGTGGCAGGCAGGCCGTATGCGCATCCGGTGGATGCCTCGAGCCACAGAGCCGGCGACTCCGTCACCGTGCGCTATGCGATCGATGAACCGTACGTGATGGAGGTGGCGGGAAGTCGGTAGCAAGTGGTCATGTGTCCGTAGTCAGTTGTTATTCGTCAGTCGTTAGTTGTTAGTTGTTGGTAGCTTGCACGGTTGTATTCCCCACTGACCACTGACCACTGACCACTGACCACTGACCACTGACCACTGACCACTGACCACTGACCACTGACCACTGACCACTGACCACTGACCACTGACCACTATCCTCCTACCCTTTCCTGTGTCAGCTGGCGGGCCACATCGAGCGGCGAGCGGGTGCGGCTGGAGAGCGCCGGCAGTGCGGCCTCGAAGGCCGCAAGGCGTTCGGGTGTCCAGAATGTTGTATGCAGAAGGCGTTCGGTGATGCGTTCAACGCGCGAACGTTCGCGAGCGATGCGGCGAGTCTCCAGCAGGCCAACGTGCAGCATGTACTCGCGATGTCTCTCGATGCCGGCGGCAACGTCATCGATCCCCTTCCCTTCCGTTGCGACGGCCCGCACCACATCCGGCACCCATTCGTCATCGGCATGCGTGATCCGAAAGGTGAGAATGGTCTTCAGCGCCGCCACCGCCTGATCGGCCCCTTCGCGATCGGACTTGTTCATCACGAAGAGATCGGCAATCTCCATCAGGCCGGACTTCATCGCCTGGATGGAATCGCCGGACTCCGGAACAAGCACCACAACGGTGCTGTCCGCGGCCTTCGCGATGTCCAGCTCCGACTGCCCGACGCCGACCGTTTCGTAGATCACGATATCGAAACCGGCAGCGTCCAGAATGTCCGCAACGTCCTGCGCCTTGGTGTTGAGGCCGCCCAGGCTGCCGCGCGTCGCCATGGAGCGCACGAACACGCCGGCCTTCATGGACTCCGACTGCATGCGAACGCGATCGCCAAGGATGGCGCCGCCGGTGAAGGGAGACGTGGGATCCACCGCGATCACGGCAACGCGCAGCCCGGCGGCCGTGTAGTGTGCGATCAGCTTCTGTGTCATGGTGGACTTGCCCGCGCCGGGAGGGCCCGTGATGCCGATCCGATATGCCCTGCCGGTATGGCTGTAGAGATGTGAGAGAAGATCGTCCCAGCCGGCACGTTCGTTCTCCACCGACGTGATGGCACGCGTGATCGCAAGACGATCCCCGTTCAGAATCGCTTCAATCCTTCCCAGAAGGTCCTTCGTTTCGGTCATAGTCCGCAAAGTTATGAGATTGTTGCGTTTCTGATGAGCGCAGAACTCTCACATCCTGTACGGAACCATCAACGTCCGGCGGATCAGGGAGCGAGTCAGACGGATCAAGGAACGAGCGCGACGGGAATCTCATCCGCCGATCCCGGTACCAGCCGGATGAACTTCGTGGGTGCAACCGAATCGAGTTTCGTGAAGCCTCGCTCCACGATGATGTTCAGTGTACCGGTGGTAAGGCAGGAGAGATCACTCGGAGAGAACGTGACGCTCCCTGGGTCGCTGGCGAAGTGCTTCATGCCGCACGACTGAGGCCCGAGCACTGTATCCGCCAGCGATATCACCACCGGGCACGGCCGTACAAACGAAATACGCATCCACCGAGAGATCGGTACACGGCGGGACCTCTTCCACGAGCACCTGATCCTGATCTCCGGAGGCAACGTAGACTCGGTTTCCGGCAATGTAGTCGTTGGTCGCCACATCCCTGATGCTGATCACCCATTCGCCCCCTTCGCACTGGCAATCATCGGAGCAGGATCGAAATTCAAACTACGATTGCATCCTGCAGTGCGTGCGAGCACCACCCCCACGCCCTGCTCAAATCGGCGTCCGGCATCTCCGCACGACTCCCGGCAGACATGGCCGGCGGCATCGGCATATCCACCGTTCATATCTCATATTTCATCCCCTCATTCCCCGCCGCGGCTCTCCCTTATCCCCGCCAACCGTTATCTTTGAGGTCATGGATCTTCAGACGTTCATCAGCCAGGCCCGCACAGTAGGGGGCGTCCCGTTTGCGGAGTTGCATCTCGAACAGACGTCGATCGGCCATCTTCTGGCCCACCGTTCCGGCGAACATCCATCGAAGCCGTATCTGATCTACTACGATGACGGCGGGGAGCGCACGGAGTACAGCTATCAGGAATTCCGCACCCGTGTCCAGCGCGTAGCCGGCTACATGCGCTCGCGCGGCATCGGCGCCGGCGATCGGATCGCGACCATCGCGCACAATCACTCGGATACTGTTATCCAGTACTTCGCCGCATGGTGGATCGGCGCTACGATCGTGCCGGTGAACGTTGGTGAGGATGACGCGCGCATCACCTACGTCCTCACCAATTCGGGAGCGCGTCTCGCGTTCGTCCGCGACGATTATCTGAACCGGCTCCAGAGCCTGATGCACGAGACGCCCGCACTGGCAACGGTTGTGGTAGCCGGCCAGGCACCCGCGGGCCACGAGAGCTTCGACGCCATTCTGAACGACGCCTCCATCCAGGCGCCGGAGCCGCTGGGCGACCTGATGAATCATGAATGCATGATCGTCTATACCAGCGGAACCACGGGGAACCCAAAGGGAGTCCTGCTGGCGCAGGGAAACCTGCTGGCGGACTGCACGGGGATTGCGGCATGGCATGGCGTTGAGGCGGACTCCCGCATGATGTGCGTGCTTCCGATTCATCATGTGAACGGAACGGTGGTGACGCTTGTGACGCCGATGGTTGCCGGCGGCAGCGTGGTGCTGAACCGGAAGTTTCAATCGGGAAGGTTCTTCCAGAGGATCGCTGCGGAGGGGGTTGCAATCGTCTCTGTGGTGCCGACGCTTCTGGCATTCCTGGTGCAGGCCGATATCGACACATCTGCACTGGACCTTGCCCGCTTCCGTCACATCATCTGCGGGGCCGGCCCGCTTACGTGCGAGCTTGCGCAACGATTCGAGGAGCGATATCGGGTGCCGATCATTCACGGCTACGGGCTTTCGGAGACCACGTGCTACAGCTGCTTCCTTCCAGCCGACCTGCCGGACGAGGAACGGATGCGTTGGCATACCGCATACGGCTTTCCCAGCATCGGCGTTCCGATTCCGCAGAACGAGATGGCGATCCACGATGCGAACGGCAATGCGCTGCCGCCAGGCGAGCGCGGCGAGATCGTGATCCGCGGACACAATGTGATGCTGGAATATTACGGCAACGAAGAGGCGAACCTGAATGCGTTTACCTTCGGATGGTTCCGAAGCGGAGACGAAGGGTTCATGACGCATGATGATGCCGGCAGGCCGTACTTCTTCATTACTGGCCGCATCAAGGAGCTGATCATCCGCGGCGGCGTGAACATCTCGCCGCTGGAGATCGACGAGGTGATCAACAGCCATCCCAAGGTGGATGCCGGTATCTGTGTCGGCTTCGAGAACAACTGGTATGGTGAGGAGATCGGTGCCTATGTTCGCAGAGGCGATCCCTCGCTCACGGACCAGGAGCTGCTTGCGTTCTGCCGCGAGCATCTTCCGCCGCACAAGGCACCGAAAGTAGTGGTGTTCGGCGACGACATCCCGGTAACATCCACCGGCAAGTATCAGCGGAACCGGGTGAAGCATCTCTTCGCCGAACATCGGGAGAAGCAGTTCCGGTAACGCTGCTGCAGCGATGCCCGTACACGGCCTTCCATGCAGGAACGTCCCTGCGGGGCACCCGGCGGTCCGGTTCATGCGCTCCCTCCGGCTCCTCACGGTTGCCGGCACGAACACGAAGAATCACGTTGCGCTCTCCCCGCATCCTTTCAATGTCTCATGCTCAAATCGCTCTACGTCAAGAACTACGCATTGATCGAGGAGGCCTCGATCGAGTTCGCGAACGGGCTCAACATCCTCACGGGTGAGACAGGCGCGGGAAAGTCCATCCTGATCGGCGCGCTGGGGCTGATCCTGGGAGGCCGCGCCTCCACCGATGCCGTGCGGCGCGGCGCGGAGCGCGCCATCGTTGAAGGGCTCTTCACGGTGGATGACAACGATCGCGCCCGGAATCTGCTTGAGCTCAACGAGTACGAGATCGAGGGGAACGAGATCACGGTGCGGCGCGAGATCAACGCCAAGGGAACGTCGCGATCGTTCATCAACGATTCCCCGGCGTCGCTCACGCTTGTAAAGGAGCTCGGGGACCTGATGGTTGATCTCCATGGGCAGCACGAACATCAGATGCTGCTCCGCCCGGAAACCCACATCTCGATGCTGGACAACGTTGGCGGGCTCGAGATGCTGGTGGCAGACTTCGCAGCGGCCTTCGCGGAGCTGAACGAGACGCGCGCGCGCCTGCGCGAGCTGCGCCGCCGCGAGGCACAGTTGCGGGAGAAGCAGGAGTTCCACTCCTATCAATTGCGGGAGATCGATGCCGTTGCTCCGCAGCCCGGCGAGGACGAGGCGATTCTTCAGGAGTTGAAGATTCAGGAGAACGGCGAACGGATCTTCGAGCTGACGTCGGCACTCTACTCCCTACTCTACGAGCAGGAGAACTCCGTGCGCGACCAGCTTCTGCGGGCGCGGAATCTCTTCGACCAGCTGCAGGCCATCGATCCGAGCGTTGCGGAGTATCGGGCGGAATGCCTGTCGGCCATCTCCATCGTGGAGGAGATTGCGAAGTACACGCAGAGCTATTCGGCCTCCATCGACTTCGCTCCGGAACGCCTGGAGGAAATGCGCGAACGCCTGCAGGCATTGAGCGGGCTGCGGAAGAAGTTCGGCGGCACGCTCGATACCGTGCTCGCACACCGCGAGCAGATCGCAGCGGAACTGGATCTCGTGCAGAACTTCGAGGAGCAGACCGCCGCCCTCGTTGCAGAGGCCGATGCACGCGCCCGGCGCGCAGGCGAACTGGGCGCCAAGCTCTCGGCGAAACGCACGGACGTTGCACGGAAAGTTGCACGCTCCATCGAGAATGTGTTGAAGGGCCTAGGGATAGAGAACGGCCGTTTTCACGTGCAGTTCGAGCGCACACCGAGCGCCCCGGAGGCCTCCGGAAGCGTGCTGGCCAACGGCGCGTGGTGCGCGGCATCGGCGAACGGAATCGACACGGCGGAGTTCTACATCTCCACGAATCTGGGCGAGGAACCGAAGCCGCTTGCACGTGTTGCCTCGGGTGGCGAGATAAGCCGGGTGATGCTGGCGCTGAAGACGATCCTTGCGAAGAACGATCGCCTGCCTCTTTTGATCTTCGATGAGATCGACACCGGCATCTCCGGGCGAATCGCCTCGAAGGTTGGCGGCGCGATGCGCGATCTCGCGGACTTCCATCAGATCATCGCGATCACACACCTTCCGCAGATCGCCGCGATGAGCATGCATCACTACGTGGTGGAGAAGTCCGAACAGGGTAGCCGCACGATCACGATGGTTCGCAAGCTGAGCGCGGAGGAACATACGCGCGAGGTTGCGAAGCTGATGAGCGGCGAAGTAATTACGGAGTCGAGCCTTCAGATGGCGCGGGAACTGATCGAATCGTAACAGTACTCTGATCCAATGCTTCAGCAGTCCAATCAACCGGGATACAACCGCACGTTTCTCTCGAAGAGCGAGATACGCGACAAGCTCATGCCGATCGTCGGCGCCGTGGAATTGAACCGCATCATGTGCGCGTACGAGATGGCGGAGAACGTTCATCAGTTCCAGGTCCGCAACGACGGTACGCCCTACTTCTGGCACGTGACACGCGTCACGCGCATTCTGCTGGACGAACTGGACATCCACGAGCCGGACGTGCTGGTTGCGGGGCTGCTGCACGACACGCTGGAGGACTCCGACATTCTGAACTCGGAGGTGCTGGAGTACAACTTCGGGCCGTTCGTGAGCTACCTGGTGGAGACGTTGACGAAGGAGGTGCGCGTGGACGACGGGCCGCTGCGCGAGCAGATCGACCGCGAGTACGTGGAACGGCTGAAGAACAGTCCGGAGGATTGCCGCGTGATCAAGCTTGCGGACCGGCTGGACAACTTCCGATGTCTGCAGTTCAACCTGAAGCGCAATCCGTACAAGTACGTGAAGGAGACGTCGGAGCACTACATGCCGATGGCCGAGAACTCGAACAACCTCCACATGCTCTATCTGCTCAAGGAGTTGAAGAACGAACGGAACAAGTTCTTCGGTTAGGCCTTCAACCTTGCCGGGCCCTGACCGCGCAAGGTGCGCCACATCCCCGCTCCCCGCCATACACCCGGGCCAGGCTGTTCGCGTCAGTTGTTGATGATCGGCAGCATCGGATTCCCCTCTTCCTGCGAAGGAAGGTCCAGCGGCGGCGGCTCAGGCTTCGGAAGCGGCTTGCTGGAGCGGGCGAGTATCTGCGCGCTGTGCGCCTCGAAGAGAAACTGGCACAGGATGCCTCGCGAGAACAGGCTTTCGTGATCGGCCATCCGCTCCGGGTGCCACTGCACGGCGAGCAGGTACGGCTTGCCACCGTGATCGCGGCGCTCGATGGCTTCGATCACGCCGTCGGCAGCGCGCGCGGAAACGGTAAGCCCTTCGCCGAGGCGATCGATCGCCTGATGGTGCGCGGAGTTCACGGCTCCGCTCAGATCCGCCACGGCCTTGTAGAGTAACGTTCCCGGCGTCACCTCCACTTCGTGCACGCGGTCGTTACCGTTCTCCTTCTGATGGATCCCGCTTCCCGGGATGTAGGCCGGCAGGTGCGGGAACAGCGTTCCGCCGAAGTGAATGTTGATCACCTGCAGGCCGCGGCAGATGCCGAGCACCGGAAGGTCGCGTTCATCCGCGATGGCGAGGAGCCGGAACTCGTGCTCGTCGCGGGACCGGTCGATATCCTCGCACTGAGCCTCGTACTCCGGATGCCCGTAACGGGCGGGGTCCACGTCGGAACCGCCCGTCATCACCAGCGCATCCACGCGGGCCATGTCGCGCTCCGGGTCATCGGACGCCGAGAGGTCGATCGTCTCCACGTCATCATCCGTGCTCGTGAGCCAGCGCGAGTAGTTGGCATACTTCACGCCGCCGCTCCCCTTCGATATGCCTATGAGAAGTCCCATGTCGTACGTGTGGCTTGGTTCCCTGTTCCTGAAAAGGCCGATCACATTGTCGGAAGAGATATGATCAACGGCTCATTGACCGGCGAATGGCGCCATGCAAGATAGCCACCAGCTCCTCTTCACGCTCAATCGTGACCTCGTAATCGATCCAGAACATACGCTCGCAAAGCCTGGGAAAGCGCCGCAGCTTCACCGCATCCTTCCCGGTGGTGACAACCACACGAGCGCCGCAGCGCATCATGGCACCGGCAATGCGTTCGGCCTCCCGCTTATCGTATCGTTGATGATCGCGAAAGCGCAGGTGCGCCCGAGCCTCCACACCGAGTGCGCGCAGCGATTCGAGGACACGCACGGAGCGGGCAATCCCGGTGACCAGCAATGCCGGCTCGCCATTGTACTCTGCGCCCGGCCCTGCGCACGGAAGGAGCCCGCACGCGCGGCCGCTGTAGCGGAACAGCGATGCCTCGTTGTTCATATGGCGCCGGGCAAAGACTTCGGCCGCTGCGGAACCTGCCAGAACCACCTGCGCGCGCGACAGCGCCTGCGGCGGCTCGCGCAGATCGCCGGCCGGAATCAGATGTGCGTTCTCCACAGTGCGCTCATCCACCAGCACGATATCCAGATCGCGCGCCACTGCGTACCCCTGAAAGCCGTCGTCCAGGATCACGACGCGGCGAGCGGCATCTGCATCGATGGAGCGGAGAAGCGCCGCGCGATCCGGTCCAACGGCGAGGACACTTCCGGGAGGCGCATCCGCCATCATCCCGGCAAGCATGGCAGGCTCATCCCCCAGCAGATCGGGATCAGGCGCATCTGCAGGCATATCAATGATCACATCCTCGCTCGAACGCCTGCGGTACCCGCGGGTAAGAATCGCCACCGGATATTCATCCCGTAGACGCGCGACGATCCACGCAACCACTGGCGTCTTTCCGGAACCTCCAACGGACAGGTTCCCGACGGAGATGACGGGAAGCCGGCTTCGGTAGGCATGTGTCTCACGGCGTGCACGGTCACGACGTTGAAGGAAACCGTAGAGCCACGAGAGCGGCAGCAGAAGGAGCCGAAGGTTCATGCGCCCTCCGTCGTTTCGCCGGACACCTTCACTCCGTGTGATGAACCCGGCGTGTTTGAATCGCCGGCATCATCCGATCCACCAGAGGCGCCGGCATCAGCTGCATCATTCGATCCGCCCGGCAACGATGCGCCGCCGGCGCCCGGCTCGCCAAGCGCATTCGGACGGCTCGACGCACTCGCTGCTCCGGCAGAACCCGCATCTTCGGTTGCGCTCGAATGGATCGATGCACCCGAGAGGACCGGCCGTTTCGGTTCGCTCAATGCGTTCAATGCGGCACCCATCGCGCGCAACGTCTCATCGCCGATTCGCCCGCCTTCCTCCATATCCGTCGTCTTCTTCCCGTTCATATTACGAGAGCCATCGAATGTGCAATAACGGATATTAATCCTCGAGAACGGATATGGGATATGCATCGCGTCCCACGAACCAAGCCGTACCACATGCCTGCAACTCCAGCCCGCCAGCAATACCCGTCTCCCCGAACGGAGCGCGGCAACCAGCGCCCCCGGCTTTGCCTCATGCACCGGCCCGCGCGGCCCGTCCGGCGTTATCAGACAGGAGCGCGACGCAAGCGCATCGGCCATCGCCCGCAATGCTTCGCCTCCTCCACGCGAACTGGAGCCGCGAATCACCAGGCCATAGCCGAGACCCCGGGCGAGATAGTCCGCAAGCAGCGCGCCATCGCTGCTCGCACTTACTACCGCCGCCGGATGCAGCAACCGGAACCGATACCAGAGCGGCAGCATTCCACCATGCCAGAACGCGATCACCGCCGGTTCCATTCCGGCCACGATTGCCTCGCACTCTTCCGGAACCGCTTCGCGAATGCGCCACGTGGAGCCAAGCAGACGCAGGCCCGAACGAACCAGCGCCATCTTCCAACGTGCAGGGTCGCGGCTCATTGCAGATAGGTCTCCACGATGTAGGAAGCAATCCGTTCCGCCGCACCGGGCGAGCCGAGCATCCGCGTTACCTCGGCGAGTCCCTCGGCAACACCTGCCCGGTACGCTGCATCGCTCAGCAGACGCTGCAGCTCCGTCGCCATGGCGCCGGGCTGCATGTCGTCCTGCACGAACTCGCGCACGATGCCGCGGCCGGCAAGCACGTTCGGCATCGCAACGTGCGCAACCTTGATCAGGCGCCGCGCGATCTGATAGCTTCCCCACGACGTGCGATAGAACGCCGCGAACGGAACGCCGAGCAACGTGGCCTCCAATGTGGACGTGCCGCTCTTCACCAGCGCCGCACCGGCGCCGGCAAGCGACTCGTACGCGGAGGAAACCAGGCTGAACGAGATCCCCTCCAGATATGGCAGGATCAGCTCCCGCCGGATCGTGGAGGCGAGCGGGATCACATGCCGGTAGCCATCGCCCATGCGGAGCATCACGTCGCGAAGCACCGGCATGTGCCGTGCAATCTCCTCCGGCCGGCTGCCGGGAAGGTAGGCAATGGCGGAGCGCTCATCGGCGGCTTCGCCTACTCCCGGACTCAGCTCCGCGAACTGATCCACAAGCGGATGCCCGAAGAAGTGGGCGTTGATGCCGCCCCGCCCGAAGTACTCCACCTCGAACGGGAAGGCAACGATCAGATCATCCACATTCTCGCGAAGCGAACGCACCCGCCCCTCCTTCCACGCCCACGCCTGCGGGGCGATGTAGTACACCACGCGTATTCCTTCACGATGCAGCGCGCGCGCCATCCGCAGGTTGAAGCCGGGGTAATCCACGAGGATCGCCAGGGCCGGACGCCGTTCGCGTGCAAGCGCGAGCACCGAGTTGAAGACCGATTGAAAGAAGCGGTAGTGCTTGACGACTTCGATGAAGCCGATCACATTCATTCGCGCCGCGTCCGCCACACATTCCACCCCCTCGCCGGCGAGCATGGTGCCGCCGATCCCCCAGAAGCGCAGCGCGGGACGCTTCGCGTGCATCCTCGCCACCAGACGCGCGGCATGCCGGTCGCCCGAGGCCTCACCGGCAATGATGAGAATGTTCGCAGAGGAATAATCCATTGCCGATGGCCTGCCGTCTCGTCGCGTGGAGATGCTCAGCGCGCGGTGGGGATGATGCCCCGCTTGCTTGTGCGAATGAATTCGATGATGTCGCGGGCCTCCTCACAATGGCTGAAGGCCTCACCGGCCTTCGCGGTGCCGTCGCCGATGTTGTAGCCGGATTGATAGATCAGGCGATATACATCGTCGATCGTCTTGATCGTCTCCTCGCTGAACCCGCGACGGCGCAGCCCGATGGAGTTGATGCCGGTGAAGGCAAGCGGCTGGCTCCCCGCAAGAGCGAACGGCGGCACATCCTTCATCACTCGAAAGCCGGCTCCAACCATCGCATGCTTGCCCACGCGTTCAAACTGGTGCACACCGGTAAGGCCGCCGATGATGGCCCAGTCATCCACCTCCACATGCCCGCCCAGCTGCACCGCGTTGGCAAGTATCACGTGGTCCCCGACGATGCAGTCGTGAGCAACATGCGTGTAGGCCATCAACAGACAGTCGCTTCCCACAACGGTGCGTCTGCGCGCCAGGGTGCCGCGGTGCACGGTGACATATTCACGCACCATGGTACGATCGCCGATGATCGCAAGAGTATTCTCACCGCCGAACTTCAGATCCTGCGGCACGGCGCCGATGGAGGCGCCCGTGAAGATCACGCACTCGTTGCCGATGCGCGCGCCCGGGCAAAGGTGAACATGCGGCTGAATGTGAACGCCGTTGCCGATGACGACGTCCGCCTCGATGACGGCGAACGGATCGATACGGACACCTTCACCGATTACAGCATCAGGATGGACAGATGCGAGAGGGCTGATCACGGATTCCACGTTCTCCAGGTTCTGAATGATCATGAGGCTTGACGATCCACCAATGCCACGCTGAACTCCGCCTCGGCTACCAGAACGCCATCGACGAGGGCACGGCCGTACAGGGTAAAAGTGTTGAAGCGCTTCGAGCGAAGCTCGACCTCGAAGCGAAGCTGGTCGCCGGGGATTACCGGCTTGCGGAACTTGCCCTCCTTGATCCCCATGAAGTAGGCCAGCTTGGAGCCGTCGGCAGAGATGTGATTCATCAACAGCATGCCGCCGCTCTGCGCCATCGCCTCGAAGATCAGCACGCCGGGCATCACCGGCTGCCCCGGAAAATGTCCGCTGAAGAAGGGCTCGTTCATCGTGACATTCTTCAGTGCAACGATCCGCCCGCTCTCCGTATCGATCTCGAGAACGCGATCGACGAGCAGGAACGGGTAGCGGTGCGGCAGCACTTTCATGATGGCGTTGATATCCACCGTGGCCGCAGCTGCCTTCGCGCTGAGCTTCCTGTAGAGCTTCTTCTGGCCGGCGAGCTTCTTGATCTTGCGCGCGAACTCGATGTTGCTCGCATGTCCCGGACGAGCCGCAAGGATCTGCATCTGAAGCGGTGCCCCGACCAGGGCAAGATCGCCGAGCATGTCCAGCAGCTTATGGCGCGCCGGCTCGTTCGGGAAACGCATGGTCCCGTTGTTCAGGATACCGGTGGAGCCGAGCACTACGGAGCCCTCGATACCGAGACGGCGGCTCAACTCCTTCATCTGTTCGTCATCCACGTCCTTGTCCACGATCACGATCGCGTTGTCCAGATTCCCCCCCTTGATCAGCCCCTCGCTGCGCAGCATCTCCACCTCCGTAAGGAAGCAGAACGTGCGGGCCGGCGCAAACTCCGTTGCGAACTCGGACTGCAGGTTGAACATCCCGGAGTGCTGGCTGCCGAGCGCGGGATTCTTGTAGTCGATCATCACGGTAACGCGATAGTCGCTATGCGGCAGCGCAACGATCTCCACACCCTTCGCCTCGTTCTTGAAGTCCACGATCTGGTCGATCACGATACACTCGCGCGGCGCCTGTTGGTCTTCGAATCCGGAATCGAGCAGAGCCTGCGTGTACGGAAGTGCGCTGCCGTCACCAACGGGAGGCTCGTTCGCCGTAAGCTCTATGCGGCAATTGTCGATCTCGAGCCCAACCAGCGCCGCAAGCACGTGCTCAACCGTATGCACGTCGGCGGCGCCCGCAGTCAACGTGGTGCCGCGCGATATATCCGTTACCAGATCGACGTTGGCGGGAATCTCCGGCGAGCCATCGAGATCGGTGCGTACGAAGCGAAGGCCATACCCCTCCGGAGCTGGATTGAACGTGATGGTAGAGAGATTGCCGGTGTGAAGACCAATGCCGGAGAACGATGCGGGTCGGCTGATGGTTCGCTGCTGTTGGCGCATAGGACAGAAAGAGCTGGCAGGAGCGGTGCACCCTGTGGCGGCGCAACCGGACGTATAGAGACGCGAATGCACTGTTGGTTCCATACGCGTCTGAACGTAATGCGTTGCAAAAGTAATCTTTCCGTGCGACGTAGCGGCCCACGCCATTTCGCGTTTACCATTCGCCATAACCTGACACTGGAGCGGCCGATTCCTGACCGGCACCAACAACAGCGGGCGTTCCGATAAATCGAAACGCCCGCGTTCTGGAGAAGTACGTTGTGCCACAGCAAAGGCAACATCGTACTAGAGAGCTTTCAAATGCACGACGCAGCTACTCCTTCGCATCCACGCCGAGCGCAGCCTCGAGCTGCGCGATCCGCCGCTGCATGTCGCGGATGTCGCGCAGAAGATCCGGTAGCTGTCGCAACGCTCCTTCCTGGCGGAGCGCCTGCGCATGCTCCTTCACCGGATGCCCGAAGTAGCGGCCGGCCTTGCGGATGGACTTGCTCACTCCGGACTGCGCCTCGATGATCACATCGGGAACCGTATCGATATGCCCCACGATTCCAACCTGCCCGGCAATCATGTTCCGCTCGCCGATGCGAGCGCTGCCGGAGATGCCGGCCTGGGCCGCTATCACGGTATGCCTGCCGAGCACAACATTGTGCGCAATGTGAACAAGGTTGTCCAGCTTCACCCCCTGTTCGATGCGCGTTTCACCAAGCGTCGCACGGTCGATGGTGACATTCGCGCCGATCTCCACGTCATCCTCAACCACCACGATCCCGGTCTGCGGAATCTTCTCCCACCCCTCGGATGTTCCTCGCGGAAGGAAACCGAACCCATCGGCTCCGATCACCGCGCCGGCATGGATTGTCACCCGTTCACCGACGCGCGTCTGGTGATAGAGCGTCACGTTCGGGAAGATCACGGTGTCGCGCCCAACCATGACGTCCTCACCAAGGACCGTATTGGACTGGATCACCACGCCATCTCCAATCACGGAACGGGCACCGACAACAACGTGGGGTCCGATGGAGACATTCGCTCCCAGCACCACATCCGATGCAATCACAGCCGTGGGATGCACACCCGGCTCCGGACGAATCGCCGGCGGCATGAAGGTCCGGAGCACGAGCAGGAATGCAAGGTACGGATCATCGGTCTTGATATAGACCAAATCTTTACGCGTAGTTTCAAACTCGCGGTTCACCAGAAGCGCCGAAGCCTGAGTTCCGTCGTGAAATCGCAGATACTTTGGATT
This sequence comes from Bacteroidota bacterium, assembly GCA_018266795.1. Classification (GTDB taxonomy): domain Bacteria; phylum Bacteroidota; class Ignavibacteria; order OLB7; family OLB7; genus JAFDZV01. The sequence continues at coordinate 61,086 of JAFDZV010000019.1, read as the reverse complement.
CGCGATGAAAGAAATATCTCCTTCACCGGCCTCCTCGATCTTTCGAACGCCCGAAATCACACGGGAGGGATCGCCCAAAACGTCCCCTCCCACCAACTTCGCTATCTCCGCTGCCTGCATCTGTTGCACGTGCAATTGCGATTGAAAATGAGCTAGGGATTACCGTTTCCACCTCCGCTGGGCGTACCCGTTGGAAGCTTGTTCGGATCGATCGGCTTATCGGTAGGAAGCGGAGGAGTGGGAATATCCCGCCTCGCCCCCCTGTTCTTGCGCGCATCCTGCTCGCTCTTGGCGTCCCCTTCTGCATGCGCCGCCGGGCCTCCGGGAGGCGCAGCCTCCGGCTCCACGCCGAGGCGCTTCAGCACGGCCCAGGTGATATCGTTGGCCGGGTTGGCATAGAGCATGGACATTGCACGGCTGCTCTTGTCGAACACGTAGTCGAACTTCTGGGCCTTGGCCTCGTCCTCGATCGCCTTGGCAACCTTCTCCACCACCGGCCCCATCAGCTCGGTCTGCTGCTTCTCGTATTCCTGCTGCGGTCCGAACTTGGCGGCACGGAACGCAGCAAGCTTGGCCTCCAGATCGGCCAGCTTGGCGTCGGCATCGCGCTTTTCCTGGACGCTCCAGAGGAGGCGGTTGGATTCGATGTCCACCTTGAGCTTCGAGATCTCCTGTTCCTGCCGCTGAATATCGCGCATCCATCCAAGCTGCAGTTCGGAGAGCTTGGCGCGCGCATTCTTTGCATCCGGAAGCTTGTCCATGATCGCCTCGGTAGCCACGTAGGCGATCTTCTGCGCATGGGCAGGGTACTGCAGCAACAATGCAGCAGACAACACGGCCCACAGATATGTTCGCTTAATTACCACGCTTGAGATAGTCCAGTACTTTGAACGTAATGTCGAGCTTGGAATCGACGTAGAGGAAGGCTCCCTCCTCGAGCACCGCCGACAACTTCTCGTCCTTGGCAACCTTTTCGATGGCGGAACGAACCTTGTCGCGAACCGGCTGCATCAGCTGTGCCTGATAGCGCGCAAGCGCACCCTGCTGGCCAAGCCGGTCATCGCGGTACTGTGCGTACTGTTGTTCCATTCCGCGCAACGCATCCTCCTCCTTCGCCTTCGCATCAGGTGTGAGCATCGTCTGCTGCTTCTGATACGACTCCAGCCGCGCACGATAGTTGGTCTCCATGGCCTTCAGCGTATCGGTGTACGACGACTGAAGCTGCTGCAGCTTGGCTTCGATGTCCTTCAGCTCCGGAAGCTGCGAGACGATCTTGTCGCTGTTGACGACGCCGAACTTGATCTGAGCCTGAGCGGAGACCACACCGGCAAATACGGCGAGAAGAAGCGTTGTAAGACGGATCAGTGTTCTGGTGTGAAGAGACATGTCGTTGAATAGTTTCCTTACGTGTTTCGGATATCCGGCGATGTCGCGATCGGCACCCTGCCGCCGCCCTGACGGGCCGGGCGGATGCCATCGACATTGTTTGCAATCTTGATCTATCGGCACGTGACCGGAACCACGAAGTGCGGCATCATCTGCCGAACTGGAAGTGGAACTGCCATCCCCCCTTCTCGCCGAGGTTGTCCAGGTCGAAGCCGTACCCGTAATCGAAGCCGAGAAGCCCGACGCCGGGAATCGTGAGACGTATGCCAAGGCCCATCGAACGTTTCAGATCGAACGGATCGACCTCCCTGAAGTTGTTCCAGACGTTACCGGCCTCCGCAAAGGCGAGCGCATAGATCGGGATCGGGTTCACGGCGATTCCGAACCGCAGCTCACTCGTGATCTTCGTATAGAGCTTGCCGATGGGGACACTGGAGACCGGGCCGATGGACTGATCCTTGTACCCGCGCAGCGGCGTCGTGTTGAAGCCGCCGATGCCGGTGCCGCCCATCGAGTAGAATGCCGACGGGGGAATCCCCTCGATCGGACCGTAATCGTTCAGGTACCCGTACTCGTTGCCGATATAGAGTACCAGCGGATTGGACTCGGACAGCTGGGCAAGCGGCGAGAAGAAATCGAACTTCAATTCGTGCTTCGTGTACTTGGCATCGCCGAGCCCGGCAATGGTGTTCACGAAGGAGAATCGCGATCCCATCGTCGGGAAGATCGGGTTGTCGATGCTGGCACGCGAGAGCGAGAGCGTGAGCGAGAACTCCGTGCCGTTCCGGTAGTACGGATCCAGCGACTGATCCCCTTCCAACTTGTTGCTCCGCAGATTGATCCCGGCGTCGACTCGGAAATAATCATCAGGCCACGAAAGACGGCGACCGATGTTGATGCCGCCGCCAACCTGCCGCAGCTGAAAACCGGGGCTTCCGTTTCCGGGATCGTAGCTGCGCGTCTGCAGCGAGATGCTGGCGCCGAGCGATGTGGGATCGTCGAACAGCCACGGCTCCGTGAAGCCGAGAAGCAGTGTATTGACGAAGCTGCCGAACTCCCAGTTGAAGTTCAGCACCTGGCCGCTGCCGCCGTTGAGCGGCTCGAGGATCGAGAAGTTGTTGAACGACACGCCGAGCATGCCGGTAAGCCCCTGCGAGCTGAGGCCGAGCGAGGCGTTGAACGTGTCGCTGGGGCGCTCCTCCACCTGATACGTGATATCGACCGACGTGGCATCCACCGGCTGCACATCAGGCTGCAGGCGCTCCGGGTTGAAATAGTTCAGGTTGGCAAGATTGCGGAGCGAACGAATCACCGCCGCCTTCGAGAAGGTGTCGCCGGGCCGCGTGTAGAGCTCGCGCCGGATCACCTTGTCGCGCGTCTTCGTGTTGCCGGCAATCGACACGTAGCGGATGGTGGACTGTCCCCCTTCCTGCATCCGGACCACCACGTCCACGGAGTCCGCCCCTACCCGTTTCTCATCCATCCGCGCATCGAACGTGAGATAGCCGTTGTCCAGGTAGAGCGAGCGTACGTCGGTCTGCTCCTCGTTCCCCTTCAGGTTGCTCTCGAGCTGGACCTGATTGTACGGCCCGCCCGGTTCCACGTCGAGGCGCCGCCGGATCTGCTCGTCGGAGTAGACGCTGTTGCCTGCGATCGTAAGGTTACGCAGGTAAACCTTGTGCCCCTCGGTCACCACGATATGCACATCGGCATGGCCGGTAGAAGGGTTGATGCCGATTGAATCGCGCACCACATCCGCATCGATATACCCGCGCGCATGATAGTAGGCAACGATCTTCTTCTCGTCGTCCTTCAACTGCGTGCGATCGAACTTCGAGGAGCGCCAGAACTGCCACCAGGACTTCTCCTTGATCTTGTCCATCGAGCCGCGCAGGTCCGATTCGGAGATGGCGCTGTTCCCTTCGAAGGTGATCGAGCCGATGCGCACCTCCGGCCCCTCCTCGATGGTGAAGAGCAGATCCACACGCCCGGTATCGGCAGACGGGGACTGCGTCACGTTCACCTTGGTGAAGAGATATCCCTCGTCGGAATACTTCTTCCGGATCTTCGCGCGTGTGCGATCCATCTCGTACGGCACGGCGATATCGCCCGGGCGGATCGTAAGCAGATCGGTGAGATCCTTGTCGCTCTGATCCTCGTTGCCGGCGAACCGCACGGCGCCCACGCGCTGATATTCCTTCACGGTGATCACCACCACCAGATCGGTGGCGGTGACATTCTCCGCGTAGACGCGCACATCGCTGAAGAGGCGCCGGTCCACAAGGTTACGAATGGCCTTGGCGAAGGCGTCGGTGGTGGAGGTCACCATGTCACCGATCCGCAGACCGGAAATGGTGATGACTGCCGACGGAGAGGAGGTCTGTACACCCTCTACACGAATATCACGAATGCGCCTGGGAGGTGCATCGGCCGGCGGAGCCTCCTGCGCACGCAGCATGGAAGCGGCGGCAAGAAGAAGCAACGAGCCGGCAAGCGCCAGGCTCATGAAGGGATGTCGGGGCGATCTATTGTCGGGTGAAGGCATCGATGATCTTCTGGACGTAGGTTCTCGCAGGGACTTCTTCCCCGTCGAGTTGCTCGCTCGTCTTTCCGAAACGACGTTCGCGCTGCAGGTAATCGGTAAGTGCTTCGTAAAGATGCGGCCGCCGGAAATCGGGCCAGTAGACCGACGCAATATGAATTTCGGAATAGGCCATCTCCCAGAGGAGGAAGTTGCTCAGCCTGAGCTCACCGCTGGTGCGGATCATCAGGTCGGGATCCGGGAGATCGCTCGTGGTCAGGTACGTACGGAACAATTCCTCGGTAATGTCTTCCGGGGAGAGCTTGCCGCCGCGAACATCGAGCGCGAGCGTCTGCACCGCACGCAACAGATCCCAGCGACCGCTGTAGCTCAGCGCGAGTGTGAGTGTGAGCCCCGTGTTGCCGGAAAGCTCCTCCATGCTGCTGTGCAACTGCTTCTGCACCGGCTTCGGAAGAGAGTTCAGGTTGCCGACCGCGTTCAGGCGGATATTGTTCTCCCGCATCTCCTGCATCTCGGCCCGAAGGAACCGCATCAGGATGTTCATCAGCACGGACACTTCGTTGTGCGGCCGCTTCCAGTTCTCCGTTGAGAATGCGTAGAGCGTCAGATACGGAATGTCCAACTGGGCCGATGCGCGCACGATGTCGCGCACAGAGTTTACGCCTTCACGATGCCCTGCAACGCGCGGGTATCCGCGTTCCTTTGCCCAGCGTCCGTTGCCGTCCATGATGATCGCCACATGACGCGGCAGCCCGCCGCTCGCGATCAACTGTTGCTGAACCTGTTTGTCCTGGTCGATGTTCTCTTGGTGCCTGCCCACGTGTTGTGAACTCAGTTGGGTAAGGTGGCGGCCTGCGTCTTGATCCGGCAACCGCCATGTCGGGTGCAGCCCCAGGGTCGAGCATGCTCCTAAACCTTGCAAATATAGGAAGATGCCCGGTTTCCCGAGCCGGAATACCCTCCGAAATAATCACCCTCCGGCTACCGGAAAAGGAAGAACGGCGCCCCCAGGTTACAGACCCCGATTTGGCCCGATATCGGGGAGAGTAGTGGAATGACGCCTGCATGCCAACGCGTAACATTGCTTGAAACTGATTGCAATGAGACGTAACTTCTTCCTTTACCGAAAGCGTTCCTTTCACCGGGTCAGGACAAGTCCAGACACGGCGGCCGTCGGTGTTTACGCAATCCGCACCCACGGGCACCGGTCGTGTATTGTGCGGCTCGATTCGAAAGCCTGCGTTGGCCATGCTCCAACCCCAGAGCCCCGCCAGATCTCTCCCATATTGACAAGGATGGTTCCCAAATGAACAGACGATCCTTCCTGCAGCGCAGCAGTGCGTTCGCTCCCAACGGCGCGGTTTCCAGCGCATGGATGGAGCCGGGCGCGGTCCTCCGGCACAATCTTCCCGGAATGCGTGAATCGGTTGCCAGCATCAGCGCAGGCGATCTTACCCCCTACACGCCGCGCCCCGACAAGCCGTGGGATACCAGACGAGCCGCCCACCTTCTGCGCCGCACGGGTTTCGGGCCGACATGGGAGGAGATCACGGCCGCTGTCGGCTCCACGCCGGCTGCTGTTGTCGACGGCATGCTCTCGGGGGCGCCGATGCCGGACCCGCCTCCTGCCAGCAATGGGGACTTCCCGTGGTACAATGAGATCCACCTCTCCCCGGACAACTCGCAACTCCAACAGTACTACAGTGCGGCCTCCACGCTGCAGGAATGGTGGACGGCGTTGATGCTGTTGCCGTCGGCAATGTTGCGCGAGAAGATGGTCCTCTTCTGGCACAACCACTTCGTCAGCGAATACTCGAAGGTGCTGGTTACGCCATTCATGCTGACGCAAAATCAGCTCTTCCGCCAGAACGCGCTCGGAAGTTTCAAGGACCTGACGAAGCAGGTGACGATCGATCCCGCCATGCTGATCTACCTGGACGGCACAACCAGCAAGGCGGGTAATCCGAACGAGAACTACGCGCGTGAACTGCTGGAGTTGTTCACGATCGGCGTCGGCAAGTACGGCGACGGCACACCGCATTACACCGAGCACGACATCGTTGAGCTTGCACGAGCCCTCACAGGATGGCGCGTCAACACTACGACGACCAGCGAGTTCAAGCCTGCCAGCTTCGACAACGGCAACAAGACGATTCTGGGAGCCACGGGGAACTTCGGAATCCAGGGGAAGACCTCGATGGATGTGATCGATCTGATCTTCGATCAGACCGACAAGGATCTCGGAAAGAAGCGGGCTGCGGTCTTCGTCTGCAGCAAGCTGTACCAGTACTTCGTGTACGACACGCCGGACATGGACATCGTTGCCGGCATGGCGGAGACCATGGCTGCGAACGATTGGCAGATCGCCCCGGTGTTGCGCCAGCTTCTGCTGAGCGAGCACTTCATGGACGACAATGTGATCGGCGCCCGGATCAAGAGCCCGGTGGAGTTCGTGCTCGGCTCAATTCGCCAGTTGCATCTGAATGCAGGGATCACCCCCACCTCGCGCAACAACACCGACATCGGCAAGCAGGGCCTGCACGATCCGGTGACTGCCGAGGGCTACCTTGCGCAGACGCTGCTGGCGCCGCCGAACGTGAAGGGATGGCCGGGCGGACGCAGTTGGATCTCCAGCGCAACGGTTCCGCTCCGCATTCGTTACTCGCAGCTGTGGATCGATCCGATCAGCGGCCAGGACGGCGGCTACGGATTCGCGCCGGTTCCCTTCGTGAAGTCGCTTCCGGATGCAAAGACCGATGTGAACAAGCTGCTCGATCATCTGCTTGAACTGATGCTTCCGCTCGCAGTTACCGACGATGCGCGAAAGCCGTTGCTGGATGCCCTCCTGGCCGGCGGCCAGACATACGAGTGGGATCCCGATGCGGCGAACGCCGGACCGCGTATCAAGGACTGCCTGATAGCCATCGCCGGTCTCGGCGAGTATCAGCTTACATAGCGCTGCCTGCGCTCTCGTAGTCGTCAACGGAACTCATCAACAAGTACAGGTATCGCATATATGCTTCGCAGAGACTTTCTCAAGCGCGCGGCGCAGGCAGGAGCGATTCTTCCCATCGCATCGTCAGGCCTCTTCGCCCGGCCGCTCAACAGTTTCCTCCGGCTGCAGGGTGTTGCCGGCGCCACGGACCGCATCCTGGTGCTGATCAATCTGGCCGGCGGCAACGACGGCCTCAACACCGTCATCCCGGTGAACGATCAGAAGTACTTCGACGCCCGCCCGACCATCGCCATCAAGAAGGCCGATGCGCTGGCCATCAGCGACGGACTTGCGCTGCATCCCTCGATGACCGGCGTGCAGCAGATCTTCAACGGCGGCGACTGCGCGATCGTCAGCAGCGTTGGATATCCGGCGCAGGACCGCTCGCACTTCCGATCCACGGACATCTGGCACACGGCGTCGCCGGCAGATGTGATCTGGCATACCGGATGGCTGGGCCGTTATCTGGAGGCGCTCCATCCGGAATATCCGGCGACGCTTCCAACGGCTCCGTTCGCCATGCAGATCGGCACCAGCGCCTCCCTCGCCTTCCAGAGCGATCATGGAAGCATGGGGATGGCGATCGACAATCCGGACCGCTTCTACAATCTGGCGAACGGAATCGGCGTGAAGCCCGATCCGGTGCCCGCCACGCTCGCCGGCCCGGAGCTGAGCTACGTGCGCGATGTGATCGAGCAGTCCAACGTCTACTCCACGAAGATCCATGACGCCGTACTCAACGCACCGAACAACCCGGTCACGTACGACTCCGCCACCCTGGCACAGCAGTTGAAGGTGGTGGCGCGCTTCATCAACGGCGGACTCCCCACCAACATCTACATCGTCTCGGTTGCCGGGTTCGACACGCACTACGGCCAGGCACCGCTGCATCAGGGGCTGCTGAACACGCTGTCGCGTGCGGTGAAGACGTTCCTGGACGACGTGGCCTATGCGAACAATGCCGATCGCGTGGTCTGCATGACCTATTCGGAATTCGGCCGCCGATTGAACGAGAACGGATCGGCCGGCACCGATCACGGCGCTGCATCGCCGCTCTTCGTGCTCGGCAAGCCGGTGAAGGGAGGCGTTGTGCTCGGAGGTGCGCCGGACCTCACGGATCTGGACGATCGCGGCGACATCAAGTTCAAGAACGATTTCCGCCAGGTGTACGCCTCGGTATTGCAGGACTGGCTGGGCTTCGCGAAGGACGAAACCGATACGGCGCTCGGCGGCTCGTTCACGCGGCTCCCGCTGTTCGATTCGCCGGCATTCGGCGTGCCGGATGAGGACCATGCGCGGATGGCCGGGTACGTGCTGGATCAGAACACGCCGAACCCGGTACGCGGCAATACGGTGATCGGCTTCCGCATCCCGGCCAGCGCGCGCGTACGCGTGAGCGTCGTAGCGGCCGACGGCCGCTTCGTCGGCTCGGTGGTGGATCGTACGCTCGAGGCCGGCCAGCATCGGGCCACGTTCGATACAGCCCCCCTTGCCTCCGGCACCTACATCTACACGTTGGAGGCCGGTCCCTATTCGGTTTCACGCCGGATGGTTGTAACACATTAGCCGGCTCACGGGTCTACCTCTTACAACCGTGTAGACTCTTCACTGCACGCAGTTTGTGAATGCCCTCCAGAACGGCTGCCCAAGGGCAGCCGTTCGCATTTGCCGGCATGCTAATGCGTTTCAACTGTCTGCCCGGCTGCGTACTATGTGGTACGTGAACGTGCCGAACATGTCCCGTGCACTCCAGACGGATACACAATGAACAGGCGACGATTTCTTCTCGGACGGCTGAACGACGACGCGAACGGACCCCCTGCTCCACTCCTCTCCGCTTCCTCGGATCTGACACCGTATACACCGACCCCCGACAAGCCATGGAACGCCGCGCGCGCCGCGCACCTGATGCGACGCACAGGATTCGGTGTGACGCAGGCGGAGCTGACCTCGGCCCTGGCTTCCGATCCGGCGACGCTGGTGGATGCCATGCTGCAGCCGTACACCAACCCGACACTTTTCTGGAGCTGGACTCAGCAGCCTCCTCTGGATCCGACCGCCTATACGCAGGAGGAGCGGAACCAGATCTACTCCACCTGGATTCGCGACGTTCAGTTCTGGTGGATCGGGATGATGATGACCGCAGGTGTGAAGCTGCGCGAGAAGATGACGCTCTTCTGGCACGGCCACTTCGTGAGCGAGTTTCCGAAGGTGGAGGTTGCGCAGTACATGTACGACCAGAACCGCCTCCTGCGCCAGTTCGCATTCGGCAGCTACAAGGATCTCACGAAGCAGATCACCATCAATCCGGCGATGCTGATCTACCTGGACGGCAACGGCAGCGCCAAGGGAAGCCCCAACGAAAACTATGCCCGCGAGTTGATGGAGCTCTTCACGCTCGGCACGGGGCACTATGCCAACAACACACCGCATTACACGGAGCAGGACGTTATCGAAATGGCGCGCGCTCTCACCGGGTGGGATGTGAACGGGCGCGAGGCATCCTTCACGCTGGACAAGTTCGACGACGGCGACAAGACGCTCTTCGGACAGACCGGCAACTTCGGCATCGAGGGATACGGCGAGCACGATGCGCTGGAACTGATCTTCGCGCAGACGGATGCGGACTACAACATCGCGCGCCCCGCGATCTTCCTCTGCTCCAAGCTCTATCAGTTCTTCGTGTACGAGGTTCCGAACATGGATATCGTGCAGGGGATGGCCGCCACATTGGTTGCGAACAACTGGAACGTCGGCCCGGTGCTCCGGCAGCTGTTCCTGAGCGAACACTTCTTCGATGACCAGGTGATCGGGGCGATGATCAAGAGCCCCGTGGATCTCGTGATGGGGGCAATGAACGCCTTCAGTCTGAAGATCACGATCAACGTGGACCCGGGCGATCCCGAGTCGCACGATCCGGTGCGGGCGATGACGTTCCTTTCGCAGACCATTCTCTATCCCCCGAACGTGAAGGGATGGCCTGGCGGGAAATCGTGGATCAGCACGGCAACGCTGCCGATGCGCATCCGCTATCTCAAGCTCTGGATCGATCCGCCCGATCTCCCGACAACGGCCCCGTACGGCTTCGAGCCGACCACGTTCATCAAGTCGCTTCCGGACCCGGGCGACGTTCACAAGGTGGTGGACGCGCTGGTGACGCTCCTGCTCCCGGTGCCGATCAGCGACAATGCCAAGAGCGTTATCCTGACCACGCTGCTCGGCGGTGCGCCGGACTACGAGTGGGATCCGGATCAGTTTGAACAGAAGATTCGCGCCGGGATCATCAAGATCACCAGCCTTGCGGAGTATCAATGCATGTAGAGCCTCAGGATGGCACGATGTCCATGCGAACAGCGATTGTGAGGATACACCCATGAGAAGACGATCATTCCTGAAGGCAGCTCTCGGTGCCGGCGCACTTGTGCCGCTGGCGTCCGGCGGACTGTGGGCGCGCCCGCTCCATGCCCTGCCGTTCACACGTTCTGCAGCAGCCGGCGATCGGATACTGGTGCTGATCAACCTGAACGGCGGCAACGACGGTCTCAACACGCTGGTACCTGTGGACGACCAGCGTTACTACGACGCACGGAAGGTGCTCGGCGTGGCCAAGAGCGACACGCTTTCGATTGCTCCGGGAGCCGGCCTCTACAAGGTTGTGCAGGAAATCCACGATCTCTATTCCGACGGCACGTGCGCGATCGTTCCGAACGTCGGCTATCCGAATCAGGACCGCTCCCACTTCCGCTCCACGGACATCTGGAACAGCGCGTCCAATTCCGACCAGGTTATAACCACGGGCTGGACCGGACGATACCTGGAGACGATCCATCCGGAGTATCCCGCAACGCTTCCCGCCGCTCCGTTCGCCGTGCAGGTATCCAGCAGCACCACACTTCTGTTGCAGGGAACACGCGGCGGCCTCGGCATGGCGATCGACAGTCCGGATCGGTTCTTCGATCTGGCGAGCGGGCTCTCGGCGAGCAACGACCCCGTTCCCGCCACGCTCGCCGGCCCGCAGATCGATTTCATCCGCCGCATCATTCTGGAGGCGGATGCCTACGCTGCGGAGATCAACCGCGCGATCACCGCCGGCAAGAATCGTGTGGACTATCCGAGCGGCGAGATCGCGCCGGACCGCCAGGGCCTGGGGCCGCAGTTGCAGGGCGTTGCGCGGCTGATCGACGGCGGCCTCCCGACCACGATCTACGTTGTCACGCTTGGCGGATTCGACACGCACTACGCTCAGTCCGGCATTCACGAGACGCTGCTCACGGACTTCTCAAAGTCCATCAAGGCCTTCCTTGCGGATATCGCTGCAGGAGGAAACGCCGATCGCGTGGTCTGCATGAGTTATTCGGAGTTCGGCCGGCGCCTGGCGGAGAACAATGCGAAGGGAACCGATCATGGAGCGGCCGCACCGCAGTTCGTGTTCGGCGCGCCGGTCCTCGGCGGCAATCTGCTCGGGCCGATGCCGGACCTCGGCGACCTGGACAGCCGCGGCGACGTGAAGATGAAGATCGACTTCCGCCAGCTCTACTCCACGCTCCTCGAGGACTGGCTGGGCTTCGGCCACGATGACACCGTCCGCGTGCTGGGCGGTTCCTTCACGAAGCTTCCGCTGTTCCGCACGGCATCCGTGGAGTCGCCGGAACAATCGCTCTCGGCGGGAGGCATGGTCAGGATCGATGCGCTCGCACCAAGCCCGGCGTCTTCGTCCGCAACGCTCGGCTACACGCTTGCCGGCGCAGCCCGCGTGAGCGTTACGCTCTTCGCGGGCGACGGGACGCGCATCGCTACTGTTCTGGACCGCGATCAGGAGGCCGGAGCATATCAGCTTCCGGTGGATGTCCGTGCTCTGCCATCAGGCAACTACATGGTTGAGGTGAGCGCCGGCCGCGGCCGCGCAATGCGGTGGCTGCAGGTTGTGCGGTAGGTGGTGACTGTCGCGGCGGAACGTAACAGTCGCCGAGAGAACTCCGCGACGACGAACTATCGACCGTTCGCCTCATTGCGAAGCTTCGCTTCACCAGAACATTCGCCACCTGCAGATAGGATGAACGTACAGCGAGCCACGGCTCTGCCCGGCACGATTACTTCTTCGCTCCGTCCTATCCGTAGCACGCCGCCATCCATCCTGCTGCAAGCTCCCGCAGGGAGCGGCTTGGCCTTCCGGACGATCAACGGTCGGGTTAGCGGTCTGCTCCGTGCGCTGCGGGGTGGTACGTTGATATGGGGGTGGTAGAACAAGAGCGCCGTGCATCCTCTCCAACCGCATCGGTGTGATTGCGATGCCGGAGATGACGCACGGCATATCCGTGTACCTGCCGAATCAATACACTACACTCACGCACCGTCCTGCGCGAAGCTGAGGATGTAGCCGTTCGGGTCCAGGATGGAGAACTCCATCGTGCCGTAGAATGTCGTGTGCATCTCGACGATCATCTGTGCCTTTCCTTCCACCGAATCCCTGAGTTCCTGCACATCGTCCACATCGATGTAGAATATCGCGCCGTCGTTTCCTTCAGGGAGCTTGAACCAGGGGAGATCTTCGGCCTCATGAACACTGCTGAGCGATTGTACCATGATGGTGATGTCGCCGGCAGTCAGCATGGCCCAGTTGAACATGCCGCTCTCCGGCACCGATGCCGCCACCGCGAACCCCAGGGTGTCGCGGTAGAAGTCGATGGTTGCGTTGACGTCATGAACAACCATGTTCGGGGTGAGCTTCTTGAATGTCATCGTGAATGGCTGCTGGTTAGAGTTACGATCTATTGTGGCTGCAGGGCCTGACTGCAAGCCGGTTCCAGCCGGTTATGCCCGGAACTCTCGGGTCAATGGCGACGGGAAGACCACGAACGTCCGCGCCACCGCCATGAGTTTGCAGCCCTTGCCCCGCCTGGTCGCTCCGGCTCTGCCGTCCCCCCTTTGGCGGCAATGAATGTCCCGTCGATAGAGCACTTGGACAGATCAACGCCACCGCGTTGCTTCGGACCGCAGGCGAGTGCTCTGAACACCGCCTCGAAGGCACCGGAACCAGCCCATTGCCGGAATCGCCGGCGTACTGTTTGATAGGGTGGGTAGCGTTCCGGCAGATCCTTCCACGGAGCACCGGTTCTCAGGATCCAGAGGCTTCTACTGACTACAAACAACTGACCATCCCTGTACCCGGAGCGGGACTTGAACCCGCACGCTGCTTACGCAGCTTCAGATTTTAAGTCTGATGCGTCTGCCATTTCGCCATCCGGGCATTTCCGTTGATCAGCAGGCCAGAGAGAATGCCACTGGCTACCGACCACTAACAACCGACCCTCTACGAATCAGAAACGCGCTTCGGGTGATCGGCCCCGAAGCGCGTTTGATTGTGTGGCCGCCGGGTCCGCGGGCTATGCCTCGGAGGCGGGCTCGGACTCCGAACCGCTGGAAGGTTCAGAGACATGCGCCTCCGTCGCCGTCGGCTCCGAATGAGCCTCGGTTACCGGCTCCGCAGCCGGTTCCGCAGGAGCAGACGCGGCATGAACATCGGAGGCCGGTTCCGCATGCGCTGCCGGAGCTGCGGCCGCCGCGGGAGCTTCCTCCGCATGAGCGGGAGCATGATGATCCGTCTCGGGCACATGCTTCGGCTCTGCCGGCTTGGGCTCTGCCGGCTTGGGCTCTGCCGGCTTGGGCTCTGCCTGCCTGGGCGCCGGCTCGCTGTAGTTGAGTTGCTTCTTGATCGCATCACCAAGCAGTTCACCCAGCGTGAAGCTGCTGCGGTTCTCGGAGCTCTTCATCTCGTTCACCGGCTGGACCGGCGGAGCCGTGCGTTCACGATCGTTGCGGCCGCCTTCGCGCCGGCCAGCCCCTTCGCGACGTTCACCGCCGCCGCGACGTTCACCGCCGCCGCGATCGCCGCGGTCGCTCCGCTCTCCACGTTCGCTCCGATCGCCACCCTCCCCCTCGGCCATCGGAAGCCCGAAGATCAGCGAGTGCGTTGCCGGATTCACCTCGATCACGTTGACACCGAGCTTGTCGCCAACCTTCATCTCCGTGAGCTTGCGGGCCTCGCGTCCCATGCGGCCGCGCGGAAGGAATCCTTCCACATCGCCAACGGACACAACCACGCCCTTGTTGGAGATCTCGCGCACCTCGCCTTCCCATGAGGTTCCCACCGCATGCGTTTCGGCAATGGTGTTCCACGGATCCGGCTGCGCCTGGCGATAGCTCAGGCTGAGACGCTGCTTGCGGGCGCTCGCATCGAGCACCTTCACATCGATCTCCATTCCCTTCCGGAGAATCTCCTTGGGGTTGTTGACACGCTTTGTCCAGGAGAGCTCGGACACGCGGACGAATCCTTCCAACCCCGGAGAAAGCTCCACGAAGGCGCCGTTCTTGCCGATGCCGACAACCTTGCCGTGCTGGATGGAGCCGATGGCGTAGCGATCCTCCACGCCATCCCACGGAGAGGGAAGCAGATCCTTGATGCTGAGATAGATGCGCTTCTTCTCGCGATCGATTTCGCGGATCACGACCTCCACCTCGTCCCCCTTGTTGAGCAGTTCGCTCGGCTTCTTTGTACGATCGTAACTGATCTCCGAGGCGTGTACCAGACCGTCCACTCCGCCGAGATCCACGAAGGCGCCGAAGTCAAGAATCGAGGCAACGCGTCCGCGCAGCTTGAGGCCGACCTCGAGCGATCCCATCAGATCCTTGCGCAGCAGTGTGCGGCGGGTTGCCGTAACACGGCGCGCATCGGTATCGAAGGTCGTGATCTCGAGCACGTGGGCGTTCAACTTGTCGCCGGGGCTCACGTAGGCGATGGCATCGCTGTTGTGCCGGTCCAGCGACCAGTGTGATACCGGTACGAAGACTTCAACGCCGCGATACTGCGCAACCACTCCACCGCGATTGGTGGAAACAACTTCCAGCTCGATCTCCTCACCCGCATTCTTCTTTGCGGTAAGCTCCTTCCAGATCTCTCGCATCTCCTCTTCCGGAAGCTTCGGCAACTGGCGCCCCTTCTGGCGTCCATGCCCGCCGTCGGCTCCGGCCTCGTCGGCCTCACCTTCGGCTGCGCCCTCACCTTCGGCTGCGCCCTCGGCTCCGGCCTCACCTTCGGCTGCGCCCTCGGCTCCGGCCTCACCTTCGGCTGCGCCCTCGGCAATGGGCTCGGCGGACGGTGCTCCGGCAGCAGGGGCAATGCCCTCGGGCTCGGCTGATGGCGCGCCCTGCACGGCCGCCGGATGATGTTCCGCGGCCGGTACATGCTCCGCAGCAACCTCAATCGAAGCCGCAGCCGGAGTAGCTGCTTCTGCCGAAGCGGCTGCTTCTGCCGAAGCCGTTGCCTGTGCCGGCGCAGCTGGCGTGTCCGCCGCTGCAACTTGGGTTGGCGGGGCTTCATGCGCAGCTGCTGGCGCGGCACTATCCGACGCCAGATGCGCTGGTGCCGGCTCGGACACAGCAGATTCTGCCGCGTGTATATCCGGCGTTGGTGTTCCCTCCTGCGCTGGCTGATCGGTTGCGGATGGTGTCGTCGCGTCCGTTGTCGCCGTAGTGTTCGTCTCCTCCGAGTTCGGGTGCGCAGTCTCCTGCGACTCGAAGGTGTTACCAGATTCCGTCATGATTGCGAGGTCCGTTTGGGAGAGATAATGTGTCCTGCTTTCGCACATCCCCCCGTTGAAGTCCGACTTTTCCTGTGTTGCGATCCGATCCCATAGGGGAAAGGACGAGCAATATAGCACACGGTGAAAAATGTGCAAATCGTTACGGGAACACGGTGCGGCTGCCCCCCTGCAGCATTTCATATCTTTGTGGCTCGAATCGCACATGCTCAATCGCATCAGCTATATCCTTCTGCTCGGCCTGCTCACGCTGTGTGCCTTCCTGTATATCAACTATTCGCGCCAGGTTGATCAGCCGGAAGCCGCCTTCGTTGGCGTCGATCGATGCCGTGTATGCCACGAATCCGCCCGCTTCGGCGGCCAGTTCGGCATATGGGCCAACAGCGCGCACGCCAGGGCCGCAGGGGCTCTCGACGGCGATTCGGCGCACGCCTATCTCGCTGCGAGCGGCGGAAATGCAACGGCATGCCTCTCCTGCCATACCACGCTGGGGCGCCCTGCCCAGAACGAACCGGAGAAACGAATGCTCGCCGAAGGGGTCGGCTGCGAGCGCTGCCACGGAGCCGGCTCCACCTATGCAGACTTCCACACGATGGTGAATCGTTCGCGCTTCACCTCCAGCGGCGGCGTGATCGGCTCGCTTCAGGATTGCTATCAATGCCATGCCCGCCAGCCGCGTCAGGACAATGCGGCTACCTGCCCGTTCCAGCGCAACCCCTTCAACGCAGACGCTGCCTGGAAAAGCATCCGGCATCCGGTCGTGGCGGGAGCACGAACATTCGACACCGTATTCAAGACGACCAAGTAATGGCGACCCAGTCTCTCCCCATAGGACTGTTCGATTCCGGTATCGGCGGACTCTCCGTTGCGCGCCGCGTGATGGAACTGCTGCCGCGAGAGAACACGGTCTACTTCGGCGATACCGCACGCGTACCGTACGGCTCGAAATCCGCCGAGACGGTTATCGGCTATTCGCAGCAGGCGGCGGCGTTTCTGGAGTCGCTGGGGGTGAAGATGATCATCATTGCCTGCAACACCGCCTCGGCCGTTGCGCTGAAGCAGGTGCAGAGCATGGTTTCCGTGCCGGTGATCGGCGTGATCGAACCCGGAGCCCAGGCGGCGATCGCGCAGAGCAGGTCGCACGTGATCGGCGTGATCGGCACGGAGGGAACCGTGCGGTCGCACTCCTACCAGCACACGCTCATGGAGCTTGCACCCGGCGCGCATGTGTACGCCCAGGCATGCCCGGTATTCGTGAGCCTCGCGGAGGAGGGGCTTGATCATCATCCCGCCACGTTGATCATGACGCGAGAATACCTGGCCCCGCTCCTCGCCCGCAGCATCGATACACTTATCATGGGCTGCACGCACTACCCGCTGCTGGCCCCCAGCATTCAGGAGGTTGCCGGCCCCAACGTGACCCTGATCGATCCAGGCGTTGCAACCGCAATGCAGGCGCACGCAACGCTTGCAGGGGCGGGCATGCTGAACGACTCGGACTCCGCGCCGCGCCATGATTATTACCTGAGCGATCTGCCGCACAAGTTCATCGAAGTCGGCAGCCGATTCCTCGGCAAGCCGCTCCACCACGTGCACCGGGTGATGGTGGACGATCTGACGAAGTCCGTGTGAGAAGTCAGTCAGTGGTCAGTGGTCAGTGGAAAATGCATCTGCAACTGACAACTGACTACCAACTACTCCCCCTCACAGATTGTACTTCCTCCGCTTGCGCCAGAGCGTGGCGGCATCGATATCCAGCTTGCGCGCCGCCTCCTCGAAGCTCTTCGATTCCGCGATGACGCGGGCAATGTGGTCGCGCTCCATCCCCTCCAGCGTGAGCGATGCGGCGGCAATCCCGGCAACCGCGCGGAACTCCTCCGGCAGATCCTCCACCTTGATCTCGCCGGATCGCGCAAGGAACACCGCACGCGAGATCACGTTCTCCAGCTCACGCACATTCCCCTTCCACTGATACGCCGCGATCGCGGCAAGCGCCTCCACGGAAAGCTTCATCCCCTTCCGATCCTCCGGCACATGCTTGTCGATGAGATACTGCGCGAGGAGCGGAATGTCCTCCTGCCGTTCGCGCAGCGGCGGGATCTTGATGCGCACGGTGTTGAGACGATAGAAGAGATCCTCGCGGAAGCGTCCCGCGGCGATCTCCGCGCTCAGGTCGCGATTCGTCGCCGCAATCACGCGCACGTCCACGCTTCGCGTCCGGCTTTCACCAAGGCGCTCGAACTCGTGACTCTGCAGCACGCGCAGCAGCTTCGCCTGAAGCTGCAACGGCAGCTCGCCAACTTCATCCAGGAAGATCGTTCCCTTGTCCGCGAGTTCGAAACGGCCGATGCGATCCCTGTGTGCGCCGGTGAACGCTCCCTTCGTGTGGCCGAACAGCTCGGACTCCAGAAGGTTCTCCGGAAGGGCCGCGCAGTTCACCCGCACCAGCTCGTGCGCGCGGCGGGAGCTTTTCTCGTGGATCAGTTCGGCGAAGAGTTCCTTCCCCGTGCCGCTCTCCCCCTCGATCAACACGGCGAGAGGCGTGTCCGCGATGCGTTCGGCAAGCGCAATCAATCCCAGCATTGCCGGGCTGCGCGTCACGATGCGGGTCGATCCAACCCGCAGCCCCTCCAGTTCCGAGCGCAGCCGGCCGTTCTCCTTCTTCAACTCGTGATAGCTCAGCGTCTTCTCGATGAAGCGCCGCAGTTCATCCAGATCGAACGGCTTCTGCAGATAGTCGTACGCCCCCTTCTTGATCGCCTCCACGGCCGTATCAACGGTTCCATGCGCAGTGATGATGACAACCGTTATGCCGGGATTCACCTGCTGGATCCGCATCATCAGCTCGATGCCGTCGATGGGATACATCTTCAGATCGAGAAATGCGATATCGATCCCGGGATGCTCGCGCATCGCGTCGAGCGCCTCCAGCGGCCCCTTGCACGCAGTCACGTTCAGCCCCATCGAGTTCAGGCATATCGTGAGCGTCTTGAGCACGTTCGGCTCGTCATCAACAAGAAGGATGTTCATGATTCCGGAATGTATTCCCGGGCGACCGGCTGCGCCTCGCTGCCGGCCCGGAGTATGTACTATCAACCAACACGCCGCAAGGCACTGAGCATGCGCAGGGGCGAACGGCACGTCCGCACCGGCGCCAGGCTCACCATCAACGGACCGATTGCAGATCACGCACGCTCTACGACGCAGCCGCCGCACCCGGCGGCGCCAGTTGCGCCATCGGTATACGCACGGTAAAGCAGGAGCCCTTATGTATCTCGCTGGTCACCGAGATACGGCCTCCATAACTCTCTACGACGTCCTTGGCAATCGCCAGCCCAAGCCCCACGCTCCCCGGCGTGGGCACCGACGGCGACCCAACCTGATGGAACTTGTCGAAGATCCGATGAAGGCTGTCCAGCGGGATGCCGTGCCCCGTATCCTCAACGGTAACCGTCAGTTCCTCATGCTCCACACCAACAGAAACGGTTACACGCCCGCCGGCGTCGGTGTGGCGCAGCGCATTGCTCACGAGATTGTTGAACAACCAGCGAAGCTCCTCCGGCTCCGCCCAGAGCGGTGGCATGCCCGGTTCCACATGCCCGGCAAGCTCAACGTTCTTCTCCCGCGCCGGCAACCGGTGCGGCCGCAGCACGGAATCGATCAAGGCCGCGATATCGATCAGCACCACCGTTCGCTCCCGCATGCGAGCCTCCATGCGCGAAAGCTCCAGCAGATCGGAGATCAGTTTGGAGAGACGGCGGCAATCGTCCTTGCTCGCATTGAGAAGATCCAGCTGCTCCGCATTGATCCCCCCCACGATCCCCTCGCGGAGAATGTCCAGGCTCATGATGATCGATGACAGGGGCGTCCTGAACTCGTGCGAGACCTTCGCGAGGAACTCGGACTTCAATCGATCCAGTTCCTTGAAGTGCGTGATGTCGCTGAAGACGGCAACCACGCCGCTCACGGCGGACGTGGTCTCCAGTGGCAGCACGCTCACGGAGTAGAATCGTTCGGCTCCCTCCTCGTGTACAACGTACACGTGCGGCGCCGGGGCCTCGCCGCCGTGTGGCTGGTCAACAGCGGCGGCAAGCGTTTCGAGCACCCCCTCATCGTGAATGAACTCCGAGGCATCGTGCCCGATGTAGGTTCCCTCCAGCGGAAGACGGAACATCGAGAGCGCTGCGCTGTTGATCAGCAGCAGCCGCATCGAGGAGTCCACAACGGTGATCGGCGTGGCGATCGATTGAACGATTGTTTCCACCTTCCGCTTCTCCAGCAGAAGCTGCTCGATGTTCATCGCCTCGTACCGGCCAAGACGCTCGATCATGCGATTGAACTCGAAGGAGAGATCGCCCAACTCGTCCGCGGTGGTGATGAGGATCTGCTCGCCCAGACGCCCGCCGGTGAGGTTCTTCACGGCCTGCGTCAGACGCTTGATCGGCCGGATGGCCCACTTGGAATAGACCCCGCCCCCCACGACGCCGAACAGCGTTCCAACCAGCGTCGCGATCGCAACCAGTACAAGAGTCTGCCGCAGCTCGCGGCGCAGATTGCTTCGGAGGTCGGTGATGTCGTTCTGATTGAGCAGAAGAAGATTGAAGCAATGCGCACGCACGCTCGTTGCAAGCGGCTGCACATCGCTCAGCAGAGCGCCGCGCGGATCGCCGCGTTCTCTTCCAAGCAGTCTGTTCCGATAGATGGTGGCGGCGCTCAGGAATCGTTCGTACTCGGCGCGAATGGTATCAACGGCCCCCTGCCTACCCGCCATCACAGGGCTTGCGCCAAGCTTCGCCAGGAGACTGCGGACATCGGTAGTACGCGCTTCGAACTGTGTGATGATCGGGTCCGGCGTCACCGTAGCCGCCATCTGCTGCAGCAGACCGATCTGACCGTCGATCAACGTGCCAAGCTGCCCGATGTTCCCGGCAAACTCGTAGCTGTCGGCAATCGCCTCCGTTGCCGGACCACCCACCAGCGAGAACTGGTAGATCGCCCAGAGGCTGAACGCCACATTGATCGCGATCACCGCCGCGAAGCCGGCAAGAATCTTCGATCGTAGCGTGGTAAACATGATGCTGGGTTATGGATGCGCGAGTCATGGGTGCACGAGTTATGGGTGATGGCGGTACTTCCATCATCACTCATAACCCATCACTCATAACTCATCATTCAGCACTCATCTCCGGCTCCATGATCCGCTCGATGGCGGTGGAGTAGCGTTCGGCGAGAGAGGCCACGGAGGCGTCCACGGCATTGTTGATCCGGAGCACGTCCGGCTTCACGATGCCGAGCGCAACCAGCGGTACGCCGTGCTTCCCCGCAACGGCCGCAAGCGCCGGCTCGCCGGCCGGATCGAAGCTGATCACGACACGCGACTGCGACTCGCCGAAGAGCGCCGAGATCTCGTCCTGCCGCTCGTAGTACACCTCCGCTCCGAGCGCCCCCTCGCGGCTGTTGATTGCGCATTCGGCCAGGGCGATCGCAATGCCTCCCTCGGAGCAATCGTGCGCGGAACGGATCAATCCGGAGCGAATGGCTTCCAGCAGGCACTTCTGCAGGCTGGCCTCGCGAACGATATTCAGCGCGGGCGCATCGCCGGCAACCTGGCCGCTCACGAGCGAGAGGAGTTCGCTTCCTCCCAGCTCGAAGCCCTCGAAACCGAGCAGCGCCACCACATCCCCCTCCTGCTGGAACCCGGAGGGCGTAAGGTGTGCGATGTCGTCGATGATGCCGAGCATTCCGATCACAGGCGTCGGGAACACCGCATTCTGCTGCGACTCGTTGTGGAACGATACGTTGCCTCCGGTCACCGGCGTATCGAGCGCGCGGCACGCATCGCCGATGCCGCGAATCGCCTCGCGGAACTGCCAGTACACCTCGGGATTGTACGGGTTGCCGAAGTTGAGGCAGTTCGTGATGGCCACCGGCAGTGCGCCGCTGCAGACAACGTTGCGCGCCGCCTCGGCAACGGCGCTCATCCCGCCCACGTACGGATTCAGATAGACGTAACGGCTGTTGCAATCCGTGGCAACTGCGATGCCGCGCCCCGGGATCTCCTTCAGGCGCATCACGGCGGAGTCCGCCTTGAACGACTGCACCGTGTTGGTGCGCACCATTGAATCGTACTGCTCGTACACCCATCGCTTGCTTGCGATGTTGGGCGCCGCAAGAAGCATGGTGAACGCGTCCGCCGGGCTTACGTCGCCGATCATGGCACGGGGATTCGCGGCCCGGACCTCCGGGATGTAGGAGGCTTTGCGCCACTCGCGCTCGTACACCGGCGCCCCCCCGCCGAGCACCAGGCTCTCCGCAGGCAGATGCGCAACACGCTCGCCGTGCCGGTAGATCTCCAGCATGCCGTCCGCCGTGGTATCGCCGATGCGGGTCAGCGGCAGATCCCACTTCTCACAGATCGCCTGAGCCACCGGAATGTTCTCCTCTGCAACAACCAGCAGCATTCGTTCCTGCGATTCGCTGAGCATGATCTCGTAGGCGGACATGTCGGCCTCGCGGAGCGGAACCCTGTCCAGATCCACGCGCATTCCGGAGCCCCCCTTGGCACTCATCTCCGATGTGGAGCAGCTGATTCCCGCGGCCCCCATGTCCTGCATGCCGATCACCACGCCGGAGGCAATCAGCTCCAGCGACGCCTCCAGCAGCAGCTTCTCGCCGAAGGGATCGCCCACCTGCACCGTGGGGCGCATGTTCTCGGTCTGCTCGTCGAACTCGCGCGAGGCGAGGAGCGAGGCGCCGTGAATGCCGTCGCGCCCGGTACGCGAACCGAGGATCATCACGGCGTTGCCGGCCGGGCCGGAGGTGGCGGAGACCGTTGCGTCCGCGCGAACGATGCCTACGGCCATCGCATTCACGAGCGGGTTGTCGGCATAACAGTTCTCGAAGAAGACCTCACCGCCAACGGTTGGAACGCCGAACGAGTTGCCGTAGTCGCCGATTCCGCGCACGACGCCCTCGAAGAGGAATCGGGTGCGCTTCCCATCCAGGCGTCCGAAACGAAGCGAGTCCAGCGCAGCGATAGGGCGCGCGCCCATGGTGAAGATGTCGCGCAGAATGCCCCCGACTCCGGTGGCCGCTCCCTGATAGGGCTCCACGGCGCTCGGATGATTGTGGCTCTCGATCTTGAAGGCGATCGCGTAGCCGCTCCCGACGTCCACAAGGCCGGCATTCTCGGACCCCGCCTCCACGAGCAACCGGCCCCCGCTTCTGGGAAGGGTCTTGAGTTGTGCGATGGAGTTCTTGTAGCTGCAGTGTTCGCTCCACATCACGGAGTAGACGCCGAGCTCCGTATAGTTGGGAGCTCTCCCCAGCACCTCGTTGATCTTGTTGAATTCACCCTCGGTAAGCCCCAGGGCAAGGGCATCGGCAAGCGTGGTAGTGCGGGTGTCGGGCGAGGTGTTGGACATGAGACGTATGGAGTTGTTGGTCAGTCGTTCGTTGTCAGTTGTCAGTTGTCAGTCGTTCGTTGTCAGTAGCCAAGCACACTACGAACCATTGACAACTGACCACTGACATCTTTCAGTACTTGTAGTGTGCGGCCGGCCAGTGCCTGATGATGTAGAACATCAGGGCCGCAATCACACCGAGGGCGATCACGACATATCCGCCAACCAGAAGACGCGTCACGAATGGAGATGCAGTGCTGCGTACCAGCCATCCGCGCCAGTTGCAATTATGGCACCGGTATACGCCGTACACCGGTATCAGGCGCAGCCGAAGCTTCTCGCGGAAGTTGCGCGTCTTCGAGCGGTTCACTTTTCCGACCATGCCGCACTGCGGGCAACGATGTAGGCTTCCGGGCATGGGTTCTGTTGCTCAGTCTCAATGGGATCGCCCGTTCGTCTGCCGAACCGCGCGACGGATGATCGAAATCCAATGCACGAACTGTGCTCTCGCTCATTCGCCGGCAATGCGGGCACGAAGGCGGGCGTCGGCGCGAATAGCCGCAGCAACCGCAAGATCGCGAAATGCCTGCGGAAGCGTCTGCTCCACATCAACCCAGTGCTCGTGCACGAAGTTGGTGGAGAAGTCTCCGCTTCGAAACGCGCCGCTGCGAAGCACGTGCGCGCAGAACGGAATGGTTGTGCTGATGCCGGCGATGTGATACTCCTCCAACGCACGCACCATGAGGTCCATCGCCTCCTCGCGCGTAGCCCCCCACGTGATCAGCTTCGCGAGCATGGGGTCGTAGTAGAGCGTAACCGGCATCCCCTCGTAGAGCGAGGAATCCACGCGGATGTTCGCGCCCTGCGGTTCGCGCAGATCGCGGATGGTGCCGATGCTCGGCATGAAGTTCTGGTAGACATCCTCGGCGCAGATGCGGCACTCGATTGCATGTCCGCGACGTTGAACGCTCTCGGTGGTGATCGGCAGCGCCTCACCCCGGGCGACGCGCAGCTGCAGTTCCACCAGATCGAGACCGGTCACCATCTCCGTCACCGGATGCTCCACCTGAAGGCGCGTGTTGACCTCCAGGAAATAGAAGTTGCCGCTCTCGTCGAGGAGGAACTCCAGCGTGCCCGCATTCACGTAGTTCGCCCCTCTCACCAGCCGTTCGGCGCAGGCGAACATGCGGGCACGGAGATCGTCATCGACAGCCACCGACGGAGACTCCTCCACCACCTTCTGGTGCCGGCGCTGAATCGAGCACTCACGTTCGCCGAGCACCGCCACATTGCCGTGCGTGTCCGCCATCACCTGCAGCTCGATGTGACGGGGACCAAGCACATACTTCTCGAGGAATACCTCATCGCTGTTGAAGGCGGTGAGCGCCTCCCCCTGGGCCATGTGGTACGCCTCCTCCAGCTTGTCCGGCGTTTCCACCACACGCATCCCCTTGCCGCCTCCGCCGGCAGCCGCCTTCAGCAGCACCGGATAGCCGATGCGCGTGGCCACCTCCTGCGCATCGGCGATGGAGGTGATCGCGCTGGTGGTGCCGGGCATCACCGGCACATCGTTCTCGATCGCCAGCCGCCGTGCGTTCGTCTTGCTTCCCAGATGTTCGATCGCGTCCGGGCCGGGTCCCACGAACGTAAGCCCGGCCTCCGCACAGCGGGCGGCAAACTCCGGATTCTCGCTCAGGAATCCGTAGCCGGGATGAACGGCATCGGCTCCCGTCCGTTCCGCGGCACGCATCACGCGATCGATATCGAGATAGGTCTGGCGCGGAGTAAGCCCTTCCAGCCGGCAGGCGTAGTCCGCCTCGCGCACGTGGAGCGCTGCAGTGTCCGCATCCGAATAGATGGCAACGGTTTCAATGCCCATCCGCCGGGCGGTTCGGATCACGCGCCGCGCAATCTCTCCTCTGTTGGCAATCAATAATCGCTTCATGCAGGCTGGGATTTGTTGCCGGTGGTCAGTGGTCAGTGGTCAGCGGTCAGTGGCGTTTCTTACCACTGACTACTAACAACCAACTACTGACTACCAACCACTGACTACTGACTCGTACTACTTCAACTCCACGATCGTCAGGCCCGCGCCTCCCTCGGTCAATGCGCCGAGGCGGAAGGAGGCAACGCCGGGATGTGCTGCAAGGTACTCATGCACACGCTTGCGAAGCGCACCGGTTCCCTTTCCGTGGATGATATCGAGATGCGATACGTTGGCATTGAACGCGGCCGTGATCGCCTGCTCCAGCCGGATGATCGCCTCGTCGGCATACATGCCGCGAAGATCGATGCGCGTCTCCGCCTCCGCCGCATTCATCACCGCGATGCGCCCCACCTGTTCGCGCCGGATCTCCTTGCGCGTCACCATCTCCAGCTCATCCACCGTGGATCGCATCCGCATCGTGCCGAACTGCACCACGACATTCCCCTTCTCGTCCGGATCGAACTGCAGCTCCCCGACCTGCGTCCCCCCCTTCAACCGCACGGTGTCGCCGGCCTTGAAGCGCGGGCCCTCCTGCTCGGCACGCTCCGGCGCCTGCGGCGCAAGCTCCTCGCGCGCGCCGTCGATCGTCCGGCGCAGTTCCTTCACGTGCTCGTTCGATGCGCCGGAACGGATCTCCCGCACGGCGTTCTCGATCATGCTGTTGGCGCGGGAGAGCGTCTCCCGGGCCTCCGCGCGGGCCTCCGCGATGATCGCGTTCTTCCGCTCCGTGAACTCGCGGGCCTCCCCCTCGTAGCGCAGACGGAGCGCCTCCGCGGCATCGCGATTCCGCCGGTGCTCGTCGCTCATCCGCCGGCTTTCCGCAAGGCTCTCCTCCAGCTGCCCGATGATCTCCGTCATCCGGTTCCGTTCGTCGCCCAGGCGGGCGCGCGCGTCATCCAGCACGCTCCGCTCGAATCCCAGCCGCTCGATCAGCTCGAATGCATAACTGTTGCCGGGCATGCCGGTGATGAAGCGGTACGTGGGGGTAATCGTCCGCGTGTCGAATTCCATGCCGGCATTCAACACGCCATCGGTCTCGTAGGCATAGATCTTCAGCGAGCTGTGATGCGTTGTCGCGAGGACGAACGCGCGGCGGGAGAGGAGATGATCCAGGATGGCCGCGGCGATCGCGCCCCCTTCGTCCGGATCTGTGCCGGTGCCGATCTCGTCCAGCAACACCACATCCCCCGGAGTAACGTGCTGCTGGATATCGCCGATGCGTGACATGTGCGAGCTGAACGTGGAGAGATCGTTCTCCAGCGACTGCTGATCGCCGATGTCGGTGAAGACATTGCACGTGTGCACCACACACTCCGCCGCCGGCGGATGGATGCCGCTCAGCGCCATCGCCGTGATCAGCCCAAGCGTCTTCATCGCAACGGTCTTGCCGCCGGCGTTCGGGCCGGAGATCACGATCGCACGCGTGGAATCGTCCATCTCCGCGGACATCGGCACCACCGTCTCCAGACGGATCAGCAGCAGCGGATGATAGGCGTCGCGGAGCAGAATCCGATACTCGCCGGCAACGGCCGGTTCGGTGCAGTCGTTGCGCTGCGCGTAGCGGGCGCGGGCGTAAAGCGAATCGGCAAGCTGCAGCACGGAGATGGAGGCGATGAACTCCTCCGCCTCGGCGCCGAGCTCCTCGGTGAGCGTGCGCAGAATCCGTTCCACCTCGCGGCGCTCGGCGAACGTCAGCTCCGCGATCTCGTTGTTCATGTCGAAGATCTCCGCAGGCTCCAGGAACACGGTGGAGCCGGACTGCGATTCGCCGTGAATGATGCCGGGGATCTTCCGTTTCGCGTCCACCTTTACCGGAAGCACAAGGCGCCCTTCGCGCAGCGTAACGTACTCGTCGGTCACCAGCTCCTCGTCCGACACCTTGCGGAGAATGCGCTGAAGGCGGCCTCGGAGCGCAGCGGATTTGTCGATGATGTCGCGCCGGATCCGCATCAGCTCGCGGCTGGCATTGTCGCGCACGTTCCCGGATTCGTCGATCGCCTCCGTGATATGCTTCTCGAGGAAGCGATTGGAGTGAATGCGATCGGTGAGGCCGTACATCTCCGGGCATGCCTCGCGGCGCGCGGCGAAGAACTCGCGGATCTTCCGCATCGACGCAAGCGTGCTGGCGCAGTGAAGCAGGTTCTCGCCGCTCAACCATGCGCCGCGGATGCGAGCAACGGCAAGCGCCTCGCGGATGTCGTAGATGCCATCCAGCGGAAGCAGCTGGTCGCGCTGCAGCATCGCTCGAATCTCCCCAACCATCCGGAGTTCCTCGCGAACGGCATTCTCGTCGCTCAACGGCTCGAGTTCGCTCACATGCTCCACGCCGAGCGAAGAGGCCGCATACCCGGCGATATGTTCCAGGATGCGACCGAACTCCAGCTGCTCCAGGCTCGATCGAATCAACTCGTCCTTCATCATCTCGCTGCTCGTCCTTTCTCTCGCTTGTTCACGATTACCAGTCACACCAATCGGTTCCCGTACTGTGCCGGGAACGAAGCACCCGTGCCGGGTTCCCTTCATCAGCCTGCGCCAAGCTCCTCCTTCACGATGGCCTGCACGCGAGCGCCGTCCGCCCGGCCGCGAAGCGCGCCCATGGCTTTCGGCATCACCAGTTTGAAATCACCGGGCCCGCTTGCACCAGCCTCCGTGATGATCGCGCGAACCTGCGCGCGGATCTCCTCCTCGCTCAACTGCTGCGGCAGATACTCCTCGATGATCTTCAGCTCCGCCTCCTCCTTCTCCGCCAGATCGGCACGGCCGGCGGCACGATACTGCTCGGCAGCATCCTTCCGGCGCTTCCCCTGATTCTGCACGGCGCGCAGCTCGTCATCCGGTGACGTATCCTTGCCGCTCTTCTGCAACTCCAGCATCGCCGCTCGCAGCATGCGCAGGGTCTCCAGCCGGAGCTTGTCGCCCGCCTTCATGGCGTTCGTCAGATCCTCGGTTATCTTTTCACCAAGTGTCATGGCAATAGTCGGTTAATGTTCATTGTTCTTCGTGCTTGGTTCTTTGTTCTTGGTGCTTTGTTGTTAGTTCTTCGTTCTTGGCAGGAAATGTGTAATCGTTGCCAAGCTTCATAGTCAGGCGCAGCCGAGTGTGTGCCGAGAACCAAGGCCCAAGAACTACAGCCCGGCAAAGCAGGGCGTCCCAAGCACTGAGCCCCAAGAACCAAGCCCCAAGAACTACAGCCCCAAGAACCAAG
The DNA here is from genome assembly GCA_018266795.1 of Bacteroidota bacterium. GTDB lineage: Bacteria > Bacteroidota > Ignavibacteria > OLB7 > OLB7 > JAFDZV01. The sequence goes on along the minus strand of JAFDZV010000019.1, from coordinate 32,971 downwards.
AACTACAGCCCCAAGAACCAAGAACTACAGCCCGGCGAAGCCGGGCGTCCCAAGTACCAAGCTCCAACATGCCCATGCCTCGCATCCTTTCACTTCTGCCGAGCGCCACGGAGATCGTTTTCGAGATCGGCGCGGGCGACGCTCTGGTGGGCGTCACGCATGAATGCGATTATCCGGCCGAAGCACACGCACGGCCTCGTGTAACGTCGGCAAAGATAGAACCCTCCATGGCAAGCGAGGAGATCGATCGCCTGGTGCGCGAGCAACTGGATGACTCCGGAACGCTCTACGCTCTCGATCTGGATCTGGTGCGCGAACTGCGCCCGACAATCGTACTCACGCAACAGCTCTGCACGGTCTGCGCCGTCGGCTATGCCACCGTACATGCGGCGATGCGCGCTCTGCCGGAGCCGCCGGAGGTGATCAACCTGGAACCGCGCACGCTGGACGAAGTGTTCGCCACCATCACGCAGGTGGGCGAACTGGCCGGTGTGCCGGAGCAGGCGGAGGCGAGCGTGCAGGCTCTGCGGCGTCGCCTTGCAACGATTCCCTTCATCCCCAGGCCTCCACGCGTCCTCTTCCTCGAGTGGCTGATCCCTCCCTTCTCCGCAGGACACTGGATGGGCGATCTCGTGGTTGCCGCCGGCGCAATTCCGGTACTGGCCGATCGCGGGGGCCCATCGCACGGACTCACATGGGAGGCGATCGCCGCAGCGGACTTCGACGCCATCGTCATCTCCTGCTGCGGCTTCGGCGTGGAGCGTACGCTGAAGGACCTGGAGCGCTGCACGGAGCTTCGACAACTGCTGGCCGAGCGCCCCTCGCTCCGGTTGATCGTGTTCGACGGCAATCACTTCTTCAGCCGCCCGGGACCCCGCCTGGTGGAGAGCGCGGAGCTGTTGCATCATGCGCTCATGGGGCGCGATCCCTCAGCAGTCAGTTCGAGCATCGCGGCACCGTATCGCATCCTCACCGCATCGTGAGCGGCGCGTTCACAGGCATTGCGCTGCGGCCTATGCCGCCGGCATCGACTCCGGCGGCCCCTCGCCGGCATTGCGATGCCGGAGCGTGAAGATCACGCCGAGCAGCGCGAAGGCGCCGGCCACCACGCCGTAGGTCTTCAGCATGTGATGCTCGATCAGCAGGCCGGCGATCAGCGGGCCGATGATCTGCGCAATGCTCTGCAACGACTGGCTCACCCCCAGCGCTGCCCCCTGCTCAGTCCTCCCAACCGAATGCGTGAGAAGCGCCGTGAGCGCGGGCCGTGCCACGGCGGAACCGAACGCACCCACCACGATCATCACCAGAAGGAACGGCAGGCCGAATGTCCAGCCGAGGAGTCCGTAACCGAGCACCATCCCGATGAAGCCGATGGTGGCGAGCCTGGACTCCCCGAAACGCTTCACCAGCCGGCCGAGCAGTCCTCCCTGCACCAGCCCGCCCACGAGGCCGGAGAAGGCGTAGATGTAGCCGGTGTTCTTCTCCGTGTAGCCGAACTGCCGCTCCAGAAAGAGCGCCGTGCCGCCGATCACCGTGGAGAACGACAGCACGAAGCAGAAGAATTCCAGCAGCCGCAGCCTCGGCAGAGGCCGCTTGAAGAAGCTGGCGATCTGCTCCACCCGCCCCAGGCGCCGCGCGTTGGGATCGTGGTTCGGCTTCACGTCCGGCAGCAGGAACCAGGTGCAGAGGATGGAGCTGAACGAGAGAAGCGCAGCGGCGAATGCCGGCCACTCGTATCCGAACGTGGAGAGGAACGCGGAGATCGCCGGCCCCAGCATGAACCCGACGCCGAAGGCGATGCCGATAAGGCCGAACGCCTTGGTGCGCCCCTCCGGTTTGGTCACGTCGCTGATGTAGGCCTGCGCAATGCTCAGGTTCCCAGCGGTAATGCCGTCGATGATGCGGGAGAGGAACAGAAGCCACAGCGTGCCGGAGAAGCCGAGGATGATGAAGCCGACCAGCGTTCCCACCTGGCTCAGCAGCAGCACCGGCCGGCGGCCCACCCTGTCCGAGAGGCGGCCCAGCATCGGGCCGGCAACGAACTGGCAGAACGCGAACGATGCGGTTATCAGCCCCACCACCAACGGCGTGGCGCCCAGATGCTCCGCGTAGAACGGAAGAAGCGGCAGCACGAGCGTGAAGCCGAAGACGTCCACCACCACGATGATGAAGATCGGGAAGAGCGGCGAGCGGAAGAAGCTGGGTGCTGGGCCGGGTGCTTCCGAACCGGCAGGTACATCACTCATGGCTGTGCCGGCCCGGAGGCCGGATGTGCGTTGGGAATCGGTTGCAGACTATGAAGTTATGGGTGATGGGTTATGAGTGTCACTCATCACTCATCACTCTCTGATGCGCATCGGGGAATCCCCGCGCTGCGAAGATTCCCCGATCGTTCTTCAGGATCGACTGTATCGCCGCCGAGTGGTCATTGACTTTTCAATGCCTCGGCACCCGAGACAATCTCGAGGATCTCCGTAGTGATCGCCGTCTGGCGGGCCCTGTTGTAGCTGCGGCGCAGCGTCTTGACAAGGTCCCTGGCGTTCTTCGTGGCATTCTCCATCGCCGCCATGCGGGCGCCCTGCTCGGCCGCGTTGGAGTCCAGAAGCATGTTCCACATCTGCGTGTTCAGATGCTTCGGCAGAAGCGCATCCAGGATCTCATCGCGCGACGGCTCGAAGATGTAATCGAGCTGCGGCGAGATGGCGCCATGCGGATCGGCGGACTCGATCTTCGGTACCGGCAGCAACTGCACCTGCACAACGTTCTGCTTCACCGCGGACTTGAACTCGTTGTGAAGCACGATCACGCGATCGTACTGCTGCGAGAGAAAGCCGGTTGAGAGCATCGACACGATCTGCTGTGCAACCGAGAAGTCCAGCGCGTTGAAGATGCCGGGATAGTTCGCGATCACATTGAACTCGCGCCTGGCGAAGAAATCCACGCAACGCTTTCCGATGCAGACGAGATCAAGGCGGCCGTGCGCCGCGAACGGCTGCAGTTCCCCCTTGATCAGGTTCAACGCGCCCTTGATCACGTTGCTGTTGAACGCGCCGCACAGACCGCGATCTGCCGTAACGATCACCAGGCAGACCCGGCCCACCGGGCGCTGCTCCAGCAACGGACTCACGGTGGAGTCCACATTGGCCGCCAGGAACTGAAGCATCTCGCGAAGCTTCTGTCCGTAGGGACGTGCTGCGATGATCGCGTCCTGCGCACGACGAAGCTTCGCCGCAGAGACCATCTTCATGGCCTGCGTGATCTTGGCCGTGTTGTCAACGCCCTGGATCCGGCTTCGTATCTCGCGGTATTTTGCCATGTGTCACAAGTCGGGTTGAAGAGGGCTGCCACGCCCCTGCAGTCGAGAAGCAGGCAGCCGCCGATAGGAGCTGTTACTTGCTGCTCGATGAACCGAAGGTGCGGGAGAACTCCTCGACCGACTTCTTCAGCGTATCCACGATATCGGATGCCAGTTCCTTCCGGTCTGCGATCGCCGGAAGAAGCTCCGGATAGCGGGCCTTCAGGTAATCGAGATATTCCTTCTCGAAGCGGCGCACATCCGCCACCTCCAACGGATCCAGATATCCGTTGGTGCCGGCCCAGATCACCGCAACCTGCTCCTCCACGGGAACCGGCTGGAACTGTCCCTGCTTCAGCAACTCCACAAGGCGGGAGCCGCGGCGCAGCAACTGCTGCGTGGACTTGTCCAGGTCGGAGCCGAACTTTGCGAACGCTTCCAGCTCGCGATACTGCGCAAGATCCAGCTTCAGCGTGCCGGCCACTTTCTTCATGGCCTTGATCTGGGCGTTGCCGCCCACGCGCGACACCGAGATACCGACGTTGATTGCCGGACGCACGCCGGCGTTGAAGAGGCCCGGCATCAGATAGATCTGTCCGTCCGTGATCGAGATCACATTCGTCGGGATGTATGCCGAGGGATCGCTCTCCTGCGTCTCGATCACCGGGAGCGCCGTCAGCGAACCGCCGCCGTACTCCTTGTCCAGCTTCGCCGCGCGCTCCAGCAGGCGCGAGTGCACGTAGAACACGTCACCCGGATACGCTTCGCGGCCCGGCNNCCCGGCGGACGGCGCAGCAGCAGCGATACCTGGCGATAGGCAGCGGCCTGCTTGGAAAGGTCGTCGTATACCGCCAGCGCGTGGCGGCCCGAGTCGCGGAAGAACTCGCCCATCGACGCGCCGGCATACGGTGCGATGTACTGGAGCGGAGCGGGATCGGAGGCGCCTGCCACAACCACGATGGTGTAGTCCATTGCGCCGTTCGCCTTCAGCGTGGCCACGACGTTCGCAACGGTGGAAGCCTTCTGGCCGATGCAGACATACACGCAGTACACCGGATCGATGCCCCGCGCCTTTGCCTCGGCGGTGTGTGTATACTTCTGGTTGATGATCGCATCGATCGCAACAGCCGTCTTGCCGGTCTGGCGGTCGCCGATGATAAGCTCGCGCTGCCCGCGGCCGATCGGGATCATCGCATCGATTGCCTTGATGCCGGTCTGCAACGGCTCGTTCACCGGATAGCGGGTGACGACGCCCGTCGCCTTCCGCTCGATCGGCAGGGACTGCGAAGTCACCACCGGACCGCGGCCATCCAGGGGAACCCCGAGAGGATTCACCACACGGCCAAGGAGCGCCTCACCAACGGGGACGGATGCAACCTTGCCGGTGCGCTTCACCGTGTCGCCTTCCTTCACCAGCTTGTCGTCGCCGAACAACACCACGCCAACGTTGTCCTCTTCGAGGTTGAGGGCCATTCCCACAACGCCGTTCGGGAACTCGAGAAGCTCCGAGGCCAGAACGTTGGTCAGACCGTAGACACGGGCAACGCCGTCGCCCACCTGAAGAACGGTGCCGACGTCGTAGACATCGACCTCGCTGCTGAACGATGTCAACTGCTGGCGAAGAATGGCTGTTACTTCATCAGGACGAACTTCAACCATGTCTGTATGCTATGAGTAAGTGAATGTTCAGGACTGAAAGCGAAGCGGGCAATCGGATCGGGCGGCCGCATGCGCGAGGCGCGGCGCCATCCGGCTCAGTTGTTTGTTCCCTCCACCAGCGCCGAACGAAGACGATCGAGCTGGTGGCGAACGGAGGCATCGATCATCCGATCCTCGTAGCGCACCTTGAATCCGCCGATGAGCGATGGATCAACGGAATAGTTCGGCACCACGGAGCTTCCGCTCATCTCGGCGATGAACCCTTCGATGTGCTCGCGCTGCTCGGTCTCGGCCGGGCTGGCGGTTGTAATCTCCGCGCGGATCACATTGCGCTCCGTATCGAGCTGCCTGGCGAATGCTTCCATGATCGCGGAGAGATCAACGGCGCGGCCCTTGCTGGTGAGCAATGCAATGAACCGGCCCATCAACGGCCCCACCTTGTTACTGAAGAGGGCATTGAGAATGCCCACTTTGGTGTGATTGTCGAATACCGGAGAGTGCAGCAGATACCGCAGCTCCGAGGAGCCCGCAAGCGCCCCCGTCACGGTTCTTACATCCTCGACCACATCGTCGAAGTTCCCCTGCTCCCTCGCAAGGTCCATCAGGGCCTTGGCATAGCGGTGCGCAACCTTTGTCGTTGTCATGTTCGTGCTGTCCGCGAATTGACTTGAAGCACCCGGCATCCCCCGCTCCGGAAGCCGCACGGGCAACGGAACGCAGGGAGCGCTGGGGGCTGTTAGTTGTTCACCGCCGCACCCTGCGACGCCTGAGCCAGGTAGTCCTCCACGAGCCGCTTGTGGCGTTCGGGGTCCAACGTCTCGTTGAGAATCTTCTCGCTTGCACCAACGGCGAGGTTGGCAACCTCTGCGCGCATTTCGTTGAGTGCCTGCTGCTTGTTGCGCTCGATCTCCTGCTTCGCCTGGTCGAGAATGCGGCGTCCCTCATCCTGCGCCTTCTGCGTGGCCTCCGCCTGCATGCGCTCCGCATACTCGCGGCTCTCGCGAAGCACGCGCTGTGCATCCTCCTCGGCCCGCTGCATCGCCTTCTTGTTCTCGGCCAGAACGCGATCCGCCTCGGCCTGTGCCGTCTCTGCGCGGTTCAGTGCGTCGCTGATCGTCTTCTCGCGATTCGAGAGCGCGCTCAGAATGGGCTTCCACGCGAAGACGCGAAGAAGAATCAGCAGCAGGAGAAAGTTGAAGATGGTCCAGAGTATCGGACCGATCTCGATGTTCGTGATTGTATCCATAACGGAATAGAGTCGAAGCGTTCGAGTTGGTATGGCTCAGTGGCACACACTGGTTCGCCCGGAAGCAATTCGCTCAACGGCGTTTCGCCCGACGGCGCTTCGCCCGACGGCGCTTCGCCGAGAAGCGATCCTGAAGGCGGAGGCGCCACCGGTATCAACCGATGGCGCGCTCCCCTGCCATTTCTGAATGGCACATGCTTCCGGATGAGGTCTTCCGAGCGCCTGAGGCGGCGCATGCGAAAGGGCTTACGGTTCCTGCCGATACCGGAGGCTGCAACCAGAGCCCGCAGGCCTTGCAGCGCCGGACCGCATGTACCCTTAGGCCTTCGCGTTCAGAAGGAGAATGCAGATAACCAGAGCGAAGAGCGCAACACCCTCGATAAGAGCGGCTGCGATGATCATCGTGGCGCGCACATCACCGAGTGCCTCCGGCTGGCGTCCCTGAGCCTCGAGAGCGGCGGCGGCGAGACGGCCAATTCCGCTGGCGACGCCGAAAACCACGACCGATGCGCCGAGGCCGGCGGCGAGATATGCAAGACCAATAGGTGTCATTCGTTTCCTCCGAATATGGGATAGGATTGCATGTGAAGTTCCAAGAAAGGTCCGCGAAACTAAGAAAATCCGCCCGATGTCCTCCCCTCGCTTCCAAGGGAAAAAGATTTCAGTTCGTTAGATATTCCTTATGTGTCCGTATTCGCGGAAGAGCTTCGCCTGCCGAGCCGGGTCCGGACATCATCATTGCGCCATACACACCAACGCCGCGCAACAACATGCCCGCGTTCGGCCCGCCGGGGCGATATCGCATCACGAGATTGCATCGCGAGATCGCCGGCGATACAGAATCGGCAGCGATACCCGCACTACCTCAATGTGCCGTTGCAGGCGCGTGCCCGTGATCATCATGGCCACCAGCGGTGCCCATGCCGGTGAACACCGCAGTAAGCATCGTGAAGATGTACGCCTGCAGGAAGATCACCAGAAGCTCCAGACAGTTGACGAAGAGCGAGAACGCTACCGTAACCGGAATGAACCCGGCAGTCACGAAGACAAGGCCGATCAGCGAGAGAAGCATCACGTGTCCGGCCGTCATGTTCGCGAACAGACGAACGCAGAGCGCGAACGGCTTGGTGAACAGCCCCATGATCTCCACCGGGATCATGATGGGCCACATGGACCAGTGCACGCCGCCGGTGAGATGCTTCAACCAGTTCCCGAGGCCATGCTTGCGTATGGCCGCACCCTGAATCACCACGAACGCAATTGCTGCAAGGCCTGCAGTAACGTTGATGCTGCTGGTAGCGGCATGGCCGCCGGGAAGCGCACCGATCAGGTTCGCGGTCAGGATGAAGAAGAAGAAGGTGAGGAACACCGGCAGCAGTGCCATTCCGGACTCTCCGGCGTTCGGCACAACGATCTCGTCGCGCACATACACCACGAGAGCCTCGATCGCGTTGAAGATGCCGCGCACCGGACGCACGCCGTTCTTCCGGTACTTGCGCGCCATCGGAATCAGCAGACCCAGCAACACTGCCATCGCCAGCCACTGAAACGCCACCATGCTGGTGATCGAGAGATCCAGCGACGGAACCTGGTCGGTTCCCTTCCGCACGATGTGATGGTGGGTGAACTGATAGGTTCCCTCCTCCTCCATCTTCTCGACGTCCGGATAGATATGAAGCCCGTGATCGACAAGGATCACCGGAAGCTTCACCAGCACGGTGTTGCCGAACTTGACCTCGCGATGATCGCCCATGTCGCTGAACAACCGAATGAACGGATTGTCGGACTTGGATGCATCCACCTCCTTCTGCTCCGGGGCCTTTGCGGTCCCCTCCTGCCCACCCTGCTTGGGAGTGCCGGGAGCGGTGGTAGTGCCGGGTTCGTTCTGCGCGAGAAGAGGAAGTATATCGGGATCGTACATCAATTGCTCCGATGGTCAGCAGAAGCGATTCGAGGAGATATGTGGCTCTTGAGCACGGACCTGGAAGCCACGCGTGAGCGGGCCTTGCGCCGGGTCAATTCCTTTATGATGTAGATGAACTCCGCGACCATGAAGATCAGATAGAAGCTCATCAGCGCGAATGTCAGCGCCATGCGATCGTAGCCGTTGTTTATCAGAATCGCGATCGTGATCAGGATGAAGATCATCCGAATGGCCATTCCGCCGAATGTGCAGCCGAGGAACAGACCGTTCGGCTTGTCGATCGAGAACTCGATGATGGCAGCGCCGACGACGACATTGGCAAGCGCAATGATGCCGGCGGCGATAATTGCCTTCAGGACTTCGGCAGATGCCCACGCGTACAGAGGGTACGCAAGCAACAACGCCATGATGAGCGTGAGAAGCAGGGCAGTCTTGAAGAACTTGAAGCGCATCGACAATTGGTTTTCAGTTCAGCGGAGGGGAACGCTGTCGGCACCGACCGGCTGCATGGCGCAACAGCAACCCCGCTACGCTCACTCCTCATTCGTCGGTCCCCGCTTCAACGACATGCGGATCAGATGAATCATCCCGCCGGTCGCCCCGAGCACACATCCTATAGCAAGCAGCCACGGCTTCGTACCCAGCTTGCCGTCAAGCCACCACCCGATGCCGCCGAAGATCACCATGGCTCCGGCAAGCTGCACACCCAGCTCCATGTAGGGAGCCAGTTGCGAAAGCGCGGTTCGCGTGGGATCCTTCTTCTTTTCATCCATCCCGTCCTCTCGCCTCCCTTCCCCGCCGGGCCGGCCTCCAGCATCGATATGCGCAAGGCTCCGGCACTCTGGTCCCGCCGGCACGACGTTGGTTCAATGGCTTGTGCAAAAATCAGGAGTCAACAAACATAGCGAAGCACGCTCAACACGGACAACAACATTCTCTCTCCAGATAAACTTTGTAGCGACCGAAAAGCGCCGTTTCATGGCCGATTAAGCGTGTTTGAGACGGCTGTATGAACGGCGCGTCCCCCTGCGGGGCCGCGTACGATCCGGCAGCCAGGCCCCGTCCCCGGCGCGGAGGTCACGGTGATACACTCCCCGTGGCGAGCCGCGCTACCATCGGAACGCGTTCCACATTGTAAGGGTTCCGAACAACAGGACGTTGTTGCGCGTCGCTCGGCCCGTTCCTGCGACTGACCAAGGACCACGGCGAGCCGCGGGCGAGCGTAGAAAGAACCTGGCCCTTGGCTGCAAGAGGCCGCTGATAACCTGATCGGCCTTTTGTTGGGAACTCTAGGCATGGCACCGGGTGCGGCGCATGCATTACCGCGGGCGCATGTGTTAACAAAAGTTGACCCGGCTCCCCCTGGTCGGCAATGGGACGGCGCCCGGCCGTATGTTAAGTTGCATGCCCGTAGAGCATGCGCTTCGCACTCATCCCAATTCCTCGCGGGGCGCTGACCTGACGGAGTTACCTATATCCATGCCGAAAACGATTCTGATTGTCGACGATGAGCAGGACATTCTGGACCTGCTTCGCTATAACCTCGAGAAGGAAGGATACACCGTGAAGACCGCGCCGAACGGTGCGCTTGCGGTGGAGATCGCGCAGACGGGTGCATTGGACCTCGTGCTTCTCGATGTCATGATGCCCGAGATGGACGGCTTCGAGGTCTGCCGTCGGTTGCGGGCGATGCCGCATCATGCATCCACACCCATCATGTTCCTGACAGCCCGTACAGGGGAGCTGGACCAGATTCTCGGCCTGGAGCTCGGCGCGGATGACTACATCCAGAAGCCGATCTCCCCCCGCGTACTCGTTGCCCGTGTGAAGTCCGTTCTCCGCCGAAGCGCCGAAATGGTGCGTACCGAAACAATCGTGATGCCGGAGTTGCTGAATGTGGGCAACCTGGAGATCAATCGGCAGAATTACACCGTGAAGGTGCAGGGCCGCGAGACCTTCTTTCCGAAGAAGGAGTTTGAACTGCTCGCCTTCCTGGCATCGAATCGCGGCAAGGTCTTCTCGCGCGAGGCCCTGCTCAACAGAATCTGGGGCGAGAACGTCTACGTTGTGGACCGCACGGTGGACGTACACATCTCGAAGATCCGCGAGAAGCTTGGGAACGAAGGTGAACTTATCGAAACGGTAAAGGGCGTGGGCTATCGATTCCGCGATTGACGCTGCCCTTTACCCGGGCCCTCGGAGTTCCCAACATTCTCCGCTGCAAGACCTGTCAGGCACTGATGCGCAGCGCGGTTTTGATAGGAACTGTTAGGGCCGGTAACGCAGAAGGCTTCCAATGCAGCCGCGCACAAGGCGCTCCGGTACAGATGCCGTACGGAGCGCCTTCGCATGGAGGTCCGGCTGGGGAAGCGGAAGCGGCGGGCCGCAGCACCACGACATACAGCATATCCTGCGTAGGTTTGTACTCAGCATGAACCGAGATATCCGTCATACTCCGGCGTACCTCTCCGGCCTGGCTGGAGATTTGCCATGAGCCGTTCAATCCGCGAATACACAATGCGGTGGACGCTGTTCGTCGGCATCGGCAGCGCAGCCGCGGCCCTGCTGCCGCTTGTGGCGTGGGCGCTGTTCCACGTTCCAAGCGGCCTGACCTCTGCCCTCGGCCTGGCACTCGCGGCCGCCTTCACCGCCTTCGCCCTGGGGACGGTGCTGTTGAATCGATTCACGGCGAAGGTTGCGGAAATGGCGTGCACCATGACCGTCTCCGCACACGAGATCTCCCGTGGTGATCTGAATCGAACAGTGGATACGACAACGCTTCCCGTTGAAGAACTGCGGGCGCTTGGAGACGAGATCAACGCCACGGCAACGCGTGCGCGTTCGGATATCACCGAAATGAAACGGCTGGAGCGCGTCAGAAGCGAGTTCCTCGGCAATGTCTCGCATGAACTTCGCACGCCGATCTTCTCCGTGCAGGGGTACCTGGAGACGCTGATCGATGGCGCCGTGGATGACCACGCCGTGCGTGACGACTTTCTTCAGAAGGCGCATCAGAATGTACTCCGGCTTCACACACTTCTCACGGATCTGATCGAGATATCCCGCATCGAGTCCGGCGAGATGAAGATGAGTTTCCGCTACTTCGACGCACTGGAGTACCTGCGAGGGATCGTGCACGAGTTGAGCCCGACCGCGGAAATCGCCGGCGTGAACCTTGCATTCAACGTGCTCGGCAGCAACCGCGAGGAGCTCCTGGTGCTGGGCGATCGTGACCGATTGAAGCAGGCCGTTGTGAACCTGGTGGAGAATGCCATCAAGTACAACCACCGGGACGGACATGTAACGCTGGAGTTGGAAGTGCACGACAGCGAGGCGCTGGTGCGCGTGCGGGACGACGGCATCGGCATACCGCAGGAGGATATCCGCCGCATCTTCGAGCGCTTCTACCGAGTGAACAAGGATCGCTCGCGGGCAGTGGGCGGGAGCGGGCTCGGGCTGGCCATCGTCAAGCACATCATCGAGGCACACGGCACCAGCGTCGTAGTGGACTCCGAACTCGGCAAGGGAAGCACGTTCAGCTTCGCGCTGAAGAGATGAAAGGAGATTCGTTAGTGGTTAGTGGAAAATGCGGCCGTCTCCAACTGGCAACCAACTACCGACTACTGACCATCCACCTACTCGAAGCGATAGCCGAGCGAGAAGTAGGCGACGAAGGGCCCCCAGTTCACGAGCGTCGGAGCGGTGGACTTGTTGAAGATGAAGCTGCGGCCCACCGCGAAGCTGGCGGGGCCGAGCGGCGTATCCAGCGAGAGCTGCATGCCCAGACCATGCTCCAGATCCTTCAAGCGGATCTCCGATGGAGTTCCCCACGTCGAGCCCAGATCGTAGCGTAGTGCAAAGTACGTGTCGAAGTAGACGCGCACCGGCAGCAGGTAGCGATACTCCATACTCGCCAGGAACAACTGGCGCCCTCGCGCTTCATCCTCCCGCAGCCCGTACATGCTCCGCTCGCCCCCAAGCGTGAACTGCTCCATCAACGGGAGCGTTGCATCGGCGAAGCCCAGGCGCAGCCGCGGATGCAGGGTACTCCTCCTGCCGAACGAAGAGAAATAATCGGCGTCGATGCTCAGCTTCGCGAACGACTGATCCGCACCGAAGACAGACTGCGAGGTCTCGTAGGAAACATCCAGCACACCACCGTCGCGCGTGAACGGCACGCGGTCCTGAGTATCGAACCGGGTCCCCAGCTTCACAGTTGCAAGGCCGCGCCACGTCACATCGGCAGCGTGAACCGTGAGGTCGGTTGTTCCCTGCCGCTCGTATCGTCCCTCGACGTTCAGCACGCCGATGCGACCGATCTGGCGACCGAAGCGCGCGCGCGCTCCTACGCGATACTCACGGTACTCGCCGATGATGTTGCGGCGAATCACCCCCTCCTGCTGGTCCACCGTCTTGGAGAAGCTGTTGACATTGCGGAAGCCGGCATAGCTGGAAAGGCCGAATGTCCAGTACGTTCCATAGATGCGGTTGGCCCGGAGATCCGCCACCAGATATCGATCGCGCAGGCCGCCCCAGAAGCTTCCACCCAGACGCGTCCCCTGTCCGAACAGATTCTCCTGCGCAAGCTCCACTCCAACCTGCGTGTAGCGCTCGTTGTCCACACTGGCCGAGAGCCGAAGGATGGCGGTGCTCCGCTCCTTCACACGCACCACCACATCCAGATCGCCATCCGGACGTTGCACCGGGTCGATGCGTGCATCGTTGAAATAGCCGGTATGCATCAGCGCATTGGCGGACCTCCGCGCGGCGTCCGCGGTGAAGATCTCACCGGGCGCAAGCTCCAGTTCGCGCTCGACAACAAACGGTGCGCATTGCTCCAGGCCCACGAAGGAGACGCTTCGTATTGCTCCCTGGTTCACATACACGTGCAGCACCGCGGGATCGCCGCCAACACTGGTGGAGTCGATGCGAAAGAACGCATAGCCTGCGTGGCGCACCGTCCGCACGGACGCCTCTGCGGCCGCGCGCAGCGAGTCGTTGTCCAGCGGTTTCCCGACAAGGGCGCGGAACGAGCAGGAGGCGATGGAATCCGGGATCGCGCCAAGCCCCTGAAACGCAACCGCAACGATTGCGGGTGCGGGATCGCCGGTAAGACGAATGCGCGCGCCAACCTCACTGTAGCGAACGTCCGCGGCAACATCGTTGAACGTGCCGGTGGCTCCAAGGTGATCGAGATGCCGCTGAAGCTCCGCGAGGTCCACATGTGCCTGCATGTCCGAGTAGTCGAGCGATGCAAGAAGCCGCGGATCCGAGCACTCCACCGAAAGCGTCTGCATCGGAGGCGGGTTCGGCGCAGCGCCCGGGACGGTGACGGGTGCCGTTCCCGTCTTCAACGCATTGATGGCGCGGCGCGCGGCGGCTTCGCCGGAATCGATCGCGGCTCCGGGATTCGAAAAGTCCGCGCCGTCCATCCCGGCAAGATCGGGCGTGATCACGACGTCCGCCCCGGCAAGGGAACTGTCGCTCTGGTGGCGCATCATCAGCGTCACCACCTGATCGGCAACGGACCACGGCGAGTTCAATCGCTCCTCGGCAAGCAGCGGCGACGTAGTGTTCACCACGATGATCCGGTCGCATCCCATCGCACGCGCCACATCGACGGGAATGTTGTCCACCAGCCCGCCGTCAACGAGGAGCATGGAATCCATGCGCACCGGCGAGAACCGAAGCGGCACGGTTGCACTGGCACGCATGGCCAGAGCCAGGTTGCCGCTGTCGAGCACGGCAATGCGGCCGTTCACGAGATTGGTGGCAACGGCGCGGTAGTGATACTTCAAGTTGTCGAACGATCCGGTACCATGATACGGACCTCCCCAGACCAGACGCTCCACGAACTGCGTTATCCGACTGCCGATGGAGATCGCCTCCGGCAGCACCGGCTTCAATCCATCCAGACGAAGCGTAAGCAGGCTCCGGTCGTTCTCGATCTTCTGGTCCACGAACAGCTGATCGCGGCTCTGTTCGTCGCCGTACCCAAGCACTCCGTCCCAGTCCGTGGCACGCACGATGGAGTCAAGCTCGCCGGCGGTGTAGCCGTCCGCATACAGCCCGCCAACCACGCCGCCGATGCTTGTTCCAACAACGGCATAGACGGGAATGTGCAATTCCTCGATCACCTTGAGGACACCGATCTGCGAGAACCCGCGCGATCCGCCGCCGCTCAGAACCAGCCCGATCTTCGGCACGCCGGCCGGCCAATCCCGCGGCGACAGGGTGCCCGCGGCCTCCTTCGCCGGATGCATCGTCAAGCGGTGCAGTTGTTCGGCCGCATCGCCTCGCATCGCCTCCTGTGTGCGCTGCACGGCTCCGGGCGATGCCGGAGCGGGCTGTGCAGCCAGATCCCGCGGCATCGTCACAACCGAGAGCAGAGTCAGAAAGGCTATGGTTCGGAACGGTCTCAAGGGTCAGCAGGCGTGAAGTCTTGCAACGGCACGGGGGGATCGGGACTTACATACCGTACGGGTGCCTATGGAGGGATGCCAGAAAACACCCCCAAATCCGATTGCAAATCGTGGGGTACGGGTTATATTTGCCGTTCATTTGTGACGGGACATCGTAAAAAATACAGCTTCATAGCGAACGCACCTTATGGCGCTCATGCAAACATTCCGGCGTCGAATGCCGGTGGTCATCATCTTCCTGATCGCAGCATTCATCATCCTCATCGTCGTTGACTGGGGATTTGAACGAAGCGGGCTCGGGGGCAATCGCAGTAGAGTCGACGCCAACGTTGCGGGCGTTGTCAATGGCGAAAACATCTCTCGTGCCGAGTTCGACAAGCTCGTCAAGGAACGAATGGACGAGCAACGGCAGGGCAATCCGGATGCCCCGATCGACGAAGAGCAGATTCGCGAGCAGGTCTGGCAAGATATGATAAGTAAGAAGCTTATCGAACAGGCCGCCAACAGACTCGGGATCGGCGTCACTGACGATCAGCTTGTCAATGAATTGCTCTACAATCCTCCGCAGGTACTGAAGCAGGCGTTCATGGACAGCACCGGCACGGTCTTCCGCCAGCGCGACTACTTCGCGTTCATGCAGGATCCTCAGAAGTTTCTGATCGATCGCAAGTACCCGCGCGACAAGGTGGGCGAGATCATGGGGCAGATCCTCAAGATCCAGGACGCCGTGCGCTTCCAGATGCTGGCCGAGGGTGTGCAGGATGTGGTAACCGCATCGGGGATTCCGTCGCCGGCCGAGCTTCGCAGGCAGTACGATGATCAGAAGACAAAGGCTTCCGGTACGTTCGTGATGATCGATCCGAACATGATCCCTGACTCCGCGGCCAAGGTGAGCGATGACGAGGCGCACAAGTATTTCGATGCCCACAAGATGGACTTCCAGCAGAAGGCATCGCGCGAGTTCCGCTACGTGATGTTCACACTCACCCCTTCGGCACAGGACTCCAGCGCCGCCAGCAACAAGCTGAAGAACGCGCTCCAGCGCCTGAACGAGGCCACGACTCCCGATGCGAAGTCCGCAGCGTTCGCGGAACTGGCCTCGAAGTTCGGTGCCGGCAAATTCGCCGGCAGCGAGTACACGCCGCTGCAGAAACTTGCGCCGGATCTCCAGGCGGCCATCTCGGGTGCGCAGCCCGGCGCCGTTATCGGCCCGATCCGCCTGGATGACGGCAGCTACCTGGTGAACGTGATCGACATCAAGGATACCGGCGAGACCTTCGTTCGCGCCCAGCACATTCTCTTCAAGACCGACGGCAAGAACGATGATTCGGTGAAGGCACAGGCCGAGAAGATTCTCGCACGCGCCAAGGGAGGCGAGGACTTCGGCGCACTGGCATCGCAGTACAGCGCAGACCCGGGCTCCGCCTCCAAGGGTGGCGATCTCGGGTACTTCCAGAAGGACAAGATGGTGAAGGAGTTTGCCGATGCTGCGTTCGGCGCACAGCCCGGCTCGATCGTGGGCCCTGTGAAGTCGCAATTCGGCTATCACATCATCAAGGTGAACGAGCGCTCGTCGAAGAACTACAAGCTCCGCGACATCCGCTTCGATGCACGCATCTCGAAGCTGACCGAAACGCAGATCCGCGCCAAGGCACAGCAGTTCCGCGACAAGCTGAACCAGGGTGTTCCAATCGATACGCTCGCGGCTCAGATGAAGCTGCAGGTGCTGGAATCCGGTCCGCTGAACGAGCAGATTCCGGCGGCCGGCTCGATGAAGCTTACCCGCTTCGCATACGACGGCAAGGTTGGGAGCGTCTCGGAGGTTATCGATCTGAAGGATCGCAGCATGGTGGTGGCGCAGGTTTCAAAGGTCCGCACGCCGGGCGCGATGGACTTTGCCGACGCCAAGGAGGGAGTGATACTGAAGCTGCGCATGAAGAAGAAGCTGGACATGATCCAGAGTCGCGCGCAGAAGCTACGCTCCTCCCTCACTCCGGGCGACAGCCTCTCCAAGTTGACGGCAATCGATTCCACGATCCACGTCCGCACGTTCAACGATGCAACGTTGACCACGCCGTTCCAGGGTGTCGGTTTCGATTACCCGCTCTCCAGTGTGATATTCTCGATCCAGCCTGGCAAGGTCTCCGATCTGATTCGAGGCGATCACGGATACTACATCACCATGGTGAGCGGCCGTACCAAGCCGACCGATCAGGAGTTTGCAAGCGAGAAGGCGAAGTTCAGCGAACAGTATGTGCAGCAGAAGCGGCAGGAACTGTTCTCCGAGTGGATCCAGAAGGAGCGCGAGCACTCCAAGATCCAGGACAACTGGCGGACACATTGAGCACGAGGGCTCGCGTCCGCGCTTGACGACATGACATCCCGTTCGGGGAGTGACAGATGCCGCGTCGCTCCCCGCTTTTTTTGCGCCGTCGTTCAACGCATTCACGTCAATCACACGGTTCGCCGCGATGGATGAAGCACTGTATCATCTGCATTACGAGCAGGAGGAATCACACTGGTGGTTCGCGGCGCGCTCCGCGATCGTGCGCCGGGCGATCGAGCGCTACGGCAACCTGAAGCCGGGTGACACCATTCTGGACATCGGATGCGGTACCGGCGCCATCCTGAAGGAGATGTCGGCGACGTACAACGCGGTCGGCATCGACATGTCCCCGCTTGCGATCGAGTATTCCAAGCGGCGCGGACTGAAGAACGTGTTTCAGATGACGGTGGAGGAGTTCCCGCGCGACAAGTTCAACGTGAAGGGGATCACGCTTCTGGACGTGATCGAACACATCGACGACGACCTCGCCGTTCTGAAGGCGGCCCGGGAGATCGTCGGCACGGAGGGACGCATCATCATCACCGTGCCGGCCTACATGTGGCTCTGGAGTTCGCACGATGTTGCCAACCACCACAAGCGGCGGTACACGGCAAAGCGGCTCCGGAAGGTTCTGGATGATGCGGGGCTGGAGCCGGTGAAGATGACCTATTACAACACGCTCCTCTTCCCTCTTGCGGCGGTGAAGAAACTGCTCAGCAGATCCAAGTCCGCGGATGTGGCATCACGCGCAGTTGACCAGCCGTCGGCATTCGTCAACACGATCTTCAAGGCCGTGTTCTCGCTGGAACGATTCATCGTGCCGTTTATCAATCTGCCGTACGGCGTGTCGCTGCTTACGGTGGCGCGCGCGAAATGATGATGCGATAGTGGTCAGTAGTAATTTGTCAGTCGTCCATCGCGACCGGACAGCATCCTACTGACCACTGACCACCAACAACCGACTTCTACGGATTGCTGAAGCTCTTGTCCACGATCGTGATATCACCGGGATATTCGATCGGTGCAAGGGGCGGCACTTCCGCGGTAACGCGTGCGGTGAGCTTCAGGCGCGAGGCCGATCCGCTGCGACCGCCGAGCGCAAGGCCGAGATTGATCAGATCGTCCACTCCCCGGTCGCCGAAGAACTTGTAGAGATCCACGGACATCGTGATCGGCAGGTTCACGGTCTGTCCCGTACCGGGAATCTGGAGCCGCTGATCCGTGACGCCGGATATCGTCGTACGGTCATCGATCGCGAGCGTCCATGCGATCTTCCTCAGATAGAGGTCCGTTGCGGCATGGCCGCCGGAGGAGGTATTGGGATTGCGCACCGCGACGTTCAACGTAAAGTCCGCCGGCATACGCTTCTGAAGAACGGCGGCTGTCAGACTCGCGATGTCGCCGAAACCGATATCGCCCTTCGTTGCGGCGCGACTGACGTCCACGCCATTCAAGCGGAAGTTCGAAACGTTATCGAGCTTGAACTGCAGATGCTTGAGATCCGCAAGCGCGCCCAGGGCGGCGCAGCCATTGAGCGCGCCCACCAGGGCAAGCCCGAATGCGGCCACGATGATCCAGGTTGTGAACCGTTTCATTGCTCTCGTGTCGGTAATTGACTGATGGCAACGGCGTATATGCCTACGCCCGTTGCCGACGCTTATGTCGAGGGAAAGAGATCTGGTTGGATTGCGGCCGATGCTTCCGGCGTTCACGATCGCGGCGCGCGAAAGCGGCGGAGCGAAGCAGGGATGCGCGATCTGTTAGAAGCTCTTACAGCATGCCAAAGAAGTTACTCAGAACTTGGGGTTCCTGACAAAAACAGGACGTTGTTCTCCTCACGTTCGGCTTGTTCCTGCAACTGACCAAGAACTACGGCGAGCCGCAGGCGAGCGTACAAAGAACCAGATCCTTGGTTGTGAGAGGCCGCGGATAACGAGATCAGCCTGTTGTTGGAAACACTTAGGCATCCGACACGCCGCGGACGAAAAGGTTTTGCGGCGTACTCCCCTCCCCCGGCGCATTCCCCTGCACCGGCAGATGGCCCTTCATCAACCGGACAAACACAGCCATGGAACAGATCGATCCCTTCAAACTCTTCGGCGAAGTCTTCGAGGAGGCAGCGGCCACCGGCATGGTTGAACCGAACAGCATGGCGCTGGCCACTGCGGACGCCGAGGGCCGCCCGAGCGTGCGAATCGTTCTGATGAAAGGTTTCGACGAACGGGGTTTCGTCTTCTACACAAACCTCCACAGCCGTAAGGGCTCGCAGCTCGCGGCCAATCCTCATGCGGCGCTCTGCTTCTACTGGCAGGCCATCAACCGGCAGGTGCGCGTTGAGGGCGACGTGGTGCCGGTGAGCGCGGAGGAGGCTGACGAGTACTTTGCCTCGCGTGCGCGCGGGAGCCAGATCGGCGCATGGGCATCGCAGCAGAGCAGGCAGCTTGCTGACAGGGAGGAACTGCTCGATGCCGTTCATTCAACGGAGCAACGGTTCGAAGGGCATCCGGTGCCCCGCCCTGCACACTGGTCCGGCTTCCGCCTGATCCCGAACCGGATCGAGTTCTGGACCGCCGGCGAATTCCGCCTTCACCATCGCCTGCTGTTCGAGCGCGATGAGCAGGGCGGCTGGCGGAGCAGCAAGCTGTATCCGTAGTTGGGTTATTGGTACGCCCGGAGCCGCCGAGCTTTGGCCATGAGTTAGTGGCAGGGGAGATGCGTCGATCGGCCGTGGTACTTCTGTCTCAGCCTTTGTTGACACTCTCCCCCGCCAGATAACGGCTCACAAGACGCGCCGTGATATCGCCCGAGAGGAGCACCAGCGGCAGGCCGCCGCCGGGATGCGTGCTTCCGCCGGCGAAGAAGAAGTTCTCCAGTCCCGGCACACGATTGCGGGGCCGGCGCAGCATGGAGAGCAGACCGTTCGACGAAGCTCCGTAGATCGCCCCTCCTGCACTGTTGTAGCGGGACTCGATCTCCAGTGGCATCAACCCGCCGCGCCATTGAATCTCCGGCTCCAGCCCGAACGCCTTCAACCGCTCCAGAATGGATGCGGCATAGGCTTCGTGCGCCCCGGCATCGTGATGCTCGATACCGGACTCCGGAGCATTCACCAGGATGTACCAGTTCTCGCACCCCTCCGGTGCGAGCGAGGGATCGCTCTTCGAGCCGATCGACAGGTAGATCGTCATTGCGCGCGGCAGGCGTTTGCGTTCGAAGATGTCGCGGAACTCATCAGGATAATCGTCGCTGAAGAAGATGTTGTGATGTGCCAGCCCGCGATGCACACCACGCACGGCAAGGAGCATCACGAAACCGGAGCATGAGCGCTCGCCGCGCATCACCGCGGCGGGAGCGGGAATCCCGGCCGGCCCGAGCAGATTGCGGTACGCCCAGAGCACATCCGTGTTGGCGACCAGCGCATCCAGATCATGGCTCGCTGCATTGGCGGACAACGAGATCACCCTCCGTCCTCTCAGCTCGATGCGTTCAACGGCCGTTGATGGATGGGCCAGCACCCCCGTCTCCTCTGCAAGACGCGCCAGGGCGGCGGCGATGCTGCCCATCCCGCCGCGCGGGTACCAGGTACCCATGCCGATCTCCACATGCGGAATCACGTTCAGCGTTGCCGGCGCGCGGTACGGTGACGATCCGTTGTAGGTGGCAAACCGCCCCATGACCTGCACAAGTTTCGGCGAGACGAATCGCCGCCGCAGGCTGGCATACATGGTGCGCGCCAGGCCGAGCCGGGGAAGCATCGGCAGAATGCCGAGGTTGGAGGGCTTCAGGAATTCGCGCGGGCCATCGAAGGGATTGAAGAGAAAGAGCTCGCGCGTGGCATCGTACAACCGTTCCGAGTGATCCAGGAAAGCCTGCACGGCGCCGGCGTCATCCGGGAAAACCCGCCGCACCTCTTCGACCAGGTGCGGCCCGTTGCTCCACGCATCGAAGGCGGTCCCGTCGCTCCAATGGTACCGGCAGGTGGGCTCCACGCGGTGCAGTTCCACGTAGTCCGCGAGCGACCGACCGCAATGCCGGAACAGGTCGCGAAGCACGAAGGGCATCGTAAGGACGGTTGGCCCGAGATCGAAGGTGAACCCTTCGTGCCGGTGCGATGCGATCTTGCCGCCGAGTGTCGCGTTCTTTTCGAAGAGAAGAACCTCGTGCCCTGCGCAGCGCAGGCGCAGCGCGGCGGCCAGGCCGGCGCCTCCTCCTCCTATAACTGCTATCCTGTTCAACGATGGCTCGTGATCTATCTCTAACTATGGGCATGGGGACGGTCGTACGCCGCGGAACCGGGAGCGCAGCGGTCTGCGGCCAGTCTCCGGACGCCGGCGAAGCCTCTCAATCTAACCCGCCTCGCTCGGTTCGGCCTCGCGAAAAATGTAGCGATGGCGTGTTGCGTTCCCGGACTGCATTCTACGGCTCCATGGCAATGGTATCAACATGTGCTCCCTGCGCCGGCATTCGGCTTCGTGTTGGGGGGAAAGCCGATTGAAACGTAACTTTCGCTGCTGAATTGGCGGCTATGGTGCATGAATGCACGCATTTCCGAGGCAGAGCCGGCTCCCCGGGTGGCACTCCACGCTCTGCACCTGACCACAGGAACCAGGGCCGCGCTCCTGCGTCACTATCTCTGCCCGGAGAGAACAGTCTCCGGCGTCTCCTCTGTTCCAGACGAGACGTATGTGCGCCGTGGCCTGCAACAGGCCCTGAGCGCCTTCAACACACTCCCCTGAACACATGTGTGGCATCGTCGGGATCTTCAACTACGCCGGAAAAGAGTCGATCGTTTCGCCGGAAGTGCTGGGCTGCATGACCGACGAAATCAAGCATCGAGGGCCCGACGACCAAGGCCATTACATTTCCGAGGACAGGCGGGTAGGTTTCGGATTCAGACGTCTGTCGATTATCGATCTCTCCTCCGCCGGTCACCAGCCAATGTCCAACGCCGACGGCACGATCTGGATCGTGTTCAACGGCGAGATATACAACCACCAGTCGATCCGGGAAGATCTCCAGCGTCGGGGATACAGATACCGTTCCAAAACGGACACGGAGACAATCCTCTATGCGTATCAGGAGTACGGAATCGAGTTCATCAACAAGCTGTATGGAATGTTCGCGATCGCGATCTGGGACGCGACCAAGCAGCAGTTGTTGCTGGTGCGGGATCGTATCGGGATCAAGCCGGTGTACTACACGATCCAGAACGGTGCGTTGTTTTTCGCCTCGGAGATAAAGGCGATTCTTCAACACCCCGATGTCGCACGTTCGCTGAACGCCCAGGGATTGTACGATTACCTTTCATTCCTGATCACCCCGCCGGGAGTAACGCTCTTCGAGGGGATCAACAAGCTCGAAGCCGGACATTATCTCCGCATCGATCGATCCGGCAACGTCTCCGTTGAACAGTATTGGGATCTCAACCAGTCCACGATTGATGCAACGGACGCGCAGCTGCATGACGAAACGTTCTGCATCGAAACGATTCGCGCTCTGCTACGGGACGGCATCAAACTTCGCATGATGTCCGACGTTCCACTGGGCGTACTGCTCTCCGGAGGTGTGGACTCCACGCTCATTGTTTCGTTGATGACGGAGCTTATCGATCGTCCGGTGGAGACGTTTTCGGTAGGGTTTCGGGAACAAGAGAAATACAACGAATTCAATTATGCCCGCCGGATGGCGGACCTCTACAAAACGAATCATCATGAAATCCTGATCGACGAGGATGACTTCCTCGACTTCCTGCCGGACATGGTATGGCATCTCGATGAGCCGATAGCCGACGCCGTCTGCGTTCCAACCTATTACGTGAGCAAGCTTGCACGCGATACTGGAACCACGGTTATCCTGGCGGGCGAGGGTTCAGATGAGCAGTTCAGCGGATATACGCATTATCTTCGTGACTATCGCTATCACAGATATTACTACGCCCTGCTTCCCGGACCTCTGAAGAAGCTCGCCTATTGGACGTTCAGAACATTCAAACCCGATTCGCCTGCAACGGAGTACGCTCGCCGCGCTGCAAAGAACGATGCGCCCTTTTTCGGAGCAGCACTGAGTTTCAGCGAGGAGACGAAGCCGCGATTGCTGAAGGAGGAATTTCTTGCCGGTGTCGAAGGCTCGGGGCGACTGGCACGCCGGTACGACACGATCGCGAAGCAGATGCCGAACGGTGCGGGGAACGGATTCCTTCGCAGGATGATTTACTACGAATTCAAGTCACGCCTTCCGGAGCTGTTGCTGATGCGCGTGGACAAGATGTCCATGGCCGTCTCGGTGGAGGCGCGCGTACCGTTTCTCGATCATCGGCTGGTGGAATTTGCATTCCGTATCCCTTCCGAGTTGAAGATCAAGGGAGGAGAGACGAAGTATATTCTGAAGAAAGCGGCCGAAGGGATTATCCCTGACGAGATAATATATCGCCCGAAACAGGGATTCAATACCCCCATGCGCGAATGGTTGCGCGGCGGAAAGCTGGAGGGATTCATGCGCGATCGCATCTATCAATCCGGACTTGCGCGCAGCGGCATCTTCGAGCGCAGCTTCATCGACCACATGTTCGAACGACACACGAGCCGGGCCGCGAACTATCATCGCGAGCTGTGGAATCTGCTGGTGCTTTCGATGTGGTACGATCGGTTCCTTCAGTAACTGCCGTGCACGTCGCGACGCCGGCCGTTGGCCCGATGGCCAACATTGAGTAGCTTTGCACTCATCGGATGCGGCCACTTCCATTCATTGAAGCCCGCCCGCCGACTTTCCCCGTGCGCAGCCGGCGTTCGGAAGAATAACGGATATCTGCAATCACATAACCTGCCTGGTAGCCAGCGGACATTCTGCCGCGCATCCATAATCGTGAACAGCTCGTCATGAAAACGACCCAAAACGCTGATGCTGAAATCAAGGTTCAGGTTGTCGATTATTGGGACAACCAACCGTGTGGCACGCAATTTTCCGAGAGCGATCAGTTCACGCTTGATTACTTCGAGGAGATCGAGGAGCATCGTTATCGGGTTGAGACCGCTATTTTTCCGTTCGCACAGTTTTCCCGTTTCCACGGAAAGGATGTCCTTGAAGTAGGAGTGGGTGCCGGCACGGACTTTCTGCAATGGGTGCGCTCCGGCGCTCGCGCGCACGGCATCGACGTCTCGTCAGAAAGCGTTGCCACCACTCAGAAGCGCCTGGCTGCGTACGGCTTCGACGCGGCGGATCTGCGCGTGGGTGACTGCGAACATCTTCCCTATGCAGACAATTCGTTCGATCTCGTTTACAGCTTCGGCGTTATCCACCATACGCCCGATACCCCCCAGGCTCTTCGAGAGATCGTTCGCGTGTGCAAGCCCAAGGGCCGCATCAAGGTGATGATCTATCATCGCCATTCTCTCCTTTCCTATTTCTTCTGGATCAAATGGTGCCTGCTTCGCGGGCGTCCCTGGAAGTCGCTCTCGTGGTGCCTGGCGAACCACATGGAAAGTCCCGGCACGAAGGCCTACACGGTAAAGGAGGCGGCCCGGTTGCTGGCTGGCCAGCCGGTTCGCAACGTCTCGATCTATACCGTTCTCACATACTACGATCGCCTGGAGCGTTTCGGCGGCTTTGCCCGCGCCGTGGGCCGCTTTGCCGCATGGCTTCTCGGAGGCAACCGCGTTGGCTGGTTTCTGATGATCGAGGCCGAACGGGTCTGACACAGCCGGACTCAGGTACTGCTGATTCCGGCAGCGCTGCCCTATCTCGCCGGGATACGGCAGGCGGTACGTTGGAACAATTGCTTGGCCTCGGCAGGCGCGCAGATATCCTCCCAGCTCCCTGAGTTGACGCGCTATCGCCATTCACCCCCACCGAATCACCTCCACACCCCTCTCGTGTTCCTCGGTAAGGATTGCCGGGCCCGATCGTTATGCTTCTCGAACCGCACATTGATGCACTCGTACGCCGGCATGCGGATATCCGATCGTTCCATATCTGAATTCCTCCCGGCCAGGAGATTTTGCTCACAGTCCTTCGTTATTCAGGGAACCCGATGACTCAGCACTCAGCCATCACCCGGCTCGCATGCACAGTTGCAGGTATCGCACTTACCCTCGCGATGCTCTCACCGGCAGCACATGCTCAACAGTGGTTCGGTGCGGCATCGCTCGCTGCCGACCATTACCGAACGGCAAGCGTGTTGCTTCAGGACGGCTCCGTGCTCGTTGTCGGCGGCACGTCGTCCGCCTCTGCCGGGTCAACCGCATGCGAGCGAGTGGACCCTCTCACGAACACGGTACGCAGCGCGGCCTCGATGCGGGTGGCCCGCGCGTGGCACAGCGCCGTTCTGCTGCGTGATGGAACCGTACTGGCCATCGGTGGTTACACCACCAATGCGTTGAACGATTGCGAGGTCTACGATCCCGTGCAGGATCGCTGGACCCCGGTGCAATCGATGCGCACAGCACGGGCCCGGGCCGTTGTGACACTTCTGCCGGATGGTAACGTGCTGATATGCGGAGGGCTCACGATCGGCGGCGGGACCACAAACACGTGCGAAGTCTATAATCCGATTACACGGACATGGCATGATGCGGCGCCGATGACATACCCACGAAGCAGCCATGCAGGCGTACTGTTGCCGAACGGGAAGGTGCTGATCGTCAGCGGCTACCCCTATGTTCAGCAGTCAGAACTGTACGACTACAGAACCAACAGATGGGCTTCCGCGGCCCAACTGCCGCCGTTTCCACGCGGGGAGCACGCGCTTACGCTGCTCCCCGATGGCAAGGTATTGTTGACGAGCGGCTGGGGTGGCACGCAGGGCATGCTGCGCGACTGTGCACTCTATGACTATGTATCGAACACGTGGGCGGCCACGGGTTCGGTTCTCGAGGCCCGCGCGGCGCATCGGACGATTCTGCTTCCGAGCGGCGACGTGATTGCCATCGAGGGACACGACGCAACGACTCCCGGCAACGATCAATCGTGCTTCAGCCTCTCCACCTGCGAGATCTATTCCCCGAGCACGGGCACCTGGTCTGCGGGCCCTTCGCTCCCGATACGACAGAGCTACTTCGCCTCGACGTTGCTCCCTACAGGGCAGATCTGGAGCGGCGCCGGCGGACAGCGTGTAAACAGCAACGATCCGCTCCTCTTCCATCGAGCGTCGACGCTTCTCGATGCTGCAGTGCCGCGACTGCTTGGTGGTTCACCGGCGGCATCGGCCAACGCCTCGCCGGCATCGGTGTTGCTCCCTGACGGGACACTTGGCGTGTTCGGCGGTGTTGCCAGCTGTGGAGCTCCGTATGCTGCGGCGCCAACCCAGCGGTTCAGCAGCACAACCAATTCGTGGTCGACACCGGCGTTCGCCCTTCCCGGGCTTCGCTGGCAAACTGCAACGCTGCTGCCGGACTCGGCCGGTACGGTCGTGGTGGCCGGAGGGATCGATGGAGCCACGCCATCGAATCGCACATTTCTGGTACGGACTACTTCCGGCACCACGGTTCCCGGCGGTGCGATGGCTCGCGCCCGTTGGGATCACTCGGCCACACTGCTTCAGAACGGTGACCTGCTGATCATCGGCGGCACCGCGGACACGACAACACCGGGCATCGCGACAACGGAACGATTCAACGGAACACAGTGGGACACTCTGGCGCCGCTCCCTTCCCCACGCTTCCGCCACACCGCCACGTTGCTCGGTGACGGGCGAGTGCTGATTGCGGGCGGGAGCACTCCATCGCCAACATCCGGCTGTTGGATCTTCAATTACCAGTGCGGGAACTGGCTGCCGGTGGCCTCCATGAACAATGCCCGCGCACGCCACACCGCAACACGTCTTCCAAACGGAAACATCCTGGTGACCGGCGGCGTGGCAGGAGGCAGTGCACCCCTTGCAACCTGTGAATTGTATGATGCAGCCGCCAACGTGTGGTTGCCGGTTGGAAGCATGAACACGCCGCGTGCCCGGCATACGGCCACGCTTCTCCCAACCGGCGACGTGCTGGTGACGGGGGGCATCGGCGCAGACGGGCAGTCGACCGCATCGGCAGAACTGTTCAACCATGTCACGTTGCAGTGGCAGCCGTTTGCAGCGATGAGCGCCCCACGGCACAATCACGCCGCCGCGCTTCTACCGGACGGAAGTGTGGGAATCGTTGGCGGCGTTTCCTACACGAACGCAGGCGGCTGCTCTCTCCCAACGGCATTCGAGCGGCTCTATCCTGACTACGGATTCGCAGAGCGCTCTCGACCGGTTATCAGCAACCTCAGCGCAAGCATCGCGCCGGCCGGAGCAGATCTCGTACTGAGGATACATCTGTCCGGACAGGGGTTCTGCGCCAACAATGGAACGCGAGCCACGGAAGGCTCCACCGGCGATTACAACAACTCGCCGGTGAACTACCCGGTTGTACAGGTACGCCGGATCGGAGGGAGCCGGTACGATGATGACTTCCTGACCTATCTGCCGTTCGATGCCGCGAACCAGCAGCAATGGAGCGACAGCGGCACGTACGTGATGTTGTCGCTGGGCGCGGCCGGAAAGCGCGTGCTGCCGGCCGGCTGGTATGCGGTAACGGTAAGCGCGAACGGGATTCCATCGGTGGCACGGTACATGAACATCGTCTACGGCGATGACTCCGGATCGATCCTCAATGCAAGCGGTGGGCCGGATGCGACGCTCTGCGCCGGCGATACGGTCACGCTCCATGCCTCCGGCGGCACAACGTACAACTGGAGCCCGGCTGCGGGCCTGAGCTGCACCAACTGCCCGTCGCCGGCGGCTTCTCCCGAAAACACGACCACCTACACGGTGACGATCTCCAACGGCGCGGGCTGCTCGGTGGTGGATTCGGTGACGGTGAACGTGAACGAGTGCTCAGATTCCACGGAGGATATCACCGAGTATCTTCCGACGCGATGCGCCGGACACACGGAACGCTGCGCGATTGGCTTCTACAATCGCGTGCACTCCGACAGCGCCGTGAAGATCTCGTTTTCCGGGGCGCAGGCGGACGACTATACGCTCGACACGACGCTGCCGTTCCCGCTTCCCCCCACACGGACGATCTTCATTCCGATCATCCATCGATGGACGGTGCCGGGGCGGCATCAGACCTACATGACGCTGGAGACGTCATCCGGCATTACCTACCGGATCGGGATCATCACCGTTACGGACCAGACCATCACTCCTGTGCTCAGTGCGAGCGCCTTCCACCTTGGAGAGCACACAGGCTTGTACGATACGTGCTTCGTGGTGAGAAATACGTACTACACAACCCTCAATCTCAACGACACCGCCTGGATAACCAATGGCGCTCACTACACGCTTGTCTCGCCGCATCTGCCGGTGAACGTGGACCGCGGAGACTCGGTGATCCTCTGCATTCACGGCGACGGCCTTGTGCCGGACAGCCATGGAACGATGACGCTGGGAGGAAGTGTGATGGATAGTTGCCGTGTGGGCCGATGCATCGCGCAGGCAATCGATATCGACGCAAAGCCGGGGGGCCAGTCGCTCGCGGTACAGCGATTCGATGCCGAGGCGATGCAGATCAGATGTTCGCCGGTTCCGGCACACGACCGGCTGCAACTGGACTTCACCGTTCTTTCACCAGGCCCCGTTCGGGTGCGGCTGATCGACCTGCAGGGGAACGTCGCGGCCGCGCCGATCGATGCGGCGATGCCGGCCGGTGGCTATCGATTCGAAATCGAAACGCAGGGTCTGGCAAGCGGGACGTATCTGGTGCGGGTGGAGCAGCAGGCAGGCAGCGGGCAGCGATTGATTCAGATCGTTCAGTAATCCTTCAGACGGCTCGGCCGCACATTTCAGATGCGAGCGGTGCACTTACGTTGCCCGCTTGTTGCTCCCTCCAGCGGGCCGCATTGCGGCCCGCGCCGTTTCGCGCACCATCTCCGGAATACGTCTGAGCGCATACCGCATGTAGCGCCGCTGCATCGGCCGGGTAAGCACGCGGGCTCCAAGACGGAGGAAGGGATTGGCAATGGGGCCAAGCCGGGAGTATCTGCTGATGCGAACACGCACATTCCCGCTCGGGCGGTGTTTGATCACGCAGAATGCGATCTGCCCCATCTCGAAATGGGTCGCGAGCGTCCGGTAGGAATACCCCCAGATGTTATCATCTCCCTGCCTCCCATCCAATACCTCCGTAATGCGCGCGCCGAAGAGGAATCTCCCGACGATCCCCACGCGAACGCGCAGCAGCATGTCGCGCCCGAGAAGCGGAGCGGCAGGATCGTAGTACGCATGGAGCAATCGGGGATCAACGAAGCGGCAGTCTGCGAGCACGGCGCGCGCAGCCTCGAACGAACCGCCGGGGACGGGATCGCCCGGCGGCTCCGGCTCCAGCATCGCCTCGCCATCGTCCACAATCCAGCCGTGCCGGCCGTCGAGAAGCTCCGGATGCGAGTTGTCGTAGTTGAAGCCGATGCCGGCCAGCGACGCGAGTGCGGCGGCGATAACGGGATCGGTGGGCGGTTCCGGTGCGTTGATCATACGGTGGGCGATGTGCATGCAAAGGTTCCTGAGCGGCATACACAACGCCGCAAGTTACGCATGCGCCGGCGGGAGGCGCGCACGCCGGCAAACACGGTCGGCATATTGCATTGCGATCCGGGGTATCGCTATCTTGGTCGGCCTTCCCCGGTACGAAGGCGGCAGCTCGCCCGGCCCTCGCTTCTGAACTGCACAGCCTATGGCAACATATATTCTTCGGCAGCTCTTCAACTCGGTGTTCATCATCCTTGGCGTGATCACCGTGACATTCGTTCTCGTGCGCGTGATCCCTGCCGGAGATCCAGCTCGTCTGGTTGCCGGGCAGCGAACCGATCTTCAGACGATTGAATCGATCAGGCGGAACTGGAAGCTGGACCAGCCGATCTACGTGCAATACGGCGACTTCCTGCTGAAGGCCGTCCAGGGAGACTTCGGACGGAGCTTCGCCTCGAACATCGATGTCCGAGAAACGTTGCTGCAGAAGTTCCCCGCCACCGCTATCCTCGCCATCGGCGCGCTTGCCCTCTCATCCCTCCTGGGTGTTGCCATCGGCGTCTTCTCCGCATGGAAACCGAACAGCGGCTTCGACTATCTGGTGATGGTGATCGCCCTGTTCGGCATCTCGGTTCCGGTGTTCGTGCTGGGCAATCTGATGCAGGTGGCGTTCGGCCCATCGATCGGCCTCGGATGGATCAAGCAGACGCAGGGATATTTCATCTCCGATACCGGCCGCGTCAACCTGACGTTACTGATCCTTCCACTGCTCGCGCTCGCGGCGCGCCCGCTCTCGGTGATCGCCCGCATCACGCGCAGTTCCATGCTGGACGTGATGAGCCAGGATTATGTGCGGACGGCCCGCGCCAAGGGCGTATCCACCAGCACAACGGTGCTGAAGCACGCACTGCGCAACGCACTCAATCCCGTTATCACTACCGTATCCACCTGGCTTGCCGGAACGCTTGCCGGAACCTTCTTCATCGAGACGATCTTCAACTGGCCGGGCATCGGCCGCCTTGCCTTCGATGCCGTTACCCAGTTGGACTTCCCGATGATTCAGGGCACGGTGCTCTTCACCGCCGTTATCTTCGTTGTGGTGAATCTGATTGTGGACGTGGCATACGCCGTCCTGGACCCGAAGGTCCGCCTGGCGTAGCCGGCATGGAGCGATCCATCGCCTGAATGCAGGCGGTGGCGCAGATTGAGCCGCGCGCCTGCGGCGACCACGCCGATGCTCACCGTCTCTGAATGCAACTCGCAAGCTCATAGAAATTCGTATGACCGAGACGCCGAACAACCTGCCACAGATTGGCGAGACCGAAGCCCTGAAGACCGGATCACGGTCGCTGTGGTGGTATTCGTGGCGCCGTCTGCGCAAGAACAAGCTTGCGATGGTTGGCCTCGTGATCATCTCGCTGCTGATTCTGATGGCGCTCTGTGCTCCGCTGATCGCTCCGATGGATCCCAACCGGCAGGTGCTGGAATACGTTCGCAAACCCTCCGGCTTCGTTGGCAACCTTCTATTGAAGCGCGCCTCCGGAGGTGCGTACAAGGAAGAGTACATCGCGGTCAAGAGCTACTCCGTCAATGGCGACAGCGTGCAATACGTGGATGAGCTGGGCCGCACACACACGATCGCGAAGGCCGCTCTGGCCGGAGCCGGCGAGTCCGAGTGGCATCAGCAGCCGCACTATCTGCTCGGTTCGGACGATCTGGGGCGCGATGTGCTGAGCCGGCTGATCTACGGGGCGCAGGTCTCCCTTTCAGTCGGCCTGATAGCCGAGATGATATCGCTCTTCATCGGCCTGGTGCTCGGCGCGCTCGCCGGCTATTTCCGCGGGTGGGTGGATTCCGTGGTGATGTACATGGCGAACGTGATCTGGAGCTTCCCGTTCATTCTGTTGGTGATAGCACTATCGATCGCATGGCAGAGCGTCTGGGGGCAGTATGTGATCCCGCTCGTCTCCCCCATCTGGCCGGGGATCAAGGAGAGCAACGCCGGATTCTGGCAGGCATTCATCGCGATCGGCATCGCCAACTGGGTGGATACCGCACGTATCGTTCGCGGCCAGTTCTTCTCGCTGCGGGAGACCGAATACGTGGAGGCCACGCGCGCGCTCGGCTTCGGCTCCATGCGAACCATTTTCCGTCACATGATCCCGAACGTGCTCGGGCCGATCACGGTGATCACAACGGCCGGATTCGCCAACGCGATCATGGCGGAGGCGTCGCTGGCCTACGTCGGCATGGGCGTGCAGGTGCCGATGGCATCGTGGGGACAGATGATCAAGGATGGCTACGGCAACATCATGGCCAACACGAACTGGGGGCTGGCCATCTATCCCTCCATCGCAATAGCACTGGCGGTGTTCGCGTTCAATATGCTTGGCGACGGACTTCGCGACGCCCTTGATCCGAAACTCAAGCGATAGAAGAACTCTGTCAGTAGTCGGTGGTCAGTGGGATTGGACGTATTGACTACTGACCACGATCTACAGACGACTGACCGACACTCCGGGCTCAACACTCACTGGCAATACAACTATGGCAAAGCTCCTCGAAGTAAAGAATCTCCGCACCTACTTCTATACGGACGATGGTGTTGCGCGATCGGTTGATGGTGTTTCCTACGAGGTGGACCGCGGCGAGACGCTTGGCGTTGTGGGT
Organism: Bacteroidota bacterium; assembly: GCA_018266795.1. Classification (GTDB taxonomy): domain Bacteria; phylum Bacteroidota; class Ignavibacteria; order OLB7; family OLB7; genus JAFDZV01. Next base: position 939 of record JAFDZV010000019.1, on the reverse strand, counting down.
GAGTCCGGCTGCGGCAAGTCCGTGACGGCGCTCTCCATCATGCGTCTGATCCCGCAGCCTCCGGGGAAGATCGTGAGCGGCGAGATCCTCTACAACGGGAAGAACATCCTCGACCTGCCCGAGGAGCAGATGCGAACGATTCGCGGCAACCAGATCTCCATGATCTTCCAGGAGCCGATGACATCGCTCAATCCGGTTTTCACGGTGGGCCAGCAGATCGACGAGGCGGTACTCCTGCATCAGAAGGTCTCCAAGGCGGAGGCGCGCAACCGCTCCATCGAGATGCTGCGGCGCGTGGGAATCCCTGCGCCGGAGCAGCGCTATGGCGAGTATCCGCATCAGCTTTCCGGCGGCATGCGCCAGCGCGTGATGATCGCCATGTCCCTCTCCTGCAATCCCGATCTGCTGATCGCGGACGAGCCGACGACGGCACTGGACGTGACCGTGCAGGCGCAGATCCTCGAGCTGATCAAGGAGTTGCAGGAAGAGTTCGGCATGGGGATGATCATGATCACGCACGACCTGGGCGTGATCGCCGAAGTCTCCAAGCGCGTGGCCGTGATGTATGCCGCGAAGATCGTGGAGTACGCCTCGGCCGACGACGTGTTCTACAAGGCCCGGCATCCGTACACGATCGGCCTGCTGAAGTCGATCCCGCGACTGGGCCAGCACAAGACCCGCCTGGTAACGATCGAGGGAACTGTTCCGGCGCCCACCAATTTTCCTGTGGGATGCCACTTCTGCACCCGCTGCGCCTATGCCGACGAGCTGTGCCGCAGCGACGAGCCGCCGCTGGTGGAGATCGAGACGGGGCATTCGGTTGCCTGCTGGCATATCGACCGGGTGATGGCGGACGAGCGCCGCGAGGAGCCCGCCGCTCCGGCCGTGTAGCCTGCAGCGTGCAGCCTGCAATCGGGGGTATGTCCCGATCTCAGTTGA
>JAFDZV010000018.1:34825-186702 GCA_018266795.1 Bacteroidota bacterium | reverse complement strand
CTGGCCAATGATAGGTGTGTACGCATTTGTGATGCGCGTACAGATATACCTGTTCCACGGCATCTGCACTGCCGGGGGGTAGACCTGCGCCTGAACCGCGCTACCGACGAGAATCGTCAGCACAGCCAGGGTAAGTAACCTACGAAACCACATGTTGGCTCCTGTGAATTGTGATATAGGTATAGGTAATACCGATGAATTTGCCATGTATGTCGCCTTCTGCACGGACTGCATCCGCTCTCGATGCGTATGCACACCATGCGGTACTGCGATAACGACCCAACGGATTGACCATGTGTCAGCCCGAGCGGCCATTCGGCTGTATCGAGTTTTAGCCCCGAAACTCCTGGAAGAAGGGAGTCGAAGCCCTAATTGCGCCCAAATCGAACGTTTTCGCCCAAAACGATAGCAGAAGAAACGGGTAGCGCCAAAGGTTGAGGACCAAGCAAGTGGGAGGTGCCACTCCAGCATCCGGATTGTTGGATCCGTCCGGAAATCCGTTCAAAAAAGGCTTGAAACGGCGATTCCGATTGCTGTTGACGGTAGAAAGGCTGTCATTTTGGGCGCTACAGTTGCAATCTACTGAATATCAAAACCCAGCACCAAGAGAAAAGTTTCCGGCCAAGTTCCTCGTGTTCCACTTTTTTGATGCGTATTTTTTGCACGAAATCTCTCATCCACAGGTGTCCCGGAGCTCCGTATGAATCTGCTCGGCTTGGGCCTCATTGATTGGGTCGTCATCGGCGCATACTTTGTCGTGCTGATCCTGATCGGTGCCTGGGTACGGCGTCGCGTGAAGAATACAAGCGACTTCTACCAGGGGAATCGATCCTTCGGGCGTATCCTGGTAACATTCCTGAACTTCGGCACAATGACTGATGCCGGGCAGACGGCAGGGGTCACCAGCGAAATCTACCGCCAGGGACTTCAGGGCGTCTGGTTTCAGAATCTTGTCCTGTTTCATACGCCCGTTCAATGGTTCACGGCCGCGCTCCAGCGCCGGGCCCGGTACCTTGCTCCAGGCGATCTGTATCAGCATCGCTTCGAAAGCCGCTTCCTCGCCGGCCTCTACGCGGCAGTCCTGCTGGCAGTGGCGGTTTACGCCAACGCGTTCGGCTATATCCTCACCGGCAAGACGCTCCAGGCGATCATGGTGAAGCCGGTGGCAGAATATACTGTAGAGGAACGAGAAAGTGTGACGGCATTCAATGAACTTCAGCGGTTGAAGGCTCTGGACTATGCCCGGCTGAACGTTCCCGAAAGAACCTCGCTCGCCACACTGCAGGAACGCGAGAAGCGCGGCGAACTTCACACATTCGCCTCATACCTCGATCTGGACTCGCTCCGTTTCTATATACTATATGCGTTGATGATTGCCGCCTACACGGCCCTGGGGGGATTGCTCGCCGTGGCACTGATCGACATCATCCAGGGAGTTCTCATCGTATTCCTCTCACTGGCGCTGATTCCCACGGCTCTATCTCACATCGGCGGAATCGCCGGTATGCAGCATCACATCCCCCACCACGCGTTCGAGCTCTTCGGCACGTCCCCCACGAGCGACTATACCTGGTACTTCGTCGCAAGCTTTGCCCTTCTGAATCTGGTAGTGAATGCACCAAAAAGCTTCACGCTCGGAGGCTCGGCAAAGGATGACAATGCGGCACGCATCGGTTTCGTCTCGGGCGCGGTGTTCAAGCGCTTCATGATGATCGCCTGGGCGTTTACGGGGTTGCTGGCGGTTGGGCTGTATGCAGGGAAGATCTCGGACCCCACGAATATCTGGGGCTTCATGACACGCGACCTTCTCGGAGCCGGCGCAGTCGGTCTGATGATCGCCGCCATCTTCTCCGCGAACATGGATGGCAATGCAACGGTCTCACTGGAGGCATCGGCCGCCCTCATCCGCAACGTTCTTTTGCCGCTGTGGCCGGATTCCTCCGAACGCACCCAGGTTATGCTCGGGAGGTTGCTGGTGCTGGCCGTTCTTGTGGCCTCCATCTTCTTCGCCCGCGTGATCGCCAACGAGAAGATCATGGTGGTGTTCAGCTACATTCTTACGGTTGGCAGCATCGTCGGCCCCTCCTTCTGGCTGGTCTACTTCTGGAGGCGCTTGAACACGCGCGCCGTGGCGGCACAGATGATCGTCTCGATCATTCTCACCGTAGCGATCCCGATCCTTATCAATATCATTCCGGGCGCCACGACCGATCCGGGCCTGACGGTGCAGACACGGGAACGCATTGTGCAGGTGGAGGCCCAAGCAACTGCGCAGGATGTGGAGGCCGGACGCGCCAACGCCGTTGGCGCCACGTTCATGAAAGAGGAACGCATCCCGCCAACGGGTATCTATTTTGCGACCGTGGCTCGGCAGCGCCCGAACGACACCGCCTCGCCGATGGAGGGAAAGGGGCTGTTCCGTCCGCAGATCTGGCTCCTCAGCAAGGCAGGTGTCGACTTCAGCACCTGGACGAAGCCCGGCATCGCCACGGCATCGATGCTCTTCGATGCAACCGTTCCGTTCATTCTGCTGATCGCATTCTCGCTCATAACGAAACGCAACTCTGAGCCGGTGCTGCGCGAATTCTATGCCCGCATCCACACTCCGGCCGTCGCCGACCCGGAGCTGGATGCGCGCCTCGTTCGCGAGAAGGTGGAGAACCCGGAGCTGGTGGAACGCGACAAGATCTTCCCGGGAAGCGACTGGGAGTTCTGGCGGCCGACGCGAACCGATGTCATCGGGTTCTTTGCATGCATAGCCTTCGTGGGGCTCATCGTGCTTCTCTATATGCTCGTAGCCTCCATCGGCACGTAGCCTGCACGCGGCATTCACTTCAGGCAGGTGTTGACCTCAAGCTCGCGTAGTTCACTCTCATGTCAGACGCACAGCCATATCTTCCTTCAACAGACTATTTCTTCCTGGGAAACGGAAGGATAATGGTTGCCATTCAGTGGAGCCGCGACACGTCGGCGTCGCCCTACGGCATTCTCCTCTGCGATCCGGAGCGGATGTCGCGCAAGAACGGTTCCCTTCTCTTTCATCCGGAGATGGGACTCGCGCGAACCATGCTCACCGTGGTTGTCGACGGCGTACGTTATCAGGCTCGCCACGACAACCTTCAGGTGAAATGGAGCGCCGGGCGCAACAACGATGTTGTTGCGGAGTGGCAGGCCGGCCCCGTGCGGGTAAGCGAACAGTTCGCTGTACCGAACTCCTCATCCGTACTGTTGCGCGACGTTGGCCTGGTGGCCGACGAACCGTGCGACGTTCAGGTGGAAGCCGCGCTCTATGCCAACCCGCTTTACTTCGACGAGTTCGGCGCCAGGCCGGGCGGCCAGCTCTTCGCAAACGGCTATGCATCCATCGATCTGTATTCGATTCCGACCGGCCGCCCCTTCGAACGATTTCTCACCGTGAAAGCGCAGGCAACGCCGCGTGGATCCAGGCTCTCGTTCGTGTATGCGATGGAGGCAGTCGGCACGCATGAGTTCACGCTCTATCCGAACGGGCACCTGTTTGCGCAGACAGATGCCGTGGAACCACCACAATTCGATGACGCATCCACGACGCTCGAAGCGCGGATGATGCGGCAGCATCGAATTGCACGCACGTCGCTCAAAGCCACGGTCTCGGTACTGGGAAAGTTCGATGCCGCCATCTGGCAATATGATTTCGAATGGGGAATGGATGCCGCCATGGTGGCGCTGGCAGCCTCCGTCTCCGGCGAATTCGAACTGGCGCGTGCCGTGCTGCTCAACATTCTGCAGCGCCTTTCGAATCCGGATGGAATGATCATGGAGGCAAGCCGGTTCCGCGGTGGGGAGATGGCGGAATTGAACGGCAACGGTGCCGTGCTGGACGCACTGTGGCACTACTGGCAGTGGAGCGGCGATCACGAACTGCTGGCAACGCACTGGCCACGTATCACCGCCATCACGGAGTATCCGCTGCGTGAGGAGTTCACACACTCATCCGGACTGCTGCGAGGACGCAGAGATCTATGGGAACGCACGCCATGGATGGGAGTGCAGGAGGGATTCGAGCTCGGGCATCAGACATTCTGCGCCGTTGGACTCCGCCGTGCAGCGGACATGGCGAAGACGTTCGGAACCCCCGAAGAACGCGCACGCTGGCAGACGGCGGCAGACGGCATTGCCACCGCCCTGGTGTCGGATCCAACGTTTGCGCTGGTGGACAACGACTGCCTGATCCGACGCAGGCTGATTGATGGATCGGTGCAGCGCACGCTGAAGCCCGACCATGCATACCACAGCCCGGACTATCTGCCCTACGTACCGGTCCCGGACTCCGCTGTGCAGGAAGAAGTGCCGTGGGAGCCGGACGTGGTCGAGGCGCTGCCGATTCTGTACGGCCTGGTGGCCCCCTCCAGCGTGATTGCATGGGATACGTTGGAGACGCTGGAAGCACTCTGGAACCCGACGGGGATTGGCGGATATGCCCGCTACAACGTTGCAGCCGAGGCGGACTCTCCCGGCCCATGGCCGTTTGCTACGGCGTTCATGGCGGCAGCACAGCTCACCAGCGGCAACATCGCGCGGGCACGACGCTCCATCGAGTGGCTGCTGGACATGGCAGGCGCGGGAGGAAGCTGGTTCGAGTTCTACGGAGAACGCGCAACGCCCCCGCTGCCGCCGGTAGGTGTGATCGTCTGGGGATGGGCGCAGTTCCTGATACTGATGTCCAGGCATGTGGTTGGCGCTGAAATCGTTGACGGACAGCTTCGCATAGCACCGGCAATGAGCGGCATCACCCAGATACTCCGTCTCGGAGGCCATTACGTAACAGTGAACGTCGACGGCCTTGCCCACGCCGAACTGGACGGCTCCGCGATCACATGCGAACGTGGCACCGTACACATTCCTCTGCCGCTTCGCGCCAATCACCTTCTTCATTTCCAGGCATAGCAGTGCGCCGGCCATTGTTGGCCGGCGTCAGAGTGCCAATCGCACTATATTGCGTCTCCTGCCGCGCAGGCCCCTCGCGCGGCATCCATTCGTTTCACTTGACATCGAGCTCGTGCATCGTTATTCCCTTCTTCTCCTCGCCGCCATGCCGCTGATGATGGCCGCGTGCAGCCGCAACTCGAGCGACGCCGTACAACGCACCCAACCGCCAACGCAGGCAGCAGGCTCCCCCGCAGGGGCAGGTGATCGTGCCGTAGACGCACGCCCCGGCGACACATCCCGTTCTATTCATGGAGCGTATCTGCCGCCATGGAACTTCATGTCGCCGTCGGCAGCCGGTGTGGATACATTCCTCCTGGATCATCCCACCTACGACGGACGCGGTGTCGTGGTGCTGATATTCGATACGGGAGTCGATATGTCGATCCCCGGGCTGCAGAAAACCTCCACCGGCGAACAGAAGGTAATCGATGCCATCGATTTCTCGCGCTCGAATGTGGTGCAGTTCAGGAAAGCATCGGGCAGCGGCGCATCCGGCTATACCGCCGCCGGCGCGGGCATTCGGATCCGCGGAATTTCCTCGCTCAATCCCCCTCCAACATCGAACGATGAAGTGTATATCGGCGCGATCAACGAGTCCAACTATCGGAACAGCTCGGTCCGTGATTTCGACGGCGATGGCGATGCCAATTCGAACATCGCAGCAGTGCTGTATCGTGCGGACGATACGTGGCGCGTTGCGCTCGATACCGATGGTGACTCGAGCATGGCCGGAGAGCACGGAATAGCAAGCTATCGCGAGCACTACGAAACGTTGCAGCTGAAGCAGCAGTCCGGCGGCAAGTCGCCGCTTACGTTCGCCGCTGCGATCGATCCGGGTAGCCACACGGTTGCCTTTCACTACGACATGGGCGGGCATGGAACGCACGTTGCCGGCATCGCCGCGGGCTTCGGCATCAATCGGGAACAGGGCTTCAACGGCATCGCTCCGGGCGCACAGTTGATATCATGCAAGTTCTCCGGCGACACGGCAAAGGACAATACGGTGACCGGAAGCATGCGCCGCGCGTACGAGTACGCGGCTCGCGTTTCGGACTCGCTCGCCGAGTACCATCGTCCGGTTGTCGTGAACATGAGCTTCGGCATCGGAGCGGCATTGGAGGGACGCGCCGATATCGAACGATTCCTGGACACGCTGATCCCGAATCATCCCAACCTCTACGTGGTAACCTCCGCAGGCAACGAGGGGCCGGGACTTTCCAGCGTCGGCATTCCGGCATCGTCGCCGCGCATGATCACCGTGGGCGCCGCACTGCCGCAGGGAATCGGACGCGACGGCTACAACGCCGCGCTGGATCGCGACATCATATGGGATTTTTCCTCGCGCGGCGGCGAGGTGGACAAGCCGGACGTGATTGCACCGGGCACGGCGGTGAGCACCATCCCTCGCTATGCGTTTCAATCGCGGGAGAGCGGGACATCAATGGCCAGCCCCTACACCGCCGGCGTCGTAGCGCTGTTGCTGAGCGCCATGAAGCAGGAGGATTCCACGTGGATGCCCACGCAGGAGTTGATGCGACGCGCGCTCCGCAACTCCGCCACCATCCTCCAGGACTATCCTCTGATCGAGCAGGGAGGCGGCATGCTGAATGTGCGCCGCGCCTACGATCTGCTGCGCAGCTATCACAAGAGCGGCTTCTCGGATGACCTTCAGCTCTATACGATAACGACGTTTTCACCGAACTACCCTGATGGCCACGGCCCAACAGCCTTCTGGCGAAGCGCCTATGTGCCCGATGCAGACTGGCGGCAGAGCTTCACGATCTCGCGCTACGTTCCCCGCATCAAGGAGTCCTCTGACGACGAGTTCTTCCGCGCCTACTCGCTGCAGGCCACAGCCCCCTGGCTGCGCCCGATTCAGAACACGGTGTACATTCGCGGCCGCGATGTTGCAACGGTGGATGTGATGTACGATCGTGACAGGATGCGTGAGCCCGGCCTGTACTCCGGCCGCATCATTGCGCGCCGCGCAAGCGGACATGGTCCGGCATCGGATCAGGAGCACGAGTTCGAACTGATCAACACGGTGATCGTACCGTATACGTTCTCGCCGGAGAAGGACTATACAGTGACGACGCAGCAGCAGAAGCTGGCGGCAGGCGTAACACGCCGGTTCTACTTCGCTCCGCCGGTAGGTGCGGCCGCGATCACGTTCACGTTGAGCGTACCGAAGGGATCGCGTTCCAACGTTTCCGGCAAGATCGCCGATCGCAAGGGTGTTACCGCCAACTACCTGCCGCACGCCCATGGGACGGAACGAAGCGAAGCCTCCAACACGATCCCGATGAGCGCGCTCGGCGATGGTGTAATCGAGGTCGTGGTGCAGGCCGAAGCGTTCGAGGGCGCCGGCGGCGAGTCGGAGTTCACACTCTCGGCCAGCGCGTTGATGATGTCCGTCACGCCAACTGTGGAGCACTCTACAGGCACTCCTTCTCTGCATGTCGAGGTGGAGAACAACGGCACCGCTCCGGTTCGCGGTGACTTCAACTACACGATCAAGGGGTTCGGACGAACGTTCCTCGACACGCTGCACAGCGACTTCGCATCCATTCCATTGGTGATGCGCAAGGGAGATGGTGCACTCTGGATACAGCCGCGTTTCGCGGACGAGGATTACATGCGCGCAACGGACATCCTTGTTCAGATCGTGGATGCGGATGGGAACGTGCAGGCGCAGGAGCCGCTCAACACCCCGAGCACGTGGCTCTTTCTTCCCAATTTCAACCACGAGTCCGACAGCACGAAGCTCTGGCTTCAGGTGAACTTCGCCGCTGCCCACTATGAGCATTTCGGTCCGATCCCGATCGAGGTAACGGAGAACCACATGCGCCCGAGCGATCCGCATTCCATTGGCGGAATGATGAGTTCGGAAATCTTTCCCTCGATTCCAAAGTCGGTGACGACACGGCTTTCCTCGACGATCCAGACTCCCCCCGGTTATCATCAGATCGGTGAGGTGGGATTCAAGCCGCGAGGAAGCGATCAGACCATTCCATTCGAGTTTACATTCACGCTCCCATAACGCCGCGGAGCGCACCATCTCATCGCAGACGCAGCCAAGCAACGGTCTGCGCCATGAATGCCCGGAGTCGCCGTCATGAAGCTACCTGCCCGCAGGACGAACCGGATCGAACGGACGGCGGCAATCGCTGCAGCAACGCTTGCCGCCATTCTGGTAAGCGCGTGCGGCAACTCGCAACGCGATCCCGGCCCGGGACAGGCGGCACAGGGCACCCATGCTGCCAACACTCCTTCGCAGCGGTCCGCCGGTCCGCTGCGCGGCTGCCTGAAGCAGTACGTTGGGGCCATCGACAACCACATCCTCATCCGGGCATCGATCTGCCGTGAGAACGGGGGCGTGACCGGAACGCTTCACTACGAGAAGGCTCCGGCCGGAGCCGTGCTCGCGCTGCACGGTAGTTATGCTTCCGACGGCACCGCGCGCATCGAGGAGATGGACTCCCGTTCAGGAACGGTAACCGGGGCATTCACCGGCAGGTTCGAGAGCAACGGCGACTTCTCCGGCACGTGGCAGTCACCGGACGGGGCAAGAACGCTGCCGTTCACGATCGCGATCGGAGCACCTGCCGCAGCCAGCCCTGCAGACGGATCGTTCGCGGGCGAGTGGGAATCACCGGGGCTTTCGCACGAAGAGAGTTTCGATCTCTCACTTACGCAGCATGGTGACTCCATTATCGGATATCACTGTTCGGTGACACACAACGCCACGCGGGTGGACTGCGCACAGGCGTACGATACCAGTGGCGATTCCTCCGATCTGCCGACGATCGTGGGAACGGCAACCGGCACGACCGCACACGTTCACTTCACCAGCACATACGGACTCAACAAGGCGGGCGAACCGATCGGCGGTGAGGCAACGATGTCGCTGCACAACGGTGAGCTTCACTGGGCGATCAGTCACGCCGAGGATGGAGAGTTCTACATTCCCATGCAGGCAACTCTTGTTCGGAGCCATCCGGCCCGGAAGGACGCAGCCGGAGCGCACTGAAGCCGGAGGATCGGCAAGGCAATGCCACCTACCTTTCGTATACTCGCCGCATGAATCAGATTCAACCGGACGAGCCGATGTCCAACGGAACCGATGCGGACGAGTCATCCGCCGGATCGGCCTCACCCGAGCGCAGCACGGGGCGCAGGACGTTCGTGTTGAAGCGCCGCGACGACTCCGCACTCGAGACCCGATTCCGCATTCGCTATGCTGACGAACTGAACGCCGCACAGCTCGCCGTGGCCGAACAGATCGATGGCCCGGTATTGGTGGTTGCCGGCGCAGGCACCGGCAAGACGCGAACACTCGTCTATCGCGTTGCGCGGATGATCGAGTCCGGCATTGCACCGGAGAGCATTCTGCTCTTGACTTTCACTCGGAAGGCCGCACAACAGATGCTCCGCCGCGCAGCCGAGTTGGTCGGCCCCAAGGCAGAACACGTCCAGGGGGGCACGTTTCATTCATTCGCGAACCTCACGCTCCGGCGACACGCGGAAGCCGCTGGCTACGCACCGGGCTTCACGATCCTGGATCAGGGAGATTGCGAGGATGTGATCAACCTGCTGAGAGCGCGCCTCGGGCTGGATGCACGGGGACTCCGCTTTCCGCGCAAGCAGTCGCTCGCTGCAATGATCTCCGCCTCGGTAAACCGCCTTACGCCTCTTTCTACGATCATCGAAGAGGACTATCCGCAATACCGGCGGCAGATCGATGACATCGAGAAGCTTGCGCGATCGTACCAGCAGTACAAGCGCGAGCACAGCCTGATGGACTACGACGACCTGCTGATCAACATGTCGCTGCTGCTGGAACGCAACAACGACGTGCGGGAGCGCCTGGCCGGGTTGCATCGCTACATCATGGTGGATGAATATCAGGACACCAACCGCCTGCAGCACGAGATCGTTCGGCAGCTCGGCGAGCGCCATCGGAACGTGATGGTTGTGGGGGATGATTCGCAATCGATCTACAGTTTCCGCGGCGCGAACTTCAGGAACATCATGGACTTCCCGAAGACCTTCGCGGGCACCATGATCATCACGCTTGAGGAAAACTATCGCTCAACACAGCCGATTCTGAATCTGACCAACGAGATACTGCGGCACGCAACCGAGAAGTACGAGAAGAATCTCTTCACTCGACGCACAAGCGGAGAGATGCCGGTGATCATCTCGGCAGGGGACGAACAACTTCAATCGCAGTTCGTGGTGCAGCGAATTCTGGAACTGCGCGAGGAAGGGGTGGAACTCTCCGACATCGCCGTACTGTTCCGGTCCAGCTATCTCTCTTTCGATCTGGAGATCGAGTTGAACAAGGCGAACATTCCGTACGTCAAGATGGGCGGGTTCAAGTTCATCGAAACCGCTCATGTGAAGGATCTGATCTCCTATCTCCGCGTTCTCAACAACCCTCGCGACGTGGTAAGCTGGAACCGCATCCTGCTGCTGCTGCCGGGCGTAGGTCCGCGCACAGCTCAGCGGCTCGTGGAGGAGATCACCAACGATCAGCTTCGTCTGGGTCCGGGCAGCGAGGAGTCCGCCCGCAAGCTCGGCAACAGCGCAGCCGGCGATCTGTTCGCGATGCTGAGCTCGCTGACGGGCGAGCGGATGTCGGTTCCGGAGATCGTCGAGCGCCTGGTGGAGTACTATCGTCCCATCATGCGGGGCAAATACGACGACTACACGAAGCGGTTGAAGGATGTGGAGATGTTTGCCGAGATCGCCGCACGCTACCGATCGCTCGGATCGTTCCTCGCCGACATGGCGCTGGAGCCCCCCACCGAATCGGTTATCGGCATGGAGGCCGGCACCGAGGATGAGAAGCTGGTGCTATCGACGATCCACTCCGCGAAGGGGCTGGAGTACAATTCGGTCTTCGTTATCTGGGCACTCGACGGACGCTTCCCATCGTTTCATGCCGCTCGCAGCCTTGATGAAATGGAGGAAGAGCGCCGCTTGATGTACGTGGCAACCACCAGGGCCAAGGATCGGCTGGTCATCACCTATCCCACGAACATCTTCGACCGAGAGACCGGTAGCGTGCTCTCGAAGCCGTCGCGTTTCATCGAAGGGCTTCCGGATGATATCGCGGAACGATGGGTTGTGGCCGAGGAATAGGTGCTGTTCGCGGCTGCCGAATCATGCAGGAGTGCTTTCCACCGCATACAACGCTTCGCAAAGGCGAGAAAGCTCCAACAATTCATGGTTGTCGAGTTTCTGGCCGATGCGGAGGGTCAGGCGGTCGAACTCGGGATCCATGGAATCCAAGAGGTCCAACCCCTTCTGCGTGATGCGTGCAATGGAAAGGCGCCGGTCGGTATCGGTGCGTTCCCGTTCCACGAAGCCGGTGGCCTCCAGACGATCGATGAGCCGCGTTACGTCCGGCGAGCGGTCCACCATTCGTCTGGTGATTTCCTGGCGGGGATGCCCACCCGGATGAACGCCGCGCAGGATGCGGAGAACATTGTACTGTGAACGTGTGATTCCGAACCGTGCACAGATGCGATCGTTGCACTCGTTGAAGTGGCAGGCAACCACCATCACGTTGATCATCGCTTCCAACGCAGCGTTGTCGAAACCCTTGGATTGTTCGAGGCGGATACGTAGAGATTCACCCATGATCGAGAATTTGACCATCCTCCGAGCGGAACCCGGATAAATGGGGTTATTGCTTGATGAATATCTGCGTGAAGAAGTAGGCGCCGTCGGAACGCCGGGCCACGCCGACGCCGGTTGCCGTGAAGTCTCCTTCGATGTTCGCCAGATGCCCCGGACTGTTGAGCCAATCGCTCACGGCAGTTGCCGACGGATCGGAAACACCCAGGTTGAACGCCACGTTCTCGGCAGCCACGGAAGTACGCAGATGTTGGGCGATGGCGCTCACGCGATCGGCGAATCCATCGTGGCCGAACGGAACCTTGCCGTCGGCCATGGCCCGGCTATGGTCTCGCGCCTGCTGTGCGATGAAATCGTCGTAGATCAACGAGCTGAATCCGCTGTCGGCGCGGGCCTTGTTGATCGCATCGTATGTGGCATGCTCCATCGCCACCAGAGCCGGATCCAACGGCTCTGTGCCGGAGTCTCCTCCGCAGGCTGCAAAGGTCATCGCCGCACAAACGGCGATGACCAGACAGCCTGTCCGGTATGAGAGAGTAGAGGGCACACCCATGATGACACTTCGAGAAGCGTTTTGGTTCCACCTCGACCGGGCATGATGTCGTGCCCGGAACCGCACCCGCTAGTACGCCTTGGCGAAAAGAGCAATCTCCTTGGCCTCGGCATCGGTCAGGAAGCAGCGCCCAGCGCCTCCCGGCTGATCCAGCGGTATGCAGCGCAGTGTTGCGCCGGTTTCCTCCTTCAGTCCACGCTCATCGGCATCACTACCGGCCCACCAACAGCGAGCCCACTTCCCCGACTCGACAACTTCACGGAACTGATTGTGACTCGACACATCAATAATATTATCATCGCGGAACTCGGTTGCACGTTTCAACAGCGCTGCCTGTATGTCGACCAGCCATTGAAGGGCGGTGGGAGCCACCTCTGCGGTGGGAATTCCGAACTGCTTTCCCTCCTTGCCGGGCACATCCCGCCGGGCAAAAACCACCGCATCCTTCTGGACATCCTTCGGCCCGATCTCGATGCGAAGCGGCACGCCGCGCATCTCCCACTCATTGAACTTCCAGCCCGCCGTCTCCTGCTCGCTCAGATCGCTCTTCACACGAACACCGGCATCGCGGAGCATCTTCTCCACCTGCAGCACCTTCTCGCGCACCGATGGCTTGTCCTCCTCCTTGTTCCAGATGGGAACAATCACCACCTGAACCGGCGCCAGACGCGGCGGCATCACCAGCCCCTTGTCGTCACCATGGGTCATGATTATCCCACCGACCATCCTTGTGCTCATCCCCCAGGACGTCTGCCAGACGTACTCCAGCTCTCCCTTCTCGTTCTGAAAGCGGGTCTCGAACGCTCGCGCGAAGTTCTGGCCCAGGTTATGGCTGGTGCCAGACTGCAGCGCCTTGCGGTCCCCCATCATCGCCTCGATCGTGTACGACTGAACGGCGCCGGCGAATTTTTCGATGTTGGACTTCCGGCCGGGAATCACAGGCATTGCCGCCTCGTTGATTGCAACGTCGGCGTACACCTGGAGCATCTTCACGGTCTCCTCGTGTGCCTCCTCCGGCGTCGCGTGCGCCGTATGCCCCTCCTGCCAGAGGAACTCCGACGTGCGCAGGAACGGGCGCGTGCGCAGCTCCCAACGGACTACGTTTGCCCACTGGTTGATAAGCACCGGAAGGTCGCGATAGGACTTGATCCAGAGCGAGTACATGTGATTGATGATCGTCTCCGAGGTGGGCCGCACCACAAGGGGTTCTTCGAGCTGCTTCCCCCCGGCGTGCGTCACAAGCGCGAGTTCCGGTGAAAATCCCTCCACATGCTCCGCCTCCTTCTGAAGAAATGAGTAGGGTATGAACATGGGGAAGTAGGCATTCTCGTGCCCGGTCTCCTTGAACCGGCGGTCGAGCTGGTCGCGGAGCTGCTCCCACAGCGCGTAACCATACGGTCGGATCACCATCGTTCCCTTCACGGGACCATAGTCCACGAGCTTTGCGCGTTGGATCACTTCGAGATACCAGGCCGAATAATCCTGGCTGCGGGGGGTAACCGCTTCGGACATATGTAGCTCCTTGAAGGTACTGTTCCTGTTCGGTCATGCCTGTTGAACCACTTCGGTCAATGAACCGTTCAAGAACGGTCCTGCTCAGCATGCATGCGAACATCTACGAGGCAGAGAACGTTGTTCAACAGTCTGCTGCGGGCATGAAGGAGCGAATATACACGAAGGGATGGGTTGAACGAGCATGAAGGCCGCGCTCGTACCGATGGGAACACACCGGCACTTCGTCCGAATATATGCGCCATCTCAAACGAAACGCCCGCGGCGTTGCACCTCTCCGCACGATTGCCGAATTTGCGGCTCTTTTGCTTTCGGCATCGCCCCGCGGTACGTTGTGTGACAGAACGTGCCCAACCGCAACACGCCCCCATGCCCGGCGTAGCGACTGATACGCCTTCATCGCACTGCCCCGCAGCATGGAGGCACGCAACCGACGATACGACCGCAAGCGTTCACTGAACATAAAGGATCACTGAGATGCTCAACAGTTTCGATGCGCGTTCCCTCCTCAAGGTTGGTGATCGTTCCTATACCATCTACCGCCTCGAAGCCCTCGCCAACTTCGGTCTCAACCCCAGCCGCCTTCCCTATTCACTGCGCATCCTGCTCGAGAATCTGTTGCGCACAGAGGATAACCTTTCGGTGACGCAGGATGATATCCGCGCTCTCGCGAATTGGGTTCCTGCAGCCGAGCCGAGCAAGGAAATTTCCTTCACACCTGCACGTGCACTGATGCAGGACTTCACCGGTGTGCCGGCCGTTGTGGATCTCGCGGCAATGCGCGATGCAATGGCGCGCATGGGCGGCAATCCGGCCTCGATCAATCCGCTGGAGCCGGCCGAACTGGTGATCGATCACTCCGTACAGGTGGACGCATTCGGCAGCGACACGGCATTCATCACCAACACGCAGCTCGAGTACGATCGCAACCGCGAACGCTATCAGTTCCTGCGTTGGGGACAGAAGGCATTCCAGAACTTCAAGGTGGTTCCACCGGAGACCGGCATCGTTCATCAGGTGAACCTGGAATATCTGGCGCGTGTGGTGTTCGCGGCGGAGAAGAACGGCGACACGGTAGCGTATCCGGACACTCTGGTGGGAACGGACTCGCACACGACGATGGTAAACGGCCTGGGCGTGCTGGGCTGGGGCGTTGGCGGCATCGAAGCGGAGGCCGCGATGCTGGGCCAGCCGGTTACGATGTTGATCCCCAAGGTGGTCGGCTTCCAGCTCAACGGGAAGCTGGCCGAAGGGGCCACCGCAACCGATCTGGTTCTGGTTGTCACGCAGATGCTCCGAAGCCACGGTGTGGTGGGCAAGTTTGTGGAGTTCTACGGTCCGGGCCTGGCCGATCTCCCGCTGGCGGATCGCGCCACGATCGCAAACATGGCGCCCGAGTACGGCGCAACGTGCGGCATCTTTCCCGTGGATCAGGAGACGCTTCGCTATCTGCAGTTCACCGGACGGAGCGAGGAACAGGTGGCTCTGGTGGAAGCGTATATGAAGGAACAGGGATTGTTCCATACACCGGAGACGCCTGCGGCCGAGTACTCCGAATATCTCGAATTGGACCTCGGCACCGTTCAACCGAGTATTGCCGGACCGAAGCGTCCGCAGGACCGGGTGCTCCTCTCCGAGGCGAAGCGCTCGTTCCATCATGCGCTTCGCGCGATCCTGCATCCCAGCGCACCGAGCGATCCGATTGAAGATGGCGAGATGATCGACTGGTCGCAGGATGAAACGGCGGTTCCGGTTCACACGCAGAACACGGACTGCCGGCTGCATCACGGCTCCGTGGTGATCGCCGCTATTACCAGTTGCACCAACACCTCCAATCCCTCGGTGATGGTGGCCGCCGGCCTCCTGGCCAAGCGCGCCGCCGAGCGCGGCCTGCGCGCCCGCCCGTGGGTGAAGACCTCGCTGGCTCCGGGCTCCAAGGTCGTGACGGAATATCTGGACAGGGCTGGCCTGACGCCGTATCTCAACCAACTCGGATTCCAGACGGTTGGATATGGATGCACCACATGCATCGGCAACTCGGGCCCGCTGACACCCGAGATCTCGGCTGCGGTGAATACCGGCAACCTCGTGGTCTGTTCGGTTCTCTCGGGGAACAGAAACTTCGAAGGCCGAATCAACCCTGACGTAAAGGCAAACTATCTGATGTCGCCGCCGCTCGTTGTGGCATATGCGATTGCCGGCCGCATGGATATCGACCTGACGAACGATCCGCTCGCCACGGACGCTTCGGGGAACGCGGTCTACCTGCGCGATATCTGGCCGGGACAGATCGAGGTGCAGCAGACTATTGAATCCGCGCTCCAATCCGAAATGTTCCGGGACAGCTATGCACAGGTATACAGGGGGGACGAGCATTGGAACGCGCTGAATATACCAGAGGGCGAGATCTTCGCGTGGAGCGATGACTCCACCTATATCAAGAATCCCCCCTACTTCGACGACATGCCGCTTGCGGCGCCGAGCCAGCTGGAAGATATCGCCGGCGCGCGCGTGCTTGCGATGCTTGGCGACAGCGTCACCACCGACCACATATCGCCAGCCGGTAGCATCAAGATCGATTCGCCGGCCGGCAAGTATCTGATAGCTCACGGAGTGGAACCGAAGGACTTCAATTCCTATGGAGCCCGGCGCGGCAATCACGAAGTAATGATGCGTGGAACGTTTGCAAACATTCGCCTTCGCAACAAGCTGGCTCCGGGCACCGAGGGTGGCTTCACCACCTATCTCCCGACCGGCGAGGTAACCACGATCTACGACGCGGCCATGGCATATCAGGCCGGCAACACGCCGCTCCTGATCCTTGCCGGCAAGGAATACGGCTCCGGTTCCAGTCGCGACTGGGCAGCGAAGGGTACGCGCCTGCTTGGCGCCCGTGCGGTGATTGCCGAGAGCTACGAGCGTATCCATCGTTCCAATCTGGTCGGGATGGGGGTCCTTCCTCTCGAATTTGTCGACGGCCAGACAGCAGATTCGCTCGGTCTGACAGGACAGGAGGTTTTCTCGATCGACGGGCTGCGTGCACTCTTCGCCGAGAGCTTCCCCTCGGAGCGCATGGTCACGGTAAGCGCCGCCCCTGAAGAAGGGGAGGCCATCACCTTCAGGGCGCGCGTTCGCATCGATACACCGCAGGAGTTGCTCTACTTCCGCCACGGCGGCATCCTGCAATTCGTTCTTCGCCAGCTTCTTTCGCGCGAACCGTCGGAGGCCGCTGCAGCCACGATTTAGCCCCACGAAGATCGCCTCGCTGTGTGAAGGCCTGAATCATCCGGGCCGGTGACCGCGTGTCGCCGGCCCGCATTCGTTCATGGGCTGTTCCGCCGGCTTCATGTAGCACACTGTCACCGAAGCCTTCCCCGTGCGTTTCACGATCTGCCGTCAAAGGCGTACTTTTGTTATGCGTTTTCAGGCACTCTTCCCGCAGCCGCAATTTCACACCGGCAGCGGCACAACACTCATGGTATCATCCTTCCATCATGTATAAAGCCGAAGTTAATGTGACGTTGCGCCCGGCCATCCTCGACGTTCAGGGCAAGACCGTGGAACATGCGCTGCACTCGCTCGGATTCAACAGCGTTGGCCATGTACGCATCGGAAAGCATATCACGTTCGAGATCGAGGCCGCGAGCCTGGAGGAAGCGCAGAAGATCGCACGCCAAGTTTCCGAGCAGGTTCTGAGCAATCCCGTGATGGAGGATTTTGCGGTCACCGTGCACGAGGTGATCGCCGAGGAGGCGGGCGCATGAAGATCGGTGTGGTTGTGTTTCCCGGCTCCAATTGCGATCACGACGCATATTATGCGTTGAAGCACGAACTTGGCGTTGAAGCGGTATTCCTCTTCCACAAGGAGCACGATCTGAAGGGTGTTGATGCAATCGTGCTTCCCGGCGGGTTCAGTTACGGCGACTATCTGCGCTGCGGAGCAATTGCGCGATTCTCGCCGATCATGACGGAGGTGATAAAGTTTGCACAGTCCGGCGGGCCTGTGATCGGTATCTGCAACGGCTTCCAGATCCTCTGTGAAGCGGGGCTCCTGCCGGGTGCGCTCCTTCGGAATCGCGACCTTCGCTTCATCTCGAAGCACGTCGGGATTCGCGTAGTGAACAATCGGACGATTTTCACGGGCGATCTGGAATCCGGAGCCGTGCTCCACATTCCGATTGCTCATGGAGAAGGGAATTATCACGCGGATCCGGACGTTCTCGCCGAATTGAACGCGGAGGGCCGGGTGGTATTCCAGTACTGCGACGATCATGGGAACGTCACGGACGAGGCGAACCCTAACGGTTCGCAATTCAACATCGCCGGGATCGTCAACGCGAAAGGGAATGTTCTTGGAATGATGCCGCATCCGGAGCGCGCCTGCTCCACCCTTCTGGGATCACACGATGGCTTGGGCATCTTCCGTTCGTTGGCACACTCGCTGGAAATCGTTGCGGCGTAGTCCCCCCGAGTACCCGGCTCAATGAAGGCGCAATGCCTGCGCCCGACTCACAACTCAATTTCCTGAGGATTCTCATGGGTAGCTTTGGCACAACCGAAATTATCGTCGTCATTCTCGTGCTCCTGCTTCTGTTCGGCGGCAAGAAGATCCCCGAACTGATGCGTGGCCTTGGGTCGGGCGTCAAGGAGTTCAAGAAGGCAACGTCGCTCGAGGAGGAGCCGGAGCCTCGCCGCAGTTACGATCGTTCCGATGATCGTCGCTACGATGACCGCCGTCTGGAGGATCGTCGCGATGACGATCGCCGTTATGATGACCGGCGCCACGACGATCGCCGCTACGACTCGCGGCCTTCCGAAGGGGAAAGCAGGACCGAGGTCCACTAGTTGCTCGCGTGCAGCGCTGAACTTCAACATCCCGTTATCCCGATTGGCCACAAGGAGAACTGATACATGTTCGATATTGGCAGCGGCGAACTGCTGCTGATACTGATCGTTGTGCTGATTGCATTCGGCCCGCGCAAACTCCCGGAGCTTGCGCAGAGCCTGGGCCGCGGCATCCGCGAATTCAAGAAAGCACAGCGGGAGTTCACAGACCAGATCAACACGGCGATCCAACAGGAGGAACGTCGTCAAAGCCGTGCATCCGCTGCTCCGCCGGTGCAATCCACCGTGCAGCGTGGCCCGATCGCCTCGGTTACCGCCGCGCCGCTGGAGAGCTTCAACTCGCCGGTTCCGGTGGTGCACGATCCAGCCGCGATTCATGACCCGCAGCCTCCCGTTGAAACACACAGCATCGCCCCGCCTGTTGCCGTGGAAGGTCATGGTGCAGGCCAGTCGATTCCTCAGACGCCTTCTCAACCCGCACCGCTTCCACCTGACGATGCAACGATCGGGCAGATCCATACACCAGTGGTGGAGCATCCAGACGGCCGTCAGCTCGGATTCTTCCCGGAAGGTGACGGAGCAAGGACCCCGGCATAGACCTGCCGGTGCAACAGCAGCCAAACCCGGCTCTTACCGATTTCCCGACGTGCCGGAGGCGCAAGCTCGCTTCCGGCACGTTGCGTTTCACGCAGGTATCGCCTGAGTGCCCGGCGCGTACCATCGCCATCCACGTACGATCACACTACTGTTTACAGGGCACGGCGATCAGCCTCTTCGGCGCGTTCCGCGCTTCGCAGTCGGCCGTGCGGCACGCAACAGCTTCCGGCGCTCGGCTCCGAATTGCGCCAGCATCATCTCCAGCCCCTGCTCGAAAATCGCTTCCAGATGGGCTTCCCCCAGGTATGGCGCGGCCGCCGACACATTCGGGAACTGCTCCGGATCCGGACGATTCTCGATCATCAACGAATCGGGAGCATCGGGGATCTGGGCACGTACGGTAATTGCCGCCATTGCCGCACCGTTGAGATAGCTTCCGAGTATCCGGAAGAGCCGCGTTGCCATCTCACCATCGAAACCGGCATCTCTGAAGATCCCAAGAATGTCATTCAACGCCCTCAGCATGCCGGGCGTGTTGAATCGCCGCATCGCCAATAGCACGAAGGCCCGCGGATGAGCCACCGCAACGCTTCGATAGGAGTGTGAGGTGGACCGCAGGCGCTCAACCCAGTTCCCCTCCGCCTTCGCGGCCACGTGCACGCCGAGAAGCAGAAGCTCAGCCACGGCATCCAACAGATGAGCCTTGCCCGGGAGATGATGGTAGATCGACATTGCTTCGCATCCCAGTTCGGCCCCGAGCTTTCGCATGTTCAATCCTTCAAGCCCTTCACTATCGATCATCCGCAGAGCCTCGGCCGCGATACGTTCGCGCGAAAGCGTCTGGCGCCGTCCGCGAACATCCGGCTTCGATGGTTTCTTCGTATTCACAGGCGAACCTTACACCGTAAGGAAGATTGAGACGACCGGCTTACAAAGTAAGGTACATCCGTTCCCGGTATATCGCCGGGGTGTCGATCATCAATACGTGGAGACTTGTCATGGCGGCTGAAGATCTACTGGGTCTCATGATCCCCCTCACCTATCTTCTGTTTCTACTGGTGGAACAGTTCTGGCCTGCACGGACCTTTCCGGCAGTAAGATGGTGGCGTTCCACCGGCGTGCTCTTCGTGATCGTGCTTCTCACAATCAATGTCATGGTTCCGTTGCTCCTTCCGCACGAGTGGATTGCGCACCACAGCCTGCTCAACCTCCAGGGCCTTGGAATAGTTGGAGGAGCGATCGTCGGCTACCTCGCCGTCAGCCTTGTCGGCTACGTATGGCACAGGTTGGAGCACCGCTACAACATCCTGTGGCGGCTGTTTCATCAGCTGCATCACAGCCCGAATCGCATGGACATCTCGGGCGCGGCGTTCACGCATCCCAACGAAGTAATAATGGGAGTGATTCTGTCGATCGGCATTACGGTGCTGGTTCTTGGGCTTGATCCCGTGGCCGCAGCGCTTACCGGCTACATCGGCGCGTTCTACTCGATGTTCCAGCATTGGAATATTCGCACTCCGCAGTGGCTTGGATACATCATCGAACGTCCGGAATCGCACTGCAGGCATCACGAGTTGGGCATCCATGCCTACAACTACAGCGATCTACCGCTCTGGGATATCGTGTTCGGCACGTTCAGGAACCCGGCAACGTTCGAAGGCGAAGTTGGATTCGAAGGAGGTGCCTCACGCCGCATCGCGGCAATGCTCGCCGCCATCGACGTCAATGCCGGCGGAGCGCCCGGAGGAATGAAGAACGAAGCCGGCAACACCGCCAAGGGTTGATCGCCATGGAATATCTACATCGAGAAATGCTTGCTCCGCTCGTTGAACGTATCGAGCAGGAGGCATGGGAGGAGATCTATCGTGCGACGGCCCCCGCCGTCAGAGACGCCCTGGGTATGAGCACGGAGCGCATCGGATCGTGCACGCTCCTGCTGGCGGCACGGGTTCCGGCCGTCATGTTCAATCGGGCATTCCCGTTCGGGATGTCGGACGCGGTTGATGGTTCCACCGCAGCGAAGCTGGTGGAGCGCTTTCGCAGCGCGGGCATCACCACATTCGCCGTACAGCCCGGCCCGGAAGGCCTGCCGGAGCCGGTTGCTGCGGCATTGCGTGCCCACGGCATGGAACTGCGAGACAACTGGGTAAAGATGGCGCGCGACGCAGCAACGCCGCAGCCGGTGCAGTGCGATCTTCGTATCGAACAGATCCATCACCAACGGAGCCTGGAGTTCGGGCTGACCGTCTGTGCAGCGTACGGCATGCCGGAGGCACTTGCGCCGCTGCCTGCCGGAGTAGTCGGGTGTCCCGGCTGGCGTCACTACATGGCGTTCGATGGGGCAACGCCCGTTGCAACCGGTGCCCTCTACGTTCGTGACGGCATCGGTTGGCTTGGGATTGGCGGCACGCTCCCCACCCATCGACGCCGGGGCGCCCAGAATGCCCTGATGGCGCGGCGCATCACCGACGCAATCGAATCGGGGTGCCGTTGGGTGACAACGGAGACCGGTGAGGAAACCACAACGAGACCGAACCCATCATATCGGAACATGGTGCGCATGGGATTCGAGCTTGTACACGCACGGCCGAACTTCATCGCGATGCCGCAGGCGCAGCCGGCTTGAAGGAAAGGGGGCCTCACGTACGGGATTGCCATGCATGGCACAATCTCGCGCAGCTATTCCCGCTGCCCCGCACCATGCTTGCCGCCACTGCGGGAATGGTTGTAACTTGAGCGCCTGCATTACGCCGGCGGCCTGTATCAGCTAGGCCGGTGCATTGTGTTCGCACGCCGAACGCTGAACTGTATGACCATCGATGACTGAGACATACAACGACCTCCGCAAGCGCCTCGACCAGGGTGAAACCACCTGCAGCCACATTGTTGCCGGCGCGCTCGAGCGCGCCGGGGCAACGAAGGACCTCAACGCTTTTCTCGCATTGTTCAACGAACGCGCCGCTGCCCGTGCCGAGGAGATCGACCGGAGGGTGCAAAGCGGAACGGCAGGGCGCCTGGCCGGCATGACCATAGCGCTCAAGGACAACATCGCCGTTCGCGACGAACAGTTGACCTGCGGTTCGAGAATTCTCACCGGTTTCACGTCGCTCTACTCCGCGACTGCCGTTGCCCGTCTGGAGGCTGCCGATGCGATCGTCATCGGCAAGACGAACATGGATGAGTTCGCGATGGGCTCGTCCAACGAGTCGTCATACTTCGGGCCGGCGCACCATCCGATGGATCGCGAGCGCGTTCCGGGCGGTTCCTCCGGCGGCTCCGGCATCGCCGTGGCAACGGCAGTAACGCAGGCCTCCCTTGGTTCGGAGACCGGCGGCTCCGTGCGTCAGCCGGCGGCATTCCTGGGCATCGTTGGCGTGAAGCCCACGTATGGCCGCGTAAGCCGCTACGGTCTTGTTGCATTCGCCTCGTCGCTCGATCAGATCAGCCCGTTCGCCCGCTGCGTTGCCGACGCCGCGCTCGTGCTGGAGACCATCGCCGGGAGCGATCCGAACGACGCAACATCGAGCACACGTCCGGTGCAGAATTATGCTGACGGACTCGATACGGCCGACGTGCACGGCAAGAGAATCGGTATTCCCAGTGAGTACAACATCGACGGCATGCATGATTCCGTGGTCGGCGCACTGAACGAAATGCGCAGACGGCTGGTGGAGGCCGGTGCCGAGGTAGTGGAGATCTCGCTGCCGCACACGAAGTACACGATTCCGTGTTACTACGTGATCGCCACCGCGGAAGCGAGCAGTAATCTGGCCCGCTTCGATGGCGCACGCTACGGTTACAGATCGCCGAACGCAACGACGGTGGAAGAGATGTACGAGATGAGCCGTTCCGAGGGTTTCGGCGAAGAAGTGAAGCGCCGGATCATGCTGGGCACATTCGTCCTCTCCAGCGGCTACTACGACGCCTACTATCGCAAGGCGCAGCAGGTTCGCCGACTGATTCACGACGATATGACATCGGCATTCGCAAACGTTGATCTGATCCTCGCGCCCACCACGCCAACACCGGCGTTCAAACTTGGCGAGAAGGCAGGTGACCCCATCGCCATGTACCTCAGCGACATCTTCACGGCCGCAACCAACCTTGCAGGCGTTCCGGCCATCTCGTTTCCGGCCGGGTGCGACGCAACAACCGGCCTTCCTATCGGACTGCAGTTCATCGCTCCGCACTTTGGCGAGGCCGAAATGTTCGCCGCTGCCGCCTGGGCGGAACGTACGCTGAAGGCATAGTCGCGGGATCGCCGGGTTGCGGCCGATCGGCCACGGTTCGCCGTTAACCGGAACCATGGATCTT
Source organism: Bacteroidota bacterium (assembly GCA_018266795.1). Classification (GTDB taxonomy): domain Bacteria; phylum Bacteroidota; class Ignavibacteria; order OLB7; family OLB7; genus JAFDZV01. Next base: position 163,268 of record JAFDZV010000018.1, on the reverse strand, counting down.
CCACCGTTCAACGATGCGGAGGGTGTTCGATGCAACGATCAATTCCAGTCCTGCTTGCGCTTACGCTGCTGTGGCTTTCGGCCTGCGGAGACTCCATTTCCACGAACGGGCCCGGCGGCACTCCTGCAATCGGCTCACAGGCGCCTGACTTTACGCAGAACGATACGTCGGGCCGGCCTGTTTCCCTGCACCAGTTCAGAGGGAAGGTGGTGTTGATCGACTTCTGGGCCAGTTGGTGCCCTCCCTGTGTGGCCGAGGTCCCGAACGTCAAGGCTCTGTGGGAGAAGTACAGGGATCAGGGACTGGTTGTTCTCAGCGTCTCGCTCGACAAGAGTCTCGATGCCTGGAAGATCTTCATCCACCTGAACGGCCTTCAGTGGTATCAGGTGGCAGACGGGGAGTATTGGGACAATGCCGTTGCACGCTTGTACAGTGTGTACGAGATCCCTTCCATGTACCTGGTGGGACGGGACGGTAGAATCATGGCAGGAACGCCGGACGGAGGGATCTTGGACGAACAGACGATCGCCAACGCATTGAAGTAGCCGCCACGACCTGCCGATCGCCGAACAATCACAGTAAATCGTGGAGCCCTATCCACCGATTGGCTATAAGTTTCAGCGCCTTATCTATGGAAGTCTGAAGTTTTTCTTTAGATTCGTTCTTCGCAAGACCGGCGCATCCTGGCGGTGATGCACATCCTCAGAGAATTACCGTCAGTGATTTTGAGATTGCGTGCCCGGAGGTGTGACGCGGAGCCTCGCTATCTCGTCTTATGGAGAACTGGACGCCGGATATCCGGCCCATTCTGAGAATGCTCGCGGCCTTGAGGTGATCTCATGAAGCCCCTGACCCCATCCACATCGATGTCCCTCTCTGTGATTGGAATCGATGGCGTGTCAGAGAGCCCTGATCGTACAGGCTTCACGGATTTCTGAAGAGAATCGGCGCATTTGCGGACGGAGAACGTCCCCTTTTGTGTTGCGAGCATGAGTGGCCATATGTAACTTTCACTCTACCGAAGAGTGCCTTCGCCGTTCGTTGAAGGTTTACGACTACTCACTCAGGCCCGACCGGGCACGTTCGCATTCGCTCCCGTCCCATCATGTTGCGCGATCCCTTCACGTATCCCGCAGCAATCTTTATGTGGCGTCAGAGCGTATTTCTCGTTGCAAAACAGTTTCGACAGTTCAAAAGAGCATACAGCCTTTCTCACAACTCCTCCAAATCCCAGGAGACGACTAGCATGAACAGATTCTCCCGACTGCGTGGCCTGCTCGTTGTGGCAGTGCTTCTCTGCGTGAGCGGAATCGGTTTGAATGCGCAGTGTCCAGGTGGCCTTGGTCCCTGGCTCTACCGTGTACCGATCACCATCAGCAACGCTGGTGGTACGCTCACGAACTACTTCCTTCTGCTGAAGATCAACACCTCCACCCCGATCGCCGCATCGAAGATGCGGGCGGATGGCGGTGATCTTCGCTTTGCCGATGCCAATTGCAACCTCATGAACTTCTGGGTGCAGAACGGCATGAACTCGGCAACGACGAACATCTGGGTAAAGGTGCCGTCGATTCCGACCGGCAACAGCACGATGTATATCTACTATGGGAATTCATCGGCCACCCGCACCAACCAGGCCACGGACGTCTGGGGGAACGGCATCATCTGTCTGTTCACGTTCACCGAGGGCTCGGGTGGTACGCTTACCGACTGGGTTGGCGGCAACAACCTGAACGTCACATGTTCGTGGACCACCGGTTTCCGTGCCAACGTCAGCGCGCTCACCGGCTTCAACGCCGGCCGCGCATTCCTGGGTGCCAACGGTCCCTCGCTGAACACCGGCAGCTTCACGGTGGTGGATTACATCTACCCGACCAGCGCCAACGGTTCCACGATGGGCATCATTGGTAACTACAACAACGACGGTGCCAACGGATGGGTGAACAAGCTCCAGGGCGGTGCTGGACAGTTCATGCTGCTCGACAACCAGGGCGGCAACTGGTGCCAGTCCAGCGTTGGTACGCTTCAGAACAATCAGTGGCAGATGAACGGCGTTCGCCGTACCGCCGGCAACATCAACAACGGTCTGCAGAACGGTGCGGTTACCGGCTCCGGATTCTGCGGCGGCGACAACCGCAATGTCGACGGTACAGGTCCGTTCGAGATCGGCCACAGCTACAACAACAGCTATGCGTTCAGCGGAAACATTTCGCTCGCGGCCATCTACAACGTTTCCCTGAGCGATGGTGAGGTTTCCGCTCTGCACAACTCGATCTACGCCAACCCGGAGCCGACTCCGAATCTGGGTGTTGAAGAGACGGTTGCACCGCCGGTGATCACCCAGCAGCCGACCAGCCAGGCACTTTGCCAGGGCGGCACGGTAACGTTTACCGTTGCGGCAACGGGACAGTCGCTCACGTATCAGTGGCGTAAGAACAGCGTGCCGATCGTTGGCGCCACCGGCACCAGCTACACGATCGTCAACGTGCAGCCGAGCGACGCAGGCATCTACGACTGCGTTGTCCGCAACCAGGTAACCACCAGCCCTGCCACGCTGACGGTGTACACGCCGCCGGGGATCACGCAGAACCCGACCAGCGCAACCGTGTGCCCGGGCACGCCTGTTACCTTCAGTGTCCAGGCATCCGGCAGCGGACTTGTCTATCAGTGGCGCAAGAACTCCTCCAACATCGTTGGTGCCAACGGGCCGCAGTATCTGCTGCCGTCGGTTTCTTCGTCCGACAACGGCTCCTACGACTGCGTGGTGTCCGGTACGTGCGGTTCGCCCGTCACGTCGAATCCGGCCACGTTCACGCTCCGTGTTCCGCCGACCATCCTCAGCAGCACCGGCGATCAGCACGTGTGCCGTGGCCAGATGGCAACCTTCTCGGTGGTTGCCACGGGTGAGGCACTGGTGTATCAGTGGCGCAAGGACGGCATCAACATGGATGGTGCCAACTCGCCGACACTCAACGTCATGGCTCAGCCGTACAACGCCGGCGATTACGACTGCGTGATCACGGGCGCTTGCGATCCGTCGGTCACGACGCCGAAGGCGCACCTGACGGTGGACCTGGATCCGATCATCACCGAGCAGCCGCTCGATCAGTCGATCCAGCCGGGCACCACGGTCACCTTCCATATCAAGGTGATCGGCGGCGGCATCATCAGCTATCAGTGGCAGAAGGACGGCGTGAACCTGCCGGGCCGTACGCACGATACTCTGATCATCCAGAACGCCACGATCGACGATATAGCAGAGTATAGCTGCGTGATCCGCGGCACGATCTGCTCCGATCGTGAAGTGGTCGTCAGCGACAAGGCGCTTCTGTATCTGAACGTCCCGCCGACGATCGTTAAGCAGCCGCAGGATCAGTCCGCTTGCGAAGGCTCGAAGGTTACGCTCAGCGTTACGGCAGCAGGCATCGGCCTCAGCTACCAGTGGCGCAAGAACGGCGTGAACATCCCGGGCGCAACCAGCCGCGACTACACGATCGATCAGACCGTCCCGGGCGATGCCGCCAGCTACGACTGCGTCATCAACGCACCGGGCGCCTCGCAGCCGCTCATCACAAGCCCTGCAGCGGTGACGATCAACCAGCCTGCGTTCATTACGACGCAGCCGGGCGACGTTACTGTGTGCCCTGGCCAGAAGGCCGTCTTCAAGATCGGTGCCGGTGGTTCGCAGCTCACGTATCAGTGGCGGAAGAACGGCTCCGATATCTCGGGCGCCACGCTGGACTCGCTGACCATCTCCGCCGCTTCGGTCGCGGACACGGGATCGTACAGCGTGTTCCTTGGCGGTGCCTGCACCGATTCGGTGGTCAGCTTGAATGCCCACCTGATTCTGAACGAGTCGCCGAAGATCACGGATCAGCCGACGGTTACCGCCGACAGCTTCCCGCGTAACGGAACGATCGTCCTCGTGGTGAAAGCCACCGGCACGAACGTGACGTATCAGTGGCGCAAGGACGGCGCAGCCATCCCGGGTGCGACCAGCTCGACCTACACGATCACCAACGCCCAGCCAGAGAACAGCGGCAACTACGACTGCGTCGTCAGCGGCCTCTGCGACCCGGCTGCAACGTCGGACAAGGTGAAGGTTGTGGTTGGCGTCTCCGGTGTGCCGAACTACGACATCACGACCGGTGCTTCGATGACCGTCGTCCCGCAGCCGGCCTCCGGCATGACCCGCCTGACGATCAACCTGCCGCAGGGTGTGGTTGCACGTCCGGGCACGCAGGTGGTGCTGTATGATGCCATGGGCAAGCCGGCGCTCAACCTGAGCGACCTGTTCGAGCGTGGCGGATTCCATACCGTCGAGTTCAACGCCGCAGTGCTTCCATCCGGAACGTACTACTGCCGTGTCTCGAACGCGGACTGGAACGCAACGCTTGGCTCGATCGTGATCGAGAAGTAATCCGAACAGGATAGCTTCTCGCATCGAGATCGAATCGATGTGAATCAACGGGGAGGCATTGCTGCCTCCCCGTTTCTTTTCGCCTCCGTCGAATCCGCCACGGCACCATGTTCGTTTGCAGCAACTCCACGGCCGCGGTGCGGACTTGCATCACGCGGCCGGCAACACACAATCATGCCGCCGCGAGAGATACTGTGCTGTGGGCAGGCCATCCGCATGGCAGTACCTTGCATGCTCTGGAACCGGGTTCGCATTCGGTAGGACCTGTCAGCACACAAACTCCGGCATTCGCAGCATGGAACCTCACCAACGTATCATCATCACCGGCGCATCCTCCGGCATTGGCCGTGCGCTCGCCCTGGCATACGCCGCACGCAAGGCGCGGATGGTACTTGTTGCACGGCGCGAGGGGCGGCTTGTGGAAGTTGCCGATCGGGTGATGGCGCGCGGCGGAGACGCCGTTGTACTCGCTGCGGATGTTGCCGAACGCAGCACCGCGCAGAAAGTGCTGGAGCTTGCACAGGAACGGTTCGGCGGCGTTGATGTGGCAATCATGAACGCGGGGCGCAGGGGCTCCATGCCTGCTGCTGCCTTCGATGCTTCCATTGCCGCTGAGGTGATGGCGGTAAACTACCTGTCGGTCTGCTACATGCTGGAGGCGCTGCTCCCGGAAATGCGACGCGCGGGACGGGGAACGCTGGTTGCGATCGGTTCGCTGGCGGCCTGCCGCGGCATGCCGGAATCCGGTGCCTACAGCGCCAGCAAGGGAGCGCTCGCCACGTTGATGGAGAGCCTTCGCACGGAGCTGCGCAATTCGGACCTTCATGCAATCGCCGTTGCGCCCGGATTTGTCCGCACGGAGATGACCGCGCCGAATCAATTCAGGATGCCGCTGCTCATGGAGGCCGATGAGGCCGCACGGCGAATCATCCGCGCAATCGACCGGCGCCGCCCCATCTACCGATTTCCACTCGGCACCTCACTTGCAGTACGCCTGTTGCAGGTGATACCGGTTGCCCTGTATGATCGCCTGGTTGCCTGGGGATACATGAGGCTGCGCCGCGATCACGCTTCCGAACGGCCTCACGAGTAACTCTCATCACGCATGTGCACGGCGCTAACGGTTATGTGCTCCAGACACTCCGCAAACGCATTGCTCAACCGTGCCGGCGAGAAGAGAAGAATGCGCCATGCCTCGGGGACATCGCCAACCCAGGCCACAGATTCCTCGGCGGCCCTGCAGCGAATGCCAAGCCATCTGCCGTTGTGAACCAGAGCGAACTCCACTTCCATCACCACTCCGTTCATCCGCAGCAGGCAGCTTCGCTCCACATGCCCCTCCCGTGCGCACAGCATTCGCCACAGCCGTTCCTCGGCATCCGAACCGATTACGAGTTCGTTGAAATCGCTCGCGGCCAGAAGAAGACGGCGTTTGGTTCGCATGAAGATCACACGACGGGAACGCCGGTTGATAATCGGCTGCTGGAGCCGATCGACGGAAGCGAGCTTGATCACATGGTATAGTTCGTCGGCGGCGGGATGGTTGGGTTCATCGGGAATGATCGCGCGGCGAGGCAGCACCGCGCGCGATTCGATATCACCCCAGAGCTCGATTGCTCCGGGCAGCCCGGCTGTTATCGCCGCGGTCTGATAGAGCGCAAGCGTTCTGGTCTCGGCGAGCGAACGCTCCGTCAACCCGTGGCCGAGCGTACGTGCTGGGATACGATAGATCCCTTTCGAGAGAAGGAGATGAAGGTCGCGATCGCTCCGTACGACGGCCACGAGGCAATCGCGCGGCGAGGCATCCGCGGTTGCAGTAAGCGTCATGATCTGTCCAATACAGGATATGCTGTGGAGGAAGGAGCGATGGCAATATAGCATCCGGCAGCATGAGCACCACAAACCCATGGGCGGGCGGGCCGATGCGGGATTGCGAGGTACATGTATCCGCAAGAAGAACTGCGGAGGGGAATGCGGACTCAGTACTGAAAGCGCAACGCAAGTGAATCGATTGCGGCGCCGCTCGGCGAGCCGAACTTCGCCTTCACGTAGCAATACAGCCAGCGATCGGTGGTATCGATTTCTGCCACGGTGAACGTTCCGGAACTTGCAGAGGGTATTGCAGCCACCCACGTTCGATTGTAGGGGGCACGCGGAATGATCGCCAGCCCCGGAGCCGACGTGTTGTTCCAGGGATCAACGGCAAACTCGCGCCGTGCGCTTCCATTGACGATCGCCGTGTGCGGTATGATCATGTACAGCCACGACGGCGCAATCGCGCCCCACTTTACGGTGTCGTACGATGCCACCACACGCCCTATCAGCTTCAACTGCACGGCCGTCGGGCCCGTTCCCGGGCTCAGTTCGAGGACAAGCAAGGTGATGTCGTCGATCTCCATCGCAACCGAATCGATCGTCCTGGTATCCGTTTTTCGGAAGAGCATGGCATAGCGCGGCTTCAACACCTCCCGAAGAGTATCCACCTTGCTGATGGTATCACGTACGGTCACCGTGTCGACAACCTTCACGGTATCCCGGATCGTGAGCGTATCACGCAGCTTGAGCGTGTCTCGAACCTTCAGGGTGTCCCACAGCTTCAGCGTATCGTTTCTGACAATCGTATCCCTGAGCCTGAGCGTATCGCGTTCGATCACCGAATCAACCTGCACCACGGTAACCGTGCGGATCACCGTCTTGATGTGCACCACCGTATCCCGCTTGATCAAGGTATCGCGATCTGTGGTGATGACAGTGTCCGCCTTGATAGTTGTATCACGATCGATAGTGGTATCGTGCGTGACCAGCGTGTCCTTGGGCCGCCGCGTTACGTTCGCGGTATTCTGGTCAACGGGCAGTTCCTTGCAGGCGCCTGCAAGCACAACGAGACCGGCAATGATGCCGATCTGCCACGAGTGCCGCCAGACGAACCTGCAAATACGTTCTACCATTCTATCCCCGCAATCGTTGATCGATGCAAGCCTCCGCACCTCGCTCATGCGGCGCGCGGCGCACCTGTTGCCCTGGCTACCACGCCCGATAGGTCAGGCCCATCGTGAGCCCCCAACGTCCCGAATAGAGCCGCTGGTTATCGAACTGGTATTGAATCGACGAAAGTTCGCCGCTCAGATTTGCGCCAAGCGCGCTGGTAATGCTGTACTGCGCGCCCACGCGAAAACGGAACATCGGCCCCACCGACGTTCCTCCAAGTGTGACGTTCAAAAACGGTTCGGCGCCGACGAACGAGAGGTCCGTCATCATATATCGCAATCCGATACCGCCCCAGAAGTAGCTCGGGCGCTGGTCGATCTGCAATGTATCTCCATGTTGATAGCGCAGAGTCTGATCGTAGCTCTCGCTTCCCCCCTCGAGCCCGATGGCCACCGACTTATTGAATCCCCAGTAGGCACCGCCGGCATAGGCCGTACGGCCGGTGCCAACGTCGGCGCGTGCATTGCTTGTCTGGAGCGAGCCCCCCATCTGGCCGCGGATCTCGGCAAATGCGCTGGATCGGTTATCGGAATCGGGTTCAACGTCCAGCGGATTCGTACTGTTGACCCTCTCACGCACTCCGGCCGGCAACACTGCCCAATCGATATCCTCGTGATGCGCCGGAGCCACCGCCATCGGAATCGTCCGCGCAGATGCAGGTCTCCATGCTTCAGCCAGGTCCGGCGGCACAGTTACCTGGGAGCCCAAAGGCGGAACGGCCGGCCGCGAGACCGGATGTTGAACGTTGGCTGACGATGCGGATGCCGAGGGCTCGCTCACGCCCTCGGCCGGAGCGTGGGTCCCTGAAGCATCGCTTGGCAATGATTGCTGCAAGCCATTCCGGCGCATGTCATGCTCCGCGCCGCTCCGTTCCGCCGACGAATTGTTGGCCCGCCTGCTTGGTGACGAAGGGTCGGAAACAGACTGATCAACCAATCGGGAAGTGCCGTTGTTCATCCGGCTGCCATGACCAATAACGAACTGGCGAGGAGCATTCGGGACGACAGCCGCACTTCCGTTCACATGCGGCACGGCAACCGTGCCGACATCGTTCGACCGGGTTGCCGGGAGTTCGGGATTCACCGATGGGGAGAGCTTTGCCTCGGAAGCAACGCCGGCCGGCCGGGAGGCGGTCTCCGAAGACCGGATTCCATCTCCCTGTGTTACGGTGACGCCGGGCTGGCTGGAATTCGGTGCGGAGCCGCGTCCGTCGGCAAAAGCGATCGTACGATGGTCGCCCGCCGGTGCAACCCGGCCGTCGGCAAGATCCGCATGCGGAGTCGTCATCAAAGCGAACAGAATGCCGGTGAGCACAACACCGCCAACGAATGCGTCCACCGCTCCCCACAGCTTTCCACCGAGGATGGCGCCGAGTCTCGCCACGATTCCGGTGGCTCCCGTAGCGAAGCCAAGCTCACTGGCAGCGATACCAAGCCCCGCCATGAGCGAACGTTCAACATCAGCGGGCGGCGCGTATGCCTCGCGATCGGCACGCACGGCCTCCCCGATGCTGACGAACTGCCGCAGCACCGAGCGAAGCTCCGGTTGCCGGGCCATCGTATCGAACAGCTCCTGCTCTGACTCGGCGTCGAGCTGGCCGTCGATATACTCCAGGATTTGTTCACTCTGTATCATGGTACCGTCTGGCTACTATCGCTCATCCGTTCTTCATACTTCTTCGAGATAGGGGGAAAGAATCTTCCGAAGCCGCTCCTTGGCGCGGTAGATATGCACCTTCACAGCCGCAAGGCTCTGGCCGGTGATCTCCGAAATCTCCTGATAGCTCAGCCCGTTGTATTCGCGAAGCACGAACACCTCCCGGTGGTTCTGCGGAAGCAGTTCCAGCGACCGCTTCACCAGTTCCGCAAGCTCCACGTTCTCGTGGCTCGGCTGGAAGACAATCTCATGATAGTCCTCCACCGCGGCAGTCGGCTTGCTGTTGCGGATCATGTTGAGTGCGATGTTCCGTGCGGTCGTGAAGATGTAGGCCGATACGTTGGACATGATTCGCTCCTGTTCACGGCAGCGATGATAGATGCGCGTGAACGTCTCCTGGAACACATCGTTGGCCATATCGCGATTGCCGAGCATCCGCAGGGCGTATGCGTAGATGCGGCTGCGATACCGAGTATACAGCTCCACAAACGCAGACTTCTCCCCGCCGCTCATGAGCGTGAAGAGCTCCTCGTCGGTATGTTTTGCGAACTTGCCTGCCATGTTGAACGTATTCCGGAATCGCGGGTGGAACACCTGAACCGTGCCCAAGTTACAGTACCTGCGCCGCAAATCCACACCCGTACGCCGTCAACGCACTGTCATCATGTCCGTACATTCTACATGGTGCCGAGCTCCCGGGTGTTCCGCCGCAGCACTATCTTGTCCGCTGCATTGCGTTCGGTCCGGTTTCGTCGCTGAATCCGGAAGGCGGAGAACCGCCCGGCTGTATCCACCCGGAACGCGGCCGGTGTTCATGTCCACACCAGCCGCTGCGCACATACAGCGCCGCCACAGAACGCCCTCAGGCCAATCGTAGCCCGCACGACCTGCGGGAGCGACACGAACATTCGGTGCATGCGCTACGTTCACGGAAATAAAGATCCTGCCGGATCACCTGTCGATCCGGCACGTGCAGCATCAACATCCCGTTGCGATAACGGGCAGAATCGCTCAACATCTCACGGAGGCCCTCCATGGCACGAGAGTTTCGGCCGGCAAATGCCCAAGTGCATCTGCACAAGATCGATCCGAAGGATACCAACGGTACCGTCAACGATGCCAAGCTTGCCCAGCGTGTGCAGGAACGGATGAAGGAATTGTACGACCTGCACTATCTGATGTTCGCAGAGAACAAGCGGGCGCTTCTGATCGTGCTCCAGGGGATCGATGCAAGCGGCAAGGACGGCCTGGTTCGGCACCTCGCTTCGGGGCTCAATCCGCAGGGAGTCAAGGTATGGTCGTTCAAGCAACCGTCCGATGTCGAGCTTGATCATGACTATCTCTGGCGAGTACACAGGGCAATGCCGGGACGCGGCGAGATAGCCATCTTCAATCGCTCACACTACGAGGAGGTAACCGTGGTGAAGGTTCACCCGGAACTCATTACCCGGCAGAATCTTCCGGATGAACTGGCGCACCCGAAGTCGCTGTTCAGGCACCGCTATCGGCAGATCAACCAGTTCGAGCGCATGATGACCGAGAATGGAACGGTAATCCTGAAGTTCTTCCTGCATATTTCCAAGGAGGAACAGGAGAAGCGGTTCGAGGAGCGCCTGCGCGATCCGCGCAAACACTGGAAGTTTGCCAAGGGCGATCTTCTGGAGCGCCAATACTGGGAAGCCTACATGGACGCCTTTCAGGATATGATAGAACACACCAACACCGGCCACGCGCCCTGGTATATCCTGCCGGCGGACAACAAGTGGTACCGCGACTATGCAGCTCTTTCCATCGTCGTCTCCACACTCAACAAACTGAACATGACCTTCCCGACCTTGAAGAATCTTTGAATGTCGCCGAGCGAAGCCCCCGATCACCCCGCTGAGCGCACCAACTGCAGCTTGCAGATGGTTCGAACGCGGCGGCAAGCATCGGACACACCGAACCGCGCATCGACGGCTCATCATTCCTCACGTTCGACATCCACATCGGGAACGGTGGTGCCACGACGAGCCGGTCCGGCCCCCGTATCCGATACAATCGCTCCATCTACGATGTGCACGCGGCGCCGCGCACGCGAAGCCAGTTCTGCATCGTGCGTCACGTACACAATCGTCTGCCCTTCGGCGCTCAGCTCCTCCAGCAGATCGAACACATGGCGGCTCGATCGTGAATCCAGCGATCCGGTAAGCTCATCCCCCAGAAGGAGCAACGGCCGGTTGGCCAGCGCGCGTGCCACAGCAACGCGTTGCAGCTCTCCGCCCGAGAGCTGGCTCGGCCTGCTGTGCAACTTCTCATCCAGCTCAACCCGATTCAGAAGTTTCCGTGCGCGCTCGCGCGCATCGGCACGTCCGGTACCGGCAACCAGCATCGGCATCATCACATTCTCGAGCACGGTGAACTCCGCCAGGAGAAAGTGAAACCGATAAACCAAGCCGATCTTGAGATTGCGAATACTGCAGAGACGATCCTCCGAGAACGAAGAGATCTCCTCGCCGTCGAATACGATCCGCCCCGATGTCGGCCTGTCCAGCCCACCCATCATGTACAGCAGCGTGCTCTTGCCCGCTCCGGAGGGCCCCGTTATCGCCACGAACTCACCACTCGAAATCTCGATGGTGAGATCGGGAATGATCACGCTGGCAACCTCCGTGGAGGCATCGCTCATCCTCCGGACATGCTCCAGCCGAAGTAGTGTCGCGGTATCGTTCCGATCCATTGTCACAGGCACATCTCAACGTTGCTGCCGGAATAAAGGGCTCGCATGATCCTGCGCACGTCAATCGCAACCCGCAGCAGGGCGCGCTGGCGCCATGCCTCACTCAAACGCACTACGCATATCGAGCAGGGATTGCCGTTGCATTCATTGAACAATCATGCAATGGTCACGGATGTCCGCCTCGCAATACGTCGGCCGGGACAAGACTCGCGGCCGTTCGCGCCGGAGCAATGGAAGCTACGGCACCGGCAACCAATGTGCTCGCGACCGCAGCAACGAAGTACCACGGGCTCCACGCCATCTGCAGCGTCCTCGTCTCCACCGCGGCAACGCCTGCGCCAACGGGCATCGTTCCCATCAGTCCGATGGCCACCGCGCCGATCGCGCACCCGAGGATACTCCCCGTGATTGCAATCACCAGACCCTGCAACAGGTACATCCGGAACAGTCGCGAGCGCGAGAGGCCGAACGAACGCATCACAGCGATGTCGCGCCGTTTCTCCAGCACGATCGTAATCAGAATATTCGCGACCCCGAATCCGCAGATCACGATGACGAATCCAACCACCGCGTAGACCAGCATTTGCCGGAGTACGAAGATCGAAATCGCGTCGGCATTGGTCTGTTGCCACGTATCCGTTTTTCGCCCGGTGATTGCCTCGATCTCGAGCGCGGCGGCCGGAGCATCATCGACGTTCCTCAACTGAAACCCGATACCGGTTGCCTCACTCGGCAGCGCACGATCCAGTGTCTGTGCAAGCCTGAGATTCACGAACGCGGCGCGATCCGATTCCCCCATACCGAGACGGTACACGCCGACAACCCGCACCGGCACAACATCGCCGGTCGCGGAGACAAGTTGAAGACGATCGCCGAAGTCCACACCGAGATCGGATGCGGCCTTCGCGCCGATCAACATGCCGTCGTGTGTTGCCTCGAGTCTTGCAACCGATCCGCTCCGCAGATACTTCGTCAGATCGCTCATCATTGCCTCGCGCTTCGGTATCACCCCGACAACAGGCAGTGTAGCGTTGCCGGTACCGTATGCGGCAAGCACCTGCGTGGAAAGGTAGGGGGAAGCTGCCGTAAGACGATTGCCGAGTGCCTGCTCAACCTCACGAAGCAGCTTCATGACATTCGGAACGCGCAAACGTTCCAACGGCTCCACGTTCCTCGCCAGTTCGATCGCACTGTGCGGCGGCACGTCCAGAAGCAACTCCGTGCCTACTCCGCGAACGCTCACTGCCGTCATCGTCACGTGCGGCGCGACGTTCAGGATTTTCCTGGTGAATGAATCAAGCAGGCCGCCGAAGAGCGAGAGCGTTACCAGCACCACGGTAACGCCAACCATCATGCCGCTGACGGTGATGATTGTCTGCCGCCGATACGCAAGCAGTTGTTGAATCGCTATCGTGAGCAGAAGCGGAATGGGAAGCGGGTCCTGGATTGCTCTCGGTTGTCGGCAGGCATGACCGTGATGCATGCCGTTGAATGCATGCGTCCGTCAACACAACGAACACGGCATCAGCTTCGGCAAATCTCCGAAATGTCGCATAACGACATCGACTGACGTTCTTCGCGAATGGTCTGCACAGGAACGAAACGAGCCGCGCGCCGGGCAGGAAGCACACTTGCGACAATCGCCATGAACAGCGAGGTGCCGAACGCCAGCACGAAGATGGCCGGATCGAGCGCCACCGGGAATCGATCGAACCGTACATACGCCTGGTTGCTCACCATGGGGATCGGATAAAGGTGCGAAACGAGGAGTGCAGCGCCATACCCGACGCCGGTTGCCAGGGTGCCTCCAACAAGACCGATGATTGCTCCCTCGAACAGGAATGTGCGCACAACTACTCCACGTGCCACACCGAACGATGTCATGATCGCCACGTCCGGCTTCTTCTCGAGCACAATTCTCACCAGCATATTCGAGATGCCGAAGGCAGCGGCGACGAAGACGGGGATCACGAGCAGACACGCGATTACTCCCAGCCGTTCCTGCAACGCGATGATCTGCGCGTTCGTCTCCTGCCATGTCTCCGTTCTGTATCCGGTAAGAGCCTGAAGCAGCTGCCCGGCCTCGACCACACGATCGGCGTCACGAACCCGAACGCTCAGGCCGGAAGCCGCAGTACGCGACATGCCGCGCAGACGCTGAGCTGTGGCAAGATTGATGTATGCACGACGATCATCGAAATTCACGATTCCACTTTCGAATATCCCCGTGACCGCCAGTTGCTGAATCGTTCCGGACGCCGTCACGAAGCTGAACGTCTCCCCCACACTCAGGTGTAGCTTCCGGGCAAGCCCGCTGCCGAGCACCACGCCATCAGGATGCGAAGCGAGATCCTCCAATCGGCCCGCGACGACAATCGCCGCGAGATTTGCAATCGCCCGCTCACGAACGGGATCGATGCCGCGCACGGAAACCATCCGGAACTGTGCACCATTGCGGAAGACCCCATCCATCGCGACGAACGGGGCAACCGCAACCGCATCGGGCAGGCCATGTTCCACAAGCGACTGGAGCGCGGGATACGGCTTCAACTCCTTGCGCGCCTGCGGCGGCACGTTCCTGCGCAATTCGATTACAGCCTCACGCCGTTTCCCATCCGAAGGATCGGAGTCCAGGGACGGCTCGCCTAGGAGATTCTGTGCCGTCAGCGGCTGAAGTCGATCGGACGTAATGATGATATGCGGTGAGACATCGATCAATCGCTCCTCCAGGAAGTTCTGCTGCCCGGTGGTGATGGCAACCACCAACGCAAAGATTCCGCCGCCGATCGCGATGCCCAGCGTAGCAAGAATCGTTGGGCGTCTCCGAACTCGGAGATGCCGAAGTGCGATCCGCATTGCCAGACGATTGCCGTTCATCGAGAACATTCGGTTGAAGGTTCCGCTATCTCCTTCCGTGTGCACGCTCCCTGTCGATCTCCACGGTTGTGCCGCTGCTCCACGACGGGTCGGGACTCAACACAACACGCTCCTCGTCGCGAAGACCGTCCACAATCTCCACGTAATCCTCTCCACGCACACCCACCTTCACGGCGCGGCGCTGCAGCCTGTTGTTGTCGGTCACAACGAACAGTGTATCGTTCGTTCCCTTGTGATTGAGCAACGCCGTCACCGGTATCGTGAGCGCATTCGGTGTCCGCTCCTGCACGATGTTTACCGTAGCCGTAAGCCCATCGGAGAGGTTCGGCACCATGTCCATCAGGTTCAGAATTACCGGCAGTGCTTTCGTTACATCGTCCGCCTGCGGCACGATGCGCTCCACACGGGCCTTGAAACGCATGCGCGGCATGGCGTCGAACGCCACCACCGCTTCCTGCCCTGGGCGTATGCGCGTGATGTCCAGCTCGTCGATGCTGGCGTATATCTTGAACGATGTCGGGTCGAGGATGGTGACGGCTTCCATGTTCGGCGGGATGATGTCACCGGCATGAACAGCGACCTTCGTGACCACACCGCTGATCGGCGAGACTACCTTCCCTCTGCCGGAGAGTGTGCGACGCGTTGCAAGCGTTGCCCGTACAGTTGCAAGGAGCGCCGAAGCGCGATCGAGTGTCGCCTTCGCGTTGTCCACGGCCTGCTGAGTTGTTGCTCCCTGGGCAAGCAGCTGCGTTTCGCGATCGTAGTTCTGTTGCGCCTCCTCCACGCCGACGGATGCTTCGCGCACGCGCGACGCCTGCTCTGCAACTGCTGCGTTCTGCTCCTTCTCGGCAATCTGGATCACCAGCATTCCCTCTCGGATCTCCTCTCCCTCCTTCACCGGCAGCTGCATCACCTGCCCTCCGACCTCAGGACGGATGTGAGCTATCTGTTCGGCCTTGACGGCTCCGGTGGCATAGACTGCACGGACCGCCTCACGGCGTTCCGGCGCAGCGACCATGACTTTCCTGGCACCAAAGGCTCCATACGCCCAGAGGCCAAGCGCTGCGGCCGCTGCAAACCCGATCAATCCGAGAAACCACTTCATGGCGTATATGTCTCCGAGTGCTCGCAGTGCATCGAGTTGGTTGCGACTGGGTTGATCGTGACGCACTCCACGCAATGATCGGCGAAGTTACGCAATGGAGCCCAACGGACTTCGCCGGCTGCATGCAGGGAATATTCGAGCCGGCCAAAGGTATACAGCGAACAAAGGAGGTACGACGCGCGATGAGCAACATCATCATCCCTCGGAGCTGGCAGATACCGGACAGAGATGCGACCCCGGAGCATCTCTTCAACGGCCGCAGGCGTTTTCTTCAGTCCGCAGGCCTTGGAGCCGTTGCGTTTGCGGCACTCGGTTGCAAGCCGTCCGATAGATCAATGAGCACCGGTGAGCACCGATCGCTCCCGAACCCCAACCCGGATCTTTATCCGGCGAAGCGCAATCCGAAGTATACGCTGGATCGTGCGCTCACCGATGAAAAGGTTGCGGCACGATACAACAACTTCTACGAGTTCTCCGAGATCAAGGAGAAGGTGGTAACGTTGGTGGATCGCTTCGAAACCAGGCCATGGGATCTGGAGATCTCCGGACTGGTGAACAGGCCGGTCAAGCTCACGGTTGACGAACTCGTGAGGAAACTACCGCTCGAAGAGCGCCTGTACCGTCACCGTTGCGTGGAAGCATGGGCCATGGCAGTTCCCTGGACCGGCATTCCGCTGAGCAAGGTGCTTGGCCTTGCGGAGCCTCTTTCGTCCGCCAGGTTCGTGCGCTTTATCTCCTTCCTCAAGCCCGATGAAGCTCCCAATCAACGGGAAGCTACGTGGTACAAGTGGCCATACTACGAGGCGCTGCAAATCTCCGAGGCCATGAACGAGCTCGCGATGGCGGTGACCGGCATCTACGGCCACGAGCTCCCGAAGCAGCATGGCGCACCGATTCGCATCGTTGTACCATGGAAGTACGGCTACAAGAGCCCGAAGTCTGTTGTCAGGATCGAGCTGGTCGCGGAGCAGCCGCGCACGTTCTGGAACGATCTCGCCCCCAACGAATACAGCTTCCTCTCCAATGTGAATCCCGCGGTTCCCCACCCGCGCTGGTCGCAGGCGAGCGAACGGCTGATCGATACCGGCCAGCAGGTCGATACCAGACCGTACAATGGCTACGGTGAATTTGTCGCATCGTTGTACCCTTGATTCCCCCCTGAATCCCCCATTCCGGTTTGGAATCAGTGCCCGCACCCTTTCCCATCCGAATGGGAACAAACCGGCGCCATGGTGAGTATTCATTCTCGAAGACGCTGAGGCACCAACCCTTCGCCTTCAAGTTCGAAGCTGTGCAATCAGGGGTGAGTTGCGCAGCTTCTTTTTTTTCGAAGCTCGCAAAGAAGTTTCCCACCGATGGGAACTATCTGTTCGCTCGGCGAGTATTCACTTCCGAAGGTCGGAGGCACCAACCCTCGGCCCTCAATTCCGAAGCCGTGCAATCAGGGGTGAATTGCATGGCTTCTTTCTTTTTCGAAGGCCCGCGAAGAAGTTTCCCGCCGACGGGAACTATCCACTCGTTCGGCGAGTATTCACTCCCGAAGGTCGGAGGCACCAACCTTTCGCCTTCAAGTTCGAAGCTGTGCAATCAGGGGTGAGTTGCGCAGCTTCTTTTTTTTGAACGCCACGGTACCTCCCATGTACGAAGGCCCTCACTGTTCAACCATCACAGCTCGCACGCAATTGGCTCAATCGTTGTAGATTGACACTATCTTGAACCAATACAACAGGCATGTTGCATGACATCGGAGCAGATCGAGTACATCGCAAAACTGGCACGGCTTCGGTTCAGCGCGGAGGAACTTGCAGGTTTCACCGCGCAGTTCAATCAGATCGTCGCCTATGTGGAACAGTTGAACCAGGCGGACACCAATGGAATCGAGCCTATGGAGAGCCTCCTGGATGCGGGCTCCACGCTCCGGGAAGACGAGCCGGGTACGATGCTTTCTGCGGCGGAGGCACTTCGCAATGCTCCCCGCAAGACCGAAGGGTTCTTCTCCGTTCCGAAGGTACTCGGCGAGAGTTGAAGCTCCGGACACATGCGCCTTCCCATCCTGAACAAGGCGCATAGCCATCCCCTCGTGCGGCGAATGGTTGCAGGCATTGAACTCCGGTCGTGCGCCGGCGGCATTCAACCGTTCTCCGGCGCGCACCGGCCATCGCAACCAACCTTCCGGCTTCGATCGCGGTGAACGGCACTCGAGTACCTGGGTACGGTGACACCCGATCCACGAAGCTTCAATCCATACCTCTTGCAGCAGCGCCCGGCATGCCGGGCGCTTGAATCCTCCGATGAATGATACCGAGGACGTAGTCGCCGTCATTCCTGCGCGCCATGCCTCCACGCGATTCCCCGGCAAACCGCTCGCGGAGATTGCCGGGCGCAGCATGATCCGCCGGGTTTACGAGCAGGTGCAGAAGGCGCAGCGCATCGACCGTATTGTAGTGGCAACAGATGACGAGCGTATCCTGCGTCATGTGGAGGAGTTCGGCGGCAATGCAGTGCTCACCTCGACGAAGCATGCTTCGGGCACCGATCGTGTTGCCGAGGCCGCGCGGCTTGTCGGCGGCGGAGGCATTGTGATCAACGTGCAGGGAGATGAGCCGATGCTCCCGCCGGAATTGCTGGACACGCTGGTGGAGACGCTTCAGACGTCCCACTATGGCTGCGCAACACCGGTTCGCCGAATCACCACCACAGAGCATCTCCTGTCACCGAACATTGTGAAGGTGGCGCTCACATCGGATCTCCGCCCGCTCTACTTTTCGCGCAGCCCCATTCCGCATGCTCGCAGCCTCCCGGTTGAACAGTGGCTGAAGGCATATCCGTACTACGTGCACATCGGCATCTACGCATACCGCCATGTTGCACTCGAGCAGTTCGTTGCCGCCCCCCCTTCCCAACTGGAGATCAGCGAGGGGCTGGAGCAGCTGCGCCTGTACGAGCTCGACATTCCCATCCTCTGCGTCGAGACCAACTACACCGGCCATGCGGTGGACACACCGGAGGATGTCGCCGTCGTGGAGCGATTGCTCGCCGCATCGGCATGAGATCCGAACCGCGCCGCGAACTTGGAAGTCACACGGCCGCAACGATAAATTGGGCTCCCGTACAAGCCTCTCGTTTCGTTCGCACGTCGTAGGGTTCCTAACATTCGGCGCTGCAAGGCCAGCAGGCACTGAAGCGCGTCCCGGTTTTGATAGGAACCGTCATAACCCATCGAGTTCCCAGTGTGCGAAACAGTCCGCCGAATCGCCATCCGAACACTGCATGGCAGTTGCGCGGAGCCACGTCGTTGCGTCACACGATCTAACAACACCGCTATTCCATTCGTGGTATAATGGTTCATTATGGCCATGTCCCGTCCCTGAAAGGCGGTATGGCTCCGGAAGGCAATGGCTGGTTCAGGCAGAAACAGTAGCCAACATCAGGAGAAGAATCATTGGCTGACATCTTCCAGAAGTGTCGTGAGTTTACCCGCGCCGACGACGTGAAGGAAGCGGGATACTATCCCTACTTCAGAGCGATCGAGGAGAACGAAGGTCCTGTTGTCAGGATCGAGGGGCGGGACATCATCATGGCCGGCTCCAACAACTACCTGGGCCTTACCGCGGATCCGCGTGTAAAGGAGGCCGCCATCAAGGCCACCGAACAGTTCGGCACAGGCTGCTCGGGCTCGCGCTATCTCACAGGCACTGTTCGCCTCCATGAGGAACTCGAGGCGGAGCTTGCGGACTTCATGGGAAAGGAGGCCTGTCTTCTCTTCTCCACCGGCTATCAGACTGCGCAGGGGGTGATCCCGACACTTGTCAATCGCGGCGACTATGTTATCTCCGACAGAGACAACCATGCCTGTATCGTAGCGGGCAACCTGATGGCCAAGGGGGCCTTCGGCGAGGTGGTCCGCTACAAGCACAACGACATGGATGACCTGGAGCGCCAGCTTGCACGCCTTCCGGAGGGATCGGGCAAACTGATCGTCACCGATGGCGTCTTCAGCACCACGGGGACGATCTGTGAACTCCCGAGAATGAACGAACTGGCGAAGAAGTACGGCTCGCGCATCATGGTTGATGACGCGCATGCACTCGGCGTCATCGGCAAGGGAGGCCGCGGCACCGCCAGCTACTTCGGCCTGGAGGACCAGACCGATCTCACGATGGGAACGTTTTCCAAGTCGCTCGCCTCGCTCGGCGGCTGGGTGGTTGGCGAGGAGCGCGTGATCAACTACATCAAGCATACGTCACCGGCACTGATCTTCTCCGCCTCTCCCACACCCGCATCCGTTGCAGCCGCACTGGCCGCGCTGCGCATCATGCGGTCCGAACCGGAACTGCTGCAGCGCCTTGCCGATAATGCCAACTACATGCGCCAGGGGTTCCTTGCCAGCGGCTTCAAGATCATCGACGGCATCACCGGCGTGATACCGGTTATCATCGGTGACGATACGCTCACGTTCATCTTCTGGCGCAGACTATTTGACGCCGGCGTATTCGTGAACGCATTCATCTCGCCGGGCGTTATGCCGGGCATGCAGATGATGCGCACCTCCGTGATGGCGACGCACGAGAAGCATCAGCTGGATCGGATCCTCGAACTCTTCGAGGACATCGGAACCGAGATGGGGCTGCTGGAGAAGGAGACGCCGGCCACGGCTGCGGAGCAGTCCGCATCGGAGCCGCTTCCCACAAGCGGAACGGTCACAATCCGCACGCTCTCCAGCCGGAAGGAGCGCCTGGAGTTCATCCGTATGGTGTGGGGCCTGCACAAGGACGATCCGAACTGGGTGCCGCCGCTGGAGATGGACCGCATGCGGTTGATCGATACGGAGAAGAACCCGTTCTACAAGCATGCACGGCTGCATCTCTTCGTAGCCGAACGAAAGGGCCAGGTGGTTGGGCGCATCGCCGCCATCGTGAACGATGCGCACAACGCGGTGCACAACGACAAGGTGGGCTTCTTCGGCTTCTTCGAATCGGTAAACGACCAGGACGTAGCCAACGAGCTCGTGAATGCCGCATCAGCCTGGCTGCGCGAGCAGGGAATGACGTCGATCCGCGGACCGATCTCGCCGTCGATCAACGACGAAGTGGGAATGCTGGTTGATGGATTCGACTCGCCGGCCGTGATGCAGATGCCCTACAACAAGGCCTACTATCCGCAGCTCATGGAGAATGCCGGGTTCGCCAAGGCAAAGGACATGCTTGCATGGATGGTGGAGTACCCAGCCTGCCTTACCGACAGGCTGGAGCGGGTTACCGGCCTGTTGAAGCAGCGCGGCGCGGCAACAGTGCGCAGCCTGAACATGAAGCGCTTCGATGAAGAAGTGGATCGGATCAAGACGATCTACAACAAGGCGTGGCAGCCGAACTGGGGATTCGTTCCGATGACCGACGAAGAGATGAACATGATGGCGTACGAGTTGAAGCAGGTGATCGACGCCGATCTCGTTCTCTTCGCCGAGCGCGACGGGCAGACGGTTGGGTTTGCACTTGCGGTTCCTGACATCAACCAGGCGTTCAAGGCCGGCTCCGCGATACCACCGGGCGCAAAGAACCTGCCGACGGCGATAATGAACCTCATGACGAAGAAGAAGCAGATCACGCAGTGCCGCATCATTATCCTCGGCGTGCTCCCGGAGCACCAGGGGAAGGGCATCGATGCCCTGCTGTATCGCGAGATCATGGAGCGTGCGAGAAGGAAGGGGATGACGCGCGGCGAGGCCTCATGGGTACTCGAGGACAATGTCATGATGACGCGAGCTGCAGAAATGATGAACGCCACGCCGTACAAGCGATATCGCGTGTTCGAGAAGCCGCTCGTCTAGACGTTCCCCTCATACGGCGCCGCTTGGCTCACAGGAACGAAGCGCGCCCGGGAGCAATCGAAGTCTGAACGGACTGAGTCGATTTGGATAGCAACAACGCCCTGCATGCCGGCGCCATTGTGCGCAGCATCCGCAGGGCGTTTGCGTTGGCAGCGCAGCGATGCGTTCAACCGACTGTACGCATGCCTGATCGGGGAATGCAGACCGCGCCGTTTCACACATCACGATCTGTGGATTTGCCCGCACCATGAGATAAGAGCTTGGGCACATCACCTTCTTTTCGCAGATTAATTGTCGAAACACGAAACTTTTACCCCCCGCCGCGTGTTGATCCGATCAACCGTTCGGTCCCCAGTGCACAACAGATTCGAAGCGCCCATGCAACCGCGAATCCAGCGACTTCCGGCAATCCTGGTTCTGATCATGGCTGCATATTCACAGGCCTCTGCCGGTGGATGGGTGCAGGATCTCGGCAAGGTCTACGCCAAACTCTCCTACAACGCCTCCTCCGCGAACACCGTCTACAAGTTCGATGGCGCACTGAAGTACCCGACGGATAATCCTCCGTTCACGGTTCGCGATTATCCGATCGTGGACAGAGAGCTCTCGCTCTATATCGAATACGGTCTTACGAAGGATCTCACGTTGATCGGAAGCACCACGATGAAACGTGTGATCATAACGTCGCCGGCAGAGCGGAAGCAGGTGCAGGGTCTTGGTGATGTGGGTCTCTCGGCACGGTATCTTCTCGCCTCGTTCACTCAGCAGGTTGTCTCCGCCACACTGGGTCTCGCAATTCCAACGGGATATACGCGCGACCTGACGCCACCGCTCGGCTCGGGGAATCTCAACATCGAGCTTGCCGGCAACTACGGCATCTCGTTCTATCCGGCTCCGGCCTATGCCACGGCATCACTGGGATTCCGGCTGCGCCCCTCCATCTTCCTCTCGAAGAAGCAGGACCCGCAGGGAACGTTCGACCCCAACTATTCGAACGAGGTCTTCTCCGACATGGAGGCCGGCTACACACTCTTCGACCGCGTGCTGCTGCACGGCGTGGCACGCTTCCTCTTCTCGACACGTACGGACAACAACGACTTCGATGTTGAACATCCACCGGAGACTCAGCGCTATATCAAGCTCGGCGGTGGCGTCATCGTGGATGTCTACAAGGGAATTCAGGTGAACGTGGATGCGCTTGCCACGCCATATGGCGTGAAGGCATCCAACAGCATCGACCTTTCGTTCGGCGTTGCATATGCCGGGAAGTTGTTCTGAGCACGCCGCCGAGACATGTGCACCCGGAACCCGAACGCAGTTACTCGAAACGGCCATGCGCACAATGCGCCCAACAACGATCCACGGTGATGATGGGAATCGATCGTAGAACATTCATGAAGCTCGGCGGCGCCGGCATCGTTGGTGTGGCATTCGCATCGCTTGTCAACGGCTGCGAGGACTACAGCGTCACCCCGTTGGGTGCATCCGGTGCACCGTTTCTCACCCCCATCGATCTCTTCTTCGTTCAGAACGGCGGGCAGGGGAGTATCTCGCAGTGGGCTCAACCAAGTCTGAGTCAGGATACGTGGCAGTTGAAGATCGAAGGATTTGCCGCGGGCGACGTTGGCAAGCCGATGACGATTACCTACAACGACGTCATCACCGCAGCACAGGCGGGCAACGAGGTGACGATACTGAAGACGATTCAGTGTGTGCTCGAAAGTCCTCTGAAGCTTACACCAACCGGCTTCATGGGGAACGCGTACTGGACCGGCGTGCCGCTCAAGTTCTTTCTGGATCAGGCGGAGGTGAATCCCGCCGTACTGCGCCTGCTCTTCTATGGTGCCGATGGATTCACCAACAACATCAAGTACGATCGCATCATCAACGGAGATGCCCAGGGCCTGCTTCAGCCGCTTCTCGTCTACAGGATGAACGGCATTCCGCTGACGCCTGATCACGGACATCCGATCCGTTTGATCATACAGGAAGGCTACGGCTACAAGAACGTAAAGTGGCTCACTCGCATACAGGCCACGAAGTTCGATGTGGAGTTCGGTACGTATCAGGATCAGGGATATGTGGATGACGGCATCATCTCCGTCAACAGCCGCTCCACGGTGATTCGCGAGGGGACGGCACTTTCCGCCGGGAAGGTGGAGATCAGCGGCTACGCTGTCAGCGGATCCGCACCGGTGAACGCGGTGGAGGTACGGATCGACGGCGGCAGCTACAAGGCGGCCGAGATTGTTGCCCTGTCGGAGCTTTCGGCGGAGACGCCGCTGCCGACCACGATCAAGCAGATCGCGGAGGGCACTCCGTTCCCGTTCCGTTCGGTATGGACCAAGTGGCGATTCGTCTGGGATGCTCCGGCGGGCAATCATGCTGTCTCGGTTCGCGCCACCGATTCGGCGGGCAACGCGCAGCCGGAGGTTGACGGCAATCCCTTCGACGGCAAGACCGGCGTGACGACCTACAATGTCACCGTACGTTGATTCCAATTTCCGTGCATTGAACTGTACGATGAAGATCGGAGAATCCATGAAACGCTTGCTTCCGTTCGCGGTGCTGCTCCTTCTCCTCGCGCCCGGCTGCGCCCTGGTCGATCCCAGCCCGCAGGCAAAGGTGGAACAGGACGTTGCCGCAAAGCTGTGGCTTACCAACTGCGCCGGCTGCCACGGCCTGAATGGCCAGCCAAGCGATACCATCGCACGCGATTTGCGCAACTGGCCCGGCTCCTTTCAGGTTCTGGACAGCACGCTCAACACGGGTCCCAGTGTGATGCCGAAGTTCCCCGAGATCGACGAAGCCTCGCGGCATCTGCTCTTCGATTATATCAAGAAGTTTCACTAGACGCAGGAACGGAGCGGCGCTGCAGAACCTGCCCGTACCGAAGCGCTGCCTGGGATCGAAGGAACCGCGATACTACCTTCTTCGCCCCGCGTCCCCGCACGACAACGGCCCTCATCACTGCTGCCTGTAACCACGGCTCCTACAGCGCTCCCCGCATGCTGCGGAAGTTCTTCGTAACTTGCGCAATCCCTATGAACTCCAGATTCCTCGAACGTCTCCAACAACGCCCGATCGTGATCGACGGCTCGATCGAGGCCGTGCTGCGCTCGCGCGGGTACGATGAAAGTCCCGTTGAACTCTACAACCTGAAGAACCCGCTTCTCGTGGAGCAGATCCACGGCGAGTTCATCGATGCGGGCGCCGAGATCATCCAGGCAAACACGCGCCGTGCGAACGCGATCACGCTGGACGCGTTCAAGCTGAAGGACAAGGTGTACGAGATCAATCGCAAGGGCGTCTGGCTGGCCAGGACGGCCTCGCTCAACCGTGCATTCGTAGCCGGCGTTGTTGGCCCCATCGGCAAATTCCTCGCGCCCATCGGCAAGCTGCAGCCTGAGGAGGTGCGAGAGGCCTTCATGACGCAGATCCATGCGCTGGTTGACGGCAACTGCGATCTGCTTCTGTTGAAGTCGTTCATCGATGTTGACGAGTTGGAGATAGCGCTGCATGCGGCGCGGCACATTTCGAGCGATATCCCGATCATCGCGCAGAAGACGTTCCCCGAGGACGCTGCGGTGCTGGCCACGGAATTCCCCCGCGAGGTTGCCAAGCGGCTCCATCGCGAGGGCGTGGTGGCAATCGGATCGAACGGCACCGTTGGCCCGAACCGTATGCTGGGCATCGTCCGATCGTTGCACGGTGCCACCGGCGCAATCCTCTCCGCTCAGCCGGACATCGGCATCCCGACGCTGGTGGATGGGCACCCGGTGTACAACGCAACGTTGGAATACGTTGCCAACTCGGCGCGAGTGCTTGTGGAGAATGGCGTCACCATCATTGGCATGGATGGCGGCGCGATGCCGGAGCATGTTCGCGCCATCAGCGTGGCGATTGCGGAGACGCCTGTTGGCATTCCGGTGTTGAAGGCGAAGAAGCAGCGCGACGCGGCGCTCGACCAACCGCAACCGGAGTCACAGCCGAGCACATTTCAACGGAATCTGGGCCGCAAATTCCTCGTGACCGTGGAGCTCGATATCCCCCGCGGGCTGGACATGAGCGAGGTGTATGAGGGAGCCGAATATCTCGGCCGCCATGGAATCGACGCCGTGAACATCTCGGACGGCGCACGAGCGCGGCTGCGCATGAACTCCATCACGATCAGCCATCTGATTCGCGAGCGAACCGGCATGGAATGCATCACGCACATGGCGTGCCGCGACAGAAACATGGTGGGGCTGCAATCGGAGCTCCTTGGCGCGCATGTGCTCGGAGTGCGGAACATTCTGGCCGTGACCGGCGATCCCGCGCACATCGGCGACTATCCGTACGCCACGTCGGTGTACGACGTTGACGCGATCGGCCTGATCCGCGCGCTGCATCGCATGAATGAAGGGAGCGACCTGATGGGAAATCCCGTTGGCGAACGGACCAACTTTCTCATCGCATGCGCGTGCAATCCCGTAGCCGACGATCTCGATCGCGAGATCGGGCGTCTCGAGCGGAAGGTAGCCGAGGGCGCCAACGTTGCATTCACGCAGCCGGTGTTCGAGGCTGCGGCGCTTGCAACGTTTCTCGAGCGGACCGCGCATCTCGCCATTCCCATCATGCTGGGCATCATCCCGCTGCGCAGTGCGCTGCACGCGGAGTTCCTGCACCATGAAGTGCCGGGCATGAAGATCCCGGAGCACATACAGCAGCGGATGCGCGCCGCGCACGATTCATTGGCGGAGGGTATTGCCGTTGCGGTGGAGTTTCTCGAGAGCATTCAGGCGATGCGCGATCGTATCGCCGGCATCTATGTAATGCCGCCGCGAAAGAAGAACGAGATGATCGTGGAGATTCTGGAGCGAGCGGGCCTCAGGAGCGGAGTGAACGCGTGAGAAGGCGATGAGCGAGCCCCCGGACATTCATCCCGTAGCGGTGATTGGTGGCGGCGTGGCCGGCATAGCCGCCGCCGTGGGACTTGTATCACGCGGCATCCCTCCCATTCTTCTGGAGTCGCGCCCCTACCTCGGCGGCCGCGTGCGATCGTTTGTTCACGAGCGCACGGGCGACGAGATCGACAACGGCCAGCACCTGCTGATGGGCTGCTATCACGGCACATTCCGCCTTCTCGAGACAATCGGCACACGCAATCTGATCCGCCTGCAACCCACGCTCTCGGTGGAGTTCCGCGATGCCGACGGCCGCCGCTCACTACTGCACGCACCCAATGCCGTCCCCTCACCGCTCGACGTGTTGATCGGGATGCTGCGTCTTCAAACGCTGTCGCTCCGGGAACGCGCGGCCCTGGTCCGCATCGGCCTGGCGCTCATGGTTCGTACGCCGCGCGCCGAGGAGACGGTACAGGAATATCTGGTGCGTCACGGACAGAGCACGAACACACAGCAACGCATCTGGGATCCGATTGCCATTGCCACGCTCAACACGCCCACACGGGACGCCTCCGCACTTCTCTTCGCCAATGTCATGCGTCTCGCATTCCTGGGCCGGGGTGATGACTCGCACCTGGCGTTCCCGCGAGCCGGGCTCTCCCGGCTCCTGGAGCCTGCAAACGCATACGTCGCCGCGCATGGAGGAAGCATCCGTCTCGGCACGACAGTGACGTCGATCACGGAGCACGTTGAAGGGTCGCAGACCCGGTACGAGATCGGCGTGAAGGACGGCCCGCCCATCGTTGCCCGCACAATCATTGCAGCGCTGCCGGAGCGGGCCCTGCGTCCACTGCTCCCAGCAGGCTCGCCGCCTGTCTCGAGACTCCCCGCGGATGGAGCCATGGGATACGCGCCGATCGTCTCGCTCTATCTCTGGTACGACAGGCCATTGACGAATCTGCCGGAGTTCGCCGCGTTGATCGGAACGAACGTGCAGTGGATGTTCAACCGGCGCCGCATCGATGGATCGCAGAACGATATGTTCCCGGGGCTGCTCTCCTGCACAATCAGCGCTGCGTTCGAGGAGAGCGCAACTGCTATCGAGCTGATCGTGGCTACGGCGGATCGCGAGCTTCGGGGCGCGTTCCCGGAGATGGCCGGGGCGCGATTGATGGAGTCGCAGGTGATCAAGGAGAAGCAGGCGACTTTTGCAGCAACCCCTGCGGCACAGCGCGCGCGGGAAGGGACGTCGATGCATCACGGCGGATTTGTACTGGCCGGTGACTGGACAACGACGGATCTACCGGCAACGATCGAGGGAGCGGTCCGCAGCGGCTGGCGCGCCGCCATGGCAATCCAGAGCTGAACGCATTATTCAAACCCCATCGGCCGGAGCATTCCAGACGATCGAGTAACGCCAGAGGAGATGCCTCCGCACGCGCGCGCCGGGGAGCACGCATGCGCATATCGACCGGATCTCCGCCAATGTGGGATAACGATCGTTGCGCGCATGCGCCTGCCATGCAAGCCTGACGGCACGTGGCGGACGCAGCCGGCCCGTATGGAGCAGGCGCAGCAACATCGACATGCAGGCAGCAGGAGCTCCCACCAGCCGATCCATCATCGTCTCCGCACGATACAGGTCCAGAATGAGCAGCACGCCGCCGGGTGCCACGGCTGCCTTCATTCTAGCGAGCGCATCCTGAATGGGAAGGTGGTGCAGCGTGGCGATGCTGGCCACGCACCCAGCTCCGCCGACAGGGAAATGGATCGTCATCACGTCCGCAACGCAATACCGGACATTCCCGCACATTGCCGATGCTGTCTCAGCATGCCCTATCATCTCCGGCGACAGATCGAAGCCGCTGACCTGCTGCGCACGTGCAGCGAGAGCGCGCGTAAACATTCCGCTCCCGCAGCCAACGTCGAGCGCATGCGAACACCGGCCTTTCAATTGCCGGAGCAGATAGGAATGATAGTGGCGGTTGTTGTCCCAATGCTCCTCGCCTGCGGCGGCGATGCGATCGAAGTCGCTTCGGATGCTTGCTTCAATCGTATGAGTAGAGGAGATCTCCATCTGGAGGCGCGATACATTCGTGAGCCGGCCGAGTTCCGCGACTGCAGATCGGTGGAGCGTGAATGATTGTCGGTTACAGAGCGTGGCGCAGTTCGAGCTGGAAGATCAACGTGTTCAGGTTCCAGTTCTCGTTGCGCGTCACCTGGTTGAGGCCGTAGTCGAAGTAGATGCCGGGATAGAGGATCCAGTCGTTATGGAACAACCCAAGTTCAACTGCGAGCCCGCCCTTCAATGAGAAGCGGAACGGAGCAAGCCCGCTGATCTTCTGATCCCGTGCGTAGATCAGCCGCCTGTTGTTGTTCTCCGTTGGAAGTCCGTCCGGGTTCACGAACTGTGCATTCAACGGCTCCTCCAGATCCTGTACCTGCGTGATCTTCCCGCTGAGCACGTATCCAACGCACGGCCCGGCTGCGGCGCTGATGCGGAAGCGCGGGCTCACCTCGATGAGCTGCTGGCTGTACATCACCTCCATGTTGATGAACTTGAATGTGATGTCGGAGGTTGCCGAAACACCCTCGGTAACAACCTGAGGGTTGACGGAATCCGGCACGTACACCTGTGCATCCGCGAGCCGCTGCTGGAAATGTCCCGGACGGGATTCGTATGTGATGCGTGGAATGATGCTCCAGGTCCGTGCGGTCTGGATCTCGGCCGTCAATCCGAACAGATATCCCCAACCGGAACCATCGGTAAAGTATGGGCAGTCCACTCCCGGGAGCACGCGAAACCCACCGCTGTGGCTGTTGATGTCGATCCCGCCAACGGGTCCGATCAGCACGCGCGTCTTGAACCTGTCGTCGCCGAGCGGATTGGAAAGCGCCGCCCCCTGCTGCGCCGCGAGCCGAGCCGCGCCGAGCACCAGCAAAAGAATGGCCGCCGTAATTCGTACCGGCTTCACTGCCATAGCGGTCTCCTGATACCATGAACGCGTCGCCGAGAGTACGGGGCCTCTGCACCCTTGCGAACATTGAGAACAACCATGCCGTTGGATTCACGCAGTGCAACCGTTCGCCCGAAGCGTTCGAGCAGCCGCCGCCTGCAACGAGAGGCGGAGCAAGATACGCGGTAGCGAATCAATCATCCAGTGCCGACGGCGTGCAGGCGAAACAACACATCCGGACCGCGCACCGCGATACGGAATACGTCGCAATGGAATTGTGGCGACGAAAGGTCGCAGACAATTCCATTGGATCATCAGGATGCGGCTCCGGATTGGAACGCCCGCAATCATCCGGCAGCACCGCGGAGCTTCGATCCGGCATCGCACGTTCATCGCCTCCCGTCGCATCATCTCGTGCATCACCGTCGGAACGCCAGGTTCAATACCGTCCGCGAAAGTCGAGATGGAACATCAGAGAATGGACCTTCCAGTCATCGACGCTCGTCACGTTCGTCAAGGCGAGATCATAGAACAGGCCCGGCGATATCATGAAGCGGCCATCAACGGCTCTCACGTTGCAGAGCAGCCCAAGCTTGGCGGATAGCCAAAGGCGATTGAGCGCCGGGGTTTCACTATCGTCCATCAGGATCAGAGTCCGTCCGTTGTTATCGGCGGGCAGCCCTTCCGGGTTCACGAAACGGAACGTATCCGGATCCACGAGATCGATGCGTTGGCTTACCCGGCTGCCGACCACGTAGCCCACTGCGGGGCCAAGCGCAGCAACAAGATCGACGTCCCTGCCGAACGAGGTTACGCGCATGCCAAGGAGCAGCTCCGAGTTCAACACACGATAGGTCAGCGTGGTGCGCGCAACTACCGACCGCGCCTTCCCCGGCACAGTATCGAATCCGTTGGACTCGATCTGAACCATCGGGTTGTTGGTGTCCATTGGCGCGTGAAAGGCGCCTGGACGCGAATCGTAGGTGACGGCGGGGAGCAGATACCAACGCTTCGAAAGCGAGATCTGCGCCGAGAGGCCAACTGCCAGGCCGACCTTGTTCTCGGCCTCGGTCTCGCAGCCGCAACCGGCACCCGCGATGCGCGCCGCGGTCTGCATATGATACCCGGGAGCAATACGTACTCCCACATAGGGGGGCAGAACCTCCTCACTATCGAGCACGCTCCCACCGCCCGGTGACGGTGGTTGCGCATGGAGTGTAAAGACTCCGAGGATCAGTGCAAGGAAGAAGCATGTCACAACTGCGCGCGTGGCATGGGATGAGATCATGATACGTCATCGATGAGATTGTTCGGTTCGGATTGTGAACGCATGGTACATCACTGCCGAAATGAAACGGCCGTGCACAATGTGTTCCTTCTGTCGATGACGCCGGAGAACGCGTACGCGCTAGTGGCAAAAGTATCCTGATGAGTCTCAGGACCTTCGGAACATAACGCACGTTGTGGAAGCATCCAACGGGATTCAAAGGGCCTAGAATGCGCGGCGGAAGTCCACCTGAAACAGGATCGAGTTGAGCCGCCAATTCTCGCTGCCTGTGACATCCGTTAGGCCGTAATCATAGAACACGCCCGGATACATCATGATCTGATTGTGGAAGAGGCCGACTTCGAACTGCATGCCCGCCTTCAACGATAACCTCCATGCGTGACGACCGGGAATGTCTACGTCGGCTGCGTATATGAGGCGGCGGCCGTTGTTGCCCACGCCGAAGCGGGCTGGATCGGGATTGATGAGCCGGGCATTCTCGGGTTGGATCAGATCCTCATACTGCGAACTCCGCGCTCCGACAACATAGCTGGCAACCGGTCCTGCAGCCACGGACATACGGAAGGCCTCGGCCGGCGCCCAGACCTCCTGTTTGAACAACGCCTCTGCACTGAAGATCTGATAGGAGATATCCGATTCATCCACCGCTGATTGGTTGACCGCAACCTCGTTCAGCAGAACCATCACATCTGGCAACGACTGCCGGAAGTTTCCCGGGCGTGACTCATAGGTCACCGCCGGCACGATGCTCCAACTTCTGTCGCCGGAAAATTCCGCCGTGAGTCCGAACAGATATCCCCAACCCGAGCCCGACGTGAACGTCGAACAATCCAGGCCTTCGATCGTGTGGAAGCCGCCGGAGTGGTAGTCTCTGTTGATCCCGAGCCTCGGCCCTATCAACATCCGAGGCTTCGCCTGAATTGGGTGAATCGGATCCGAAAACTTCGTAGGGTCGATCGTCTGCGCCGTTGCCGTTTGCACAACGCAAATGGCCGCCAGCAGGTACATGAAACTTGAGATGGTGAGACGGATGCAGCGATGGGATATCATGATTCATCCTCCGGCAAATGAACGTATATGTATGAGTTCGCAGTCGGGATGACTGGGAACAATGCCGGAGAACAGCTTGAGTAGCGATGCTCGCTTTGCCGGAGAACGCAGTGGCGTCGTGGTATGATCTCTGCAGATACTGAGGCCGCCGGACGGCGGCCTCAGTTGAAACGCTGCAACGGGAGATGTCGTGCTTCGATTTCCGATCGATGCGAGGCCGTACGCGCATTCGATACGCGGCACCCGATCGACAGAGCTCTCTTAGAATGCGCGACGGAAATCGACCTGGAAGAGAATGGAGTTGAGCCCCCAGTTCTCACTGCTCGTGACGTTGGTCAGACCATAATCGTAGAACACGCCAGGGTACATCATGATCTTGTTGTGGAACAGGCCAACTTCGAATTGAAGACCGGCCTTCAACGAGAAGCGAATGGCGTTGCGTCCCGGGATGTCGATGTTGTCGGCATAGATCAGACGCCGACCGTTGTTGCCGGTCGGCAGACCGTCGGGATTCAGGAACCGCGCGTTCGCCGGCTGATCCAGATCCTGATACTGTGTGTTCTTGCCACCGAGAACGTAGCTGAATACCGGACCGGCCGCCACGGACATACGGAATGCCTTCGCCGGGGTCCAGATCTCCTGCTTGTACATCACCTCCGCACTCAGAAGCTGGTAGGTAATGTCCGACGTAGCGGAAACAGTCTGCGTAACGCCGACACCATCGAGCAGCACGAGCACATCCGGAAGCTGCTGCTTGAAGTTGCCCGGGCGCGACTCGTAGGTCACTGCAGGAACAATGCTCCAGCTTGTACCAGGGATGAACTCGGCCGTGATGCCAGCCAGAAAGCCCCATCCGGAACCGGACTGGAACTTGGGACAGTTCTCTCCCTGGATCGTGAGGAAGCCACCGGTATGGTAGTTTCGGTTGACGCCAACGCGTGGACCGATCAACAGCTTTGCGTGCGGTTGCTTCGGGTTCAACGGGTCATCCAGTTCATCTGGATCGGCCTGCGCGCTAGCCACAATCGGCGCGAGCACGAACGCCAGGAACAGAATCACCCAGGGGAGAGCGAAACGCTTCTTCATCGAATGAGGTCCTCCAAGTATGCGGGATACTGAATATATGTGTTTGCTTCTTTCTTACACCTGTCTAATGTCCAGAACACGCCTGCTCAATGCCCGATGCAGTAACCGCGACGGGTCACTTCGCAATGGTCATCGTCCGCACGGCATTATATGGACCGGAGTTGAGCCGGTAGTAGTACAATCCACTCGGCAGCCGTCGCACATCGACATCCACCGTATGCTGACCTGCCGGCAGAACGCCGTCAACCAGCCTGCTTACCAACGCTCCGTTCACATCCACCAGTTCCAACGTGGTCTGCGCCTCCATACCAAGCGTGAACTCGATCGTGGCCGTGGTGCCGGACGGGTTCGGCGCACTCTGCTTCAACTGGTACGCGCCACCGGTCACCTGAATCAACCTGGATGAAAGGCCGCAAATGCTGTCCACCTGATAGAGAGCAAGGGTTGCGGCCTGCGGAACACACTGCGGATTCGCCGGGATCAGCGTCACCGAGAAGCTGTCGCGGCTGTTGTTCCCCAGGAACCCATCGTACGGGAACGGGATGAAACGCACGTTATCCAACGGTAATACTCCTCCGTTCGCCGGTCGGAACGAAATCGTTACCGCACCGGACTTCTCCGCAATCGGCGCTCCGTCGGGTATCCATCCGCTCACCGCGCCGGCAGAGCGCGCGTTCCACGCTCCTACATCAAAGCGCGCCACCGTTGGGTTGTTCTGAATCTTCACCTTCACGCCGCTGACGCCGATGCCGGGCCAGTGTACGGCCGCAACGTTCACTACGAGGTCGAACTTGCCGCCAATCGCTACGCTCGGCGGCGTGGCTGCGGCTATCGTAAGCTGTTGCGCCTCGCTCTTGATGGAGAACGTTCTCTGAAACCCGCTCGATGCCGGAACGCTCCCCCGCCTCACAGTCCGTGGGATCTCCGTGAAGCTCCATGCGAATGACCCCGTCACCGTTCCGACATAACCTGCAAAGTCCACTTTGAAGTTCATGGCCAGCGAGCCGCCAATCGGAATCACCGTTCCCACCGGACTTGGATCAACCAGCGTCGCCAGCGGAGGCACCGATGTCAATTGGAAATCCGCAACTGTCAACGGTGTGTTGCCGTCGTTGCGCAGCGTGAGGCTTCCCGGCCGACTGTCGCACGAATACGAGAGCATGTTGTCGAATGCAAGCGAATCGCTCGCTCCGGCCTTCAGCCCGATTCCCTGCAGCACGGAGTCAACCGTTGCCTGAAGTCGGGATGAAGTGCCTGCATGAATCATGCAACTGCGATATCCAGGCCCTGTCGGTACGAATGAGACCTTCACCGGGAGCGAATCGTTACCGTTCAGTACCACGGAATTCTTCAACGGCTCAACCGTGAACTCATTGGACTGAGGCCCATCGATCCAGACAGTGGAAACGGTCAAGGCCTGACCGCTTCGGTTGTGCACATAGACGATGGAGTCGTTCGTAGTGCCGACCCACCGCGCGTGCCAGTCGTAGCCGCCGATCGCGGCACGAAGCTGATAGCCGCCGCCTACAAGCTGGTTCTTGTCCTCGAGCCCATCCGAGTTGAGCGGAAGGATATCCGAGGTATAGACTCGTTCGCTGTCAGGTACGAAGCAGATCTTCACCCAGAGCGTATCGCCCGATGCAAGGTCGTGCGGGAAGACGCTGGGATCAGGGAGGAAGGCTCGCGGCTGGCTCAGCTGCAGCCCGGTAAGATGTGCCGTATCCCCCCCGATGTTCGTCACCGGAACCGTTGTACAAAGCGTGTCGCCAACCTGAATGGTTCCGTAGTCATACCCGCCGATACGAATCTCCGGATACACTGCGATACCGCGCAGATGTGCAACGGCAACGGAGTCAGCCGTACTGTAGAAGCTCACCGTGCCGGTGTAACTACCGACGCTCTGCGGCGAGAAGAGGATGACGAGCGTGGTATCCTTCCCTGGATCGAGAAGCACCACATGCTGCAGCGGAGTCTTCATGGAGAACGAGGTTCCGGCAATCACCGCGCTGTCTATCCGCAACGGTATGGTACCGGAGTTCCACACCCGAAGCGGCAACGAACGAACGGTGCCGCTTCGCAGCGTCTTGAAATCCAGATCCTCCGTGGCAATCTTCGGTGAGCTTATATGCGCGGAGAGCGGTATCGCATACGTCTGACATGCGGCTGTCAGATCCAGCGTATCGAACTGATCCTGCCTGGTCAGCGACTGGAAGAAGATCTTCACAGTAAGCGAGCCCTTCGGCGGGATTACGACTCCGGTGTAGTCCTTGTCGAAGATGAACTCTCTGCCGCGGCGCAACTGCAGATGATCGATGGTAACCGGTACCGTATTGGGATTGCTGATGACAAAGAGCTTCGAGTATGATGTGCTTGGCAGCACATCCGCAAACGCAATGGCATCATCACTGAAGGTCAGCTGAATGGATGCCACCACATCGAATTCCACCGTATCGCGATTGCCCGCCTGATCCTCGGCGATGATGCGGGCGTGCCCCGGCTTGCGCGGATCCTGAAGCAGCACGTGCCCTTCACCATATTCATCGCCGATCATCAACTGGGTCAACTGCAACTGCACGTTGCTGGAGCCGGCGCTGTCGATCCAGACGCGGCGCAGACCGCTTTGGAACGGTCCGCTTTCGTAGGCTGTCACGAAGACGCCGCTGCACTCGATGGAGTCGTGCACCACAGGCGCGGCGCTATCCTTGACGTCGAACTTGCGCACGCCGCAGCCTATCGGCCACGCATAGGAATCTTCCGGCCCGAGACCATAGACATAGCCGCCGAAGAGCGCATCGCCGGTAAGCGAGTGAACGCGGCCGTCGCCGATCTTGATCGTTGCCCAATGATAGTTTGTATTGGGAACATCGGCACCTACGATGCCCGGCTGGTCGGCAAGCGGCTGGCCGTTCAGACGAATCGTCGAGAACTTGTCGCGCTCGGCGATCAGCGTCACATAATGCTCGTCGTACTGCACGCGATTCTCCTCGCGAAGCGTATCCGGCATCGTCTCGAAGAGTGCGCTTTGCGCGTACTGTTCAGTTGGCGTCACAACCACCATGTCGGGATCGAACGCAACCACGACAGCCGGACCATTGTTCCGCGGATCCGCATTCTCCGACTTCGCATACTGCGTGACGAGAACGGGATGGTCAGTCGTGATCACGCTGACATCGTGCATGTCGTACTCGACGAAGCCGCCGAGTTTGTTGATGGTCCAGTTATGCTGCCCATCGGAGGACTTGAGCGTTACCGATGTCGGCGAGGCATCGCAGGAGATAATGCGAATCAGATCGCCGCCCAATCTGCCGCCGAACGGAACGGCGACGAAATTTCGTCCAAGCGCGTTACGCGGCGGGATCATTTCGATGATGTGATCCTTCGTGTTGAAGCGATACGGCACGGCTGTCCGCATGTGCCCGCTGAGCAACCCCACCGGCTTGTCTGCAGAGATTGCAGAGCCCGTGATATCGGTGGCCCCACGTACGGTACCGCCATCCTGTATCTGCCACATCTCTCCCTTCATCAGCACCTTGGCAATCCGAGGTGCGCCCATGCTGGTCAGCGTGCGTGTCGTGGGAAACACGGCAACGTTCGTATTGTCCTCGCTGGCAATGATTGCGAACTCACCGCCACGCGGAACAATCGAACAGAGCGTATCGAGATAGCCGCCGTGATTCGGAATATCGTATTCATCCAACGCGTAGTTGGCCGTAACGTACTCCGTTCCCCATACGTCCACGGGAATCGCCATGTAGCCGTCGGAGGTCTGGCGTTTGCTGCTGTAGCAATACACACAGATGGGATTCGAGGCCTGGATATCCACAGAATTGCTGAACACCCCTTCGCCCACACACTCGAAGAACATGTCCACGTTGTATGAGCGAAGCTGCCCCGGCACGAACTGATCGCGGATCACCTGACCATCGGGCATCCTGATCACAACGTTGGTTGTGAAGCGGGATGCGATCATGACCTTCTGCTGACCGTAGCTTCCTGCGCAATCCCGATCCTCATTCTGCATGAACCCGACGATAAAGTGGGTCCCTTCGGAGTTGGAGCCCAGAGGATGGCTTCCACTCTTCTTCCCCTGCGGTTGCGCGAAGGCAACCGCATCACTCAGGCAAAGCACTGTAAGTAGTATCGCTACAGCCTTCATATCCTGAACGGTTCGGTGAGGATGGGTCAGGAATTGACTTCAGGGTTCGAATACCGAACTGCGCACCACGCCATCCACGGGAGCACTCTGCTGAAGCCACGCCGGAGGATATTGGCCCACAACAATCCATCGCTGCACGCGCAGAAGGGCCGGAATGCGACGCAACGAGGCGAAATCGAAGGTTGAATGTGGACCGGGGCGTTGAATATACGCAACTTACAATCGGACACAAGCCACTCCCCGTTCGACCTTCGATATCAGGAAAGTAGACCGCAGTCACCCGCAAATGTCGCACTTCTCAACCATCGTTCCCGGACGCATCCTGCGCCGAGCCGGCGGTTGCCACGGCGGCTCAGGCCGGAACCACGACTGCTCGTGGCCACACACAATCGGTTGATGAAATGGAACGCGCCCGCCTTCCATACGGAGAGAGACGGGCGCATTCCCAATTCACAAAACGCTTCGATCACTGCTCAGTTAGTTCTGAGGAAGAGTCGGAGTAACGATGATCACCTGCACCGTACGGTTATAGAACCGGCCTTCCGGCAGTTCGTTCGGGTACAACGGAGAATCCTCACCAACGCCCTGGCCGGTCAGCGACTGAACGAGCGATGACTTGACGTTCTTCCGGATGCCCTGAACCACGGTGTTCGATCGAGCCTCGGAGAGACGCTTGTTTGCGTCCTCGAGACCAACCACGTCCGTATGGCCGATAACTTCGATCTGCGCGCCCTGGCGGATGTCCGCATAGACAAACTCGCGCAGGATGCGATCGTTCAGAGGGCCGGCATCCGGGCTGTTGAACTTGAAGAGCACCAGCGAATAACGGTCGATCGTCTTGTCAACCAGCCCCTGCGTGCGCTTCTCCTCGTTCGTCACAATCTCCACCGGGATCGGCACTTCCTTGGAGCGGCACTCCTTGCCATCGGCGCTGTACACCACAAGCTGGGCCATGTACGGATCTTCGGTGATGGGAATGGAATCAGCCTCGCCGTTCTTCCCCCAGTTGTACGCGGGCGACACCGGGTCCGTAGTGCCGACGTTGCTGATCACATGCCACATCTTGCCTCCGCGCTTGATCTCGATGGTTCTGCGGGCAACAAGATCGTTGTTGATGCCGTTGCGCATCTGGAAGTGCATCGTGTCAGGCTGCGGCGTCCGGCGGAAGTCCTTGTTGACGATCGGCTTCACGATATCCCAGTCCGCCGAATGAATTTCGGCCCGTCGGTTCTCGACAATGCCCAACGGATCCTTCTGGTTCGACGGAGTTTCCGGCAGGTCTCGAGGCGGAAGCATTTTGATGCGGTCCGGTTCGATCTTCCAGATGGTTGTCAGGTAATCGTACAACGCCTTGCCGCGCTGGCCGGAGATATCCTTGTTCTCGTTGATGGCCCCCTGGTTCGAGTTGCAGCCAACGATCTCGATCTTGGTGTCCGGATGTGTACGCATA
Source organism: Bacteroidota bacterium (assembly GCA_018266795.1). Lineage (GTDB taxonomy): Bacteria > Bacteroidota > Ignavibacteria > OLB7 > OLB7 > JAFDZV01. The sequence continues at coordinate 124,803 of JAFDZV010000018.1, read as the reverse complement.
CGGAAGCCCACCACGTTCAGCATGTGATAGTACTTCTCGAGCGTACCACCCGGGATCGTCGTATCGGTGAAGCCGACGGTCTGATCAGGGTTCGTGAAGAGGATATAGCGATCCGGGATCTTCGCGCTACCGGAATCGAAGAACACGTACTCGAGCAGCGGGTAGAGTTCCTTCACCAGGTTCTCTTCGATCAGCAGGCCGTGGAACTCGCGATACTTGGCAGGAGCGGGACGACCGGACTTCTTGAGATCCTTCACATAGTCAGCCGTATCGGCAGTCCAGCTCAGCACCGGCTGCTCGCCCAGCGGATAGTCGCGATGGATCTCCATGTACTTCTGTGTCTCCGGCACTTCGATCACATCCTTGATCGGCGCATAGCCCTTGCTCTCGCCGTTGACGTTGATCTTCATCGGCTTACCTGCGCTGATCACAAAGGAGTATTCACCGGTAGAGCTGTTGGTCTTGGAGACATTGAGCGTATCGCCAGTTGCAGCGTTGGTAAAGACGAGATCGGCAGGAAGATTTCCCTGCGTACACTGATCGAACACACGGCCCGCTATCAGGACGTTGATGATCTTCGGCGGCAGCAGACCCATGAAGATGTCCAGCTTGCCGGAGTTGCCGAGGTCCGTCCGTTCGGAGGAGAAATAGACGATGTCGCCTGCGGCCGGAAGCGTGATGAAGCGCTCGTCGCGCGACGTGTTGAACGGCGCGCCGAGATTCTCCGGCGTTCCCCACGAACCATCGGCCTGACGCTTGGAGACGAAGAAGTCCAGTCCGCCTTCACCGCCATGGCCGGCCGAGGAGAAGTAGAGCGCTCCGCTCCCTGCAATGATGAAGGGGCTATCCTCCTTCTCCGGTGTATTGATGGGCTTGCCGAGATTCTTGGGCGGAGCCCAGCGGCCGTCGGCACCGAGCGTGGTGACGTAGATATCCGCGTCATCCTCACCGCCCATTGCTCCGGGACGATTCGAAACGAAGTAGAGCGTCTTGCCGTCGGAGGAGATCGAAGGTTGAGAATCCCAGTACGGCGAATTGATTTCGCTCACGTTCCGAACATTCTTCCATTCCGTTCCGTCCAGCTCGGCCTCATAGATATCGCAATCTCCCAAGCCATCGGCGCGGTTGCAGCCAGTGAAGAAGATCGTCTGCCCGTCCGCGGCTATCGACGCAACACCTTCGTTCAGTTCCGTGTTGATCGGCTTGCCGATGTTGACAGGAGCGGTGAAGATCGTGTCCAAGCGCTCCGCCTTGGTAGTATACCAGAAGTCGTGCCCACCGACGCCGCCCGGCCGATTCGAGACGAAGTACAGCGTACGTCCATCGGCAGTGATGGTTGGCGCGTACTCGAGATCGGGCGTGTTGACAATCGTGCCGAGGTTGCGAATCTTGAAACTCTTCATGGTCGAGTCTTGCGGGGAGTCTGTCGGCTGCGCGCTGAGAGGAGCGCTGGCGCCGGCAACGAGCAGGACGAGGGTGGCGATGGCCGCAATGGTGAACCGCAGGCTCAGCGGACATGCCACTCGTATAGAATGGGTCGGACTGTTCTTCATTGACAGTTGCTGAAAGGTTAGGTCTGGGAGAGGAACTTCCACACGCCTTGGCAGGCACCTCCGTGCGCGGAGTTGTAACAATCCTTGAATTTAGGGTGTTGTCCCAGAACAGACAACTTGAATCTCCCGGACGTGTGGTTTGAGTAGTAAGACCATACGTATCGAGGAATGTCGCACGGCGAGGGAAGCGGACGTGTAAACGGGACGGGTGAAGGCGGAGCGGGGAATACGAGGGAAGAATCGGCAGATTGAGAGTGCCGGGAAACTGCCGGCAACTATCGACGAGAAATCCCGGCCGAGACCCGGCCGGGATTTCTCGAACGCAATGTTCTAGGGCAGCTCGAGCTTACTTCTGCGAGGATGGAGGAACCGCAGACGGCTGCGACATGGTGCCGCTGATCGAGACATCGATCACCGGCATCTCGGTGTTCGAAGTCTTCATCTTGATGGAGCCGTACAGGCTCTGCGCCTCCTTCGGGGTGACGAAGGCCTTGAGGATATACTCCTCACCCGGCTTCAGTTCCTTCGGTCCCTTCATGTCGAAGCGCACCTTGATGTTTCCCCCCTCAACCATTTCCGGAACCTGAAGCGTCACCGGCGCATCACCGGTGTTCTTGATCGTCATCGGCGACGCAGGGGACTCGACGCCCATCTTGGCATCGGTGACCAGCATGTACTGCATCGGGGTGCAGGTGATCGCGCGATGAACGTCCGCCTTCAGGTGAAGCACCTGCATCGGGCTGGTGGAGTCATTGGAGGTGATGGTCACGATCTTGTCCACGGGGCCCGAGCGGCTGGTGACGTCGAGCGTTATGCTGATCTTGCCAACCTCACCCGGCTTCAGAAGGTTCTTGTCGATCGGAGCGGCCGTGCAGCCGCAGCCCGGACGAACCTCGCTGATCTTCAGGTCAGCGCTGCCGCTGTTCTTCACCTGAACAACAGTCGTGAGCTTGCTCGGGGCAACCTTGCCCCAATCGTACGTATCGCCGCCAACAATCTCCAGCTTCGGTTGCGCGTAGGCCATCGTTCCGGCAACTACGACCAGTGCAGCACTCGCCGCGAGTGTACGAATCATGGACATACCTTTCATGGTACCTGCCTCGTTCGGTTATGTGTTATGGATGTTCTCTACAACGAAGGGAATATCTCGTTCAATGCCGCGTTCGCTCCGCCGGCGGGCTCACTTTCGAGGAGCGGCTCCGTTCGGCGCCGGGGTACTTGCCGCCGCGGCAGGCTTGCCTGCGCCCGCAACGCGCCCGGAGACTCCAAGCAGGATCTCCGGCGACTTCGGGCTCGACGTTTTGATCGAAATCTGACCGGTGAGATTGCCTTCTACAGTAGGTGTCACGAAGGCCTTCAATTGATACTCCTCACCTGCATTTAATTCCTTGGGAGCGGAGAAGGCCATCGACGAGGGTTCCTCGCCCGGCTTCTGCGCCTTCGGGGCGGCAAGCTCGAAACGCATCCTGCAGTTTGCTCCGGCGGAAATCGTCGGGACCTGCACGGTGATCGGCTTGTCGCTGTTGTTCTTGATGCGAAGAGGGACCGCACGGACCTCCTCTCCAACCTTGGAGGAGCCCACAACGATGGAGTTCACCGGACCTACGGAAATGTCGCGATAGACATTCGCCTTCAGACGAAGCCACGTGGTATCCAGGTGGGCGTTGGCAACCGAGGAATCGATCCAGGTGATCTTGATGCTGCGCTCCACGATACCGGTTCGTTCACGCGCATCCAGCGTGATGTCGATGTGTGCGGATTCCCCGGGGGCCAGAACGTTCTTGTCGATAGGAGCGATCGTACAGAGGCACGTGGGATGGACTTCAGTGATGTTGATCTTGGCCTTCCCCGTGTTCTTCAGTTCCACCTTCGCCTTCAGCTTGCCCGGATCCACGGTGCCCCAATCGTAAAGGCTCCCTCCAACAATTTCGAGCTTTGATTGAGCCTGTACTGATGCCCCTGCGCAAAGAAGCAACGCAAGAGCCAGCACGGCCCTGCCATACGAGTGTTTCATGCGGCGTAACCCTGGTATCAATGTAGAGTTGTGATTAGCAGCCGTACGATGGATCGATTGGAGCAAGCTGGGGCCTCACCTCTCGAAGCAGCCACGTGCCAGCAAATATGGCACAAGTTCCAATCGATAGCAATGCCGCAACGGGCGGCCCGGCGACGTTCGGAACTGAAGGTGGAACGCGCAGTCCGGGCAGGAGTTTAACGCCGCGGAACGGTGCTCCTTAAATGACGCATGGGCCGAACACGATGTTGGCCCATGCGCACAATCTCAACATTGTCATTTCACCTGCGGCACGACGCGTGCCGGGCTTTGTCCGACGATCTCCGTCCGTGGTCATCGCCGGAAAATGCATCCCGATTTCGTACGGGTGTTGCGCGGCAATGACATCGGCCTTGCCCGCCGGCGTTATCGGACGTTGCCTAGTCGCACCCCAGCGCCTTCATGTTCTTCAATGCCTCGGCGTTCTTCGGATCGTACTTCAACGCAAGCTTGTAGCTCCTGCATGCGTTGTCCTTGTCCTTGGAGAGCTGATAGCTGTACGCCATGTAGAGATACGCCTGTGCGTTCTCCGGCGAAAGCTTGATCACTTTCTCGAACTCGGTGAGCGCACCGCGATAGTCCTTCGCCTTGAACCGATCCGCGCCGGCGAAGAAGTAGCCGGTGGCAACCTCCTTCGGATTCGTCTTGTCCATTCCACGAGCCACCATCACGCGCGCAAGATCCCCGGCCTTCACATACTGCTCCTTCTTGGCATAGGCATTCATCAGCCAGTAGTAGGCCTGGGCATTCGTACTGTCCGCCGCAATCGAATTGTTGAGCGCCTCTACGGTCTGGTCGTACTTGTTCTGCGTGAAGTATGCCAACCCGATGTAGAGATACGGATTGGTCTTCGGTGCATCGGGACAGTTCGTCATGCGTGTCGTGAAGACGCTGATCACTTCATCGTATCGCTTCATGCTGTACAGAAGGCCGCCCAGGCTGAGGCTCATGTCGCAATCCTTCGGGTTGTCGGCAACGAGCTTCCGGTACATGTCGACGGCCTTGTTGGTGTCGCCACCGGACTGCATGATGCTGGAGATGTAGAGCTTGCGGCCCTCGGTGTTGAAGAGCGAGTCGGACACGAGTGCATACGCCTCGCGAGCCTTCACGTACTCCTTGCTGGCATAGTAGGACTTGCCGAGCATGTAGCGGGCATGATCGGCGAATGCCTTGGACACCGAGTCGTTCTTTGCAAGGATGCGCTCAAGCGGCGGAATGGCCTGTACGTAGAAGTTGCCGCCGAACGCCGCACGGGCAAGCAGCACGTCGCCGCGCGGATCGTCCGGACGAAGCTCAACGTATTGCTGGAACGAGCGGCCCGCCTTCTCGTAGAGGTGCGCGAGCATGAAGATTTCGCCCTGCTCCAGCCATGGCCGCGGCTGCCGCGGCGCAAGCGCGGTCACACGATTGAACTCCAGCAGCGACTTGTTGTACAGATCGTTGATGCGCGCCGAGTCATCCTCGCGGCGAGCCTGCTCGCGATAGGCACGCCCCAGACGAATCCGCGACTCGATCAGATTGGGGTTGATCTTGATCGCCTCTTCGTACTTCTGCTGCGCAAGCTCGAAGATGTCGCGTGCGAAGTAGAGATCGCCGAGCGCAACCGCAACCTCCGCGGAGTTGGGATACTTCTGGCTCGCGGTCTGGAAGGTGAGCTCCGCACGGCTGATGGAGTCCTTGCCGCCGGCAAGCTGCGCCTGCCCCAGCGCCAGATAGTTCTCCATCGAAGCATTGTCCTTCACAGCGGCGAGCATCGTGGCAACGGCCTTCGGATGATCGCCGACCGCGGTGAGCGCCTCCACGTACTTGCGGGTCAGAACCTGATCGCGGCTGTCAACGTCGCGGGCACGCGCGTAGAGATCGCGCGCCGCGGCGAACCGATCCAGCTCCATATCCACATCGGCGGCTTCGACCAGCACATCCTTGTCCTTGGGCGATGCCTTGAGTGCCTGCTCGTACAGGCTGGCAGCGCCTGTGTAATCGCCGTTGGCCGCGGCAGTCTTTGCACTGTCGCGCACGCTCTGGGCGCTGGCCGCAATCGTGCCTGCAAGCACGAATCCCAGAACGATTACCGCAACGTGCACGGTCCGGCTCATGAATGTTCGCATCATACTGGTTTGAGAGAAAGCTGTATGCTGATTGACAATCCGCGTCTGCCGCCGATTGGATCCCATGGTGTGGGGCAAGTGGGATCATTGCCCTGAGCGGGCGCAACGAAGCGCCCAATTTGCGAAATGTGACAACGTTGGCACCATTCGGATTCATGGCGCCGGAACTCGATTGTTGTAACACCCGGTAAAGTGGCCGTGTCACGCTATTCGTGTTCGGGCATCACGATCCGGATCTTCACGTTGGCAGGCTGCAGCCCCTGATGAGCCAGGAAGTACTGCGCATCCTGACTGCGGGCAAGCCATGCCAGATAGCCAATGGCCAGCGACTTGTACGACGAGAAGGAATATCCCATCAACGGCATCTTCAGCGGGTAGGCATCGGTTACGAGCGATGTCGGATGCACTATCGCCGGCGGATGATGCGCTCCGGACGAATCGATGAAGCCGAGCGCCAGTGTGCGAACGTGCGCGCTGTCGCGCTGCGCAGCCCACCATCCGATCACGCCCACTCCCTCCCCTGCACGCACTGCCCCGACCACGGAGTCGGCCGTGGAGTAGTAGCGTGCCGGTGCAGCCACCGCGTCCGCACGCAGGAACTCCTTGAGCACGAATGAGTATGCGGAGGAGTTCTGATCGGCAAGAATGAATCGAATCGGCTCGGGCGCCGCAGTGGTATCGAGCATCGCGGCAGTTGCAGCCTTCTCCCCGAGAGCACGCTTCAATCCTTCCCGCGTTCCCTTCGTGAGAGGTGAGGATGCCGATACGGCCACGGCGAGAGCATCGTAGGCAATCAGATATTCCTTGCTCTCGATGTGTGACCTCGCGATTGCCTCCTGCTCATCGGCAAGCAGCGGCCGGCCGATCACAATCGCGTAGGCAGCGGACGTGTCCGTCCTTGCGGTATCCCGGGCGAACTGATCGAACAACTGTTGAACCGCCATTCGTGCCGGCATCGAACGGAGCTCCACCTTCGCGTTGGGGTTGCGGATCATGAACGTGTCGCTCATCGTCTTCACCAGAGGGAAGTAGAGATCGTCCACGAACACTATCAGGCGCCCGGACGTCGGCGTGTTCGCGTTCGGCTTCGGCGCCTCACACCCCGCGAGCACGATGCCGGCTGCAACGGCCAGCAAAAGGCAACATGACATGAGTGATCTGTTCATGGAAATCATCCGTTAGGTTATCACACAGCAACGCCGTTCGATCTTATTTCCGCAACCCGGGCCGCAGTCGCCCCAGGCGCCCGCGTATGTCGCGGCGAATCAGCTGCAGGCCTCTGCGCAGGCCCGACGCCGCCTGCTGCCGACCGTATTCCTCCCACGCCTTCGCATTTACTTCCTGGCAGTATGCGGCCACCGTTTCCCTTGCCGCTGCAGGCACGGCAATGATCACATCGTCGATCACCACGATATACATCTCCCTTCCTCCGTCGCGCAGCGCATCCACCACGGCCGCGATATCCGGCCACTGCTCGATCCTGTGGGGAGGCTGCGGAGGCGAAAGGAACAGCCGCGCATCGTCGACAAGGATATAGCTCTCCGCTGCGGAACGATTGATGATCGCGATCTCCTCCAGAAGCGGGCATTGATCCTCCGCGCCGTAGGTAACGCCACCGCTCCAATGGGCGTCCAGCCAGAAGAGTGCGGGGGCATCCAGCATGCCCACGATGCGCTCCAGTTCCGTCCGCGAATCGCCGAAACAGAAGCGCACGTTCTCGAGGGCGCGATGGCGCTCGCGGGCTTCATCGTACAGCTCTCGAGAGAACTCGATGGTCCAGACGGAGGGAAAATGCTCGGCGGCCCATGCTGCCGTACGCCCTCGATAGGTTCCGGTCTCCACGAAGTGCCCGATAGCGCGGGCACGCGCCAGGCGAACGATCAAATCTTCCGGTGGACCCATTCGAACCAAACCCATGGCAGGACTCCATCAACTTGCACTCTTCGCCACCGCATCGTACGTACCTGCAGCGGCGCCGGACTCTATCGCATACGGTCGTCGCGACGACGATGCGTGTCGGTGATCACGATCCTGTAGATCCCATACAGCAGTGCCAGCACACCGAAGACATTGCGAATCAACGCAGCGCTCCCGATCAGGCTCCAACGTGAATCGAAGACACCCATCAGCACCAGCACGCCGACAACGAACATGATCGTTCCGGTAATGTAGCCGAACAGGATGGCTGGACGCATTGCGAAATCCTTCTGAGTTGAAAAACCGGGTCGCAAAGTTAGCGAGACCGCTGGTACGTGCTACCATTAATGACGCGTTAACGGATCGATTCGCGACTCCGCGGCCGTTGGCCGATGGGAGCAGCAAGCCAACGCTCGGCATCCTCCGCATCCGCTACTTCAACCGGAAGGCGAGGGGAATAATGACCGAGGCATCCACGGCCTCGCCATATCGGTGAGCTGCCCGGAATCGCGTGGCCTGCACGGCCTCCAGAGCCGCGTCGTTCAACATGGCATTGTCGCTGTGCACAACCCGCGCCTGCGCCAATGCCCCCGACCGATCGATACGCGCCTCGACGTAGACCATTCCCTCCACTCCCTGAAGCTTCGCATACTCCGGATACTTCATCCGCGCCCGCAGTTCCCCGAGATCGAAATCGGGTGAAGCGTATTGCGGCCCGCCCGGCGGAATCGTGACGCCGCTGGGATAGAGCGTATCGATTGAGCGATCGCGTGCCGATGGCTGCCCGGCAACAGTTCGGGGCACATTGATCACCATCACGTCAACATCTATGGTCTCATGCCCTCTGGCTTTGCGCATCCGTGGCGCACGTGGAGCTGCAGCCACATCCGATGCCGGCGTTGATTGCGCATGCTTGAGGCTGGCGCTGCCCTGCTGCCGAGCCCACATCGCCGCATCGTCCGGGTTCATTTCGAAGACAGTCACCGGAGTAGTTGCGCCTGTGTCGGCCGGGCGAAAACGAACCCGCAGGCCGAACGTCGCTGGGACGATGCTGTCCCATGGCGTATGGCCCGGCTCGAACGCCGCCCTGCCGAGCGCTGCGATCACGGAGTCGTCGAACTCGCGCCCTCCACTGATCAGCACCGCGCCGCTGCATGTGCCGGACGTATCCACATCCACCTTCACCACCACGTCAGCCCGACGCCCGTTGGCAAGCGCCGCCGGGGGATAACCGATCGTGGTTGCGAAGAGAGCCAGATCGTCCGCCGAACGGTTGAAGCGAATAACCGGAGCCCATCGCTCCGGACGCGACGCCGGCATGTGCCCACCGGCTTCGGTGCGCACCTGAGCACGCAGGCCCGCAGCCGTATCGGCCAACATCACGGCTCCAAGTGCGAACACTGCGAGTGTTCTTCGCATCATGATCTGCGAGTAGGGTTGGGCGCAAGCGCCCGCAGCAGGCCGGCCGGAAGGCCGCAGGGGCAAATACTCACGCGGGTTATCCGGAAAGATATCTCAATGCAGCCTGAACACAACCGGCACCTGGATCCAGACGGGAACCGGCCTGCCGTTCTGAATGGCCGGCGTGTATGCAACCTTGAGGACCGCGTCGGCAGCGGCCCTGTCCAGATCGGGATGTGCGGATCGGTCTACCAACGTTCTGACCGCATTGCCACGCCGATCGATCAGCACGCGAACGATCACCGTTCCCTCGATCCCCATGCGCTGCGCCGACTCAGGATAGAGGATGGCCTGGCGAAGCGCCGCCTCGTCGTACTTCGGCTCCGTTGCATCGAACACCGGCGCTTCGGACGGCGTGTCACGGTCATCCGGTTCCACGTGCACCCTGGCGCTTCCGGAATCGGAAATCGGATTACGCCTGCGGCCGTTCGGATCACCGCTTCCGCCGCCGCTGTCGCGCGGCGTATCGGCTGTGATGTTCACATTGAGCGGGTCGTGGTTGCGAAGTGTGGAATCCACGGTAACGGAATCGATCGGCCGCAGATACCGGCTTTGATCGAACGCGAGATGCGGAACGGGCGGCGGCGTGGCTGCGCCGCATGTCGCCGGCGCAGCCGCTTTGGCCGGCTTCTGCTGCGGCACGACCCAGACCGGCGGCTTGACAGGCGGCAATACCGTGGGTCCCACTCCGGCAACCGATCGTGTGAGCAGGTAGAGCCCGATCACCACGATGTGAACGCCGATCGACACCAGAAACGCCTTTGCGAGATTGCTGCCGTACTCGCCGTTGAGTTCGCGAGCGCCGTACTGCGAAACGATGTTTGCCGTCATAGTGCATCCACCTCCTTTCGTTCTTCGCCGTTCATCTGTTCGATCTCGTACGCGGCATCCGCACGCGTCGGCGCAGTGCCGGGGCCTGCTGCGCCTGCATGTTCGCGCAGTTCATCAAGCAGCCCCACCAGCCGCTGATAGCTGGCAGTTGCGGCAATCCGTAGCGTCACTGCCGTTGCACGACCCGGCGAAGCCATCCTCTCAATGGTCGTGGCGGCCTCTCTCGCATCCAGGCGGCGCGGAGGCCAGGAGCGCCCCTGGGCGAGAAAGAGAGCTCCGTCGTCCCGCAGATAGAGCGCCAGCCGCACCGGCTCATCCGGAACGGCGACACCTTTCGGCAGGCAGATCTCCATGATCTGCGGCTGCGCCATCGTTGTTGCGAACATGAAGAACGTGAGAAGGAGAAAGGCAACGTCCACCAGCGGCGTCATGTCCAGATGAAATCCCGGGCGTACACGCCCCGGCATCCGCCGTCGCGAAAGGGCATGGCGATTCCCTGCCTGCATTTCTGAAGCATACATCGGGAGTCCTCCAGGTTGTCATGGTGTTTCGCTTCGGCGCTCTCCGCCTTGGCCCGCCCCGCTCCGGCGTTCACGCTCCGGCGTTCCGCCCTCTGCGTTTCCGCCTTCGCCTCGCCCTCGTGTCGGCAGTTGCGCCCTCCCCCTGTTCGGCAGGAGGGCGCACTGCAATGCGTCGCGCATCCCGGTTGCACATCCAGCGGCTCAGCGGCCGCAGGCAATCAACTGAGCTTGAAGATGACGGGGATCTGTACCCACACGGTCACCGGCTGCTTGTTCTGAATTGCCGGTGTGAACGGCGTCTTCGTCACGGCATCCACGGCCGCCTCCTCCAACGCCTTGTTGTCGCTGCGGTCAACCATCGTCTTCATCACACGCCCATCCTTGCCGACCAGGGCGCGAACAACCACCGTTCCCTCGATACCGTTCTTGCGAGCGATCTCGGGATACTTCACACGGCGCTGAAGATCGGCGGCATCCCACTTCGGATCCTCCTCCACGGCAACGAACTCATCCGGATCCGGAACATGCTCGGTTTCCTTCACCGACACCGGGCCATCCACCTTCACGTTGGTAATGCCATCCGGTGTGTTGAAGCCGGTTCCATCGCCACCCTGCGGGGTTGCAACGGACACCTCCGTCATCTTGGCGAAGTCCTTCATCTGCGGATCGATCAACGCATCCGGAACGGCCACCGGCGTGCCCGCGCGGGCCGCAACACCGCCATTACCGCCGGTCTGCAACTGCGGCGGAACCATCGGCGGCGGCGGCGGGGGGGGCGCGTTATCCTGCGCCGGAGGCGGCGCAAGGTTCGTCAGGTTGATCTTGTTGACCGGTGCGGTCTTCTGCGAATCGGCACGGCCGATGCTGACGAAGAGAGCGTACAGGCCAATCAGGATGCCATGGAACGCAATGGAGACACCAAAGGCAATCGCCATGTTGCGGTTGTATGCCTCCTTCAGTTCGGTTGCTCCAATACGGAGCGCGTCGGAGATACTCATAGCTTTGCCAGCTCCTCTTTGTCTTGCTCAGTCATCTGCACCATTGCGAACCGGCGCTCACGCGTCGTCTTCTGCTGCTTGTACTTCTCGGTAAGATCACCCTCTGCAAGATTCAGTTCATCGAGCACCTTGATGAGCTGCGAATACTTTGCGCGCGGGTCAACCTTGAGCGACGTGATCAGATCGTTCCCCTTCTCGCTGTTCCGCTGCACGGAGAATTCCTTGATCTTGTTCAGCTCCAGCGGCTGCATCGCCGGGTCCAGGCCCGTGTTGTAGAAGATCTTCCCGTCGAATCGAACATATATCGTTACCAGGCGCGAGGCCTGTACATCGATCGGAACATCGAGCTGAGGCGGAGTGGACATCTCCATGATCTGCGGCTGCGCCATTGTCGTAGCGAACATGAAGAACGTCAGCAGCAGGAACGCAACGTCCACCAGGGGCGTCATGTCCAGCGAGAAGCCGATCCGTTTCGGCTTCTTTATGCTGCTTCCTTTCTTTTTATGACTCCGACTGCCTCCGCCCCCTAAATCAGCACCTGCCATCGGACTATCCTCCAGTTGTCGAATTCGTGTTGTTGCATCTCACGTGTCGTGCACTAGGATCTCTCAATCCTTTCCGCTCGACTGCTGGCTTACCGTGACGAAGTTGAACGTTGTTGCTCCCTGGGAGCGGAACGTGTTCATCACCTGTTCGATGCGCCCGAAGTTGATTCGCCTGTCGGCATCGATGGCAAACTTCACCTTGTTGGAGGTCTTGCTCCGCGTTGCCAGCACCAGATGGCCGAGCACCGTGGTGTCCGGCACCATCACCTGAGCCTTCTTGGAGGCTTCCTCCATCGTGATGCCCGGCACCTGCGTGTAGATGGCGCCACGATCCTTCTCGTTCGCAACGGTGTAATACATCACCGTGTCTCCCCCCTTCTCGATGCCGATCTTCACCGTAGCCGTTCCCATCTCCGGCAACTTCGCCGTGTCGGCCGAGGCGGTCGGACGCTTGATCTCGAACTTCTGCTCGCTCTCCGCGTCAGACTTGAACTTCGCCGTCAGCATGAAGAAGGTCAGCAGCAGGAAGGCGACGTCCACCAGGGGCGTCATGTCCAGCTTGAAGCCGACCCGTTTCGGTTTATGTGCCATAGTAGTATCTCGCTCTCGTAAAGCTTGTGGTTGACACTACTTCGTGCGTGTCGTCAGGATTTCCATCATCGAGAGCGTGGCTTCCTCGATCATGTAGACGAAGTTGTCCACGCGGTTCGTGAAATAGTTGTACGACACGATGGAGAGGATGGCGGCGGTAAGGCCACCGGCCGTGTTGATGAGTGCTTCGGAGATGCCGATCGAAAGCTGAACCGCCGAGGCGGCCTGGCCGGAGCTTGCGAGCGCCTGGAAGGAACGAATCATGCCCAGCGTAGTGCCGAGGAGTCCGATCATCGTGGAGATCGAGGCGATGGTGGAGAGCGCCACCAGGTTCTTCTCGAGCAGCGGAGTCTCGAGCCCGGTGGACTCATCAACCGCGCGCTTGACTTCGGCAAGTTTCTTCTCGGTATCGAACGATGCGTCGTTGCGAACCTGCAGGTAGCGCTCCAGCCCGGCACGCAGAATGCTTGCAGCCGAACCGCGCTGCTTGTTGCACTCGTCGATGGCTGCTTCCACGTTCCCCGCGGTGAGATGCTGCTGCACACGCTTGATGAATGCAGGAAGCGGACCGCGGCCCTGGGCCTTCGTCAGCGAGAAGATGCGCTCAACGATGAACGTCACCACCATCAGGGTAAGGGCCACGAGGATGGCCACGAGCGGACCGCCAGTGTACACCGTGCCCAGGAGGTTGCTGGGAAGTTCACGGGCAACCCCGTCCTTGAAGTTCATGGTGCTGCCGAACCACAATGCCCAGATGAGGAAACCTATCGCCAAGCAGGCGACCACAACGCCGATGACGAAGAACTTGCTTTTCATGAGACTCCTTTCAGAGTTGAGTTAGGTTGACGTGTATTGACTATGATCTTGATTCTCTCGCCTGCTAGGCATGCCGGATCGTTATCGATGGCTACACCCGGGATATACCCGCGAGGCCAGCGGCATGTTACCACAGGCCGTTCGCGCACTACTCCAGATGCTTGAGCGCCTCATCGCGCGACTCGTAGATCGTGAAGACCAGGGTGAGCTTCGTGATCACGAAGATGTTCCGGATGTTGTCCGAGACGTTGCAGAGCACAATCTCCGCGCCGCGCTTCGTGAAGCTCGTATGCCCTGCGATGAGAACGCCGAGGGCAGTGGAGTTGAGATAGCTGACACCAGCAAGGTCCACCAACAGCTTGGTTGCTCCTGCCTTGTTTGCTTCGTCCAATGCGGTGCGAAGCTCGTCCGTCTCGTCGCCGCCAACGAACTCTCCGCGCGGCTCAACAAGCCAGATCTGGCCGAGGAGTGCCGTTTTCACCTTTGATGCCATGCGCTTCCAACCTCCGTTGCTGAATGCGTTTCTGTGAGTATGCTATAGAGAATATCGTACCAAACTTTCGAGGGCCGTTTTTTGCGGAAACGAAGATATTCCACCCCGGAGGGTCTTGCAAGAAAACAAATGGCCACGACGCACCATTGCATTATGCAATGCCGGGAACCCTTCGTATCAACGGTCCAGGCGCGATGCGGCCCAGCGATCGGGCGCTTCCCCGGTAAGTGCCCGGAAACCGGCGTCGAATCCGGCCCCGGCTCCCACCGCCTGAAGTAGCGCCAGCACCTTTGCACGGCCGCATGCAAGGAGCAGCGCGGAGGTCAGTCTCTCCGCCGTGCCGTATGCCGAGCGGAGGTTGTCGTACCGGCGGGAGCGGGCCAGCGTATCCTCCAGCTGCGCAAGCCGGGCGAATCGTAGACGCTCCGGTTGCTTCTCGCCGGCCACGGACATCGCCATCCCTTCGTTCAGCCATCGCGGCAGTCCGAATCTCGCCGCGCGTTCCAGCGCGACATGGGTTATCTCATGGCGGAGTGCCCTACCAAGCTCGCCGCGGCGCATCAGTACGGGGAGCGGTTGAAGATGGATTCTGCCGGATCTGGCCAGCGCCAGGTTGTATGCGCCTCCCCCGGATGCGCTCATGAAATCCGCAGTGGTGGGGTAGCATCGCGCCGATATCATCCCCCGAAGGGTCAATCCATAGGCTCGCACATCGGCGTGGGCACGCTCCAGCTCCTCCAGCAGGCGGGTCACATCCTGCCCTGCGGGTGCCAGAAGCACCACGTGTGCCGACTGATAGCGCTGCCACCCGCGAGCCCCGGCGCAGACCGGAGATGCGGTAAGCCCGCACAGCACCAGAAGCGCGGCCGCCGGCACGGCGCCATGCCGGCGCAGGGCACCGTTCCGCTCCGACCGCCCCGCACCGGGTCTCATACCTTGGACTCCACGAGAAGTGTAAACGGCCCTTCGTTCACGAATGCCACATCCATCATCGTGCGAAAGCGTCCCGTAGCCACACGATCGCTCCCGATGATGCCACGCAGCGCCTCGTTGAAGCGTTCATACAGCTGTTCGGCAAGCTCCGGCGCGGCGGCATCGACATAGCTTGGCCGGTTTCCCTTGCGCGTGTCCCCCAGAAGGGTGAACTGGCTCACCACGAGAGCCGAGTATCCGGTATCGATCAGGGAGAGATTCGGGATCTCGTTCGCATCGGGGAACAGCCGGAGCGCGGCGATCTTTCTGGCAAGCATGTCGGCGTGCGCTTCGGTATCTGCGCGGCCAACGCCAAGCAGCACCACCATTCCACGAGGAATACTTCCAACAATCCGGCCGTCTACTGTAACCGATGCGTCCCGAACGCGTTGTACTACTGCCTTCATTGGGAAGCGGAGAATGGTTCTGCTGCAAAAGTGAACGATTCCAACCGCACCGAGACGCATCGCACGGCGGTGCGGAGATGGCAGGAAGGTCCGAAGACGCTGTCAGAGAATCCGTTTATCGAAGCGCGCCCAGAGAATGCGCTGAACCTTTTCGAGGTCGGTAAGGAGGTCCACATCGAATCCCGCCGAACGATACATTGCTCCGAGACGCTCCGCCTGCCCGAAACCAATCTCGAAGAACATGCTGGACCCTTCGCGCAGCAGACGTGGTGCAAGTTCGATGAATCGCCTGTAGAAGTCGAATCCATCGTTCTCATCCGTCAACGCCATGCGCGGTTCGTGGTCGCGCACCTCCGGTTCCAGGGTCGCGATCTCCTCCGGCGGGATATAGGGAGGATTGCTGACAACGACATCGAATGAGCCGAGGGCACGCATCGCATCGTCGTCGAAAAGATCCGCGTGCCGAAACGTGATGTTGCGGGCGCCAAGCTCGTCCGCATTGCTGCGCGCAAGTTCCAGCGCCTCCTCGGAGCTGTCGATGGCGATCACTTCGGTATCGGGCCGCTCCAGGGCTATCGTGATCCCGATACAGCCGGACCCCGTGCCGGCATCGAGGCAGCGGATGCCGTGAACACGGCGCAACGACTCCTGCACCAGTATCTCCGTCTCCGGCCGCGGGATCAGCACCGACGGATTCACCTTGAACGTGCGGCGATAGAACTGCGTCTCGCCGATGATGTACTGCAACGGCTCATGGGTCGCACGTCGCTTCACGAGCGCGCGAAGCCTCTCCAGTTCCGCTTCGGAAAGGGGACGGTCGAACTGCATGTACAGATCGAACCGGCGCAGCTTCAGCACATGGGCCAGCAGCAGCTCCATCGTCAAACGTGGAGAGTCGACCCCCTTCTTCTTGAAGTAGTCGGCTCCCCACGTAATCAGGCGTAGTATCGTCCAGATCTCCGTCTGCACAGAAGTCATTACGGCAAAACTACGAGGGATGAGGGTTTCCGCCGCCCACAATTCATGATGCGGGAGTTGTGCGGAGCCGATTGCATGGTTCGGTGGCCGTGTCCGGCGGCCCGCGTTCGCGACCAGCGGGGGCAGTAGTGCGGGCCTGCGCCCGCACGTGTGCCGGCACCAGCGGCTTCGGAAGGGCACTGCACGGTCCGGTGCGGATAGTCGGGGGCATTGGTATATTGGTCGCCCTCTCTCCTGCCATGGAGGCGTGTGATACCGTCTCCACACCCCGAAGTCTGCCTGGAGTTGCGCATGTGATGCTGCCGGTGAGCAGCATTCAATTATGCGGCCATGTATTGATGTCATGGCCGGGAGAATTGTCAGTGATGAACCATCCGATACCGGATCCTCCGAATGGGAGGGTTGAGCATGTCGGCGATCTTACGCGATCGCGCAGCTCCGCCGTTTCCCCGTTCGTTCCGGTACGGCCATCGAGCGCTCCGGTACAGCCGTCGAGCAGGCCAGGCCCTGCCTGCCCGCTGCTCATCGCTCTGCTGCTCATGGTCCTTCCTCTCCTCGCCACCCAGCGTGCAACCGGCCAGCGCGCCATGCCGGCGCGCGACATCCGCCCCGATCTCTATGCCGAGTTGGAGGATGGATCCGCGCTCTACCGGATTCGCCCCAACGGCGATACCATCCCGGTCGAGTGGGCATGCGCCACCTACGACTTCATCATGCGGAACGATTCGGCAAGCCGTACCATCTACACCATCACCGGCTTCAAGCGAAACGGTTACCGCCTTCCGCTGCATCACTGGAAAAGCTGGCGCACGTTCTCAACGGACGCCGAGGAACTCAGTTCGGAGAGCCGGACGGACGATGTCACGCTGATTGCCGGCGACACGCTCAGTTTCTATCGAGAGCTGTTGTGGGAGGATCGTCGCCCGGCTGCAGCGGACTCCATGGCCGTCCCCGCGAGCGACACCCTGAGCTATTCCGTGGAACTGGTTCGCAGTTCCGACGGAAGCCGCATGGTTCTCCTGGACAGCATGGGAGCAATCCCCTGTACGCATTCGACGGGACCCGGGGTGTACGGCGACAGGCCGATCATGGCACTTGTTCGTTTCGGCGTTCCTCTCCGCTTCAGCGCCACGATCGCATACCTGCGCGTAAATGTTTACCGGAACGGAAAAGGAAGCGGGAAATTCATGCGGCGGGAGACGCCGACAGTTGCACTCTGGCGGAAGCTCAACAATTCCTACTGGGTGAATTACCTGGGGCAGTGGGGACAGTTGTTTGCCCAGACGCACTCGGAGAGGCCGGATACCACCGGCAACATCGGGCGCCTGGCCGTCCGGCGATCATGGTATGCATCCAGCGTTGCCGTGATCGAGTTCTCGGAGAACGAGGCCGGCGGTTCCACATGCGTCGCAATCAGCGACGTATACGGACGCATTCTCTACTACCCGTTCGCCACATCGGCATCGGAGGCATGCGAACGGGTGATGATGCATCGCTTCGACGAATCCGGAACCTATCTGGTGAATCTGTTCTACGACGGCCGCCTGGTAAAATCGGCATCGGTTGTCGTAAGCAGATAAGCATCCCGTCTCAGGCAAGGGCATCGGGCTCGCGGGCCCAAGGTCATTGCGTGAAGAACAACGATGGCGACAACCCTGGCGGCTGCGTAAATGGGAACGCCGCATGCCCCTACGTCATCGAATAGAAAGCCCCAACGCATTCACGGCCGGGAACGGCTGTGATGCATTCCCGGCCGCTGTCACGAAGCGTTATTCCCACTCCACCTGTTCCGACTCGCAGAGCACCGCATTCAGGTCGTTGAAGAATATCTGCTTCGGCTTCAACGGCATCAGGGGAAGCTGCGGCTGCGCATGCGGCCCTTTCACCAGAACACGCAGACGCGCCAGCCGACCGTCGCCGAAGTCGATCTTGAGAGGAACGTACATCTGAAAATCGTCCGGCACGTTCGTCTGGTCCACTCGGAGTTGCAGGCGGAATTTTCCGTCTGGTGCATCGTCCACCTTGTATGCCCACTTGTAGGTGGGAACGTCGGTTCCGTACACCCACTGCTTGAAAAACCAGTCCATGGATGCGCCGGAATATTTCTCCATCGTCTTCCGGAAATCCTCCGTGGAGGCATAGCGTCCGCGATACGCGGCAAAGAAGTCGCGCATTGCGCCGAGGTATTTATCCTCCTTCATGGTCTGCAGGTCCAGCAGCATCATACGGAGCATGTGAAGCACCCACGCCCCCTTGCGATAAATAATCAGATCGTAGTCGCCCTCGGTGCTGCTGCTGCTCGTGCGATATCCCAGCCAGATCGGCCCGGCCTGCTGCCCATTTCCGAAGATCGATTTCCTGTTCCCCAGGATCTGCCTGCGATACTCATCGAGCCGTTTGAAGAACTTGTCGTTATCCTTCAGCACCGCCTGCATGTACATGAGTCCGGAATATTCGGCGAAGCCCTCGCTGAGCCACTGATCGTGATAGGTACTGAAGTCCAGGCCGATTCCCCACCATTGATGCGCAACCTCGTGCGCACGGAATATCTCGTGGAAACCGGATTCGTTGTTCCGATCGAATGTGGAGACCGACAGGTGAATCAGGCCCGGAAACGCCTCGCCGTGCGCCTCCGGAATTTCGGTGGCACTGAAATTCGGAGCATCCAGTTTCCCGAACAGATATTCGAAGAACTTGATGCTGTGCTCCACGTCCCAGCCGATCTGCTCCGTTGCGCCCCGCGACGAATGAATTCCACGATACACGGTGATCGGTGCAGTTGAATCGGTCTCCACCTTCTTCTCCTCGAACACGCCGAGGCCGAACGATGCGATTCGCACCGGACCGGCCGTTGCCCAATGCGAGGTGGTTACGCCGTCATGCTCCTCGGTTCCCTTCAACGCTCCGATGCTTGCCAGCTTCATGCTCGAGGGGATATGAAACGTGAGATCGAAGAGCGCCCTGTTCTTGTCGTCGCATTGTGGATACCATCCGATGGATGAATGCATCACGATCCAGTCCTCCGCACGATCGAAGAAACGCCCGTGATAGTGAAGCGTGAACGATCCCGATGCAAGGCCGGCCGTACTGGTTCGCATCCAGACGCCTCCATCCCCGGTCTGATAGCATTCGATCCGTTCCCCGTTCCCCCACGATGCCGAATCCACCTTCAACTCCGGCTCCAGCGCGAAGAGAACCCACCGGCTCTCCCTGGCGGGAGCCTTGAACGCCACGTTGCACCGTGCAGCCAGATCAAGGTTGGTGGCAATCGAGCAGTCGATCGTATAGCGCTCCACGTTCAGCAGCGGGCGCGCATCCTCCACTCGACGCGACCCGGATTCCCGGCGCGGAAAGGAACTCACCAGTTCGCGGAAGGGGGTATTGTGCTGGTTCACACCACGGTGCATGAAGAGCACTTCCTCGTTCTCGAAGCTGCCGACATACGGATTGATCTCGAAGAAGAACGGATCGCCGCCGTCGGGTGTGAACTGCGAGTAGAAGAGACCGTTGTGGTCGTCGTTGAGGAGTGCCTCCAGGAACTCGTCGTCGAACCGGCGGATCTCGCGATCGGCCAGATATCGAAGGGAGTAACCGATCTCCGCCGCGTCGCTCTCGGCAACGGACCCTGGGGCGAAGTGCGCGCCGCGCTTCAACTCATCGGCGGTGCTGTCCGCGAACAGGAGGAACAGCCGGTTGAACGGCTGCATGACCGCGTCGTGGCCCAGCATGCGATTCAGATGCGCACGCTCCACCTCGGTTGGAGGCGTAAACGAAAAGCTGCCGTTGCCGATGAAGAGCGCACCGCACACGCGGCCGCCGATCGGCCTGCAGAAGTAGAGCGTGCCGCGCTCCAGATGGAACGTGGCAACGTCCCGCTGGATCGTGATGCCGCTCACCGGCGCAACGTTCGCGGAGTCCGGTTCGATCTGCATCAGCCCGTTGTATGCCTCAGGGAATCCAATTGCTGCCGGAGCCGGATGCCGGGCTGTGGCACCGCCATGTTGTGCGTGCGCAATGCCGGTTGCCAGCAACAACACACAGGGGAGAATTCGCAGAACGATGTTCATGAAATTCCTCGATTGTTGTATTGGCACAAACCGTACCGCTACGCCGCGCGGCACGCTGAGCTGTATGTTCGCCACATCACTTCACGATCGCGCCGCTCCGCTCACAACTCGTGAACGGAGTGCTGGAAGTGAATTCCCTCCGCCTCCAACTCCGCCATCATCCGGTCGTACAGCGGACCCGTAATCAGGGCCTCCGATGTGTAGAGGCCGGTTGCCGTGATATCACCGCGGCCAACCATGCGCGCCGCGATGGCACCGGTAAAGGCCGTTGTCCGGGCCATGGAGGTGAAGCCGTGAACGCGGTCGTAGCGATCAACCATATCCACCCGGTGCATGATCCGCCGGCCGTCGCGCACGCCTGCAACGTCCACACGGAAGAGGGTGATATCCTCCTCCCCATCGTGCAGCGTCACATGCGGCGCAAGAACGGAATCAACCACCTGCTTCGGTATCACCGGCACGCCGCCGACATCGATCGGAGACGTACCAAGCAGGCCGAGATCCAGAAGCACCGTTGCTTTGGCCGCATAGCCGGGCCAGCGAATCGTCTTCTGAGTTCCCTCGGTGATGTTGCGGAACTCGTCCATCTCGAGAAGCCACGGCATCATCCCCTCGTGCCACGCCTCGCATGCGCCAACGCCCGCAAGCTCTATCATCTCGATACCGGAATACCGTGCCACGTGCTGCGCAACTCCCTGCTCCACATCGAGCGCGGTGGTGTTGCGAAGCGGGAGCTGCGTGCCGCCAAACACGATCTTGTAGCCAAGCGGTCCGGTGGGCACCGCCGGCACCCCGCCGCACTTGATATGCAGTTCGCTCACACTGTCAAGGTCGCCAGCCAGCTTGCGCGCTACGATCTCCGTGAGCCCCGGCTCCAGGCCGCAACCGAGGAATACCAGACACCCCGCGGCCTCAGCCTGCTGCTTCAGCGCGGGAAGATCGTCATCGCCCGGAATCGCGAAGTCCACGATCGGCACGCGGGCTTCGAGCGCCGCAGCAAATGCCAGCATGCTTGCTCCCCACGGCAGCGCCGCCATGATGACATCGAACCCCTTGAACAGCTCCACGGCGCGCGCATACTCCGCCAGATCCAGCTGCACGCCGCGCAGTCTGGAGGCTCCATCGTGCTGCGCGAGCTTCGCGAGCGCCGCGTCCAACCGGCCGCGATCGCGGTCGCAGATGCACACGCTGGTAACATCGGGATCGCTGATGGCATTGTATGCCGCAGCCGGACCCATGAGCCCGCTGCCAAGGATCAGAATCTTCATGCTGGTTTCGGTATTACGTAATGAGGGATTGTCCCGCGAGGTACTGCGGCGCGTGTGGTATGCTACGTCGATGCCGCCGAGACGTGCGAAGATACGAGCTCAACACTCACGATGAATGATCCATCCGTTCCCGATGTGAGCGAAGCCGATGTGCGGATAGTACTCCGCGGCCCGCGGCGCGGCAAGCAACAGCAGCATCGACTCCGGGCCGATCGCCTTCCGCACCTCGCCGATCAGTTCCCGGCCGATCCCGCGGCGTTGATACTCCGCATCGACGGCCAGATCGGAGAGGTAGCAGCAATAGCTGAAGTCGCTGAGAGCACGGGCTATCCCAACCAGACGACCCCCGTCTCTTGCGGTGATCACCAGATTGGCATTCGCCACCATCCGGGCGATGCGGCCGATGTCGTCAACCGGTCTGTTGATTCCCGAGGCACGAAACAATGCGGCCACGGCTTCCGCCGGAACGTCCGGCTCAACGGCGTACTGGATCATCATGGGCGGGATTCGATATCGAAGGAGCAGAACGGTTCGCGGCCACGGGTCCATGGCCGAGCTGTACCGGCAACGAACCATCCACCCGTCAACAATTGTGCGGAGCGAACATAACACTCCGAACGGCAGCGAACGATGCTCCGCGCGCACCGTTCGCCGGAGAACCGCCATCGGGTTGGAACGGTGTTCGCCCGGCCTGCCGCACGCGTCGGAGTCCGGCCCCGCAGGTGGAACCGCGGGCTGCCCCTCGCCGCCCGTCTCGGGTTGGTCGGCGGCAGGATATATCGTGTCACGATCGGGCCACGGCGACCAACACGAACCGGCAACCGGCCTGGAAGGCCCATTATTCCCGGCTTTCGCGCCTGGTTGACAGACCATGATATCGCACAACGACAGGGGAAGAATTTTCGCAGCAGCGAAAAATTCTTGTGGCGCCGTACTGTTGCGAATCGTAAATTCTTCGCTGCGAGTTCATTCCGAGGTCCAAAACATGGAAACAGCTCGCATTACCATTGAACATTTTCCTGAGGTCCAACAATGGAAATCGTTCGTCCCCATACCCCGTTTTCTCACAAGAGTTGGAAGCTCCCTGTCTCTGCGGACAGAGCCGGCCCCTCCCATGAACACAGCCGGGAGGGCTTCGACTATGTCGACAGTTTTACCCGCGGCTACAGTACCGGCAAGCATGACGGTACGCTCGCGGGCCTGCTGATCGGCACGATCGCAGGGATAGCGGTAGCGATGATGCTGAGCACCATGATATAGTGCCAGCGGATGCCTCGTCTCCTGTAAAGACTCGGGGGAGCTTCAGTTGCTTGAAGCTCCCCTGATGTTTTTGATTAGTTCCAAGTGCGCTCGTCCCGATTTCATCGGGACTCGCTTCGGCCAGCAGTCGGTTCCGGGAAATACGCACCGCCGTACCGGCCGTGAAGATTGCCCCCCCCCCTCACGCAGCCGCCTGTTCGGACGCGATGCCGAGCAGGGCACGCGCCGCATCGCGGCCGGCTGCGATGGCCTGCTCCACATTCTCTAGCCCCACACGGTCCAGCAATTCGTCCTGCTCGCGCGATCTCCGCAGTGCATCGGCGTAACCGATGGTCGTGAACGTGACCATCGTATAGAGCGGGATCCACCGGTCCGGGAACATGGCGTGCAATGCAGCCTCGATCTTCCGCTTCCGTTGAAACAGGGGGTCCACCACCTTGGATCGCATCTCCAGAAAGTTGGCAACGGCAAGGCGTGCAATCGCGTCCGAGTTCGGCTTGCGAAGCTCGTAGAACCGATCGATTACCGTCTGCCAGTCATCGCCATGCTCGGCGAGCAATCCATCGAGCACGCTGCAATCCTCGAAGCAGCAATTCATTCCCTGCCCGTAGAACGGCACGATCGCGTGCGCCGCGTCGCCGATGAGCAATGCCCAGTCGCCCACGTTCCATGGACCGCAGAATACCGTGCCAAGCTGCGACGTGGGGTTGTGGTTCCAATCCTCGATGAGCGTCGGCATCAACGGAAGCGCGTCGGAGAAATGCCGCTCGAAGTAGGCATGCACGTCCGCATCGCCTGCTATCGTATCGAATCCGTTCTCGCCGGCATACGGAGCGAAGAGGGTGCATGTGAAGGTCGCGTTCGGATTCGGCAGCGCGATCATCATGAAATCGTGCCGCGGCCAGATATGCAGGGCATGCGGCTCCATGAGGAAGGCTCCGTTCTCACCGGGCGGGATCTCCAGCTCCTTGTAGGCATGCTCCAGCCATTCCACTCTGTGCTCGAAGCCGGGCATGCCAACCATGGCGGCGCGCAGCGAGGAGTTGGCGCCGTCCGCGGCAATCAGAAGATCCACACCGAACGTGCGCTCATCGCCGGTTTCATCGTTCACCACGGTCACCGTCCGCCGCTCCAGATCCACGTGCGAAGCCCGGGCGCTGAAGTGAACGGTTACGCCGGGCTCCCGTTCCGCCGCGTCCAGCAGCAGGATGTTCAGACCGGAGCGGGAGATGGAGTTGATCGCCTGCCCCTCCACACCGTACGGCTGAAGCGTCTGGGTGCCCTCCAGATCGTGAATCATACGGCCGGGCATGGCGATTGCGTCCGCCAGCACCGCATGATCGATCCCCGCCCCCGCGAGCGCGTGAATGCCTCGCGTGGAGAGCGCGAGATTGATGGAGCGCCCGCCGCCTACGTCGCGAAGCCGCATGTCCGGACGCCGCTCGTACAGATCAACGGTGTATCCCCGTCGCGCAAGGTAGGTGGCAAGCAGCGGCCCGGTAAGGCCGGCTCCAAGAAGTGTGATGTGTCGTGCCATGATCTCGTTTACGATGCGGATGAGAGGGGAACGAGTTTGCGGAGTTCGTTCACCATGTTTGCGCGTGCCTGTGATTCCAACTGCACACGAAATTCATCGGTGAGGTAGAGCGGGCTGCGTTCCAGGAAATGCCTGAGCACCGCCGATCGCCCTTCGCGATACCGGGCATCGTCCACCCATGCAAACTCCCTCCGGATTGCCAGGGCATAGCGATCGTACACGTCCGGCGGCGCGCCGAGAATCGCGAGATCGGCGTCGACAAGATAGGCTGCATCGATGGAGCCGGCGGGCCGGTGGGCCTTCGTGCTCAGCACCAGTTCCGCAACCGGGATCGCCATCCTCTCCAGCCCGAGACGCTTCATCGATGCACGCGCAACTGCCGCACTCGCCTCCTCGTTGTCCGTGCGCGCGGTGTCGTAGGCGATGTCGTGAAACCAGACCGCGTACTCCACAACGTCCGAATGCCGAAGTCGCTCCCGCACGGGGCCGAGAAGCTCCAGCAATGCCGAGATATGACTCAGCGTATGATAGTATCGTCCGGCGGAGTCATAGGCCGCGTGAAGCTCGCCGTACACCTCCGAAGCAACGGCGGCATCTCCGCTCGCCCGCGCATTGAGCGCCAGCCAGCGATTCCGAGGCTCTTTGTTCCCCTCATCGGTCATCTCGCAGGAACCCACCACTGTTCAATACCATGATTCGTTCACGCAAGCCGCGTGCCGTTCGGCGTGGTGCGCTCGGGAACGGCCAGCACCACCTCGCCGTCGGTGCGATGAAATCCCGTTACCAGCACCTCCGACATGAAAGGCCCAACCTGCCGCGGCGGAACGTTCGTGACGCATATCACCTGCATCCCCACAAGGCTCTCCGGAGTGTAGAGCTTCGTTATCTGCGCGCTGGATCGTCTCACGCCGGCCTCTCCGAGATCGATCCAGAGCTTGAATGCCGGCTTGCGCGCTTCCGGAAACTCTTCGGCGCGAACGATGGTGCCAACGCGCAGCTCCACACGCTCGAAATCGGACCATGAAATCCCGGATATGATTTCCCCTCCAATCTGCCTACGTCAGCCTGCCTACGTCAGCCGCCGGATCAGGTCGCCGTGCTCGGGATGGCGCAGGAGAAGCGCTTCGCGCTCCCCCATCTCGAAGTCCGCAAAGTCGAAGCCGGGCGCAACCGTACATCCAACCAGCAGATATCCCTCGCGATCGTCCGCCTCCGCGGCAAACCAGCACCCGTGCGGAATCAGAACCTGAAAGGCTTCACCGGACTCGGGGTTCGGCCCGATCCGTCTGGAACGATACGTCCCGGCAGCGTCGATGATATGCAGGGTGCCGGCGCACCCGGCGTGGAAGTGCCACAATTCCTCGCTTGCAAGGCGATGGAACCTGGACGGACGATCGCCGGTGAGCATGAAGTAGATCGCCGTGGAGAAGGCTCGTTCGCCTGCATAGCGTTCTGGAAGATGTTCAACACGTATCCGGTCGCCGGAACGATACGTCTCGCGGAAGTATCCCCCCTCAGGGTGCGGCTCCAGGGAGAGATGTTCAATCCAATAGGATGCGTCGCGCATTGGCACTGCCTGAATCAAAAGAGCGTTGCAAGGATATCCGCGAATCGCCACGCATCGAGGAAGGTGTTGTACATCGGCACCGGCGCAACACGAATCACGTCGGGAGGACGGAAGTCAACCGTGACGCCGGCCGCGCGCAGGCGGTGCGCCAGATCGCGCGCGTTCGCCGTTGTACGAATCGAAAGCTGGCAGCCGCGCTGCGCCGGATCGCGCGGCGTGATGATCGTGTAACGGTCACCGGGTATGAGATCGATCAGATACTCGAGATACGCGGTAAGCGTTACGGACTTGGCGCGAAGATTCTGCATGCCGGCCTGCGTGAAAAGGTCCAGCGCAACCCTGTGAGCGGCCATCGGCAGGATCTGGGCGTTGCTCAACTGCCAGCCACCTGCGCCCCGCTGCGGCAAGAAATCCGGGCGCATCTCGAACCGGCTCCCGGGATCGTTCCCCCACCACCCTGCGAAGCGAGGCAGATCCGGACTGAAGGCATGCCGCTCGTGCACGAAGCAGCCGGAAACGCCACCGGGCCCCGAGTTGAGATACTTGTAGCCGCACCAGACGGCGAAGTCCACATCCCAGTCGTGCAGCCGCAGATCCAGATTCCCGGCCGCATGCGCAAGGTCGAACCCGACCACACATCCGGCAGCATGCGCCGCCGCAGTGATGCGCTCCATGTCGAACGCCTGGCCGGTGTAGAAGTTGACGCCGCCCATCATCACCAGCGCCACCTCGTGCCCGTGTTCTGCGAGGTACCGCTCGATATCCTCCGTGAGCAGCAGGTCCTGCCCGTCGCGCGGGTGAAGCTCCACAACCGCCTGCTCCGGATCGAAGCCGTGAAACCGCGCCTGGCTCCAGACCGCGTACTTGTCCGATGGAAACGCTCCCCATTCCACCACGATCTTGTAGCGTTCGGATGTTGGGCGATAGAAGGAGACCATCATGAGATGGAGGTTGGTTGTGAGCGTGTTCATCACAACCACCTCGCCCGGCTTCGCGCCGACCAGTGCGGCCGCCGGCTCCGCGAAGATCTCGTGATAGCTGTACCACGGATGCTTCGCCTCGAAGTGCCCCTCGACGCCGAGCTCCGCCCAGTCGCGCAGTTCCTGCTCGATCGCCTCCCCCACTCCCTTCGGCTGCAACCCGAGCGAGTTGCCCACCAGATAGATCATCGGCTCGCCGTTCGTGTGCCGCGGGAAGTGATAGGAATCACGAAAGGCTGCAAGCGGATCGCTCTGGTCCAGAGCGGCGGCAGATGCACGATCGGCCTGAAACGCCGGCGCAGTCCGATGCGTGGCCCGGTCGGCAGTGATATCTGTTGGTTGATTCATTTCATTCTTCCGGCGCCGGGATATACCGGCTCTGGTTCCTGTCAGTGGGGAAGGGGACTCCGTCGCGATCGAAGCGCACCGATGCCGCAGCTATTGCCGGCGGATCAATTCGAAGAGGAGCGGGCGCGATGGAGCGGCATCCAGCATGAAGTGCGGGATCTGAAGATTGAGCATGTAGCAACCGTCGGCAATGTGATCGCGAACGTAGATCATCTCGGTAATCGTTCGTGCTTCCGCCGGCGCCGGCCGGCCGTGCCCCTCGGCGGGAAGGTCCCAGAAGATGCGATGCGCCGCAAGCCTCCCCTCATCCTCCTCGCGATCGACGGAGGGAAGATCCAGCAGAAGATGCCGCACGCCAAGCTTGCGAATCAGATGCATCGCAGCCTGCGTCAGATACGCCGGGTTGGTTCCGGAGTAGGCCGCACTCAGCTTGGAATCATCGTTCGGCAGCGTGCGCAGAACCAGCGCGGAGAAGAATTCGCGGGGAACGGAGCCGAGCCCCTCCAGGGCATTCACCAACGCACGCCGCGTGATCACGCGATCGCCAACGGCAGCCCCCTCCAGCATCCTGTCGCCGTTCCCGGCATTGAGCGGCGTTACGCTCGCAAGGACGGAAGGAACGAACGGCTCGCGCAGAACGGCCGCAACAGCAACGCGCGCATCCACCACATGCCCCATGCACTCCGTATGCGTTCCGTTGCCGTGCGGGTTCAATGTCACCGTCTCGCAGTTGCACGCCCCGCCGCGGCGCGTATCCCCAACGAAGCTTCCCGCCTCCACGGAGGTCGAGATAGCGGGGCCGATACCGAAGGCGCGCGGCTGCGGCCCGTTGAAGTGAAGCGGAATGGAAATGTCGTGCGCCGCGTCGGTATCGATCTGCCACGAACCTCCTGCGAGGTTGAACGCCAGTATCATGCGAAGGCCTCCTGCCTGAGCCCCAGGAACTCCAGCGCGGTTCCGGCAAGCAGCCGCTCGCGCGACGCGGCATCGATTTCGTGCATGGACTCGATCAGCGCCCCCGGATGATGCTCCCCCAGCGGGAACGGATAATCCGAGCCGAGCATGATCCGTTCGGAGGTAAAGAGATCCAGCATGTAGCGGAGCGCGGCGGGATCGTGCACGAGCGAATCGAAGTAGAGCCTCGGCACAAGGGCGCGAGGCTCCGTGGTTGTCCTGATCTGAACCAGATCCGGACGCACGTGGAAGCCGTGTTCGATGCGCCCGAGCGTAAACGGAAAGGAGCCGCCGCCGTGCGAGAAACAGAAGCGAAGATTCGGGAAGCGATCCAGCACGCCGCCGAAGAGAACGGAGCAGATTGCAAGGGACGTCTCCGCCGGCATCCCAACCAGCCACGGCAGCCAGTACCGCGGCATCTTCTCCTTCCCCATCATGTCCCATGGATGCACGAAGATCGCCGCCCCCAGATCCTGCGCCGCCTCGTAGAAGGGGAAGAGCGATTCGTCGTCCAGGTTCCAATCGTTGATGTGCGATCCGATCTCCACACCGGGCATGCCGAGCGTCTTCACGCATCGCTCGAGTTCCTTCACCGCGAGCTCCGGCGCCTGCATCGGCACGGTGCAGAGCCCCACGAAGCGCTTCGGATAGCGCTCCACGACGGAGGCGATGTGATCGTTGAGGATGCGAGAGAGATCGTGCGCATGCTCCGGCTGAGCCCAGTAACTGAACATCACCGGAACCGTGGAGAGAACCTGAATGTGCACGCCGTGCCGGTCGCATTCATGGATGCGGGCCTCCGGACTCCAGCAATTCTCCTCCACCTCGCGAAAGAACCTGTCGTCGATCATCATCCGCGCACAGCACGGCCTGTGATGCTCCATGCGGACCCAGCCTCCGTATCCGTAGCGCTCGCGCAGGTCGGGCCAGGTTTCAGGGAGTATGTGCGTGTGTATGTCGATCTTCACGTGACGAGCAGTTGTTGGTAATCGGTCATCGATTCGTCGGCAGCTTTCTCAATCGGAAACGGATCCGGTGCGCGCAGCCCTTGATGGGGGCGGCTCGCGGGGATCACGCGCCCGGCGGCTGCATCACGGTGCCGCAGCTGGAGCAGGTACGCGCCTCGAGATTCCCCCAGAAGGCATCGAACACCGGCTTCATCTGCGTGGTGATATCGGAGACATGAAGGAATTGTTCGTACAGCTTCGTGCCGCAGTTCTCGCAATACCACTGGAAGCCGTCCAGCTCGTTCTCCGTTCGCCTGCGCTCGATCACCAGCCCCACCGTATTGACACCGCGCTGCGGCGAGTGCGGAATGTTCGGAGCGAGAAGGAACACCTCCCCCTCCCTGATCCGAACATCGCGGATGGCGCCATCCTCCACGAGCCGAAGCGTGATATCTCCTTCGAGCTGGTAGAAGAACTCCTCCCCCACATCGACGTGAAAATCCTTGCGGGCGTTGGGGCCCCCTACCACCATGATCACGAATTCCGGATGCTCTTCCTTCCAGAGCTGATCGTTTCCCACCGGCGGCTTCAGCAGATGCCGATGTTCATCGATCCATTGATGCAGATTGAACGGAGTGCGCATGACAACGATCGGTTATGAATGTTGGAGGTCCTACGGCAGCCCAAGCTCCTTGCGCAGATAATCGTCTGCCGTTGAATTCTTGGTCCAGTAGTCGATCACCTTCTCGTTCGTACGAACGGCGTGCGTGGTCAGCACATGCGCCTTCGCGCCGAAGCCGTCCTTGTACGTCTCGCTCCACTCCATGATGCGATGGGGGAATGCGGACTCGAATTCGATCGCGAGGGTGCGATCGCCGTTGCCGTAGTTGAGCGTGTAGCGCATGCGGCCGTTCTTCGCGGGGTCGTTCGCAATCGGTTCCAGCGTGGCCGTAGCGGTCTCCACATCGAGCTCCGTGTGGCGGAGGCGCTGCGCCATCGTGCCGGGAACGATTCGTATCCGGCCGGTCGGCAGGCGCTCCGGAGCCAGACGGATGTGTGTCCACACCTCGTCCTCCAGATAGACCGTGTCGAGCGAGAAGTTGCGATCGCCTTCCTTCTCGAAGTACGAACGAAGCTCCACATCGTATTTGGAGTCGCGCAGATTGAGCTGCGTGAACGTGTGGCCGCACCACTCCTGCGAGGAGGTGCTCACCTTCAGCGAATGCGGATGCGCCGCAACGTCAACCGGCGTGAAGACGGAAGTCATCATCGAATAGGAGTAGATGCCGGTGGCGAACTTCTTCACCAGGTTCAGCTTCAGGACAGGCAGCACCGGCCTTCCGGCCGGCTCGCTCTCCAGCTTCACCTCCTTGTCCGCCAGGAAATCCTCCGTCACGAAAATCAGCACCGCATCGCCGTGGCGGATCTCGCCATAGCGCGCCTGATCGAGCGCGAAGCGCGTGAGCTCCGCCTTCCCCTGATACCAGTACGCACCGAACTGTGCATCCACCGGCGGAGCGGCGGGCATGGACTGTGGCGCGCTCCCCCGAACGGCCTTCGCCGCAGGCTTGTTCTGGCTGTCGGCGTTGGAACAGCCAACGGCGAGAAGCGCGGCCACCAGGAATGGTACGGTAGTTGGAATCGATCTATAGTTCATGACTCTGCCCCGAGGATACTTCAGAGTGTACGCCACATCCGCCGGGAAACCCTGCGCCTTCCTTCGAAGACCAGGACGTAGCGGCTTGGGGGATATGACGGGCAAGATACGATTGTTGAACATCCTCCCGGAGATCGGCATCCGCGACCGGGCGTTCACAGGGCGCTGTGAGGTCCTGCTACAACGGATGGGGGAGGGCGGACCACGTTCCTGCCGAACCGCGCGCGGCGAGCTTCGCGAGGAACCGGTGCATGTGCGGATCGCTCCTGTCCAGCGGCACTTCGCTCAACGGAAACCAGTGCACGGAATTGAACTCCGCGGCATCGAACTGCAGCGATACCTGGCGGCTTCCGCGCAGAACGTACCAGAGCGACACGTCGGTGTGGCCGGCCGTGAGGCCAACGGTTGTCGTGCAAGTGATCATCAGCGGAGGATCGATCGGCATATCGGCCGCGAGCCCGAGTTCCTCCTGAACCTCACGCGCCGCTGCAGCGCGCGGATGCTCGCCGCGCTCAACGTGTCCCCCCATCGGCAGCCACAGTCCGGCATTCCGGTGATCGGCCAGAAGAATGTGATCGCCGTCCAGAACAGCAACGTAGGAGACCAGATGCTTCGGCGGCACCGCCGGCTTCTCGATGCGGCAGAGTTCGGCGCCCGAATCGATCCAGGCAAGCGCGTCTGCAATGTGTTCGCGCTCGGTGTCATCGAGCGGTTGGATCAACGCCACTTCCTCGCGTATCCGTGTGCGCATTGGACTTCCCTGAATGGATCGATTGCTGAACTGGTGAACTGAAACGGATGCAAAGGAACGGAGGGGATTCAACCACCATGCGCGGCCGCATGCCGCTGCGGCGGATCGCTCTTCGCCACTCACCTGCTCCCCAGTTCCACCGTCACGGTCTTCTTCTCCTCACCACGCAGGAATTCTATCTCGACGCGATCCTTCGGCTTTGCATCTCCAAGCGCATCGGTATAGTCGTAGATGTTGTTGATCTGCCTGGTGCCGAACCGCACGATGATATCCCCCTCCTTCAGTCCTCCCTTCTGCGCCGGGCCTCCTTCGGAGACGCCGCTCAGACGCAGTCCCTTCCCCTCGTACGCATAATCGGGTATCGTCCCCACGTACACCTTGAACCCGCCGCTCGTGCGCGTGCTGGACTGCGTCTTCGTGAACGGCGGCCGCTCCGTGCGTGCGTCGATGCGCTGCACCATGCCGGCAACGCCGGCTAGGACATCCGCCTCACCGCCGTAGTTGATCTTGTCCCATGTATCAGTGGGGCGATGATAGTCGCTGTGCAGACCGGTGAAGTAGAAAAGCACCGGGATTCCCTTTGCATAGAAGCTGGAGTGATCGCTCGGCCCGAATCCATCCTCCACCATCTTCAGGATGAAATGCCCGGCATTGTTGCTGTCCAGCATCGGCTTCCACCATGGCGAGGTGCCCACGCCCTGCACGATCAACGACTTCGCGGTGTCCAACCGCCCTATCATATCCATGTTCACCATCGTGGAGACCCGCTCCAACGGGAACGGCGGCTTGCCGACGAACGCGGCAGAACCAAGTAGTCCCTCCTCCTCGCCGGAGAAGCACATGAACACCAGCGTGCGCCGGTTGGTATGCTGTGCGGCAAAGTAGCGCGCGAGTTCCATCACGCCGGCGGAGCCGGAGGCGTTGTCGTCTGCACCGTGATGAATGGCCGGCTCGTGGCCGCCGTCCAGCGAACCTTCCCCTCCCATGCCGAGATGATCGTAGTGGCCGCCGATCACGATGATCTGATCGCGTAGTGCGGGGTCGTTCCCCGGCACCATGCCGATCACGTCCGCCACGTTCACGCGCCGCATGTTGACATGAACCTTCACCGATGCCTTCCAGCCGCGCATCGGAAAGGTGATCGGTTTGCGGAGCGAGTCGGTGAGCTGCTGAACCTTCGCGAGCGTGCGTCCGGCGGGATCGCGCACATCATCGAACAATGTGCTGAACGCAAACACGGTGGGAAGGCCGGCATTGGTATAGTTCCTGTCCAGCGCAACGGGAAGCAGCACCGGAGGGTCGAGCGGCGGATTGATGATCACGAGCGCCGCGGCTCCGTGCTCGTGAGCGGTGCGAACCTTGGAGGCATAGGTTGCAAAGCGGGCAAGCGCACCGTGCGGATTCGTCCCGTCCGGAGAATAGCGCATCACCACCACGATCCTCCCTCGCACATCCAGCCCGGCGTAGTCATCGTAATTCTCATCCTTCGCAGTGATGCCGTAGCCTGCAAACATCAGATCGTCATCGGCGCCGCCGTTGTCGCTGAAGCCGAACGGATTGTACCGATCGCCTGGAGCAAGCTTCACCTCCGTACCGTTCGGATGGCGAATGGTAAGCCAGTTCCGCTCACCGAGCGTGACGCCCGCCAGATAATCGTAATGATAGAAGTAGCCGTCACAGCCCGGCACCGCAACCAGCCCGGCGTTCTGGAACTTCTGCGCGATGTAGCTCGCGGCGGCCGTGCATCCCGCCTCGCCGGTTCTGCGCCCGGCAAGCTCGTCGCCTGCCAGATAGCGCACGTGGTCACGGATGCGTGACGCAAGGACGGAGTCCGGTTCCAGACGGCCCGGGCTCTGCGCGGAGAGAAGCGCCGGGATGCCGAGAAGAAGAGTCAGCGAGAGAATGCGGCCAAGCAGCGCGCGTGAGTGCTTCAACATGATGGTACAACCAGCGATTGGCAGATGGTGGCGCACCGCATGCGGGCCGTTGGCCGCGCGCAGCACGCCGTATGAACACGAACGTTGCGGGAACATCAACCCGACTGCGTCGGAGCATTCCCCAGCGGTGACCACGGGTGGTCATCACGCGTCCCGACGTTGTCGGGACGTGGCACTGCGAAGCAGCGCCGAAGGCCATCTCTCCCGCACGGCACGTCGTTGCGTCGAGTAGACCGTGATGCCGGCCGGCACGGGTTGCCACGTCGCGGCATCCGCTCCGCGTGCCTACGAGAGCGCGGCCGCGGCCTCCTGCACTTCGGCCGCATGCCCTATCACGCGCACCTGCTCCCACACCCGATTGATAACGCCGTTGCGGTCGATGAGGAACGTGGTGCGCTGCGCCCAGCGATCGTCCACCGGAACTCCGTAGAGGTTACAGATCGTGCGGTCCGCGTCTACGAGCAGTGGGAAATTGAGCCCATACTTCTGTGTGAACGCCTGGTGCGAGGCCTGATCGTCCGTGCTCACACCGAAGATCACGGTGTGAGCGGCGTTGAAATCCGCATGCGCATCGCGGAAGTCACAGGCTTCGCGCGTGCAGCCGGATGTGTCGTCCTCGGGATAGAAGAAGAGAACCACATTGCCGGTTCCCTTGAATGAACTCAACGAAACGGTTGCCCCATCCGTTGTCGTTGCAGTGAAGTCCGGTGCGATATCTCCAGCCTGAAGCATGTAACGTTCCTGTTTGATTGTAGGAGTGCCGATGTTGGCCCGCCCGGCTGCTCCGGCAGCAATCCTCGCCGGAGGCGGCATGGCTCAGAGTTCCCAACATTCGGCGCTGCAAGACCTGTAGACTCTGAAGCGCATCCCGGTTTTGACGGGAACTGCTATCCCTTGCGCCCCGGATGCGGAGCCATCGAAACCAGGAGCACCAGACGATCGGCGGTGTGATTTCGCACACCATGCGGAAC
Organism: Bacteroidota bacterium; assembly: GCA_018266795.1. Taxonomy (GTDB): domain Bacteria; phylum Bacteroidota; class Ignavibacteria; order OLB7; family OLB7; genus JAFDZV01. The sequence goes on along the minus strand of JAFDZV010000018.1, from coordinate 90,315 downwards.
GCCCGCCTCTGCGACGCATCCCGTGCCCGCCTCCAGCTCGTGCTCGGTCTCGCCGAGAAGAAACATGCCGCGCCCCTGCAGCACGAAGTAGAGCTTGTCGTTCTCCGCGTGCGTGTGCGGCTTCTGTTCCTGCCCCGGTTCCAGAAGATAGTAATCCACGAACATGCGGTCCGATTCGAACTGATTCAGCTTCGTCATCTTCGTGGGATCGCCCGAGGGCGTCACCGTGGAGTAACCGGGTATGAGCATCTGGTGTAGTATTGATTGTCGAAACATCGAAACTAGAGAAACGCGCGTCCGCTGACAACCGGCCGTGCGGAAATGGACAGATAGACATCTTCTGAGAACCGACAACTGGAACAGCATGTCCAGGATCCGCGCCCGGCGACGCGCGGTATCGAAGGGCATGCCGGCAGAGGTACTTCAATTCACTCTGGACAGTCATGCGTGCATTCCTCGTCGCCATCGTCGTCATCGCCGCACTTGCATCGGCCGCCGCGATCGCTCAGCCGCAGAAACGTACCGTCACCGTGCAGGTGCTGGATTCCCTTGGCCACCGCATTCCGAATTCGGGACTGCAGATTACCGCCGGCTCCTACTACGCACGACTCCCCGTTGTGCACCGGCCGGACTCCCTCCTCGACGTCACGGTCTACAGTGACGGAGTATACGACGTCACGTGCACGGCCGCCGGCTATCTGGAGTTCAGAGGGCATGCGCACATAGGCCCTGCAACGCCGGCGCAGTTCACGATTCAGATGGCGAAGGTGCCAACGGATGGATTCGGCTATATGTACGTACCCGCCGGAAGCGAGCCGTGCGGATTTCGCTCCTCGGACTCGCTGGTCCTGCTCGAACTGCCGCACTATCCCGAACCGGGTCTGCCCGTGGAGTGCCGTCTCTACCGCGTGAGCGGCCCGGCACCGATCACAGACTTCGTTCGCGGCGCAAGCAACTATCAGCACCCGCAGTTGCTTCGCGAATGGCTGAAGGAGCATCGGGGAAGTTGGACCGATGATGCTCACTGGACTGTAACGCCTGCAACGCCATACTACTATCTGACGCACGTGCCGGTCAGGACGCGTACGCCCGGATGCTATCTGGTGGAGATGAACTACGGTACGTGGACGGACTGGTCCCTGCTCCTGATCAACGACATCGATCTTGCCGTGGAATCCTCACGCGGCATCTGCCGGATCATCGCCGTGGACGCGGCTACCGGAAAGCGCCTCGGGAATGTGCCGATCGCTGTGACATCGCCGGGACGCACGGACAGCACAACGACGGGACCGGACGGCATTGCCGAGGTTACGATCCCATCGCTTCAATCCGGAATCAGCTCGGGCAACCAGCCGCCGCTGGTAACGGCCTATCGGAACGGTTCCTTCGCATGTGTCACGGCGCCGCCCGTCAGGGAATTGGCCGGGCAGGGGATCGTTGCCGCCTGGACGGACCGATCGCTCTACATGCCGGGTGACACCGTTCACGTTGTTGCCGTCGCACGGCAGCGCGACACCGGTGGGCGGATTCGGATGTCATCCACGAAGAGGGTATACGCAGACGTGCACGCCACCTACTCTTCCGATGGCCTGCCCCCTGTTCGCGTATACAGGGACAGCCTGCAACCGGGGAAGCATGGCGAGCTGCATTGCGACCTGGTCATTCCGCGCAATGCTCCGCCCGGAACGTACGAGGCCCAGGTAGAATCCGACTCGGGAAACCAATACGCGCCGGTCCGCGTTGCCAGCAACACCCGCGCCGGCTGCATCACCGATCTCGAGCCATCCAGACAATGGTACGTGCGGGGCGACACGATCGCGATCGACGTATCCGCACGGGAGCGCGACGGAAGCCCGGCAAGCCTGGCCACCTTCGGCTATATCTTCGGGCTCGAACGGCTGGAATGGGAGCACGACGGATCGTTCGCATTCGGAGCCGTCCCGTTGCAAGCCTACGGTATGCCGACGGCAATCGGCTCGGGCAATGCCACCACGGACACGAACGGCCGTTTTACGATTCTGATCCCGACTGTACAGGAAGGCGAGAGGGACTATGTACTCCATTGCTCCCTGCTTCCGGAGATCAGAACAGCCGATGGCGGGGCTCCGCTCTGCGATGTGTTCGTGACGCGTTGCGGCATCGGCATCGACATGGAACCCAACCGGCGATTCGCCCGCGTGGGTGAGCAGGTGTTGCTGAGTCTCAGGCTCGCCGATCTTACCGGAGAAGGTACGAGCGGCCATCCGTGTTCGGTAACGATCTACCGTCTGGATCCCGCACATGCCGGTGACACGGCACGGGCGCACCGATCCGCCATCTGGAGCACCACCGTACACTGCGATTCGTCGGGCATGGCAACGGTGCTCTGCCCCGTGGAGACAGAAGGTTCTCTGGAGATTGTTGTGGGCACGATGGATACGGCGGGCCATACTACGTCGCGTTCCGCAATGCTGATCGGGCTGCCTGCCTCCGGTGGCCCGGGATCGCACGCGCGGGCACGCGGGCCGGAAGTCCGGCAGTATGCGGATCAACCGCGCATCATCGCCGAGAAGTATCGCTATGCCCCGGACGATACCGTGCGGCTGTTGATTCTCCACCCGCGGGAGGATGCGGATGCCTACCTCACCGAGATCGCAGCGCAGCCGGCGCGCAGAATGCTGGCACGCGTGGAGCATGGTTTCGCGATCGTCACGCTTCCGCTTCTGCCGGCGAATTCGCCGCGGACAACGGTTGCCCTCAACGCGTGGCATCACGGAACGATGTGCACCGACAGCACGCAGTTCGACGTCGCCAACCAGCCGGCGGGGCTCCGGTTGACCCTGGCGACGGACTCCACATCGTACACGGCCGGTGGATACTGCCGCGCAGGCATTACCGTCACCGATCCGTTGGGCAATCCTGTTCCGGGCGTGGCGATCACCGCGTGGCTTACACGGAACGATCCCGCCGTGGCACCGGAGACGATGCGCCCCCGCCTGGAACCGACTCGCGGGGGCGCCGCTCCCATCCCATACCTGCGTTCGGCATCGCAGACGTTCGACTATCGCGCATACCTGCAGACCGGCATGCCGGCAACAGCAGTGCCCCGCGTATGGACGCTGCAGCAGCAGCGCATTTCGAGAGAACCGGAACCGCGCATGTTCGCCTTCGACGGCGCTTCAAACGCACGCTCGTTCCATGAAACGATTGTTCATCGAAATGCTGCAAGCCCTGTTCTGCCGAGAAGCCGGACGATCGGCACGGTCTGGTACGACTCGCTGATTACCGACGACCGCGGCGCCGCGCACGCACTGATACGCCTGCCGAACGACGACGCAACCTGGAGCCTCGCCGCGGTGGGTTTCGGCGGCGAGTACCAGCTCGCAACGGATGCTCGGATCATCAGGAGCGTGCAGCCTCTGACCGTTCGCTACAGCGGCCCGACGCATCTCGCGCCGGGTGACACGGCGGCCTTCGCAGCCGTGGCAGGCAACCGTTCCTCGACGCAACGGAGCGCGACGGTGCACCTGGCAACCTCCACGGGCAGGCATCTGGATTCCACGATGATCATTCCGCCGTTCGGGGCACGGGCCGTTGCACTCCGGCTGGCCGTAACCACCGAGGACACCATTCGCGTGAGCCTGCGGGCCGCCTCCGCCGGCATCACGGACAGCGAGAGCACGGCCATTCCGGTTGCAACGTCGAAAGGTCATGTGGCAGAATCGAGGGAGTTGATTACGAACGCTGCAGCGCTGCATGCGGAGACCGGGCTTCGCGTGCGCGCGTCGTGCACAGGCCCGAGAACGTTGCGCCTGATTCTACGCCCATCGCTGGCCGGCTCACTGCTCGGCCGGCTGGACAGCCTGATCAAGGGATGCAACACGTTCAACAACGTACCGCACATGATGTTGATGTGCGCGCTCGCCACGGAGGCACTGGGCGCGCTCCCTCCGTTCACGCTGCCCGATACGCTTCGCGCCCGGTTGCCGCGCCTCATCGACAGCACGATCGCCCTCCTTGCTGGAACACAGCGCCCATCCGGCGAATGGTGGGCCGGTTCCTACTCCGGACGCGAGGGGATATCGTGGACGGCGATCACACTCTACGCGCTCCTCCGCGCACGGCAGGCAGGGCACGACGTTCCGCCGGAGACGATCGCGCGGGCACATGACAGGCTCATCGCCATTCTCGACAGCAATGCACGGCTGGCCGGCTCGATACCGAAGGACAGCCTGCTCAGGCCGGGAGTGGAGGCGATCGCAATTCTCGCGGCCGCACGTTCCGGCACCGATCGCAATCCGATGCTTGCCGAACGCATCAAGGCGCTCACGGAGGAAAACAGACTTCCGAACAACTCCGCAGCTGCACTCGCCCTCGCGGCGCATTCACTGGGAGAGACGGCGCTCGCCGAACGGATCGCAACGCAGGTTGCACTCAATGGATACAGCATCGGCACCGCGCGGCTCATATCCATTGCCGATGGCGACCAGCCCGGAAACGGTGCCCCGGTTACCTGGTCCAGCAGCGGAGCAATGAGGGACATGTGGGGATACGGCGGCGACGCGGACACCAGGGGGATGGTGCTGGAGACGCTGCTGACGATCGGAGTGGAGCAGCCGATCATGCACCGCGGAGCGCTGAACCTGATGAAGGTCAACAAGTTCAACTACTGGCGCACCGACTACGGCAACGCGCTCGTCGGGCTGGCGCTGGCCCGCTACCTGCGCACATATGCCCTTCCGCTCTCCAACGTGGCTACGGTGCGTCTGAATGGAGACATCGTGTATGAACGCCATCTGGATTCCCCCGCGGACCTCATGCGCCCGGATACCTCCGTGCTGCTTGCCGCACCGCTGAAGGTGGGTGAGAACAGCATTACCATCGATGCAACCGGCGGGCCTGGCGTGGATGCAACGGTGATGTGGGAGTACGAGACGAACGACTTCGGAGGTGATTCAACAAACAGCGGCATCCATGTGGATCGGAGCATCTTCAAGCTGAGCCCGCGGAGCATCTCCGGCACCAGGGTCTATCATGCCGAGCCGCCGGACTCCATCCGCCCCGGCGACCTGCTGCTGGTACGCGTACGGATGCTCAGCAGGGAGCCGGTGGAAGGCGCCACGCTCTCGCTCCCTCTTCCCGGAGGCTGCGTTCCCGACGGCGAGACCTCGATCGGCCAGATCGACAGGCGAACCTATCCGGACTCCTCGGACAACAGCCGCATCCTGTTTCAGAGCGCCGCGCCGATCACATTCAGCGGCCTCGAGGGAAGCGTTGTACTGCCGGTGGGAACGAAGTCGTGGTCGCTGCAGTATGAGTACGGCACGGTTGTGCGTGCCACAACGCCGGGCACCTTCCGCGTGCTCCCGGCAGTTGTCTCCGGCCGAAACCCGATCCAGTACGGATCATCGGGCACGATGACGCTCGCGATCGGCGAGCCAGCCTCACCGTGACGGACGTAGTCGTGAGGTATGAGTGATGGGTGATGATCGCATAGCCCACAACTCATGCCTCTTAACCCATCGTTGTTACTGAACGCTCTGCCTCGCGTCCTCATCGTGTATTGACCGAAGGCCAGTAGGCGCGGGCAGCAACGAAGAGGATGATGCGATCGCGCACCGCCTCGCACCCCTTCAACAACACACAATAGACAGTACTTCCGGCGCAGGTCGGCGCTCCGCACGATAACATGGAGCGCGGGCAGCGTGTTGCCCGAACGGAACGTACCGGATCGCAGCGGCGGCGCTTTCGAGCAGCAACCTTCGCCAAGATCCGGAGAGAATCCGTACCGGCGTATCAATGTCACCTTGTTGCGAACGATGGCCCTGCACGGGCACACCGCAACGCATTCTGTGAGTGTACCATGATCCGATGCAACCACGGCCGGCTGTTCCCGGCCACCATCCTGCTGCTGCTGCTTGCGGCACTCAATCTCTTCTCGCAGAGAAGGTATCAACCCTATTCCGCCACGGCGGACCACCCCTACTCGAGCAGCGACACCGCCATCGGCATTCGCTACGTGGGGGTGGCACGCGCCCGGCAGGCCATTCATGTACGTGCATATCGCGTTGCCGATCCAATCGCCTACATGAACAACCCGTACGACTATCTGGACGAATCGAAACCGGCCCCGAAGAACCATGACTCCGTTGTTGCATGGGCTTCCCGGCTCCGATACGTCGGGACCTACAACCAAAACCCGCACGTGGCCGTCGACGGCGGCTACGTGAACGAGACGATCCCGCTTCCGATACGCGCACCCGGTGTCTACGTGTTCGCCGTCAACGATCAGCCGATTGCACAGGGCTCCACGCTCGTGATCTCCGACCAGACACTGGTGATGAAGAGCGACGCGGAACATCAGTTGTTCTTCGTGGTCAACACACGAACCGGCGCCAAGATCCCGTTTGCGCGGCTCACCCTTGTGGGGCGAAACGGATCCACCAACCAGATCGCCGCCGATGAGGACGGCACCGTCTACTTCTCTCCCTCGCGCATCGAACGGCGCGATCCACCCGTCAACATTCTCGGCTACAACCAGGGAAGCCTGATATCAGCACCTTACACACCTGCCACGGCAAATACCTCCGCGGTACGCACCGTCTATCTTCACACGGACCGCCACGTCTACCGCCCCGGCCATCAGGTTCAGTATCGCGGCGTGGTGCGCGATATCAGCAACGGCCGTTACACAACGGCATCGGTGCGCACGGCGGAGATCCAGTTCACCGATGCGCGCGGCAAGGGAATCGGCAAGCAGACGGTGCAGATCTCGAGGAGCGGCATCTTTCACGGCGAGATCGCGCTCGGGCAGGAAGCACCGCTCGGCACGTACACCGCAGTCGCCACGGTTGGCGGCGTCCCCGGCTCGCATCAGTTCGACGTGATCGAGTACAAGAAGCCTGAATACAGTGTGGACGTTACCACGGAGCGCCCGCACTATACCTCCGGCGAAACGATGAGCGGAACTGTTCGCTCGCGCTATCACTTCGGCGAGCCGGTGGCCGGAGCCACGGTGGAATGCCTGGTATATCGCACCATGATTCCCGGCACTTCGAGCGCCAGCAACTACGGGTCGAAGCCCGCCTCCCGCGCAACGGAGATGGTCCGCACACTCAACGGCCAGATGGATGCGCAGGGAAGCTACCGGTTCGAGATCCCGACGGACGCCAGGGGGAACGGAGACTATGTCTACAGCGTGGAGGCCCGTGTTGTGGACAGAAGCCGGCGGATGATCGAGGGCTCCGCGAGCGCCCAGGTAACACATTCCGATCTCGCCCTCTCAGCAGCAAGCGATCGGAACTTCTACGGAGCCGGCATACCAATCGAGATGGATGTGAAGCTGAATCGTTACGACGGGAAGTCGCCGGCGGGCGTTGTGGTTCACGTCAGCGCCACGCGCATATGGCACGGCGACGGCGGGTCGCGATCCACGCAGGCACAGCGCTCCGTGCTGTGGGAGGAGGATCGGACCAGTGACGCAAACGGGGCGATCCACGCCTCGTGCCTTCCCGTGGCGGGCGGCATGATCGAGCTGCGCGCGGCCGCGGCCGATGCACGCGGAGTCACATCGGAGGCCACACGCACCGTGTACGTGGCAGGGCCGGAACTCGCAGGCGAAGTTCCCGCCGATGGAGCGATCACCATCATCCCGGAACACGACAGTTATGAGCCCGGCCAGGAAGTAAACGCTCTGGTGCTCACCCCGACGCCGTTCGCCGACGCACTGATCACGGCGGAGGGAACCTCCATCTACCGGCACAGTGTGCAGCGATTCGGCGGGCATGCAGCGATCGTCGCGATGCCGGTACGCGAGGAGTATGCGCCGAACTTCTTCCTGGGCGTCTCCACCGTGGTGAACAGAAGCGTACAGACCGGTGGACGAGAGATCGCGGTTCGCGCGGCGCCGTATGCGATGAAGCTGGAGGTGGCCCACGATCGCGCCACGTATCGCCCCGGTGACTCCGGCACGATCACCGTGCGGGCGCTGGACGGAAAGAACCGGCCGCTTGCGGGCGCCGATCTGGCGCTCGCCATGGTGGATGTATCGTTGTACGATATCATGGCGGATGGAACGAAGCCGATTGCCTCGGTCTTCTATCCGCACCGGGCCAACAACGTGCAGACATCCGCGCCGCCGTTCACATTCCCGGCGAGTTATGAGCAGCTCAAGTACAAGTATCGGGACATGGCGGGGGACGAGGAAGATGCCCCGCTCTCACCCTCCGGGGAGGATCGCGAAATACATGTGCGGCGCAAATCGCTGAGTCATGCCGTGGAGCTGGATCGCGTGGCGTCCGTTCCGATGTCCGGGTTGGTCACGGACGCCAACTCGGGCGGTGGCATATCGATACGGAGCGGGAGAGCGTCTGCAGTAGCAGATACTGTGAGAACGGTCACGGAGAATGGTCCGGTCATCGAAAAGACGGATGACGGAATCGCCGGATACGTTCAGCCGAAGATGCGGGCGGATTTCCGCGACATCATGGAGTGGGCGCCGGAACTGCGTACCGATGCCGAAGGATATGCGAAGGTGGTGGTGAAGTTTCCGGACAATCTCACCACCTGGCGCATCGTGGTGCGAGGCGTGGGCGAGGAGACGCAGGTTGGCGAGACCACGGAGGATGTGATCGTGCGCAAGGACCTGCTTGTTCGCATGGAGACGCCGCGTTTCGTGACGCAGGGCGACCGTCTGCTTATCGCAACGAATGTCCACAACTATCTGGCGGAGGACCAGCACGTAACGCTTCGCTTCAACGCAACGCAGGCGGAGCTCGGCATGCACGATACGGCCGTCACCGTCCCGGCCAATGGCGAGGGCCGCGTGGACTGGCCGGTGGCCGTGAGCGGCACGGACAGCACCACGATCACGGTGACGGCGCTGACGGGAGCGGAATCCGACGCGATGCGGCGCAGCGTCCCGATCCTTCCGCGCGGCCTGAAGGGGAGCGCGTCAGCAGCAACGGATCTGGCGGAGCCGGTTCATTCGTCCACGATGACGCTCGACGTGCCGGAAGGAACGGACAGCACCTCGCGATCGCTTTCGATTGCGCTCTCACCATCGGTTGGCAGTTCCGTAATCGGTGCGCTGGATGATCTGATCGGCTATCCCTACGGCTGCGCCGAGCAGACGATGAGCCGCTTCCTCCCGACGATCGTGGTGGCGAACGTGCTGCGCGATCTGCATCTCCCCTTCGACGAAAAGAAGAAGGCCGAGATGCCGAAGATGGTGGCCGCTGGACTGGAGAAGCTGTACGGCTATCAGCATTCCGATGGCGGCTGGGGATGGTGGCAGGCCGACGCCACGCATCCGTTCATGACCGCCTACATCATGTACGGTCTCACGGTTGCGCGCAAGGCCGGCTACGATGTGGATGGATCGCGCTACGATCGCGGGCTCGCCTCGCTGCGCGAGCAGATCAGGACGCGGCCGGCGGCCGGATCGTACAGCCAGCGGGGAACGCCGCTGGACCCCACGAGCGAAGCGTACATGCTCTACGTGGCAACGTATATCGCGGCCGGGAACCTCGATCCGCTCTGCAGCCAGCGGATCGAGGAGCTGGCAAGGCGCACGGACGTGAACGGCTACTGCATCGCGCTCCTCACGCTGGCGGCCCACAACCAGAGAGACAGTGCCACCGCCTCCGCACTCGCCGCACGGCTGGCTTCCATGGCGAAGACGGAGAACGGCGGAACCTGCTGGAAGGGAATTACCTGGGAACATGCATGGCAGGAGGACAATCTGGAGACCTCTGCATTCGCCGTGAAGGCGCTGTTCGAAACCGGCGGGCAGGAGGAGATGTTGAACCGGGGCATCGCATGGCTGATGTCGCAGAAGCGCGGCAATTCCTGGGGCAACACGCGGCAGAGCGCGATGATCGTGTTCACGATGGCGGACTATCTCCGAGCCAACCCCACGGGCGACGCGGACTATTCCATCACCGTGAAGCTGAACGGCAACCCGATCTACACACGCCGGATCGCCAAGGCGGAGATGCTTGGCGCGGATCAACGCATTACGGTGGACGCCAGCCAGGTGCATGCCGGCCGCAACACGATCACCGTGGAGAAAACCGGCTCCGGAAACCTTCACGCCGCAGCATGGGTGGATTACTACAGCGATGTGGCATCGATCCATCCGGACAATCAGGGCTTTGCCGTGAGCCGCGAGTATTTCGTGCTGCGCCGTGAACTGCGCGACGGCGCATACATCTACACGAAGCAGTCCTTCAACGGCACGGTTCACTCCGGCGACGAGCTGCTGGTGAAGGTGAAGATCGTTCCGAACAAGGCGTACGAGTACTTCCTGCTGGAGGACCCGCTCCCTGCAGGCTGCGAGGTGATGACCGAGACGGACAACTACGTGATCGATGGCGAGACCGACTACCAGGGGATCGCCCCTTCGGGCGGCGAACGATGGAAGTGGTGGTACTCCAGCCGCGATATCAAGGATAACAAGATCGCGTTCTTCGCGCAGCGCCTGGAGCCGAAGACCTACGAGTTCTCCTACATCCTTCGGGCGCAGATTCCGGGCAGCTACGGAGTAATGCCAACCATCGGCATGCTCAACTACTACCCGGATGTCCGGGGCAACTCGGACTCGCGCCAGATGATGATTCTGGAATAGCAGAGTCTCCCTGCATGCAACGGCCTCGTGATCATTGCCGGCGAATGCTCTGGCACAGTCGGAGTTGGTTTCTTGTGATGACAATGGCCGAAACAACGTAGCGATGTCCCCTGGTAGAACATCGCCATGCGGAACGCCCCGTCAACATCATGCTGGCGGGGCGTTCGCGTTGCGCCGCGGGCGTACCGGACTTACCGTTTCGGCTTCATGGTATGTGGAACGATGCACGAACCGCCTGAGCGGTTCTCGTCGTGGAGGAACGCCGTGCAGGCCGCGTTATCTCTCGATCGTAGAGTCCTGCCAACCGCAGCGCGACCTCGGATGATCTGTTACGAGCAATTGCCACCGCAGGGTGTTACTCCCCGAACGATTCAACGTCCTCGTGATGTGCCGGTCATAGCAGCTCACGTCGGCAGCGGGCCACGCTCCCCCACCTCCGGGTCCTGCATGCATCCGACGCAACAGGCGCTGCGATCTCCTCCCTCGGGAAGCGGAAACCGGAATTGCAGTATGTTGGCGGCCGGGCCACTCATCAGGTACAGCGATGAACATCAGCATCAAGTCCATTTCAACACTACTCGTCACCCTCATGGCAGCTCTTGCCGCAATCGGTTTCGATCGTGACGACAACAGCTTCGAGTTCTATCTCTCGAGCAACAGGATCTACAGTCCGGGCGACAAGGATGTCTCCGTCGGCTTCAGCGGCCGTGTGGATCGGCACACCACGATCTCCATGCACACCTACAGGATCGCCGATCCGGTTGCCTTCTTCGTGGCACAGGCCAATCCGCACGCGCCCGGGCACGGAAGCGACAGCACGGATGCGATAGACCTGCGCGATCACCGGCAGTTCATCCCCCTCTCCAGTTGGGACTACACCCTCAGCTCGCGCGACAAGTACTGGCAGTACGAGAACATTCCGCTGCAGATGAACGAGAAGGGAGTGTACCTGGTGCAGGCCTCGGCGCGCGGCAAGGTGGCGACAACCGTGGTTGTGATCACGGAGCTCGGCATGATCATGAAGCAGGCGAACGGACAGGTGCTCGCATTCGTGGTGAACCGCAAGAGCGGAGAAAAGGTGACGGGCCTGCCGGTGACGTTCGAGCGCGGCCCGAAGTCGAAGACAACCGCGACAACCGGCAGCGACGGCGTCGCCAAGACTGTGATGGATATGTCCACCGATAACGCCGGCGGCGACGAGTTCGACGGTGGGTACGGCAACCAGATCGTTGCGGTTGGCGGGCGCGGCGACGACTTCGTGATCTGCGACTCCTACTTCTACCGCACCTACGGCCGCAACGGAGCATCGTCCGTCGTCTATCTCCACACCGACAGGCCTGTCTATCGTCCGTCGCAGACTGTCTACTATCGCGGCATCGTGCGTTCGGTGACGGAGGCAGGCACGTACGAGAACGTGGATACGGGCAAGGCCTACGTGGAGGTCACGGACGCTCGCGGCGGTTCGTTGAAGAAGGACACGCTGCGCATCTCGGACTTCGGAACGTTCAGCGGCGATCTGACGCTCGGCGAGGAGCCGCCCCTCGGCAACTACACGATCACCGTGAACATCGGCGGGCAGACATCCTCCTTCTCCTTCGACGTGCAGGAGTACAAAAAGCCGGAGTATGAAGTGACGGTGAAGACCGATCACGACCAGTACACGCGCGGGGACGAGATCAAGGCAACGGTGAACGCGAAGTACTATTTCGGATCGCCGGTGTCGGAGGGAACGGTTCAGTACTTCATCTATCGTTCGCGTTACTGGCGCCCCTGGTGGTACCGTTCCGAGTGGGCATATCTGTACGAGGACGCACCGGAGTACATGAACTCCAGCGGGATGCAGATGGTCAACTCCGGCGAGGGAAAGCTGAACGCCGACGGCACATTCTCCGTGAGCTATCAGACGGACGGCAAGGCCGATGATGACTATGTCTATCGCATTCAGGCGAACGTTGTGGACGCCAGCCGCCGTTCGATCGCAGGCACGGCCTCCGCGCGCGTTACGCGTGGCGAGTTCTACGTGAGCGCCAGAACGTCGAAGTACGTCTACAAGCCTCAGGAGGAGGTGCGCGTGAACGTGGAGACGATTGCCTTCGATGGTGAGAAGCCGATCTCCGCTCCGTTCAGCGTGAAGGTAGAGCGGGTCTGGTGGGAGGGACGTACCGTCCGGAGGAACGAGCCGCAGCGCGCCACGATCTGGACCGGCTCTGGCAGCACCGACGGCAACGGCAGCGGCTCCGTGACATTCAACGCCAAGGACCCCGGATACTATACCGTCTACGTAACGGCGAAAGACCATCGCGGCACGGAGATCGGAACAAGTTCCTCCGTGTACGTGAGTGATGGCTACTATTCCTACTGGAACAACGACGGCGGCGATGTGCAGGTGATACCGGATCGCGAGATGTACAAGCCGGGGGAGACGATGAGCGCGCTCGTGATCATGCCGCAGCCGAACATCGATGTGCTGGTTACATCCGAGGCCACGACGCTCTACAGCTATCAGGTGGAGCGGCTCAGTTCCACCTCCGCCGTGATCCGCGTTCCGATTGTGGCCCAGCATGCGCCGATGTTCTATCTCAACGTATCGGCGCTGGCGGCGGACAACTTCTACAATGCGAACCACCGGATTGTGGTGACGCCGGAGGGGAAGTTGATCAGGCTGGAGGTGAAGATGGAGAAGGAAACGTTCAAGCCGGGCGAGAAGGGAACGGTAACCGTACGTGCGGTGGATGCAGGCGGTGAGCCGGTGGGGAACGTTGATGTGGCGCTCGGCATGGTGGACGAAGCGATCTACGCAATCCATGCGGACGAGACGCCCGACATTCAGAAGTTCTTCTACGGTTCGCGCTGGAACCATGTCTCCACGAACAGTTCCCTCAACTTCAGCTTCTGGGCGGCTTCGCGGCGGGCGATGGCTCGCGACGGCGTGATGGCGTCCGGCGCGTCGCGGAAGGAGGCACTGATGGATCGCTCCGAGAACGCACCCCCTCCTCCTCCGGCCGCGGCGCCGCAGTACAAGACGGCCGACGATCTGGTACAACCCGTGGTGCGTACGGATTTCCGCGACCAGATGTACTGGACCCCCTCGGTGCGCACCGATACCCGCGGTTACGCAACCGTGAACGTGACATTCCCGGACAACCTGACAACGTGGCGCATCACGGCGCGCGGCATAACGAAGGCAACCGCCGTTGGACAGGCTCGGGCCACCGTGATCGAGCGCAAGGATCTGCTTGTCCGCATGGAGACGCCGCGTTTCATCACGCAGGGCGATCAGCTCTCGATCGCCACAACTATCCACAACTATCTCGGCGGCGAGAAGAAGACGAAGGTGGTCTTCGAGGCCGAGGGTGTGGAGTTCGCGGGCCACGAACAGACGGTGACGATTCCGGCGAACGGAGAGAAGCGCATCGACTGGACAATCAAGGCGCCGAAGGTTGGCCAGGCGAAGCTGACCGTGAAGGCGCTCACGAACGAGGAGTCCGACGCGATGCAGCTTACCGTGCCGATTCTGCCGCAGGGCGTGCTCACCGGATCGAGCGCGATTGCCGACATGGACGAGCAGACGCGGCAGCGAACGCTTGCGCTGAGCCTTCCAACCAACAGCGATCCATCCACGGGAACGCTTTCGATTGCGTTATCTCCTTCGGCGGCGAGTTCGATTCTCGGGGCTCTGGATGAGCTGGTTGGCTATCCCTACGGATGTGTCGAGCAGACGATGAGCCGTTTCCTCCCGACGGTAATGGTGGCGGACGTGTTGAAGAAGCTGGATGTACCGTTCGATCCGCAGAAGCGCGAGGAACTTCCGAAGATGGTTGAGAAGGGATTCACGCGTCTGTACGGATTGCAGCACGATGACGGCGGTTGGGGCTGGTGGGAACACGACCAGACGAATCCATTCATGACAGCGTATGTCATGTACGGTCTGACGGTAGCCCGCAACGCCGGATATACCGTGAACAACGACCGCTACGAGAACGGCCGGCGCGCGCTTCGCGCGCTGATCGAGGCACGCCGGGCGGGAGGCGGCCTCGGGAGCGACGACAAACGCCTTGCGGCCACCACGGAAGCATACATGCTGTACGTGGCATGCTTCATCAATCGCGGCACGCGCGACGCGCTCTATGATGAACGCATCAACGCGCTCGCGCGACGTGACGATATCAACAACTACGCCGTTGCGCTCCTGGCGATGGCATCGCACTACGAGAGCGACAATGCCACTGCGAACCGCCTGGCCGAGAGGCTGGAGAAGGCCGCCACCGTTTCGGCCACGGGCGCACAGTGGAACGGCAAGAGCTGGCATTACAACTGGCAGGATGATGCGGTGGAAACGTCCGCCTCCGCCGTGAAGGCGCTGCTGGAGATTCGCGGCGAGACCGAGCTGGTGAAGAAGGGGATCCACTTCCTGCTTGCGCAGAAGCAGGGAGATGCGTGGAGAAATACCCGGCAGACCGCAATGGTGGTATACGCACTGGCGGACTATGTACGCAGCACGCACGAATTGGAGCCGGACTATACCGTGCATGTGCGGGTGAATGGTCGTGAGGTGTTCACGCAGCACATCACGAAGGCGGATATCTTCGCTCCGGAGAAACAGATCAAGGTGGAGCGCTCCGCCCTGCACACGGGCGACAACACCATCGAGATCGAGAAGAGCGGCTCCGGCAAGCTGTATGCCACGGCGCGCCTGAACTACTTCGCAACAGGACCGGCGCTTGCGGCCGCGGATGCAGGATTCAAGGTGACGCGGGAGTATTCGCTCCTTCGTCGCGACTGGAAGGACGGGCAGTTCATCTATCGAAAGATGCCGTACACGGGCCAGGTAAAGAGCGGAGACGAAGTGTTCGTGAAGGTGAAGATTACGCCGAGCGCACGCTACGAGTACTTCCTGCTGGAAGACCCGCTACCGGCCGGCTGCGAGGTTGTGAAAAACACCGATGGGTACAACATCCCGGGTGAGAGCGGCTACGGCGAGGACAACAATGACTACCGCCGCTATGGTTTCTGGGCATGGCGCTGGTGGTATGCGGACCGCGATGTGCGTGACGAGAAGGTAGCCTTTTTCGCACGCGAGATGGAACCGCAAACCTATGAGTTCAGCTACATCATGCGGGCGCAGATTCCCGGCACATATTCGGTGATGCCATCGGTTGGAATGTTGATGTATTACCCGGAAGTGCGCGGCAATTCCGGAAGCCTGGCGATGAAGATCGCCGGGTAGGCACGGTCCCCACATCATTTCCCCCGTCGCATACGGTTTGCATTGCGGCGGGGGGTTGTCGTATACCGGCACACCCCGCAGGCACACACCCCGCAGGCACGCACCCCGTAGGCGCCATGCCTTGTAGGCGCACGTCTTCAGCGTGCGCCATCTTCAGCGTCCGCCATTACAACGCGCAATCCCCCACCACCCGATTCACCAAACGCCCCGCAAACACCACCCACCCGCATCCCCCCGTTTGCAGGTCACAACCGCCTGTCATACGTTTAGGCAGATCGAACGCTCCTCCTGTTTGCCGATCGCATTCCGTATCGGCATGGAGGCTGCTATGAAACCGATCCGAGAGCGTCATCACCGATTACCCGCCGCCCACTATACCGGCCTGCGTGTTGTTGCCTTCACTGCGTGCGTTCATAACCGCGTCAGGATCTTCGTCGACTCCTGGGTTGTGAACGCGATGGAATCGATTCTCCGCGAAGCTGCGGAACAATACCGGTCCGATCTGGATATCTATCTGTTCATGCCGGACCATCTCCACGCACTTCTATCATCGGTCAACGAAGATGGGGACGTGTTATCGGCAATGAAGCGCTTCAAGCAACGGAGCAATTATTGGCTGGCAGGCAATCTGCCCGGCACTCGTTGGCAGAAGGATTTTTATGATCGCATTGTTCGAACGCAGTGGGAGCGGCAGAATCATTTCCGATATATCCTAAACAATCCCGTCAAGGCCGGGATTGTGGCTTCTTCAAAGGACTTTCGATTCAAGGGATCTACGAAATACGATCTCAATTCGATGTGATGGTGCTGCGCGTGAATTGGGCGCACGCTGAAGACGTGCGCCTACACGGCCCGCATACCCCCGTTCACCCGCACGACGTGCGCCTACGCGGCCGGCATAACCGTTCAACCATGCGACATACGCCCACGCATCACCGCACAACTGTGGATTCCAGATGGCTGGCCGATCCGCTTATGATATCGTGCCGGTCCATGCATGCCCCTCTGGATGCGCAACCTGCAACGTCGTGCGCAGCCATGCGCCTGCATCGCCGGAGGACATCGGCAGGCAGGTATCGAGATCTATCAGGTCATTCGCACGATTGGTTTTCGCCTTGAAGTACAGTCTCGCCGTGCACCAGAGCCAGCGAGGAAATCACGAGCACCGTGAGAAGAGCCATCAACACCTCGAACACACGGCCGGTCAGCCCCGGAAAGGATATTATCCCGTTGAGGCCGATCGAGACGCCGACAAACATCAGGCCTTCAGGCGCGCGGAGGCACCAACCTCTGCAACGACGAAACGGTCCCTCCCGCTCATTCCGATTGTTCCCGAGTACGAATTGATGTCCTCCGGTAAACGAAGCACCACGGAGGGTCGTTTCTCCTCCGCGGTACGAACAGCATTGCACCTGTGGTGCTATGGCTTCGGCGGCGGCAGAACGCCAAGCTGGCCGAGCACGCCCACGATATCCTCGATATGCCAGAACTCCGCGATCTGTCCGTTCTCGATTCGGAGAATATCCACGCCACGGAGCACTACCGGCCTGCCGGTGGCTGGAATTCCCATGAACGGTCCGGTATGTGTGGCGCGCATGGTCCAATGGTCCACCACCATGTCATCTTCGGCAACAACCTGATCGAGCGTGAACGTGGCATCCGGAAATGCGGCGCGAACAATCGCCAGCATGGCATTGTGCCCATCGCGTCCCGGCGGCAACCCCGGCATGGGATTGTGATCCACAACGTCCGCAGCGATAAGCTGTTCTGCAAGATTCAGATCGCCCGTGCCCCAGATATCCTCAACAAACCGTCGCGCAAGTTCCTTGTTCGAAGCGATTGACATGCTCTTCTCCTGATAGCTCGATGTTGGTTAGGGATGGCAGCGGCATCATCACGCCCCATGCATCACATGCTACACTACGTTGTCCGGCGAAGATTGGATGTTGCACCGGGCGAGCGCCTATGCCTCCAGGCTCTTCAGATAGAGCGTGGTGAGCGTGCGAGCCCAGTAGCGCGGCACGCCATGGCTCTCCTGGAGGAACGCAACGACATCGTTGGACTTCCTTGTCTCGGCCTTGAAGGTTTTGAGCGTCTTCACCCAGTGCGCGATCGGTTTGCCGGTTTTTTCGATCACCTGCTCGTCGCTCACATTCCAGTAGTCGGATTTCATACGAATGCGTCCCGATTGATAATTCCAAACAAGCGCCCGCCGCGGCGTGCGCACCACCTGACCGCGGAGCATCGACAACTATGAGAACGTCGGGGAGCGACCGAACATATCGCACTGCGATTGATTTCGTTCAATCCCACCAGAAATACCAGTACGGCGAACTCACCAGCGCAGCGGCCAATTGCCCAACAGTCTCGGTTCCCTGTTCAACGATATCGGCGCAGTAGAGGTATTGCTCGTGCGCAAGTGCAAGAGCTGCCGGACGGTCGTGCGGCGGACGTTCCACGATGCATTGCACGATATCGGCCGTCACGCAGATCACTTCGGCGCCATGTCTCGCCTGCCAGTACCGGTGCATCGCACAGTGCTCCGCGACGAACGGGCACTCGTTCCAACCGCCCCAGCCCAAATATGCGAACACTTCCCATGGAGCGGCAACCCGCAACAACCCGAGTATCACGGTCTCTTTCGGCTGCATTGTTCCCATGTCGAGATGCGCCACGAGTTCCATTCCGCCGGCGAGATCGCCGTCACCACCATCTTCCTGTTCGAACATGTCGGCCAACTCCCCTCGCCGTTCCCGAAGCAGGGATTGAACGTCGATAGTCCTGCTCTCAGCGATGATGGCGGCGGCGTCCGTTTCCTCCCCCTCGTCATACAGATCCTGCAAGCATTCGAAGTCCTCCTCATCGCCGAGAATAATCGGATAGAGGCCGGTAGCCGCATATTCCCGCCTGAGCCGCTGCAGCTCCGGAAGTGCATTGCGTCCGGCTACGGTAATGATCTCGATGTTGTTCATGTGGATTCGATCCCGGAGTTCGGCGTTCGGTTGGAGTGTGCGAAGCGGAGCCGCAGGCCTGGAGGCCCGGGGCTGCACACATGGTGCGGACGCAGATCCATTGCCGAACCATCGCGGACGGTACGGCAACAGGTGAGCGCAATCTGCGGAATGGATTGCACAGCCGAACATGCGAACCGCATGGCGAATGCGTAACATTGAATTCGCTCAGCGCGCATCACGGCGCAAGCCCGGAGCGGGTGTTGCGTGTAGTTCGAGATTCCATCATGCTCTCTGCTCCTCCGGCAATCGCTCCGTATCCGGGCTCAGGCTCTCCGTAGCCACGGCGCCGGGAGGCCCCAATTTATCCGGCTACTTCCAGGCCCGCGTTGCAGTGCGGGGTCTTGTTACGCTCCCGCGTGCGCGCGTCAGTTCGTGAAGAACCTGAAATGCGCTAAGTTCCGGGTACTACCGTGTTATGACCCATCGGCATCAATCCCGTGAGTCTGCCAATGAATCTCCGTTCCTTCGCTACCCGCTCGTTCATCATCCTCGCCGCGATGATGGCGTTCGCCTTCGATGGTGACGACAACTCGTTCTCCTTCTCGCTCTCGGTGGAACAGATCTTCTATCCCGGAGCTGCAGAAACCGCCGTCAACTTCGGCGGCAACGCCGTGGGCAAGGTGAAGGTGTACATGCGCGCGTTCCGGATCCCGGATCCCGTGGACTTCTTCATGAGCCAGAAGGACCCGCACGCACCATCGCTCGCCTCGTTGAACCCGCCGAACACCTTCGAGATGCTGCGGCAGGGACTGGACAAGGTGCAGCGTGACGTGCGCTATGCGGCTCGCAGCGTGATGCCTGCCGATGCGCGCAGAGCGATTCGCGATGTGGCCGATCTGAACGGCACGAAGGCGGAAAAGGAGCGCCAGCAGCGTGAGCGCGGGGCGCCGAAGGATCCCAGCAAGCTTGCGGTGGACGACATCCCGAAGGGCGCGGAGCACTATCCAATCGTGGCCACGTGGGAGCACGAGTTGAATCCGAAGCCGGAGGAATCCGGCAACTGGCACTACGAATCGATCCCGGTGCCGGTGAAGGAGAAGGGTGTGTATCTCATCGAGGCGCGCGTGCGCGGCAAGCGTGCGCTCACGACGCTCGTGATCTCGGAATACGGTATGGTAATGAAGCAGTCCAACACGGAACTGCTGGCATTCGTAGTGAACACGCGCACGGGCGAGCGGGTGGGAGATGTACCGCTCGTGGTGACGCGCGCCGGTGAGAAGATTACGGACAAGACCACCTCCGCGGACGGCACGGCACGCGTCTCCGTTCCCGCCCCTCCCAAGCACGAACACACGGCAACCAGCCAGGACGACCCGGAGGATGAGTGGCAGTGGGACTATCGAATGCGCACGCTGCTGGTGCTGGGTGAGAAGGATGGGAACTTCGTGATCTCCGATCCCTATTTCTACAACTACGGAAGCGGCAACGCCCCGAAGATCTACCTGCACACGGACCGCCCGGTCTATCGCCCGGGCCACACCGTCTACTATCGCGGCATCGTTCGCAGCACGAATACGGACGGGACATACGCAGGCCCGCAGGCCGGACAGCGAATGATTGCAGAGATCGACGACGCACGGGGCGACAGCTTCCGGCGCGACACGCTCACGCTATCGGATGCCGGCACATTCAACAGCCAGTTCGTTATCAGCGATGAACCGCCGCTCGGCATCTGGTCCGTAAAGGTCTTCGCACTCGGCTCCTCGAGCGACGAAGCGCAGTACTTCAACTTTTCCGTTGAGGAGTACAAGAAGCCGGAGTACAAGGTGGTGGTAACAACGGACCGCACCACCTACACGCGCGGTGACGAGATCAAGGCAACGGTGAAGGCCGATTACTATTTCGGCTCACCGGTGGCCAATGCGGAAGTGGAGTACTTCGTGTATCGCGCCCGCTACTGGCGGCCGTGGTGGCGCGGCTCCGACTGGGCATACCTCTATGAGGGAGGTGATGACGATGACTTCGCAACCTATCGCATGGAGATGGTGCATTCTGCGAAGGGAGTGCTGAACCCGGACGGAACGTTCCAGATCGACTATCGCACGGACCCCGCAGCCGATCGCGACTATGTCTATCGCGTTCAGGCGAACGTGGTTGACAACAGTCGGCGCATGATTGCCGGGGCGAAGTCCGTGGAGGTAACCCGTGGTGAGTACTTCATCACCATGAGCACGGACAAGTACGTCTACCGTCCGAACGACGAAGCGAAAATCAGCGTCGAGGTGGCCACATGCGAGGGGGAGAAGCCGGTGGCAGCGCCTTTCACCGCGAAGGTGATCCACACATGGTGGGACAGAGTGAAGAACGACTCGATGCCCAGCGGCTTCGTCTACAAGGCACATCACGACCAGGTATGGAGCGGCAGCGGAGCCACCGATGCCTCAGGCAAGGGAACGCTCACGTACAAGCCCAGCCAGCCCGGCTACTTCGAGATGGAAGTGACCGTGGCGGACAGGCGCGGCACGCAGATCACCGAGTCCAGCTACATCTACGTAGCCGATCAGGCATACGCCAACTGGTATCGCGAGGGATCGAGCGACGTGCAGATAATCCCGGACAAGGCAGCCTACAAGCCGGGAGAGACGATGAGCGCACTCGTGATCATGCCGGCCCCCAATGTGGACGCACTGGTGACCCTGGAGGGAGCGACACTCTACTCCAGCCAGGTGGAGCGGCTGAACGGTACGTCCACGATCGTACGGATTCCGATCGAAGAGAAGCATGCGCCCACGGTGTTCCTCAGTGCGTCGGCGATCGTCGACGGCGAGATGTACCACGAGACGCAGCGTGTTTCGGTAGTGCCGGACGGCAAGCTGCTGCACATGGAGGTGACCACCGACAAGCAGACGTATCGCCCGGGTGAGAAGGGAACGGTAACGGTGCGCGCGCTCGATGAGAAGGGCTCGCCGGTTGGCAACGTGGACGTTGCCGTGGGAATGGTGGACGAGGCCATCTATGCGATTCGCCCGGAGAACACTCCCGACATCCAGCGCTCGTTCTACGGAGCGCGCTGGAACGAGGTCTCCACGAGCTCATCTCTCAATTTCAGCTTCTACGGCGATGCGGTAAAGATCGACAAGGACGCAACCGATGCGCTCTACGGATATCATCACGGGCATCCCGTGTACGACAGCCTTTCCCCCAGACTGGCCAGCGGACTATCGAATGCGCGTGCCATCGCATTCGGTGATGTGAAGGGAAGCATGTTCGTGCAGCCCGCCACGCGCAGGAACTTCAAGGACATGATGTTCTGGACGCCGAGCGCGCGCACCGGTTCCGACGGCAAGGCCACGATGACGGTGGACTTCCCGGACAACCTCACCACCTGGCGTATCACGGCTCGCGGTATCACCAACGAAACGGCGGTTGGGCAGGCCACGGCGCGCGTGGTGGAGCGCAAGGAGCTGCTTGTGCGCATGGAGACGCCGCGCTTCCTGATTCAGGGGGATGAGTTGTTGATCGCGACAACGGTGCACAATTACCTCTCCACGGCGAAGACCACCAAGGTGGCCTTCGGAGGAGAGAACGTTTCGCTGGGCGATCGCGAGAAGACCGTGACTATTCCGGCAAACGGCGAACAGCGTATCGACTGGAAGATCTCCGCCCAGTACAACGGCACTGCGCTCCTGAATGTGAAGGCGTTGACGAACGAGGAATCCGACGCGATGGAGCTCTCGGTTCCGGTGCTGCCGCGCGGCATGAAGCTGGCAACCGGCGCCGTAACGCAGCTCGATGGTCCAACCGCGGCTCGCACGCTGAACCTGCAATTGCCGCCCGGTGCCGATCCGAAAAGCGGCGACGTCTACATCGCGCTCTCGCCGTCGCTTGCCGGCTCCATGCTCGGCACGCTGGACTCGCTGATCGGCTACCCGTATGGATGTGTGGAGCAGACAATGAGCCGCTTCCTTCCAACAGTAGTCGTGGCCGACGTGCTGAAGAAACTGGACGTACCGTTCGACGAGAAACGCCGTGCCGAGATACCGCGCATGGTATCGCGTGGATTCTCAAAGCTGTATGGAATGCAGCATGAGGATGGCGGCTGGGGATGGTGGACATGGGACCAGACGGATCCGTATATGACGGCCTACGTCATGTACGGTCTCACGGCGGCGCAGCGCGCCGGTTACGAGGTGAACAAGGAGCGGTACGACAATGGCCACGATGCGTTGATGAAGCTCCTGACCGATGGCGGCGACAAGGGGCATCCGCTGGATGCAACCACGCAGGCCTACATGGTCTATGTGCTCGCGACCATCGACAAGGGAAAGCCGCAACAGGTGTTGACCGACAAGATCCGTGCGATGGCGCACGTGGAAACCTTGAGCGAATACAGCCGCGCCTTGATTGCGCTGGCTGCAAAGGCGCAGGGGATGCAGGACGTTGTCAACACAATGGACGCACGGCTGGAGGCTGACGCAACGTCCGGGACCGACTATGCGTTCTGGCAGCCGAAGGGCCTGCGATGGTTCTGGCAGAACGATCCGGTGGAGGCAACCGCGTTCGCGGTAAAGGCGATCCTGGAGACCAAGGGAGAGACGCAGCTTGCGCAGAAGGGCGTGCAGTGGCTGCTCTCGCAGAAGCTCGGCGACACGTGGGAGAACACGAAGACAACGGCTCTCGTGATCTATGCCCTTGTGGATTACATCAAGTCATCGGGGCAGTTGAACCCGGACTATACGCTGAGCGTGAAGATGAACGGGCGCGAGATCTTCACCAAGCATGTCACGCGGGCGGACGTATTCCTTCCGGAGCAGCGCGTTCAGTTGCACGATCCCAATCTCGTGAACGGCAACAATGCCGTGAGCATCGAGAAGAACGGCCCGGGAAGGCTGTATGCCTCGGCTCGGATGGTGTACTATGCAACCGGACCTGCACTCCGTTCGGCGAGCTCCGGCTTCAAGGTGGTACGTGAATATTACACGCTCACCAAGGCCCGGCGCGGCGACATCTATGTCTACACCAAGCAGCCGTTCCGCGGCACGGTAAGGACGGGTGATGAACTGTTCGTGAAGGTACGTGTTGTACCCGATCGCAACTACGAGTACTTCATGCTGGAGGACCCGCTGCCTGCGGGCTGCGAGGTGGTAACCAATACGGACGGCTACACGATTGCCGGTGAGAAGGATTACGACCAGAAGGCGCGTGAGGAGAACGCAGACGAGTCGGAATGGTGGTGGTGGTATTCCGACCGCAATGTGCGCGATGAGAAGGTGACGTTCTTCGCCCGGGAGATTCCGCGGGCTCCGTTCGAGTTCAGTTACGTCATGCGCGCGCAGATTCCGGGCACGTATTCGGTGATGCCTTCAGTTGCGGAACTGATGTACTATCCCGAGGTGCGCGGCAACGGCAACGCAGTGAACCTAACGATCACTCCGTAGCATTCGCACACCGCTCGGAACGTATTTCTGCGAACGGAAGCGCATCTCCGATAATCGGAGGTGTGCTTCCTCGTCTTATACGCGAGCATGCGGAGCACCCCTTGACGATCACACGCCAATAGTCGATTTTTGGGGGGCGTGTCCAGTATGGCGAACGCAGCGTTCGTTGCGATTCGCAACTCACGATCTATCAATGCCGAAAGCCGATGCGTAAAGAATCGGAATCAACCTGGTGGGTGCCTGCCTGCGACCTCTGCGGAAATCTGGAGCACGCGGAGGAGCGGACGGCGCAGGGCCTGCTGCTGCGACGCTGCCGCAAGTGCGGGTTGATCAGCATTGCCCACGATGAGGCCGAGCGCCGGACTGCCGCCAGCACGACGTCTTCGGTGCCGCTTACACTGCAGCGTGAGGCGCTTCGGTCGCTGCTTGGCCGGCCGTTCCCTTCAGCGCTTGTGCTCGGCGAGCCGGATCGTGCACTGATCGCCGAGGCCGCCGAAATGGGCATCGCGCTTTCGGCGCTGGTGGAGCCGGGACATTCACCGATCGACGGCGTGCGCACATTTGCGTGGTCGCTGGAAGGTGCGGCATTCGCTGCGGAATCGTTCGACTGTATCATCAACACGGTGGGCCTGGAACGATACCCAACACCGTCGCGGCTTTTCGATCGCGCCCGGCGCTGGCTGAACCCCGGCGGGCGCCTGCTCGTGGTGGCCTTGAACGCATCGTCGCTCCCTGCGCGGTTGAATCGCCGCTCCTGGTTGACACGCTTCGCAGAAGATGCACAACATCTCTTCACTCCGCCGGTGCTGGGCGAATATGCTTCACGCTTCGGCTTCAACGTTGCCTCCGTCCAATCTCGCTCCGCTGTACGTGAGGTAGCGGCATCGATCTTCGGCGCTCGCGAACCCGGCATCGCTGCGACGGTAACGGCCGCACCGGTTGCGCTTGCCTCCTCGCTGTTCGGCATGGGGTTGGTGATCGTTATGGAACTGACGAACGACGGCTACGCCGTTCGGCCGGTTGTGCGGAAGGCGGAGAGTGCCATGGAGGGAGCGCCGGGCCTTGCTCCCGCGCTCTACACGGGAGTACATCGCAAGAAGGTTGCCGAATACGCCTAGGAACCCGTGACGAGCTTCGACGCTTCCCCCCAGGCAGAAGGCACATTCAGTGCACGCGCCCATGCCTGGCGCACCAAACGCACAACGCCCTGTGAAGATCGGCTTCACAGGGCGTCTGAATTTTTATCGGGAGCGGGAGAGCGTTTTGCCATCCGATGCTCCACACGGATACGATCAGTCGCGGTCGCGCGAAAACTCCATCTGATCCTGATCCATGGCCGGCACACTCCTGCGCGACGTCTCACGATGAATGCGCTGAAGCTTTGCCTTCTCAGTGGTCGCCTTCGCCCAATCGAGCAGCGGCGTGTTTACAGGGCGCTTCACCGAAAAAATGGTCGTGACCATCTTCACGGAGCCTTTCATGGCAGCCTGCATGATTTCACTCTGCGCACGATCACCAGTCTTGGCAGATGCGGCGCTCGAGGCAACAAGCCCAGCGAGAAGAACCAGAACAACCGAGATGCGAGTCCGAGACATAGTATCTATCCTCTTCATGCGTGAATATGCTGAAGCGCTTGGACGGACCTCGACCACGAACGTTTGGGACCTCAATTGTAGGACGGTGGCTGGACATGCACTTCTCGCCCACCACGGCTTGAAGTGCCACGCAATATATAGCCGTTACACGGAGCCATCCAACATAAACTTTTAGGCGAATCCGTCCGAAGGCCGCAACGGAATGTAAACCGACGCCGAAGCGGATCAATACCATCGGGCGCATCGCAATCCGTCTGCGAGGCCGCGAGGCTCATGCACGTGCCAAATTCCAGGCGGAAAAAACCTGTGTGCAAGGGACTGGAGATCGATACCCGTCGATCATGCGTCCGACACCCGCGGGTTGCCGTCCCACCGGACGGCAACCCCTCGTGTCACCTTGTTTGTTTCGCGATCGCCTATCGCACAATGAGATGCTGGATGCGGGCAATGCCGGTTCGCGTGCGAATCACGAAGGAGTAGGCGCCGGATGGGAGCCCGGGCACTGAGAATGGAATGACGTGTTCACCACCGGGCAGCCACTCTTCGGCCGCCACGGCCACCTCCCGCCCGGCAAGGTTCAGCACGGTGATACGCACCTGGTCCGCATGCGGCAGACGGATCCGGATTGAACCGTCACTTCCCGATGGGTTCGGGAATATCTCCATCGCAAGCCCGGCATTCTCCTCACTCTCTCCGACCGCGGCATCCGGATTGCCGGGGCGCGGCGGGCCGCCATCGATCGTGATCAGTTGCGAGACACAGCGGCCGATGTTGCAGCTGTCCACAACCACTCCTCCCAGCACCAGCGTCGCGGTGTCCGATGCCTTCAGGCTTTCGACATGCAGGCAGAGAAGAACGCTGTCGTGCCGGTCGATATTGATCGGAAGTCCCGGCGTCGATATACGCAGCTGCTCGTTCCCTTGAATCCACGCCGTGTCGGTAATGAGCACGCGGACATAGTAGGGATTTGGCACCGCAAAGCATGTGTCGAACGGCCCGGCATGCACGCCGAGATGGAGCGAGCCGATCTTGAGAACGGATTCGATGGTTGTCTCCGTGACGGCAAGCACGCGCGAGTCATAGATATCCCCACTGCGGGCGGTCATGCGCATCAGCGTGACGTGTGCGCCCGGAACAATCCACCGGTGCAGCACCGGGATGTGCATCGTGAGGGTCGGGGTCAGCACAAAGGGGAGCGTCCCTTCGAATGCATAGTCCGAAGCGCGATCGCCCAGGAACTGTACGGAGACGATCGTATCCACATGCCGGCGGTTGTAGTAATCCACAAACGTATGCTCGCTACGGCCCGCACAAATCGTCGGCAGAATGAAGTCGGCATCTGCACAGGTGTTCACGTTCACCTTCACGCTGTCCAGATTGGTGCACCCGTTGGAATCCGTCCCGACTACATAGTATGTGGTTGGGGTATTCGGCGACGCAACGGGGCTGGCGCAATCAACACAGCTCAATCCGGCGATCGGCGTCCAGTGATAGCGCACACCACCGGTTGCCTTCAGTGTGACGGAGGCTCCGAGACAGAGATCCACATCGGGCCCGGCGTCAACAGCCGGCCGAACGGCCTCGCGCGCGCTGCGTACAAACTCCTGATTACCCGCGACAACGCCGGTGCCGCCCGGCGTGGATCCATACGGGCCGTGAGCAAATACATCGGTACCGTTTGCGCCGCCGGCAGCCACAACTGCGAGCGCCGACGCCGGAGGAAGTGCAGCAGTCAATGATACGGAGCCGCCACCACCGCCGCCGCCCGGACCTGCATCCTGGTTGAAGACCGTAGTGCCGGCATCCGCGCCGCCGCCGCCGTGCACATCCACGGTACACGTGCCGTTGAATGCTGCAACATCCATCACTACGGACCCGCCAGCGCCGCCGCCGCCGCCGCCATCGTAGCTTGCGTCGACGGCATCGGCACCGGATGCAACAATGCGGCCGTTCGCACCAGTGATGCGGGCGGCCTCGATGGCGATGATGCCGCCGCCGCGTGCACCGCTGGTCCCCACGTTGTTGTTGTCATGGCCGGCGCCGCCACCGCCGCCAAGGAAGAGCCGTCTGTTCGGCACCAGCGGATAGCCCCCCAGCCCCTGGGTATGACGATAGTCTCCGGCGTACCGGCTGTCCCTGTAGGCATACCCTCCCAGACCGCCGCCACCGCTGTTGCTTCCTCCTCCTCCTCCGGCATTGTGATTGCCGCCGCCGCCGCCCGCGTTTGCCGCAGCTCCATGGCCGGAGATATTCGGAGGCACGCCGAAGCCGGCAATCCCCTCGCCCTTCAGTCCATAGCGATCCGGATTCTCCGGTCCCGCAAACGTAGTATCGTAGTAGGATACAAACCCGGCAGATTTCACCGTTCCTCCGCGGAACCCCTTGCCGGTGACATCCATGGAACCATCAATCCGCACCGTGCCTGCGGCTCGCAACGCAAGTACACCCCCCGTCTCGCCGTTCCACGGCGCGCAGGTGACCACGGCCGGGGAGGGAATCACCACGTCGCCGTATTCGGGAATGCGCACAAGCTGCACGTGGCCGGGAAGCGAATAGGTGTTGTCGAGATAGTGCGTGAGATGGATTGTATCGCCGGTGATGAATCCGATACGATTCCATTCGTAGCTGCCGGCATTGTTGTAGTCGGCAACGGAACCGTATGCGGCCGTGCCGGAGGTGTCGATGACGGCCCCCTGCATCTGGAGGATCATCACGAGATCCCCGGCTGAATATCCCTGCACATCGCGGACAACAATCGTTGCACAGTCACCGAATGCAAGGACCGGTGTATAGAGATTGATGACGCCGCTTTGCAGCGTATCCTGGGCGTGAGCCAGCGCGCCGGATAATACGAGAAGGATGGCGACAATGGTCACCAGGCGGACGCAACGTACTGCTACCACGTCTGTTACCGTAGTTGGTTTCGGGTTGCGCGCCGGGTGAGAGAGGCTGAAGGGCTCCATGATAATCGCATACATGGTATGCAGGAGCATTCCAGCCGGGACGATGATAGTACTTCGGGTATCAATAATGCAAGCGATCAACGCCTGCCGCCGGAGTGCCGGAGTTGCGCAGACGACCGGCGCACCAGATACGCAGCGCTGCGAGATATCGTCGGCACCGCAGGGAGCGCCGGATCGCAGCATCCGCACATTCGAGATACCGATGCTGCAAGCATCGGCCCGCATCGTATGAACCGGGAGAGCCGGACAGGTCTCAGCGCAACGAGCACCGAGCGGGCGCACTCGGCATGCGCCGGCGAATCTCCACGGATACATGGCCGGCTCCCGCCGTCGGTTCAGCAACGGCGGGAACCCCTACTTCTTTTTCTTCGGCGCGCTCTTCGTTGCCGCACGCTTCGTTGTTCCTGCGCTCTTGGCCGCAGTGCTCTTCTTGGTTGCGGCAGCACCGTTGGACGCCGCAGCGCTCTTCTTTGCCGGGGCCTTTCGAGCAGGCTTCCCCTTCTTCTCCGGCGGGTTTGCGGCACGTTCGGCTATCAGCTTCACGGCATGCTCGAGCGCAATCTCCTCCACGCTCACACCCTTCGGCACCGGAGCATTGATCTCGCCGTGTTTCACGTACGGGCCGTAACGTCCCGAGTACGCTTCCACGGGCTCTCCATCGGAAGGATGCACTCCGATGATTCGCACCAACCCCCGCTTCCCGGGTCCCAGCTTCTTCAGCTCGAAGAGTTCAAGGGCACGATCCAGCCCAACGGTCAGCACGTCGTCCGTGGCCTTCAGCGAAGCGAATTGGCCATCGTGCATCACATACGGCCCGAACCGGCCGATCGCCGCCTTCACTTCCTTTCCTGTCTCGGGATGCAGACCCAGCGTGCGCGGAAGGCCAACCAGCCCGATTGCCTGCTCGAGCGTAATATTCTCCGGCGTGATCCCCTTCGGCAGCGAGGTCCGGGTCACCTTCACCCCCTTGTCCTCGCTCTCGTCGCCAAGCTGCACATACGGTCCGTACGGACCCACACGGAGATAGATCGGTTCCCCGGTCTCCGGGTGATGCCCCAGCGCCTCCGCCCCGCCCAGCTTCTGCCGGATGATCTTCTCCGCCTCATCGGAGGTCAGATCGGCCGGCGCAACGGACTCCGGAAGCGACGCCTTGATCGTCTCTCCCTCATCCTCCTTCTCGAGGTAGGCGCCAAACCGTCCCACGCGGACATCGGCATCCAGATCGTCGAACCGGATGGTGCAGGCCTCGCGCGGATCGATCTTCTCCTCCTGCATCTTCACCTGCTCCTCCAACCCCGCAGTTCCCAGATAGAACTTGTTGAGGTAGGGAAGCCAGTCCGCCTCACCCGTCGCGATATCGTCCAGCGTCTGCTCCATCGACGCGGTGAACTTGAGATCCACGAGCTGCGGGAAGTGCATCTCCAGCAGCGACACGACGGCGATCGCCGTGAAGGTGGGCACAAGCTGCTGCCCCTGCTTGCGCACGTAGCCGCGGTCCTGAATCGTGTTGATGATGCTGGCGTACGTACTGGGCCTGCCGATCCCCTCCTTCTCCAGCGCCTGAACAAGCGCGGCCTCGCTGTAGCGAGCCGGAGGCTTCGTTTCGTGACGCACGGTATCCACCCCGTTGCACTCCAGCTGCTGACCGCGTGAGA
This sequence comes from Bacteroidota bacterium, assembly GCA_018266795.1. Lineage (GTDB taxonomy): Bacteria > Bacteroidota > Ignavibacteria > OLB7 > OLB7 > JAFDZV01. Next base: position 59,877 of record JAFDZV010000018.1, on the reverse strand, counting down.
GCTGCGGAAGCGGAGCGTCGCGATCCTCGATCGCAGCTTCGGGATCGTCCGACCCCTCCACATACGCACGGAAGAAGCCGGGGAACTCCACGCGGCGCCCGTTCGCACGGAAGGTTGCGTCACCCGCCTCGATTGTGGCCGAGACGAACCGAAGCCGGGCCTCCGCCATCTGCGTGGCCATGGTCCGCTTCCAGATCATGTCGTAGAGTGCGGCATCCGCCCCCTCCAGATTCAGATCACCGGCTGTCGGCATCAACGTGCCTGCGGGTCTGATCGCCTCGTGCGCCTCCTGCGCTCCCTTCGACTTCGTTGTAAAGCGGCGCGGCGCTGGGCTCAGGTACTGGGAACCGTACTTGGTCTCCACCGCGGCGCGGGCCGCATCGATCGCCTGCTCCGAAAGGTTCACCGAATCCGTACGCATGTAGGTGATCAATCCCTGCTCGTACAGCTTCTGGGCAACCCGCATGGTCTGCTGCGCGCTCAGGCCAAGCTTGCGGTTCGCCTCCTGCTGAAGCGTGGACGTTGTAAACGGGGGAGAGGGGCGTCGCACCTCCTCCTTCTCGTCCACCTCGGTTACGCGCCAAGTCTCCCGGAGCACACGTTCGCGAAGCTGAACAACGGCCGCCTCATCCAGCAGCACAACATCGCGGCCGGCTGCAAGCCGTCCGGTAGCTGCGTCGAAGTCGCGCCCGCCGGCAATCTTCTTCCCACCGACACCCGTGAGCACTGCATCGAACTGGGCGTTGCCGGCCGCAATCGCCAGATGCGCCTGCAGATCCCAGTAGGCACCGCTGCGGAACGCACGCCGTTCCCGTTCGCGAATCACCAGCAGACGCACCGCCACCGACTGCACGCGGCCGGCCGAGAGGCCCCGCGCCACCTTCTTCCAGAGCAGAGGCGAGAGTGTGTAGCCGTACAGCCGGTCCAGTATCCGGCGCGTCTCCTGCGCGCGAACAAGGCGTTGATCAACCTGGCGCGTATCGCGAAGGGCTTCGAGTATCGCGGCCTTCGTGATCTCGTGAAATACCATCCTGGTAACCGGCACCTTCGGCCGAAGAATCTCCAGCAGATGCCATCCGATGGACTCCCCCTCACGGTCTTCGTCTGTCGCGATCACCACCTCCTCTGCATCCTTCATCGCGTCGCGCAACTGCTTCACCACCTTGGCCTTCGCAGAGGGAATCACATAGTGGGGCTGAAACCCGTTGGTAACATCCACTCCGAGCCTCCCCCACTTCTCCTTCTTCACCGCGGCGGGCACGTCGGCAGCCTTCGCAGGAAGATCGCGCACGCTCCCCATCGAAGCCTCCACCTGGTACTCAGGCGGCAGAAACGCCTTGATGGTTCTCGCCTTCGTCGGCGACTCTACTATCACTAGCTTCTTTCCCATTCGTGCTCGTTATGATCTCAGTAGCTGAAGATTTCTCGTTCGGGTCAGGGATTCCGGTCTCTACAGCGCGAAGCGAAGCCCCAGCAACAGCGTCCACGCCGTTGTATGGGGGTCGAGCCCCGGCGTAACGAAGCATGCAACTTCGGCCGCCGCCGCTGTTCCCCGGCTGAAGCCGACAAGGGCTCCGTACCCCAGCCGCGTTCCGGCGAAGCTCCCGACGGTTCTGTCGGGAAGCGAATCGCTCACGATGCCGTAGGTGAAGTCTCCGCGAAACAGTATGCAGCGAAGGCCTGCATACAACGAACGCACACGCTCCTGCTCCGCGGAGTCCGCGGGATTCAGCACGAAGGAGTAGATCGCTGCGGAACTTCCTCCTGCTGTCCAGCCATATCCGCGGTCCGCGGAGTTATCCGACGCGAACACATTGGTGGCTCCGTACAGCCAGCCGCCGAGGGAGAGGGCAACCCGGTTGCGCGAGCGCCGTTCCGTCAGCATGATCTTCGTACCGGCCCTGATGCCTGCGTCGAATGCCTGGAAGCCGGTGGCGGGAGCGGCAAGCGGAGCGGACGTCCAGACGGAAGCACCTGCATCCACGTGCTCCCCGAGACCCAGCGTCGCTCCTCCCTGCACCGCCGGCATAAACGAGCCTGCAAGATGGCGCGACGAATCGTGATACAGGCCTGCGAGATCGGCGCCGTTGGCCAGCCCGCCGTACCAGACAACCCGGCCGGCCGGAACGGTTTCGGCATCCTGGAGCTCGAGCATGCTCACCGATGAGCAGCCCATTAAGATAATCGCAAGGAGGAATTCCAGCGGTACGACAATCCGGATATTCATCCTCTTCCTCGATTCTGAGTGAAATCAGACGTTCAGGCGCTCGCTTCGGCCGGCCGATGAGACAGAATGCGCCATGAAATGTTCCAGCGAGAGGTTCGGGAAAAGCCGGTTATCCGACTCCAGTGCCGCCAGATCCTCAACCGACCCCGCCGACAATGTCTCTCCACGCCGGAGCGCATCCACATAACCTGCCAGCCGCATCGCATTGTTGTAGTGGCCGACCAGTCTCTGCCTCGCATATTCCGCCGCGGACGCGGTGGTGATCAGGAACTGCCAGTCCGAAGCCTCCAGCAGCAGCAGCTCTCGCGCCATCTGCCGAAGAATACGATCCTCCTCCGGAAGTCCTGCCGGCACGGCCAGCAATGCCGAGAGACGATCCTCCACCTCGTAGATCATCGGCCATGTCCACGCCGTTTCGTCGTTCAGCCAGACTGCATGGCCGCCTCCCTCGCCCCATGATCCTTCGGGGATCTGAATCACCAGCCCCGGATCGCGCGCGTCCAGTTCATCGGGCGCGGTGCGAACGCGGACACTGCTCCCCCGCGCGAACCGCCGCAGCACCTCTCCAAGAAAGCGAGGACCTTCAAACCACCAATGCCCGAACAGCTCCGTATCGAACGGGGCGGTAACAACGCCCTCGCGCCCGGTTGCCTGCCTGAAGTCCGCCAGCGCCCGTTCCACGATCGACACGAAGTGCTCCGCCTGAACGGCTACGCGGGCGGCGGTCTTCTCCGGGCGATAGATCGTCTTCAGCGCGAGGTCGATCTGCGAGTCGGTTACCCGCCAGTAGCGGTGCCCGCTGTTGTGGTGCTTCTTATGAAACTCCAGATAGTCGGGATCGCCCGGATACCCGAATACGCCGCTCCACACGCGGAGCGTGGTCTCGGCATCGCGCGTGAAGACCGCCATCATCCCGGCATCCGGCTCCGCTGCCGACGCAACGCGGTACACGTCGTACACCGATCGTGAATCGTCCAGCGGAAGGATTGCGCCCTCCTGGGCCATGCGCTGCACCGCATCGAATCGTCCGGCATAGACGCCGAGCGGCTTGCCGCCGCGTGTGAGATGGCTGTCCACAACGGTGTACTCGAGCCCATGGGCGGCGATCAACTGCTCAACGCCCTGGCGCATTCCCTCCTGCGCATGATCCGTGGGAACCGGCGACTGCCAGTAGCCGCCGGGTCTGTACGCGCACTCGGGCATCCAGATGCCGCGGGGAGCGGCGCCGAAGCGATGTGTATGGCTCGCCATCGCGACTCCGATCTGCGCATCGATATTCCGGTCGTGCCCCAGCAGCGGGAAATAGCCATGCGTTGCGCCGCAGGTCTGAAGTGCAATCGCTCCATCCTCCATCAACCGGCGGAACGCCCCGCAGAGATCGGCTCCGTAGCGCTCGTTGAAGTCCCGCTGGCGATCGCGGTACCACTGGCACCAGAAATCCGCCATCGGCACGTAATGCCGTTCCTGCCGCCGCTCCGCGAAGTATGCACGGTCATCGATCGAAGAGGCGATCTTCTCATCCAGATAGTCGTTGAAGATGCCGGCGAACTCCGAATCGGCCAACTGCTCGGCCACAACTGGAGAGAGGGAGATCGTGATATTCGGGACGATTCCCTCCTCCATCAATTCCCGGCATTCGTTGAGGATGGGAATGTAGCACTCAGCCGCCGCCTCGCAGAGCCAATCGGAGCCATGCGGCCATTTGCCGTGACGCAGCACGTACGGCAGATGTGTGTGAAAGATCAGAACCAGCGAACCATCCATGATATCGCCGCATGCCTCAATGGAATTGTTCGCCGCTCTCCGGCATCTGGAAGCCGAACGAACCACCGGTGTTCATCGGAATCTCGCCGTACTGCATCTCGAACTTGGCAATGTTGTCCTGAAGCGCGTTCAGGAGAAGCCGCGCATGCTGCGGCGTCATCACGATGCGTGCATGCACGCGCGCGCGCGGCACGCCCGGGAGAAGGCGCGTGAAGTCGATAACGAATTCCGCGGGCGAGTGGCTGATGATTGCGAGGTTGGAATAGATCCCCTCGGCCTCCTTCTCGCCAAGCTCGATATTTATCTGGTGCCCGCCCTGCTCGTCGTCCATACCGCTGTTGTTGCTCATGGCTGTATTCTCTTCCTCTGCATGTCAGGTTGTTCACTCACGCCGGCCGGACGTCTCTCGCCCGGGGCACGAAACGGGACGAGAGACCAGCACATGGCCGATCTCCCGTCAACGTTGTATTCGGCGGCCTCAACGGCCCCTTCAGGATTCGCCTCCCGATGCGCCGCCTACTTCCGAAGTTCCTCCGAGCGCTTCATCGCCTCTTCGGACTTCTTGGTATCCCCCTTGATCACATACAGGCGGCTCATTGCCTGCCAGTAATAGGGATCGCTGGCAACATCCGCCTTGTCCTTCAGCTTCTCCAGATCGCCGAGCGCGGATTCGAACTTGCTCTTCTCGCCAAGCACGAGATAAAGGTTCGCCAGTTCGCTCAGCACAACGTAATCGGAGCCTCCGTTGTCGGCCCGAAGCTGCTCGAAGTTCTTCGCCGACTCGCGGAGCTTGCCGGTGATCGCATCCAACTGCGCCTTGGACGGCTTGTCGCCGGCGGCCTTCTGCAGGTCGGCTCCCCAGTTCTTGTACGCGGCACCGAGATTGAAGAGCGCCGTGCTGTGCTTGTCGTCACCGCTCTTGGTAAGCGTCAGCACCTTGTTGAAATTCTGGATGGCCCCCTCGTAATCCTTCATGTTCACGAGCAGCGTGCCGTAATTGATATAGAGCGAGGGCTCGTTCGGATTCTGCCTGATGCTCGCCTCGAACGAACGCTTCGCTTCGTCCGTGCGCCCGGTGCGGCCGTAGATGTCGGCGATCACCTGCCCTACCTTCTCCTGCGAAGGGTCCAGACGCTGTACGAACTGAAGATACTTCAATGCCTCGTCGTACCGGTTCTTGTCCTTCTCGCCCGCATAATAACTGTCCACTCCGAGCGTATAGTACGGACCGCTGCGCAGCTCCGTCGGCACCTCACGAATCACGTCCGGGACGGACGACCCATTGTAGTAGTGCCAGCCGATCACCTTGCCGGAGCCGTCGTAATAGACATAGAGTTCGTTGTCGGGATAGAAGCCGTAGCCGCCGGTGCTGTCCAGGAGCGACTTGAACGGCTTCCCCATCTTCCCCTCCACCTGCGAACGGGACATTCCGAGCGAGAGGCCGGCGGTGACGCCGCGCTGGGCGTCCGGATCGACGAGGCTGATATAGTCCTTGTTGGCCTTCGTCTCCAGATCCTCATTCTTCATGTCGCGATATACCGCGGCGCGAAGGAAAAGGTTGTCCGCGGCATCCGGACGGATGGCCTGGGCTGCATCCAGCTTCGCCAGCGCCGCCTGGTACTCGTGCGCGTTGAGCTTGTTGAGCGCCGCGTTGTATGCATCCTGCCAGGCATTGTAGCGGTTGGCATAGATTGTCTCCTTCTCCGTCGGCTTCAGTGCCGGATCCGTGGCCGCGAGTGCCTTGTCGTAGGCGTCCACCATCTCCTTCCCCTTCTCCTGGGTCCTGTAGATCTCGCCGAGCATGAACCATGCCTGGCCATTCTGCGGACGGGCCGCCGTTTCCTTCTTCAACGAAGCTTCGGCCTTCGCATAATCCTTCTGCTGCAGGGCAACCTTTGCGGTCGTCATCTCGGTGGAGGCACATTCAAAGCCGCTCAACGCCATGAAGACCGTTGCGGCAAAGAGAGCAACAAGCGTGATTCTCATTGTCGGGACTGCTCCGATATGTATCGATTTCGGTGTGATCAGTGGCGCAGGGACGCCACGAGTCAATCTACCCAGGTTGGGGACTTTTGATACATGGAAAGGGTAGGAACCTACGTAAAAGCCGCGCCTTGCACAACATGGCCCCGGGCGTTGACGATTGGTAACAGTACCCGTTCTGCGGCCGGAATGGGCGTAACCGTGCGGGAAACCGGCCGGCCGGCCGCGAACACCCGTCACTGCCGGCGGCTCCGGGGCTGTCTTTCGTTACCTCTCAATCGGCGCCCGTTTCGTAGTTTAGCCGGACTTCAGTCTAACGTTAACGCAGCCGATCCCATGCCGTTTACCAACGAACGCCGAACGCCTGAACAGCTCGCCGAGATCGCAACGGAAATACGCCGCGATATCATCCGATCCCTCGTTGAAGCGAAGTCCGGCCATTCCGGAGGACCGCTCGGTTCGGCGGATATCTTCGCCGTGCTCTACATGGGAGGCGTGATGAACCACGATCCCGCACATCCGCACATGCCGGGGCGCGACCGGTTCATCCTCTCCGCCGGCCACATGTGTCCGGTGCTCTACGCCACACTGGCCAATGCCGGATTCTTCCCAAAGTCTGAGCTGCTTACGCTCCGCAAGTTCGGCAGCCGGCTGCAGGGCCATCCCGGTCGCGACATGATGCTGCCGGGCATCGAGTCCAGCACGGGCTCGCTGGGGCAGGGACTCTCCATCGCCGTCGGGATGGCACTCAGCGACAAACTGCTGGACCACAATGGCGCACGCGTCTACTCCCTCACCGGCGACGGCGAGTTGGAGGAAGGATCGATCTGGGAGGCCGTGATGGCGGCAGCCCACTACAAGCTGGACAACTTCTGCATGATCGTGGACAACAACGATTGCCAGATCGACGGCCGCGTTACCGACGTGATGAACATCTATCCGCTGAAGGAGAAGTTCGAGTCCTTCAACTTCCACGTGATCATGGTGGACGGGCACAATCACGGCGCACTGCTTGCCGCGTTCGACGAGTTCAAGACCGTGACCGGCAAGCCGACCTGCATCATTGCAAAGACCTACATGGGCCATGGCGTCTCCTTCATGGAGGATCGCTACGAGTGGCACGGCAAGCCCCCGTCACCGGAGCAGGCGGAAGAGGCATTGAAGGAGTTGGCGGAGTAGTAAGTGGGTCAGTAGTCAGTGGTTGGTGGTCAGTAGGGCATGGAGTGGCGCGGTTCATGAGTAAGCCGTTGTTGCGGGATGAACGTTGAGCGCACCCATTTCCACGTATATGTTGTGGTACGCGCAACGTTGTTAGTTCATCAGATCTGTTATCCCCCCGGTGGAGAAACCGGTGATGGCACGATCACAGTTCGAAGCTCTGCATGTGTATCGCCTGGCCGAGCAACTTGCGGATGCGATATGGGATGTAGTGGCCACATGGCCATCCTTCGCGAAATCGACCATGGGCTACCAACTTGTCCGAGCTTCGGACAGCGTCGGAGCAAACATTGCCGAGGGAGTTGGACGAGCAACGTACGCGGACAACAGACGATTTGCCATCGTTGCACGTGGCTCATTGAATGAAGTGAAGCATTGGCTCAGGCGAGCCGTTCGACGCGATCTTCTCGCGTTGAATCAGATTGAGCACCTGCGTTCCATTCTCGATGCGCTTGCACCAATGCTCAATGCATATATCAAGTCTATCGGACAAACCCGTTCGGCGGGAGTGTAGATACGGGCTGGCTCTGCATCCTCTATGTAGACGCGGGTACGATGCGATGACAACACAGCCCTACTGACTACGAACAACTGACAACTGACATGGCATACGAACAATACGGCGCGAAGGCGACTCGATTCGGATTCGGTGAAGGGCTTGTCGAACTCGGCGAGCATGATGAGCGAATCGTTGTGCTGGGCGGTGACATTACCGGATCGGTGATGACGAATCTCTTCAAGGATCGTTTCCCTGATCGCTTCTTCTCCATGGGTATCGCGGAGCAGAATGCAACCACGGTTGCCGCCGGACTCGCCCTCTCCGGAAAGATTCCCTTCTTCGCCAGCTACGGCGCCTTCTGTGCGCTTCGCAATGCGGACCAGCTTCGCATCTCCGTCTGCTACAACGAGGCGAACGTGAAGATCGGCGGCGGCCACTCCGGAATCTCGGTTGGTCCGGACGGCGCCACGCATCAGGTTCTGGAGGACATGGCCTTCCTTCGCGCACTCCCGCACATGACATTGGTAGTGCCGTGCGACTATCTGGAGGCCAAGAAGGCAACGATCGCGATAGGCCGGATGGAAGGTCCCGCCTATATCCGGTTCGGCCGAGAGCCCGTTCCCTCCTTCACGCGCGAGGATACGCCGTTCCGCCTTGGAAAGGCAGAGACGTTTCGCGAAGGGAACGATGTGGCGATCATAGCAACCGGCTGCATGGTCTGGGAATCGCTTGTGGCGGCCGAGGAGCTTGCCAAGGAGGGAATCCAGGCGCGCGTGGTGAACGTGCACACGATCAAGCCGATCGACACGGAGGCAATCGCTGCCGCCGCGCGCGAGTGCGGCGCCATCGTCACCGCGGAGGAGCATCAGATCATGGGAGGCATGGGCTCCGCGGTTGCACAGGTTGTTGTGAAGAACACACCGGTGCCGATGGAGTTCGTTGGCGTCACCGATACCTTCGGCGGCTCGGGAAATCCGAACGAACTGATGAAGGCGTTCGGCCTCACCTCCAATGACATCTACAATTCCGTGAAGAAGGTGCTGGCACGCCGCGCGGGCGAGTGGAACCAGGTGCAGGCGATGACGGAGGTTGGCTTCGAGGGACAGCATCCGGCGGGCTATCCGAAGCCGGGCACGGTGTTCCCGATCGAAGAGTTGATCGAGAACGATCGCAAGGCAGCCGAGAACGCGGTGGCATAACCGCGCGGCTCCGCGCCACGATCAGGCCGCGAGATATTCCATCCGAAGGCGCATCGATGATGCGCCTTCGCTCGTTGTTGGCCCCTGGTTATTGGTACGCTCGGCGCGATGCCACCGCATCGGCCTCGCTTCGGTCAGTGGTCAGCAGGAAGAAGAGGAATGCCGGGCGAGAGCCTGCGTGGTTATCGCAGGAGATGAACACCGACGGTGCCAGGGCCTTCCTCTGCAACGCTCGCCCGCAGTCTTCGCGAGGCAGGCGTAGCGAGCCGTGGCACTGCGGAGCAGCGCCGATGGCAATCTGTCCCGGACAACACAGCGGGTACGTATTGGACATCACCGTTGACCGACAGCTATATTGTCAGCTTGCGCAACGATCCTTATGATCGCGAGAAGAGTGCGTAGCCGCCCCAGCAGGCGAGAATGGAGAGGATGATGTTGAGCAGGATGTTCACAAACGCCCACGCGTAGGCTCCTTCGCGAAAGAGCTCCAGCGTCTCCAGCGAGAACGCACTGAAGGTGGTGAAGCCGCCGCAGAAACCGGTGATCACCAGCAGGCGCGTCCGTTCCGAGCTTGTAAGGGTAACGGCCGCTGCGCCGATCACGAACCCGCCGATCAGGTTGACGCCGAGCGTCCAGTATGGCAACGGCGCTGGGTAGGCCCTGCCGCCGACCGCCGCAAGGTAGCGCAGCATGCCGCCGATGGCGGAGCCTGCCGCAACGATCAGAAGATTCAGAATCATTCGGGAGCAGAACGATGTCGGAGTTGACCCATCTCGACGCGAGCGGAAATGCTCACATGGTTGACGTTGGAGCAAAGGAAGTTACGGAGCGCTCTGCGACCGCAGAAGCATTCGTCAGGCTCGGGGCAAACGCGTTCGCCGCACTGGCCGCCGGCAACCTGAAGAAGGGGGATGCGCTCGGCGTTGCGCGTGTGGCCGGCATCATGGCCGCGAAGCGGACGGGCGACCTTGTCCCGCTCTGCCATCCGCTCCCGATCACCGGCGTAACGGTCACGTTCGATCTGCTCGAGGAGACGCATGCTGTCAGGATCGAAGCCACGGTGAAGGTGGTTGCCAGAACCGGCGTGGAGATGGAGGCGCTCACGGCCGCATCGGTTGCCGCACTCACCATCTACGACATGTGCAAGGCCGTGGAGAAGGCGATCACGATCGAGGGCATCCGGCTGCTGGCGAAGAGCGGCGGGCGCTCGGGAGATTTCCGCGCCGATGCGGACACGGCCTGACCCGCCGTGCATGATATGCTGTAGCCGTCAGTCCCGATGGATCGTCCGGCACAGCGCTCATCGGCGCGGTCTCCACGTTTCCCCTCTCATGCAGATGCCGGCAATGGGCAGAAGACACAACATGCGCTGACAAATGCACACATCGCTCCCTCCACCTCCGCTTCGGAAATTACACCGGCGCGCACTATGTTGTTTTCGTTCAAATTCGAGGTTGGCGTTGTTTCCATTCTACGTGCTTCCGTGACTGCATTTGACACGCTCCATCCTCTGCGGGCGGCGCGCATCGTGGCATGCCTGCTGCTGGCGGCGGCATTCAACTGCGAGCTTCTGCCCGCGCAGCATGTGTTGCCGATGCCGCCAGGCGATGTTCTGAATCCGAACGTCCGCAACGACATGCCGCCGATCATGATCGGCATCCGCGCCGGCCTGAACCGCTCCTCCTATTCCAACGACCGCTTCCTCAACAATGTCCCGTTCGACGTAGGGGACGTGAGCGGCGAGACGGAGATCTACTCGTCGGCTGCCGGGTTCGGATACAACGTCGGCATCGATCTCGAGTACCCGCTGAACCGCTCCTTCGCAATCCTCGGCACGTTGGAGTACGTTCACTCCTCGTTCGGGTCCAGCGGAACGGTCACCGAGCCGTGCGTACGCCGCGACAGCACCACGGGCCTCGGCACCTCCCTCCACGACTTCTCTGCGCATATCGACTTCGTGAAGCTGGGCGCAGCCATCAAGCTGGACCTGGGATCGTGGTATCTGCTCGGCGGCTTGGCGGCCGCGCGGCCGCTCTCCACCGGGCTGGACCGGACGCGCACCTTCGGCTCAACCGATTGCTTCTTCCCGGGATCGGGCGGGCAGTCCACACTCGAGGAGCATGGCGGCATCCCGAGCCCCACGCATTTGCACTACGCATTCCGATTCGGTGCGGGATTGAACTATCAGCTTTCGCCGCGCATGCAGTTCGCGCCGGAGCTGGTGCTGGATTTCGGCATGAACGCCATCAACAAATCCCCGAATTCGGATCTCGGCATCTACGCCCTTCTCGCAACGCTTCGGTACGCAATTCAATGATGGAACGCCCTACCAGAGTCCGGCAGTACCTCGCGGCGCCCCTCAACGGCGGCACGGCGGCGGCTCGCATGCGGTACGGCGTTCTCCTGCTCGCCGCGATCGCGATGATTGCAGGCTGCGGCGGCGGCACGCGTGCGGTCAGGATTCCCACGCTCACGCCGGATCAGGTGCGGACTCTCCCGGTGACGCTGACGCCACTGGACGACATCAACTCCGCCGCCGATGACTTCGGCGTTGCGATGCCGCTGGACACCACGATCATCTATTTCACGTCCGGCAGGGATGGGGCAAAATCCAACCAATCCATCTTCTACTCGCGTTGGAAGGATGGCCGCTGGAACACGCCGGCGCTTGCCGTGGAGCTCAACAACGAACGCGCGATCGGCGTCCCGACGGTGACCCCGGGAGGTGAGACCATCTACTTCTCGGGCGAAGGATTCGGATTCGGTGACTGCGATCTCTATCGTGCCGACGCCGGCCCGCGCGGCACGGTGAGTCCCGAGGCAACGCCCTGGACCGTCCCGGAGAATGCCGGGATGCGGATCAACAGCGTGTTCTGGGACTCCGAGCCGTGCATCGCCGCGGATGGAAGCATCCTCTACTTCTCCAGCAACCGTCCCGGCGGCCTGGGAGGGCGCGACATCTGGTTCTGCCGGCGCGCACGCGACGGTTCGTGGGATGCGCCGATCAATGCAGGCGAGGCGATCAACACGGCGGAGGATGAGGTGACCCCCTGGCTCTCACCGGACAACAACACCCTGTTCTTCAGCTCCAACGGCCGGCCCAGCCTGGGCGGCTTCGATGTCTTCGCCGCCGTCATGATCAACGGCACTACACACGTGCGCCATCTGGGCATCCCGATCAACAGCGATCACGACGACATCTGCTTCTCGCTTTCGTCCAACGGACGGGAGGCGTTCATGGCATCGAACAGGCCGGGCGGACGCGGCGGCTTCGACATCTATCGCGTTGCACCCGTCCCGACGCTGACCGATCCGATGACCGTGGTGCGCGGCATCGTGCGCAATCACAACGGCGTTATCATTCCGGCAACGATCGACGTGCACGATCTGGCATCGGCTCAGCAGACCGGCTCCTTCAACTGCGATCCCGAGACCGGGGAGTATGCGATCGTGCTTCCGCGCGGCCACAACTATGCGCTCACGGCGCACGCGCCGGGCTATCTCTTCAACTCGCAGCAGGTACTGGTCTCGGCTGATCTGGAACACAGCAACGAGGAACGCGTGGACTTCACGCTCTCCCCCATCAACGGCACGGTGCGCCTGCTCGTCTTCTTCGCACCCGATCAGAGCAATCTGCAGAAGGAGTCGCGGACGGACCTGGACCACGTTGTCCGCTTCCTGCTCGTCAATCCCACGCTCAATGTGGAGATCGCCGGCCATACCGATAACAGCGGCGATGCCAACGCGGCGGTTGCGCTCTCGCGCGACCGCGCGCAGGCGGTAAAGTCGTACCTGGTAGCCAATCGCGTCCCCGCGGACCGGATCACCGTGAAGGGCTACGGCGCCGCGCAACCGATTGCCGACAACACCACTGAGGGCGGCCGCGCCATGAACCGGCGCGTTGAACTGCGCGTGCTGGAACCGAAGTAAAAAATATGAGCGATGAGATATGAAGTATGAGCAGCGCGAACTCCCGCATGGCATGCAACAACCACAAACCCAACTGACCACTAACTACTGACGCCTGACAACTAACCAACCCAACGCCCCAGCCACCAAACCCACGTCACGTAAGAATTCCCCTCACTATCTTGCCCCGCGTCCGCGCACCCGGCAGGGACGCAACCTCGTTCCACACGACCCCATGCAGATGAAGCGCACGGCACTATCGCTGGTGATGATCGCACTCGCGTTCACGGCATCCACCTGTACAACCGAACGTCCGGCAGACGAAGTTGTGATCGGGCTGAATCCGTCCGAGCGTTCTGAGAATGTGCAGAAGAACGCGGACGTGCTTGCGCGCCTGATCTCCGAGCGTTCGGGGCTGAAGGTGAAGATCTTCGTGGCGCAGGATTACAGCGGCCTGGTGGAGGCGCTGCGCGGCCAGACCATCGACTTCGCATTCTTCGCCCCGGTCAGTTATGTCTTCGCCGAACGCATCGCCGGAGCGCGCGTGCTGCTGAAGGCGGAGCGCAAGGGGAAGCCGTACTACTACGGCTGCATCGTGGTGAATGCGGACAGCTCCTATCGAACGCTCGCGGATCTGAAGGGACGGAACATCGCCTGGGTCGATCCCACGTCCGCATCGGGACACATCTTCCCGAAGGCGGCGCTGGTGGAGGCGGGGATCGATCCGGAGAAGTTCTTCGCGAAGCAGACATTCGCCGGCGGGCACGACGCCGTGCTCCTCTCCGTGATCAACGGCACCATCAGCGCCGGCGCCACCTACGCCAACGACACCGCAGGCGAGGACGGATCGTGGACGCAGCTCGGCAAGGGAGCATTCAAGGGAAGGATACGCCCCATCTTCTACTCACCGCCGATCCCCGGCGACAACCTTGCAACCACGCAGCACCTGATCGACACGCGGCCGGAGATCGTACGGAAGATCCGCGACGCCGTGGCAGGCCTTACGGACAACCCCGCCGGCAAGCAGTTGATGCAGCAGATGTACCACGTGGATGCGATGATCCCGGCGGCGAGCGCGGACTACGACCCCGTGCGCCGCGCCGCCGATCTGCTGAAGCTGGACATCACCGGAAAGATCGGCGGTTCCGGCGGGGCGGCCGTGCCCGCGGCCGGACCCACTTCCGGGACGGCGCAGGAATCGGGGCAGGAACCCGGAGAGGCGAGGAATGAACTCATCTCCACTGTTGCCTTCATCGCATTTGCCATCCTCGGCGCGGCCTTCCTCGTCTTTCAAACCATCCGCGAACGCCGCACGCGCGGGCCGCACGGCACGGCCGCACCATTCAACGGCATTGCCGCGCCATCCGCCGGCGTTGCCGCGCCATCCGCCGGCCAGGCCGCTGCGCATGCGATGGCGGGCATGCAGAACGTTACAGTGCGGGAGCCCGTGCCGCCCCCAGCGGGGAACGTTCAGTTCTCGGTTCGGAACCTCTCCGTGCTCTATCCGGACAAGGAGGGGCGCTCCGTGCGGGCACTCACCGATGTCGATCTGGAGATCGCCGCCGGCGAATTCGTTGCGGTGATCGGACTTTCGGGGGCGGGAAAGAGTACGCTGCTCCGCTGCCTGAACAGGATGAACCAGCCGGCCGCCGGCGCGATCTTCTTCGAAGGACGGGAGATCACGTACGCGCAGGGGAGCGAGCTGGCCGCGATCCGCCGGCGTATCGGATTCGTGTTCCAGCAGTTCAATCTGGTGAAGAACGTTTCGGTGATGAAGAATGTGCTGGGCGGCCGCCTGGCGCATATCTCCTGGCTGGACTCGATGCTGGGACGATTCCCGAAGAAGGACCGGGATATCGCATTGCGATACATCCGGGAAGTGGGCCTGGCGGAGAAGGCTCAAAGCCGCGCCGCGAACCTTTCCGGCGGCCAGCAGCAGCGCGTTGCCATTGCGCGCGCGCTGGCGCAGCAGCCATCCGTGATCCTCGCCGATGAACCGATGGCCTCGCTGGACCCGAAGCTTGCGGAGATCGTGCTCGGGATGCTGCGCCGTTTCAATCGCGAGGAAGGGATCACGGTGATCGTGAACCTGCACGTCCTGGAGCTTGCACGGAACTACGCGGACCGCATCATCGCATTGCGCGCGGGAGAAGTCGTATTCGACGGCCCGCCTGCGGAGCTTTCGGAGGAGGCCGTGGAGCGCATCTACCACACTGACGCCGAAGAGCTGCGGGCCGGGTGAGCGAGTGCAGCGCGCATGCAGTGATCGCCTCCCCGCCATCCGGCGGCGAGGATGTCCGGTGAGATGAACGCAGTTCGAATCGAGAGTAGAGCAACAGCCAGTGAAGGAACCATGGGTAAACGTTCGTTCAGCATTGCGATGATCGTTGCGGTGATCGGGTTCACGGCCTGGTCGCTGGTCAACACGGAGTTCAACGTTGGCCGCATCTACGAGGGATTCTTCGTGAAGCCCTTCTTCCGCCAGTTTCTCTCCGGGCTCTGGCCGCTCAACTGGGCCATCCTCGGCGACGTGCTGAAGCAGTCGCTCATCACCATTCAGATCGCCTGGATCGGCACGCTGATCGCGGCCGCCATCTCGCTCCCGATCGCCTTCATCGCGGCACGCAACATCACGCCGGCCGTGGCGGCCGGAACCGCCGCGCGCTTCTTCTTCAATGTGGACCGCTCCGTCGATGTGCTGATCGTTGCGCTGGTGCTGGTTGCGGCCGTGGGGCTGGGTCCGCTTGCCGGCGCGCTCGCCATTGCGATCCACACCATCGGCTCCATGGGAAAGCTGTTCACCGAAGCGATCGAGGCAATCGACCGCGGCCCGGTGGAGGCGCTGGAATCCACCGGAGCCTCGCGCGCGCAGGTGGTGCGCTGGGCCGTGGTGCCGCAGGTGCTTCCCTACATCACCTCCTACTTCCTCTACCGTCTCGAACTCAACATCCGGAGCGCCGTGGTGCTCGGCATCGTGGGCGCCGGCGGCATCGGCTTCCTGCTGCTGGACAACATCAAGCAGTTCCAGTACCAGAACGTCTCGATGATCCTGCTGGTGATCGTGATACTGGTGATGGCGATCGACTTCATCTCCGCCCGCCTTCGCAAAGCGGTGGTCTAGAGGAGTGATGGGTTGTGGGTGTGGCTGTCGGTTATGGGTGCGGGGCATCACTCAGCACTCTAGAAGTAATACGTCCCGCTGATGAACGGAAACACCACGGGAAGGTACGGCCCCGCATATCTGATGAGCACGGGGCTCGCCATCAATGCTCCTTCGAATGTGAAGTGTGTGCCGGATCCGCGAACACCGGCCATTAGGAGATAATCATCGATAGCCATATCGCGATCGATGCCTGGCCCGATCACGGACTCCGCAATGAAGGCGATGTCCCGGCGTTCGTTGTAGATCGCGATGCCGATCTGTGAGAACCCCACCACCGGCTTCAGTTCGTAGCCTCCGGTCAGGCTCATGCTCGCCTCCACCCGATTGCTTCCGGCCGATGCGGTGGCCGTAAACACCGGCGTGGGGGAGACAAGGCTGTGGCTGCCGTTGAAATCGAGCATGGATGCATCGGCGCTCAACGCCAACCCGTGGAATAATCCATCTGCATGGATCACCTGGGCCTTCGCGCCAACCATCAGGCTGAGTCCGTTCGGCACCGGCGCATAGAGCGCCGTCAGCTGAAGCCAGTCTGTGGGCGCGAACGCAATATCCCCCCACAGGAACTCGTGAACGCCGACCATCAGCGTTCCTTCGCGGATCGTATGCGCGGTGGGCATGATGAACAATCGCTGTACGGTGGGATCGCCGGGGCCATCCGCCTCGTCCGCGGGTGCAAGCGTATCCGCCGGCAGGGCCGGCTCCTGATATGGAACCGGCCGATTCGTGCGCACGGCATTCGGCTGCGGAATGGCCGCATGCGCCGCGATCGCATGGTGCGTCAGAAACGCAAACAGAAGAATTGAAGCAATGCCATGGTGCGAAGAGTGACGGTGCATATATCCTCCCGCAATTGTAAACCGTTGATCGAACAACTGCGGGATGACACGAGGAAGATATGAGTGTAACCGGTTGGGTGGTCAGGCGCCGGCTGGTGGCCGGCCGATTCAACGATGCACAGTCCGCTTCGCCGCGGCCCGCATCGGCTTCACCGCCCGCATCCGGCTTCAGATGGCGGGCATGTCGATGTTCAGTTTCTCCACGGCCTCCGCCGCGGCATGCTGCTCAGCCTCCTTCTTGCTCCGCCCGCGTCCCTCGCCACGCACCTCCCCTCCCACGAGCACCTGTACGGTAAACACGCGTTCGTGATCGGGCCCCTCCTCCTTCACTACCATGTAGCGCGGTGCGCCCAGACCCTGCGCCTGCATGTGCTCCAGCAGGATGCTCTTGAAGTTCTCGTCGATGAAGAGAACCTTCTCGCATGTCTCCGGTGTAAGAAGCGTGCGCGCCAGGAACTCCTTCACCAATCGGAGATCACCGTTCGTGTCCAGATAGATTGCGGCGATGATCGCCTCGAAGGCATCGGCCAGCAGCGAGTCGTTCCCCTGCTCCAGCGATTGCTCCGCGGAGGAATTCAGCAGCACGATCTCCTCCAGCCGTACCATGCGTGCGCAGAGCGTAAGCGCCTTGCGGTTCACAAGCCGGCTGCGAAGTTTGGTGAGCTCACCTTCCTGAATGTCGGTGTAGCGGTGGAAGAGGAACTCCCCGATGAGCATGTTCAGAATGGAGTCCCCGAGGAACTCCAATCGCTCGTTGCTGACAACGGAGTCCTGCTCGGCCACCTGAAGGTAGCTGCGATGCACGAGCGCCTGTTCGAAGTATGCGATGTTCGCAATACGATATCCCACCACCTCCTCCAGCAATGCCATTGCACGCGGAGTCACCAGACCGTGATTGACGAACTGTCTGCGGTCGGGATACGGCGAGAATATCGATTCAACGGACGAACCACGGCTCTGTGCCCGTCCGAAGAGCTTGTTGACGAGTTGGCGAATCATCGCACGCGAGGATATGAACTGCCCCTCTTGACGCTACCGCTCCGGGGGATGGGCGCGATGCGGGTATTTGAACTGCGCCACCGTGACATGTGGGTGCCAACGAAGGCATCGCGGGGGGACTGGCAATCGGTTCAGCGATGCGGCGTAACCCGGTTCCGGGCACGCCGCACGCCGTAGACGAACGTTATTCGAATTTCTTGAAGCAGAGCGATGCATTCTGGCCGCCGAACCCGAATGCATTTGAAATGGCAACCCGCATCTCCCGCTGGCGCGGAACGTTCGGAACGAAATCCAGATCGATCTCCGGATCGGGAGTAACATTGTTGATGGTTGGCGGCGCCATTCCGTTCTGCAGAGCGAGCACGGTGGCGATCGCTTCAACCACACCGGCGGCACCCAGCAGATGCCCGGTCATGGACTTGGTGGCGCTGATCAGCAGTTCGTGCGCATGTGCACCGAACAGATCCTTGATCGCCATTACTTCGGCAATATCACCCAGCGGCGTTGAAGTTCCATGGGTGTTGATGTAATCCACGTCGGTGGTTTCAACGCCGGCATCGCGAAGCGCCTCGGCCATGGCGCGGCGTGCGCCCTCGCCACCCGGCGCCGGAGCCGTCATGTGATACGCATCGGCAGTCATCCCAACGCCCACCAGTTCCGCATAGATCTTGGCGCCGCGGGCCCGTGCGTGCTCCAGCTCCTCCATCACGATCGTGCCAGCGCCTTCGCCCAGAACGAAGCCGTCACGTTCGAGATCGAACGGGCGGCTGGCCGTTGCCGGGGAATCGTTCCGGGTGGAGAGCGCCCGCATGGCGTTGAAGCCGCCGATTGCCATCGGCGTGACAACGGCCTCGGAACCGCCGGTCACCATCACGTCGGCATTGCCGCGCTGGATCAGGATGAATGCATCCGCAATCGCGTTCGCACTGGTTGCACAGGCCGACGTGGTCGCGTAGTTCGGCCCCTTCAGATTGTAGCGCATCGAGATCATTCCGGCTGCGATGTTCGAGATGAGCATCGGGATGAAGAACGGACTGATTCGATGCGGACCGCCGGTTTCGAAGAGCGTCATCATCTGATGATGATACGTCCACATACCGCCGATGCCCGAACCGTAGATCGAGCCGGAGCGTTCCGGAACAACGCTCTCCCTGGTAAGGCCGGCATCGGCCATCGCCTCGTCGGTGGCGACAAGCGCGAACTGCGTGAACAGATCGGTCTTGTTGGCGGTCTTGCGATCCAGCAGAGCAACGGCATCGAAATTCTTGACCTCGCATGCGAACTTCGTATCGTAGTCCGATGCGTCGAACCTGGTGATGAAGTGCGCACCGCTGCGCCCCTGCATCATGCCGTCCCAGAATTCCCTGCACGTATTGCCGATTGGCGTTACCGCTCCAAGGCCCGTAACAACCACCCTGCGACGTGGATATTGCTCCATGAGTATAGGATATGAAGTGCTGTGACGTACTGATCGCCGGCGTCCATACCATCTGCCTCAACCGGAAACATGCTCGGCTCCGTTGCCCGCAGGCTGTGAAGCGCGCGCCGATCGAGGTGTAGAAGGCGATCGTCACAGAAAGAAGGCCCGGCCTCGTGCCCCGTGAGGCTACAAGACCGGGCAATTCTCTCAACGTTCGTCAATGGATTCCGCGCATGCGTTCAGAATGATCCGCCGGAATAATTTCGACTGTCGAGTGGAGATGCGGAAACTCCGGCATGTCACACAACGCGAATCCGGATTTGGAGCTCCTGACAAAACCGGGTGGCAACAACCTGCCGGCCTTGAAGCGACTGGGTAGGAGATCCAACAGTTCCTGTCAAAACCGGAATGCGCACCGGAGCCTACAGGCCCTGCAGCGCCGAATGTCAGGAACTCCAGGCATACGGCGGCGGCAGAAGCCGGCGCCCTTCATGGTTCTCGAACGAACCATGGTCCCGAAAGGACATGCAGGAACGAATTATGCGGCGGTCTTTGCCGACAGGTAGCTCACAGCGTCGCCAACGGTCTGGATCTTCTCTGCATCGGCATCGTCGATCGTGACGTTGAACGACTTCTCGAATTCCATGATCAACTCCACCGTGTCGAGCGAGTCCGCGCCGAGATCGTTGATGAACGATGCGCCATCGGTAATCTGCGACTCCTCGACGCCAAGCTTATTGACAATGATTTCCTTGACTTTGGCCTCAACGTCTGCCATTTGTCTCTCCGTGTAAGAGTTCTACTGTGTATTGTTGGAAAGGTTCATAAGCACATCCGGTGCCAGTGTACTCATGCGCGCTACGAAGCCAGAGGCATCGTGTTCCATGCATGGTGCAACCGGATTCTCAAACATGTGCAGCCGGGTTTCGAGAGGGGGTACCACCCAACGCTCCCGCCGCAATCCCGATACCGCCGCGGCACCGGCCCCACGCGGGAGGCGCGCCGCACCGGCACAGGCAATCGGCCTATCAGACCATTGTCATGCCGCCATCGACGGCAATCACCTGGCCGGTAATGTAGGAGGCATCGTCGCTGGCGAGGAACGCCGCAAGCGCAGCCACATCCGCCCCCTGCCCCTGGCGCTTCAACGGAATCATGCCGAGCAGTCCCGTCTGTTGCGCCTCGTTCAGCTTGGCGGTCATGTCGCTCTGGATGAAACCGGGAGCGATGCAGTTGACAAGGATATTGCGTGAGGCAACCTCGTGCGCGATCGACTTGGTCATGCCGATCAGGCCGGCCTTCGACGCAACATAATTGGCCTGGCCGGGATTCCCGATCAGACCAACAACAGAGGCGATGTTGATGATGCGTCCCCACCGTTCTCCCATCATCGGACGCATCACCGCCTTGGTGGCGAGAAACGCGCCGGTGAGGTTGGTACGCAGAACATCCTCGAAGTCCTGCTGGCTCATGCGCATCACCAGGGTATCCTTTGTGATACCCGCATTGTTGACCAATATATGGATTTTCCCCCACGCCGTGAGCACCTTTTCAACGAGCGAGGCTATCTCCTCGGCGCTGGAAACATCGCACTTCACGGCCATTGCATTCTCCTCGCCTAGCTCCCGAACCA
This sequence comes from Bacteroidota bacterium, assembly GCA_018266795.1. GTDB lineage: Bacteria > Bacteroidota > Ignavibacteria > OLB7 > OLB7 > JAFDZV01. Next base: position 39,027 of record JAFDZV010000018.1, on the reverse strand, counting down.
TGGCCGTGGCGGCATCCGCAGAGGAGTTATACGTGAACGCAACGCGCGCGCCCTCGGCGGCAAAACGCTCCACGATTGCGCGCCCGATGCCGCGCGATCCACCGGTTACGATCGCAACCCGCCCCGCCAGGCGTCCTCGATGCGCCGGCGCGCCGCTCTCGACTGTCTCTGCTGTCTCGGTGCTCATCTGAAGTCCATCATTGGTACATCGACAGCCGCAATCACCCGGGCTGCCCTCCATTGTTCGCGGAACACATCGCGCACTGTTCGCACGCGCCGGCCGGCATTCAACCGCTGCTTCAGGTTCCGGCCTCGTTGAATGCGGCAACCATCGCGAGGTCCGCAACTCCGCGCTGCGAGGTGCCCGGGGCTATTCTCTTCACCAGTCCCTGAAGCACGTTCCCCGGACCAACTTCGATAAACTCGGAGGCGCCGTCGGCGGCCATCCGCTCTATCGTCCTCGTCCACTGTACGGGAGCCGTCAACTGCTTCAGCAACGACTCGCGAATCGCATCGGCCGCAGTCACCGGCTCGCCGCTCACATTCACGTACACCGGGAAGTCCGCGTCGCGAATCGGTGCGTCGCCAAGCGCCTCTGCAAGCTTCTGCCGTGCCGGCTCCATCAACGGAGAATGGAATGCGCCGGAGACGTTCAACTGCTTCACCATTCGGGCGCCGGCCTCCTTGGCACGCCGCATCGCCTCGGCAACCGCATCGGGTGTTCCGCTGACCACCACCTGCCCGGGCGAGTTGAAGTTCGCGGACTGTACCACGCCCACCTCCTCACACACCTGCAGGCAGATGCGTCCGATCGTTTCATCGTCCAACCCGATCACCGCTGCCATCGTTCCCCGTGCCTGCCGCCCCGCCTCCTGCATCGCCCCGGCACGAATCTGCACGAGACGCAAGGCCTCGTCGAAGGTAAACGCATTGGCAACCGTAAGGGCAGTGTACTCGCCAAGCGAATGCCCCGCAGCCATCGTCGGTTTCGGGCTGCTCAGCAACTGAAAGAGTGCGTAGCTGTGGACAAAGATGGCCGGCTGCGCATTCTCCGTCTGGCGCAGCTCATCGTCCGGCCCTTCGAACATGATGCCGGTCAACTCGTAGCCAAGCACATCGTTCGCGCGATCGAAGATGTCCCGCACGATGTTGTTTTCGATGTAGGCCTCACGCCCCATCCCTACAAACTGCGATCCCTGTCCCGGGAATACGAAGGCTCTCATCTGAACACGTGGGTTGATACTGATTGGAGACGCCCGCCGGAACGGGCCCTCGCCACATTGCACGCACACGATATCCGGTGGCTGTCACTGCGCCGCCGAGACTGCTGCTGCCGCCGCGATCAATACGCCCAGCGAACGTAGGCGCCGCCATAGGTGTAGCCCGCGCCGAAGGTGACAAGCACCAGCGAATCTCCCTTGGCGAGGTCACCCCGCTCCCACCATTCGCTCAGGCAGATCGGGAGTGTACCGGATGTCGTGTTGCCGTACTTGTCGATGTTCACCATCACCTTCTCCATCGGCAGTCCCATCCGGTCCGCGGTGGCGGAGATGATGCGGAGGTTGGCCTGATGCGGAACAAGCCAGCGGATATTGTCGGCCGTGAGGTGATTCCGCTCCATGATCATCTCCGCCGCCTCCTGCATGCCGGGCACGGCCGCCTTGAACACCGTCTTCCCATCCTGCACGATGTAGTGCATCTTGTTTGCAACGGTCTCGGCCGTTGGCGGAAGCAGACTTCCGCCGGCTGGCTGGTAGAGATTCTTGCCGCCGGACGGATCCACCTTCAGGTAGAAGTCCATCAGGCCCAGGGACTCATCCTCCGAGGGCTCCAGCAGAACCGCGCCGGCGCCGTCACCGAACAGCACCGCGGTGTTGCGATCCTCGAAGTTCATGATTGCGCTCATCTTGTCCGCGCCAACAACGAGAACGTTGCGATGCGCACCGCTCTCGATCATGCGCGCGCCAACGTTCAGCGCATAGAGAAAGGAGGAGCAGGCCGCCTCGAGATCGAAGCACCAGGCGTTCACCGCACCCAGCTTCCCCTGCAGAATGCTCGCCGTCGGCGGGAAGATCATGTCCGGCGTCACCGTTGCCACGACGATGCACTCCACATCGGCGGCCGTGATGCCGCGGCGCTCCAGGCAGAGCTGCGCCGCAGGAAGTGCCAGATCGCTCGCACCGCCTTCCTTCAGGAACCTCCGCTCCACAATCCCCGTTCGCTCACGAATCCACTGATCGTTGGTCTCGAGGAACGACTCGAAGTAGTGATTGTCGTACACATCGGGCGGAACGTAATGTCCCACGGAGGTAATCGCGGCTCGTTTGAGCGATGTCATGAAGTTTGGATCTGGTTATTGGGACGCCCGCCCCGAATTCACCGGGGCGCGCCAACCGGAAGCGTCCTCGTAATTGGTAACCGAACGATATGTCGCCGGTCGATATGCCGTTGCATGCCGCCGCGGCGCCTGCCGTAGCGGCATGCAACGGCCTGCTACGATGCCTCCGGTTCCTCACCGGCAAGCATCTCCATGATCTTCAGGTTCACCCCCTTGCGCACCATCTCGTCCGCCTTGAAGATCATGTTCTTCACAGCCTTCGCGGTGGAGCCGCCATGGCCGATGATGGAGACGCCGTTGACGCCCAGCAGCGGCACGCCTCCGTATTCCTGATAATCCATCTCGCGGAACACATTGCGCAGCACACCGCGCGCAACGCCGAGACGCAGGCGGGTCATGAATCCGGATGCCTGCGCGCTCAATTTGGAGCGGAGAAATCCGGGAACGCTTTCGGCAAACTTCAGCACGATGTTGCCGGTGAATCCGTCGCAGATCACAACGCGCGCCGTCCCCTTCAGGATATCGCGCCCCTCAACGTTGCCGACGAAGTTCAGCCGGCTTCGCTTGAGCATGTCGTACGCCTGCACGGCACGATCGTCCCCCTTTCCTTCCTCCTCACCCACGTTCAACAGGCCGACGCTGGGATTGGCAAGGCCGAAGATCTGTTCCGCGTAGATGCTGGTCATCAGCGCGAACTCGTACAGATTGCGCGGCTTGGTATCGACATTCGCTCCAACATCGGCAACGATGCAGAAGCCATTGGCGGAAGGGAATTGCGATGCGATCGTAGGGCGAGCGATGCCCTTGATGCGGCCGAGGATGAGCGTGGAGGCGGTCATCACCGCTCCGGTATTGCCTGCAGACACGAATGCATCGGCGCCACCGTCGGCGTGCAGGGTGATGCCTTTCACGATGGAGCTTTCGCGCCTGGTGCGCACGGCCTGCGCCGGCTCGTCCCCCATGCCGATCACGTCCGGCGCATCCACAACGGTGATACGGGAACGATCGGCGCCCGAATGCCGGCCCAGCTCGCGCTCTATCTCCTGCGCACGGCCAACCAGAATCAGATCGAACGGGTTCGCGCCCCGGGCGGGATCGTTCAATGCCTCCACCGCACCCCGCACGTCCTCTGCGGGCGCGTTGTCGGTGCCCATGGCGTCAAGAACAATTCGAACTCGCGAACCACTCATCGAACGTAACGCAGGAATCGTGCTGCAACAGGAAGCCGGGGAGACGGCATACCCCACGGGCGTGCCCTTCCATGAAGCGAGCAAACCTACATTGCTCCCCGTTAGTACGCAACGCGGGTTCGTAACGGGTTGTGGTAGGTGTTGACATCGCCTTCACAATCGTCGGCAAAGAATGGTATATAGCGAACCGGGGCCTACTCCTCTTCGCTGAACAGATGCCGACGTCATCCTCCGCCGCGATGCGGCACCCAGAAATCTCCTCCTCCATACCGGGCAACTCATGACGATTCAGTCGCTCCGTTCCTACGACGAAATGCTTGCATGGCAGGAAGCCATGACGCTCGCAACCGAGGTGTACCGCTGCACACGCGATTATCCACTCGCCGAAATCGCATCGCTCACGGCGGAGACACGCCGCGCCGCCGCAATGATCCCCTCCAGCATCGCCGAGGGGTGGGCCGCACGTTCCACGGCAAAGGAGTGCCGCGCCCGCATGCAGGAGGCACGCTTCGCTCTGATGCAGTTGGAGACCTTCCTGATACTCGGCCTCAGGCTGGATTACCTCACGCACGCCACCATGGATATCATCTGGCCCCTCACGCAGAGTACCGGCACTGAGATCGCCTCGGTGCTGAAGGCGGTGTAGCAGTTCGTGGTCAGTGGTCAGTGGTCAG
>JAFDZV010000018.1:0-34726 GCA_018266795.1 Bacteroidota bacterium | reverse complement strand
GACAATTGACTACCAACTACTGACAACTGACTGACTATCTACTGGCCACTCTCCCGGATCTTCGCCTCGCGCATCTTTGCAACGAGACGGGCAAGCACGCGTTCCGCCTCATCGATATCGTTTACGCCGCGATAGAGAATCGCAAGCTGGCGCCCCTTCGTCTCCAACTGCGCCCCCCGCTCACTGCTGATCGCCTCCATGATCGGCTGGAACCATCGCTCGTAGTAGGACCGCTCGGTATCGGACGGCAGCTCCAGACGAAGCATCTCTTCACGCAGCGCGGCGCGTGATGCGCCGGTCTGCATCGCCGCCAGACGAAGCCTCACGGCGTTGAACAGATTCTCCGTCGGCTCCGGCACCAGGCCGAACCGGTCGCGCATTTCGGAGAAGACGGCCTCCAGCCCCCCCACATCGGGTGCGGTGTACATCCGCATATAGAAGTCGTAGCGCTCCGCATCGTCCGCGATATAGCCCTTCGGAATCAGCGCGTCGCCGGCGATCTCCACAACCACGTCCTCGTTCACCGGCAACGCCGCGGATGCGGCCTCCCGTTCCAGCTCGCTTGCGAACAGTTCGCTGAACTCCTCCCGCTTCAATTCCTCCACCGCCTCGTCCACGATCTTCTGATACAGCTCGAACCCTACCTCGTCGATGAAACCGCTCTGTTCCGCACCCAGCAGATTTCCCGCGCCGCGTATCTCCAGATCGCGCATCGCAAGCTTGAGCCCGCTCCCGAGGTCCGTCAACTCCTGAATCGCCTGCAGCCGCTTCAACGCAATGCGCGAGAGCCCCGTCGGCGGCGGGATCACCATGTAGCAGTAGGCCTGGATATTGGAGCGCCCAACGCGCCCGCGAAGCTGGTACAACTCCGCGAGACCGAACTTGTCCGCCCGGTTCACGATGATGGTGTTCACCGCCGGGATGTCGATGCCGGACTCGATGATCTTCGTTGCCACGAGCACGTCGAAACGGCGGTCGATGAACTGCATCATCGTCCTCTCGATCTGCTCCGCGGTCATCTCACCATGCACAACCGCAACGCGCGCATCCGGCACAAGCGTTCCGATCTTCGCGGCGAGATCCTCGATATCACCGATTCTCCAGTGTACAACGAAACACTGCCCGCCGCGCCCCAGCTCGCGGCGAATGGCATCGGCAATCGCGTCCTCGTTCCACTGCAACAGTTCCGTGACGATCGGCAGGCGATTGCGAGGTGGCGTCTCGATGGTACTCAGGTCGCGCGCGCCCATGAGCGAGAAGTTGAGCGTGCGCGGAATCGGCGTGGCGGTGAGCGTGAGCGTATCCACAGTGGCGCGCACCTGCCGCAGCTTCTCCTTCGCCGACACACCGAAGCGCTGCTCCTCGTCGATGATGAGAAGGCCCAGATCCCTGAAGCGAACATCCTTGGAGAGAATCCTGTGCGTTCCGATCAGCACATCCACGCGCCCGGTCTTCAACCGCTCCAGCGTCTCCTTCTGCTCCGCCTTGGTGCGGAAGCGGGAAAGAAGATCCACGGAGACGGCGTAGCGGGCAAGGCGGTCGCGGAATGTGTTGTAGTGCTGCTGTGCAAGGATCGTGGTGGGAGCGAGCACGGCAACCTGCTTCCCTCCCTGCACCGCCTTGAACGCGGCGCGCACGGCAACCTCCGTCTTGCCGAACCCCACGTCGCCGCACACCAGCCGGTCCATCGGCGTGGACGACTCCATATCCTGCTTCACCGCATAGGTGGCGGACGCCTGGTCCGGCGTATCCTCGTACATGAAGGAGGCCTCCAGTTCCCGCTGCCACTGCGAGTCCGTCGGGAACGCGAAACCCGGCTGCGACTTCCGTTGCGCGTACAGCCTGATCAGCTCGCGCGCGATATCCTTCACGCGGCGCTTGGCACGCGCCTTCGCCCGCTCCCACTCCTCCGTTCCCAGCCGGCTGAGCCTGGGATGCGCCCCTTCCTTCGATGAATACTTCTGCAGGCGATTGATATAGTTCAGATTCACGAACAGCGTGTCGCCGCCCGCATACTCCAGCTTCACCGCCTCGCCGCGCGATCCCGCGGCGCTGATCGTCTCCAGCCCGATGAAGCGGCCGATCCCCTTCTCCACATGCACCACGAAGTCGCCCGGACGCAGCTGGCGCAGTTCGCGCAGCGTGAACCCCTTGAACTGCTTCTGGCGTGCGCGAACGCGCGAACGCCGCCGGCTGAATACCTCGTGCTCCGTGAGCACCGCGATCTTCATCCACGGGATCACGAAGCCGTTGGAGAGCGACTCATTCACGTAGAGAAGATCGGAGGCCTGGAAGCCGTACGGCTCGTCCGCCTCCGCGGCGCGATCGCATTCGCCGTCGATCAGATCCTCCAGCCGGCGCCGCGCATCGTCGCCGTCGGCGAGCAGGTATGCGGCAACGCCGTCGGCGCGAAAGCCGGCGAGCCCCTTGCAGAGCTCCTTGATGGAGGAGGAGTAGGATGGCTGCGCGCGGCCGCCGGCGTCGATGGCATCATCACCCGATGCGTAGAGCGAGGAATGCATCAGACGACGGAACTCCGCCATCGCCGCAACCAGTTGTTCGTGCCCTGCCTGTTCCAGCAACCCCTGGATGCGCTCGGGCTCATCCAGCATGATCACGGTGTTCGCACGAATGTGATCGAGAATGGTCGTGGAGAACTCCTCGGCCTGCTCCGAGTGGAAGAGGCGCGCCATCAGGCTTACCGCGTCGCGATCGCGCACCGAACGCTGCGAGAGCGGGTCGAACTCGCGAATGGAATCGATCTCGTCGCCGAAGAACTCCAGCCGCACCGGGTGATCGGAGCCGATTGGATAGATATCCAGAATGCCGCCGCGCACCGCATACTCGCCCATGGACTGCACGATGTCCGCGCGCTCGAAGCCGCCAAGCGCAACGCGGCGCACCAGATCCTCGAACGAGGCGCGCTCACCCACCCGCAGTTCGATCAGGCTGCCGGTAATCACGGACTGCGCAGGCACATGCTCGGCAAGCGATTCGACATCGGTCACCACCACGCGATCGCCGTTGTCCGCGATTCCCTTCAGCGCATCGGTCAGCGATATCACCTCTGCGTCCAGCGTGTCGCGCAGCGTTGCAGAGGTATGATGCTCCTCCTGATAGAGCAGAACATGGTCGCTGCCGATAAGCGTCACCAGGTCGGCATAGGCCGAGCCCGCATCCACGCGATCCTCGAACACCATCAGCACCGGTTCGCCGGTACGCTGATGAATCAGCGCGGGGATCACCGAACGAAGCGAGCCGGCGAGCCCGGTGATATGGGTTTCGGGATTCGCACGGAGCGATTCCAGAACCTTCGATAACAACGGGCTCGTGCTGATGCGGTCCAGTATGCGTCGCATGCGTAGTCTCGGGAATGACAGTTCCTATCAGAACCGGGATGCGCTCGAGAGCCGGCAGGCCCTCGAGCGCTGAATGTCAGGAACTCCAAGGAGAATCCTGCGGCAGAGGCACGGTGCCTGCATGCCGCAAAACACGAGAAGCCGACAGGCCCGTTTCGGGGAACCTGTCGGCAAGAGGAGTGAACGTACAAAAGATTCGGGGGGCGCAGCGTTTCGGTGCGTAACCGCGATGAAACGATCCGCCGCGCGCGAGCTGCTCTATCGCGCTATCATCACCTCGACATCATGGACGGACTCGAACGACATCTCGTTCACCATGTTCAACGGACCCGATGTGACGCGCCGCTTGATCCGGGAAATGGTGAGATATGCTCGCCCGGCAACAGTGCGGTTCAAGTCCAGCGGGGCAAGGAGCACCTCCCCGCTGTCCGGCACGGCGATGTACATGTACGTGCCGGCATCGTTGTAAATGCCGAGGTGGACGGAGTCCGCACGGCCGTCCGTTCTCTTCCAGCGGATTACGTTACTGCGAGTCCGGTGAATAGTGTCACCAACCTGCAGCCCGTTGAAGCTGACCGCCTCCGGAAGCGCCTGGATACTGTCCGTGATGGGAGGGAATGCGGCGGAGCCGGCAATTCGCACAACGTGCCAGCTCCCGTCGGGACGGGCATAGGGGAAAGCACCGCCGCTCTCCTCACTGGTATAGTACGGCCCGGTTGCCGCACTGTACAGGTGTTCCAATTCCTGGCCACGCACCGTAACCGTCCCACCTTCAACCGTATTCATAGAGTCGGCATTGTGCAGATCAACGGTGGCACGCGATGCGGTGTAGCTGAGCCCCGCGCGATCGACAACGTACTGCTGGCAGCTCATGATGAATCCGGAGCGCCCGGCAAACGTTCCGGGCCCGGTTGCACTGCAGGCAAGCAGCTGCGAAGCGAGAATGACGGCGCCGATCCGGCTGGTCTTCATTGAGATCTCCGGTGTGAGATTCCTGTCCGGTGCAAATCTATCCGCCCGGGAGGTTTCCGGCACACATGAATCGCGGCAACGATGCGGCGCGGGGCGATGACGCGGGCGGTGGATCATCGTGGCGTTCGGTGCGAACGATGCCGATGGCGTATGTTCGCACGCCGCGATTCCTACGGCCCGCATCGCAGCAGAGTGGGCCGCGCGATTCGAACCTGCACAACCCGGAGAGTGGAACGCCATGACGATCGAGACCGAACGCCTCTGCATGCGCCGCTACACCGCCGGTGATGCGGGCATCATGACCCCGATCCTCTCCGATCCCGTCACCATGAAATTCTGGCCGCAGCCGTTCACCGAGGAGGAGGCACGCACCTGGGTGCTTCGCAACCTTCCTCTCTACGAGCAGGATGGCTATGGGCGCTATCTGGTGACGAGAAGGAGCGATGGCGCGATCATCGGGGACTGCGGTATCATCCACCGGCTTCGCGATGAGAGGAGCGAGCACGATCTCGGCTACATCATCCACCATCCCTGTCAGGGAAACGGATACGCCACGGAGGCAGCGCGGGCACTCCTGCGGCATGCGTTCGAGGACCTCGAGCTTCCGCACGTGAGCGCCAACATGGCGCACGACAACGAACGCTCGCGGCATGTGGCGGAGAAGATCGGCATGCGGCTGGTGCGGGAGTTCTTTAACGAACGCAACCGCGGGATACGCACGTTTCTCTACACGATCGATCGCAACGAATGGAGCAGCGGGCAGGTTATCGGATAACGACATTCATCAGCGAGCTCTGATGCGTGCTGAGCAGAATCTCGCGTCCGTCCGCCAGGTGAAGCGGCCCCCAGCGGTCGCGGTACAGGCAGATGCAGCCGCCGCCGGGCGCTCCGAACAGATCGCGAGGCAGAATGCGCGCCGCGCCGATATCGGGCACGCTCAGCGACGTATACATCCGCCCGGTATCGGGCTGGATGATCAGCCTCACGGAATCGTTCGGATCACCCGCTCCGGTCCACTCCACGAACAACGGCTGCTTCAGATCGATTGTATCCTCCGCACGCGGCCGGGTAATCCGGAGCAACGAGGGAACAACCCGGATCGCCGCGTCCAGCGGCGGCACGGAGTCGCGCCCCGCCACATGAAGGCGATGCACATTACCATCCAGGAGAAACCCGATCGCAGACTCCCGCATCGATCGAAGCGTATCGTCACCATAGTAGATCTGCTGCGACCATGGATCGGAGAGGTGCCTGGGCATCTCCACACCATCGAACGTTACCCTGCCACCATCGACATACTCCGTGGCCGGCGGCTTCGTGAGTGTGATGGCGCAGGAGACGGTGCCCGCTGTCGAATCCCGGTACACGTAACAGTACTGGGTTGCGGCAACGGTCATCCAGTACTTCGTTGTCTGCGGAATGATGGGATCCGCCGGTTCGCATGCCGCGAAGAGGGCAGAGATCAGGAGCAGCAATCCGATGCGGAACGACGGCTGGCACATGTCGCATGCTACAAACCACGGAGCGTGGACGCAATGAATGAATTCCTATCTTCCGCTGTTTCCGATTTCGCACGCCGGCCCCGGACATCCGCTCGCACACAATGAACTACACAGCAACCTCACCGCTTCCGCCCGTTCGCAACGACATCGAAGCCTTCGAGATCGCACCCGGACTGATTCTGCTCTACGATCCGGAAGGCTATGCCGCTCACGAGGTGCGCGTGCCCGCGTCGGCGATAGAGTATCTCTCGCTGATGGACGGCCGGCGGACCGCCGAGTACCTCATGCAGAAGGCGGCCCGCGCCGGGCGGTCCTTCTCCATGGATGAGTTCCTCCGGATGATCCAGACGCTGGATGACGAGTGCTATCTGGACTCGCCGCACTTCCACGAGGAGCGCGAGGCATCGGACGCAGGGTTCAACCGGCTGGGCACGCGCCCGGCGATGCATGCGGGCATCTCCTACCCGGACGATCCGGACCGGCTTCGCGAGATGCTGGACGGCTTCCTTGCTGCCGGATCTGCTCAGGAGAACAGTTCAGAGCCGGTGGCGGTGATCGCGCCGCATATCGACTTCCGTGTAGGCGGCGCCAGCTACGGTCCGGCGTACAACGCCCTGCGCCAGTCGGGAGCGGACACGTTCGTGATCTTCGGCGTTGCCCACCGGATGAGCTACGACACGTTCATGATCTCCAGCAAGGACTTCGAGACGCCGCTGGGAACGGTGCCGGCGGACCGGGAGCTGATCGAGCACTTCCGCTCCCGCCTTCCGTTCGAGCTCACACGCAACGAGATCGCTCACCGCCAGGAACACTCCATCGAGTTCCAGACCGTTTTCCTCCGGCACATCTTTCCGGATCGCGACATACGGATCGTTCCGATCCTCACCGGATCGCTCTACGAATACGTGGAGCTGGGCCGCGGCGACGCGGGCGAGGATGCGCGCCTGGAAACGCTCTACTCAACGCTTGCGGATTCGGCGCGCGAGCTTGGGCGCTCCGTGGCCTATATCGCCGGCGCCGATCTCTGCCACATAGGACGCAAGTTCGGCGACGACTTTGCTGCGCGGAGCGTTCTGGAAGATGTGCGGCGGTTCGATCTCGAGCTGCTGGATCATGCCTCGCGGCCGGATGCAGATGCATTCATCGCGGAACTTCAGCGGATTCGGAACAGGTATCGTGTCTGCGGTGTTGCGCCCATCTACGCAACGATGCGCACGGCGCGCCCCACTGTGGGGAAGGTTCTCTGCTACGATCAGTGGGACGAGCACGAACGCGACTCGGCCGTCACGTTCGCCAGCGTTGCATACTACGGCCGCACACCGGCATGACGCGGGTTTCATCCAGGCAGCACGCACAACTCCGCAACGAACACGATGCATGGCAACATTACGACCGCCGCAGGCGGGGCATGCCGTTCATGCCCCACCTGCAAACGCACAATGGCGGCGCATTACCGCTGTGGCTGCACAACCACTGACCGTACCTGCATCGCAGCTCCGGAACGAAGCCGATAGAAGTAGACCCCCGCGGTGATGTTGTATGCCGATACATCCAGCAGAACTGCATGTTCGCCGGCGCTCATATCGGCATCCAGCAGCGTCCCGACGATATGCCCCGAAGCGTCGTACAACTCCAGCAGAACATGCTCGTCGCGCGGGATGGCGAAGTTGATCCGTGCCGTACGCCCGAAGGGATTCGGCACTGCCTCATCCAGACGATATCCGGCAAGAGCGGCGTCGGGCACGCCGGCAACACGGAACTCCGGAAGCACCATGTGACTCATGTTGCCTGCGAGATCCTTCAAATAGATCTCGCACGAGTCGACAAGGCTTGCCGATTCCATGCGGCCCAGCTGCAATGCAAAGTTGACGGTGTCATCGCGCATCGGCTCATGTGCAAAATCCAGCACCTGGTCCGGCTGCCGGACGCCGTTGACGCGATACCGGAACAGGGCCGATGTCGTCATCGTTCGATCGTCCACCGTCTGAACGTTCAGTACAAGCCCCTTGGGATCGTCCGTCGAACGGCCGATCGATTCTCCGATCAGGCGAGGGGGCGTATGATCCCACACCCAGTCGAACGCGATCCCATGCATCCACTGTCCCTTCGTGAAGAGCGGACGTCCGTCCGGAAACTTCGTCTCCCCCTGGGCAATCACGTCCGCCTTGAACGACATCACCTCGTTCGTGTCGATGTAGTGCGAATGCTTGTCGAACACCACAACGGCGTACGTGTGCTCGTCCGCATCCTCCATCAGCCCCATCGGCCTGATGACGAACGGCAGCTCGAAGTGGGTAACAGGCCCCTTCACGGTGAAGCGATGGCTGCCCCCGCCGGAAGACGGCGGGAACTTCACGATGAGCGTTGCACCGATCGGAGCATTCGTCAGGTCGCCGCTCAGCAGCGAAGGATAGTCCTGATCCATATACCCCATCGTGTAGAAGTTTCCCGTCGGCGCGATCAACCGGTCCACGAACACATCCCCGACGGCCGTATCCACGGCAACCACGACACAGGTATCCGGAATGGCGAGGTCCATGGAATCGGCCGCGGCAGCGGCAGCGGCGGTAAATACCGGGCGTACGCCGCCGCTGGCAATCCACCAGCTCGATGTGCCATTGGGGTTGCCCGGGAACGCGCCGTTGCCGGGTTGCAGGAACTTGCACTCGCCGATCATGTTCTTGCAGGTGGAGGTGTCGATGCCTCCCGGCGCAGCCTGCACGATGTCCGTATAACTCGCCGCGATCTGCGCGTCCGTAAACCGGAAGGGAAAGGTCACCGTCGTATCCCACCCCTGGAGCATCTGCCCGTTGGTGGACATCGTGAACTCCTTGCAGCCCAGATGAACGTTCGGTGCCCAGTCCACCGTGCCGCTGTCCTTGCATTTCCATTTGCCGCTGTCCAGGTACATGATCACGCGCGTCATTGTCTTCTTCTTTTGATCCACGTTCAACATCGTGCAGATCATGAACTTCACCGGCGTCGTATCGCCGTGGTTGGTGCGGCAGAGCGTCATGTCGAACCAGTACTGCAGCTTCTTGTCGATGTTCGTGTCGCAGGTCGGGTTCGGCGGCTTCTGCGACGTAACCGTGAACTTGATGGTATCGTTCGGAAAGCCCGGGATCGGGGTCTTGCCGTTGGTGACCTTCTTCGTTCCCTGAGCCAGTGCCACGCACGGTAACATCAGTGCTGTCAACAGTCCACACAGGAGCGCCGAAAGCGCAACCGTTCGTATCTCGTAGTAGAAACGCATGATGGTTTTCTCCCATCCAGATTAGTGAATGGATGCCTGTCCGTTAACCGGACCAATGGACGCCAACCGGTTGTGTCCCGTTGATACTAAGAGCGCTGAGGGTGACAAATGAGGACATGTGGTTGCACAAAAAATCGCGCACCACACAATTCATGGGAACTGTGCGAAGAGCTGCCGGCACAACGAGGTGACTGCAGAGGCAGCAAGCAAACGCGCGGAGATACGATGGCGGATGCCTGCCGGGAAGAGGCCGATGCAATCATTGGCAGGCGGATCGCTTCGGCCGCCCCGCCCCTGGAGCGCGCCGGTGATTCACCGGCAAATGCCTCCGGAAGGATCCCGACAGTGGCCACGCATGGACACGCCCGCCCTGTTCGAACCGCAGGACGCCGGCCTCCCCCTCTCGAGATCCCGAGTTCGTTATCGATCGCGCGGCATCGTATCGTAATACGATACACGTGAGATCGCGGCTGCTCGCGAGCCGGCATGAAACCCAACCGCACCGATATGGGCAGGGGGCAGACCTATGCCTGCCCCCTGCTTCGAGGCAACAGATCCGGGAGCCTGGGATTCGTGTTGCTCGCATGCGTTCGGGAAGGGCACCGGAGAACGTCCGGTGCCGCCGTGGAATCACAGCGCGCCGTCATTCTGCAACATCTGCCGCAGCCGAACGCGCGCGCGCTTCACGCGATGATTCACTGCATTGGTCGAGCATCCCATCTGCGTGGCGATTTCCGAGGGCTTCCATTCCTCCACATCGTGCAGCCAGATCGCCCTCGCGGCGGCCGGCGTGAGATGCGAGAGTATTCTCACCACGGACGATGTGCAGGCCAGAACGGTGGCGTCCTCGATACGGGGAAGCAACCGCTCCCAATGTTCGTCGCGATCGCCGAACAGCGCAATCCTTCTGCGGCGGAGCATCTCCGCCCACAATCTTCTGCGAGCGATTGTTGCCAACCAGCAGAAGAGCGCTGCATCCGACTGCCGGACGTTGTCCGGGACACTGACACAGTAGCGGTTCATCGCATGCTGTATCGAATCATCTATGTCATCGCTCTCGAGCGCAGGATATGCACGCAGGAGAACTCTTCGCAGGCTGCGGTACAATGTTCGCAACCGTTCGGCTTCGGCTCGCTCAGACTCCATCACATGGCACTCCGTTGTCCAAACCGGCTCGTGCCCGGATCACGCTCGGCGCCATGGATTCAGACGGCAGCATTCGATGATTCGGACGGGAGCACGGCCGGCATGTGCGGCTGTTCACCGCTGTCAGGGATTTCTCAAGGGATTGGGTGTGGCACAGTGTGCCCACAAACGTGCCGGGGTCGAGCGAGCGTTGGGCAATCATTACCAGAACCGCAGGCAAACTACAGTGTGCAGCGGCCGCGCTCCAGTACATGTTTGTGTACCTCGAGTCGCCGAAGCGAAGAGGTGTCCGAAACATCGTATCACAGCGAGACGCACCGGGCGCAGGGCTGTTTCGGAACGGCCTCGTTGGGAGGCTCACCTGCCGAGAGCCGGAAAGAGCGCGCGACGGCTCGATGTGTACCGCATGCGATGCGTGGATACATCCGCGGCTCCGTCCCCCGCTCCTCCCTCTCCCGAGCCGCCGCGTGCCTGCTCCGTTCGGTCAACGGCCCCGCGATCGGCGCAGTCGAAGCGGACGCACCGCAGGATTGCACGCCGCGAACACCGGAAGTCTGAAGCTTGCCGTTCTGTAGTGGTATCTGAAGCAGCGAATTGGGCCGCGAGCTGTGCGCGAGTTCCGATGCGGAAGAAGATGCAGGCGGCTGATGAGAGGAACGATGGAGGCAGCGCACCGCTGCGCAATCGCCGCAGTTGCCGGGCGAACGGACCGACGGGTTCGCGGCGGCACACGTGCCTGAATGCGCGCCGTACCGAGCGGGCTATGCCGATGCGTTCAGTTCGTCGTTCTGCGCGCGCGACTCGGCGGCGCTCCGCTCCTTGAACTCCAGCATCCGGCCACGGAGTTGTTCATCGGCGACGCTCAATATCTGAACGGCCAGCAACCCGGCATTGCGTGCGCCTCCAACGGCGACCGTGGCAACGGGCACGCCCTTCGGCATCTGTACGATGGAGAGCAGAGAGTCCAGCCCGTTCAGCACGGTTGCCACAACCGGCACGCCGATAACCGGAAGCGGCGAGTGCGCTGCAACCATGCCGGGCAGGTGGGCGGCGCCCCCGGCACCGGCCACGATAACACGAATCCCCCGCTCGTGTGCAGTGCGGCCGTACTCCGCCATGTCCAGCGGCGTGCGATGCGCCGACACTACCTTCATCTCGTAGGGAATACCGAAATCCGCCAGCACCTCGGCGGCCTGGCTCATGGTGGGAAGATCGGTCTTGCTTCCCATGATGATTCCCACCAGCGGCTGTGTATTACTCATGATGCGTTCTTTCTTCTCTGCCCCCCGGACTTGCCGGAGGGCGCTGTTCCAATCGCCGATGCGCCCGGCATCAGGCCGGATTCCCAGGCTCCGGTCCCTGCGGCGGAAGGGCCTGCGACCGATAGTACTCGATCTCGAAGTTGTACTCCGGGAATTCACGCGGCAGCTTCATCAGCCCATGCACCATCACGCCGGTGGAGATGCGATCGAACCACGAACTGAGCGGCCACCCGAAGTGGAAGGTCACGGTGTAATCGGGGAACTCGTAGCGCACGAGTTCGATGATCCCCTTGATCGCAGCGCGCAAAGGCACCCGCTCCAGCGCCAGCCGGAAATGCCCCGGCCCCTGCGACACCGGTATCCCCTGCCGCGGCGAGAAGAAGGAGACATAGGCCGCCCCCGGCACAACGCTCAGCATCTCCGTCGGCCGCCGGAAGTAGATGTCGAAGTGCGTTGTATCGTGATCTGCAAGATACAGGATCATCTCCATGGGCGTGTTGGACTGGGCACGCTGCGCGATCTCCGGCGCGCGCTTCCGTGCAACACGGATGCCGATGACGAGGCAGATCACGGTGAACATGGACCACATCGCAAGCCCGTACGGCTTCTCGTATGCCAGATAGAGGAAGCATCCGAACAACAGGAGAAACAGGAACAGCGTTCCGCTTCGCGACTTGTGGTAATCCTCCTTCTCCGTTGTATCGTGCAGCGTTCCGCGCCGGTATCGATAGATCAGCAGCGAGCCCATATTGATCACGAAGCTCGCCACAAGGCCAACCGCATACATCTCCGCCAGAATCGTCTGGCTGCCGCTGGTGACGATGATCACGGCAGTGTACAGCGAGGCATTCAGCAGATGAATGCGATGCAGCGACCCACGGCTGTTGGTCACGATCATCCAATGGAACCCGTAGCGATGCGCCACACGCTCCACCAGTTCGGCCGACGCAACGTATGCCGTGTTCACCGCCATCGTCAGCGTGAAGCTCGCCAGCGCGCCAACGGCGATCGCGAACCACGGGCCGTTGAGGATGCGCGCGTAGAAGGTGATGAGATCCCCCTCGTGACTCGCGAAGTCGATCGAGGGCTGTGCGAGAACGAGTGCCGAAACGACCGGCGTCACGATGCCGACCGTGAGGCCGAGGAAGAGATACGCCTTGTGGATATCGCGCCAGCTTCGCACCAGGCCCGCCGTCTGTACAACGGATTCGATGCCGGAGTAAGCCAGGATACAACTGGAGACGCCGATAACGATACCGCCGACGCCTTTGAACAGAGCCGAGAGATCGGTGGTATTGAACGTAGAGGCAACGTTCGTGGCGCTGTGCGCCATCGCCTGCCAGCCGCCGGAGGGCATGTCGATCACGCCGCTCGCGAGCAGCGTCACCAGAATGAAGGCAGCGGCGGTGAATACACCGAACGTGAAACGGGCACTCTCCTTGATGCCTGCGATGTTCAGAAGGCAGACCCCCCAGATCACCACCATCTGGAAGGCGAAGTCGACATACAACGGTGAATGCGCACTGAACATCGAGTGCCCGTTCTCCACCGCCGAGACCGTGGATATACAGGCCGTGAGGATGTAGTCCACGAAGATGGAGGAGACCGCAACGAACGACATCACGGGCCCCAGCACGAGATAGCTGAAGGAGTAGACGCCGCCGCCGCGCACCCCGTGCTTTTCCAGGATGCGCGCGATCTCCGTCATGCGTGTGGAAAGCAGGCGAACAACAACCGACGTGGCGGCGATGAAGAAGATGGCATTGGCGCCGATGAACCGGTGCGCCTCCGACGGCGCATAGAAGATGGACGTGAGTTCGTCCATCAACGTGATCACACCAACGGCGAGCCATGAGAGATACCAGCGACCTCCCTGGAACGATGAAAGAAGATTTTTCTTCTTCCACAGATAGACAAAGAGAAAAACAAGACCGCCGTTGAGGGCAATCAGTACCGCTGTCTTCATTGAATCAGGAGCAGACGCTCCCACAAATCCTGCCGTTGGAACTCCGAGCCCTGCGAGGCGGGGGATTGACATCTCGGCAACGAACGTCGCAAAGATAGGAGATTGTTGCTACCCGGTATCCGTCCACTCACGCATCGTAGCAGGTGACTGCGAGGTCACATTTAAGAACTCTTTAAGCCCTGAGCACAGCTTGAATGGCTGTTGATGCTCCCGGCGGAACGGGTCGCGGTCACCCGGACTCGCAGCGTTCCCCTCTGCCGTTCCGCCGGGAACCGATGAACTATTCATGGAAACGATCATGTCAACCTTCGCACGCTGCTCCGAATGCGGGGCACTGAACAGCGGAACCTCCGCCGCATGCTACCTGTGCGCCTCGCATCGTCTGCTTGTTGCATGCCCCGCCTGCGGAACCGGCCTGCGGAACCCGGTTCACGTTCACTGCCCGTCGTGCGGGACGTCGTACCACGGCCGCCCGGGATGCGCGATGCATCATGCCGGCGACGGCGGCTGACGCTCCCTCCGGGTGCGTCGCGGCACCATGAGTTCCTACTGACAGCCGCTGCAAGGCCGGCAGGCAGGCTGTTGCCGCCCGGCTTGTCGGGACTCCGTATCGTGCCGCGAACAATGCCGCACGCCGCACAGGCGCTTCACCCCGGCGCCGTGCGGAGCGGAAGCGCGAGCACGATGGACGCAATCGCAACCTGCCGGAGCACGAGAGGAAATGGTAGATTACCGCATTACAGTCAACGCACATCTAGTTGGCCAGGACACAGGACAAAGCGAATCGATGTCGCCGAGGATCAGGGATTTCATCAACCGCGGGATCATGCCGCTCGTTGGGCGGGAGCGCGAGCTTGGGCTCGTGCTCGAGGCGTTCGCGGGCCTGCTGGAGGGGGAGCCGCGTGCGATATGGATGCATGGCCCGGCCGGCGTTGGCAAGAGCCGCCTGCTGGATGAACTGAAGTCCCGCGCGCGCGAGGGAACGTCGCGTTCGCTGGTGGTGCATGCGAAGTGGTACGAGGGTGAGGGAATAGAACTGGGCCCGCTCAGCAATGCTCTGGAGGTTCTGCGCCCGGCACTCGCAGCCCCGCTCGCAGCCCGCATCTACCGCGACGGCGCGGTTGCAACCGTGGACGCGGCCGTGGAAGCGGTACAGATCGCATCGCGACGCTATCCCGTTGTGCTCATTCTGGATGACCTTCACTACCTCAGTTCATCCTCCGAGCTATCCCGCTTCGTGGCGGCGATCGAGGAAATTCCGCTGCTGCTGGTAGCCACGACGCGTCCGGTGGAGAACGCGGCGCTCCGCTCCTTCCGTTCCGCTCTCGCCGGCTCCATCCCGCCGCAGGAACTGGAGATCGGCCCGCTGGATGGCGCAGGCCTTGCCGAGGCGGTGACCAGCCTGTTCGGCGTACAGCCGCCGGAGGAGATGCTCGGCCAGATCGCGGCCCTTTCCGGCGGGCTTCCACTTGCGCTGCGCGAAGTATTCCGCGAGCTGCTCGCCACCGAGCACCTGATTGCCGCACCCGACGGCACATGGGAATGGCGCTCCGCCTCACTCCCGGATGACGATCTGCGCGCCATCGGCGATCGTGTACACGGATTCTCCGGCCGGCTTGCATCGCTTCCCGATACGGAGCAGCATATCCTTGCGCTGGCCGCATATCTCGGCGAACAGTTCAACCGCGACCTTCTGCGGGCTCTGGCAGAACGAACGGGGTGCTGGGACGATCATGCGTTCGAGCGCCTGATCCTTGGCGGCTTCGTCTCCGTCTCCACACCGTCCGTGCGTCTGGGCGCACGCGAGACGGAGGGGCGTGTCTGCTTTGCGTTCACGCACACACTCCTCTGGAAGGCAGCCACCGCACTGGAGCCGCACGGCGCAACGCGCACGGAGCTGGCAGGGATCACACTGGACATCCTGACGCGCGGCACCGGCGAGCTCTACACGGTTGCGCCGCTGGAGGCGCTGGACGCCATGGCGATTCCTGCCGCGGACCGGCCGCGTCTCTTCGCCTGGCTGGTGACCGTAGGGCGCAGACTTTCGCCGATCTACGCGGAAGCATTCGTTGCGCTCTGCCACGCAACACTGGAACCGTTTCGCACTATCGAATCGGCACAGGACGGCGCATTGCCCGGAGAGTATCTGGACGCGCTGGCTGTCTACGGCGACCGGCTCTACATCACCGGCGCACGTGAGGCGCTGCGCGATATCGCGAACGAGATCGCATCCATCCTGGATCGCATCGGCAACGTGCCGCCTTCCGGCGCCGAGGACCGCATGACACGGCTCGATGCCGCGGTGGTGGTCTGGAAGGATGCGCTCACGCAGGGAAACCCGGAACGGGCCAAGGGCTTTCTCGATGAGCTGCTGAAGGTGCTTCCGCCCCCTGCCGAGCAGAGCGATCGCGAACTGCGCGGCGCCGCGGAGGCAATCCGGCTGGTGGCCTCTTACTCCTTCAGCCGCGGCGACTTTGCGGAAGGTCTGGACCTGGCCGCGCCCTACATCGGCGAGATGGACCGCATGCGCCCCGAGACGCTGAACGCTCTGTTCAAGGTGCTGCTGCCGGCAATGATGCAGGCTGGGCGTGTTGCCGAGGCGGGCGAAATGGTGGAGACCGGGCTGCGCCTGCGTCGCGAGGCGGACCTCTTCACCGAATACGAGTTGCTGCTGCATGCGGCGAACTATGCGCAGAATGTTGGTCGCGTAGAAGATGTCCGTCAACATGCCACGGAACTGCGAACACTGATCGATCGCTATCCTGCGTATCGAAACCTCAGTTCCAACTACTTTCATCTTCCACTTGTGGCAGCTTCCGAAGGGAGTATCGAGGAACTCGGAATTCTCGATCGAGAATTCCACGCCGTCCCTCCACCCGCCCGCTCATCGGCGCTACAAACGACGCTCGCACGATATGTATTTCAAAGAGCGTGGAATTGGCTCGGTGATCCGCAACGTTCGATACGATTTGCTCAAGACATCAACGCAAATATGCAGTCGTTGTCAGTTCATCATCGGCTCGTGTTTGCCAGCGAGGAACTCTGCTCATACATCGATGCACGCAACCGGGAACGCGTTGACCAACTCCTGAGCCGTATCGGAGAAATATCGTCGGAGTTCGGAAGTACGTTCAGTGATGCAAATTCGCCGCAAGCTCGGCGTCTCCAGTTGATCAATACTTTGGCGGCATCGACATTCGAGGATGAGCCGGAGGTGTTGCGAGTCTATTCCGAATCTTTATCTCCCACGGATATAGAAGGCTCTGACGGATTCCGAATTGCGCGAATGCTGCTGGAAGGTGCGGAGAGAAGTAACGGCCGGAAGCGGGAGTTCAACGATGCGGCCTACTCCATTGTAGAGATGTCGATCGAGAAGGCGATTCAGGAATCGACAACCGGCATGGCACATCGGCAGCTCGACCTGCTCGCTGAGCTGCTTCCGAAGACGCGTCTCTCGCGGTTCCGGCAGTCGCTCGGTAAGCCTCCGTATGCCGCCGATGGCGAACCCGGTGAGGCCGCTCCAACTATACCCGAGGCACAGCCGCAACGCCAGATTCTACGGGCCTTCGGCGCATTGCGGATCGAGGGGACGGACGATGTGGGCGCAAAGCTGGAATCGAAGACACGCACGCTGGTGGCCGCACTGGTGGTGGCGCGCCTTGGCGATACGCGATCGCTCGGCGAACTGACCCGCGACCGCCTTGCGGACCTGCTCTGGCCGGACATGCCTTCGGAGAAGGCCGTGAACAATCTGCACGCAACGCTCTCCTATGCCCGCAGGTTCCTCGGCAGCAGCAGCACGGTACAGCAGCGCGACGGCGTCTACGCACTCGGCGACGATGTGGCGATCGACGCGGTGGAGTTCCGCGAGAACGTGAAGAAGGGGAACCGGCTGCACGGCGAGGGGGTCTACTTCGGGGCAGCCGTTGCGTACCGAGCGGCGCTGGATCTGGCCACCGGCGATTTTCTGGAGGGAATGTATGCGGAGTGGGTGGACACCGTGCGCGAGAGTCTGCGCGGCGAACTGGCTACGGCGCTGGAACGGTTGATAGCGCTGGAGATGGATCGCGACGGCTTCGCCGCCGTTCCGCCGCTTGCCGAGCGGCTGCTTGCGCTGGACGATCTGCACGACGGCGCCTACGAGGCATTGATCCGCTCCGCCGCCGCCCGCGGCGCACGGCGCGAGGCGTTCAGCTATTTCAATCGCTACGAGGCGGCGCTCGACGCCTACGGCGCCGGCCCGGCCCGGCGCATCAGTGAGCTCATGACACGCGTTCGCGCGGGTGAGATGTGAGCGGAAGTGCGTTGTTAGTAGTTAGTTGTTGGTAGGAGCGTTCTTGGGCTTGGTGCTTGGATCTTCCGTTGTGCCGGAGTTGTGATCCGGCACATACCCCAAGCCGGAACGCCGGCGCCGGGAAGCAGGGCTCGATGCAAACGCGCCGCCCCGGCGAACCGGAGCGGCGCAACGAGAACATGATTGGATCAGTTCATTGAATTGAATCGATCGCTCTCACCAGAAGCCGATCCAGGTAGTACCGTTATCAATTGTATTGACTCTCGGATCAAGCTCTGCAATGCCGATCCCGCTCACCGAGAGGGTGAAGTAATGGGTGCCGTCGAAATACCCGTCCGGGATACCTCCGCTGGTGAGGCTGCCGGCGCTCAGCGAGATCTGCCCGCTGGAGAAACTGACGCCCGCATGGAATTCCGCCCAGACAGGCGAGCCTCCCGTGGCGTAGGCATAGATCTTGATGGTGACATCGTGCGAGCCGGTCACAAGATTCCCCTGGCTGTCGTGAACGGTGGCGTTGAGCGTGACAACACGTGCCTGCGCCGCAACGGCAGTAACGAGAAGTGCGATGGCGGCGATCAGAATATGTCGCATTGCGACCTCCTTGATTGAAAGGTGGAATGAATGAAATTGAGCGCACCGGTTCGGGCATGGTGACCCGCCGACCGGGCGCAGGAAATTGACGGTGGTACATGTTGTCGCGGAGTTCACTCCGCGACCTTCGGCACGCGTTCCGTTGTGCCGGAGTTGTACTCCGGCACAGACTCCGGGCCGGCAAGAAGAGAGCCGAGCAGGACGCCGGTTGTGGCGCCGCTGGAATAAACGCCGGGTGGTTAACGCATCCACGGCCACCCGAATAGTTTCGGCAATAAGCCGCAAACATATGGGTGGTACAGAGATGATGCAAGTGGAGGGCCGGATGCAGCAGATTCCCGATGCCGGGGAGGAAAAATATATTCCCCCCTTTAAGAACACTTTAGGTGCCGCCTCTAGACTGTACCGTGCATGTAAAACTAATCGCACGGAGAACGAGACCATGAAGAACAACGACAACAAACACGGACGGAACGGGATGCGGCTTTCGCTGGGCGGCCTGCTCCTGATGCTGGCATCGGCCGGGACGGCCATGGCGCAGACGGCCATCGATACGGCCATCACTTCCAACGGAGGGGATGTACGAAGCTACGATGGTGGCGGCACCATGTATTCGACCATCGGCGAACCGATGGCGAGCGACAGTACGGCAGGTGTTGACAACAGTGCTCTCTGGACCGGCTTCTGGCAGACCACGCCGATCGGCCCGGTGGGAGGTGTGAAGGATGATACGCCGATGCCGCCCGATGCGGTCGCCGGCATCACCGGCACCGCACCGGAACCCTTCACCACGATGGTGGATATCAGCGTGACCGTTGCCGTGACCGGCCACGTGCGCCTGGCCGTCTACGACATCACCGGCGCATTCGTGGGTACGCTGCTGGATGCTCGCGTGGAGGCCGGCAATCATCGCGTCTCGTGGAAACCGGAGAATGTGGCGCCGGGATGCTACATGGTCACGCTGGCGATCAACGGCCAGGATCAGTCCGCACGGTTGATACGCTATATGAAGTAATGGCGAGGAGGCACAGCCTCCGGTGCGGCGGCTGTGCCCGGCGCAATCGAGAGTTCCCGACATTCGGCGCTCGAGGGCCTGCAGGCTCTCGAGCCCACCCAGGTGTTGACAGGAACTGTGAACATGGATACGAACGAATCAAAACGCATAGATCGAGGAACGACCATGAAGACGATTTCAACCGTACTTGCCCTCGCGACGCTCGCCGCCGCGACCGCCCTGGCGCAGGTGCCGCGCACGATCAACTATCAGGGGCGGATCAAGGATGCATCCGGGCTCCTTCAGGGAAGCCATTCCATGCGCCTCCGGCTCTACACGCAGGCATCCGGCGGCACGGCGATCTTCGATGAAACGCAGGACGCCAATTTCACGGACGGCATCTTCACCGTGGCGATCGGCGGCGGCACCACCGGAGGGATTCCTGCTACCATTTCGTTCGATCGCCAGCTCTGGATGGGGGTCGCAATCGATGGCAGGGCCGAACTCTCGCCGCGCTTCATCCTCCGCTCCTCCCCCTACTCCCTCCATGCTGCCGGAGCGGACTCCGCCGCGCGCGCGCATGAAGCCGACAGCGCAGCAACGGCAGCGAGCGCCGTCACAGCCACATCGGCCACCTATGCCGATACGGCACACGCGCTTGCAACGCCGGCGGTTATCAACGGCGGGAAGACGCAGATCGGGCTGACCGTGAAGGGAACGCCGTTCGCCGTCGTCAGCAACGGGAACGACAGCACATCCGGACACGTGATCGTTGGCGACACCGCGGGCAACTCCACTGCACCCGTTGCCGGAGCACTCTACCGCGACAACGCCGCGATCGCGTGGGGGCAGATCGGTATCGACGGAAACATTGCCGCCGACTTCGGCATCACCTCCGTTGCGATCGTCAACGGCACGTACGAGATCACGCTGGACAACTCCGCACGCCCCGTGCAGGGTGGCTCCGCGCAGTTCCCCGAGATCGCTCCGTCGATTACGATCGGCGGCCAGACCGTGGATACAACGCCCGCCGTTCCGACCTGGACATTCCGACGCAACCAGGCTACGGGCGTATACGATGAGAATGTGGTCGTGGTGAAGATCGTGAACCTGCAGGGCAACTCCGTGCTGCGCCCCTTCTCCATCATTGTCTTCGGCCGGCCGGTGAAGTAGTTCGCTGATGGGAAATCAAGCGCAACGGCCGGTTCCGCATAAAGCGGAACCGGCCGTTCGCGTTGTCGTCTCATGCCCGCACCGCCAAACCCGCCGGGTCATGTCTCCTGTTTCATCGTTCATATTTCCCGGCGCAGGCTGATGACCTGCGCCATGCCCATCATGTGCGGAACCGGCCGTTCGCGTTGTCGTCTCATGCCTGCACCGTCAAACCCGCCGGGTCATGTCTCCTGTTTCATCGTTCATATTTCTCGGCGCAGGCTGAAGACCTGCGCCTACTCCATGTCCATCATGTTGGGGTTGTTGTTGCCCGGCTGCTGCTGGCGCTGACGCTGGTTCCGGTCCGGCGTGCCGAACGTATAACTGAACGTCAGGGCCAGAATGCGCGACGTCCACTTCCGCTCAACCTCCGTGTGCGCGGTTGGATCGATGCGCGATATCGTGAACTTCTGCGTATTGAACGGATCGCTCAGCCTCAGGCCGATACGCCCCTTGTCGTTGAAGAGCTTCTGCTGCAACGCCACATCCATACCCTGCATCGTCCCGATGTGCGCCCCCTCCACGTTCGCCGCCGGATGCAGGAAATACGTGGCCTGCAGGTCGAGCCCGGGCACGATCGTGACGTTGCCGTTCGCCCGGAGCATCCACTGCAGCCCGTTCGTGCTGAATGTGGTGTCCACGTTGCTGGCGTCGGTCACGTTCTGATAGGCGCTCGCGAACACGAATCCATTGAACCAGTCGCCTAGACGCACAGTTGCGGTAAGATCGCCGCCGTACGTGCTGTTGGTGGCGAAGTTCGCCCAGGTCAGATACGTCACGCCGGTGGTATCGGTGTAGCCGTACTGGCGCATCACGTCGGTGGTATGGCGATAGAATGCCGTAAGCGTCACCGATGTCCTGTCTGCAAACAGCGTCGTCGCAAACTCGTACGCGCTGGTGTACTCCGGCTTCAGATAGGGGTTCCCCGTGCGCCGGAAGTGCAGATCCTCGACGTTCGTGAACGGGTTCAGAGCACGCGGCGACGGCCGGTTGATACGCCGGCTGACGCTTGCCTTGAACTGGAGATCATCGTTGGGCTTGTACATCAGGAATGCACTCGGGAAGAGGCTGAAGTAGTCGTTGTGATACGTCTGCCCGGTGGTTGTCATATCGAACGTCGTGTAAGCCTGCTCCGCACGAAGCCCGGCCTGCGCGCTGATATGCCCGAAGTCCTGTCCCAGCGTACTGTAGACGGCGTGAATCGTCCGGCGATAATCGAATGTATTGTTCAGGCCAACGTCGGGCTGAAAGAGATTGCCCGTGTAGTCGAACGACTCCGAGGAGAAGTCATCGTTCATCATCTCGAGATCGCCCTTGTACCCTGCCTCCATCCTCGTGGCCGCGCCAAGCGGCATCGTGTAGTCGGTCTGGAACGCGAGCGAGCGATTGCGCGTAGTGCCAACCGTGTTCTGCAGCCCCGGTGCGTCGGCAGTACTTCCACCATCCAGCGTGAGATTCCGGTTCGTAAATGCGCTGTTCTCCACTCTCCGGTCGCTGGAGAAGCGGACCTCGCTGGAAAGCTCCTGCCGGGCCGGATCGATCACCCACTTGTGGCTCAGCCGTACATCGGCGTTCGTGCCGTCACCAGTGATTGCGGCCGAACGATCGTAGCGGCGCGTAAGAACGCGATTCGTGTCGCGCTCGTCGTAATTGGTGAACTGTGTCTCGTTCTGGGTCCGAATGCTTCCGGTAGCTGCGAGCGTGATCGTATGCTCCTTGTTGATCTTGTAGTCGATCGTCGTGCTCAGCAGATTGAACGGATTACGATTTTCCTCATGCGATGCCTGTTCCAGCACAGGCACCTGATCCGGGACAAGTGCCACGCGCGAGTAGCTGCCGGTATTCTCGCGATCGTTGTAGTTGAAGCCGTAGTTGGCGAAGACGTTCCACGGCCCCGATCCGTAGTTGATCGTTCCGCCGATGCTGTAGTTGTCGTGCGTGCCGACCGATCCGTTCACACCGCCGCTCAGCCCCAGTTCGCTGTTCTGCTTCAGCACGATATTGATAATGCCGCTCATGCCGTCGGGATCGTACTTGGCCGATGGGTTGGGAATCACCTCGATACGCTCCACCGCGTCGGCCGGAAGGCCGCGAAGG
This sequence comes from Bacteroidota bacterium, assembly GCA_018266795.1. Classification (GTDB taxonomy): domain Bacteria; phylum Bacteroidota; class Ignavibacteria; order OLB7; family OLB7; genus JAFDZV01. The sequence continues at coordinate 12,078 of JAFDZV010000018.1, read as the reverse complement.
AATTCGGCCAGCATCGTCCCGGTTACCATTGTGGGGCGCCCGTTGATCTGGATCACCACATTCTGGCTGCCGCGCAGGCTCACGTTGCCGTCGGGGTCCACATCGATCTGCGGAATATTCCGCAGCAGATCGGAGATCGATCCCCCGGCGGCAACCTTCAACTCCGCCGTCTTGTAGATCGTCCGGTCGATTGCCTGGGTCATGAAGTCGCGCTGCGCGTTCACCGTCACCTCCGCGCCCAGCGCGGCGTTCGTCACCATCATCACCTTCCCGAGATCCACCGTGCCGTTGGCGGCTACCTCCAGGTTGCCGATCAACCGCGTCACGAATCCCACGAACGCGATGCGTGCGAAATATCTTCCGGGGCGGATCCCCGAGATGCTGAAGCTCCCGTCTCGTTCGGTGATCGCGCCGGTGACGAGAACGGAGTCGCTCAAGCGGCGAATGGAAACCGATGCGCGATAGAGCGCCTCGCCGTTGGAGCTGTCGCGAACCGACCCGACAATGGTTCCCTGCGGAGCGTTTGCTCCGCCGGGGCCCATGCCGCGGCCGCGCGGATTCTGCGCCAGTGCGGTTCCGGCGATCGACAGTAGGAGTACAAGCGCAGGAAACACCCGCGCCTTGATGGTTCGTGATGCTGAAATCATGAATTCAGAGCGATTGTTGGAGCGCCAATCTACCGAAATCCGTTGCGCTCATTTCGTAACGGAGTTCGTGCAGAGGGATGACAGCGTTGCCTCGTTCGCCCGGGGGAACGACATAGAGGACGGCGCCGATACGCTTCGGCATGGGCGCCTCTGTGACGGAGAAGCGAGTGGGATGTTGCGGGTTGTTATCTTCGCGGTCGCGAAACCGCCCACAAGCGGTCGCGAATGTGTCACAATCCCCCGACCGTCGCAACAACCAACGCAGGCACCAGATACTATCATGGCACCAATCGCCTCGGAACTGTTTCGGATCCGGACCTTTCATTCGGACATGGTCCCGACATCGGACATCTATCACCCGGCCGGCCGATCAGGCGCCGAGGCCGGCACGGCTTCGCTTGCAAGCCTGATCGCAACACAGGTGGAGCACGCCCCGGACGCATTGCTGGACTACTCACCGTTCCCGCCGATCGTTTCCAACGATCCGGCATACCATCTCCACCCCGGGGCACGTGATGCATTTCGCGGCGAGTCCGATCCGGATGACGAAACGTGGCGCGACGTTGCGGAGGCAGTGCTTGCCGTTCGCGATGGACGCATCACGTTGTGGCAGGAGTTGGAAAAGACGTTGAGCGATGTCGATACCGCGTCGCATCTGGAACGGACGTTGAACGGACTGGATACGGGCGATCTCACCCCACAGGTTACCGGCATGTTCGTGCAGCTGGCCCGCAACGCCACCAGCTACAACGGTGTCAAGTGGGGAATCGTGTTCGGCGCGCTGGACGAGGACGCATCGGTAGATGAGTTGCTGATGCTTCTGATCAGGCACGCCGAGTTCACACCGTACGCGTTTGCTGCAATGGAGGCGCGCGGCGGCGGGCATGGCGATGCGGTCGCGGAGGAGGATCAGCCGGATGCGGGGAATCACGACGCGGAGGGCTCCGAGCCCGGGGACGCGGCCGGCATGGAGGCGGGCCAGGCTCCGGCCGGTGACGACCTCTACCCGTTCAGCCTGCTTCGCATCACGGGAGGCTGGGGCATTGCCCAGCTTGTGCGGTCGCTGCTGGAGGGCCGGGTGGACGCACCGGGATGGCGATCGCTGGTGATTCTGGGGATGCGCAACGGCGGGCCTGCACGGACCACAATTGCAACGCTGCTCGATACGTCGTTCGATCCCCGTTCACTGGTGGAAGATGCTCTCGCGGAAAACGATCGCGAACTGGCCGTTGCCATACTCCGCTGGCTTGTGGCGAGCGCGTTCGCGAACAACTTCAACCATCAGAGCGCATGGGCAGCCGGCGTCTGGACACAGATTGACAGTGTGCTGGCGTTGATCCAGGGGATGACGCCCTCCATCGAGACGATGGAGGCGCTCTACGCGCTCGGCGGCACGAGCGACATTGCCGCCATCGACGCCGGGGACCTCTCCGGTGCACGCGGTGGTGCCCAGTTCCTGACGGAGGACCAGTTGGAAACGGCGGTGAATCTGATGGGAGAGCGAATTGCCTCCGAGCTGCTCGGCGAGGTGCTTGCCGATCCGGAGCATCGTGTTATCGCCCTCTCCATCATCAACGATCTGCATCTCGGAGAACTGTACCCGGCGGTGGCCGCGCTCTGCAGGGCCGATCCGAGCACGCTTGCAATCACGACTCTGATGGCGATCGGCGACGAAGACACGGCCGGCACGCTCTTGGAACTGCTCCCGGATCCGGATGAACTCGCGGCCCGCGCGGCATATGGCCTGGAGGCTGAAGCGAAACGAGCGGAGGCTGCCGAGACCGCACCGGAGAGCGAGCCCGATGGATTCTTCGATGATGCGGAGCCCGCTGACGATGTGCAGCCGGAGCTGGAGGGAGCCGCGATCGATGGATACGACGGCAGGCGATACGAGAGGACAACCATCTATGGCGCGATCATCACAAACATCGGAACGTTGGGAAACGAGGAGGCGCGGCGTTGGATCGTGACCGCCGGCACGGACTACCATCCGTTCGTTCGCTCGGCCGCGTTGATGGCCATGCGCGACCTGCCTCTCGAACTGATCGATGAAGAGTGCAGGGAGCTGCTTCGGAATGCGCTGGAGGGAACCGAGATGAGCCTCTGGATCACGGCCGATGAGACCGTGCAGGTGCTGGGGCTGGAGGATGAACTGGGCTTGGAAAACAGATAACAGATCTGAACACGGAAATCGTTCGTAGTACTGTAGGAATGTACCAGGAATTTGCAATCGTCGCCACCATTCTCATCGCGGTCTGGTTCATCATCCAGTCCGTGATGCAGCGCCGCCGCAGTGTCGAGTTTCAACGGCATGCGGAGTTGCTCCGTATTGCCCGGAGTCTGGCGCGCACTCCGACGGCGGCTGCTCAGGAGGACCTCTCCTATCTCGAACGGATTCGCGTTGCAATCCGGGAGCATCCGCAGGGGCCGCTTCGCTACGAAGGATTCCCGCTGATCTCCACATCGCAGCCGGGCACCTACTACTTCCCCGGCGTGCGCGAGGCTCGCTTCGAGGAGGCGCGTGCAGCGCAGTCCGACGCCGACATGCTCTGCGCCGCCGTGCTGGCCGTTCGCAAGGGATGGATCGACGACTGGCGGGTGCTGGAGCAGAATGTGCGGAACATCTCCGCTCCGTATCACTTCCGCACCGCACTGGCATCGTTGCCGTTGAATCAGATCACGGACCGCGTGGTGGACCTCTTCGCCGCAATGGCCTGTCACAGCAGCGATCTGAACGCCGTCAAGTGGGGAATTCTGATCTCCGGGCTGCGACTCGATCCGCACCAGGAACCGTGGATCCCTGAACTGGCACGCCACTCGGAGTTCACTACCTATGTCTGCATCGTGCTGCAGCATGCCAGGTCAGTGTACCCGCATGCAACCAGCGACCTGCTGCGGCTGATTCCTGTCACCGAAGGCTGGGGATTCTTCCAGGTGCTCAACGCCGTTGCACGCGATCCCGGCCTTGCCGCCGATCCTGCGATCAGCCGCGAGCTGTTCGTGCACGGCGTTGCAAACGGCCGCAGCGCCGCCGGCGACGTTGCGCGGACGCTGGTGCAGGCCTGCGACGTACGAGCCCGCCTGAAGGATGCGGAGAACGATCCCGAGCTTGCCCGGGCACTCTTCGCCCTCATCTCCGCGCTCGCAGGCGAGGGAGAGGCGAGCGAGCAGCTGCTCCTTCAACTGGAGGAAGGGGAGAGTCTGGTTACGGCCTACCTCCGGCTGGCCCGGGCGTCGGAGGGATCCATAGAGCTGGTAACGGCCATGCACACGCTTGGCGGCCTGCTGGACAAGGCTCCTCCCACATGGTCGCGCCGCGAGGAATTGTTCGAGCAGGCCGGACGGGTCTTCATGACACGGCTCACGCGCAAGGTGCTCGCCGATGCCATCCGCAACGATCACTTCCGCTTCGCTGCGCTGCAGATCGCGATCGAGATGGAGATGAGCGAGCTGATGCCGGCCATCATGCTTGACTTCCACACCCGGCCGCATCCGGTGAACGTGAACGCGATCGGAATGCTCGGAAGCGACGAACATCTGGAGGAGTTGTACGCGCTTCTGCTCGCAGGGGAGTCGCGAAGCATGGCTGCCCGGGAGAGGGAGGGTGAACCCGAGAACGACGGCCACCACGATCTCGAGGAGATTGCGCGCGCCGTTGCGCTGCATCATATCGGCAAGCTGAATCGTCCCGGCGTTCTGGAAACGATCAAACGCTATGCACGGCATCATACCGTGATGATGCGCAAGGCCGCTCTCACTTCGCTCACCCACGTTCAGCGCTGGACGCTGGATGCCGAGTGCAAGGATCTTGTGCGCGCCGGCCTCAACGACGCCGACCAGCATGTGCGAAGCGCGGCTCAGGCGGCAGCGCAGTATCATACCATGCATGCGAGCCTGAACCGCCCGGGCTCCGGAACCATCCCGCTTACACCCGGCGCATGGAATTGAACTGGACGGAGCCATCCTCCGTCCAGTTCCGTCTGCATACGATGGCGCTGCAGGCACGCTGCGCCACGCGGCTCCGGGAATGCCCCTGGAGCTGCGAGTGGCAGGTAATCCCGGCGAACGCCCGGCCCCGCCGGCCAATGCGCATGCCTCGCCGAAGCCGGGCACCGACAATCGACAGCATTCCGTTGGCAGCCTGACTAGATCGAGAAGTTCGCGTACTTGTAGACGTAGTTGTAGTTGAGCCCGTTCTGGGTTTTCTGCGAGCTGTTCTGATCCAGACCCAGATAGAGATCACCGCTGTATTCCGCCACTCCCTCGCACCCGCAATATGGAGCCTGCATGTAGCCGAGGCTCAGGAACTGTTCGCTGTTTGCCCGCAGCCCCTGCAGCACGCTGAAGTACGTCGTGGTGTTGTTGCTCGTGCTCTGATCGTCGAACAGCACGTAGAGGGTGTTCTGATTGGATGAATAGAACATGTCGGAGATCTTGTACGCCTCCACCAGCGGCGAATCCAGGCGGTATTTGAAGGTGCTCACGGTCTGCCGCGTGCCGTTGGCGGCGGGCAGATCGTAGATGAAGATCGAACCGGGCGCCTGCTGCACGGCCGCGAAGAAGTAGCCGTTGTAATGTGTTGGAGCTGCCCATGTCTGCGGGCAGGCGGAGTAGGGAACGAACGTGCATGCCTCCATCCCTGCATTGTGGGAAAGTGGCATTCCTCCAAGCGACCACGAATTCGTGGTGGCCGAGAGAAAGTTCGTGCTGGATGTGTTCGTGATCGTGTATTCCGTGAGGCTTGGGTTGGTGTACGGAGCACTTGATTCCTTTGCACCCTCAACACCGATCAGCACGGACGTTGTTCCATTCACCGTGGTGATGGCCTCGAAGTCGTAGTCCTTGCCGGAACCGATCGTCTGCACCTCCCAGCTGCTTCCGTTCTGTGAGCTGAGACATGCGGCTTCGCCGTCATCGCTCGCCAGATAGAGCCAGTGATGCCCGCTGTTCGCAACGAACGTAAGGCCGCTCGGCTCCAGGTTCTGCGTCGTGGTTGTGTTTGTCTTGAGGATAACCGAACCGGTACCGCCGGTCCATGGTGGAAGTGAGGGGCTGGACATCGTGTTCCTCCGAATGATGTGATCGATGGATTGGATAGCCGCGAACCGCGGGAACACCCCGCGCATGACATGAGCCGAAGGTTCTTCCGGCACATCCCATCTCTGCGGCACCGGAAGAGCGGCCGGCTGTTGCGCCATGGCCTTCCGACGCCCGCAAACTATCCACGTGCGATTCGGAGGTACTTACCTACAAAGTACCTAGGGAGCTATCCTGCACATGAGATGCAGAGGCCGCTCCCTGCGGGGAACTACAGACAGGATGAACCAACCGGTGGCACATCGCCGGCCGGTGCCATCATGTTCCGGCGCAGCAACCGCTCCATCCATCATCATCCGGTAACGTGCGCCACAGCACCGGCGCCGCAAGCACCACCGGACGCACCGGCACGGCCGGGCAACGATGAGGCACATCTATCCGTAACATCGGCGTTCCGCAACGCCTGCCAGGAGCGGCCGCTTCGGTGTCGCGGACTTCTCTCCGCGACGAACCCGGTGCTCGCCGCAATGGAAATGGTGTCGATCAGAACGGCGAGAACGACTTCACGAAACGCATCTGGAAGCTCTCTCCGCTGGTGATCGGCCGGTTGGTATCCAGCAGATAGCTCGCCTGCAGGAAGAGATCGTTCTGAAGCTTCAGCACGATGTTGGCGTTCACCGCCCACGCCCCGTTCAGCTCCCGGGTAAGCGCATTGCGGGACTGAACGGAGACGCCGTGCGCCTCGAACGCGAGCCCGGCATAGAGCGGGTTCAGCCAGGCCGTAAGCGAGACACTCCCCGTGCCGTACGCAAAACCGGTGATGACACTCGTATCAACGGAGCGCCCTCCAACCCAGGAGAGGCCGGCGTTCGCGTTCAACCGGAAGCCGGCCTTCCAGGTATCGCCAAGGCCCGCGCGGAAGCTGAGTTCGATGCGCCCGTCGGAGCCGCTCGAAAGCAGATTTCGGAGAAGCGTGATGGTGTCCGCCGAGGAGCTCGCGGACTGGAGTTCGAAGTGAACGTTGTAGCCGATACGGGTCTCGTTGAAGAACCCGCCGTTGACGGTGTCGTGCATGTCGTAGTTGGCGGTGATCGCGGGTGAGATCACGGCGTCTCCGGCCGCATGCGTGGGCTTCAGAAGCAGATCGCCGGAAAGCTGCAGGGCCTTCTCCGCGCTTCCCTGAAGCTCATCGATCATGCTGTTCAACTCCCCCTTCACCCGTTCGTCGCCGATCGTATCGGCCACAGCCCGCACCGCATCGATATCCTCGTATGTGGAGAGCTTGTCGATGATTCCCTGCAGGCGCAACTGCGCGGCTGGATCCTTCATCGTTCCCTTCAGTTTCAGCAGCGCCTTCTTCACGGCTTCTACGGACTTGGTGGGCGGGCCTGGTGCCGCAGCCATGGCAAGCGGGTGCAGCCCGCCCTGCGCTGCGGCCGTTGAAATGTTGAGCAATACAATCGCCGCTGCAACGATCGGCAGATAATACCTGGAAGTCATCGAGAACGCTCCATGTTGTGTTGATGATCGGGTAAGAGTTCCCGCATTCGGCGCTGCAGGCAATCGGACGCAGCCCGGTATCGACAGGAACTGTACGCACTGCCCCGTGAACCAAGGGGCCTGCACGGAATACGGGTCGTGTGATCGGATGCGGGGTGGTGCGTCCTTTCGTTTCAGTCTATGTTACGACGAAACTTCCAACGATCCATCGTGTACCAGAATCGTCTTTCAATTGTGTTCAATACCCTGAGCAATGCAATGGAAAATCATCTCGAGGCGAAGATCCGTGAGGCCCGCGAACGCGGGCTGTTCGACAATCTCAAGGGCGCGGGCAAACCGCTGAAGCTGCCGGCCTGCGACGGCACGCCGGAAGAGTACCGGCTCGCCTATACGATGCTCGAGAATGCCGGCTATGTTCCGGAGGAAGTGGAGTGGCTGAACCAGATTGCCGCCCTGAAGGAACGACTTGCCGCCCTGGAGAACCCGGCGGAACGTGCGGAGGTCGTCAGGAAGGTCCAGGCACTGCAACTGAAGGTGGATCTTTTCCGCGAGAGCCTCCGGTAATATCGCAATACGATCCATTCCGCCGCACGAACGCTTCCAACCGTCCGGCATGCCCCATGCCCCCGAGAAATGCCGGGCACGGCGGGAGTGCATATGCCCACCATGAATCCCGGTTTGCATCCGGCAACATTCCGCTGCTCGTGACACATCGTTTTGCCCAATCCCCCCTGCGTCGCTAGATTTGCCCCCTCTTTCAATATCGATAACCCGCCGTGCGAAGCCGCTGCCTGCCATTCAGGCGACATCCGCCCGGCCACGACATATAGTAAGACGTCATGTCCGAGTCCCGTGTAGAGGTTCGTTCGCTCAAGGACCACGTTGGCCGGGAGGTCACCGTTGCCGGATGGTGCTACAACGCCCGTCCGCAGAAGCGCTTCAAGTTCCTCGAACTGCGCGACGGCACCGGCACGGTGCAATGCGTATTCGGTGCGGAGACATCGCTCAATAACTCCTTCGAGCGATTCGAGGAGGAGATCACGCAGGAATCCAGCCTGTACGTAACCGGCATCGTAACGAAGCACCCGAAGCACGACGACGTGTTCGAGCTCGACGCGCGCGATTTCCGGATGGAAGGCCGGTCGGAGAACTATCCGATCCAGCCGAAGGAACATGGCGTGGATTTCCTCTTCTCGCAGAGACATCTCTACCTGCGCTCATCGCGTCCGCACGCCATCCTGCGCGTGCGCCATCGGGTTGTGAAGGCCATCCGCGATTATTTCGACTCGCACGGCTTCACACTGCTGGACTCCCCGATCCTCACGGCCAATGCCGGCGAGGGAACAAGCACCCTCTTCGCCACGGAGTACTTCGATCTCGGCCAGGCATATCTGGCGCAGACCGGCCAGCTTTATGGCGAGGCCGGGTGCATGGCGTTCGGAAAGGTGTACACGTTCGGCCCCACGTTCCGCGCTGAGAAGAGCGCCACGCGCCGCCACCTGACAGAGTTCTGGATGGTGGAGCCGGAGGTTGCCTTCATGGACCTTGAAGGGAACATGAGCCTTGCCGAGGATTTCATCTGCTATATCGTGGAGTGCGTGCTCACGGACTGCCGCCCGGAACTCGAGCGGCTGGAGCGCGACATATCGAAGCTCGAGGCCGTGAAGAAGCCGTTCCCGCGCATCACCTACTCCGATGCAGTGGAGGTGCTGGCACAGAAGGGGCAGCCGATCCCCTGGGGTGAGGACTTCGGCGCACCGCACGAGACCGCCGTCAGCGCGGACTACGACCGGCCGCTGATCATCACGAAGTATCCGGAGGCAGTGAAGGCCTTCTACATGAAGCGCGACGCCGACGATCCGCGCGTTGTGCTGGCGATGGACGTGATCGCTCCGGAGGGATACGGGGAGATTATCGGCGGCTCGCAGCGTGAGGAGAACATCGACGTACTGGTGCACCGCATCGAGCACGAGAAGCTTCCGATGGAGGCGTTCGAGTGGTACCTGGATCTTCGCCGCTACGGCTCCGTGCCGCACTCCGGATTCGGCATGGGACTGGAGCGGATGGTTGCATGGATGTGCGGCACGCAGCACATTCGCGAAACGATTCCGTTCCCGCGCACTATCGACCGCCTGCGGCCGTAGCGTCAACCGGCGGCTCGAAGCAGCCGGTTGGTACACAGTTGCGGCCGGCGCACGGCCGGCACGTGAAGCCGGCGATTCCCCGTGGAAACACTCCGGCCTGATGTCATGACCCGCCTGCGAGCAGAAGAGGCATTTCAAAAACTTCCCGGACCGCTGGGCGAGCGGTTTGCTTCCGTATTTTCGCACGGCACGCTCGCCGTGGAGTTCTACGCTCCCCGCGGCACCGACCCGCAGAGCCCGCATACGCGCGACGAGATCTATGTTGTGGTGGAGGGCGCCGGGTGGTTCCTCTGCGGATCCGAGCGGTTACCGTTCGGGCCCGGCGACGTGCTCTTCGTCCCGGCCGGAACCGTGCATCGCTTCGAGGACTTCTCCGAGAATCTCGCCCTCTGGGTCTTCTTCTACGGCCCCGAGGGAGGCGAAGCGCCCGCCGGGAGCTCCTGAGGCGCCGGCGTGCGATACCGTGGTGCGGCACGGCTTGCACACTCAATCAATCGATCTCGATCGATACTGGTTCGACACTCGTAACTCCCTGACCTGCATGAACATCGAGTTGGTACTGTTCCTTGTCCTCGGCCTTCTCGCCGTAGTGAGCGCGTTGATGGTGGTCTCCCGGAAGAGTCCGATTGCGGCCACCATGTTTCTCGTGATGCACTTCATGGCGCTTGGCGGCCTCTACCTCCTGCTCCATGCACAGTTCATGGCAGTGGTTCAGGTGCTGGTGTATGCCGGAGCAATCATGGTGCTGGTGGTGTTCGTGATCATGCTTCTGAACCTGGGAGACGAACAGTCCTTGAGCGAAAAAGTCACCAAGCGGGAGACATCCGGCATCGCCCTCTCCATGCTCCTGGGAGGCGCGCTGATTTTCGCCGTTACCCGCGCCGTGCGTCCGCACACGAGCGACGCAGCAGCCGCCGCGCTGAACAACGGGACCATCGAGGCCGTGGGGAAGGCGCTCTTCACCACGTACGTGTTCCCCTTCGAGATGATCTCGCTGGTGCTGCTTGCCGCGGCCGTGGGCGCCGTGGTGCTCACCAAGCGCCATCTGGTGTAGTACGGGAATTACGACAGTCATCAGCCCTGGATCTCTGTATCCAAGCCGAGGCCCCGGAACAAAGCCCTGAGTCCGATCTACTAACGACTGACAACCAGCCTAACCATGCTTTCTCTTCCAATCGAATACTACCTGGTGCTGAGCGCGGTGATCTTTCTGATCGGCGCCGTTGGCGTTATCACGCGTCGCAACGCCATCATCATCTTCATGTGCATAGAGCTGATGCTCAACGCGGTGAACCTGACGTTGATCGCCTTCAGCCAGTATCTCGGAAACATGGTTGGGCAGATCATGGTGCTGATGGTGATGACCGTAGCGGCAGCTGAGGCGGCCGTGGGTCTCGCCATCGTGCTGGCACTCTTCCGCAACAAGCAGACGGTCTACCTGGACGAGGTAAATCTGCTGAAGTGGTAGCCGCACGCAAATGTTGACACTGCGGGGGCCTCAGGGCCCCCGTCGCATTACGGACCCAACCGATGACCGCTCCCGCCTCCCGCTCCGACACACCTTCATCCGGCAACGATCGCCGCAAACGGCTGGTTCGCATCGCCGTGGTGCTGGCCGTGCTCGGGCTCTCGGTCTGGTACGTGGTGGGGATGATCGACTGGGCCGGCCTTGGCCGCGCGCTGGTGGAGATGCATGCGGGGTGGATCGTTGCCGGAGTATGTTGCACGCTTGGCGCGCATCTTGCACGCGCGCACCGCTGGCGCCTGCTGATCCCTCAGGGTGGATCGATCAGGTTGCTGGACTCCTTCTCCGCCACGATCATCGGCTACCTGATGAACAACGTGATCCCGCGCAGCGGGGAGCTGGTGCGCCCCTACGTCCTCTCCAAGCGGGACGGCAGGCCGATGAGCGGCCTGGTTGCCACCGTACTCGTGGAACGCGTGCTGGACGGCCTCTCGCTGGTCGCGATCTTCGTGGGCCTTCTCCTCGTCTCCAGCGAGCGGCTCCAGAAAGTCTTCGTGGGATACTCCTCCACCGGGATTCTCCTATCGATCATCCTCCCCCTGCTGGTGATCGTGCTGATCGTCGTGCTGCTGGTGAAGACGCGGCTGGGTGAACAGGTGCTTGCCCGGCTGGGCCGCATCGTTCCGCAGCGCATCGTTGCGAAACTGACCGGCCTGCTCAACGACTTCCGCTCCGGCATCACGTTCGGAGGCAAGTGGGGAGTGGTGCTGATCGTCTTCTGGAGCGCGGTGATCTGGGCCGGCTACTGCGGCGCCATCTACTTCGGCTTCCAGGCTTTCGGCCTGGACACGGCATACGGGATGGGGGCCGCCGACGCGCTCACGGTGCTGGCGATCACGGCCGTCGGCGTCACCATCGCGCCCACGCCCGGAGCATTCGGGGTCTACCATCTGTTCTGCACCGGTGCGCTCACAACCCTCTACCACGTGAACAACGACACCGCAGTGGCATTCGCACTCGTTACGCACGCGGCCCCCTACCTGGCCGTGATGATAACCGGCTCCCTCTTCCTCCTCCGCGAGAACGTCTCCATGAAAGATGCCGTCAGGCAGCGGCAGGAACGGTGAGATCGGTTATGAGTTATGCATACCCATAACCCAACTTTCTGCGGCACCCATAATCCATCACCCATAACTTTCTGCGACACCCATAACTCATCACCCATAACCCCTTTCCCCTCCCACCTGCGGGTTGCCTATTCCCCAGGGCAAACGCATTATGCGGT
>JAFDZV010000017.1:75658-175598 GCA_018266795.1 Bacteroidota bacterium | reverse complement strand
TCAGTGGGGAATACAGCCCTGCAAACTACTCACAGCTGACAACTGACGAATAACAACTGACAACTCATATCTCCCACCAACCTCCAACCACCAACCAACGCCTCTCAGAACTTCACATCGAACTTCCCTTCGGTCACGGAGCGCTTCGCCGTTCCCGGCCCGCCGCTCGTTTGCTCCTGAACTTCGATCGAAAAGCTTCCCTTCGCGCCGCTCGCGCTCAACTGATCCACCTGCAGCGTGCCGCTCTGGGCGCTGAATGTTTTCACACCTCCCACCGATCCCTCCACATATGTTCCGGTGATGCCGCTGATCAGTCCGATCTGATACGTTCCGGTCTGCGAGACCAGTCCGGCGATGGTGATCTGCTTGTTCTCTGAGCCGCTGATCTGCGAGCCCCCAAGGCCCAGCACGCCGTTGCTCCACGTTGCCTGAATGGTTGTTGCGCCCCATGCGCTTCCGTCGACCTTCGCGCTCATGCTTCCGTTGGCGGTTGTTCCGGTTGGTGACGGATCGCTCTTGCTGCATGCGCCGGAAGCCAGCGCCATCACGATCATGAGTCCTGCAACGACTATCCTCTGCGCGTTCATTGTTGTCCAGAGTGTTGAAGTGAGAGTTCCTACCGGAGCGGCCAGCGATCGCAACGGACCATCGTGGGCTGTGTGACCGGGACGCCCGGACCGATTCGTCGATGAACGCAATTTCATCGGCCGCCGTGCCGCACGACAAACCGGGAATTGCGATATTCTTACCCACTCTATTCGATCGAATGAACTATCTCTACAACTATCTGGCGCTGTTGACGCGCGATGAGATCGCCCGCACGGGCGCTCTGCGCCTGGCCGCGCGCGAACGTGCCGTGCTGGATGCGTTGATTGCCGTTCGCTCGGAACCTGCGCCGGATCGCGAAGCGGTGGTTCGTTCGCTCTGCATATCCTCCACGCACTTCGACAAGGTTTGTTCGCGACTGCTTCGGCAGGTCTATCACGCGATCGTGCCGGAGGGGGGGATAGCGCTTCTCTACGATCTCAACCGCCGTGTGCTTCAGAACAATTTCATGCACGAATTGCGGCGGCAGGAGAAGGATCTCGCCGGTGCGGACGTTGCGGAGCGCGCGCGGTTTTACATGGCCAGCTTCAATCTGATGGGAAGGGTCTCGCGCAGCCAGTACAACGAGAAGTTGATGGCGGACCTTGCAGGCCAGTATCATCGCCTGATGCCATCACCGGACAATGCCGTCTACTTCGAAGCATGCATGATCGGTGCGATGATCTGGAACGCTGCGGCGCTGGGAAGCAATCGCTCCGTCCGTGAGACGGCGTTGAAGCGGCTCCAGGCCAACGCGGTGCGCATCGGCCCACACATCGGTCCCCTTGCGCGCTACAAGCAGTATCAGGCGTACGCGCTCTTCTTCGCACAACTGGATGAGCAGCCGGCCGAACGCCTGAAGTATCTGGAGCTTGCGGCCGATCTCTGCCGTCGGCATCCGGACGTGTTCGAGGAGGAGGAGCGGGTGCTGGCCGAGTGCAAGATTGCGGAGTCGCACTACTTCAACAGCAGTGATCTCGAACGTGCGTACCGTCTCTACGCGCGGCAGTTCCGCGATCATGCTGCCATCCTTGCCCGCGACTACTATCACACCACCAAGTTCATCCAGCTTGCAATCATCCGGGGAAGGTTCGGCCGCGCGGAGCAGCTTCTGCGGCAGCGCTTCGGACTTCACCTTTCATCGGCGCACCAGTCCATCGGCACGATGGGTGCAATCTCGTGGGCCAAGCTGATGCTGGCTTCCGGGCGTGCAGCCTGGGCGAAACCGTATCTCGATTTCGGATTCACGCACAACCGGAAGAACTTCTTCGTGCAGTACGAAATCGAGCTGCGTCTGCTGGAGGCGATATACTTCGCCCTGGAAGGGATGGATGAATTCGTGGAGCGTCTGGCGGAGAAGAACCTCAAGTATCTTCGCTCCAAGGGATTCACGCTTGCAACCTCGCGTTACTATCCCTGGGCATTCAAGCTTCTCGTGGGCTTCATCGATGAACGCGTTCACGGGCGCGAGCTGCCGCCGCAGCTTGCGCGGAAGCTCGAGGAGTTCAACGAAGGGCCGGCGGCGTTGTACGGCCGATTGCTCCAGGCCGTGCGCCTGCACGGGCCGGTGCCGCCAGCCGTACAGCGGTACGATAAAGGGGCGCACACGGCGCCCCCTTGATCACAGGCAGTCGCGATTCATGCTGCCTGCTCGCAGCCACTGCGATGCTGTGCGAACTACACCACCGCCTGAACGTCCGCAAGGGCCGCCATCGCCTCGTATGCCTCCGCCGGAGCGTTGGCGCGGATCATGCCCAGCATGAACTCCCGCTCGCTCCTGTTTACTGCCGGCAACATGTACTTCATGTTCATCATCGTCTCCTGCGGCGTCATGCTCCCGATGATGCGGCCGGTCATCGCGCCCAACTGGTCGTCCGTGAAATTCGCCCACATGTGCGGCGCGGTAACGGTCTCCTCCATGTGCATGTGGAGCAGGTAGGTGCCGGTGAAGTGGTTGAGCGCGTCGAAGAACGTGATGCCGCGCCCGGCGCGCTCTTCAGCGGTGATGCCGGGCTCCGCGACGTTGTCGTACGTGGCATCCAGCCGGTCGATCAGCGCGTCGATCTCGTGATGGGCCTCGGAGTTGTCGTGTGCGGCGTTTGGCGCGTACTCCTGAAGCATCGGAATCATCACCGTATCCTCATGATGCCCGTGGCCGCGCAGCATGTCCACCATCTCCTTGAACGGAGCGCGCAGCGCCTCCACTTCCGTGATGTCGGAAAAGTCTGTCTTGCCGGCGGCCAGGCCGGTGGTGTAGAGCGAACGGCGGAGTGCCTTGTGGATCTTCGTGACGACGTCGGCGCGATTGTTGGCCATGATGTTCAATACTGTTTTGGTTGTTGAAGTCCTTCCGCATCGGCGCTGCCTGCCCGTGGCGCGGCGCAATCCGTTCCTGGAAGCTGTGGACATGCCCGGCGTTGGTTGCCGGACGCGGGCTCCTACGGGGGAATGTACAAAAGGGTTGTTACGAGATGTTTGCCGTACGGCTGGATGCGGAACCGTGTGCTGCCGGATTGCGGGGTGATGGTGGACTGCTCCGGATGCATCGGGCTTGCGGTGCCGGTGCGGCGTTGCCGGACCGGCCAGCGGTTGCTCCCGCGTGCAGGGGCGGTGCCGACGGTTTCTGTCAAAACCCGGATCCGCTTCGGAACCTGCAGCCCTTGCTGCGCCGGAGGTGGGGTGCTCTATACCCTTGCGCCGCTGAAGGAGACCAGTGCCTCCGCCTCGATGGCCTGCTGCAGAGCGGCCTCCGGCGTCTGCGCAAGCACCGTCACGTGCCCCATCTTCCGTCCGCGGCGCGAGTCCAGTTTGCCGTAGAGGTGCAGGTGTGCGTTGGGATTCTTCAGCGGACCGGCATAGTCCGCGATGCCTCCGGGGCCGTCGCTGTCCCCCAGGATGTTCACCATCGCGACGCCTGGTGCGCGCAGGTCCGTGCTGCCGAGCGGCCATCCCATCACGGCGCGGATGTGGTTCTCGAACTGTGAGGTCACGCATCCCTCGATCGTATAGTGCCCGCTGTTGTGCGGGCGCGGCGCCATCTCGTTCACGAGCACGTCGCCGTTGGCCGTCAGGAACAGCTCGATGCCGAAGATGCCGATGCCGCCGATCGCCTCCACACCACGGCGGGCGTAGTCGATTGCGAGAACTTCGGCGGGATCCTCGATATCTGCCGGGGCCACCACGAAGTTGCAGATGTGATTCCGCTGCACCGTCTCCACCACCGGATACACAGCGGTCTCGCCGTTTCGGCCGCGCGTCACCATCACCGCAAGTTCGCGTGTGAAGCGAACGAATGCCTCGCAGTAGAGTTCCTGGCGATCGCCTCCGCTCGTGATCCTCGTCCAGCCGGCTTCGATCTCCTCCGGCGATCCGATCGTTGCATTGCCGTAGCCGTCGTATCCGCCGCGCCGGCTTTTCAATACGAACGGATAGCCGAACGCCTCGCCGAACGCAGCCGCCTCCTCCATCGTTGCCGTCCCCTTGAACGGAGCCACCGGAACGCCTGCCTGGCGCAGCGTCTCCTTCTGGCGCAGCTTGTCCTGGATCAACGCAACGGAGCCGGAGCGCGGAAAGAGCAGATGCCCTGCCTGCTCCAGCACATGCAGATGCTCCTCGTTGATGAACTCGCTCTCCAGTGTCACCACGTCGCACCTCGAAGCAAACGCAAGCAGGGCCTCGTGATCGTCCGGCGTGGCGATCGTTTCGCTGTGTGCAATCTGGCCCGCGGGCGATCCGGCGGAGCGCTCCATGACATGAACGCGCATGCCGAGGCGAAATGCTGCATAGGCAGTCATGCGCGCAAGCTGCCCGCCGCCGAGGATGCCGAGTGTTGGAAAGGTCTGGCTCATGGTGCGGGAAGATAGAAAGAGCGGAAGAACCAACTGCGCGCCGCGGCCCGGTTTACCGTATCGAAGCGTGTACGCTGGCCGGGCTCAACGCCGCGAGCCGGGAGCGCGGCTGCCTCATGGGTTGTGGCGCGCGCGCGTGAACGGCACCTCCACCTGTATCCACGAGTTCATGGGCCGGCCCTTGTGATTGGTCGCCGGCTGGTAGGTCGCAAGCAGAACGGCGCGCAGCGCGGCCGTGGTGAGCACGGAGGCGCATTTGCCGCGCGACTGCACCTTCTGTACGAACGCCTGCAGTACCTTTCCCTTGTTGGTGATCAGCACGGCCGCATAGACGGTGCCGGTGCATCGCCACTCGCGCGCCACCGGCGAAAGCCGCACTCTCTTTCGAATCTCGACAGGCTCCACGGAGGCCGGTGTCTCGATGGTGCTGTCCGGTTCCTCCCGGGCCTTCTCCGCGAACCGTTCGATGGTGCCGTTCATGCGCCGCTCCCCGATCTTCCGCTGGCGCTCGATCTCCGTATAGAGTGCGCGCGTTCCGGGTGAGGGTTTCGTGCGATTGATCAGCAGGAACTTCGGCCCTTCCACGATCAGGCCAAGTGTGGCACAGCTGTCCATGTTCTTGCTGGATGTGGATGACTTCACGGTGTCGATCATCTTCTTCAGATCGGCGAGCAGCAGATCGGAGACGCTGAACGCTGCGCCGTGGTTGCCCAGCGCGTAGATCGCGCGGCCGTCGCGAAGGATGAGGAGCGATTCGGTGGTGTCGCTGCAGGAAACGAACGTTGCGTCGATCACCAGATCGTTATTGTCCTCCTCGGACTGCGCATGCGCCTGCACGGCAAGGAGCAATACGAAGAGCAGAGCCAGAACGCAACGGGTCATAGCACGGACGAGAGACGGATCCGGATCGTGCCGGTCGGCCGCAGGCCTTGCGGCGCTTGATGTGTGGAACGGCTGGGCAGAATGCGCGGCAAGATAACATCCGCAGGCATACGAAGAGCCCGGCGGCCGCATACTTTCGTGGTATCTTTGGCGCGATGATCAGGATACACTACACGAAGATGTCGGGGGCGGGGAATACGTTCATCATGGCCGATGGACGGGCGCTGCCGGCCGATCTGGACCTTGCGGCGATCACTTCCGCGATCTGCAGCGAGGCGCACGAACATGGCGGCGCCGACGGCTTCATGGCGATCTATCCCTGGAGCGGCGGCGACTTCGAGATGCGCTACTTCAATCGCGACGGTTCCACCGGCATGATGTGCGGCAACGGCGGCCGGTGTGCTGTTCGCTTCGCCCACAGCCTTGGCCTGGTGGCCGATCCGGAAGCCATCACCTTCACCAACGCGGGCGTGCGGTACACTGCGGCGCTCACCGATCTCGGCTGCCGCGTGGACTTCCCTCCGCCGCGCGGCTTCCGGCTGGGCTTCACAATCGATCTGCTGGACGCGCGCGTCGTCTGCAACTATGCGGATGTGGGGACCCCGCACGCGGTGCTCTTCATCCCTCAGGAGGGCATGACCGGCGTTCGGCACATTGCCGATCTGGATATCGCCGTGTGGGGGCATGCCCTCAGGTTCCATCCCCAATTCGGGCGGGAGGGAGCCAATGCGAACTTCGTGGAGCTGCGTCCGGATGGCGCCGGGATTCTGCTGCGCACGTTCGAGCGCGGTGTTGAAGGGGAGACCGGCGCGTGCGGAACAGGAGCCGTCTCCTCCGCAATCATCGCGTCGCTTCTTCACGGCCTGCGGCCGCCGGTATCCGTTACGGTTACCAGCGGGGCAACGCTTCGTGTCGGCTTCCGCATCGATGGAGATTCCGTTACCGGCGTATCGCTGGAGGGAGGAGCGGAGGTTGTGATGGAGGGGACGGTGCTGGTGGATGGGTGAATTCGCCGTGATGCCTCGGCGTGCGGCTATGGTGCGGCGATGGAGCCTGCAGGATCGTGCAACGCCGTTGCGCCGTGCTTGATTGCCAGCTGGCCGCATGCGGCATCGATATCCTCCCCGCTGGATGAGCGCACCATCACGGTAACGCCTGCGTCACGAAGCTTGCGGATGAAAAGGTCGAACTTCTCGCGCGGTGTGGAGCGCAGCCGTGCGGAGATGCCGGTGGGGTTGGTGAACTCGATCTCGTGAAACGGAATCACGTTCACCTTGCTCGGCACGCGCCGCGTGATGCGTGCAAGCCTGCGCACATCGGCATCGGTATCGTTCCACCCATCGAACAGAATGTATTCGTACGTCACCGGCTGGCGCGTCCTGCGATAGTAGTACTCCACCGCCTCCATCACCTGCGCGATATCGTATCGGCGATTGATCGGCATCAGCTCGCTTCGCATGCCGTTGGTCAGCGCATGCAGCGACACGGCCAGCTTGATGCGCTGCCCCTCGTCCGCCATGCGCCGGATGCCCTCGGGGAGTCCGGACGTAGAGACGGTGATATGGCGTGCCGCGGCAAGTTCGTTGTCGGGATCGGTGAAGATGGAGACCGCTCTGAACACCTGATCGTAGTTGAGCATCGGCTCCCCCATCCCCATGAAGACGATGTTCGTTATCCGCTCACCGGCCTCACGCTCCACACCGACGAACTGTTCAACGATCTCGCCGGCGCTCAGGCTTCGCTTCAGACGCATCGATGCCGTTGCGCAGAACTTGCAGTCAAGCGGGCACCCAACCTGCGTCGAGATACAGATCGTCCGGCGCTTCGGCTCGTCCTGGTCATCGCGTGCCTCGCTCGGGATCAACACGGACTCGATGTTGTAGCCGTCGTGCGTACGCCAGAGAAACTTGATCGTGCCGTCCTCGCTGGTCTGCGTGTCCAGCAGTTGCAGGCTTCGAAGCCGTGCGCTCTGGTGAAGCCTGGCTCGGAGCTCCTTCCCGAACGACGTCATCGTCTCGAATCGATCTGCGCGGCGCGCGTAGATCCATGCATAGAGCTGCCGGGCACGATAGCCGGGTTCGTCCAGACCGGCCATGAAGGCGGTCATCTCCTCCAGCGTCATCCCCGTCAGCACCGGCAGCGGCGTTGCCTTCTCCGGGAGAATCGGAATCGATATGGAATTCTGTTCCGGCATTCAGGCTGCAAGATACGGGCTTGAAGGGGTGCCGGTTCGTACGGAGTTGTCACGCAGCGAAATGTGCGAGCGGAATGCGCGCTTCGGCAATGTCGTTGCACGTTCGCCATTGCCGTGATAACTTCGCGCATCACTGCTCCCCACGTCCCCGATATCCATGTACTCGGCTCATGGCGTTGGCTCCCCTCGATGAGGCCATGCAGCATGGTTCGCCGGCGTTGCGCCCGGTCCCGATAGAGGTTCCGGCCGCACGCGGGCCGTGTGACGGCAACGGATGGCAACCACACATCCAAGGACGACAACGAATGCGATCGGTAAATCGATATCACAGTCACAATAGTGTAGGAGAATCAGGATGGACAAGGTAATCCTCACCAACTTCGGTGTGCTGAGTACGAAATACGGCCCCGGCGGTTTTGCCGCAATCAATGCTGCGCTCGAGCGGCTGGTGGCCGCGGACAAGGCTCGCGGCCTGGATTCGGTGGTGATCGGTCTGGACGACGCGGCCAAGATGGGCAGCCTGAAGGTGCCGGCAGTCACGAACGCCCAGAGCGGGAGGCAGGCGAAGGAAGCGATCGATGCCATCTACAAGGCGCTGACGCCGGATTACATCATGATCCTGGGTTCGTCCGATGTGGTTCCGCATCAAAGCCTTGCCAATCCTGTGTTCGACGGCGCAAACGATCCGGACCGCATGGTGCCGAGCGATCTTCCATATGCATGCGATGCACCGTATGGAGGTGATGCGGCGAAGTACACCGGCCCCACGCGCGTAGTGGGGCGGCTTCCGGACATCACCGGCGGCAACGTTGCGGACTACCTCGTGGGGCTGATCGATACGGCCGTCGGCTGGACCTCCAGGCCGCGCTCGGAGTATGCATCGTATCTCGGCATCAGCGCGGCCGTGTGGGAGGATTCCACGGCGCTCAGTCTGCAGAACGTGTTCGGCAATGCGTCGGATCTGCAGATCGTTCCCACGGCCGGCCCCAAATGGGAGGCCGCACTGCTGGCTCGTCGCGCACACTTCGTGAACTGTCACGGCGCGCTTTCCAATCCGCACTACTACGGTCAGCAGGGGCGCATGTTCCCGATTGCGCACGACGCCGCCTACGTTGCCGCCAGCCAGCTTGCGGAGGGAACGGTGATTGCTGCCGAGTGCTGCTACGGTGCCGAGCTGTACAATCCGGTGCTTGCGGACAATCAGCAGATGGGGATGTGCAATACGTATCTCGCCAAGAAGGCCTATGCATTCCTCGGGAGCTCCACGATTGCGTACGGGCCGGCGAGCGGAAACGGCTCCGCAGACTATCTTTGTCAGTTCTTTCTGAACCAGGTCCTTGCCGGCGCATCCGTAGGGCGCGCCACATTGATGGCGCGGCAGGAGTTCGTGCGGCGCTCCGGCATGGTTGATCCGGTGGACCTGAAGACGCTCGCGCAGTTCAGTCTGATGGGTGACCCCTCCATTCAACCGGTTGTGCTCGATACCCAGCACCAGTCGCTGGGGAACGGGGATGCCGGGAAATCACTGCGTGCAATCCGCCGTCGCCGGCTCAGCATGGAGGGGACGGAGCTGGGTAAGAACACTCCGGTGGCGAAGAAGTCAAAGGCGAAGGGGAAAGGAGGATCGGCGTCGTCCGCGTTGAAGAAGCTGATCCAGGCCAGCGCCCTGGATTCCACCACGGTGCTCTCCTTCAATTTCAAGCGCCCCGGCGGAGCAGCCAAGGTGAAGGCGGCCATCTCGGCTCCGAAGGCGCAGAGTGTTCACGTGGTGCTCGGCAAGCGCGACGGCGCGGACAACGATCACGTTCCGCGCGGCGTGGCCCTGGTTGTGTGGGAGGAGGATGGGAAGCTGATATCGTATCGCGAACTGCATCAGCGGTAGCGACGAACGTGATGCGGGCGGATGAACGGAGTGTAGACAGATGAACGGAGTGCAGGCCGATTGCCGCCGCCGGTCGGTTGGCGCCGATCGGCCTGCTCAGGTTCCGCATGTTCTGTGCATCTTGTGGCTGCCGGCCGCGTCCATGCGAGCCGTGCAGGCCCTTCTCTCCGATTTGTGCTGAAAGGTTGCGATGGATACGCTTCGTGGTCATGTGGTAAGCAAGGCATTCGGCACAGGCTCCAAGAGCGAGCACGAGGCCGTGGTACTGGTAACCGATGCCGGCGAGTATGTGCTTCGGCGCAGAGGAGGAAATCCGTTCTTCGATCCTGAGCTCGACGGCCTTGTCGGCAAGGAGATCGTGTGCGAGGGAGACGTGGCGGGCTACACGATGATCATGTCGGACTGGCAGGAGGTTGCGCCGCATGCATGAAACTATTGCACGCGGCACCGTCTTCGGACTTGCACGGGGGAAGGTGCCTGTACTATGTTCGGCCGCAACGTCCAGATGATGCGACTGCAGGCCCGTGATGCGGTATGATATGCGCTCGAAGCAGCGACGCGGTGATGAGGCTCCGGCTGAGGCTGCGGCCGAGGTTCCGCCGGAATCGATCTGTTGCGGTGTAGGATCGGCGGCGTGGGGTTCCTCCGGCCCGCAGGGCGGGAACCGGAGAGGGGGGAAACGAAAAACGGTGAAGGAAACCTTCACCGTCTCGCTTGAACATCGGGTGCCCGGAACAGGAGTCGAACCTGCACGCCCTTGCGGACACTACACCCTGAATATAGCGCGTCTGCCAATTCCGCCATCCGGGCAACTGAGGAACGCGAATATACATGGACCGGCTCGACGTTGCAATTCCGTTCTGTAAAAAAGCATTCTCGATGATGCGTTATCTCAGCGCGATCGCCCTGTTCATCGTTCTTGCCCCTATCGTTCTCCACGCGCAGCATCGCGACAGCCTGCACTATGTGGTGCAGATGCGCAACGGCGATGCCTTCCGCGGCAACCTTGTGGGCTACACCGATTCCACACTGACCATCCAGACGGAGTTCGGCATCGTAACGCTCCGCAAGTCGCTTGTGGATGCCTTCCAGCCCATCGAGGGTCCGGTCTATCGGCGGCGTCCCAACCACTTCCTGATGCCGAGCGCATCTCCCAACGGCCCCGGCGGCTTCATCAGCAACTACGAACTCGGCTTCCTCTACGGCGGCTTCGGCCTCGGCTACGGCGCCACCATCACGATGGGAGCCACCGTTGTACCGGGCCTCGCATTGAGCAAGCAGCTCTACCATGTGGGAGCGAAGTTCACCGTGGAGCGGGGCGCGGATTACGACATCGCCGTTGGTGCCGCGTACACGTTCCTTACCACGGACCAGCCGTACGCGCACATCTACGGCGTCGGAACTCTTCCGATCGGCAGCGGCCGCTACTCCGCGATGATCTTCTACAGGGCGACGGGTCGTGATGATGCGCCGATCGCGCTTCAGTTCTACAACTACGATACCACCCGCTTTATCATTCACTACAACGGTTCCATCGGCGCGGCTCTTGGATTCGATGCTCCGGCGTTCGGCCGCGACGATATCTCGTGGGTTGGAGAGATCTGGAACAACGATATCACGCGGCCGCAGAACACCGTCTCCATGCTCGGCATTCGCATCAACAACGACCATCTCTCGGCGGACTTCGGGCTCGCGCTGTTCAGCGCTCCGTTCGTCGTGCCTCTTACGAGCTTCACGTGGAGATTCTAGGGCGCGGCCGGTTGTTGGTGGTCAGTTGAGAGCGCACCTTCTCGCGAAGGTTGATGGTAGCGCGGAGTCTGCTCCGCGATCTCCATCTCGAGGACGGGGCCTGAGTGCAACCCCGTGGTGGGGTATCGGAAGTGCCGGAGGTGGCCGGGCCTGAGTGCAATCCAGGCCCAACGTGCGATAGGAACCGATGCTCCAGCCGGCCGCGATATCGAACCGCGCAGCGGAGGATCGTGGCAAGCGATCGCGCGTAGGGAATCTTCATGCACCTGCATGAGCGGACCTTCCCCCGGTGCAATACCGAATGAATTGTTGCCGCCCGCCCCACATGACCCACGTTCCAATCTCCTTGCGACTGGCAACTGACCAATAACAACTGACACATAACGATACGGGACGTCTCCGCAGAGACGTCCCGTTGTTGTTGCGATCACCCGCTAACGTCTTTTCCGAGAGAACGCTAGAACCGCATGACGGTTACGCAGGCCACGTTCAACTGTGAACAACCGGCGAAGGGGATACTGAGCGGAAGCGTGATATACTCGCACCGTCCTTCAACAAATGTTCCAGTCTCCGGCTTTGCCTCCGTGTACCACTCCACACAGCAGCAGCACTTCGGCGTGCAGGGGGGCTCCATTCCGCCCGGCACGCGGATCTGCTCGCAGCAGAGATTGATCGGCGGCTCGTGGTGCGATGTGTCCTGCCATTCGTGGCCGTACGGGTGCGACCCGCCCGAACCACCAAGCCCTCCCGGATTGCCGGGGTCGCCTGCCCCTCCGGATGGGCCGCCGAATCCCGGACCCCACGGATCGTCGAAGCCGAAGAGCGGACCGCCGGGTAGCCAGTCGCCGATACCACCATTCCCGCCGACCAGCGGAGGCGGCGGAACCGCTCCGCGGCCATGCATTGTCTGATTCATGGCAATGACCAGCACTGCCGATGCGATGATCAGCATGAAGATCGATCTCATTGTAGTCTCCGAATTAGATGTTGACGTTGCTGGTCTTGACGAGAGTGCCGTTGTGATAGAGTGCGATGACGTAGGTGCCGTGTGCCGGGAAGTGATACTGCACGTGCTGCTCACCGGAGGATTCGGTGGAGGAGTACGGCGAGAAGATCAGGTGACCGGTGATATCATATACTGCGAGTGATGTCTCGCCGCCATCAGGGTTGGAGGAGAATCGTATTTCCGCATTGGTGGTACCGTGCGACTGGATGACGGCCAGCCGTGCATCGGACGGATGCGGCACGCCCTGATTCTCCAGCCGCAGCTTGGAGAACACCCGGCTGTAGATATTGAGATAGTTGATCGTCGACGGAAGGTTCAGCAGATCTTCAAAGCCGATCGTTACCGCATCGCGGCGTACGAAGTTGTAGGCGCCGTCGCCGCGGGCATAGACGCGCACCCGCACGAACGCGCTGTCGCCGGGCATGGAGGCGGGAACGACGTACGCAACCTTCGCCATCAACGGCCGCATGCCGTAGATTACCGGCGCTCCCGGCTCGGGCTGCGCAAGCACACCGATGGAGTCCAGCAGCGCGCGCCGCAGCGAATCACGCGCGCCCACAAGCTCCACAGCGAAATCCAACGTGTCCAGCGAATAGTAGTTGTTCGTGTCCCGGATGCGGGTGGTTGGGTTTACCCACTTCAACTCGCGGCAGAATGTGATCGTGTCTCCCGGAACCAGCGGGAACGCTGCGGTTCGGCTGTTGAAACCGAGCACATCGTCCGCAGTGTGCACGATACGCCGGCTTTGCCAATGCTCCAGGTGAATCCGCTCGCCGTTGCGACGGCATTCGGTGAACATGTAGTTCGTGCGGCCAAGGGGGTCGTACACCATCGTGTATTCGTATGCCGCGCTGTACCAGCGGCGCGGCATCGTGTCCGGATTGCTCAACGCTATCGTGTCGTTGTGCGGAATCACACGCAGCCGGTACACACTGTCCTGGATCTCCACCCAGAGATCGGGACGCACCGCAGGCCCCCATAACTCCGGGTGCGCCCACGGATCCCCATCGGGAACCGTTGAAGGCTGTCCCCATGCCGCCGCTCCTGCAAGCACCATGGCAGCCACCATCAAGAGTGCTCTTCGTACATTCATGCGTCAAAAGATTAAAAGGTGAGCGGGAGAGTCGTGACTGTCTAAATGTACAGTCAAATATACTGAGTACTATCGTACTCTTCAAAGGGTATTTTTGTAACTCCTCCGTTTCACTGCTCACGGAAACTTATCGGCATCATGCCGCAGGCGATAGTACATCATTGTGCACCGGGCGGCGCGTCCCGGCCCGCCGGCAGTCTTCAACAGAATCATGCAACCGTGATCGATCTCAACTCCCTCGCCCCCACACTGGTGCCGGCCGATCCCGCACTCTACTTCAGCCGGAACGATCCCGCGGATCCGCGCATGGGTGACATTATCGTGCGCGATCATTCACGGATTCCGGACACTGTCCGTGCGGTATTGATCGGAGTCCCGCAGGATATCGGCGTGGCCCGCAACCGCGGCCGCGTTGGGGCCGCCGCCGCGCCGGCCGCCGTGCGCGCCATGCTTACCCGTCTTACTCCCTACGACATGCTTGCAGCGCGGCCGATCCCGGCCGGCTTCCTTGCAGACGCCGGCGACATCCGCTGCGACGGCGAGCTGGAGGATATCCACGAACGCCTGCGTGAAGTTGTGCGCGCCGTCCGCGCCGCAGGCTGCGTGCCGATTGTGGTGGGGGGCGGGCACGATATCACCTACGCCGCGGCGGCCGGGGTCTACGATGCCGACGGGGCATCCGGCATCATCAACCTGGATGCACATCTGGATGTGCGCCCCCCGGTGCCGGCGAGAAACTCCGGAACATCGTTCCGCATGCTGATCGATGAAGGAATGGTTGTGCCGGGGAACGTTGTGGAGTTCGGCATTCAAAGCTTCGCCAACGCAGAGGTGCATGTCCGGTGGCTCAACGCGCATGGAGGGCGGATCATCACGCTCGATGAGGTGCGGGCGCGGGGATTCGGCACGTCGCTCGCAACCGCATATCTGATCGCGGGTTCAGGCGAGCGGCACGTGTACGCTACCCTGGATATGGATGCAGTGCGTTCCGCCGATGCTCCCGGTGTGTCGGCAACAATGCCCGATGGGTTTTCCGCACAGGAATTTCTCGGAGCCGCCCGCCTTCTCGGACGCCGCCCCGCAACAGTTGCCATGGACATAGCGGAGGTGAATCCGACATACGATCGTGACAATATCACGGCGAAGCTTGCCGCATATGCCGTCCAGCAATTCATCGCCGGGCTGTGCGAACGTGAGGGGGGCTCAATCTGATATCGGGACATCCGGAACCACCTCACGGCATTTCCGGAAATGTTGCCGTGGTACGGCGGAGTCTGCGCGGGAAACTGCGGGCCGGGTACGGGCTGGCGGCGAGGCGGAAGAATGCAGGAAATTTCGGTGGAGAAAAAAAAAGAGGCTCTGCCTCCCCCCCAGTCGGCAGAGCCCAATGGCCATAACGCTTTCGCGCTGTGATGGCCGCTGCTTTCGATATCCCGCGATCGGTGTCGGGATGAACACTTGGTTGGTCCCCCGAACTTCTACTCCCAAGTGAACCTCAAACTACAACATCACGGCAGCGAGCGCATCATACTTTAGGCTGATATACCCCTGCCATTCGCACGCAGACGCGCACATTATTCACAAAACATGTGCGAAGTGCCGCGCTCCGATCCCTCGGCATCAACCGCGCATCTCCGCGGAGTGCGATGCGGCGGCCTGCGGCGGCCTGCGGCGATGCATGGTGATTGCCGGAGGAGGGAGAGTTGTGCGCCGATCCGGCAGAAACCATTACCTGGGACTGTAAAGATTCCGCAGGGAAAAATGCTGGCCGATCACGTCGGAGCGATTGCGGCAGCCGGTCTTCTGCAGGATGTGTGAGACATGTGTCTTGACCGTGGCCAATGCAATGCCCAGTTCCTCGGAAATAGCGTTGTTTGAAACGCCGTCAACCATCAGCCGCAATACTTTCAGCTCCGATGTGGTAAGGCCGTGCGTCGTGGCAACCGTCCTGCAGCGCTCGGCGAAAAAATCGAAGCTCAGGCGGTGCACACGGGTCAGCTCCATATACACGCGGATGCAGTTCATCATGTGATGGCCGATCATATCGAGCGTTGTTCGCTCCTCATCGGTGAACGTGCCGTATTCCTCGTCCGGGCGATCCACGCGAACGATGCCGAGCACCATACTCTTCCAGCGCCGCGACTCGAACCAGTACGTATGCAGATTCAGCATATCGGGATACCGAGCCCGCATCGACGTGTCCAGCTCCGTCATCGATTTCTCCATCAGCCGCGATACGAGATTCTCTCCCCGCTCCACTCCTTCGAAACGAACCGGTGGTTTGTTGCCCATTGCGGCCGCGCCAACCCTGATGTGCGCGATATCCTCCACGGATGATGCATCCCTTGCCTCGTCACCGGGATCGAGAATCACGACGATGCCGTGGCTTGGAATCAATCCGGCGACACGTTCGTTCAGTACGCGTGCGAATAGTTCCGGACGTTCGAGCGCCGTTTCTATCAGCTCATCGTACACGTGTGCCAGACGGCATGAAAGGTCGTCTGAAGTTGAAGACATGCGGATGGGTACGTTTGCCGGAACGTTAATTCTCTGCCACCGGGGGGAAACGGGAGCAATAATCTCCAGCGGACCAGCAAATACGCGGCGCCGTGTTCACGATACTGGGGGGAGAAAACGACGCGTGCCAAAGATACAGCAGCGCAGTCTGAAAACACGTGGCCCGAAGCCGATGCGATGCGAAATCGCCGTCCTGTGTGTGATGACATGTATTCGGAGCCGTGCCCGGGATTGGGCGCCCCTGCGTGGCCGCTGCGAGAACCTCAACACCGTGAAAGGGCGCCAGAGGAGAGCCCAGGGCGGAAGCCCTGGGCAGCGGTGGGTCGTGAGGATCCGGTGTTCCCCGCGGTGGCACGGGCAGACTGTTTCGCGGTCCCGGTGAGGCCGGCGGTCTGCTACCGAAGGACGTTGATCTCGGCCGCGCGGAGAGCCTCGCGCACTGCCGCGGCAACAGCGGTCTTCATGGCGTCCATGTACTCCAGCCGGACGTACGGGCGCATTGCAACGGTGATTCCGGCTCCCGGATCGTCAACGATGTGCACGTCCGGTCGGGGCGTGGCGGCAACCAGATCATTGCTCTCCAATGTGCGGCGCACGATCTGCAGAACGCGCTGCATGTCGGAGCCGGTCTCCACCGAAACGCGCAACTCCGTACGCACGTACTCGTTGGCGCTTCTGTTCCTGATCACGCCGTTGAAGATGGCGCCGTTCGGAACGAACGTCCGGATGTTCTCCGGGGTATCGATGATCGTTGAAAAGATGTCGATCTCGATCACCTTTCCGGAGACGCCGGCAACCTCCACCACGTCTCCCGCCTTGAAGGGGCGGAATATCAGAAGCATGAATCCGGCGGCGAAGTTTGAGAGCGATCCCTGCAGTGCAAGGCCGATCGCCAGGCCCGCGGCGCCAAGCAGCGCTGCGAGTGCGGTAGTCTCGATTCCAAACACGCCGAGAATCATCACCAGCAACACAACCCACAGCACGATGCGGGTCGCGTTCTCCGAATAGATCCGTACCGTGACATCGCTGACGGTCCGCTTCAAAGCGGAGCGGAGGATGGACATGACGATGCGGATGACGATCAACCCGATCAGCAATACCAGGGCGGCGCTCAGGGCCTTCCAGCCCAGACGGATCGACGTGGCCGCCAGACTGCTCGGAGTGAAATAGTGTGCGAGCGTGGTAAGGGTGCTGTCCATATGCGTTCGGGAGTGCTGAGTTGAATTGCCTCGATGAATGTAGTACCGCCTGAATCCTGCAAACGTAACGATCGGCAAGACGAACGGGAGCGGGTGGATATCCGGGGGGGCTCGATGTTGCGGGCCGGCGGCCAACATCCTCCTGCCGCCATGCCCGTGCATCGGATAACTCGGCAGCAGGCTACCGGCCTTCGTGCAAACGGAAGAGCCCTGCACAACCGATCATCCAAGTCGATCGTGCAAGGCTCACTGGGGGGGATACTGCGTCCGCCACGAAACAGTTCATTGATATGATTCTGCCGAACCTCGGCCGCGCACAGGGAATGCAGCAAATGCGTTGCAGCCTTCATATGATCTGGCGATGCGATATCGTTGCCCGGCCTGCCTGGACGGGGTTCGTGCATTTCGTCGATCAGCACCGGCGGGCCATGAACCGGCAGGCCTGAGGGAAGCCATTCTGCCCGGGGTCATCCTGGACGGCGTGCCCCGGCAGCGTTGCAGGTGCAACTCGGCATTTCGAAGGGGACAAAATGCGCGAGACAGATCACGGTGCCAAAGAGAGTCACATCGAATACGGTACAAACATATCGCTGCAACATGAGCCCAATCTGATCGGGTGGTTGCGGCCGTTCGCATCGGCAAGCGCAGTTGCGAGACCGCCCGGGTGTGGCGTAACTTGGCAGTCCGTGACCGCGCCGCACGTGCATGGCGCATATCCTTCATCTCGAACCGCAGGCGTATCCGATGCTCCCGGAGCAATCCACGTCAACCCTTCCCCGTGCCGCGCAGAACGGCAGCGCAGTGCGCATCCTGCAACACTTCGTCGACGGTGGGTTTGTCGATGCCGTCTCCGGCGCCACGTTCTCCGATGTAAGTCCCGTTGACGGCCGCATCATTGCACAGGTTGCCGAAGGAAGCGCGGAGGATGTCGACCGTGCCGTGCAGGCCGCACGCCGTGCGCTTCGGGGGCCGTGGGGGGCGATGGGGACAAACGCACGGTGCGATCTGCTGGCGAAGGTGGCGGACCGGATCATGGAACGCTTCGATGAGTTCCTGGATGCGGAGATCGCCGACACCGGAAAGCCGGTGGGCTGGGCCTGCAATGTGGATATCCCCCGCGGCGCGGCGAACTTCCGCATCTTCGCAAACCTCGTGCGGAATCTCCCCACGGAATGCTTCCCGATGGATACGGCCGATGGCACCGGCGCCTTGAACTACGCGCTCCGGTCGCCGGTAGGTGTTGTGGGTGTTATCTGCCCATGGAATCTTCCGCTGCTGTTGATGACCTGGAAGGTTGCTCCGGCGCTTGCATGCGGCAATACCGTTGTGGTGAAGCCCTCGGAAGAAACGCCCGCCACGGCCACGCTGCTCGCCGAGGTGATGAACGAAGTTGGGGTACCCGCCGGCGTATACAACGTTGTGCACGGGTTCGGGCCGCGTGCCGCCGGCGAGGCGATCACCACGCATCCGGATATCAACGCCATCACCTTCACCGGCGAAAGCCGCACCGGCCAGGCAATCATGCGCGCCGCGGCCGACAACGTGAAGCACCTCTCCTTCGAGCTCGGCGGCAAGAATCCGGCAATCGTCTTCGCCGATGCGGACTTCGATGCGGCCGTTGCCGGAACTGTTCGTTCGGTCTTCTCGAACTGCGGCCAGGTCTGCCTCTGCTCCGAGCGCGTCTACGTGGAACGTCCCATCTTCGATCGCTTCGTTGCGGCACTGAAGGCCGAGGCGGAGCGCCAGGTTCTGGGCGATCCTCGCCAGGAGGGAACAACGATGGGCCCGCTGATCTCGCGCGGCCATCGTGACAAGGTGCTCTCCTACTACAACCTTGCGCGGCAGGAGGGGGCAACCGTTGTTACCGGCGGCGGCGTGCCCGATCTTGGACCGGACTTCGAACGTGGTGCGTTCGTGGAGCCTACCATCTGGACCGGACTTCCCGAGAGCGCACGCTGCGTGCGCGAGGAGATCTTCGGTCCGGTATGCCACATCCAGCCGTTCGATACCGAGGAGGAGGCGATCGCAATGGCGAACAACTCCGTCTACGGACTCTGCGCGGCGATCTGGACCACGAACCTCACCCGTGCGCACCGCGTTGCAGCGCATATGGAGTGCGGCATCGTCTGGGTGAACACCTGGTTCCTGCGTGACCTTCGAACCTCCTTCGGCGGCGTGAAGCTGAGCGGCGTGGGGCGTGAGGGGGGAGCGCATTCGGTGGAGTTCTACACCGAGCTGAAGAACATCTGCATCAAGCTTTGAACCCGTTCAACGTGTGTGAAGGCTGTTGCCGTGAGGCACTGCCCGGCGGGCTTCGCGATCCGGAACATTCTCCGCATGAACAATACAACCGCCTACATTCTCGATGATCGCGCCGGGGCGCTTGCGAACTATCCGCATGCACGCCGCGCCGGCGACTTTATCTACGTCTCCGGCGTTTCGTCGCGCCGTCTGGACAACACCCATGCCGGCGTCACCATCCATCCCGATGGCCGGGTGGAGCTGGACATCCGGGCGCAGACGCGCGCCGTGATCGAGAACATCGGCCTGATTCTGCAGGCGGCCGGAGCCGGCCTGGAGCACGTTGTGGACATGTATGTGATGCTGGTGGACATGCGCGACTACGCCGGCATGAACGAAGTGTACAACCAGTACTTCGATGCCCGGAGCGGCCCGGCGCGTACAACATGTGCGGTGCATCAGTTGCCGCATCCCAATCTTCTCATCGAGATGAAGGCGGTGGCATTCGTCGGAGGAGAGTGATGGGGGATGAGTGATGGGTGCCGTAGATCTTCAAACCTGGGCTGTGCAAATCACGGCAGCCGCAACTGACCAATGACGACTAACGACTAACGGATGACACTTCATCAGACATTGGCCGGGCGACTGTGGAATGCGCAGGTTCACGGGGTACCGTGCGAACCGCTAACCAGTGCACAGCCGGAACTCACGGTTGCCGATGCGTACGAGGTTCAGCAGATCAATGTGGACCGGCGCATGAACGAGCGCGGCCTGTTCGGCGCGCGCGCGCGGCTGGTTGGCCACAAGGTCGGCATCACCAGTGTGGCGGTGCAGAACTGGCTGAACGTGAGCGAACCGGATTTCGGTGTGCTGTTGGATGACATGGCCGTACCGGATGGCGGCACGGCGGATATCACGAAGCTGTTGCAACCGAGGGTGGAGGGGGAGATAGCGTTCGTGCTGAAGAAGTGCCTGGTTGGGCCGGGGATCACGGCCGCTCAGGTTGTTGCCTCCACGGAGTGCATCCTTCCCGCGATCGAGATCATCGACTCGCGCATTCTGGACTGGAAGTTCCGCATCCAGGACACGATTGCGGACAATGCATCAAGCGGCATGTTCGTGCTTGGCTGCCAGCCGATGCTTCTGAGCGAAGTGAACGTGCGGATGCTGGGCATGACGCTCCGGAAGAACGGTGCCATCGTCTCCACGGGAGCCGGCGCCGCATGTCTCGGCAATCCCATCAACGCCGTTGTATGGCTCGCCAACAAGCTGGGCGAGCTCGGCGCGCAGTTGAACACCGGGCAGGTGGTCCTTTCCGGTGCGCTCGGTCCGGTAAGCCCCGTTGTTGCCGGCGATATCGTGGCGGTGGAGATCGGCCGCATGGCGCAGGTAAGCGTGGGTTTTTAGGAGGTCAGACGAGTCAGCACGTCGCCCTCTTCGGCCCGGTTTTTTCCTGCGGCTTACCAGGAACTCTCAGCGAGCCGCAGGCGAGCGTACAGGGAACCGGACCTCCGGTTGTGAAAGGCCGGTGATTACGTAATCGGCCATTTGGTAGAAACTCTAACCAACGCCCTCATGTCTCACATGGTTGCGATCATCGGTTCCGGCAACATCGGCACCGATCTCATGGTGAAGATCCTTCGTACATCCAAAACCCTCACGATGGGCGTGCTGGTCGGGATCGATCCGGAATCCGACGGGCTTCGGCGCGCGGCCGGCATGGGTGTTGGAACCACGCACGAAGGTGTGGAGGGGCTGGTGAATCATCCGTTGTTCCCGGAGATCGAAATCGTGTTCGATGCCACCTCCGCGAAGGCGCACCTGCACAATGCGGAGGTGCTTGCGGCTCACGGCAAGCGCGTTGTGGATCTCACGCCGGCCGCGATCGGTCCGTATGTGGTGCCGGTGGCGAATCTGCAGCAGCATCTCGATGCACCGAACGTGAACATGGTTACCTGTGGCGGCCAGGCAACGATACCGATCGTATGGGCCGTAAGCCGCGTGGTGCCGGTGTTGTACGGCGAGATCGTTGCATCCATCGCCAGCCGTTCCGCCGGGCCGGGCACTCGCGCCAATATCGACGAGTTCACCGAGACAACGTCGCGCGGCATCGAGGAGATCGGCGGAGCCGATCGCGGCAAGGCCATCATCATTCTGAACCCTGCGGAGCCGCCCCTCATCATGCGTGATACGGTCTACACGCTCAGCGAACGGGGCAATCGCCAGAAGATCGCCGCCTCGATTCACGAGGTGGTTGCGAATGTTGCCAAGTACGTGCCGGGCTACCGTCTGGTGAAGGAGCCGGTGTTCGACGATGTGACGGTGCGCATGCCGGGAGGGGAGCCTGTGGAGGGATTGAAGACCACCTGCTTCCTCGAGGTGGAGGGGGCGGGGCATTACCTCCCCAAGTATGCCGGCAATCTGGACATCATGACATCGGCGGCGCTGCAGGTTGGCGAGCAGATCGCCCGGCACATGGAGCGCCAGGCCGCGGTGACCGGTTGAGCCGTTCCCCGGTTTCGGTGCGTGCAGCGGCCGGCGCAACGGCGCACTTCATTCCAATCCTTCCCTTCGGACCCACTCCGTGACGATCTCCGGGTTCACCTTCGTTCGCAATGCGGTGAAGTACGATTTCCCGCTGCGCGAGTCGCTGCTCTCGCTCCTTCCGCTCTGCGACGAGGTGGTGATAGCGCTCGGGCGTGGAGATGATGATACGCCGGGCGTGATTGCCTCGCTGAACGATCCGAAGATCCACGTGATCGAAACCGAGTGGGACGAGTCGCTGCGGCAGGGAGGAGAGGTGTATGCACAGCAGACGGACGTTGCGCTGGCCGCCTGCACCGGCGCGTGGTGCATCTATCTTCAGGCGGACGAGGTGCTGCATGAGGAGGATCACGGGCTGATACTCCGGGAGATAGAGCGCGCGAACGGCGATCCCGGCGTGGAGGCGCTGCTGTTCCGGTATCTCCACTTCTACGGCAGCTACGATTACGTTGGTGCGGGGCGGCAGTGGTATCGCCGCGAGGTGCGCGCCGTCCGGAACAGCGGGGATGTCGTATCGTGGCGCGATGCCCAGGGGTTTCGCAAACGCCCGCCGGGCGGCGAGGCCGTGCGGCTGCGTGCCCGGCAGACCGAAGCGCGCGTGTTCCACTACGGCTGGGTGAAGGAGCCGGCCGTTCAGCAGCGCAAGCAGCATGCGGCGCATCGCTTCTGGCACAGCGACGAGTGGATTGCGGAGAATCTTTCCAACGCGGATCTGTTCGACTACGCCTCGGCGCACGACGTTCGCCCCTATGCCGGCGGGCATCCCGCTGTGATGCGGGAGCGGATCCAGGAGGCGCACGCATGGACACGGCTGTTCGATCCCCGGCGCATGAAGCCGAAGCCGTTCCGGATGAAGTGCAGCGACTGGATAGAGGATAGGACGGGATGGCGTATGGGGGAGTACAGAAACTTCGTAGAGGTGCCGTAGCCAGCGATGGCGCGGTGACTCAGCCGGACGGAACAGCCGGACAGGACAATCGGGAGAGACGAATCCATGCAGGCAACGATAGTAGTGAGCGCGGCGATCGTGGAGGATGATCGCGTGCTTCTGGTGCAGGAAGGGAAGCCGGCGAGCCACGGTCTGTGGGGCCTCCCCGGCGGGCGCGTGGAGGCGGGGGAGCCGCTCGAGGATGCCGCCGTGCGCGAGGTGTTCGAGGAGACGGGATATCATGTGGAGACGGTTGGCATGACGCGCGTGCTTCGCTATATCAGCCAGCTCGGATTCCACTGCGTCCGGTTCAACTTCGTGGCCCGGCGTATCGGCGGCGAGGCGCGCGTGGATGGAACGGAGATCCTGGCGATGCGTTGGTTCTCGTTCGGCGAGCTCGCGCTTCTGGGGGACGATCGGATGCGAACGCCCGCAATTGCGCGCGCCGTGCTTGCCGACGTGCGCGATGCCCGCTTCTTCCCGAGGGAGATCGTGCTGGACGCGCTGAGCGCCGGATAACAGCGGATGTGCGTGAAGAAGTGCGGGAGATGCGGCACTTCGTCCTCTGGGAGTTGTGGTGGAAGATCGTACGTTTCGAGAGGCGATGAACGTCAGATACGTACAACCGGAGCATGGTATGAAGAAGCTGCTATCGTTTCTCGTGTTGATGGTCCTGGCCGCGGCCGCGGCTCGCGCGCAGGTGGCCAATGGCGATTTCGAGGCGTGGGACTCCACGCAGGGACATGACGTGCCGGTGGACTGGACCGGAACGGCCTTCGGCGTCGGCAAGGCGCAGAGCGCATACTCCGGCAGTTCCGCCGTCTCCGTCTGGAACTGGTATTACTACAGCAAGGGATACGTTGTCGCCGGTCGCGCGGGCAATGTACGCTGGTACGATCAGGGGGGAGTGGCGATCGACTACAAGCCTCTGAGACTGCACGGATACTACATGTATGTGCTTGATTCCAACCAGGGACATCAGGATTCCGCCGTCGTGCAGGTGCTTCTGAAGAGGTACGATGCAGCCAGGCAGAACACGTACGATACCGTTGCGTTCGGGCGCGTCCTGCTTGGGCCGGTGGGCACATACGTGCCGTTCACGGTGGATATCGGCGACGTGGCGCCCGGCGTTGCGCCGGATACCATGGTGGTGGCGCTCATCTCCTCGGACAAGGGGTTCTGCGATCCAGCCGGCAGCGGCAACTGCTGTTACCTGAGCGTGGACCATCTCTGGTTCGAGACGGCTGCCGGCGTGAACGTGCCGGCAACGCGGCTCTTCAACACGACGGTAGTGCGTCCCAATCCGGTGCGGAGCGGCGCGCGCATCGAGTGGCGAAGCGTGGCGACGGGTCCGCAGCGGCTGTTGCTGTACGCCTCCAACGGAGAACTGGCGCGGGTTGTAGACGGTATCACGAGCTCGGGAACGATGTTCGATCGAGGCGATCTTGCCGCCGGTTCCTACCGGTTCGAAGTGCGCGATAGTGCCGGCTTCATGGTTGCAGCCGGCGGGCTGGTGATACAGTAGGCCGGTGCCGGATTCCATCTGCGCGCGCGCCACGCTTCGCATCTGCGATGCGTGGCGCTTCGTATCTTGGCACTCCGATCATTCAACGATAGACGATCATGCCCTATACACCCGGAAAGAAGATCATCGTCAACGACTGCACGCTGCGCGACGGCATGCACGCACTGGCGCATCAATACAGCGTGGAGCAGATGGTTGGCATCGCCCGCAAGCTGGACGAAGCGCGCATCGATCTGATCGAGGTGTCGCATGGCGACGGTCTGAACGGCAACTCCTTCAACTACGGATTCTCCGCGCACACGGAACTGGAGTATCTGCATGCGGTGAAGGCCGAGCTGAAGCATGCACGGCTTGCCGCGCTGCTGCTTCCGGGGATCGGGACGATCGAGGATATGAAGATGGCGCGCGAGGCGGGCGTTGATACGATCCGGATCGCCACGCACTGCACCGAAGCGGACATCGCCGCGCAGCACATCGCAACGGCGCGCGAGATGGGCTTCGACACCGTGGGCTTCCTGATGATGGCGCATATGATCCCGACGGCCGAACTCCTGAAGCAGGCGAAGCTGATGGAGTCCTACGGTGCGCACTGCGTCTACATCACGGACAGCGCCGGTGCGCTGCTGATGGAGGAGACGCGCGAGCGCGTTGCGGCCTTCAGGAGCGAGCTCGAGTGCCAGGTGGGCTTCCACAACCACAACAACCTGGGGCTCGGCGTTGCCAACACGGTGATTGCAATCGAGAATGGAGCGGACCGTGTGGACGGTTCGCTTGCCGGCATGGGCGCCGGCGCCGGCAACTGCGCGCTGGAGGTGCTGATTGCCGTTACCAACCGGATGAACATCCGCACGGACATCGAGCTGTATCCGCTGATCGACGGTGCGGACCAGTTGGTGCGGCCGATCCAGCAGCGGCCTGTGCAGACCGACGGTAACTCCCTGATGCTTGGCTATGCCGGAGTCTACTCCTCCTTCCTGCTTCACACGGAACGTGCCGCGCAGCGCTTCAACGTGGACCCGCGCGACATTCTGGTGGAGCTTGGGCGGCGCAAGATGATCGGCGGGCAGGAGGATATGATCGTGGATGTTGCAATCGATCTTCTGAAACAGTAGAACGTCCGTTTTCAATCGTTCAACCGAATCAACATGACCATCGAACGGATAGAGGAACTTGCCGCGATCGTGGACGATGCCGCGATGAACGTGACGGAGATCGGCATGCTCACCGCCGATGAGCCGGAGCTGGACATCGAGGCGGCGTACGCCGTGCAGGAGGCATCCATCGAACGGCGTCTGGCGCGCGGCGAGCGGCTGGTTGGTATGAAGATGGGCCTGACCAGCCGTGCGAAGATGGAGCAGATGGGCGTGCACGAACCGATCTACGGCCGGCTGACGAGTTCCATGATCGTGAACGACGGCGCCCGGGTTCGCCTCGCGGAGATGCTGCACGCCCGTGTGGAGCCGGAGGTGGCCTTCATCCTCGCGGACGACATCGAGGGGCCGGTGACCCCTGCGCAGGCGCTTGCCTCGGTTGCCGGCGTCTGCGCCGCGCTGGAGATCATCGACAGCCGCTATCGCGATTTCAAGTTCACCCTTCCGGACGTGATCGCG
Source organism: Bacteroidota bacterium (assembly GCA_018266795.1). Lineage (GTDB taxonomy): Bacteria > Bacteroidota > Ignavibacteria > OLB7 > OLB7 > JAFDZV01. The sequence continues at coordinate 149,795 of JAFDZV010000017.1, read as the reverse complement.
GACAACACGTCCGCCATCCGCTTCGTGCTCGGGAGCACGCTGATGCCGGCAGAGGCGGTGAATCTGGGAAACCTTGGAATCGTGATGGAGATCAACGGCCGCATTATCGAGACCGGCTCCAGCTCTGCGATATACGACCACCCGGCGCGCTCGCTCGCGGAACTGGCGAACATGCTGGCCCGCACCGGCGGGCGCCTGGAGGCCGGGCAGATCGTGCTGAGCGGCGGAGCCACGGCCGCGCACCCGCTCAACGCCGGCGACCGCGTTCGTGTGACGATCGATGAGATCGGCTCCGCGGAGTTCCGCTGCGAGTGAGCGCACCTCTCGCACTGCAAGGCAACAGCCTGGTGCACATCCGGTATGATTGAACGAACAGGGCCCGGTGCATCAATGCACCGGGCCCTGCTGTATCCTATCGTCCAGTGTATTACTGCCGCGCCGTGCCGCGAGCGCTCTCCAGGCGGCGGCGCAGCTCCACGCTGTCGCGCGAGAGTTTCAGGCGCCGTGCCTCGGCGATTGTGGACTCTCCCGGCTGCGATGGCGGCACGTGCGTTTCAGGCTCCGCCTCCGTTGCCGCACGCATCTCCTCGATGCGGCGGCGCAGGTCCGCTGCCTGCGTCTGCATGGAGCGCCGCGCGGCATCCGCAGGAGTCTCGACGGCCCGTTCCTGAACTACCCTCGCCTCGTGAATAGCAGGCTCCTCCGCATACTCCGCGCGAGCGGGCTCTTCCGCAACGGGTTCCACCTCCACAGCTTCAACAGCAACGGGCTCCGGAGCGATCGGCTCTGCCACGATGCGCTCCACCACTACACGCTCAACGATCACATGCTCACCGGCCGGCTCATGTGCTACGGGCTCGGTTGAAACCGGCTCCACGTGCGCAGGCCCGGCATGCGATGCCTCTGCATGCGGAGCGGCATCGGCCTGCGACAGCGTTGCACCTGCCGGCTCTGCGTGTGCCGGCTCCGCCTGTGCAGACGTTACAGGGGCCGATGCCGGTTCCATCTGTTCCACCACCACGGCCTCCTCCACAACAACCGTGGAATCGGGCACGGGAGGAGGAACCGGGCGAGCGGGGACATTCACGAACGGTGGCTCGCCGATAGGCTCGAATCCGGGCGGCTCCTGTCGCCGGCTGGAACGGCGCGACTGCATCACCATGAGGCCGGTGAGCAGCAGCAGAAGCACCACGCCCCCGGCAACGTAGATCCAGCGGCGCGACATGCTTGCGCGGACATCGTCATTGCTCTCGAGGCCATTGTTGTAGTCCGGTTCACGCTCCGGCGCGCCTCCAACGGTGTTGCCCGGTCTGGCAGTTCCGGCGGCCGGTTCGCTGCGGGGCTGCGGTGCCGGTGCGGCGGCCGGTGTTCCGGACTGGAGCATCGCGCTGTAGTGTGCCATCGATGCAGCGGCGCCGGCGCTGTCCCCCTCGTGCCGCTGCACGTCCGCGAGAGCGCCGTAGTCATCCGCGTTGAGCGGTGCGGAGAGATATTCCGCCGCCTGACGATACTTGCCGGTTCGTGCGAAGTAGATCCCGAGCACCGACGATGCCCTGTTGTCGCCGGTGGAGCGCGCAAGCTCCAGCAGTTCCACGCCGGTCTGGTCCATCCCCTGCTCGAACGCGAGCAGTCCCTTCACATACTGCTCCTGCGCGTACTGAAGGTCCTTCCAGTTGAACGTGTGCACGACAAGCGTGTGCGAGTACGGACGCCAGAGCGACGCGTACCCGAGGCCGCTGTTGCTTCGCACGGTAAGTCGAAGTTCGTTCGGTGCCGCCATCGAAAGAACGGCCTGGCGGCCGTTCGGTCCCTGGAGCGCCGTGGCGGGCACCGATGGATCGCTTCCAAGCCCCGAGGCGGCGAGCCGGATCACCATCTGCGAAGTGTCGCTTTCGGCGAGATCCACCGTGCGCGTTATGTCGTCGGAGAATCGTACGTAGAGATCGTTGCCGTTCCAGTTGAACTGTTCCACCGTGACGGCGCGGGCCGCAAAGGCCGGCACCAGCGCGAGGAGCAGAAGCACTACAACGCGGGGAGCGGAGCGGATAGTCGCGAAGCGCATATCAGACATGCGGCGCCTCCGTGTCATGGTCTGGTTGAGGAACGCCGCGCACGCCCCATTCACCGATCGGAGCATCCGAGGCCGCAAGCAGATCGTCCGGTATGGCCGTGCCGGTGGAGACATAGCCCATCGGCAATCCTATCCAACGGCCGGATGAGATCATTCCTCCAAGCGAGGGAGCTTCATCCAGCTTCGTGAAGCTCACGCAGCTCAGGCGTTCGCCAAGGAAAAGCGCAGCCGTTTCCTGCAGGGCCCGCTGGCTCATCGTGGCCGGAAGCACCAGATGCGTTTCATCCGCGCGCGCAGCGGCAAGAAATCCGGCAAGCTCCTCGCGCGAAGGGCGATCGGAGCGGCCGGCCGTATCCAGAATCACCAGATCGGTGTCGCCGCTTTCGATCTGCGCCTCCACCTCAGCAGGCTCGAACGCAATGCCGAACGGGACGCTCAGGATATCCGCGATCGTCTGCACCCCCTCCACCGAACCGATCTTGTACGTGTCGCTGGAGACGATCTTCACCCGCAAACCCTGATTCAGCACGCCGCGCACGGCGAGCTTGTACATCAGCGTGGTCTTGCCGGCGCCCGATGCACCCACAAGCGCAACCACGTACGGGCGCTCCCCCGGACTGCGGCGCTGCACCGACGGAAGCGCCTCGTTCCACCGGTCCAGGTCCGCATCGATCTCCCGCGCCGCGGCGGCGTACAGATCGTCCTGCGGCAGATCGCGCGTGCCGTTGGTCTGATGAATGGCGCGCACCAGGCTTGCAGCATAGCGGCGCTCGAAGTCGTTTGCGATGAGGTGAGAGAAGAGACGGCGATAGGGAGCGGGGAGGGATGCGACCTGTTCCGACCTCATCCAGTCGTGCAGCTCGCTCATCAGCTCCTCGATGTGTTCCAGGCGGGCATCGATGGCAGCCGATTGCAGATAATCTTCGCGCAGTTCTCCGGTCTCGCTGAGAGGTCCGTTCATTCGTTTGCGTCAGGATTGATTGAGCGTTGAAGCTACGTCTTTTCGAAGGAATTCGGAAGGAAGAGGCCGTGGTTAGTGGGAGTGAGGAGAGAACTGTGTAATCTACTGACAACTGACTACGGACAACTGACAACCAACGCCCTCTCCCCGCTGCCATTGCTTCGCAGGCGGTGCCCTGGCTACGTTTGATTGCAGTGGGCGTGAAACTTTTCATATACCATCGTGTTCCTGCGGGCAAATGACCGATACCATACTCGATACCTCGATCAGTGATGAGACGTTGATGGATCGCTTCAAGGACGGCGATGAGACAGCGTTTGTCGAGTTATACAATCGGTACCGGCGTCGTGTGTACGCCTACTGCATTCGGATGATCAACTCGCAGGACCAGGCCGATGACCTGTTTCAGGAGGTCTTCATCCGTGTGGCGCGCAAGCGTCATCGCTTTCTGGCCGGGAGTTTCTCGGCATGGTTGTTTGCCATCGCGCGTAATCTCTGTCTGAACGCGATTCGCGACAGGGTATCGCACGTGGCGTTGGAGGATGTCGCCGATTCGCTGCAGACCGCGGCCGATGAGGCGGAGTACGATCAAAGCCTCGAGATACTGAAGGAGGCGATCGATCATCTGCCGGCCGATCTGCGCGAGCCGTTGGTGCTGCGGGTGTATAGCGGGCTGAGCTATCAGGAGATTGCGGATCTGACGGAGGCGAAGCTTGCCACGGTGAAGGTGAGAATCTTCAGGGCCAAGCAGCGGCTTCACGAGATGCTTGCTCCTTATTTCATGGACAGAGTATGACTACCGAAGAACTTATCGTTGGGCATTTTGAAAAGTCGTTGACGCTGGAGGAGGAGAGAGCTCTCCAGGAGCGTCTTGCCCAATCTCCCGAGACGCGCACGATGTACGACCAGTATCGCAGCCTCGAAGCGACACTTGGGAACGATGCATCCGCCGTCGCTCCATCCTCACGCCTGGACGAAGCTACCGTTGCGGCCGCGCTCAGCCTGCTTCCGCAGGCAATCGGCGGCGGCCTGCTTGGGCTGCTGAGCAGCAAGGTGGTGGTGGGCCTCACCGTGGCCGTGATTGGAGGCATATCGATAGCAATCTTCGCCAACAGGAACTCCAGCAACAACGGCGCCACGGTGGCGCCGCCTGCTCCGGCCGTTCGTGTTGTTCCGGCCACTCCTTCTGCCCAGCCCCCGGTGGTGGCGCCGCCGGCCGAGGAGCGCGCATCGAGCGGAACACAGACGCCGGAGAACGCGCAGCCGGTCTCTGCGGCTGCAACGCCGAAGAGTGAGGAGTCCGCAACGGTTAAGGGTGCGCCGAACCGTACCGGCGCCCAGGCCGTTGGCGTGAAGCCTGCACGGAAGCCGGATGGTACGATGACCATCGATACCAAGAATGCTCCCGTTATCGATAACGGTACGCAGGTAAAGCCGAACAAGTAATCGACGACGAACCGCCGGGCATCGCCCCGGCCAATGCTTTCGAGCAGCCCCGGATCGTATCTTGCGCACACATGTAAACCGGCCCGGGTTCGTGAGAAGACGTTTTTCCCTATATCGAGTGCTGATGACAGCCCAGGCCATGCTTCTCTGCATGGCCTGTGTTGTTTGGGGTCAGCAGGATTCCGCGGATATGCCTTCCGTGCGTCTCTGGCTTGGTTCGTTCTTCGGCATCGGACCGGATATCCAGGCCGTGAACGCAACGCTTCCGGGATACTCCCAGGAGTGCGGCTCCTTCCATCATGGAAGCGGGAGCACGTGGCGGGCCGGCCTGCTTGCGGAGTATGCGCCCAACCTCCCATTCCACCTTCAGCTTCGCGCGGGCATCGCCGCTCACAACGGCGAGCTGCGCGAACGCCTTGCAAACGACCGCCCCATACGGCTTCCCGATAACTCGCTCTCGCTTGCGCTGATCGATCAGGTTGTAGCCAGTCGCGCGCTCGACCTGGAGATTGCGCTTATCGCGCGCGCCGCGCTTGCGGGCCGGCTGATGCTGCAGGGAGGGCTGGGGCTGGCGCATACGCTGAGCGGCAGCGAGACGCACAGCCAGGAGGCGGTGCAGCCTGCCTCGCTTCTGTTCGTGAACAATCAACGCGAGCTGACGCTGGAAACGGGGACGTTGTTCCATCGTTCGCCGCTCGTGGTGAACGCCGAGGCCGGTCTGGGCTATGATCTTCCGATCTCCGCCTCGTCGACGCTGTCGCCGGAGGCAACGCTCACCCTTCCGATCACCAGCCGCACGGGCGATGGCGCCTGGCGCCAGATCGCCGCCCGGGTGGGCGTGGGCGTTCGCTTCGGACTGAAGAGGGACACCGTTGTTCCTCCCCCGCCGCCACCTCCCGATACCGCTGTTCTGCCGCGGCGCAATCCGGAGTTGATCACCTCCGTGGTCACGGAGCCGGATGTCATCCGCGTGCATATCGATGAATACGACTCGGTGGAGGTTCTGCCGATTCTCAATCAGATCTTCTTCGCGGAGAACACCGGGGAACTGAAGGAACCCTACCGGCAGTTGTCCGAATCGGAGACGATACGGTTCACGAACGAACAGCTCGTGGGCTCCGCCCTCGATGTCTACTATCAGACCTTGAACATCATCGGCAGGCGGCTGCGGGAGAACCCGGGCATAACGCTCACGGTGAACGGCTACCGGAACGGCCACGAGAACGATCCTGCGATCGCGCTGAAACGCGCGGAGACCATCAAGCGTTATCTGACGAGCGTCTGGAAGATTCCGGAACGCCGCATCAGAACGCACGGCGGCGGGCTTCCGCCAAATCCCGCCCGGGAGAACACGCGCGAGGGACTCGAGGAGAACTCCCGTGCGGAGCTGATTCCCTCTGAGCAGATCCTCCTCTCGCCGATCCTTCGCCGGTACAAGCAGCGCGTTGCAACACCGCCGGCGATTACGTTCCGGCTGCACGCGCTGGCTGAGGCCGGCATCAGAAGCTGGCGCCTGGAGACGCAGGAGATCGGGAAGGGATCGTGGCGCACGTTTACAGACGACGGCCCGCCGCCGGACTCCATCGTGTGGGACTGGCGTGCAGCGGACGGGCGGCTCCCGGACCTGCCGATGCAACTTCGCTATTCGTTCACCGTGCTGGACAGCTCCGGTCATGCAACGACCACCAACGTCGCGGATATCGATGTGGAGTATATCTCCGTGGAGCAGAAGCTCGAGCATCGCATCAAGGACACGACGATCGAGAGCTACTCCATCCTCCTCTTCAATTTCGATAGCCCGAAGGTGAGCGCGAGCGATCAGGATCTGCTGCGGCTGATCGGCGGCAACATCAAGGCGCACGCAAACCTGCGGCTGACCGGCTACACCGATTCGCTTGGCGGCGCCGAACACAACCACGAGCTGGCAACCGCGCGCGCGCGCGATGTGAAGCGCATCATGGAAAAGCTGGTGCCTGCCGATGCGAACATGCAGGTGGACGAAGCCGCCGGCGGCGAGCGCGAGCGTTTCCCCTACAATACCCCCGAAGGGCGAAGCCACTGCCGTACAGTGGTGATCGATGTCCGCACGCCGGTGAAACCGGGGGGATCGTAGTCCGGCGGGTCTTCGCGATAGGCCGGCCGCCGATAAACGTCTGGTGAATCAGCCTGCCGTATGCGAATTTCATGAACCCGGACATGCCGCATCGTTGCCGGGCACGGTTGCGCTGCGCGACGCGCGCGCTGCGCGGCTGCGACTCCGGATTGCACGGCTGCGACTCCGGATTGCGCGGCTGCGGCTCACACAGTTCCTTTCGAAACCGGGAGGCGCTTCGGAACCTGCAGGCCCTGTAGTGCCGAATGTCGGGGACTCTCGGAGTTCCCGACACGGCAGAGTGCTGTTGCCCTGGGCGCTGCTCTTTTCTGCAACCGGCCAAGGACTCTCAGCCAGCCGCGGTCGAGCGTACAGGGAACCAGGTCTCCGGTTGCGAACGGCGATCGACGACGTCCGAGACCGTTCTGCCAGGAATCTTTCGTTCATGATTCTTCAACGCTCACATATCGTTCACGGCATGCTCCGTGCCGGAGGGGGCTTCGCCCGTGCGTGGCCGCTGCTGGCGTTGCTGATCGTCTGCGCGCCGGCATCGAACGCGCAGAGCGGGAGCGGAGTGCATGCGGTTCGTGCCCGAGCGGCGGAATCGAGCGGCGCGCGGCTGCGTGCCGGTGAAGCGATCGATAATCCGTTGAGCCGCTTCCGCTTCGTGGAGAATCGTGGGCAGTGGGATGCCAGGGCACGATTCCTTCTGGATCGCGGAGCCATGCGCGTCTGGTTTGCGAGCGATGCCGTTGTCTACGATGTGGGCGCGGCGGCTGGAGCGCGGCACTCCGTCTGGATGCGCTTCGCAGGGGCAACTCCCCGCGGCCCGGCTGCGGCGGGTCCGGAGCCCGGGCGCTGGAGCTTCAGTTCCGCCGAACGAACCGTTGCCGACGTATCGGCATGCGATACGCTCCGCTACGATGAACTGTATCCGGGTGTCGGCGCGCGTTACTACGAGAGCGGCGGGCGCCTGAAATACGATCTGATCCTCTCGCCCGGCGCGGATCCCGGCACGATCCGCATGATATACGACGGCGCTTCATCGGTCGCCGTGGCGCGCGACGGATCGCTGCAACTCGGAACCTCCGTGGGCCGGCTTCGCGAGGATGCTCCATACTGCTATCAGCACACTGCCGGCGGAATCCGGCGCGTCTCGTGCAGCTTCATCCGCGACGCTCGCGGCGTGGGATTCCGCCTCGGCGCGTACGATCGCTCGCGTCCGCTGGTCATCGATCCGGCGTTGATCTACAGCAGCTACATCGGCGGCAACGGCGATGACGAGGGGCGCGCCGTGGCACTGGACGATTCCGCCAACATCTACGTGACCGGCACAACGGTCTCCGCCGATTTCCCCGTGAAGCCCGGGCCGCGTCCGTCACAGGCGAACACGGACGTGTTCGTGGCACGGCTGGATCCCACCGGTCGCACGCTTGTCTACGCAACGCTGATCGGTGGAAGCGGGAACGATGAGTCCGTTGCCATTCGCATCGCGTCCGACGGCACCGCCATCGTTGCCGGCAGCACCACGTCGCAGAACATGTTTTCGAACCCTCGCTTCCGCATCAACGACGGCGACCGGGGAAACGGCTTTGTGCTCGGCTTGAAGCGTAACGGATCGCTCGGCTTCGGAACATATCTGGGCGGCTCCGATACCGACCGCATTCAGGATATGACGCTCGCCACCAACGACACGATCTACGTCGCGGGGTGGACACGATCGGCAGACCTGCCGGACGCCGGTCTGGTTGGCCCGGCCGGCGGCGAGGATGCATTCGTAATGCGTATCGCGCCGCAGGCCGCGCGCGTCAGCACACGATACCTGGGAGGGGGAGCAGACGAACGTGCCACGGGCGTTGCGCCCGGTTCCGGAGGCGCCGTCTGGATTACGGGTTGGACCGGCTCGAACGATGCCTTCCGTTCCGACATCCCCGCATCGAAGCGCGCCGTGTTCGGCGGAAGGGGGGGGCGCGATTGCTTCCTGACGCGCGTCTGGTTCAACGGCCTCGCGGCCGCCAACGAGTACGTTGCGATTATCGGCGGCTCGCGCGACGACGAGGCGAACGCAATCGCGGTGACGGCGCAGAACGCCACGGACCAGATCACGATCACCGGCCGCACGCTCTCGGACGACTATTTCACGACGGTGGCCGGCGCCTATGGGTCGTGGTTTGTCAGCGCGATGCAGTGGACGCTCGCAACGCAGGCCGTTACCTACAGCGAGTATCTGGCTCCGCAGGACAGCACGGCAAGCGGCATGGCGGTGGAGAACGATGCATCCGGCAATCCGTTCATCTGCGGAGTCACGCGGCGCGGAGCATCCTTCCCCGTGACTCCGGATGCCGTGGCAGATCCGGGCTCGCGCGGCAATGCCGATCTGGCCTTCGTTCGGCTGGGGCCGGCCGGCGCCGTGGTACATGCCGGCGTGATCGGCGGGGCGCTGGATGATATCCCCGCGCATCGCTGCGCGCTGACCCGGTTCGGCGACATGTACGTGACCGGTGTGACCGGCTCCGCGAACTTCCCGCTTACCCGCGGCGCGTTCGACAGCACATTCAACACCGTCGTCGGTTCAACGGCGAGCGATGCGTTCCTGGAGCGATACGGATTCATACCACACCCTGCGCTGGTGGCGCCGCCGGTCTTCCAGCTCCGGACGTTGCAGTGCGGCAGCGTGGAGTTCGACACGATCACCATCGCCAATCTTGGCGATGCAAACCTCGTGATCAGCGGCATCACCCCGGATGCTGCATCCACGGAATTCATCGTTGTCACGAGTCCCGCGCCGACGCCGCTTGCTCCTGTGATCGTGAAGCCGGGGAGCACGCTGAATCTGGTGGTGCGTTTCACGGCCGCCGCGAACGGCCTGCAGAGTGGGATGATTACCTTGTCCACCAACGACTCCACGCTCGGCAGGCCGCCGTTCACGATTCAGGTGTCTGCGCTGCGTGCTACGCCGGCGCTCAACTCCTCCCCCTCGCCGATCGTTTTCGATACGCTCTCCGCATGCAGCGGCCACAGCGACACGCTGCGCGCCTCGCTCTCCAACGGAGGCAGCAGCGTGCTTCATATCGACTCGCTGCGGTTGAAGGGTGGAGGCGGGGTCTTCGGCTTCTCGATGCCGCGCCTGCCGCTTACCATCGCCGTTGGCACGCGGCTCGATCTCTCCGTTCTATTCCATCCTCCGGGCCCGGGGCCGTTCCGCGATACTCTGCTCGTGAACGTGCGCGAATGCGATACCACGATTGCGATTCCGGTTGAAGGAGTCGCCGTGAAGCCGAGCCTGGTACTGGCTCCCGCCGAGGTGCAATTCCTGCCGTGCACGCACACGGACAGCGCCGTGGTAAAGCTCTCCAACAACGGTCCGGAGCCGCTCCATATCCAATCGTGGACGCTGCGCACGGCCGCGTTCGCACTCGATTCGTCCACGCTGCGGGATATGGTGCCGGGTCATGGAAGCACATCCATCGTACTGCGATACCGCGACACCTCCACCAGCACTGTCCGCGATACGCTGCGCATCCATCTCGACGGGTGCGATACAACCCTGCTGGTGCCGATCAGCGGCGGTCGCTCGATCGCATTGAAGGCCGTGCCGGCGATGCTGGAGTTCGGCCCGATCGCCGCGTGCAGCGATCAGGATGCCATCGACAGCGTCATGACGCTCTCGCTGAGCAACGGTGCGTCCGAGCCGATTCAGGTGGATGGCGCATCGCTCGATCCGCCGTTCGCCCTCGATCCCTCCGCCTCCTTCCCGACTCTGCTGCCGGGGGGGGCGTCCATGCCGATCCCCGTTCACTTCAAGCCTGCCGCCAACGGCGCTGCAAACGATACGCTGCGTGTGATGTACAGCTACGGCGAGTGCCGCGACACGCTGCACCTTGCGCTGCACGGCCTGCGTGGCCGATACAGCGTAACGGCATCGCGCGATACGCTCAACCTCGGTACGCTGAGCGGCTGCCGGCACGATACGGCCGATACGGTTCTGCTGCGGAACAATTCGCCCGTGCCGGCCGTGATTGCCCGCGCCGATGTGTCGCAGGGAGTGGTGCTGGACTCCGGGCATGTGCTTCCGGATACGCTTCTGCCGGGTGATGTGCGCGTGGTGCGCCTGCGGCTGGTATCCGCGGCGCCGGGAGATATCGGCGGCCGGATCGTCTTCCGGACCGATGCATGCAACGACAGCCTGGTTGTGACGCTTGCTGCTCACAAGGAAGGCGTTGCGTTCGCGATCACGCCGGACACGCTGCACCTTGCACCGCGCGAGGCCTGCCAGACCGATGAGACGCTGGACAGCATCGTGGTGCGGAACACCGGCAGCGATGCGGATATCACGATCACCGGTGCGAGCCTCGAGACCGGCACGCCGTTCGAGCTGGGGGGAGGCATCGTTGGCACGGTGCTTCATCCGCACGATGCGTTCCCGGTGCCGGTCCGCTTCAGGCCCGCTGCGCCCGGCACGTACACTGCACATCTGCGGTTGATTCTGGGACCGTGCGGCGATACGGTTGAACGCGCTGTGGTCGGGACGATTGCGGCGTTCGATCTTCTCGTGAACACGATCGACTTCGGCCCGGTGCCGCAGGGCTCGGCCGCCAACGGAACGATCCTGGTGATCAACCATGGCGGAACGCCGATGCATCTGAACGGCATCGGCGGCATTGCCGCTCCGTATGCCGTCGTCTCACCATCTCCCTTCCCGGCAACGCTGAACCCCGGCGACACGCTTCGTGTGGTGTTGAGCTTCGCTCCCGCCGATACGCTTGGCCACCAGCAGACGCTCCATGTGGTTGGGGGGAATGTCTGTACGGACTCCGTTGCCTTCGTGGTGAACGGTACAGGCGTTGGTGCGGTTGGAATCAGGGACACGTTCTGCATTGGCCAGGCGGTGCAGCAGGGATTGGTGGGGGATACGATCACACTTTCCGCCGGTGCCCTCAGCGTGCCGCGCGCATTCCCGTCGGGGAATCTGCTCTACACCGTGCACTATCCCGGCTCGCGCATGCAGTTCGTGGAAGTGCTGCCGGTTGTGCCGTCGTCGCCGATGACCGTGGTGAGCGACAACCCCGCTACGGGCCTGTTGCAGTTGAGCGAACCGCAGGCTGTCGCCACGCGGCCCGAGCAGTTCCGCCTCCGCTTCCGCCTGCTTGCAGGCCCGGAGCAGTTCGCGTACGCACAGCTTGTTTCCGCCATGAACGCAACCACCGCCGAGGTGTTCAGTGTCTGCGGCGACTCGGAGCGTGTTGTGATTGCGGACCGCTGCATCGTTACGGGCCTGACAACCGGAAAGTATGCGAACCTGCTGGAGCCGTTGCTGCCGAACCCGGCGGATGCCGTGGTGGAGGTAACCTATCAGCAGCTCGAGGATGCCCGCGCCGTGCTCCGCGTGGTTGATCTGTTCGGCCGCGAGGTGCTTCGTCCGCTCGATGCCGAAATGAAGGGAGGGCGCTACACGCTCCGATTCAATGCGGAAGATCTCCCCTCCGGTACCTATTTTCTCACCATCGAAGCCGGCACCTACGGCGATGCGCGCCGGCTTGTGATTCGTCGATAGGCGGCCTCTCCGTTCCGCATCGTGAAGAACGGCATTGCTGAACCCCGCGTGCATTCCAACCGACAACGAACTGCGAACGATGCGGCGCAGCGCAGGGGATATGCCCGCCGTAAAGGCCTGCTCGATTCATCCGACATCCCAATCATCATCTCTCTATGCCTCTTGTTACCGGGATCACAACGGTTGCGGACATGTTCCTCGGGGTGACCGCTCACTATCGCGGTTCGAAGAAGGATGCATATCGCCGCAAGGTGAACGGGAAGTACGCCGGCGTATCGTACGACGAGCTGTATCGCGATGTGGAGGCGTTCGCGCTGGGACTGCGCGCGCTGGGGCTTTCGCACGGCGACAGGATCGGCGTGATGTCCGAGAACAGGCTCGAGTGGATCGTTGCGGACTTCGCGTGCGCGTGCGCGGGCCTGGTGAACGTTCCGGTGTTCCCCATCCTTACGCCGAAGCAGGTGGAGTACATCTTCAACAACGCGGAGGTGAAGGGTGTGATCGTCTCCAACGCGCTGCAGCTCAACAAGGCGATGAAGATTGCGGACGCCATCCCGACGCTGGAGCATATCATCGCCATGCAGCCCGATGCGCTGGATCGCGAGCCGCGGGCAAGCGAGCGGGGGGCGCGGCTGTTCGGTGCGATCATGGAGGAGGGGCGTTCGCTTGCGGAGGCCGTGCCCGGGCAGCTGGAGCGCCTGGCGGCGGAGATTCAGCCGTCCGATCTTCTCACACTGATCTATACCAGCGGCACCACGGGCACTCCGAAGGGGGTGATGCTCTCGCACGGCAACTTCGCAAGCAACGTCACCGGTGCGGCCAGCGCGTTTCCGATAGACCCGACCGATGTGGTGCTCAGCTATCTCCCGCTCTGCCATGCGTTCGAACGCACCACCGGCTACTACACCTGCTTCGCGGCCGGTGCAACCACTGCCTTCGCGGACTCCATCGAGACCGTTCCGGAGAACCTTCTGGAGGTGCGTCCGAGCGTGATGACATCGGTGCCGAGGCTCTTCGAACGGATCAAGAACCGTGTGGAGAAGAGCGTGCAGGCAGGGCCGGAGAAGAAACGCCGGATCTTCAACTGGGCCATGCGGGTCGGCGTGAAGCGCTTCAGGCGGCTGCAGCGCGGCCGGATGGTTGGGCCTGTCCTCGCGCTCGAGAATGCGATCGCCGATGCGCTGGTGTTCTCCAAGGTGCGCGAGCGTGTTGGGGGGAACGTGAAGATGTTCGTCTCCGGCGGAGCCGCGCTCCCGAACGATATCGCCGAGTTCTTCTTCGCGCTGGGGCTGAGGATCATCGAGGGATACGGGCTCACGGAATCCTCGCCCGTTATCTCCGCCAATCCGTTCGAGCGCCAGAAGCTGGGCACGGTGGGAAAGCCGCTCGGCAATGTGGAAGTTCGGATTGCTGCTGATGGCGAGATCCTGACGCGCGGTCCGCACGTGATGATCGGCTACTACAGGGATCCGGTTGCCACGGCGGAGGTGATCGATCCGGAAGGCTGGCTGCACACGGGCGATATCGGCATTATCGATGAGGATGGATATCTGAAGATCACCGATCGGAAGAAGCATCTCTTCGTCTCGTCGGGTGGGAAGAACATCGCGCCTGCGCCGATCGAGAACGCAATCCTGGCAAGCCGGTTCGTGGATCAGATCATGCTGATCGGCGATCGCCGTCCGTTCGTTACCGCCCTCATCGTGCCGGACTTCGATGCACTGGCCGACGTTGCAGGGCTGCAGGGGATAACGCCGCCGGACCTCCGCACACCGGAGGGCCGCCACGCCTTCGTTGAGATGGACACGGTGCAGCTTGCGATCGAGGCCGATATCAAACGCCTTCAACGCGATCTCTCACCATTCGAACGCGTGCGCCGCTTCGAGCTCGTCCCCGAGGCCTTCACCGTTGACAACGGCATGCTCACGCCCACGTTGAAAGTGAAGCGGAATGTTGTCGAGGAACAGTATGCCGCGCTCATCGACGGGATGTACGAGGGAGTGGAGATGGATTGAGGGTTGACCCATTCCCGCAGGTTGGTGGATCCGTCATTGCCGGCGCTGATATCCGCCTGCGTACATATCTTCCATTGTTCATAGCGGGGAATTGCGCCGGCACAGCCTGGGCCCCGACTTCGGGCAACCTGCCGCATAGATTCCGGCTTTTGCGAGTACGGCGTGTTCCCAACAGACACTCACCCCCAACGGCACCGCGGTGCCCTCGTTCGAATTGCACGTGACGTTCTCCCGCAATCAGCTGATCAGACAACAAGGAGAAGTACATGCCCTTCATTCTCATACCGATAGCTCGTTCGGGCGGGTTCCGATGCAGAGTGGAGGCGCAGGCATGGAAGGAGTATACATGCGTGGCATGCGGCGGAACGTTTCGTTCGTTGATTGCAGTGATGCGATCGGCGGAGGGAAAGACCGCGGAGCTCGCGGCCGAGCGCGCTCGCGCGCAGATGTCCAGCGCGATCGTGAAATGTGTGGAGACGCGGGCTTGCCCGAACTGCGGTTGCTATCAGCCGGATGCGGAGGCGTCTCTGCGCATAAAGAAGGTGGAGCCCACGCTGTTCCTGCCGCTGCTCGGTATCGCCGGCGCCATTGCTGCAAGCCCGGCACAGGTTCATCCCTTGATATGGCTGGCAGGTATTGCCGTGATGCTTGGAGGTGTTGTGCGGCTGTTGTTTCTGGCCAGATACAATGTCAATCGCGATCCGCGCGGCGCACGCGTGAGGGCCGAGGGGCTGGTTGGCCAGCATCAGTTGGAGATGGTGGCGCCCGGCGCCGATCCCGAATCGGTTGCCGCATCGATGCCGTACACCGATCTCAGCGGTTGGAGGCCGTTCAGCATTCTGCTGGCGGCCGGTATGCTTCTCTTCATTGCGGCGGATGCGGGACTGTGGATCTCCGGCGCACCACTCAACCTGGACTGCACTCCTGTTGTTGCCGGACCGGGAGACAACGTGAGAATCGATTTCCCCGCGCGTGTCAGTGCGGTTGGTGGAATGTGGAACGCGCGGGCAACGGTACACGTGATCAACGCCGCGGAGCTCGGCCTTGGGAGCCCCGAGCTCCCCGCCACTTCCGAGCAGTATCAATGGGGAGAGACCATCTCCGGGAAAGGCTTGACGAACAAGGACGAGTACCTCTGGGCAGACATCGCTGTGCCGGATACTCCGGAACTTGCGGGGCATGCGCTGAAGGTGGAGGCAACGCTGGACGTTGTCTATCCGGAAATGTATTCGGGGAATACGTTGTTCAAAGAGGTGAAGCGATCGGTCACCTACCCGACCACGATCGTTCTCTCCGCACCCGGTTCGGGCGCGCGTCAGAAAGTCTTCTCGTGGATCAGCACAATCGGCGGTGGTGTGATGATCATTCTCGGCGGGATCATTCTGTTGGAAGAGATTGGGAAGATGAAGCGCCGGGCTCCGCAGCCGCGGATCTATGCGGCCGACAACGATCTGCTGTAGCATGCCGCGGCCTCTTCTGTGCGGCGAGAGGCCGACAGGTACCGGAGCTTCGATCGTTAGTATGTGGCAGGGGAATTCCGCCGGGTGGCAACGTCGCGGTTCGGCGGATTCGGCAATCTCGTCCGCTACTTCCCGCTGATTCGGACATCCAAGTCGCCGATGCCCGAACGCACGTGGCGCCGCTACTGTACAGCGCCCGCAGGAACCGGCCGGGGCGCACAACACCGATTGGCCGGAGGTGCCTGCTCACCGCAGGCCATGGGCTGCAGCGCTTCCTGTGCGGGTGGAGGATGCCGGACCGCGAAACGAGCCCTGCGATGCACACGTTGATCACGCCATTCCCATCGCGCACTCACATACTTCGGGAGCCCAATGCCGATCATATTGATACCCATCATCCGATTGCTCACACAGCCGCACGCCAGCAGGGCGGACGCACAGGCGTGGAAGGAGTATACATGCGTTGCGTGCGGCGGAGTGTTCCGTACGCTGATCGAGGCGAAACGCGCCAGGCGTGGGGCAACGTTGGAGGAGGCGGAGGAACAGGCCGGCATTGCCGTGATCAATGCGATCGCCATGACGGTTCCGATTCGCGCCTGCCCGAACTGTGGGTGCTATCAGCAGGACATGGCGGCCGTGGACCGGGAAAGGAAGCTCTGGCCCGCGGCTGTCGCTCCATTGGCAGGCATGGCGCTTGCCATGGCCGCGATGCCGGCGCAGGCCAATCCGATGCTGTGGGGGGCCGGTATCGCCGTCATTCTCGGCGGCATTGCCCTGCTGGCATTGCTCGCGCAATACAACCTCAACCGCGATCCGGAGGCGGCGCGCATGAAGGCCGAGAGCCTCGTACAGCAGAATCTTCTTGAGCAGACTTCCCCTGGTGACGATCCCGTGATTGTTGCTCATGGGATGCCGCGCTTCGAGCTGGATGGAAGGTTGAAACCGGTGCTGGTAATGATCGCCGGCGTTCTCCTCTTTGCCGCCGCCGATGCAGCGCTGTGGCTTTCAGGAGCGCCGCTCAATCTGGACTGCCGCCCGGTTGTTGCCGGGCCGGGAGACAACGTGCGAATCAACTTCGCGACGCCGGTCAGTACTGCGAAGGGCTACTGGAACGCCCATGCGGTAGTGCACATATCGAACGCCGCAGAGCTCGGCATTACCGATACGGACCTCGTCACCGAAACGAATCACGACTCCTGGGGGAATGCTCTGGTCGGCGAACATGTCACCAACAGCAATGCCGATCTCTGGGCCGGGTTGGTTGTTCCCAACCTGCCTTCGCTTGTCGGGCGTACACTGAAGATCGATGCGCAGCTTGAAGTAACGTATCCGGAAGTGGATGACGACGCGCGAACGTTTCATGAAGTGAACAGGCTGGTTACGTACAATACGTCCGTCGTCATGGCGGGCTCCGGGGCAGGGTCTCGCCAGGCGGCGTTCTCGTGGATGAGCATGATCGTGGGTGGTGGGATGATCGTGGCCGGCATTGCCATGCTGCTCCAACGCGTCCGCGGTATGCGATCGGCAGCGCCGCAGCCACAGATCCATCCGGTGGTGCCGATGGCTGCGGCCGACAACGATCTGCTGTAGCATGCCGCACGGCCATGCAGACCGGCGGTGTGCCGCGGGGACGCATCAGCGCGAGGGGAGCTGGAAGCCGTACAGATCAAGCCCGCCGCGGCCGCCGGGACGGCTGGAGGAGAGATAGAGCGTGTTGCCGGAGACGAAGGGGCTGATATCGTCGGCATCGGAATTGTACGGCGCCGGAAGGCGCCGCCGCTCCGCGGCGTTCCGTTCGAAGGTGAAGAGATCGAAGCCGTTCCCGCCCGCCGATGCAGCGAAGTAGAGCGTGCCGGTTGCCGGATCGAGGAAGGGAGAGATCTCGTCGCCGGCGGTGTTCACCGGTGGACCCAGGTTGCGGGGAGGGCCCCAGATGCCGGTGGCCTGCAACTCGCTTACCCAGATGTCGCTACCGCCATGGCCGCCCGGCCGGTCCGATGCGAAGTAGAGATATCTGCCGTCCGGTGTGACGAAGGGGTAGCCTTCCCACGACGCCGAGTTCACATCCTTCCCGAGGTTCACCATCACCGTGCTCTCCCGCTGCACGATGCCGTAGATATCGCAGCGGCCCAGCGTGTCCGGGCGGTCGCACGCGCTCACGTAGGCGACGATGTTGAACGGCGAGCCTGCTGGCGCCGATGCGATGGTTGCGGATTCCGCCTGCGGTGCGTCGAACAGCAGGCGGTACGGCTGCGCGGCGTCCCATTGATCGGCCAGGCGCATCGAGAAATAGATGCGCGCCGGGCGGTTCGCACGATTCAGTGAACGAAGCGTTGCCTCGCCGCTCTCGACGCGATTGCTGGTGAACAGAAGCGTGGCGGAATCGGAGAGAACCGGGGCGAAATCATCATAGGGGGAGTTGATCGCCGAGCCGAGGTTGCCGAATGCCTGCACGGTGCTGTGCCCGGGATTCATGCATCCGGCCGCAGCGATCGCGAGGAGAACCGCTCCCAAGCACGCCGCGCGGCGCATCACATCGTAGTGCGATGCGATGCGCCCGCCATGCACACCGGTGCTGCGTTCGGCGAGGAGCCCGCGATCCGGTTTACAGCACATACCGGCTGCGTTCACGGTTCTCGATCATCGGGCTCAACTTCCGCTGCACCATCTCCTTCGTTACCTCGATCCGCCGGTTCTCGATGTTGTCCGGAGCCTCGAACAGGATATCCTCCAGCAACGACGTGAGCACCGTATGCAGGCGCCGTGCGCCGATGTTCTCGATCGTCTCGTTCACCTCCGCGGCCGTATCGGCAATGGCCTCGATTCCGTCCGTGGTGAACACCAGCTCGATCCCCTCTGCTGCAAGGATGGCGCCGTACTGCTTCACCAGCGCGTTCTCCGGTACGGTGAGAATGTCGATGAAGTCATCGGCGGTCAGCGAATCCAGCTCCACCCTGATCGGGAAGCGGCCCTGCAGTTCCGGCAGGAGATCGCTCGGCTTCGAGACATGGAACGCGCCGGACGCGATGAAGAGAATATGATCGCTCTTCACCGGGCCGTACTTCGTGTTCACCGTGGAGCCTTCAACAATCGGGAGCAGATCGCGCTGCACTCCCTCGCGCGAGACATCGGGTCCGGTGGTGCTGCCGGCTCCGGCTATCTTGTCGATCTCGTCCAGGAAGACGATGCCGTTGTTCTCCACCCGGAATACCGCCTCGGCAATCAACGTCTCGTTGTCGATAAGGCGGGACGTCTCCTCGGCGATGATCGTACGGCGTGCCTCGCTGATCGGGGCGCTGCGACGCACAATGCGCTTCGGCATCATGGATGACATCAGGTCCTGAAGGTTGCGTCCCATCTCGTCGCCCGCCAGCGACGAGAACATCGATCCCATCTGGGCGCTCTGGCTGTCGTCCACCATGTCCATCTCCACCACGTGAGTCTCCAGCTGGCCGGCTCGCAACTGCGCGCGCAACTGCTCCCGCTCGGCGGCGCGCTGTGCCGGATCGTTCTCCGTGATCGAGGTTTGAAGGCCCTGCACCATGTACGGCATGGCGAAGGCAGGCACCGGCGGCTGAAGCAGATCCAGAAGCCGTTCCTCCACCTGCTCCTCGGCGCGCTCGCGAAGCTGCGTGGCATGCTCGGCGCGCACCATCGCGATGCCGAGTTCCATCAGATCGCGAACGATCGATTCCACGTCGCGCCCCACGTAGCCTACCTCCGTGAACTTCGTTGCCTCCACCTTCAGGAAGGGAGCCCGCGCAAGGCGCGCAAGGCGGCGTGCGATCTCCGTTTTGCCGACGCCCGTGGGGCCGATCATGATGATGTTGTTCGGCATGATCTCCTCGCGCATGCCGGAGGTTACCTGCTGCCGGCGCCACCGGTTGCGCAGCGCGATCGCCACGGACTTCTTGGCGCGATGCTGCCCAACGATATGCTTATCGAGCTCGCTCACGATCTGGCTGGGCGTCAACTCGTCCAGCGATCGTGCGGCTGTCTGTGATGAATTCATGATTGGATGTATGATTACGGGATGACAGGCTTCCAGCCTCTCGAGGCTGCCACGCCCCAACACGGCGGATCGGGGCCGGCGTGGTGCTGCGGATTGCGAAGATAACGATATCGGCGACGAGGTGGCGATTTGAGGGATGCCGGCGTGCGGTAGCCGGGCCGCGAACGTGTCGCGAAAACGCAAACGCCCGGTACGGGGCGCACCGGGCGTTGAAGCGATAGCGGATCGAATGTGCGGAATCAGCCACCAGGCATCCGTTCTCTTACGGACGGATGATTGTAGTTGACAATGATGATCGAGTAGTCATACGGCTCGCCGCGACGCTTCTCCACTCTGATGGCTCCGGCCGATTCCAGGTTTGCCAGCAACGCCTTGCGTTCGTAATCGGCAAGGCGCGGGAGCGCATCGGAAAGCTTCCGAAGGTAGGGGCTCATCCACACCTCGGGATGCCGGCCGTAATGCTTCAGAAGAACATCGATGCAGATCTGCTCCTCCTCGTCCACGATCGGAATTGCCGGGTTGAAGTCGGCCGTCATAACATCCACGTACCGCGGCTGCGCGGGCCATGAACGCCGGCGATCAATGCCGACTTCGTCGTCAATGGCCGTGTCGTGTCCGTTGTTCATTCCGGACGCGATACCGAAATCATCATCGGATTCTCCTTCACGACGCTGAAGCTCCGCGCTGCGTGCTTCGTCGCGTTCGCGTTCATCGTCGGCAACCTCGCGCTGGCGACGTGCCGAATATTCGAGGCGGGCAAGAAGGTCGTGGTTCAACAACGCCATCGCATCGATGAAGTTGTGCTGTCCGATGTTGAGCAGGAGATCACCGGAGATATTACCACGAAATGCAACGGCGAAGACCGAGCGCCCGTGTCGCTTCAGGTGCTGGATCATGGGGATGTAGTCGCGGTCGCCGGCAAGGAAGACAAAGCCTTCGATATCGGGCCGCGTATACAGTACTTCCATCGCGTCGATACAGAGCTTCATATCGGCGCTGTTCTTTCGATCGGTGCTGAGCACGTTGTGCGTCTCCACACCCATCAGAAAGAGATTGCCCTGCGGGCCGAACTTCAACCGTTCGAAGTCCGCATAGGCGTTCACAATGATGCAATGCAGGCCAAGGCGTCGCTCGAGATAGTTCTGCAGGTTGCGGAGCATCTCAAACAGGTAGTTGTTGAGATCTGGGAGATCCGCGTAGTTGTCCTTCAGGTAATAGTAAATGTTCTCGAAGTCGATGAACACCGCGGCGTGTGTACGCGGCTTAGGAGTCGCCTGGGACCTTATTCCGGAATTGTGGGTCATGGAATGAACGATTAGTTACTGCAATAGAACTACGGCCACCGAGAGCCGCCTTCCGTGGGAAGTCAACCGGAAACCCGTGCGGGGTCCGGCGAGGGGAACACCGGGGAGTGTGTGCCACAGAAGGGTTGTTACGAGCCGCGGGCCGCAGTCGCAACTCGTATCAAGGCTAGGGAATCGGGCGAGGCTTCCGGACACGGAGGGTCATCGCGTGCCTGTTGGCCTCAGGAGTACAACTGGGAGAGACGTCGTATTGCGATCACCGCGCAGGGAATGGCATCGCAACAACTGGCCGGTCAAGATACATATACTCGGCAGAATTGGAGCATTGTTTTGATCGGTGGGGGCCAATTTCGTGTACCATTGCTCATCATGCGGAGCGGAATTGTACTGGCCAATCCGCCAACATGACTAGCTCGATGTTATCCAATGCGGGCGCCGGCCGGCGCTGTTTCGCGTCGCGATCTACAGCGCGCGGCGAAGCCTGGCCACGGGAATATTCAATTGTTCGCGATACTTCGCCACCGTGCGCCGTGCCACGTGAAATCCGGCCCGCTCCATTTCCTGCGTCAGCGCATCGTCCGAAAGCGGATGATGCTTGTCCTCCGCATCGATAAGTTCCTGAATCCGTGCCTTCACGATCTTCGTGGAAACCTCCTCGCCACTGGCAGTCTCCAGTTTCTCGGAGAAGAAATAACGAAGTTCAAATGTGCCGAAATCGGTCTGCACGTATTTACCGTTCACCACGCGGCAGACCGTGGAGATGTCCATTCCGATTCTCTCGGCTACATCCTTGTATATCATCGGACGGATCAGGTTCGGACCGCCGGTGAAGAAGCCGCTCTGCAGATCCACGATCGCCCGCATGACCCGCATCATCGTCTGCCTGCGCTGATGGATGGACGCGATAAACCACTTGGCCGCCTCGAGTTTGTCGCGGATAAATCGTCGCGTCTCGCGATCAACCTGGCGTTGGCCTCCCTCGCCGCGCCGGATCAATTCCTGATATGCATGGTTGATCCTGAGCGGAGGGATCGCGCGATCGTTCGGAACGATCAGGAAGTCGTCCTCGTCCCGCTCCACGACGAAGTCCGGCGTAACGTAATTGTTCTCCACGATGCTCACCGAGCCGCCTCCGGGCTTCGGGTTGAGCGTGCGGATCACCTCCATCGCTTCGCGCAACTCCTCGGTCGTGCACCCCAGCTTCGCGGTGATCTTCTCGAAGTGCTTCATCGTGAACTCGGCGTAGGTGTCACGAAGCACGCGATAGGCAAGATCGTGCCCGGCAGAGCTGTTGGCCGCCACGTCCAGCTGGATCATCAGGCATTCGCGCAGGTCGCGCGCGCCGATGCCGGGAGGGTCCAGGCGTTGAATCATGCGCAGCACCTTCTCCGCTTCCGAGTACGTGAACACCTCCTCGATGGCAGGCGCATGATCGGTCCTGGATTCGGCGGCGGGCCTGCCCGTGCCGTGCAATCCGTCATGGTTCGTCCCTGCCCGCTCCGCGGGGATCTCCGGCGCCAGCGCCGCGGTCCCCTGCTCCAACAGCCGCGAGAGATCCTCGATCGACAGGCGCGACATGTCTGCAAGCGAAAGCGATGAAAGACCGGTGGCCTCCCCCAACGGTCCGCTCCGCTCCGAACCGTTCCCGTCCGCGTCGGAGCCGTACGGGGACGCGCCCGGCGGTTCCGGCGCCGATTGAGTGCGCGGTCGCGTTCCGCCGATGGTCGGTGCATCCTCGAACGCATCGTACGTGTCCGCACCGAACGGATCGATCGACTTCCCGCCCGAACGCACCGCATTCCCCTCCGCATCCACCTCGTAGCCGCCGTCTCCGTATCCATCGGCATCGTGTGCCAATCCGTCGTGGCCGTCACCACCGTGCCCGTCGGCCTCGTACGGATGGGAGTAGAGGAGTCTGTCCCGGCCGAACGGTTCGTCCGCTATCAGTTCCTCGTAGCTGTCGAATCTACCGTCGCCCAAAGCCGTTGCGGCCTTCGATTCCGCCAGCTCCTGCGCGCCGTGGCGCGTTGCTGCGATAAACTTGTTCAGGTCGTCCACGATATCGGACAGATCGCGGAGCAGATATCCGTGATCATCGATGTTGCCGATGATCTCCTCGGCAAGCGCGGTCTCGTCCTCGGTAATCTCCTGCAGCCGGAGCTGCGCAAGCAACTGCTCGGCAAGCGACTCCTCTGCACGCTGCGGAAACTCGTCCTGCTCCTCGCTCTCCTGCCCCGTGAACGAGGGGGCCTTGTACCCCTCGCTCTCATCCGGCATATACTCTGACCATTCCAGCTCGCGGTCCACCGCCGGCTCGTCCGCTCCCCGTTCGGCCTCCGGCGAATCCTCGCCGCCGGTATCGCCGCTCTCGGTTCGCGACTCTGCGGTGATCGGCTCCGAATCGATCTCCTGGTCCGGGACCTCGTCCTGCATGTCGTCCAGAAGCGGGTTGGCCTCCAGCTCCTCCTTGATCCGTTGTTCCAGGGCAAGCACCGGCAACTGCAGCATCTTGAGATACTGCACCTGCTGTGGGGAGAGGCGCTGAAGCAGCGACTGTCGTTGTGAGAGTGACAGCATGATCGCCTGACTCAATTCATTCTGATGTGGCCGAGCGAGATTCCGTTCAGCGCAGACCGTGCCAATTCAATTGCCAGGAGAGACAGCAATATAATCAACGTATGCCCGGGCATGGCGCGCAGCTGCGCGGAATAGTGGATATATGCGTCCGGACGAGACGCATTTCTGGTTGAAACATTGCGAGCCCGATGGTCGCCGGTTGCGTTGGTCGTCGGTGGGGCCTCGGCGCATCTGCCGGTGACCAGGGCGGGTCCCGATGGAATCGAGACCCGCCTGCCCTAACCGGCAAACACCGACTGACCACCGGCCCGCGGCTCCGAACCCCGCTTACCTGTTTTCGCCGGTTCGTTTCTCGATACGGTTCACCAGCTCCCTGTAGTATTCCTCGCCGTACGCCCGCACAATTGCCTCCTTCAGGAACTTGTAGAGCGGCACGCCGCGCCTGGTTCCGTTCTCCACTGCCGGCTGGCACTCCGAGATGCGTTCGTAGCGGAGATAGTCCGCATCGAACACCTGGTCAATGCGAATCGGGAACAGATGGCAGCTCAGCGGCTTGCGGAACGGCGTCTCCTTCTTGAAGTAGGCCCGCTCGATCGCGCACTTGGCAACGTCACCCTCGTAGTAGACGAAGACGCAGTCCCGGCGGTCGATGCATCGCGTTGCGAAGTCACCGGGCCTGCCTTCCACGGCGCCTCGGGTCTCGATGACGGCACGATTGCGTTCGGGCAGATAGGGAAGTGCGGCGGGGATCGCATCCCGGATCAACTGCACCTCGGCATCATCGAGCGGAGCGCCGCGCCCGCCGGGCACGGTGCAGCACGCGCCCTTGCACGCGCCGAGATCGCACGCGAATCGTGCGGTTGCAAGTGCCTCATCGGCAACGGTATCCAGAATCGTAAACATGGCCCTACAATATCGTTCCCGCGGGAGGCTGATCGGCCCTGAACCGACATACTGTTACACTATCCGGATGGGTTGCTTTGTATGATTGCCAAGTACCTGACGCAGTTGAATCGCGACATCTCCCTGGTGCCGGAACCACCCGGCAACATTGCTGCTGACCGCCTCCATTGGAACATCGCATGGCAATGTGCTCCTACGAGCGCAGTAGAGGATTGCGCCTGAGTGACCAGGCCCTGACGCTTGATTCATGCGGCTTTGCGGCCGGGCCGGGTTGTGAATCGACACATCATTGTAGTACCGTACGGACCGAGACGTTGCTGATTTCATCAACAGATCCGTTGCAGCCAAAACCGAATGGTGCCCCATTCGCCCAGGCCTCGCCCTCCGGCGCGGCTGGCGGTGCAGGTGTGCCTGTTCGCGAGTTCGCTGAGCCGGTGCCGGAGCATCTGCGTTCGGGATACCAGGCGCTGATGGCGGGCGACGCCGATACGGCTCTGGAACTCTGGGTCAAGCTCTACGAGCGGTATCCATCCGCCGAAGTCTGCGGTCACATAGCTCGCGTTCACTACTACAAGACATTCTTCCTCGGTCATGGTCCCGGCCATCCGATGCACGCGGAGCATATCGCTCAGATGCGTCTGTGGGCCGAACGTGCGCTTTCGCTCAACCCGAATTCATCCATCGGCCACGCTCTTCTCGGAGCCGCAATCGGACGGCAGGCGCTGATGTCGGGCTCGCGACGCCAGATCGTGAAGAGCACGTGGGAGGTGAAGCATCATGCGGAGCAGGCGATCCTGATCGACAACACCTGGATGGGGCACTTCGTTCTCGGATCGTGGCATCGCGAGATCGCCTCTGTGGCGCGATGGATGCGCGCAATTGCCGGGTTGCTGCGCGCACGCATACCGGTGGGATCGTACGAGGAAGCGCTGAAGCATTTCGACGAGGTGCTGAAGCAGTATCCCGAGAACAACACGATGTATGCGGAGATCGCCTACACGTACGAGAAGATGGGGGACATGAAGCGCGCCAGGGAGAACTACGCGCGCGCGCTGGCGATGCCGGTGTTCCGCCATCCGATCGCCCCTCACCTTACCCGCCAGGCGGCGGAGCACTACCGCAAGGTGTTCGGCTCGTAGCGTTTCGGCAGCGTATCCCCGGTGTGTTGCCGGACCGCCAGACCCGCCGGGTCGCAGTCATCCCGTAGATGTACCCTTCTCCCGCGTCTTCAGCCGACGCCACGATCCTCATGGCGGATACCACGGCAACAGAGACCACTTCGCACCGGACGTTCAATCCCTTTCCATCGGAGACCATTCGCCGATGCTCCTCTACGCACAGATTGCTCTTGCGGCACTGATCGCCGGAACGCTGGACACCGCTGCCGGCCTGGGGGGCGGCCTGCTGTTGCTGCCGATGCTGGCGATGCTCACCGGTAGTAAGGACGCGGTGCTTCTCTCGGCGCTGATACCGCTCGGGTGGAACCTTCCGCGGCTGGTGTTGCTGCGCGAGTGGGTAAACTGGCGGGTTGCGCTTCTGTTCGCAGTGGGGATCGTGCCCGGCACGTACATCG
Organism: Bacteroidota bacterium; assembly: GCA_018266795.1. GTDB lineage: Bacteria > Bacteroidota > Ignavibacteria > OLB7 > OLB7 > JAFDZV01. Next base: position 123,827 of record JAFDZV010000017.1, on the reverse strand, counting down.
GCGCATGGCTTCTGGAGCTTCTCGATGCTCACGTGCTCTCAACGGCCATCGGCGGGCTGCTGATCCTCTTCGGGATCTATTACATCCTCAAGCTGTATGTGGATCTCCCGGAGCCGCGAGGCATGAAGCGCGGATGGTTTCCGGTTGTGGGGCTTGTCTCCGGCGTGATCGGCGCGCTTCTCGGCGCCGGCCACGGGCCGCTGCAGACCGGAGCGCTGATAGCCTCCTCGATGTCCGTGCGCGAGATCGCCGGAACCAACGGCGCCCTTGGAAGCATCGTGGCGCTCTCGCGGATTGCCGGCTATGCCGTGCGGGGCATTCTGGACAGCTCCATATTCCTTCCGGCCGCGGTGGGCATGGTGGGCGCATGGGGTGGGGCGCATCTCGGCGTGCACCTGATCCGCCGCTCCAAGGATGCCACGCTGGAACTCGTGATTGCGATCGTGCTGGTGATTGCCGGCGCCAAGATGTTGTATACGGGCCTGCATTGAGCCTGCCGGGAGCTCGCCACCGGAGCACCTCGACATCGCTCTCTCACGGACGGGGGCCATGCTCCGAGCGATCCACGATCTGCCTGCGCGTTGCGCGCGCAACGCGCAGGCAGGCGTTACGCAAGCGTATAATAATCCTCGCCCTGATTGGTGAAGATCCTGATGAGACCGGCACGCACCAGGCGAACCAGGCTGCGCGACGCGCGGCGCTCCGAGATGTTGACCAGCCTGCGGAATTCCCCCAGCGTGATGCGCTCGTGCTGCTCCAGATGATTGAAGAGCGTGCGTTCGATGGAGCCGATCTCCACGCGAAGGGGCGGCGCATCCGGCTGCGATGCGGCAAGCACGCGCGCCACCTCCCTGCTGGCCATCACGCTCTTCTCACCCTGACGGATGTACACGCCGGTCTCCCGCGCGTCAGGCGGTGACGGGCTCTCCGACGGAGAGTAGACGATCTTGTGCGGCTTCTGGCGGCTTTCGGGGATGTGAACAACAATCACATCCGTGTCGTCGATGTCCACGACGTCGATGTCGTAATCGACCGGGGGATCGCAGTAGAATTCGGCCGATGAGCTGAGCAGATCGATCTCGGACTTCTCGCTGTCCACACCCACGATCGATCCGTCATCATCCACGCCAACCAGAATCATCCCTCCGCGCGTGTTTGCCAGGGCGATCATTTCCTTGGCGATCTTCTCGAAGCCGGAAAACTTCCGTTTGAACTCTACGGTGTCCGTTTCCCCCATCTCGATGATCGCACGCAGTCTCTTCGCATTCATGCCGTGACGTTGAGACGGTTCGCGGTGCTGCGAACGCAGCACACTGCAGGAAGATACAAACTTCAGCACACTCCGTTCCCGACGATACGCTTCCTACACGCATATTGCGTTCCCTGTGCGGGCAAACCTCCCCGAGGAGGCAATATCTCCATGTGCAGAGAGAGGGGGGAGCGAAACGTTGCCGATTCTTTAACTTGGCTCTCCGCATCGGGAAGGCCCGATGCGTGCCGCGTTGGGCAGGCGCTGCAACCAGACGCGGTGGAGCGTCCGTAACGGCACGTTGCTTACGCGTGATAGATTGCGATGGTAACGATACTATGACGAACGGGACAGATCAGGAACAGAGCAGTATCAGGACGGTGCCGGGTGCGGCAGCTTCCGGTACGGTAGCGTCCGGTGCGGTGGCGCCGGGCAACGGAGCGCCGATATCCGGAGTGCTGGAGAACGGCGCAACGGCGGGTGCCTCCGTACCTCCTCCCGCCGCGGTGCCTGCCGTCGAGGAGCCGGAGCCGCGTGTACGCTGGCTCGTGTTGCTGAAGTATCTCGCGATCGGTGTCGTTACCATGCTTGTCGTGCTGGTGCTTCTGGACAAGGTGGTGATGCCGTGGTACGTGAAAGCAGGCTCGGAGGCGAAGGTGCCCGAGGTTGTGGGCCTGCCCTTTGCCGAGGCGCAGAAGCGCCTGGAGAAGCTCGGCTTCGAAGTGAAGAAGGGGGAGTCGCGGTTCGACGACCGTTATCCCGCCGGCATGGTGGTGATGCAGCTTCCGTACGGCGGCCAGGTCACCAAGGAGGGGCGGCGCGTCTACCTGACGCTGAGCCGTGGCACCGAGCTGATCCCCGTTCCCGATCTCACCGGCATGCCGCTGCGCGAGGCACGCATCAACCTGATGCGCAACGGCTTCGACATCGGCGACGTTACCTACGAGCACAACGACACCATCATGAAGGATCTCGTCTACGGGCAGAGCATTCCGCCGAAGGTGCCGGCACGCCCCGGAGCCACCGTGGCGGTGATGATCAGCCGTGGACCGTCCACTCGGTTCATCATGATGCCCAGCCTTCTTTCCCTGGACATTGAACAGGCCCGGTCCCGTCTGGACAACGCCGGCCTGGTGATGGGCGTGGTGCGATACAAGGAGAATCCTGCCTACGCGAAGAATACGGTGATCGAGCAGACGGTTGCGCCGTACGCCCAGGTTGCGCAGGGCGCCGCCGTTGATGTCACGATTTCCGGAACGCCCGATCCGGAATCCGACCTCGGCACCGAAGGGGACGAGGACGGACCGCACGTGCACAACGTGGGGCCGACGATCGCGCCGAAGCCGATCCCGCCGGTTGCCGTCAAGCCAACGGCCCCGAAGCCGCCCGCCCCGAAGCCGGCAACTCCGAAGCACACGGCTCCGAAGACTTCGCTGCCGAACGGTGCGGCCCCAAAGCATACATCCTCGAAGCCTGCGTCCTCCAAGCCGTCAATTTCAAAACCTGCCTCGTCGAAGCCCGCTTCCTCGAAGTCCGCGTCCTCGAAGCCTGCAACTACCAAGCCGGCAGCTGCGAAGCATGCAGTAACGAAGCCGGCGGCAACGAAGCCGGCGGCCACAAAGTCTGCCGCGACGAAGCCGGCCCATCCCAAGCCAACCGACACGAAGCCCACGCAACCATGAGGTAACGGGCGTCAGCCGGTGCGGCCGGCCGACGTACGCCAGCGGGTTGCGTCCCGCCGTGAAGATCCGGGCAACGAATTCGTACGTACATGGATTGCAGTGCGCGGAGCGGAACTCCGCCCTCCGGTGGACTACAACCACTGACAATCGACCACGAACTTCTGAAACGATGCCCGTTCGTGCCTCGTTGTACCAACGCTACTTTCTCGGGAAGCGCGACCTGTTGCTCCTGTGGATCGGGCAGGTGGCATCCGGCTTCGGTGATTCGCTGATCTCCATCGGCTTCATCTTCCTCGCGCTCGATCTTACCAACTCCGAAACCGCGGTCGGACTGTTCCAGACCATTGCCTATGTCCCCATCGTTCTCTTCGGCCTTGCCGCAGGCGTGTACGTCGATCGCCGCGATCGCAAGCGTGTGATGCTTGCCGCCGATGGCGGCCGGGCTCTGGTGCTCGCGGGAATCCCGTTGCTGGCGGTGATGGGAGGGTTGAACCTCACGATGGCGGGAATTGCCGTGATGGCGGTGACCACGCTCACCGCCTTCTTCAATCCGGCGTACAACTCCGCGCTGCCGCTTATCGTCGATGAGCCGGGGAGCCTGTTCGGAGTGAACGCGGTGATGCAGTCGTCACGGCAGTTCGCGTCGATGGCCGGCCCGATGTTCGCCGCCTTCGGCTCCGGCCGGCGCGGTCCGGCGACGCTGCTCGGAGCAAATGCCGTCACCTACATCATCTCCTTTACCGCCATCTATTTCATCGCTGCACCGCTTGCATCCGGCGACCGGAGCCGCATCACGTTCGATCACCTGAAGCAGGAGGTGGCCGCGGGCCTTCGCACCGTGATGGGGAACCGAAGCGTGCGTGCGGTGTTTCTGCTGACCCTGATCAACAATCTCCTTCTGATGGGGCCGGCGTTCGTCGGGACTCCGCTGCTGGTGAAGCGCGTGTTTGGCGGCACCATCGGCAACTACGCGATCGTCGAGCTGATGTATGCAGTTGGGATGACGATCACGGGAGTGCTGTTGCATCGATTCCCGAGAATGCGCTCGCTCGGCAGGCTGTGGGCGTACGGCCTCGTGTTCGACGGACTGACCTTCGTGCTCTATCTCTGGGCCGATACATTGCCGCTGCTCTATCTCTTCACGTTCATTCACGCGCTTGCGATTCCGATGATCATCGTCTCGCGAGCAACCATGGTGCAGCGGCTGGTGCCGCAGCATGTGCTTGGCCGTGCATTCGGCTACATCGATATCGCGGTGCTGGGCGTTGCGGCGCTCTCCGCCGGCATCACCGGCGTTGTCTGCACGCTGATCGGCCCGCGCCTCACGATCGTGTACGGAGGCATGCTTGCCGGTATCGTGGGGGTTGTTGCGCTCACGCTCCGCTCCGTGCGCAACGTTCGCTTCGATGATACGGCCGGGTAGATCGCTCCATCCCCTGGCTCCACGTCGTTACCGGAACGCAATCTCCCTGTCGGTTGCCGTTGGGCTTCGCACAATCGATGCCAGGTTGAACCCTTCAACCAGATCGTCCGGCATGCAGGGCGCGGGAGTGGGGCGCAGCCCGCAGCTCGAGGCCAGCCAGCCCACGATCGAGGCTGCCGATACTCCGGCGCCGCGCAGTTCCGCCAGCGAGACCGAGCCGTGCCGTTTCGCCAGCCGCGTGCCGTCCGCTCCCAGAATCAACGGTACGTGCGCGTAGGCAGGCGGCTCCGCGTTGAACGTGCGGTGCAGCAGGATCTGCCGCGGCGTTGAGGCAAGCAGGTCGTTGCCGCGAAGCACGTGAGTGATACCCATCGCGATATCGTCCAGTACGACGGCAAGCTGATAGCCGGGGACGCCGTCCGCGCGGGCTACGATGAAGTCGCCGGTGGTGCGGGAGAGATCGTCCCTGACGATGCCTGCAACCAGGTCGGTGAAGGTGACGATCGTTCCGGCGGGCACGATGAACCGGAGCGCCGGCTCCTTGGCGGCGCGGCGTTCCAGGCGCTCCTCCGGCGTCAGCCTGCGGCAGCTTCCGTCGTAGTAGTCGCCGGCGCTTCCGTGCGGCGCGCTCGCAATCTCGCGCAGCTCCCGACGCGAACAGAAGCACTCGTACAGCCGGCCGCGATCCTTCAACGATGATATCGTATCACGATATATCGACATCCTGTTGGATTGGGCGAAGTCCGGCGAGAGCTCGTTGTCCCAGTCCAGGCCCAGCCACTCGAGATCCTGCACGATCCGGCGGGCGCCGTCAGGAACGGCGCGTGCCTGGTCGAGATCCTCGATGCGCAGAACGATCTCGCCTCCAACGGATCGCATCTGAAGCCACGCCAGCAGGAACGAGCGTGCGTTGCCCAGATGCAGATACCCCGTTGGGCTCGGAGCCAGGCGGCCTCGCGGCACGCCGGGAACCGGGCGATGGAGCCCGTTGAAAGAGATGTCGTGTCCGTTCATTGTCGCGAATCATACGGGAACCGTACACGGCTGCGCTCAGAAGCGGCCGAACTGATCGAACAGCGAGCGGGCAGCGCCGCCATCCACCAGGCCGCGCTGGGTTGCGGCTTCCTCGGTGAACGCACGCTCCAGCTCCGCATACAATGTCTCCACGTCCCCCCGCCGTACAGCAATCACGCCGTTGGCGTCGCCGAACACCAGATCGCCGGGCGCGATCTCCACGCCGCCGCAGTCCACCGTCACATCATAGGCCGCCATGTATCCGCGGGTGCGGATATCCTTGATGCATCTGTATTCGCCGAACACGGGAAACCCGAGTGCGGCGATCTGCTCGATGTCGCGCACGCCGCCGTTCACAGCGGCTGCAACCGCGCCGCGCGATCGCGCGCGCGCGCTCATCATCCCTCCCCAGAGCGCTGCATCCACCGGCGAGTCCGCCGCCACGATCACGAACGCGTTCTCCGGAATGCTGTCCACCATCTCCAGCAGCGTGTGGATCTCCACATACTCCGACGTCGGAACCACGCTGCATGGGAAGGCCCGGCCGCAGACCTTGAGGCCGGGGTCCGGAAAGGTTGATTGAATTGCATGGTGAAGCGCGCCGCTCGGCATGCCCAGCCGCTCCATCGTGTCCGAGAGCAGAGGCGAATAGAAGCGGAGCATCCCCTGAAGAACTGTACGGTCGATCGGTGTCGTGTCGCTCATGATATCCGGTGAGAAGTGTGACCCGGCTGCACGGCCGGCTGCGCAAGTTAGAGCTTCCGGTACAATGCCGATCGTCCTTCGCGGCGGTCATCGTGCACGGGCGCAGCCCTGCCGGATGGAGCCGCGCCAAACGACAAAGGGACGACGCACATGCGTCGTCCCTTCGGAGCGATGGCCGGCGAAAGCCGGTTGCCATGCGTCGAGTCGCATGGCGCAATACCGGGTGATGCGGAAGGCCAACGCTTCCCTCCACTACGCCACATAGCAGAGGGGAAGTCAGTGCAATGGTCCGTCCATCCGGACAGCCGCCGTTTCGGCTGTGCAGCCTGCGGTTCAATCCCCGTTTCCGCATGAGGTCGTGGTGCGGATGCGAAGAGAGCTGCCTGCGGACCTGTTCCGCGCACGTACCGGGGCTCTGCCCGACAATCCCGTTCGGGCCGATCGCTCGCGACCGGCTCACAAGGGGATGATCGGACGGTACCTAATCCACGCAGACGCAATCGATCGGCGAAGGTGATGCCACAACCTCGATGCAGCCGTTGCGGTGCCCAAGGCAGACGCGGCTGCAGCAGAAGTCGCCGATTGGCGTCACAACGCAGTCACCGAATGCGAGCGGCACCAGATGATTGCACGCGTTGCGCACGGCGAACTGCGGCGCATCCACACAGGGAACGAAGAACTGTGTCTCCGAATGCGGTTCCACCGTAACGCATCGTTCCAGGTTGCCGAACTGGGCGCAGATCGTGAGACGGCAGCCCGTATTGTTGACGACGTTGAGACAGCAATCGCCCTGTGCCATCAGGCCGGCGGGGAAGAGGTACACGCTGGCCGCGCCGATCGCCAGCACCAGCGTCGCAAGAAGCATTCTGCGTTGCATGGAACTTCTCTCCTATGAGATTTGGTGAACGAATCGGGGGCAGCTGGTGTTCATGCCGTTCGTGCTTCCACACCGTCGGGCTCCTGCAGCCGGCGGAGCCTGCCGGAGCGGGAGCACGGCACAGTGCGAACTTCACGCCGTGCGGTTAACAGTTCCTGTCGAAACCGGGATGTGTTCAGAGCCTGCAGGTCTTGCGGCGCCGAATGTTGGAACTCTACGGACATGACCTTCCACTGATAAAGAGAATCGGCAGCCGCGAAAATGGACATGCCGAAGGTTCCCGGCAGAACGGCCTCGAATGTCATCGATGGCCGTTCGTAACCAAGGGTCCGGTTCGTTGTGTTATCGCGGAGTTTACTCCGCGATCTCCATCCGGAGGAAGAGCCTGAGTACAACGCAGGCCCAACGTGCATACGCTCGCCTGCGGCTCGCCGAGTGTTTCTGGTCGATTGCAGAAGAGAGCAAAGCCCGGGACAGCGACACTCTGTTGTGCCGGGAACGCTGCGAGCGCCTGTTTACAGCCGCTGCATGACCGGCCGACCGGTCATTGCCATCCGGTTTGTCCGGAACTCTCAAACGCATGGGCACGGGCCCGCGGCCGTATTGATCACGAGGAAGAATGTGCAGCCGACGAATCCGGCGGTGAAGGAGATGTCAGCGCAACAGGTGCCGAGGCTCACATTTGTCAGACTGCCGAAGAGCGGAATCTTGCGCAGCGTGCCGCAGGTCCGAATCGCGAGTGCGCTCGTGGTGCATGGGATCTGCGCGGTTGTGATCCCCGGTGCGAAGGTGGCGCAGACAGTGCCCGATGCATCGCATACCGTGACCGTACAGGTTGTGTTGTTCCTGACCGTCAGCGGGCCTGTTGTCTGCGCGTTTGTCCGGGCAACGGAACAGAGCATTGCCAGCGCGCACAGCATCGCGCCGAGTGCCGGCTTGAAACAATGGTTCTTCTTCATTGTCGGGTGTGATGTTTGTGGACCGTTCCCGTTGGCAATACATGATGCATTGCCGGTTCGGGTTGAATGGAGTGCGCCCGCAGGCAGCGACGAGTGAGCGCCGTTGGACCGTGCCACTTCAACCGCCCTGCGGGCGCTGATGATCGCCGGGACAGCATGGTGGAGCAGATCGCATCATCATGCGGCATTCCTCCGCCGGCTGCAACGTCCCGAAGGCGGAGACATGAACTCCACCCGCATACCGAAACACTGCCGGGGCTGTGCCGTGTGTGAGCCGGTATGCATACGTCGTATGTCTAAGAGGAGCGAGGGGGGAGGAATTGGACACTGCAGGCGCGCCGGCCGGTCCGATCGGGCTGCGGCCGGCGGCGTATGTGTGCTTCGAAACGGCACGGCCGCTCCGGGTAACCGGAGCGGCCGTGCCTTCAACATGACTCGATAGTATTCGGGACTTACGAAGCCCACTCGCTCGGCGCCGGCTGGTTGTTACCGCTCGAGCGCCGGTGTCTGCTGCCGGGAACTGCTAGTCGCAGCCCTGAACAACGGCTACCGAGATACGGCGGTTCTGCTTGCGAATCGCCTCGAGCTCGTCCTTGCTCATCTTCTTGGCTTCCTTTGCGCTCGGTTCCTTCACCTTCGGACGCGATGAGCCATAGCCGATGGCGCCAAGGATCTTCGTCGGATTCACACCCTGCTGTACCAGCCAGTCACGCACCTTCTTTGCGCGCATGTCGGAGAGTTCCTGATTGCGCTTCGGGTTCCCCTCGGATGAGGCGTGGCCTTCCAGGGTCACCTTCAGATTGTCGCACTGGTTGATGTACTGCAGCATCTTGTTCAGGTTCGCTGCCGTCTCCGGCACGTCGAAATTGAAGTTGTCCGTGTTGACGATGAAGAGAATGTCGTTGAAGTCGACCTTCGTTCCCTTCTTCGGTGCCTCCGGGCAGCCGTTGCGCGGGCCTTCCTGAGCCTTGCCGGGGATCAGCGGGCATGCGTCGACATCGTCGCGAACGCCGTCGCCATCCGTATCCTGCTTCAACGGGTCGGTCTTCGTGCGATGCACCTCGTCGCCGTCGCTGAGCGAGTCACCGTCGGTATCCTTGAGCGTCGGGTTCGTCTTGTAGTTCATGATCTCCTCGTAATCGCTCAGGCCATCGCCGTCAGTGTCCTTCTCGAGAGGATTCGTATGGTACTTGTTCACCTCGTCGCCGTCGCTGAGCAGGTCACCATCGGTATCCTTGTTCGTCGGCACCGTCTTGTACTTGTTCACCTCGTCGCCGTCGGTCAGGCCGTCGCCGTCGGTGTCCTTGTTCGTCGGGTTGGTCTTGTAGGTGTTCACCTCGTCACCATCGGTAAGGCCATCGCCGTCGGTATCGGTAACGAGCGGGTTGGTCTTGTACGTGGTAACCTCCGCGCCGTCGGTCAGGCCGTCGCCGTCGGTGTCCTTGTTCGTCGGGTTGGTCTTGTAGGTGTTCACCTCATCGCCATCGGTCAGGCCGTCGCCGTCGGTATCCTTCTCCAGCGGGTTCGTGCCGTACACGCGCACCTCGTCGCCGTCACGCAGCCCATCGCCGTCGGTGTCCGGATTGTTCGGGTCGGTGCCAAGGCGGCGCTCCTCCTTGTTGGTGAGGCCGTCGCCGTCGTTGTCGGAGGAACCGAAGTAATACGCCAGGCCGATGCCCACGGTCAGCAGACCATCCTGCGGGCTCGTGGAGCCACCCTGGCGGTTCACCGAGAAATCGTCTAGCGAGTCGGTGAGGGCGAAGTGATAGGTGCCGGATGCTTCGAGCATCCAGTTCTCATCCACATATACTTCGACACCTGCGCCGAAGGGGAGCGAGAACGCATTCGGCGAGTAGCGCTTCAACGCCAGGTTCGGGAGTTCATCGCCGCTCTTGTTGGTGGCCTTCCAACCGAGGTACTCCATGCCGACGAACAGATACGGATTTGCCGCTCCGTCGGGAACCAGATTCAGCTTGAAGTGGAGTGCCAGGTCCGTCACGGACGTCTTGTTCTGATCCTCGATGCGCACGTTCGTTGGCGGACGCGATCCCGGGTTGCCCGGATCGAACGTGGAAGGATCGGGATACAGGCCGCCGATTCCCTGTGTGCCGAAGTAATCGGGATACTGAGAGATCTTCGAAGGCGTGACATCGTACTTGAAATTGATGAGACCACCCTCGAGGCGAATCGTCAGATACTTGGCGAGGTTGTACAACAGATCGACCTTGCCGCCCGTGCCGATGTTGTTGTCCTTGAATTCACCAAAGTACTTCGTACCGAAGCCTCCGATGCCTATGCCTACCTTCCCCTGCTCAACCTGTGCCGTGGCGACTCGTGGCATCGCAAGGATTGCGGCTGCGATCAACGCGATCGCGATGTGCCATCCTGTGCGTTTCAGTTGTGTCGTCATGAAATTGTTCCCCAATTGGTTGTGTCCAACGATCGGTTCGCCCTGCAGATCGGTGCCCTCATGGCATGGTTGCGATCCAACGAGCGGACTGCCGGAACTATATGGTTAGGATCGATTGACTGCACTCCTGTTCTCTGCATGTGCTTATTCAGTGCTCAGAGACCTGGCTCGGACGTTGCGATCGGGAGATGGTGGACTACGATTCCGCCTCTGCCCGAAACGTTGTTTCCGAGGGGCGTAGCGCGTGCCGGGAAGTGCAGCGGACGCGCCGAAATTGCGGGCGCCAAACTACACGACTCGCGATGCTCGTCTCCGTCAAAGAATGTTTCGTTACGTCCCGAACGCCCATGGTATCGGGCATCGAAGGGCATCGAATAACGATACCTTGGCAGTCTTGTAAACGTGTGCGAGGGACCACGAGTTAGCGGCGAATCGTATCGCGGAGCGATAGGTTACCGCCGAGGGAGGAAAGAACTCGGCAGATATGTCGATACACGAGGACACCTGCCGATACGACCAAACGTATCGCGATGCGGAGCAGGTATCGATTACCGGAAGAGTGGCCGGGGAGGAGGCCGTGAGGGATGGCATCAATCTACGTCCTTCGGGGCAATCCGCCGCACAATAAGTGAGAAGGGGGCTCCGAATCCGGCTGCGGCGTCCGGCCTCGGGATATTCCATGCCGCGGGCCGGATAGTCCGTTGCCGGCAGCCTGCCGGGAGCAGGCGGCACCCGCTTCCTCTTCTCGAGATCTCCGTTTCCATGCCCGGGCCGCGCAGCGTGAGGAGTCTCTTGCCGGCGGTGGAAGGAACGATGCCACAGCGGAACCTGATTGCCCTGCACCAGCGGTTCACCTGCTGCCGGCGGGACGTGCGGCGTGCAGCCGTCATGCAACCGCCGGCCGGCCGTGGCGCAGCGGTTCCGCACTCCGATCGTGCCCGCTGCGGCAGATCTGTCCGGATACCGATCGCGATCGTTGCCGGAATGCCGTGAAGAGAGGAAGCGGTGTATCCGCTTGGTAACATTGTTCCCGATGCCTTGGTGTATAAATGCCGGCCGGTGGTTTCCGGCTCTGAAACGCGGGCCGATCATTCCGGACTCCGAATGCCGGAACTGCATCGTGCTGCGATGGAATGCGCAATTGAACGATGGAGAAGTGAATCGGTGGTATTCGGATGCCGTGTACGCATCACCGATATGTGCCTCCCTGGAGGCCTTCAACCACGCGGCCTGTAGCGCCGCAGGCCCTTGAGTAAATCGTACCGGAAATTCCGGACTTCGGAAATCATTTATTCCGCGTGCCATCCAGTGCCGGCCATCCGATGTAAACAATCCTAAACCTTGCTCACAATTTAGTTGCGATCCCCGGGGGCATGCGGTATATTCGCCCCGGCTTTAAGCATATTCCCCTGCTCACTGCCTCCCCTCTGACAACATCCCATATCCACTTAGTCCAGTTACGATCCGCAGCCCGGATCGGAAAGGAGTGTTATTGACATGTCAGGACACCCATCAGAACGCCCAATGGATCTCACCATGATCGCAGGCATTGGCGACAATCCCCTGTCGTTCACGTTTCCCCTTTCGCCGTCCGTAACGGTGGTCACAACGGTTTTCGGCTCCGCCCGCAATCAGGCATCCGTGGCGATCAACAGCGGGTCGATGACCGTGTGGGTTGGGAGCATGAACCAGGTTGCAACGGTCGCGACCGTCAACATGGATCTGTTTCTCGGCTCGTTGAACATCAAGAAGGGAGCCACCTTCACACTTACGATCCCGACGTCCTCTCAGGTTGGTAACGTTGTCATGCAGGCCGAACTGCAGTCGCCGCCCAATCCATGGTTCCCGTTCTCGGGTATCGTTGCGATGTGGCCGCTGACCAGCTGATCCAGGCTGCGATAATTACATGACCTGCATCGGCGCTGAGTCCACAACGCTGGTATGATGCAGGTTCCGAGGACCAAAGCCCCAGTTGTCTCCTCTTTCAACTTGGAATTCAGGCGAACGATGATCACGCGCAAGATCGTCGCAATGGTTGCGCTCGCCCTTCTGTGTCTGCTTGGGTCGGAGGATGCCGGTGCTGAAACCGGTTCCTCCACCCAGAGCTTCCATCGCCGTTTCGGTTCGCTGGTAGTGGACGGTGTGGTTGATGGAACCCGGGCGCGAGTCACGGTGAAGCTGACACTCGCGGGCGAATTTGTCGGGGAAGCGGTGTTGACACCCGATTCCTCGGGATATCGCTTTGCCACGAATGTAGGACACGACAGCGCCCGCGGCGCAATGCGGCTTCGGCTTGCGGCGCCTCCTCAGATTTCGTCGGTGGATGCGGAACTGGTGACTTCGGGCTCGGCGGCGGCCAATGCGCCGGTCGGGTTTACCGGAAGCATGTATTCGTGGACGGCACCTGAGGATCTGATCTACGCCGAGCATGTTGTCAATCTCACACCGGATCTCGAAGCCGTTACCACCGTGCGCGGAGCGAACCGAACCAACGTCAGCGTTGCGCTTCTCGCCGGTGCACTTCCGGTGTACACGCTCAGTGTGAATCAGGTAAGCCCCACGGCAACGATATCAGACTCGCTGGCGCTCGGCGATGTTCGCATCGCTCCCGGCGCAACATTCATCCTCACGATCCCCACGTCCGAACAGCTTGGGCAACTCGTGATGCAGGCAACATTCCAGTCCAGAAATATTCCGCCCACGACATACAGTGCAGCCATTGCCGTCTGGCACTAGGCGCATCGTTGAACCGGGCGCGGGGGTATCCCCTGAAGGAGTGATGAGGTGTGATGAGCGATTCAACACCGAGCTTCGTGCAGGTTCTTTCCTCGAAGCTGTTCGTTATGCCGCGCAACGCCGGCGATGTAGGCTGGTGTGCGTACCTGCTGGGCCGGAACGACGTGCCGCCTCCGCCCCCCGATAACACCATTACGATTGCGCAGTCGTTCAACACCTACAATGGCCACTACCTGTTCGCCCTCACCGCGCCGACGTTCGCGGACGAGACGCAGGTTGACCAGTTCATCACCGCCGTGCGCACCTATCTGGATGGCTGCTTCGGCGTACTTGGCCAGCCGTTCAACGGCCAGGCCTGCGCGTGGATACCCAACGTGAGCAACCCTGCATCGCCCGTGTTCGGGCGCTGCGGCGGTTATGCGTTCTCCTTCGCGGCGGATCTCGGCGGGCCGGTGCTGCAATCCAACTTCAATAACCCGCTCGGCAGCCAGCTCACCCTTACTGCCGGAGTTGGCACCCCGCTCACCTACAACGCCACCGGCCTCGTGGTGAATGCCAATGGCGGCGTCAACGGCGTCAGCCTGATTACGTCGCCGGACTCCGGCAAGGCTCCCAGCGTTACGGCGAATCAGGCAACGATCCCCTTCATCGGCCAATACTCCGGATGCTTTCTGCTCGGGGGGAGCATCAAGACCGCTGTAACGCTTGCCTACTTCAACGCCGGCGTACGCTACTCCTTCAGCAGCGGCGGCTCCACCTTCTCCCAGAACTACCCGGTTGTCGTCACCGGCACGCCCGGCGCCACGCTCAACTACATCGGAGCGATAGATCCGCTCGATCCCGTGAACGGAAGCGGCACGGGCACCGTGAACATCAATGCCGGGCTACTCCGAACGCTCCTTGCGCCCACCGTTACCGGCAGCAGCATGCCGGAGCTTGCAAGCTGGATGCGTACCCGCGACAACCGGAGTATCGGCCTGGTGCCGCTTGGTTCCGGCGATGCGGCCAGCGGACCCGCTCCCTTCTCCGGCGCATTCATCTTCGAGTATGCCGGCGCGCAGCCCGCAACGCCCGCGGTTGCGCCGCTCTACATGACGTATGCCGGCAACTTCGGCCTCACCGTTGCCGGCACATCCTCGTCCCCGGCGGATGGAGATGCCACCTGCAATCTGCTGTGCGGACTGTTCGGATCGGAGACGATGACCTTCCGTCCGTACCTGGCGAACGGTGCGTACGATCTGCTTCGCTTCGTTCCGCGCAATGCCGCATACGCTCCGGTGTTTCCGTTTGCATCGGCCACGCTGAACGATCCAACCAGCGGCGCGGTGGGTGCGCGGCTGAAGAAGGACTACCTGACATCGTGGTGCATGATTGTCGGAGCGAAGGCCACGTACGATGCGCAGCCGGAGTCCAGCCCGCTCTACGTACCGGACTGCTCCGGTAAGCCGCCCGATGTGCCGGTACTGGGTGTGTATCCGGTGGAGACGGTACTGCTGGACAAGCCCGGGTTTGCGGTGCCGCTTGCGGTCTATGCCGGTGTACCGACGGCCCAGCAGGGGTTCTCGCAGGACCAGTTGACAACCTACGAGAGCCAGATCGTCTCGCCGACGCGCAAGTCCCTGATCGCCAAGTCCGTGGAGCAGTTGATCACTGCGGACAAGCGCGCACGCCGCGCGCGGCTGCTTGCGGGTACGGCCGTTGCGGCCGATGAAGCAACGCAGACCACCACGCCGCAGGGCCTTCTCGCGCAGGTTGCGAAGGGGAGCGTTGGCTCGGATTACGTGAAGGTGACGCTTGCCCAGTCGGAGCCGGCGCCGAATCGTCCGCCGGAGATGGTGTTCTGGAATCTGGACACGCCGCTGCAGAATCTCTTCCAGACGAACCAGCTGTTCAGCGTGGTGGTGAACCCGAAGAACCTGGGCGAGCTGATCAGCAAGCAGCCCGCAACAGATCCAACCGATCCGGCCTTCTACAACACGGTGACGATCACGGACTGGACGATGGCGGCCAACGTCGGGAACGGCGTGATGGCCACGGATTATCGCAACGTGATGATTCTCAAGTTCGGCGACGGCACCGTGCAGGAGCGTGTTGCGAACCCGAACAAGTGGATCTCCACGGAGCAGTTCTCCGTGATGGAGAACGTGGGGGATGTAAGCGTAGCGCTCACCGGCCTGTCGCAGTGGCTGCAGACGTTCATCGCCGCGGCGATCGCGGAAGCCACCGTGAAGAACAACCATCTCTACAAGAACTTCGCGCGCGTTGTCACGGACCCGAACTGGAACGGCATTCTGGTGCTGCGTGCGGATGTGCCCAACCTTCCGGATCAGATACGCGGCCTGGCGGCCGGGATCGACTTCACGCAGTTCGAGGCGCATCACTTCGGCGTGACGGTGAGCAGGGTGCAGGTGGATGGCTGCAGCGTCAAGATCTCCGGACCGAGCAGCATGTTCGGGCTGATCGACTATCAGCTCCCCCTCTACCGGCAGAACGTTGCCAGCGGCGGCAATCCCGATGTGCCGCTGGGCCTTGGTGTGAGCGCCCCGTACAACTTCACGGTGCTGCAACTGCAGGCGCTCTTCCTCAACAGCACGATGGTGGATTTCCAGAGCCGCGTTCAGCTTACCACCAATGTGCTTTACGATACGAAGGTGCTGGAGACCTACTCCGTCTTCGGCAGGAGCGTCAGCAACGCCGTGGTGCTGAAGGGAAGCTATCAGACTCAGGGGAAGACCTCCACCTATGTCTTCGAGCAGAACACCCCAACGGTGTTCATCGTGGACAGCAACCTCTTCAACGCGATCGGGTTCAGCCGCGTGCAGTTCAACACCCTGACAACCGGAAGCGATGCCACGGCCACGATCGCCAGCCGCTTCCTGATCTGGGGCGTGTTCGACTTCGCGAAGCTGGAGGACTCCTCCAACAACCCGTACGATATGCTCTCCTTCGGATCGCCGGCGGGTACGCCGCCGGATAAACGAGGGATCGGGCTTGCGTACTCCAATCTGCAGATCCTGCTGAGCTCGCCCGCCGACACGCCGAACGCCGTTGTCTATACGTTCGATTCCGGCGGCATCGGGTTCGACCTGGCCAACAGCAAGCCGCGCGAGGGGAGCCTGTTCCCCACGTTCGCGCTGCAGCTGGACAGCTTCATCGCCGCACCGGCCGGCAAGCGCCCGGCGGACTACGGCTATCTGCCGGCGCGTGTGAGCGTGCCGATCACGGAGCTCTCCGGGCCGTGGTACGGCGTTGTCTACAAGATCACCATGGGAACGCCGGGAGCGCTCGTCTCCGGCGCCGGGTTCGAATCGCGCATGCTGCTGGCGTGGAGCCCGCAGACGCTTGCGTCGGGCGACACGTACTCCGCCTTCGCAGGGCTTCAGTTGCCGGGCGCCGCGCCGGGTGCAAAGCTGTTGAGCCTGCAGGGAGTGCTGAAGGTTTCCATCGACAGCATCGTGCTGACATACGATCCGGTTGTCGGGAGCGAGAAGAAGGCCTTCAACCTCAAGCTCAACAACATGGGCCTGAAGTTCCTCGGCATCGTGAAGCTGCCTCCGGGGGCCACGATCAACTTCTTCCTCTTCGGCGATCCGAACAGCACGGGGAGCCTTGGCTGGTACGCGGCCTACAACAAGAATCCGAAGAGCAGCCAGCCGATGCTTGTGCCGGTTCCGGAGTCGCGGCCGGCGGAGCTGCCGGCGTACGAAGTTGTTGCCACCGAGGTGGAGAGCCTTGCGGAGTCGATCGCCGAGGGAGCCGCGCCGAAGCTCGTGCGCAAGCAGCGTGAGTCCAATCCGCCCGAAGGGAAGCCCAGACGGTCCAGAGGGAAGGAGCGTGGGTGATGCCGATCCGCATCCTCTACTGGAACATCGAGAACTTCGCGCTGAACAAGGTTGCCAACCCGAACAACCGGAAGCGGCAGCGCGGTGCGAGCATGACCCAGGGGGTGGCATCGGCCGCGCGCCAGGCCTATATCCTCTCGCACCTCACGGCCATCCCCGCGCCTCCGGATATCATGGTGGTGGTGGAGGTTGAAACCGGTTACGACGCCCCGGGGCGCATCGTGCGCGGAGCCGGCGCGAACGGAGCAGCGGCGCTGCTGCTGGCGATCCGCGCAGCAACCGCGAATGCCAACTGGATGCTGGTGCCGCCGATTCAGACCGGGCCGAACGAGGGGGTTGGCATCTTCTACGACTCCACGAACCTCGTCTTCACCGGACCATACATCTGGCCGGGCGGGGCGGGCGGGGTTGCTGTTGCACCGGGCGGCGTTGGCGCTGCGGCCTATGCGGCTCCGTTCAACGTATCGATCACAACGGGGCGCGTTGTTCCCGGCGGTGCGATGCACAACGTCGGGACGGCGGAGAACCTGTGCGCCGCGCGCGTGGACTTCACGCATGCGGCCGCTCTCGGCCCGCCGCTCGCCGGCACGCCGATTGCCTACGCCGGGCGCGCTCCGTACATGGCAAGCTTTGCCGACATCACCGGCGGCGGCGGCGTGGTTCGCAACATCACGCTCTATGCAGTTCATTCCCCCGCAACGGTCTTCGCCGCCGGGCCGTATCTGGCCGGCCTCGCGAACACGCAGGAGATCGTTGCAGCGAATGCCGCAACCGAATTGAAGGTTGTTCTTGGCGACTTCAACGTGAACCTGCTGACGGCAGCTCCCGGGTGGGTACGCTCGCTGCCATACGGCGGACTGGTGGGGGCAGGCTACGGGCTCGCGCTCGATCCGCTCGCCCCGGCTCCCGGGGCTCCGGCGAACGGGTACGAGGGGTACTACGCCACGCACATCCGCCGGGGGAAGAGCGCCGTCTACTGGAGCACCGCAGCGCTCAACACCTACTATCCCGCGTACGGTTACTACGGGTCCGAAATCGTGGCCAACTTCTACGCGATCGACAACATCTTCACCAGGTACGGGGCGGGCATCGCCCCGCCCGGCGCGAACAACTTCACCATCCTGAACGGCATTGTCGGGTCGCAGTACAACCTGTTCCCGCCCCCCGCCGTTGGCACCCCGCAGGGGGCACTTGCCTTCCCGATCGCCATGGCCGGAGGCGCATTTGCCGCTCCTCCCGCGATTGCGCCGGCGTTCACGGCGGGGCGGAAGAAGTCGTTCAACGGCTGGGCCAACTACGGCTTCATCCGGAGCACGAGCGATCATCTGGCGCTGGTGATGGATGTGTGAGACGGCACGCACCCGGGGAGCGGGCCTGCAGGCGCAGCGCGAATGCCGGGCTGTGCGCAGCCCGATCTCTGCCGGACGGAGCGAATGGATCGTACTGCGATACGCGAACCCGTTGCACGGCTTCCCAACGCCGGACACATATCTCCGATAGCGAGGATGCGATGCCCATACGCGTGCTCTTCTGGAACATCGAAAACTTCAGCATCAACAAGATTGCCGATCCAAGCACCAGGCGCCGGCAGAAGGGGAGCGGCAGGCTGACAAGTGCGGAGTCGTCGCAGGAGCGGGCCGCCTATATCCTCGATCATCTCGTGGAGACCCAGCCCGATCTGTTCGTGGTGGCGGAACTGGAAACTCCCTTCACGGAGCGCGGACGCTTGGTAACCGGCAACGGTGTGAACGCGTCGCTGGCGTTGCTTGAAATGCTTCGCACCGGAACGCGCAACCGGCGCAGGTGGATGCTGGTTCCCCCTCTGCAGACCGGAAAGAAGGAAGGGATTTGCGTGTTCTACGACTCCAGAAAGCTGGTGTTCACCGGCCCCTACGGATGGAGCGGCGGCTGGGGAGGCAGGCCGCGGAGCGTGGGAACCCGGGCGGACTATCCGGCCGACTTCCGCGACTGTCTGCCGCGCGACCGGGAGATTCCGCAGGGAGCGCTCTTCAACGGCGGCCGCTCGGAGCGCCGCTGCGCCGGATGCGTGGATTTCACGAGGACCGTCGCCCAGCGAATCGGAATGAAGATCAGGGTGATCACCGAGCCGATCGATTACGGCATCGCGCGCGCCCCGTTCATGACGACGTTCTGTGAGATCGAGCCGGACTCCGACATGGTGTTGCGGAACATCACGCTCTTCGGGATTCACGCTCCAGCCAGCGGTGAGCATGCAAACGCCTATCTGCGCAACCTTGCCCGGAACGATCAGATCGCCCAGAGGAACAACTCTACGGAGGTGAGAGTGATCGCCGGCGACTTCAATGTGAACGTGGTGACGCGGGAGCTCATCGAGGCAACGCCGTATGCGGATCTCCAGCAGAAACAGTATGTGCTGGGCCTGCAGCCGCTTGCAGTGGCTCCGCAGGATCCGCGCGGGTACCGCACCTATTTCGGCACGCACATGAAGGGGCGCAAGGGCGCGAAGTATTGGAGCACCGCGAGCGCAAGGGTGTACTATCCCGGATACGGATACATGGGAGGGGAGAAGGCGAACTACATCGCGATCGACAACTTCTTCACGCGGTACGGTCAGAACGTCAACCCTCCGGACGAGAACAACCTCACGGTGATCAACGGCGTTGTGGGCTCGCCGTACACGCTGCATCCGGTTCCGGAGCCGGGGACGCCGACGGGTGCGGTCGAGTTCCCGATTGCGATGCCCGGCATACGGTTCGGAAATCCTCCTGCGGTGGGCCCTGCCTGGGTTGCAGGCTTCGACCGGCTGTTCCGTGGCTGGAACAACTTCGGGCGCATCAGAAGCACCAGCGATCACCTTGCGCTGGTGATCGACATCTGATACCGATATATCAATCACGCATGCGGTTGCACGGCATGCACGTACGGAAACTCCAGAAGTCAGAAGAAGGAAACCAACGATGGCCGTTCGGATTCTTTATTGGAACATCGAGAAGTTCGCGCTGAACAAGATCGGCAACCCGAGGACCAACAAGCGCCAGAAGGGTGCGTCGGTTGCACAGGCGCAGGCTGCGGCCGACAGGCTGGAGTATATCACCGATCAGATCACGGCAGCCAATCCGGAGATCATCGTGGTGGTGGAGGTGGCCACCGGCTACGATGCACCGGGCCGCCTGGTGCGCGGCGCCGGGCTGAACGGCTCGCTGGAGTTGCTGGAAGAGATCCGCAACGCTACCGGCGATGACGACTGGATGCTGGTGCCTCCGCTGCAGACCGGGCCGAACGAGGCCGTGGCGGTCTACTATCTCTCCACGAATCTCTACTTCAGCGGGCCCAATCGCTGGCCGGGGGGTGGCGGCGCCACATCGCAGGGCGCCGGAGGCTACGCCGACTACCCGAACGACTTCGACGGCACGCTGCCGAACCGCGATGTGCCGGACGATGCGATCTACAACGACGGCCAGCAGGAGGATCAGTGCGCGGCCTGTGTGACCTTCTCCTACAATGCGAACAATGCGTTGCTGCAGGGACAGGTGGTCGGCTTCGTGGGCCGTGCGCCCTACATGGTCTCGTTTGCGGAGGTGGACGGCAATGACGACGTGATTTCGAACATCACGCTCTTCGTGGTGCACGCGCCGGCGAACAACTTCGGCGCGACCGCGTTCCTCAACCTACTTGCCGACCTGGATGAGATCACCACCGCGCCGGCGAACGACGAGATCATGGTGGTGCTTGGCGACTTCAACGTCAACGTGATGTCCGCGCCGCCCGCATATACCGAGCGCGCAGCCTATCAGGCGCTGCAGAACGCGGGGTACACGCTGGCATGGCAGCCGCTCGGGGTTCCGCCGGCACCGGTTGCCGGATACGAGGGCTATTACGCAACGCACATCCGGCGTCCCAACAATGCCATCTACTGGAGCACGCAGACTCTGACCACGTACTATCCGGGCTACGGCTACATCGGCGCGGATCTGGTGCAGAATCTGTACGCGATCGACAACCTCTTCGTTCAATATGGTGCGGGGCTGGCGCCGCCGGGCAACAACCACGCCACCATCCAGAACGGCATCGTGGGTTCGCCCTACACGGCGAACGCGGCGCCGGGCCCCGGTGTGCCTGTCGGGAGCGTTGTGTCCAATATCAGGATGGCCGGCGGCTGGGGCGGAGGCCCGTTCCAGAATCCTCCGGCGCAGGGGCCTCCCTTCTCCGTGGGGCGATGGAGCTCGTTCAAGGGGTGGGCCAACTACGGCTTCATCCGCAGCACCAGCGATCACCTGGCATTGATTTTCGACATCTGAGACATCCATGATGTCCGGGCCGCTCAGCATCGTGTCCGGGCAATACATATAGGGAGCCGTCATGGCAAACGATCCGCAAGGGCAACTGCAGCAGTTCGCCGACGCACTGCGACGCGATTCGAACCCGGGGCCGGTAACGCTCAACGCCGCCTACATTCAGGCGAACGGGCCAACGCCGCCGCCCGGATTCGACGCCGCGCTAACCGCAGCCTTCCGCATTCCGGAGGCCGCCGGCGGCCTGGCCGTGAGCTTCTCGGCGGATGACGTAGGCCCCATCAGCAACCTCAGCTTCACGGTGCAGAACGCCACGCTGGCGCAGGACTTCCTTGGGCTTACCCAGGGGCAGACCGGTGTGAAGCTTACGTTCTCGCTCCCTGCGGATGTGCTGCAGGTTCAGGTGGAGGTGGCGATGCTGAACGACTGGACGTTCAGCACCTTCTTCACCTACATGACCGGCTGGCCGTTCAATCTGCTGGTGCTCAACAATCCAACGTTCGTCTTCACGACGGTGGAGCAGGACTATCAATGGAGCGGCACCACCATCCACCTGTTGGAAGGGCAGAACTTCACATCGGTGCTCAACGTGCCGCAGCAGTTCCAGCCGATCTTCGCGCTGGTGCAGGGGCTGGGCGTTGTTCCCGCCACGCTTCCGTTCTTCGGGCCGATCACGCTGGACAAGGCGGACAACGAGAAGATCCTCTACCCGGACATGGATCTGAAGGGGTTGATCAGCAACAACTCCATCACCGTCTACTTCCTGAAGGCCTACGCGCCAAGCATCGGCTTCCAGATCGCGACCGTGTACGATCCGGTTGACCCCGAGGACGTTGTCTACAATGCCGATGGAACGCTGAGCGATGAAGAGGAGGAACCGGTGCAGACGCCCGCGCTCTTCTTCGGCGCGAAGTTCGATATCTCGCTCGACCTTCCGGCCGATCAGATCACGGGCGCGCAGGCAACGTTGACGCTGGCGCTTCAGTCGCAGCTGCTGCAGAGCGGGCGCCAGTACAACTTCTCCATCATCGTCGATCCCGAGAGCGACGTTCGCCTTACACCGATGACGGTTGCCGCCATGCTGATGAACGGCAACTCGTTCTTCCAGTACGTGCCGCCGCAGCTTCAGGCCTTCCTCACCACCATCGGGCTGGAGGGACTTTCGCTCAGCGGACCGCTGCTTCCCTCGCCCGGCGTCACCTCGGTCGGCGTCTCGCTGGGAAGCAAGGCGGGGCAGCCGCTCACGCTCTTCGGCGATCCCACCAACGGCGCAATCTTCACGATCACGTCCATCGTCCTGGACTGGACCATTATCAACCCGCTCAACACCGCCACCAGCCAGAACCTGGTTACCTTCACCACCACGTTCCAGCTGTTCCCGGATGTCTTCCAGCAGGCGGACTGCAAGACCAACGGCGGTGAGTTCTCGGTCTCAATCGATCAGGCATTCAACATCGAGGCGGCCTTTGCCGGCTGTGTCTCGATGGATACCCTCCTCAGGAAGGTAACCAAGGGAGCGATCGGCATGCCGGCCGGCATATCGATCTCCTTCTCGGACGTGCTGCTGAGCATCAATCCGAGTGCGAAGAGTTATTCCTTCGGCTTCACGTTCGATGCAACGCTGGACTTCATTCAGTGGAACGGCAAGCCGCTGATCCAGTTCCAGGGAATGGAGTTCAGGCTTGCGGCCAGCACGCCCACCAATCCGCCGAAGGGCTCAACCGGCACAACGGTGTATCGCGGCTCGATCTCCGGCGTGGTAGGCGTTGGGCCGATCGTCGTGAACGCGTTCGTGGAGTACGACGGCACGAAGTCACCCAGTGTCTGGACGCTTCAGACGTCGCTTGCGGAGCCGCTGAACCTGACCGATCTGGTGAATCAGTTCTTCAAGTTCATCACGGGGGACTACCAGTTCCCGAGCTTCCTGCCGGGCGATCTCGTGGTGGAGAGCTTCAGCGTGGACGCCACCATCCCGACCGCGAGCAGCACCTCCCCGCGCGGCCTTGCTGCGCCGAGCGTTCCGGGCACTGCCGTTGCGGTTGCCGATGCGAACAAGCCCACCTACAAGGTTGCCGGCGTCGTGTCGTGGAAGTACGACGGCCTTCCCGGTCTGCCGATCGAGACCAAGGCGGAGATCGGGCTTGCCTACGACGGCAACAAGCCGGGGAAGGAATTCTCCGGCTCGGTGATCGGCACCATCGTTCTCACGTTCCCGTATCTCTCCTCCTCGGTGCGGCTGGAACTGATGGTGGGATACCGTTTCGGCCCGGCGACCGATGACGCGAAGGAGCTCGGCATCTCGATGGAGGAGCTGGCGAAGTCGCTGGGAGACTCCGCGCATCTGCTCACGGATGCGGAAGTGCCCACGAGCCAGGTGCTCTGGATTCAGTGGATGGGAATCCGTTCCACGTACGACATCACCAATCAGACCGTCACCTTCACGCTCAACGGCTGGACGGTGGGCAGCCTGATTCAGTCGCTGGTGCGGTTGATCGGCGATCCCTACTTCACGCTCGACTCGCCGTGGGATCTGCTCAACAAGATTCCGCTGGACGGCCTTTCGCTCACCTACGACATGAAGCCGAACATCGCGAACCGCGTGACGGCGAAGTACTCGCTCCCCTCGCCGATCGACTTCGGTTTCATGAAGATCAACGGCCTGAAGTTCCAGCTGGTGGAGGGGAAGGTGACGATTGCGATCGACGGCACGATCAGCGTTCCGGGGCTGCAGAACTCCCCGCTCTTCAAGCCGGATGGTCCCGGCCAGGACGTTCAGAACATGCCGAACGTGCCGGGGCAGGGGAACGAGCTCTTCGATCTGCGTCTGTTGGCGCTGGGGCAGCGCGTGGGGATTGTCGGTTCCTCGACGTTCGATTCCACGCAGGCCGTGATCAAGGCGCTGGAGAAGGTCCCCTCCACCAACACCCAGTCCAACCCGGTGAACCCCACCAGCCTGGAGCCTGGGCAGCCCTACTATCTGGCCAGCAACAACTGGCTGATCGCCGCGGACTTCGGCATCCTTCGCGTGGGCACGGTCTACACGTTCGATTGCATGATCGTGTTCAACGATCCCAACCTCTACGGCCTGCGCCTCCAGTGCAACGGCGAGAAGGCGAAGGTGTTCGCCGGGCTGGTGATCGATATCCTCTACAAGAAGATCACGGACGACATCGGGCTCTACCAGATAGACTTCAGCTTCCCGAGCGTGCTGCGGAATCTGAACTTCGGTGCGTTCTCCATCGTGCTCCCGAGCATCCGCATTCAGATCTATACCAACGGCGACTTCTTCTTCGACTTCGGCTTCCCGTACAACCTGGACTTCTCCAGGTCGTTCACGGTGATGGCCATCATCTACGGCGTTCCGGTGCTGGGTTCGGCCGGTTTCTACTTCGGCAAGCTGAGCAACGCAACGGCCACCGGGCTCCCCCCCACTACGAAGGGAACGTTCGATCCGGTGATCGTGTTCGGCTTCGGCGCGCAGCTCGGCGTTGGATACTACTTCGAGAAGGGACCGCTGAAGGCCGGTTTCTCGATCACGATCTTCGGCATCATCGAGGGAATGTTCGCCGCGTGGCATCCGTATTCCGCAGACGGTGCGCCGGCCAACAACGGCGAGGTGCAGGGGAACTACTACTTCAAGCTGAAGGGATCGTTCGGCATCATCGGCAAGCTGTACGGCTCCGTGGACTTCGCCATCATCAAGGCCGATGTGGAACTGGTGGTGCAGGTGGTGGCGCAGGTGACCTACGAATCGTTCCGCAAGATTCCGCTCTCGCTCTCGGCGCACGTCTCGGTGAAGGTCTCGCTGAAGATCAACCTCGGCATCTTCTCCTTCACGATCAGCTTCTCCTTCGCGATCACGATCACGGCGGAGCTCACGATCGGCAGCGACGGCGTGGCGCCGTGGGACGGCGGTTCCACGAAGTCGCTCCGCGCGCGCCGCATGCGCAGCCTGCCGCCGCTCTCGGTGCGTCGCCGGTTGCTGGCCCACACGCCGGCCACGCTCCGGTTCAAGCCCAACGTGCGCATGGCGGCAAGCGCCACGGCCCCCACGCTCACGCTGGTGCCGGCGCCGCAGTTCAGCGTGATGGTGCCGGACGTGAAGAGCACCAAACTTGCGGACCAGCAGGGCGCGTTCATCTTCCTCTTCGCGATGGATGCCCCAACGGTGGACGGCACCGGCAACGCGAACGGATCGTCGTTCCAGTCGCTCTGCCAGTACATGCTCCCGTGGGTGATCGACTCGCTGGTGCATCCGGAGGGCGATGTTGCCATGCTGGATTCCTCGAGCGAGGTGGTGGTAACGAAGCTTCAGCTGCAGGAGATCATCGACGCGCTCTCCAACAACGAGAACCCGCCGCTCAATTACGCCAACATCATCCCGTTCCTTCAGAACACGTTCACGGTGAATGTGAAGCCGGGTGATACCGGGGTGAAGGCGGGCGCAACCGTCTTCCCGCCGTTCACCGGTCTCTCCTTCACGGTGCCGAAGCAGAGCGGCACCGGCACGGTCAAGATCTCACTCGGGAAGTACACAACGGTGACCGAGGCGTACCGCGCGGAGATCGCAGCGATCTTCAGGCAGCTTGCCGCGCGTGTGGAGGATGAGAACGGCAGGGCGCCGAGTACGCAACGCCTGTTCGATGAGACGCCGGAGCCGCTTGCGCAGTTCGTGTTCGAGGACTACTTCCTTCTGGTTGCACGCCAGCTGGTGCAGGCCTCCGCGGACGCCCTGGACGATTACGCCTACGTGCTGCGGCCGCAGGATTCGCTGACCACGATTCTGAACTGGTTGAAGGAGCGCGGCAACGAGGATCTGCAGGGGAACGATCACATGATCGTGCAGGATATCGCCACGCCGAATCTCACGCACGCGCTTTCGGCCGGCAAGCCTCTCAGCCTGGAAGGCCTTACCTACACACTGCAGAAGGAGAACAGCCTCACCACCGTGGCGGCGCGATACACCGATCCGGCGGCCAGCAACAAGCGCTGGCAGACAACGCCCGCATCGATCATCATTGCGAACGCCCTGTTCAGCACGATGATCGCGCCGGGCGTGGAGATCACGGTGACGGTGAAGACGAAGCCGGTGAAGTACGAGACGATGCCGGGCGATTCGTTCCAGTCCATCGCGACGAACGTTGGCCTGACGCTCCAGGAGCTTGCGGACCAGAGCAGCCTGTACGGCATGACGAATCTTCTGGTTCCCTCCGTGACGATCACGATTCCTGCGATCGCGTATACAACCGGCGCCGGCGACACGCTGCAGCGGATCATGACCACGTTCGGCATGACGCTGGATGCGATCATCGACGTGCCGGCGAACCAGACGGTGCCGGACTTCTTCGACGCCTCCGCGAGCGCAACGATTCAGATCGCCGATCTGAATTCGCTCTACGTCTCGGATCTCTGGTCCGTGATCGTACGCGGCGATCAAGTGGCGCAGACGGCCGGCATGGCGGCGCGCTATCCGCTGCACGGCGTGCGGCTTCCGAACGATACGGGGCTCGGCCTTTCCTCGGACTTCCTCTATCCAACGGGCCAGCCGGACTACGGACTCTACCAGCTCACCGGGCAGGAGTTCCCCACGCCGCCGCTCACCGGCGCCGCATACGGCATCTCGCTCGACAAGGACACCACGCTCTCCTGGCTGGAGTTCAACGGCAGCAAGACAACGCTTACGCTTCCGATCGATCTCACGCAGCAGGCGGGAGAACTGAAGGTGGTGCTGGACTACGCACGTGCGAACGGATATCAGCCCAATCCAACGCTCGGCATTCAGCCGGACGTGAACGTGACACCGAAGCGCACGTCCGCGCAGAACGTCTCGATGTGGTCCACCTCGGGCCAGGCGGAAGTGGCGGCGGTAACGGCCCCCGCGGGGCTGTATGCCGCCGCGATGGAGGCCGCGGACTCCGGCCCGCAGATACAGCCGATGCTGTGGCAGATGCCGGACACGCTGCTGCGCGAAGGGGAGGCACGCCAGGCCGCGCTCACCGGCGCCGGCGTCTCCGTGAAGGATTCGCAGCAGTATCTCGCCGTGCTCCAGCCGCAGGTGGGAACAACGGATCCGGCCACGCGCCTTACCACGTTCGATCCGCTCGCCAACTATGCGTTCTCCACGCGCATCGACTTCCAGGTGAAGCGTCTCGCTCAGGCGTCGGACCTGGAGCCGCAGAATCCGTTCGCCAACAACGTTGTGCCGCCCAGCTCCGGCAACAGCGGCGACCCGGCACAGTTGCTTGCACCGTACAACTACGAGCTGATAGGCCCGGGCCCGTCGGACGCGATGCTGCTGCAGAGCCTGCTGACGGCAATGGACAGCATCGGGCAGGATGTGGTCTCTGGCCTGTTCATTCTCTATCCGGATAATCCCGCCGCCCCCACCGGCCTCGTAAGCCGTGCGAGCTCCGAGTTCCTGAGCTTCATCACGCAGACCAATCTCTCCACAACCACGAATCCGCCGGCCGCGGCGCCGATGGCATTCTTCGCGGCCGGTGGAAGCCAGCCGCGCGGCATCGCGCAGTCGCCGGGCGAATTCGTCAAGCTGATGTGGGAACTGAGCACGGTTCGTTCCGGCGGATACTATCTCTATTACGAGATGGTGGGAAGCGATGCCGGGCTGCCCGACAATCTGTTCGACAGCAGCGGCGTCGCCACGCTGACGCTGGTGATATCGTACAACCGCGCGAAGGAGCCGGCGAACGGCTCCCTGCTCACCAACTTCACGAACGCCTTCATCACCACCGATCCGATCGATCTGAATCGTGCGGTGGTATCGCTGGAGTCCAGGTCGCATGCATCCGCGATCACCGGCCGGACCGGAGACGAATCGCTGCAGGAGCTCTCCGATATCTTCGGCGCAAACATCGGCACGCTGGTTGCCCTGAACCCGACGCTGCCGATCGTCACCGGCACCGGCATTCCGATCTCCGGCGTGGTTCGGCAGGTGACGCCGCAGGATCTTGCCGGCGGCGATGTGCTCACGGCGTTCGTGACGCACTACAACATGGGAGCCGCGGACCCGATCACCGTTGCGCGGCTGACCGAGTACAACCCGGGCGTTCCTGTGGCGCTCTACTCGGTGTTCCGCTTCCCGCCGATCACCTACAATGTGAGCACGGCCTCAGGCGGACCGGGGAATCTGTTCCCGGGGCTTTCGGACTACTACGGGCTCTCGCTGGACGCACTGGCCAAGCTTGCGGCGCCGGTGGGGAAGATCTTCGCGGCGAACGCGACGATCAACACGGACTCCGAGGACTTCGACGCGCAGCCGGCGCTCGGCATCGGCAATGTGGCGGTGGAGCTCACGCGTGCGAACCTGGGCAACCCGCCGGACCTGCCGCCGAACCCGACGCAGCCGCAGAAGGATGCGTTCGCGCAGGCCTATCTCTTCTCGCTCTATCAGTTGCTCACAGCCGGCTTCTTCGGCAATGCGTTCTTCCGGAACAGCCCGCCGGGCCTCTCCTTCGGGCCGCGCAAGTCCGTGCCGTCGTCCCAGGCCGCGCAGCTGCGGCGCCCCGAAACACGCCGTGCGCTGATGGCGGCGCAGGCGGAGGATCCGTTCCTGTACGGGCAGGCGCTTGGCTACAGCACGGCCTATGCGCTGGTGAACGCCGCGCCGGACAACACCGGCACGCCAAGCCTGCCGCAGCGGAGCGCCAACCCGTACATCGCCGTGGGCTCGCTCTCGCAGATCAATCTGGGATGGGTGGACGTGTTCGGCAACCGTACGGTAACGCCGTTCTCCGCGCCGCCGGCCGGCTACACCGGACCGTTGAACAATCCGTTCTCCGCGGTGGACTACGTGGACCGGCTGATCAGCGTGGACAAGTGGCCCAACGTGCGCACGTACTACACGTACGGCGGAACGGCGGGCAGCCCGCAGTTCCAGATGACGATGCAGCTGAACACCGCGGCCTACGAGCCCACGTCCGGCGATACGAAGCCGTGCCAGAACCCTCCCGGCAACGATATGCCGCAGTGGCAGCAGGGAGCGGTGAACGATCTGGAGGCGTTCACGCGCGTCTACTACCAGCTCAATCAGAACTACGACTCGCTCGGCATCCCCGGGCTCAGCGGCAATGCCGTCTCCATGTGGCTGCGCAACAGCATCCTCACGGCTCCGGACGGCGAGCTCTCCCCTGCGAACCAGGCGGCCGTGCGCACGTTCGTCTCGCAGTGCGTGCAGTACGTCTACAACCGCGCCCACTGTTCGCCCGGCGGAACGCAGCCAACGCTTACGCTGAACGTGGACGTCCCGATTGCATCGGTTTCGGCAGAGAACATCCTCCAGATGGATGCGGCCATCATGCTTCGCCGCAAGCCGGAGCTGTGCGATCCCGCGCTGCGCGTGCTGCCGGACGGGCTGGAGGTTGTATCCGGTGTGCGGCCGCTGATGGACGCTCCGGCCCAGGCTCCGGTGATACCTCCGGTCACCGACCACGACGAGCCGGTGCCGCCGCCGCAGGATCTCTCCGCATTCGCGGCTGCCGTGGAGAAGGTGTTCATTACCTCGGACTGGCAGTTCCGCGTGGGGACGGGTGCGGCGATGCCCGATCAGCCGCGCACGACATCCTCAGTTACCGTGTGGGCCGTGCGCATGGGAAGGAAGCCCGGCACCGGGCTCACCTACACCATCGGCTCCACGCCCAGCTACTACGCGCCGATGCCGGTGGCAACGGAGCTGCGCACGGACGCGCTGCAACTGAACCAGTACAGCACCGGCAAGCCGTATCCGGACGGACAGACGCCGATGATCACGTTCACCGGCGTGGACATGAATGTCTGGTCCAACTCCGCGCTGACTGCGATCGACACGTTCCTCTCGCCGACGTTCGCATCGCCCGCATTCATCCTGGACAACCTGCTCTTCGACGATCCGGAGAAGGACGGCTATGTAACCAGGATCCTGAAGGCGAAGAGGAAGCTTGCCGATGCGATCTCATCCACGGTGAGCCCGATTCTGGTGACGAGCGCATCGGATTCCGATACGAAGAAGGCCGCGCAGGAGGAGATGCGGCAGGCATTGTTGAACCGCCTGAGCAACGCGTATCTGGTGACGGCCGTGACGGTGTTGCCGGTAACCGATGCCAGCACCAACGAGCCTGCTGTGCCGGGGAACGTGGCCACGCCGCGCTTCTTCGGGCAGCCGCAGGGGGCCACACCGAAGGGCCTGCTGGAATCCGGCGCCCTCGGCTCGGAGCAGAACTACTCGCTCTCCAGCGGCAAGGTGCCGCTCACGCCGGCGGGGGGAAGCGGCAACACCAGGCTTGCCTTCCTCTTCTCCTCCAAGAACGTGACCAAGCAGCCCTACGTGACGCTGGACCTTTCCTATGCGATGACGCATCTGGAGTTCAACATCCGCCACGTGCCCGGCATCGACGACTACGAGCAGAGCTCGTGGATCACGTTCGTGAACGGACCGTTCACGTCGCCGATCGAGAACGGAGCGGAGATACCGGTGGTGCTCCGCGCGCTGCCGACACCTCCAACGGTGACAACGCAGACGGCGACGGCGCAGAACACGACCTTCCTTGGGCAGGCCATGCTGATGGAGGGGGCAACCTCGCCGGGCGATCTCGCCATCTGGGACTACGGGTTCAGCTACGTCTATCTGGGGAGCGCGCAGGACTCCGTTCGTACAACGGTGGAGTTCAACCTGACGCCGTCCATGCTGAAGGCGGGGTACGTCGATCCATCGGCCGGTCTCTTCGCCGCGCTCGCGCAGTTCGTGACCGTGTACCCGGCGATCGAACACGACATGATCACCTATCTCCGCGCGGTGAACGCGAACAGCAAGCCTGCCGACGTGACCAATGCGGAGTATGCGGTTCAGGCGTTTACGGCGATCACTGAGGGATTTGCCGATGCCTACAAGGCGTGGGCCGATTCCAAGACCGTCCTTGCGATGCCTGCGATCCCGCGGCAGGTGACCTTCGTGTTCGACATCGTTCTCTCCGACGACAACGGCGAGGCCCGCATCGACATCTTCAAGGTCTCGCTCGTGCCGGATGGAGTGAATGTGCCGGTGCCGGTGGTTGTCGTGGAGCCGGCCAAGTATCAGTGGGAGGTTGCTCCGGATCCGCCTCCGGGAGCGCTCGTCTCCTATCGCTACAAGCTGAAAGCTTCCGGCAACGAGGATACCTATCTCCAGTACGACGAGGCCCTCTCCATCCCGCAGCGCGCGGTTGCGATCCCGGGGCTCAATCTCTTCCAGTTCCAGAACGGCTGGTCCGGCGTGCAGGTGGTGCGGAATCAGTTCCTGGTGCCCGGCGTGGCAACCACCGATACGTTCCGCTTCAGCACACCGCTGGTGAAGTTCTCCGATCCGATTGTGCCGTTGCTGGAGTACGACTCCTACAACCTCGGCACGGTTGCGCCGGCTGTTCAGACGTTGGAAGGATATCTCGACGCGTTCTTCGAGTCGCTGTTCAGCGGTGCCGTCGGACAGCAGGTAGCGGCGAAGATGACGTCCGCGTTCTCCTATCTGCTGATCCCGTCGCTGCCGCTGACGCCGCGCACGTCGGTGCCGGTAAGCCTGCTTCCGCCAACGATGGCAACCCCGGAAGCCGGAAAGCCGCCGGCGTTCGTGGCTCCGTTTGCCGCGAGCGTCACAACCTGGATGTCGGACAATCAGCCGGTGCTGAACGGGACATCGCAGGTGAACATGCAGCTCACGGTGTTCGCGGCATTGACGGCCGATCCGAATCAGCAGCAACCGCTTCTCACGATTCGCGATCTCTACATCGATGCAAACACGGTGAAGCCATGATGCGCGGTGCCGCCGCGTTCAACCAGTAACTCCGGAGGGTGTGATGGCGGGGACAACCGAAGCGAACGATCTGAGGATTTCGTTCCAGCTGACGGAGCAGATAACGATCGTGACCACGGTGCAGGGGCCGACGCGCAGCGCGACCAGTGAGACGATCGTGATGTGCGGTGTGCCGGTGTGGAGCGGCATGCTGACACCCGTGTCGCCAACCGGGCAGCTGCCGGTCGACGTGGTGTTCTGTGGCACCACCGTGAAGGAGAATGCAACGCTGACCCTCACGGTTCCGGTGCCGGAATTGCCGGGCGCGGTCCGCTTCCAGGGCACGATAATCTCCCCGGGGGCCGAACCCATACCGTACGACGTGGTGGTTGCGGTGTGGGAGGGAAGCTAGGGGTGATGCCGGGGAGGAGGCGACCTACGAACGGTGAGAGACGGGGCCGCCGGTATGGAGTATCGGCCGGCCGGTTACTCGAATCTCATCATGCTATTCGGGTACACAGTCACTAACAGGAAGGGCAAACATGTTGAATCTCTCGGCCGACGCACAACCGGCATTCACCTTCACGACGCGGCTTACCAAGTTGGTATCGATTGTGACGAAGGTGTACGGCAGTGCCCTGAACATGGCGGTGGTTGAAATCAACATCGGGGATGTCGTGGTCTGGGCGGTACAGTTGACACAGATTGCTCCGTTCGCAACGATCCCGCAGGAGATCGTCTACCATGGTGTGGTTATCGGGCCGAACACGTCGCTGATGCTCATCATTCCCTGGGGATATCAGCAGGGGAGTATCTCGCTCTCCACGGTGATCACCGATCCGCCGGAGCCTCCGCAGGCATTCAGCTTCCAGATCTGCCACTGGACACTCGAGCAATCGGCTCAGAGCGTATGACGAAACCGGTTGCCCGCACTCCGGGTGCCTACCTCAACCTCAGAAGCAATCATCATGGATAATTCGAACTCGAGTACGCCCGCGCTGACGTTCACTGCGCAGCTGACGCCATCGGTGACGATGGTGACCAAGGTCTATGGAGCCGCATTGAACATTGCCGTAGTGGAGGTGCATATCAAGGAGATCACGGCATGGGTCTCGGAACTGATGCCGGTGGCGCCGCGCGCGGTTCTGACACAATCGCTGATCTATCACGGAGTGATCGTGGAGCGCGGGGCAATGTTCCAGCTCACCGTTCCAACCAGCCGGCAGCAGGGTTCGGTTACGTTCAACGGCACCATCACGGACCCGCCGGATCCACCCGCGGCGTTCGACACGATCATCGCAAGCTGGAACCTCCCGAATGCGTGAAGTCTGGCGCGTTGTGTTCGCAACGCCGTAAGCCTGAACGCCGGCCCACGGTGCAGCCCCGCCGTTGCCGGCAGCCAATTGCCTGTGCACAGGAAGGCGCGGAACTCGTTCCGCGCCTTCCTCGTCTGCATACTGCCGGAGCGAGCCGGTACCGGGCGGGACGAAGAAGGGTGATCGCCGCCGGCCGTGACGTTCCTCCCGGAGTTCCCGGCATCCCGTACTGCAAGGCCTGCAGTCTCTGAAGCGTATTCCGGCTTTGGCGCGAACCGCTACTCCACCGCCTCTACATCAGCACACATGCTTCGTTGAACTCCAGGCGCGGCAACCGCGGCCAGAGCTTCTCGTGATCGCCGTAACCGAGATTGCAGATCAGGTTCACGCGCCATCGTCCATCGGGGAAGAACGCAGCGTTCACCGCATCGGCATCGAATCCTCCCATCGGGCCGCAGTCCAGGCCCACGGCGCGTGCGGCCATGATGGTGTAGGCCGCCTGCAATGTGCTGTTGTCGCGCGCCATTCGCTCGCGCGCTTCGGCGGGCATCGTGCCGAACATCGCGCTCGTGTCGCGATACGGCATCAGCTTCGGCATCTGGTCGGGGAATTCCGTGTCGTATGCAAGGATGGCCGTTACCGGTGCGGTGCGAACCTTCTCCACATTCATCTCGTGAAGTGCCGGGAGCAGCCGCTCCTTTGCCTCCGGAGTTCGCAGGAAAAGAATACGGAGCGGTGAGGTGTTGGCGGCCGTGGGCCCCCACTTCGCAAGATCGTACAGTTCCTGCAGCAGCTCGTCCGTCACCGGCTGCTCCTGCCACGCGGCGTGGGTGCGTGCGTTTCGAAAGAGAAGATCCGTTGCTCCCTTGTCGAGCGTGGATCGCACCACGATCGGCTCCTGTTGCACTATCGCCATTATCGATCTCCAGGTACATGTTCATGTGAATGCGCACGGCCGGCCGGCGGGCAATCCGCGCCATGTCCGTGCGTCGCGGAATGCCTGCAACTTATCGTTCGGAGGTAGGACGATTGATGATGGATTGTTCTTATCTTATGTCCGATCGTTCTAATAAACTGGATGAATGATATGGACGTTGTGTCGGATGTCCTTGCCAGCATGCACGTACGCGGCACGGTGCGCTGCGGAGCGGACCTTCGAGCGCCGTGGGGATTCAGCGTGCCGGCCACACCGGGCGTGGCGCCGTTCTATGTGATCGAGCGCGGCGGATGTTATCTGGAGATCAAGGGGGAGCAGGAGATGGTTGCGCTGGCCGGTGGTGATATCGTGATGATCACACATGGTGCCGCGCATTCGCTGCGTGATTCCAGGCGGGCGCGTGCGGTGCCGATGGAGGAGCTTATCGAGCATGGTTCGTGCGGCGGCATTCATCCGGTGGTGCGGCATGGCGGCGACGGCGCGGCGACGAAGATCGTTCACGGAACGTTCACCTATCCCCGAACGCCGATGCACCCGTTGATGCAGGCGATGCCGCCGATGCTTCACCTCCCGGCGAACGATTCCTGTGTAGGACCGTGGACGGAGACCACGCTCCGTTTCATCGCATCGGAGACGAACGGAGGAACGCCCGGTTCGGCGCTGGTCGTATCGCGTCTTACCGATGTGCTCTTCATCCAGCTTGTGCGCGCCAGCATTGCACGCCACGCGGCGAGCGGCCAGGATTGCAACAGCAACATCCTTCGCGCTCTGGCTGACCCCGATATCTCGCGTGCGCTGACGGCGATTCATCGCGAAGTCAACCGGGCGTGGACCGTCGCCGATCTTGCGCGTGAGGCTGGCATGTCGCGCACGGCCTTCGCCACGCGGTTCACATCGCTTGCCGGCATGCCGCCGCTTACCTATGCAACGCGTTGGCGGATGGTGAAGGCATCGGAGTTTCTCGTGCGAGGGGAGGGGACGATTGCGGAGATCGCGGAACGAGTGGGATACGAATCCGAGGCGGCATTCAGCAAGGCATTCAAGCGGGAGATGGGTGCCGCGCCCGGTACATGGCGCCGGGCGCATATGTCGGACCCGTAGGCGCCGGCCATTTGTAGCAGCAGGTCTTCAGCCTGCTGCCGTGCCATATTGCGGATGACCATCACGCATTCCTGTTCGCGGCGCCGTAGCCTTCGGCGGCGAGATGATCGCCCATGGCGTCGTAGACCGGGCCATCCTCCGGCGCCCAGGTTGCAAGGCCATCCACGTATCGATTGTACATGCAGAACGCCGCTGCAACGAGCACCGTGTCGTGAATCTCGACATCATCGGCACCATACATGCGTGCGGCGGCGATATCCTCCGGCGCAACGTTCCTTCCACCCTGCTGTACCTTCGCTGCGATGCGGAGCAGCGCCTTCATCTTCTGGCCGATCGGTGCGGAATCCAGGTCGCGAACCACGGCATCCACAACGCTCCGCTCAACGCCGAAGAGCGATCGCGCAGCGGCGGCATGGCTGCGATGGCAGAATGCGCACTCGTTCAGACCGGAAACATAGGCGGCGATGAGCTCGCGTTCCGCGGCCTTCAACGGTGAGTTGCCGCGCAGCAGTGTCTGTGCAAGATGGGAGAGCGCTTCACCCGTCTGCGGACGGAACTGCAGCGGGCCGGTGATCCCGGGAAGATGCTCCGGGAGGTCGATGTGTGCCATGTATCGTCCACTCAGTAGTTGATCGTCTTTCAAGGCAGGCGGACAGCACCTGTGCGAGCCGAACATACGACAATGCGGCATCGGCATAAAGCCATAGGCCGCGCGCGCATGAAGGGATGAGCCCGCAGGCGTTGCGCGCATGAAGGGATGAGCCCGCAGGCGTTGCGCGCACGCGGGCTCCGGTGTAGCATCTATGACTGTGCTGCGAACGGCGAGTAACCGTGCAGCGAACTACCTCGGCTACCTGCCGGTCACCACCGCGCGAGTGGCCGAGCACTCCCAGCCGATCGTTACGCGCGCCGGATAGGCGCCGGCGGGCCATTGCCGTCTCCATCGATTCGGAACGGAGGATGGATGATGGCCGGGGAAATAGGTCCGCGCGTATTGCAGTCGAGGCGTGCGCAGATCCGAATGCTCCCGCACGGAGCCGGCGGAAGCCTCACTCCCGTGCCGCGTGCTTCATCGCTCCGGCCGCGAGCATGAAGAGAAGTACGCTTCCAATCAGGAGCGGCACCAGATGAAGAGCGGGCGGCATCTGCCCAAGCAGCAGCGCATCGCGCAGCGAGTCCGCAACGATCGTGAGCGGGTTCCACCGCGCAATCCACTCCAGCCACGGCGGCATCTGCCGCGACGGAACAAGCGCCGTGCTGGTGAAGAGGAGCGGCATGTTCACCACATGCACGAAGGTGGCCATGCTTTCCTGTGCCTTCGTCTTCAACGCGATCCAGCAGGAGAGGCTCGCGTAGCCGAGCGCGAAGAGCGCGAGCGCCGCGGCCGCGGGGAGAAGGGCCGTCGGATCGACCGCGGGCCGGGCTCCGAGCGCCACGCCGAGCAGCGCCACGATGCATGCCTGCGCCCCAAGGCGCACGATCTCCGCGCCGAGCGTTCCGGCGAGAATCCAGCGCGGGTGCGCCGATGCGCGGACCATGCGCTGCAGGAATCCGGTCTGCAGGTCGCGGACCAGCGTAATGCCGGCCTGCGACGCGCCGAACAGTACCGTCATTGCGCAGACTCCGGGGAGAAGAAAGTCCAGATAGGAATAGCCTGCATATGCAGGGCCGAGCGTGAAGCGGTGAAAGAGGAAACCGAAGATGAGCATCCAGAACAGCGGCTGCACGAAGGAGAACGAAAGGGGCACGGGCCGCCGCAGCGTCTTCCGCCAGCTTCGCAGCGCCGTCTCGCGCGCAACGGCAAGCAATCGTCCGTTCATCGGCCGTGTCTCCCGCCGGAATTCCTGCCGGCGCCGTCGTGGTTGCCCGTGCGGCCCCTGCCGCCGCGCCCGTCTCCACGTGGCGGCCCGAGCTCCGGCATCGGCAGCGCCGACCCGGTGATGCGGAAGTACACTGCGGCAAGATCGGCCTCAGGGCGTTCGTAGCGTCTGCAGCCCAGGCCCATCGCAGCAAGCAGATCGAGTGCGGGCTCGCCTGTGTCCGGATGATGCTCGCGCCAGATGATGATGGTGGTGCCGTCCATCGTCACATCCACCGAGCCGGGGAGCGCCATCAATCCGGAGCGCAGGTCCGCGCCGGCTGCGCCGGGATTATCGTTCAGTGTGATGATGGTGCATGCGCCTCCATGCAACGCCGTGAGCGCAGCCGGAGCCGCGCACGCCAGCACCTTCCCATGATGCAGCAGCACAACACGATCGCAGTTTGCCGCCACGTCAGCGAGATCGTGGGTGGCCACCACAATGGTATTCCCTGCATCGCGTCGCGATACCAGCCTTCCCCAGAGCGCGCGCC
This sequence comes from Bacteroidota bacterium, assembly GCA_018266795.1. Lineage (GTDB taxonomy): Bacteria > Bacteroidota > Ignavibacteria > OLB7 > OLB7 > JAFDZV01. Next base: position 86,197 of record JAFDZV010000017.1, on the reverse strand, counting down.
GCGCCGCCGGATCAAGGCTTGCCGTTGGTTCATCAAGAAGAAGAAGTGATGGCGCATGCATCGTCTCCAACGCCAGATGCAGGCGCTGGCGCTGGCCGCCGGAGTAGGTGCCCGCGGGCCGGTCGCAGAATGCGGCCAGATCGTATTCCGCGGCGAGCGCTGCCAGCCGTCCCTCGCGCTGGTTGCCGGGAAGTCCGCGCAGCGCGTGGAACAGGCGCAGCGTTTCCCAGCCTGTGATCTCGGGATCGAGCGTCGCATCCTGAGGTGCGTATCCGGCAACGGCACGCAGCGCGCTTCCATCGATGTGCGGCTTCAGCCCCAGCACCTCGATGCTTCCGGCATCGGGCCGCAGCACACCGAACAGAAGCTTCAGCAGCGTGCTCTTGCCGGAGCCGTTCGCACCGATCAGCGCAACCAGCTCCCCGCGATACAGCGTAAGATCTGCACCGTCAAGTGCGCGCGGACCCTCGCCGAACGTCTTCGTGATTCCCTCTGCGCGAACCGCGATGTCGTTGGAGCGGAGGGGAACGGACTGTTCAGTCGGCGTAGACGATGGTTCCTGCATGCTCCCCCCGGACGGCAGCGGCGATGCGATCGGGATCGCGGCCGTTGACGATCTGGAACTGATGGACGAGGCGCGCGTTGGTGACCAGGTCCGGAAGGACTTCATCGAACGGAAGGCTCTTCAGCTTCCGCTTCTTCAACTCACGGGCGCCGATGGCATCGATGAACGAGGCGTTCGGATTCTCCCGGGGATCCTCCGTGTAGAGGCCGTCCACATCCTTCACCAGCGTCACGGTCTTGCATCCGAAGCACTCGCCCAGGATGAAGCAGCCTGCGTCCGTGCGATGCGGCGGGATGCGCCCGATGCCGGGAGGATGTTCCCAGATGGAATAGGGGGGAACGCCGTTGAAGATCACGCCCGGCGCAGAGTGAATGAAGAGGGGAAGAAGATGGCCGAAGATCTCCGGCGGTATGGCAACCACACCATGCGGAGCAAGCAGCGTGCCCAGGATGTGCGCGTTGCCCAGCGCATCGGCAACCGATACCTGCGCGAGCACGCCGGTGGGAAGCCCGAGATCGATGCCGATGGAGAAAACGTGCCGGCTTCGTACGCCGCCTCCCACGCCCAGGATAAGGCGCTGGCTCTCCAGCAGCTTTGCAAGCACATCCACAACGGGGTAGGTGATCACCCGCCCCTGATCGAGCACGGAGCGTCCGCCGATCTTCACCACGTGCACATCGGGGAGCATGCGTACAACCGGCGACTCCGTTGCGGCCATCACCTGCTTGTCCACCAGGCTCTCGCGCATCAATCCCGACTGTATGTGATGGCGAAGGTCGCCGTTGGTCTCTGCCATGATCTATGTTCTCCTGATTGGTTGTTCCATGGTCCGCCGTCAGAGTTCCCGACATTCGGCGCTGCAGGGCCCTGCAGGCTCCCAAGCGCATTCCGGTTTCGATAGGAACTGTACGTGTGGGGCGCGGAGTGTCAACGCACTGTCGCCGCCAATCATCCCGCCGTCAATCCATCGTGATCAGCGTGCCGACATCCTCCCCCTCGAGTGCGCGCGTAAGATTCCCCTTCACCAGTCCGTTGATGACTCTGATGGAGCGGCTGCTCTCCGCATTCTGCATCAGATCCAGCACGGCGCGCTCCACCACGATATCCTCCAGATCCATCGCCAGCAGTTCCGCAACCGTGATGCGCGGGATGAACCTTGCGTTCTTCTCCTTCTTCGGATCGGCCGTATAAAGGCCGTCCTCGTCCTTCACAAAGATCATGGATTTCGTGGCGAACACTTCGCTGATGAGATAGCATCCGGTGTCCGTGCGATGCGGCGGGATGCGGCCCACCTCCGGATTCTTCTGCCAGAATGTATAGGGGGGCATTCCGAAGAAGATCACGGCTCCGCGCTCCTCGAGATAGAGCGGAAGCTGCGGGAACTGCGCGGGCTCGATGAACGGAATGCCATGCTTCGCAAGCAGATAGTGGAGCATGCGTGCGTTCTGCATGCTCACGAACGTTCCCAGCACACTCAGCACGCCGGTCGGCATGCCAAGATCGATGCCGACGCTGTAGGCATGGCGCGCACGCGTGCCGGCGCCGGTGCCGATGATCATCTTGTGGCGCCCCAGGTTCTCCACGATCTCCTCGATCAATGGGAACACGGCCGCGCGGCCGCGATCGATGAAGCTCTGCCCGCCCACCTTGACAACATTGGCGTCGGGAAGAATCTGGAGCACGGACTGGGTGTCCGTACGAGCCTGCAGCTCGGCATCGGTCAGGTTGCCGTTGACGAGCGCCTGGCCCAGTTCGGTTAACAGCATATTCTGCATGGGTGTTCCTGAGGCGTTCTACCGGAGAATTCCTTTGCCGCGCGAACCGGCGGCGAAGGGACGTGGGCTTGGAATGCCCGGACGTGCCGGACGTTGGTCTGCAGTCATCGCGAAGCGTACTCCGCGAGAACACGATGGCCGCCGGAGCGCGATGTCCGTGCAGGCGCACAGATCGTGCCGGTGCCCGCCGTGCGGGCGCATCCGTCTGCGAACGGCACCACCGCCGTGTGCGCACGATCGGTTGCCGGAGCAGGATGACATCGGGCGGAAGAGAGAGCAGGTGCGCGGACCGGCGGTTCCTGGCGGCCACCCGGCATCGGCGCCTTCCACTTCGCCATCACACTGTACCCCGCGTTCATGAAAACGTCACGTTGATTGCCGTCAACTCGAAAAATTCCTCCTGCTCGGCCGGTGCATCGATCCTGCCGAACTCGGCCCCGGCCCATGCACGCAGATCCGCGAGGATCGCTCCCTTCGCTTCCTGCGGGAGCTCGAGACCGGCCAGCCCCTCCTTTCCCTCCCACGATGCAAGCGAGTCCGCCGGTCGGTGCATGCGGGTCCAGCGCGCAACCGTGCGCGGCTCCAGGCGCTGGCCGCCTTCGGCTTCCAATGCCGCGAACACCGTTTCCATCCGTGCTTCGTGGTTGCGAGCCTCGTAGCCGGCCTGTTGTACCAGCCAGCGCATCCTGCGCCGCATCACGGAACTGGGCGAGTCCGCGGGGCGCCGCACGCGGCCAACGGCAAGCCAGCTACCATTCGGGCGAAGAACGCGATGCAGCTCGTTCAGCACATGGTCCGGTTCCAGATGATGCAGGGCGCGTACGGAGAAGACAACGGAGATGCTGGCGTCGTCCGCGGGCCATGCCGCGTTGCCGTCCGAGACAACGATCGCGGCAGGCAGACCCTCACGGGCCACCTTCTCGCGCAGTACACCGATCATTGCGGCGGAGCGATCGAACGCGGTATAGCGAACCGAACGTTGAATCAATGGAATGCTGAACAGGCCGGTCCCCGCGCCAACCTCGAGGATGCTGGTGCCGGGTCCGGCTCCCGTGATCTCCACGAGAGCCTCCGCAACGGCCTCCGTCGCAGGCTGCGGGATGCCGGCGCGCATGTCGTACGTTGTTGCCTGATCGTCGTAAAGCATATCGGGGGGGAAGATTCGTGTTGTCGCCGCGTCCGTCGCCGCGGTGCCATCGCACCGGCAGCGATTTCGCGCGGCGCTGCCGCGGAACGGAGCATTCGGTGAGATCCTGCGGAAGAGGCATGCGGAACGCAGCGGGCAGGCTGTTCGGATCATGCACCGCAGCCTGCAGCGTCGGCGCCGAAGATACGCCAAGTGGTCCCCGCGGCCAAGCATTCGGGCGGCGGAGTGGCTCCGCGTGCAGCGCCGGATGGAAATGTCGGTGGCAGCCGGCCGATGGAGTTGAGGGTAGCTGATTGCCGGGCCCGGCCATGATTGCTCTTCGCGCCGTCCTGTCTGTAGCCCGCCGGCATCCGTTCTCTCCTCGAGCTTCCTGCAGGGAGCGGCCTCGGCGTACCGCGGCACGCACGTATGTCACCATCACTCACGATGCGCGCACAAGGTAGAACGCGTTGATCCCGATGTAGGAGAGAAGGAGCGTGATGAATGCATAGCGATCGATGCGCCGTGCCACAAACGCACCGTGCTCATGCTGCGCGCCGGTCTTCCGCTGGTAGTGCATCACGAACACGGAGATACAGCCGGCAAGCAGGATGTAGACGAAGGTCATCACGTGAATGCCGTCAACCAGCGTGAAGCCAACGGACATCGGCAGAAACGAATCCACGATATACTTGTTGGCCACGGCCGCAAACATTGCGCCCACCAGCAGGCTGAACCGGGTTCCGATCTCCGTTTCGTCGAAGAAGAACACCATCATGCTGATGGCGAAGGCAACGTAGACGCCGGTAAAGAGCTTGAAGAAGAGGGCCGCACCCTCGCGCTGCAGTTCAACGATCGCCACAACGCCGGGATATGTGCTGGACGCCGCAAGCTCCGGGTCGCCGTAGTTCGTGTTGTAGCGCGCATCATGGCGCACGAACCGCATGCCGGAGATTTTCCAGCCGTCCAGTGTCACGCGCGGATCGATCTTGCTCTGCGCGACATCGGGCACGTAGATCAACTCCGACGTATCCTTGTCCGCATCCTCGATCTCGATGCGCAGCACCTGATGGTCGAACGGGAAATCGCGGATGTCCCACGTCTCCCGCACCGTGGCCTTGCACTTCTGTGCTCCCCACATCAATCCCTTCTTCTTCTCCGTGGAGGAGTTCGAGTATGCGTACGACTTCGCGTTCGTAACCTCCGCGGACTTCAACGGGTCCAGACTGTCGCGGCTGTAGGTGAACCACATCCAGAAGTCCGACGTGAAGGCATTGTTCGGATAGTCGAAGTCGTACAGTGACAGGATGTAGAGACCGATGTGGCAGGTGTCCGGATGGGATGGCCCTTCCTCCGTGGCTTTCCCGTCGGCCGCCGAGGAGGCCGGGGGCTTCGCCTGCTGAATGCTTCCACCTCCGGGTGTGTCCTGCGCCCACGATGGACGCGCCGGTAGGCCGAGCAGAATTATCGATGCGTACGGCAGAATGCGCCGAATGATTGAGCCTGCTGTCGTCATCACGGCTGGCTGTTTGGTGAATGTGCGCCCGGGGTGGAGGAGAGCGCGGCGACCGGGAAATTATCCGGCGAAGATACCAAGAGGAGTTGGATCGCTGACGGGATTCCGGAGTGATGATTGCCGGTCATGATTGCGCGTCACGAATTCCGATCGTCGCGCCCGCCCGGACAGCCGGCGGTACGTGAACAATGAAGCCGCCCCGCACGATCGTCGGAATTTCTTCCGGCATGCATCGTGGCGAGGCGGCTCAGGGTTGTGCGAAGCGGCCGTCATCGATGAACGGGAAATGCCATCATCTCATCTACGGCCGCGTGCCGGGCAGGGATATTTCTAGTGCAGTCCCTGCGCCCCCGGCCTGGTGGCTGCGCCGAGCGTCACATTCGTTCCCTCGGCCCGGAGCGTGAACGCCGTGGACTGCGAGAGATCCGCAGAGTCGTAGAACTCGACATCGGCCGCAAGCTGGAACGTCTCGTTCACGAAGGGATTGAACGAGGTGAGGCTGGAGTTCGTGAACTGCAGAGGCGTTCTGCTCTGGTACACGATTCCCGGCTTCGAGGCCAGCGTTGCATTCGCGTAGAAGTTGATGATGCCCGTTGCAGGGTAGGTGCTCGTCTCGGAGTTCGAGACGATCGTCGTGTTCGGCGATGTCCTGGACTGGTCCAGCGATGTATGGACGTTGCCCAGCGTCTGATCGAACAGATTCACGGAGATATCCGTAGGCGAGAGCGTTACGTTCAGCAGGTCCTGCCCGGCAGGCGGCGGAGCGTCGTCATTGCCGAGCCGTGTGAAATTATTCCCTCCCATCGGCCCGTGAGCGCGCGGAACCGGAACGGTGTTGAACGTTCCGCTGCCGCTGCTGCCGCAATTGCAGTTGATGCCGATCAGGTTGCCGCAGGGATCGAAAATGAGATAGCACTTGCACCCGTTGATGATGGTGCAGGTATATGTCTGCGCAACCGCGAGTGCGTTTGCGCCAGCCATGCCGATGGCAACGAACGTTGCCAGGAGCAGCAGCCGTTTTACTGTATGTGTCATAGCAGGTTTCTCCTTCAAGAGCGAGTGAAGAATTGGCGGGCGTCTCGCGGCGAGCGGATCATGGCGCAACATATTCCGTATTGATCGCTCGCATTCAGGTACGCCTCGTCATAGTGAGCCTCGGCCAGAGGCGCGATAACATTCATGCATTCACAATCGGTGGATGCACAGCGGCGTGGGAGGCCGGCCGATGGGCGCGAGTACGAATACCCTCCCCATCCCTCCGGCGCCGCGCCGATTCGCGCTCGCTATGAGCCGAGCGTCACGTTGGTTGAGTTGGCCTGCAGCTTGAACTGCGTAACCTGCGCCGGGTCCGCGGCGTTGTAGAATTCGACGTCCTTCGTAAGAACGAACACCTCGTTGTTGAACGGATCCACGGACTGAAGGCTGGTGCTGACGAATGTCAGCGGGGTTCTGCTGGTATAAATGATTCCCGGCTTCGATTCCAGCGTCGCATCTGCATAGAACTGAATTCGCCCGGTTGCGGGATATCTGTTCGGCGGATTGTTCGACACGATCGATGTGACCGGGGTGGTTGCATTGAGCTTCAACCGGGTCGTGATTGTGCCGTACTGCGCATCCACAAGCGTTACGTTCACGGAAACCGGCGTCAGGGCAACGTTCAACGGGCCGGCGAATGGAATTGCCCGCGGCGTTGTGAAGGTGCCGGAACCGGTTGATCCGCAAAGACACTTGATCGCGATGATGCGGCCGCACGGATCGAAAATGACATAGCACTTGTAGCCGTTGTTGACGATGCAGGTATAATTGAACTGCGCGGTTGCCGTTCCCTGCGTGGCGGCAATGCCGACCAACGCGAACGCCACCACCAGCAGCAGCCGTTTTACTGTACGTGTCATGGTGTATCTCTCCATGTAGTAAGTCGATGGGTTGATTCGGAACCCCGCATGGCTGCCGTGCGGCGTGCGCCAAACGCATGGCTTCATGCACCACGCAGGCCCGTTGTTGTGTGCCTGGCCGAAGGCAATATGTCGTTCCGGAGCATCCGGAGAATTGTGTCGGGATTATCGCCGGAGATCTCGGGGGAAACAATACATGGTGCAATATTATTCACTGTATATCCCGAAAACTTCTCCCGCCTTGCTCTGCTTCTTCGAAACGCTTGCAGTGCCGGTTTTCTGGAGCACTGATGCCGATGCCGCATGGTATATTTTCTCTTCTGCATTCGTGCTGCGCCATCCGGATCGTTAGCATGGTAATTACGTGGGTGATGCTCTGGTGAATCGCTGAATATTATCCTGTCGATATATGTCGTGTAATATGGTGACGCCGCCTGGAATGTATCCGGCGACTGCGCGCTTCCCCGCAAGCGGATGCCGGCGATTATTTTGCATTCCGGATATTTCGGGAGTGTGGATCTATCTCGGCGGGGTGATTCTCGTGGTTCGCCGGGAGAGGTGCGTCGAGGATGGTGCGCCGGACTGCGGGCTACCGTGAGCGGTGCGCCCATGCGTGCGTTCGGTAATGCTGTCGTGAATTGATTGTCGGATGGCATTTCGACGGCGATCGTAGCCGGTGTCTGCGGTGCAGCGGCGCAGCGGTTCACGGTGCTGCAGCCGTGTGGAGCCGGCAGGGAGGCCGGGCGCGTTGAGAGGCGTGAAGGCGGTCCGATGCAGCCCGTTCGGAACGCGGCGTGCCGCCGCGCATGCCGGCCGGATCAGAACTCCACCCGAACTCCTCCCACCGGAAATATCCCGAGCTGATTGATCACGTCCACCCGATCGAACCGTCTGTTGTACACGCGCTCCTGAACATTCTTCCGGTTCAGCACATTCTCTACGGACACATAGCTCGTAATGGACCAGGTGCCGAGGTTGTTCCGGAAATCCACGCGCATATCGAGCCTGGAGTAGGCGGGGTTGCGTTCCGAGAACGGATGAGCGTTGTCCGGTTCGGTAATACCGTAGATCCGCGAGGCGGCCACGTCCACCGGCGTATACGGGGCGCCGCCGGCCACTGTGTACTTGCCGCTGAACTCCAGCGTCAGCCTGGGCGATACCACCATTTCGTAACCCGCCAGCAGATTGGTGACGAAGCCGTTGTCGAACGCTCCGTTCCGTTCGATGCCGTCGGAGCCGGTGTAGAACTGGCGGAACAGCGATCCCGTGGCCGTCAGGTACCACCCGTTGGAAAAATGCTTCATCACTGAAAGCTCCGTACCGTATGCCCTGCCGCTCCCTGCGTTCGTAAGCGCGCCGTGCGTGTTCACCGATCCGAAATTCGCGCCGGCGTTCAGAAGCGAGAATCCGCTCGCCGTATCGGCATCCACCGGGGCGTTGGAGATCATCTTGTAGTAGCCCTCGATCTTCAGCAGCAGATCCTCCGCGATCCGGTTCGTGTAGCCAAGCACGTAGTGCACGGATTGTGTGAAGTCCAGATCGCGATTCGCCGGGCTGCCGAAGTAGGCGAGAAGCGGTTGCGGCTGCCGGTGAACCCCGAAGCCGGCGCTGATGCTCTGCGTAGCGTCCGCCTGAAACGACACGGAGAGGCGAGGCTCCACCGAAAGCCTTCGGCTGATCCCCAGATAGTCCGCGAACACTCCGCCCGCAATCCTCAGCGACTCGCTGGGACGCCAGGTCCAGCTCACGAAGCCCAGCCCCTGTACGCTGCTCCCAGTGCCCCGCAGCGAATAGGGGACGCTGTCTGCGCGGCCCGGCGTGGTGCGGCCTTCATCGAGATCGTAGTACAGATCCCGCACCTCCGCCCCCAGCAGAACGTAATGTTCCGGTGCTGGAGCCAGCGAGAGACGATATCCTGCGGAGTGATACCCCTCCGTGGAGTGCGCCTGAAACCACGGGTCGGTTCCCAGCACGTGGTTGCCGGAGTCCGCAGTGACGGAATCCACAGTGGTTCGGTAGCGGCTGTTCACCGTGCTTACCGTGAGCCGCCCGAGAACGCGGTCGGAGAATTGATGCTGCCACGACGCGCCCGCGACGCCCAGGTCCGTTCCGTTGTTGATATCCTGATCGCCGGTGAAGACGGAGTCCTGCCGGCTGGCCAGGATGGCGATATCGCTCGTTCCCCCAAGCGCCGTCACGGCGATGTTGTCGCTTGCCGAGAGAGGGATATCCGCCTTCACCACCGCGTCCTGATACTTCGGGATGGCCGTGAGACCGAAGGATATGCCGAGAGCATTGAACACTTCGAGTGTGGACTTCCTGTAGTCCGCGATGAACGATCCCCCGGCAACGCCCGGCAGCGGGCCCTCCGCCATTCCTTCGAATCCGTTGAAACCCATCTGCGCAAGGAGTTCATAGCGTTCGGTATTGCCGCGGCGCGTTCGCAGGTCGAACACGCCGGAGAGCTTCGTGCCGTACTCCGCCGGAAACGCTCCGGTGATGAAGTCGCTGTTGGCGAGCAGGTTGGCGTTGATCACATTCACCGGCCCGCCCGTGGCGCCTTCGGTTGCGAAATGGTTCGGGTTCGGAATATCGATGCCGTCCAGGCGCCACAGCAGTTCCGTTGGTGAACCGCCGCGGATGATGATGTCGTTCCGCTGCGAGCTGGCTCCGAGAACGCCGGCGAAGTTCTGCGCCATGCGCGCCGGATCCTCCCGGCTGCCAGCGTAGCGGCGCACATCATCGATCGTGAACGTGTTTGTGCTGGTGAGCGCGGCGTCGTTGTTCGGCTCGAAGCCGTTCCGCGCTCCGGAGATCACCACCTCCTTCTGCCGCACCACCGATTCGGCCAGCTCCATATCGATCACCCCCTGATGTCCGGAGCTGAGAATGATATCCGTAACGGCCGGCTCGAATCCGATCGCCGCCATGCGAATCGTCTGGCGCCCCACCGGCACTCCTTCGATGCGGAACGATCCGTCGCTCCGGCTGAATGCGCCGAGCTTCGTGCCGATCACGGTGACCGTTGCGCCGGCAATCGGTTCCTGTGTTGCACGATCACGCAGCGTCCCCCGCAGCGTCTGCGTGAGCGCCCCCCGGTCCGGCGGAAGCGAATCGTTTCCCTGCGCGCGAACGCTGGTTGCGGGAAGGAATAAGGACAGGAGGAGGATCGGCAGGCTGTGTACCAGGAAGCGAGTCATCACCAGGCAGCCTCTGCTATGAGTTGATGTCGTGTCCGGACCGCCCGCCCGCTCCGGCCGGCCGTGGCCGCGCCACAGGAGCGGGCGATGCAGCAGGTTGAATGTGGAGCGTTGGTGACGCGAATCTTCATTCCCGGATTAATGCCCGCCGCCGGTACGGCCGAATATAGCCTCCGGTTTTCTCCGTTGATGATAATCACGGAGGATATGATGATGAACGGCGCATGGTGAATGACGAACGGCCTGATGTGCGTGATGAATGGTGGATGACATGTGATGCGTGACAGGGATGCGGTTGCTGCAGACAGGTTGTGCCACCGGTGCATGACGGCATTGGCCCACCATTGACGGCCATGTATTCCGCTCTATCTGCAGCACGCGGCGCTCATGACGGCAGAGAGGTGGCCTCCCGGCGGAGCTTGAAGGAAGAGAAGGGACGCGGTTGCTGCAGACAGGTTGTGC
>JAFDZV010000017.1:48742-75649 GCA_018266795.1 Bacteroidota bacterium | reverse complement strand
CATTGACGGCCATGTATTCCGCTCCATCTGCAGCACGCGCTACGAGCTCCGCCCCCTCGTTCCCCCAACGAACACGGTGAACACCAGATTTGTGATCGCCAGCACCTCGGCCTCGATCGTCTCCGGGCTCACGTTGTGCGAAGCTTCCACCAGGCGCTCCGTGCTGACCGGCTGTTCCAGCCGTGAATGCTGCTCGGTAGCGATCTGCGCGTGGACGGCGCGGTAGATGCGTGCCATGAACTGGCCGTACATCATGTTGATAAGCATCGTGGCGAGGTCCAGCGGGTTCGCCTCCGCAAGCATCGTTCCGTTGGCCTGCTCGGCAGCGATGGAGTCCGAGATGATATAGAGGAGTTGCGGCATCAGATGAAGCATCGGATTGCGACGGCGAAGCTGGTGCGCCTCGCTCATCATCAGCTTCAGGCTGGATGGGTTGCGAAAGAAGTAGTCCAGTTCAGTGGCGATGAACAGCCGGATACGCTCCTCGAACGTCCCGGGGCCGCGCAGCACATGCTCGCCGATCGCCTTCATCGTTGCGAATGAATCCTCCACCACGGACTCGAACAGGAGTTCCTTCCCGTTGAAGTAACTGTAGAGTGTGGCCTTGCCCAGTTCGGCTGCAACGGCAACGTCGTCCAGCGTCGCCGCATGATAGCCCTTCACGGCGAACACGTGGCGGCCGGCATCGATGATGTCCTGCCGCCGCGTAAGCCGCTCCCGTTCGCGACGTGGAAGCCGCTCCAGACCGCTTCTGGGAGCCAGAGCCTGAGTCGCCGCCGTCAAAACCTTTTCGTAATACCCCATGGTTGAAATGTGACCGATTGGTCATCCTATGATTGCCTCCGCCGCGGGGCGGGAGCGTGGAACATGCCTCGTATCGGGGCGCCGGGGAAGGGGTGTCCTCTACGCCGTAATCTGCAAGGCCTTCAGACGATCCGCCGTTCAATATAGCGCCATCCACGGATTGTGAGGCCGTTCGCGTGCCGTCTCCCAATAATTGCAAGCCATTACAATTCAACCTATGACAAATGTCATGGCAGTTGAATATGTTCGTCTCGCTGGTCGATAAGTGACTGATGGGTCACCTTCGTTATCAGTCGAGCAGTCCGCCCTCACGGCCGGTGCATCCGGTCCGCGTTCGGCGGGGTGCGAACCGGCAACCCGACACTATGTGAGCCGACAAATCATGGATTCAGCACCAACAGAGGACCGCCGGCGTTCGATCGCGAACGACGGCGCGCCGAACAATTCAACATCGAACGGGCCTGCCCGGTCGCCGGGCGCCGCTGCCGAAGCCCCGCCGACGGCTGCTCCGGCGGGCGCTCCGGCGGGCGCTCCGGTGGGCGCTCCTGCGGGGCAGCCGGGAGGTGCACACGCGGCCATGCATGCAGGCGTGCAGGAGGCTCCTGCCAGGCCGCGCAAGCCGCGAACGGTCAGGAGGATCATCCTCTACACGGTCCTCGCCGCCGTGCTTATCGGCGGAGGGATCTATGTGAAGCGGATAATCGACTTCGGCGCCACGCACGTCAATACGGACGACGCTCAGGTAGACGGCAACATCGACCCGGTCCTTCCGCATATCAGCGGCTACGTGACCGCGGTGCTCGTGAAGGAGAACGATCGCATTGCCGAGGGAGCGCCGATTGTGGAGATCGATCCGCGCGAGCTTCAGTTGAAGCTCGGGAACGCGGAGACCCAGCTCTCCACGGCGCAGGCCGGGCTGGCCACGGCGCGCGCCGGCCAGCACAATGCGGAGGCTGCGCTGCTGGTGGCGCAGGCAAACGTGAAGACGGCGGAGGTGGCCCGTACGAAGGCGGAGAACGATCTGGCGCGCGATCGCAACCTGTTCAAGGGGAACGCGATCACGCAGCAGCAGCTGGATGCAACCAAGACGGCGTTCGACGCGGCCTCCGCACAACTGGAGACCGCGCGGAGGCAGGTTGGTGTGACGCAGGCGCAGATCGACGTGGCACGAGCGCAGCTTCGCACTGCCGAGACGCAGGTGGGGCAGCGGCAGAACGACGTGGATTATGCCCGTCTTCAGCTGAGCTACACGAAGATCTCCGCGTCGCGTCCCGGCATGATCTCCAAGAAGAACGTGGAGGTAGGGCAGTATGTTCAGGCCGGCCAGCCGCTTCTTGCAATCACGGAGGATACGGTTACCTGGGTGACTGCGAACTTCAAGGAGACCGATCTGGAACGTGTACGGGTTGGGCAGCCGGCGGAGATCCTGGTGGATGCATATCCGGGCATCACCTTCGAGGGACGCGTGCAGTCCATCGCCGCGGCCACCGGAGCCAGGTTCTCGTTGCTTCCGCCGGATAACGCAACCGGCAACTTCGTGAAGGTAACGCAGCGCATTCCGGTGAGGATTGCATTCACACAGGCTCCCGATCCCAGCCATCCGCTGCGCCCGGGAATGAGCGTCGACGTAACGATCACAACACGATAACCAGCGCGCGATACGGGCGCGGAGAGCGATCGGCAATGGCTGAACAGGGCTTTCGCAAATGGATCATCGTGATCACCGTGATCACGGCGGCGATCATCGAGCTGATCGATGTCTCGATCGTCAACGTGGCGCTTACCGATCTGAGCGGCAATCTGGGCGCTACGATCGAGGATACCGCCTGGGTGATCACGGCGTATGCGATCGCGAACGTCATCGTCATTCCGATGACGAGCTTCCTCTCATCGCTCTTCGGCCGGCGGAACTACTATACCGGCTCAATCATTCTCTTCACACTCGCCTCCTTCTTCTGCGGGCACGCAACGGGGCTGTGGGAACTGGTGGCGTTCCGCTTTCTGCAGGGGGCCGGCGGCGGCGCCCTGCTCTCCACGTCGCAGGCCATCCTCTTCGATACGTTCAGTGTCGAGGAGCGTCCGCTTGCGGCGGGCATCTTCAGCCTCGGCATCGTTATCGGTCCCACCATCGGCCCCACCCTGGGCGGCTGGATCATCGACAACCACTCGTGGCCGTGGATCTTCTACGTGAACGTCCCGATCGGCATCCTGGCTGCCATCCTCTCCTACACGTTCGTGAAGGAGGCGAAGGATAGAAAGAAGGTGACCACGATCGACTGGTTCGGCATTGCACTGCTTGCGATCGGCGTGGCCTCGCTGCAATACGTGCTGGAGCGGGGAGAGGCGAAGGACTGGTTCTCCGATTCCTCCATCACCGTGCTCGCCGTGGTGGCGGGCATCGGGCTGATCGGCTTCGTGTGGCGACAGCTTACCTGCAAGCATCCGATCATCGATCTGACGGTTCTTACGCGAAGCCGGATGCTGGCGGTCTCCGGTATCATGACCTTCATTCTCGGCTTCGGGCTGTTCTCCTCGGTGTTCGTGGTGCCGGTGTTCGCGCAGACGCTGCTCGGATACAATGCAATGCAGACCGGCCTGCTGCTGCTGCCGGGTGCGGCAACGGCGGCCGTGCTCCTGCCGCTGGTGGGGCGCATCATGCAGAAGGGGGTGAGGCCGCAGCCGATGATCGCCGTGGGCTTCCTGCTCACGGCCATCTACAGCTGGATGCTCGCATCCTCCACCCTGAACACGGGCGCCAGCGACTTCCTTGTTCCGCTCGTGATACGCGGCGTGGGGCTTGCTCTGATCAGCGTGCCGCTTACCAGCCTCTCGCTCTACGGCCTCGTTGGCCGCGACATGGCGCAGGGGGCATCGCTGAACAACATGATGCGGCAGCTTGGAGGAGCGTTCGGCATCGCCATCGTCAACACGTTCGTGTTGCAGCGGATGGCATTTCATCGCTCTACGCTGATAAGTCACATAACGCCGTTCGATCCCGTTGTGCAGCAGCGCGTGAACGCCATCGCCGGTGGATTGATGGCCCGGGGATCGTCCATGGTTGCTGCCAAGCAGCAGGCGTATGCCGCAATCAACGGCGCCGTTGTGCGCCAGACGATGCTGCTCAGCTACAACGATGCCTTTCTCCTGGTATCGATCTTCTTCGTTGCCTGCGTTCCGCTGGTGTTCCTCCTGCGGCGAAAGAAGCAGGCCGCCGCCGCGATCGCGGCCGGTGCTCCGCCGAAACCGAACGCCGCCGATGCCGACGCAGATGTGGAGGCCGTGGCGGCGCACTGAGCCGGTAATCAGTGGTCAAAGTTGTTGGTACTCAGTTGGCAGGCTCATTCTACCGACGATGGGCTACCGACCCCAACCAACGTTCCCAATCTCTCTCTCTCGATGATATCGACTGCAATGAACCGATGGAGACTGTGCGGCCTCGCCTCCCTGGGGGCCGCGTGTATGCTGCTGGCGCCGGCGCTTCACGTGAACGCGCAGACCCCTCCCGCCGACTCGCTTACGCTGGATCGCGCGGTGACGATGGCGCTGGAGCATTCGGCGGCGGTGCGCCAGGCGCAGCAGGCAATCGGCGCCGCGAAGGCACGTACCGACGCGGCGCACAGCGCGTTGCTGCCGTATGTGGAGGCTGATGCAAGCTATCGCCGCGTGGACCCCACGATCACCGTGGACTTCCCCGTGAACGGGACGGTGCAGACGTTTGCGTTCTTCCCGAACAACAATTACGAGGCTGCCGTTACCGCGCAGCAGACGCTGTACGACTTCGGCCGGACCGCCGCGCGCGAGGACGCGGCGCACGCCGCGGAACAGTCCGCCGTGGATGCGGAGGAGGGGGCGCGCAAGGCCGTTGGCTATCAGACGGTGTCCTCGTTCAACATGGTGTTGCTGCTGGAGCGGAATATTGCCGTGATCGATGAGCAGATCGCGGCGCTGGAGGAGAACCTCCGTCTGGCACAGCAGCGACTGGAGCAGGGGACGGCAACGAACTTCGATCTGCTCAGCACGCAGGTGCGTCTTACGTCGGTGCGGAATCAGCGTGTGGATGTGGAGGGAAATCTGGTGAAGTGGCGCGCGTCGCTCCGCCGGCTGGTGGGCGCATCGCTTTCCGCTCCGATGGCGGTGAAGGGAGGTTTCACGACGGAGGGATCGGTGACAGACGAGGAGACGCTTGTTGCGGCGGCACTGAAGGCACGGCCGGAATATCTGGCGGCGAAGGATGCGGAGAACACGGCGCGCCTGCAGGTGGAGGCCGCGCGCAGGAGCGATGGCCCCGCGCTTACGCTCAGCGTCTCCGGCGGTGTGAAGAACGGCTTCCCGCCCGATCTCAATGCGCCGAAGCTGAACTGGGCCGGCGGAGTGCGCTTCAGCCTTCCGCTCTTCGACGGTAACCGTACGCGTGCGGCGGAGCAGGAGGCGCAGGCCAATCTGGCCGGTGCAACGGCTGCTGCCGAGGAGGTGCAGGGGACGATCACGATGGAGGTTCAGCAGGCAACAGCCGACCTCCGGACCAGTGCGCAGCGGCTTGGCACGGTGGAAATGCAGGTTCAGCAGGCCGGCGAC
Organism: Bacteroidota bacterium; assembly: GCA_018266795.1. Classification (GTDB taxonomy): domain Bacteria; phylum Bacteroidota; class Ignavibacteria; order OLB7; family OLB7; genus JAFDZV01. Next base: position 70,270 of record JAFDZV010000017.1, on the reverse strand, counting down.
GCGCTTGCGCTTGCGCGTACGCGCTATACGAACGGCGTGATTACGAATCTGGAGTTGCTGAATGCACAGGCTGCGCTTCAGGAGGCGGAATTCCTGCGCGTTCAATATCAGTACAGTGTGGCGATGAGCCGGCTGGCACTGGCGAGGGCTACGGGCGCCCGTGTCTGGTAGGAGTTGAATGAATCGCCGGCGGCGGAGCCGCCGCGTGGGATCTGAAACAGTGCCGACGCATCGTCTGGATGTGAACGCCCCTTCGCATGAAGGGGCGTTTCTTTTTCGTTCCATCGTGCTCGCGGATAACGCCGGTCTCTCGTGTGTCTGCGAGCGGCGGGATCGGCCTGCCGGCTGTGCGTCTCTGCACGGTGCCGCCGCCGCGCGTTCGATCTCCATTCTTCGCCCGCCACCGGCCGGCGGCATGCCGCTATGTCGCGGCGCGCGGATCTCCTTTTTACGCCGCAATACCGGGCTCGACATGGTCGTATCGCGATACCATTCTTGAAAGAGTGTGATGTTGCCTTTTCTTAACGCCGATCAACCACACATCATGCGGATATTCGTCGCGCGCTGTGGAGCACCGCAGCATGCGTTGACTATCACGTGTTTATAGCTGAGCCTCCCACTCGGCATCTGTTCCCCTCCAGACCGCTACACTCTGCACGATGCGGAGTGCCGGTGGGCAGATCGTGCAAGTTGCTATGACAGCCCGATAGTTCTTCCCGCTAACCTTCCGGACCATTGCTCTGTTCCCAGGCAGCGCTGTGTAATCGTGCGCAGTTCATGCCATGGCGTATCAGGAGAGGGATCCGGATCAATCATTCATTGCTCCGCGCATTGCCGGGTTGGTGTAGAAGCTTCGATGGCGGGCGCTGCAGAGTTCGATGACGGGACACTGCTGCCGTCCATATCGGAAGCATATGGCTACGTCGCGTAATGCGAGAGCACAAGGAGATAATCATGGTAGTGGTACGAGCGAAAGGAACCATCGCGCTGATGGCGGTGGCCGTGTTTGTTCTCGGCGCCTCAACGCTCAGGGCGCAGCTTCCTCCGGGCAAGTTCAGCGGCATCGTGTTCGGTGACTATGCGTACAACGTAGGACGTGATTCTACGATCGCCAAGCTTCCGAGCACTGCGCTTACCGGTCCGAAGGACTTCCAGGCATTCCAGTTGCGCCGCATCTACTTCACCTACGATCAGGATATCAGCGAGTCCTTCACCTCCCGTTTTCGTCTCGAAGCCGATCAGGAAGCCAACGCCAGCAACGGAAAGATCGGTGTCTTCGTGAAGGATGCCTATTTGAAGTGGAAGAACGTGTTCTCCGGTTCCGACGTCACGTTCGGTATTCAGCCGACGCCGACCTTCGACGTCTCCGAAGGCGCATGGGGATACCGCTCGCTCGAGAAGACCATCATGGACCTCCGTGGTATCGCACCCTCCAGGGACATCGGCGTGTCGCTCCGCGGCAAGTTCGACGACAAGGGAATGTTCGGCTACTGGGTGATGATCGGCGACGGTACCGGCAACAAGCCGGAGGTTGACAAGTACAAGCGTTACTACGCTCAGTTGCAGGCCAAGCCGGTTGAAGGCATGGTGATCGATCTCTACACCGATCTCAATGCCCGGCCGACCATTGTGGACTCCAACAACGTTGCCGACAGACTCAGCAACGACGCCAACACCTATGCGCTGTTCATCGGTTACAGCAGCCCGAATCAGTACAGCTTCGGTGTGGAGGCGTTCATGCAGAGCACGCAGAATGCGGTGCTCACGGGCCGCAGCCCGTTCACGTATCGCTCGCGCTCCATTCTGGGAGGTACGGTGTACGGCTCCTACTTCTTCGTGCCGAAGCTCGCCGGCGTTGTGCGCTTCGACTACTTCGATCCGGACAACGACGCCGCCGCCACCGGTGACAAGCGGAACCTGATCATTGCCGGCCTGGACTGGCGTCCCGAGAAGAACGTCTCCATCATCCCGAACATCGAGATGGAGACCTACGAGACCACGGCAAGCGGGCGCTCCATCGATCCGTCACTGACCGCGCGTCTCACCGTCAGCTATCAGTTCCCGTAACCTTCGCCCTTCCGCAGAGGTTCAGGAACAAATGTGAAAAGGGGGACGGCACTTCGGTGCCGTCCCCCTTGCTTTGGGTGCGGAACAACGACGTTGTTACCCGAACCGCCCGGTGATGTAGTCTTCCGTCTCCTTCTGCTGCGGATCGGTGAATATGCGCTTGGTTGGTCCAACCTCCACGATATGTCCCGAGCGCTGGCTGTTGACGTTCATGAAGGCGGTGTCGTCCGAGATGCGCATTGCCTGCTGCATGTTGTGCGTGACGATCACGATGCTGTAGCTCTCGCGGAGTTCACGCATCAGATCCTCGATCTTGGAGGTTGCCACGGGATCCAGCGCGGAGGCCGGCTCATCCATCAGGATCACCTCCGGTTCCATTGCGATCGCGCGAGCGATGCAGAGACGCTGCTGCTGGCCGCCGGAAAGCGCGAGGCCGGACTCCTTCAGCTTGTCGCATACCTCGTTCCAGAGCGCCGCGCCGCGGAGCGACCGCTCCACGATGCCGTCCAGATCGCCCCGGTTCCGGATGCCGAGCATGCGCGGTCCGAACGCGACGTTCTCGTAGATCGATTTCGGAAACGGGTTGGGCCGTTGAAACACCATGCCGACACGACGCCGAACATCCACTACGTCCACCGTGGTTCCATAGATATTCTCGCCGTCCAGTAGTACCTCGCCGTCCATCCGCGACCTGCGAACGAAGTCGCTCATGCGGTTCAACGTTCGCAACAGCGTTGACTTGCCGCATCCCGAAGGACCGATGATTGCGACGATCCTGTGCTCGGGAACATCCAGATTCACATCGGTGATTGCGCGGACATTGCCGTAGTAGAAGTTGAGTCCGCGCACCTGCATCTTTATCGTGGCCAAGGCGTGTGCTCCATTCGAATCGAGGTGAGGGGATGCGCCGGCACACGGCCGGCGACGAGGGGGCCCAGTGACTATTTCCAACCCATCTTCTTCAACCGCCATCGTGTGAAGAGGCGTGCCGCGAGGTTGAGCCCGAGCACCAGCACGATCAGCACAAGCGCGGTGGTCCACGCCTTGTCGTGCAGATCCTTGTACGGTGAGATGGCATACACGAAGATGGTGTGCGGCAGCGTGGCCATCGGCTGCGTTACGTCCGCTGCATAGAAGGGGTTGCCGAATGCCGTGAAGATCATCGGCGCGGCCTCGCCGGCCACGCGCGAGATGCCGAGCATTATGCCGGTCACCACGCCGCTCATCGCGGCCGGAAGCAGCACCCGCAGTGACGTGCGCCAGCGTGGAGCACCGAGCGCGAGCGCTCCCTCGCGCAGGCTCCGCGGCACCAGATTCAGCATCTCCTCCGTTGTGCGGAGCACGATCGGCAGCATGATCACCGCGAGCGCGAAGCCGCCGGAGAGCGCCGAGAAGTGCCCCTGCGGCACCACCACGACGGCATAGGCGAAGATGCCCATGATGATGGATGGGATGCCGGAGAGCACGTCGGTGGAGAAGCGGATAACGATGCCGAGCGGCCTTGTGGCGTTGTCGTGCGAGTAGATGGCTGCGGCGATGCCCACCGGAACCGCGATCAGGCAGGCGATGCCAACAACGATGGCGGAGCCGACGATGGCATTGCCGATGCCGCCTCCCTCAATACCCACCGGTTTCGGCACGTCGGTGAAGAAGGTCGGGCTGATGAACCGTGCTCCTTCGGCCGCAACATGCGCCACGATCCACACCAGAGGGATCACTGCCGCCACCGCGAGCGCGCCGGTGATGGTGAGCATGATGGTGTTCACGAGACGCCGCCGCCCGAGATGCGACGGTACGGCACGAACGCTGATGATCTCTCGTTCGCTCATGCTGTACCTCCTGTGAAACGGCGCGCAACCCGCCATACCAGCAGGCGCGCGATCATGTTCAGCAACAGCGTGATCACGAACAGCACCAGGCCGATCTCGATCAGCGCCTGCACGTACGTTTCATTCGTTGCCTCGGAAAACTCGTTGGCGATCAGGCTGGCCATCGTGTATCCGGGATGCAGAAGCGATGCGCTCAGGTCCGGGTTGTTGCCGATCACCATCGTCACCGCGATCGTTTCGCCGAGCGCCCGTCCAAGGCCCAGAATCACCGCGCCGAGAATTCCGGAAAGGCTTTGCGGCACAAGCACACGCGCAATCATTTCCCACCGTGTTGCCCCAAGCGCGAATGCTGCCTCCGACTGCGTGCGCGGCAGCGCCAGAAATACATCGCGCGTCACTGCGGTGATCGTGGGGAGAATCATGATGGCGAGGATCATCGATGCCGCAAGCCTGCTTGGCCCGTAGACGGGGCCGTCGAAGAGCGGCACGAACGAAAAGGCGGAGTGAAGCGTGTTCCCGAGCGGTTTCACCACATCGGGGATGAAGACGAAGAGACCCCACAGACCGAACACCACGCTGGGGACGGCGGCGAGGAGCTCGATCAATGTTCCCAGCGGGGCGCGAAGCCAGTCCGGCGCGAGCTCGGCGAGGAAAATCGCAACACCGATCCCCGCCGGGATTGCCATGATGAGCGCCAGGACCGAGGTCTCGATGGTTCCGATGATGAACGGGAGGGCGCCGAACTGCTGCCGCACGGGATCCCACGTGCTGGTAGTCAGGAACGCCAGTCCGAATTTCTCACGGGGAAGAATCGAATGCGCCCAGAGTTCGCGGCCGATTGCCAGAACGATGACCAGCACCAGAATGCCCGCCAGCGCGATAGCAGCGCGGAACGGAAGGTCACCGTGATTCCACCAGCGCCGGAAGCGTCCGGTAGTGCTCCCAAGCGATTTCAGCCCGGAGGGTCGGGGTGATTGCATGTCCGAAGGATTGATGTGGCATGAAACGTACGGGGCGCGCCGGAATCCCGGCGCGCCCCTGAGTACCTTCCTACAGCGGCTTTCCCTGGCAGGTGATCTTCGCAAGCTTGGCGAGCACCTGCTGCTTCACCGCATCTGGAAGCGGCACGTACTGAAGGTCGGAGGCAAACTTGCTTCCATTCTCGTACGCCCACTTCACGAACGCCACAACCTTCGCGGCCTTCGCGCAATCGGTCTGGTCCATGTAGAGCAGCAGATAGGTGTAGCCAGCGATCGGATAGGATGCATTGCCCGGTCCGTCCACGATCGAAATGGCGAGCTTGTCTCCCATGTTCGATCCGAAGTCGCTCATGGCGGACTGAATGCCGTCCGGGCTCGCCTTTACGAACTGGCCGGCCTTGTTCTGCACGGCGCCGAATGCCTGCTTGTTCTGCAGTGCGTATGCAAGCTCGACATAGCCGATCGCACCGTCGTTCTGCTGCACCGTTCCGGCTACTCCCTCGTTCCCCTTTCCGCCCAGGCCAAGCGGCCACTTCACCGACGTTGCATTGCCAACCTGGCTCTTCCAGTCCGGGCTCACCTTGGAGAGGTAGTCCGTGAAGATGAAGGTGGTGCCGGAGCCGTCGGAGCGATGCACAACCGTGATATCCTTGTTCGGGAGCTTTACGTCCGGATTCGCCTTGGCGAGCACGGGATCGTTCCACTTCTTGATCTTGCCGAGGTAGATATCGGCAAGTGCGCTGTATGGAAAGTTGAGCGCGGCAGTGATCGGCTTGCCATCCTCGCCCGTCAGATTGTACACCGGCACGATGCCGCCGGCAACCGTCGGAAACATCTGAATGCCGGGCGCCGCCTTGAGCTGCTCGTCCGTGAGAATTGCATCGCTGGCGCCGAAGTCCACCGTCTTTGCCGTGATCTGCGCAATACCGCCGCCCGATCCAATCGCCTGATAGTTGAACTTTACACCCTGATCCACATAGGCGTATTCATAGAACCAACGTGAATACAGCGGATAGGGGAATGTTGCTCCGGCGCCGTTGATCGAGGCAGCAGCGCCAGGTACAGCGGCTTTCTCTGCTTCCGGCGAACCGCTGGACGAACCCTTGCCACCGCAGGCAACGAACATGACGCTGAAGGCCATCGTCGCTGCCAGTGCGACGAAGCAATGGAATCGGGACATGACTGTCTCTCCTTGAACAATGTTTGGAAAAGGGATGATGCCGCGCCAAAGCCGGACGGAACAGGACAAGCCAGTTTGACATCGCGGCATACGGCGTACAATGAGCCGCGTTCGGAGGAGTGGGCACTCGAACGAAGACCGTAGGGGGGCAAGTCGAAGGCCGAAACTATGAACCCGGCTAGTGGTGGCTGTGAAGGTGGTGTTAAGAAATGAGAGATCGATGTTAAGAGTTCATAACATGAAGGGTGCGGATCCGGCGTGCGAAGGTCCGGCCGGTCGCTCGGCGCTCAACGCCGATATGTCAATCGCCGCGTGGCTGCCAGCCACGCGGCGATTGACGGTTCTAGCGGCATCGGTGTACTGCCGGGACTTCTTCGTCGGATTCTCATCGCGCCGTCGCATCGCGATTGCGGACGTGCGCCGGTGCCGCGCGGTCTCGGATGCCGCGGATTCCCGGCGATCGGGTGCGAGAATGCCGGCAGCCGTTGGGGAAGAGGCCCGAACCTTCATGCACGATGTCTATCGGTACAACCGCAACATCTCAGCACTGGCAGGGGCCGGCGTTCTCGTCCACATCGAGTTGATAGCAACCGTCGTGGCTGATATGAAGGCATGCCGTTGCGCAGCAGCCGCTGCGAAGTTGTACGCGCACGCAGTCGTTGGGATGAAGCCGATGCTCGACGCCGCAGGCGTCCGTTACGATAACTACGGTATTGCTGTCGCACGGAAAGCGGAATCCGTCGCTCATGCCCGCGTACACGGTGATGCACCGTTGTGCCCCGCTTGGCGTGGTGACGCAGACATCCACGTGGCAGATGGAGGTGTTGTTGTTGATGCGGATGCAGCAGCTGTCGGCCTGGGCGAGCGCGCGGCCGTTGGAAGCGGCTCCCAGGAGCAGCAGCATCAGCAGAGAGAGTGCCCAGCCGGGCAGAAGGAATCGGTTCTTCATGGGGTTCTCCTCGGTTTAATTGTGAGCGAGGCGTATCCCGCCGGCGCGTGCATGCACACCTGCGCATGCGCGCGTGCGGCGGAGTCGAATTGTCAATCGATCGGGCAAAGGCACGGAGTCGGGGCCGGATTGATCGTCAGGAAGAAGGTGCATGCCACGATGCCGGCGGAGAAGCAGACATCTGCGCAGCAGTTGTTTCCAACGCGAATCCTGTTGGCACAACTCTCCAACGGGATAATCCTCAGCCCGCCGCATGTGCGCACGGCGATGGCATCGGTACCGCATGGGATGTTGACCGTTTGAGAGCCCGGAGGTACCAGGAAGCACGCTGCGCCGTTGGCGCTGCAGATCTCCACGGTGCATGTGGTGTTGTTGTCGATAGCCATCGGTCCGCGCAATGCCTGCGCGCGTGCATTCATCGAGACGAGAAACAGAATGCAGAGCGCGGCGAGCGTTGTGGCCGCGGTGCGTACGTATCGATGCTTCAACATGTTCTCCTCCATGAGTGTCGTGTTGTATGGATACCCGGGACACAGTGCCGTTCAGGGCGTTCCGGGCGATGCTCGTCGCGATCAGCATCCGCAGCTGCGCACGGGGCCGCCGGGCGCGAAGGTCATCCGGTATGTGCCCGGGCCCACCTGGGTCAGGCAGACCGCGGCGCAGCAAGCCTGACCCACACCCACCCCGACGTTGTTGCAGCAATGGCCCGGCAGGATCTGCCGTGCCACACCGCAGGTGTCCGTTGAGATGATATTGCCAACCACGGCGCACGGTTTGGGTGCAGTGCCGATACGCATTATGTCGGCATGTGCATTGTCGACACAGGCCATGCCGGTACGTGTATTGCCGGTACAGGTCACGTAGGCGCAGGTCTTCAGCCTGCGCTGCGCCATCACCCGCGCATCAGCAAATGCATCTGCAGATCGGCCCGCCAGGGGTAATGGTCATCGTGTACGTGCCGGGTCCGGTCTGCGTCAGGCAGATGTTGCCGCAGCATCCGCCGACGCCCACGCCGACGTTGTTGCAGCACTGTCCCGGAGTAAGCTGGCGTTGTATGCCGCAGATATCGGCGGTGATGGTATTCCCCGCCACGCCGCACGCCGGCGGTGTGATGGTGGTGGTAACGCCCGGAAGGCATACTGCGCAGGTGTTGTTCATGCATACCGTGATGGCACATGTCGTGGTGTTGGTCACCGTAATCTGGCAGCTCTGTGCGGATGCGTTGCGCGGCGCGGCGATCAGCACAAGCGCCATGAGCATTGCCGCAACGAGTGCAGAGTGGAGCCTGAATGCAGGTCTCATTTCGGTTCTCCTGATGTTTGGATGAGCGATGCCGCGGCGCGGCGCCGAAGCATGACCGCGGCGTCCGGTGACGCATGAGTGATGCTTCGGAAGTCGCAGTGCAATGATGATCGTGCGTCTGGCGATGAACGGGGTGGATTGTCGGTAGAGAAGGGGGATGTGCAGCGAGGGGGATGATGATGCGAGCAACGCGGGGAGCTATGATGGCAACAACAACACGGTCCGTAGCACGGTGCGCCCGAACGATGCGGCATCGTTGTCGTTGTCGCCGGAGCGCTGGATGACGCGGTATGGATGGCTCTGCCGGGCATCATTCCCTGCTGCAGGATTGCGTTGCGTGTGAACTTGCGCGCGGAACGGAGTGACGATGCGGCTGCACAGCATCGGATGGCTGCCCGCTGGCGTGACCGTCCGCGGTTTTCGCGGATGCGAACCGCACAGGGTTTGCGGAGCCCGCATTCCGCCGGAGTTCGTTGCGGATTCGGGGGGAGGATTATTGATAAGAGGGATGAGGGAGGAAGAAGTGGACATGGGGACATCCTGCAAGGTGCAGCGCGGGGTAATTCCGATAGACGCCTCGCCAACGGGAAACGAACGTGGTAGGAAGCGGGAACTGGTGCGGCAGATACGGAGCAGTCCCGGCACGATGGATGCCGGGACTGCTGGGCCGCGAATCGCTCAACGAAACTCCGTGGTGTTGATGCCGGGCCGGGGCATGCACAACATCTTCGCGTGGTGCAGCTACGAGGCGTTCTGCGGAGCCGGTGGGCCAACCTGCAGCGTGGCGATGGCGCGCTGCATCGTGAACTGCACGGCGGATTTCGAGATCGGCAACGTTCCCGTTCCGGCGATTACATCCTCGAGCGCCGTGACAAGTTGGGCCGTCACATTCTTCTGGCTCGATACCTGATCGGCAAGTGTGATGGTTACCGCGACGCCGGATGCATCGTTGGAGGGCTGGTAGACTCTGAAGACGAGAGCGGACGAATCCAGCGTACCCGGCTTCGCGGCCGTGATGATCGCGCTGGACGGCGATGCGGATGCGAGCGAGAATGTTGCCGGGAACTTGCCTGTAGGGAGCCCGGCGGTTCCAATCGGGAGGCTTGCGTAGAGCGTACGGAGCGGCGTGGAGAATGCCAGCGACTCCTGAAGCTGCGTCCCCTCGGTGAGGGCGTTGATGCCGCTCGGCACGCGGATCGCATACTGATGCGTATGGGTTTCGGTATCCTGTCCGTTGGCTCCGTGCGAGTCCACCTGGTCCTGCGGTGTGTTCCGCAGCAGGCATCCGATGAACGCTCCCTGCGCGTCGACTGCCCAGGCCGGAATGGTTGATTGATAGACTGCACCCAGCGTCGTGCCGGCTGCTCCCACAACCGCCATGTTGTGCATCGCCTGGAAAATCGGCGCCGGCCAGTACGGCTCCGGCATCTGCGCAATCCAGTGATTCGGCGTGCCGTAGCTCACGGCATCGATCGTCACCTGGTTTCCGCTGTTCGGATCGCCGAACGGGAACTGCGCCATCACCGCATACTGATTCCCCTCCCATGGTGTGTTCGAGTTCGGGGCTCCTGAGGCGGTAAGTGGTGCCGCTCCCGTGAAGGATATGCGCAGATACGGCTCCCCGGCAACCAGGATGTAGTCGCGCGTGTACGTTCCGGAGATCTTGTTCGTGCCGTCCGTGGAGTTGAACTCCACCGTCGTACGCAGCCACACCCGCAGCGGCCCCTGCTCCAGCACTTCGGCGCTCACTGCAGTGAGCGTGCCGTTCGGGTCCACCCGGAAATTCTGATCCCCATCGTTGTACTCGTTGCCGAACCGATAGATGCCCCCCTGGTCGATGTAGAACACCAGATCGTTGCCGGTTCCGGTGGAGGAGATCATGTCGATGTTCGTTGTGTTGTCCACCAGATAGGCAATCCCCCAGTTCAGACTGCTCGCGATCGTTGCGGTAAGCGCGCCGTTGGAGAGCACGTAGGTTGCTCCGTTGTCCGGCGTGGTGATCGATGCAGTGTCCGAGGGCGTTACCGTTGCGTTGGAAAGGTATCCCGCCTGATAGCCCAGACTCGGCGCGGACGCAATGAAGAGATAGTCCCCGTCGTGCGTAATCTGCACGGTGCTTTCGGAGCCGTCCTCGAACTTCACGCTCTGCGGATTCAGATTCGGATTCTCCGGGAGTATGGTCGGGCCGCCGGCGTTGAAGCCGAGCTGATTGAACACGACGATCGGCGTCTGGCCTGCCGCCGGGTTCGCCGCAACCTGCTGTGCGATCTGCGCCATTGCCGAACCCCGCGCGCCTGCACCCAGGTTCAGCACGCCCGCAAGAAGCGGGGCCTGCTCCGTGGTGTAGACTCCGTCCGGGGCCGTGCCGCTGATGTAGTCGTGATGCGTGCTGGGAACCAGCCCCTTCCAGCCGTTCCCGATCGCCTCGCTCCGTCCTGCCTGCAGCCACTGGAAGCCGAAGGCGTCGGGAGCCTGGAGCAGATCGGCGATCGCTCCAAACGTCTCCGCGCCAAGCAGCGCACGCGTCGCGGCCTGGTGAAGAATCTTGTTGCGGATCCGGCTGGCGTAGTATCCGGTCCAGTACGGCGTCGGGAAGAACGTTGTCGGCTGGAGATACTTGTATGGTCCGTAGTTGTGCTGTACGCTCTGGTCGATGTAGGTGGAGATCAACTGGATATAGTGATCCAGCGTCGCCACCACAACGTACACATCGCTTGCCGCGCCGGTGAAGAACTGGTTGTTCCAGTCGTTTGCCGTCGTCACCAGGTTCGAGATCGGGAGTGCGAAGTCGCAGCCGCATGGCACGTAGATGTACGGCGTCGGAGCAGACGGCTGGTTGATGTCGATGTAGCACTGGATGTTGGAGAACGCCGGGTTGTTCTGGATGTTCTGGCTGCAGTTGTTGTTCCAGTTGTTGATGCCGTTCCCCTGGCAGTAGGTCTGCTGCATGTAGTGTGCGATCGTGCTGGATCCGTCGGCGGCCTGCCACACGAAGTCCACACCGTCCGCAACCAGCGTATTGTTCAGCGATTGATTGTTCCCGTACGATGCGGGCGGTCCCTGATTCGGCGCTCCCGGAATCCGCGAGAAGCTTACCCCCTCGAGACCCATTGCCTCCAGGAGTACCGGGAACTGCGAGTCGTTGCCGAAGTCGTCCGGCACATAGGCCTGGCGCAGCGGAAGATTGAACGTCTGCTGCATCCATGTCTTGCCGATCAGATAGTTCCGCACCAATGCCTCGCCGTGCGGCAGCAGATTGTCCGGCGACGTTACGCCGCCTCCCACGATCCGGAGCCGGTCGCCGATATCGGTTGCGAAGTTGTCGAGCAGGCTCGGGTTCAACTGGATCGCCCCCTCGAAGAACCCCATCTCGCAGACGGAGTAGTAGTAGGTGGAGGGGGCCGGGCCGGATCCGCTCATCAGTGAGAATGCGTTGTCGATGATCTCGGTAACGGCTGAATGCGTCTCGAACGTGTTGGGCACGCCCTCCAGATAATCCTGAAACGTTACCTCCCAATCCCAGTCCATGTGTGCATCCATGCTGAGAATCAGCACGTGCTGCGCGTTGTCCGGTATTCCCAGTTCCTGGCGAATCGTGGTCTCCAGATCGGCCATGATCTGTTCTCCTCTGATGATGTTGTTCGTTGTGCCGGCGCCGGCGCATCGCGTTGTGTACGCGATGCGCCGCACGTGCCGTTTCGGTATGCCTACTGTGAAATCGTGATGCGATAGTCGATCCCGATGAAGAGCGGGTTGATAAGGCGTTGCTGCTGCGCAAATCCCACATTCGCCACGCCGGCTGCGAGCGGGGTGAAGCGTACCCAGAACAACTGGTTCCCCGAGTAGTCGTTGCTGTAGCCGCACTCGTTCACCAGCAGGTAGTTCGCATCATAGCTGTTCAGCCACACGGGGCCCGGCATTTCGCTGGCGGGAACAAGTGGCAGCGAGATTATGAACGGAACGCCCACCGTCTCGCTGAGTGGGATCGCCGTATCCACGCTCTCGATAATCACGTCGATTTCGCTTCCGAATGTCATCTCTCCCTCCGAACTGATTGTTGTGGATTCCACGTTTATGGACTGGGGGGATCGAACGTATCAACGTACGATCGCACGTATCAACGTACGGTGCCTCCCCTCCCGCCAGCTACTCAATTTCTACTCAACAGGAAGGGGATCATGTTATGCGCGATGAGTCATGGGGGATGTTCCCGGACACATTCATCACCTACCTCATATTTCAACGTTCATATCTCCTATCTCAGAAGAAGGGAGGCTGGGATATCCGGCCTCCCCTCAACGTCGTCGTCATCTCCTGCGATCGGTCACCAACGCGGTCGGGGTGAAGTCCGCGGCGCTACTGGCAGATGCAGAGGATCGGTGACGGATCGATCGTGATCGTATAGAACCCGGCTGCGCTCTGCTCCAGGCAGGCGTGTACGCACCGGTTCGGGGCGATCGGCAACTGCACGGCGGGGAGTGGTGCATCCGTGTCAGCGGTTGACGACGATAGTTGTCGTTTCACAATGCGTCTCCGTCTCCAGGTGCAACAGATACGCGCTGCGTGGCAGGCGCGCAACGTTCCACACGAGCCGAAGGCCGGTGTCCGGAACGTGTCCCTCGAAAACCGTGGCGACGAACCGTCCGTCCACAGTGTAGACCTCCACGCGCGCCTGTCCCTGGTGGCCGGCACCAATGGTCAGCCGCACATCGGCGTCGGCGGGATTCGGGGTGGCCGTCATCCATGCTGTGGTGTTCGTGGTATGCGCTTCCGCCGGAACGGCGCTCACTGCGTCAACAGTCCGGAACACCCCGCGTTCCTCTGTGCCGGCGTACAGGTGGCCGTCCGCCCCCTTCGCCAGTGCGGTCAACGGTGTGCCGGCCATGCCGCTGTCGCAGCGGGACCACGAGTCGGCAGCAATGTCTCCACACCAGAGCCCGGAGCCGGTGGCGATATGGAGCATGCGTCCGTCCACCAGAAGCGCGGCCACGTTCGTATCGGCAAGCCCGGTGTTGACCTGCGCCCACGTTCTCCCGTTGTCGCTCGAACGGAACAGTCCGGCCCGGCCGCGGTCATTCAGCCTTGCGCCGAGGAAGACGACACCGTTGCCGGCGGCCGCACCACAGGTGACATACGCCCCCGATAGCGCAAGCGTATCCCGCCGAACGATGCCGTTGTTGATTGTGTAGCGGAAGACATTCCGCTGATGGCCGGCAACCAGCATCGTCCCTGCGTCCACGGCCATGCAGAACGCCGCCAAATCGTGCGTGCTGTCGATCCCGGCCGGGCTCCAGCTTTCGCCGCGGTCGGTGGAGCGTTGAAATTGGAAGGTCACAAAGTCAAAGGAGATCACCTTGATGATGCTGGAATCGGGGAGTGTGGCGAACTGCGCTACCTTCTCGCCGTCGCCGGCTCCCGTCGGAAGCCAGGTAGTCCCGCCGTCGGTGGAGCGGAATCGCACGCTGTCGGAGCCGACAACCACGATCTCCCCCTCGCTCAGCGGGAGCATCCGCCCCGGGAGATGCGCGCCGGCAACGTTGACGGTGTCCCACGTGTCCCCGTGATCACGTGAAACCAGATATCCATTCTCGACGCTCGCGAACAGCAGTCCGGATTGTGTTGTGACGATGCTCCCCGCGCGCCAGGCGTGCATGCCGGCATCGGACCCGGCCCACACCGGGTCGGTCAGCCGGCAGCGGCTGAGTGTGCGGGTGGTGCCCAGCATGACATCGCCGGCAGCAACGGCGAACCCCTCGCCGGCCACCGGCGCGGTGATGTTCATGCGGACCCAGTGATCGCCGCGGTCGTTGGAGCGATAGAGGCCGTTGCTGTTGTTGATGATGAGTTCCCCGTCCGCCAGAATCTGAATATGCGCGATGTACGGCACTGTCGTCCCCAGGCCCGCGTTGGCCGTGTCCCAGGTGTCGCCGTGGTTGTCGGATCGCGAGATGCCGGAATAGGATCCGGCGTAGAGCCTCCCCTGGCGATCGATCGCCAGGGAGGCAACAGTGGGATCTGACAGGCCGCTGTCGATCGCGACCCAGCCGCCGCCGGGGCGCGACCGGAGGATGCCGCTGCCGAAGGTCGAGACATAGAACGTCCCCGCGGTGTCCGTCACGAGCGCCGTGGCACTGAAGCCAGGCACGCGGCCAACAATTGCGCTCCATGCTCCGGCGGCTGCATCGAAGCGGTAGAGCTGGCGGCCGATGATGGCCACCGTCTGGTTGTTCCGGTCCTCGCCGAGCACCGCCACCTCACCCACGCGGTCAATCGGATCGATCCCCGTGCCGGCCTCGCTCCAGTGTGCGCCCGCGTCCGTTGAACGCGAGATGCCGCCGGCGGCGTCGCCGGCGAAGATGTCGCCGCGGCCGCTGACGTGAATCCCGCGTATATCCAGGCGCGGCAGCCCAACGTTGGCCGGCGTCCAGCTTCTGCCGCTGTCCAGCGAGCGATAGATCCCCCCGGAGCGCATTCCGGCATAGATGATCCCGGTGTCGTTGTCGGGAACGATCATCAATGGCCACCCACCCACCGGCCCCGGCTTCTGCTCCCATACGATCGGTGGGGGGGCGATCTGCTGGGCATTCAGTTGGCCGCATGGAATGGAGAGGGCCGCAAGAATCGGGAGGAGCATGGAGTATCGGTGCATGATCGTGCGAGCAATCATGTCGTTGCCGGCCGTGCGTTTCTCTTGATGCATCGTGAACTCTCTTGGTATGATGTATCGTTGATCAATGGATTGCATTCCGTTCATCCTCTGCGCCGGCGGCAGGTTGCAGCCACCCAGGGACATGCCCGCACCGGCAGGCCGCCTCCGGGTGGTTGTATATCATCTCGCGTGAGCCGGCCAGCATGCAACCATGTATGTGGCCGCATGCAGTGATGGATACATGCCATGCCCTACGGGCAACTCACGCATTCAACGTCGACCACCGTTGGGCATGGGCCGGGAAATGTGGGGCCTACGGCCACCTTGAAGGTGCATCCGCCGGAGGAGAAGAAGTGATTATGGTTGTTCGCCAGGATATTGTTCCCGAGCACGTCGACCGTTGTTACCGTTCCGCCAACGGGGTTTCCTCCGCTGCCGGTGAACGTGAAGGGATATGTCCCGGTTGCCGAATACGAGTTCGTGGCCGTCGCATTGCTGCTTCCATAACTATAGTTCACTCCAACCGACAAGGGGAAGAAGCCGGGCGGAATGTTGACCAGCACGACGTTGTAATCCTGGCACGGCCCGATCTGGGCATTCGCTGCCGTTTCGGCAAACGCCATCATGGCAACCACGATGACGGCGGTGCGAAGCAACGTTCGTGGATTTCGTCTCCCGGGAATGCGGATGGTGTTCATTGGGTACCTCTCTCAGAAAAGAAAAAATTGAGTTGCATAAATGCCATCACGGCCCGTTGCACTCTGGCAGTGCCTGTGGGGCCGGGAAGCCGATAGTCCGGTTAATCGGGGACAGAAGGGATATCAAACCGAATAATAAACCTACCGAGCAGGGATGCTCGGTCCAAAGAATTGGCATTAATTGACTTGACGCACCTGTATACTTTCCCGAAAATCAGCCGAAATTCGCCCCGAATTCTTGAAGAAATCGAACCCTATACGAAATAAATCTGGATTGACAAAGAAAAATCTGTTGGAGTTTCGGCCGCATTATCGTACCTTTGCACATGAAAAATCGCAATGAGAATACCCCGTTGACCCTGCAAAAAGCAGTCGAGTATTTCAGTGATTCAGATCGTGCACTTGAGTACATGATCACGATGCGGTGGCCTGACGGGGTAACGTGCTTTCATTGGGCACTAATATACTTAGCACACACGGCGAAATTTTGTTAGTTTGGGCTGTATACTTCTCATTGCCGGGTAGGCACCGGCGATTACATTCGGGGCATCTAGCTGCGTTGGTGGCCATGCTCCGAAGTCTCGTTTCTCCCTTTGGCCCGACTGTTCCGACACCGTGAGGTTCGGAGCGCCGTTAACGCAGCGTAGATAGCAGTCGGGCCGTTCTATCTATCTGAATGCGTTATGAATACTTCCAACGAACCGAACGGTTCAGAGCCAGGGCATGAGCCTTCAGGCTCGCCGCCAGAGCCCCCGAACATCCCGCCGCTTCTGCTCCCTCCCGAAGAACGATTGCGCCGTGTGGCCGCAACGCTCGACGCACTATCCGATGCGCTCCAGAGCGACGCCGAATACTCTACCCACTTCACGGGCCGCTCCCTCGTGTGCGAGATGCTTCACGACGAAGTACAGGCCGTCACTCGTGATCTGGAAGGGGGTGCGGCATGACGGAAACCATCACAACGCAGCATGTACGCCGTGACCTCGTTCTCTTCGTGGAGCGATGCCGGAATGGCGAACGGCTCACGGTTACCCGTTGGGGTGTCCCCGTGTGCGGGATGGTGCCTGTTGCCGATCTGGAAGCACTCGCCATGCTGGACGCCATACAAGCCAGCACAGACCAACGGGAGGGGCGCCATGAGACTGATTGAAGCCTCGCAGCTACAGGAGCACTTCCCGGCCCTTCTCGACTCCCTGAAGGATGAAGGGCGTATCCTCGTGGTTCGGGATGGTGCCGTTGTCGCGGCTCTGCTCTTGGCCGGTGAGTTCTTCGACCTGATCGGGGCCTTGCTGGCAGTCAGGGAGCACGAGGAAGGGGCGGCCAACTAGACGAAATCTGGCTGGAATCGACGTTTAGCCCCCTTCGGTAAAGACCGGAGGGGGCTATTATCTCGATGCCGCGATTCCCGCTAATCACTTCAGAAAGGTATACAGCCGGTTACCGTACGGTGTTTGATTTGCGCACAAACTGCACGTATATTTATGTTATGAGTCATGACACAACCGCAATCATGCTTTCAGATCGGCCTTCAAATAAGTTCTGGGAACGTGTATCATCAACCGATCGCGAAGCGACCACTGGCACTGCAAAGCTTTGGTCAGCTGATGCAATGATTGATGCATGGCTTCTCGGCAAAGAAGAAGCTGAGAAAGAACGGCATGCTATGACTAGAAAGCTTATTGCGGAGAACTTGGAGCGCACGGCGACGATAACTCGTACGATCCTCGAAGCCTTGAAGGGCGACGGCATATGGACTTGGCGGGTTTATTTGAACCTGGAGACGATATTTGATTACGAACTGCTCGTAGTGGTAGACGAAGCGCCCTTTGTAAGTGATAAATTCGCAAGCATCTACAATCTCGTTGGCGATATCGAGGAGAGAGAGCGTTCAGATACATATAGGCCAGCCATACACTTTATGCCGATACCAAAAGGCAAGACGAGGCTGGTTGATCGACAAGCTTTGGAGGGCGATGGCTACATCTACAGGTTCAAAGAAGCCGCATCCGCGAAAAGCGCACGCGCTACATAATGAAAGTGTCTGCCGATCTCTATACTCTGATAGAAAGTTCGGTGATTGGGTTATCACTACAGCCTTCTATTCTGCACTTCATTGGGTGCGCTACCATGTTTTCCCGATGAAGGTCGGAAGCGGCAAAGGTGCTGCGACGCTATATGACACAGGTGATTATTGTCGCTGGCAAAAAATACGACACAAACGCGGGATCAGCCCACATAAGGCTTTGCTTGAAATTGTGCTATCCGATTGCCGGACAATTCATCCAGCCTACAGAAGGCTGTACGATGATTGTATGACAGCTCGATATAAGCGTTATTCCTCCAGTCAGCTTATTGTAGATTCAGCAATCGCCGATATGGAGGAAATTCGCCGATATTGCGACAAATGATACGTGAAGGGGTGCGCATCACTCACCCCTTCACCTTCTTCTTCCGCTTCTTCGCCGCCTGATCCTTCTTCTCTTGCGCGTCAATCTCCGCTTTCGGCACCTGCATCACCCGTCGTGCGAAGTCTTCAAACTCCGGTGACTCAACGGGCGGTTTCGGCAGTCCGTACTTGTCCAGCCCGGTATCCGGCTCACCCTTGGGCGGCCCTTCCGGGCGAGCCTCGTGTGAAGATGCCCCTTCCGGGGCCTTCTTCTTGTGCAGGACGGGTTTCTTACTTGCCATTGCGGGTCAGCTTCTTGTAGGTGAGACGGCGGCCTTCCATGCCCTTGATGGCCAGTAGGAAGCGTTCACGATCGGTTCCGGTGCGGGCATTGAAGCGGAAGCACTGCTCGTTCACGTAGGCTTGCAGGTGAACCGGGTCAACCGAGATGTACGTGCCCTTCAGCGTGCGCTTGAGGCATGAGAAGAAGTTCTCAGCCCGGTTCGTGGTCACGGTGCCACGAACATACTCAATCGCGTGATTGATGGTCTCGTGCGTATACGCTTGGCCAAGGCCCTTGTATGATGCGTGCGAGTCCGTGTTGACCGTGCTGCCATGCTTGACGTTCTTCAGCACTTCGCCTTGCATGGTCTCAGCGTCCGTGTTGCCGATCACCATTGCCCGCACCTGGCTTGGGCTGCCATCGACGCCGCCACGCTGAACGATGCCCATCACAATCGCCTTCCCGACGCCGCCGCGGCCGGCACGGAGCTTCTTGTCTTCGTGCTTGTTCTCCTCCAAGCCGCCAATGTACGTTTCGTCAACTTCGACCTCGCCAGACACCTTGTTGAAGCTGCGAGTCTTCAGAGCAAGGCGAAGGCGATGCAAGAGGAACCAAGCACTCTTCTGTGTGATGCCAAGCGCGCGGTGGATCTCGTACGAGCTGATACCGTTCTTCGCGTTCACGAGCAACCACATACCCACTACCCACTTGTCAAGGCCCAAGGGGCTATCTTCCATCACGGTGCCGATCTTTACCGTGAACTGCTTCTTGCACTCAACGTTCTTGCAACGCCAGATACGGCGCGTCTTGATGAAGTAGTGCTCCGTTGAAGCACAATGCGGGCACACAACACCGTCCGGCCAGCGAAGTGCAATCATCTTCGCAAGAGCAACGTCAGGATTGGTATACGTGAGAATGACTTCCTGAAGGGTGCGGGGTTCCGTGATCTGATTTTCCATGCACAAATATACAGCTAATTCTCTTGTGCGTCAAGTATATTAGTGCCTTTCATTGCGGTGGCAAGTCTCACGTATTTATCAGCACGCGGAAAATCTGGCGTTGCAAGTCATGCCGGAAGCAATTCAGCTTGAAGCGCGGAACGATCATGGAGTGTAGCCCGTTGTCATTCGACAAGTGGGTAATCACCTTCTGGGCGCTCGCTAATTGCAAGAACGGGATTTCGAGCTATGAACTCGCACGTGCTATTGGAGTCTGCCAGAAGACGGCGTGGTTTCTCCTGCATCGTACGCGCCACATCATGGCGACGCAAGATTTCGATGCGAAGCTGGACGGTGTGACCGAAGCCGACGAACATTATCACGGTGGACTTGAGGCCAACAAGCACGAGAGCCGCAAGAACAAGGCCGGTCGCGGTGGTGTGGGCAAGGTGATCGTTGTTGGCGTCATGAAGCGCGGCGGCGAAGTACGGGTGAAGATCGTACCCGATACGAGCAAGGCGACGATTCACGAGTTCATCAAAGACAACGTGCAGGAAGGTTCCGAAATCTACACGGACGAACATGCCAGCTATCGCGGTCTCGAAGAGAAGTACATTCATGATTCCGTGAATCACTCGGCACACGAGTACGTACGGAACCAGTTCGTTCATTGCAACGGGATGGAGAATTTTTGGTCGCTGATGGCCCGCATCTTCTCCGGCACCTATATCTCATGCGATGCTCCGCACCTGCATCGCTATCTTGCTGAGCAGGTTATGCGCTTTGACTTCCGCAAGTCAACGGACGCTGATCGATTCGAGTATGTGGTTTCCAGAGTCGCGAACCAGCGTCTGACCTTCAAGGCGCTACTCGCAGAGAACAAGGTAGGGGTATGAGATGGCCAAGAAGAAGCCGAACACTGGAGAGCCGGAAGACCCGGACTTTGAGGAGTCGTTGCGGCGTATGGTGAAGGTGGGGACGGCGATACTGAACCCGCCCCCGGGTAAGCCGGTGCTTCACAAGAAGAAGCCACCAGAGCAGCCCAAGACGGAACCCGCGAAGAAGATCGGGGTGAAGAAACGCAGGAAGGTGAAGTAGCAGTAGGCAATTATCATTGCATCTGATTTAACGGAGAGATCATGCCATCTGAGATTCAAGACTCCCCCTCTGCAATCACATCGAGCGCCGATTTCAAACTAAAGTTCGATGGCCGCCTAAAGCAGATCAATGCTAACACTCTTGCAGCTTCGCTTTTCAGCGTTACCGCAATTGTGCATGAGATCAACAGAACGGTTGCACCTGAGACCGCCATCGATGTCAACGTCAAGGCGTTTAGTGGGGGGAGCTTCCTTGTTCATTTGGATTTGGAAGCGGTAAAGGCTGCCTTGCCATTGGTCGCTATGATCACCCCGGTCCCGGTAAAGGATGTAGTTGATGTCCTTGTCGCCATATTCGATCTAAGGAAATTTCTTAAGGGGGAACCGCCAAAGGCTATTTCGCCAGTAGATGGAAAAGTGCAGATAGAAAACAATAATGGACAAATTACTATTGCCGAGCAGGTTGTATATAACATTTACGGGGACAACGCGACCGTTCAACAAGCACTCGCCAATAACTTCAAAGCATTAGATGAAGATCCAGCCGTCACCGGATATGAGATCACTGATGGCGGAGAGAACCCCCTTATCCAAATTGACCGAGAGGAGTTCGCCGATCTCGCCAATGATGCAGACTTCTTACCAGCCGATAGCGAAGACCCGCGCATCCGCATCATTAGCGAACGTGCCAATCTTGGGATAATCAGACCGGCATTCGATGCACGCTATAAATGGGATTTTCAATATCGCACGCAAAAGATCACCGCCCGTGTTCTGGATGCTGCATTCCAAGCTCGCATCGATAGCGGCGAAGCCTTCCACAAAGGTGACAGATTGGTTGTTGACTTAGAGATATCCCAAGAGTTTGATAATGCGCTTAACGGCTACTTGGACAAGGCGTTTAGGGTGGCGCATGTAATACAGCATATTCCTAGGGAGCAGCAGCCGGACTTATTCAACCCTGAGTCTGATTAACACAAAGCCCCCTCCAGCTTCCGCCAAAGGGGGCTCACATCGCCTTCCGCCGTCCCTACTCCGCTTCGTTATCCTTCTGTGCATCCAGTTCGGTAAGCCGGTCAAGATCGCCCACAGAGACAAGGGCCATCGCGGGCTCACGCAGCCGGGTGATAACGATACGCTCCCCTCGCTGCACGCGGGCAATCAGGGCAA
>JAFDZV010000017.1:0-48584 GCA_018266795.1 Bacteroidota bacterium | reverse complement strand
TGGCATGATGAAGCGGGGGAGTGCTTCGGGTTCGGGTGATGGTTCTGGCGGCGAGCCTGAAGGCTCATGCCGGGGCTCAGAGCCGAGTTTGTTGGAGGAGTTGTTCATAGTGCTTTGACAAGAGAAAGCCCAACCACTGTCGCGTGCACTAGGTACGCCCCGGTCCTCACGGAGTCGGGATGGTTGGGCTGCTTGGATTGCTCCTAGTGCTACGACATGCTGAAGATGCCGTGTGCCGAAGAGCTATCCAAGGAATCAGACCGCAAGTATACAACAAAGTTCGGCCGGGTGTCGCAAGTCAATTAATGCCAAAGAATTTGTACGTGCTTCACCGAACGCACAGCGGGAGGCCCGGATGGGCCTCCCGCTGTTGCAGATCCACAAACGGCGTACGGGGTGATCGCCGTCGTGTCACGTCATCAGGCATGCAGCCGAGGGTCGCGGAGTACCGCGGCGCTACTGGCAGATGCAGAGGATCGGTGACGGATCGATCGTGATCGTATAACACCCGGCTGCGCTCTGCTCCAGGCAGGCGCGTACGCAGCAGTTCGGGGCGATCGGCAGGCTCACGCAGCTCGGCGTGATCTGATGCAGCGTGCCGCTGCAATCGCGAATGCCGATGCCGGTTGCGTTCTGGCACGGGACCCGTGTCTTCGTTCCCGCCCCGAAATCATGACAGTGAACCACGGCCGAAAGAATGCAGATCGTTGCCGTGCAGTTGGTGTTGTTGATCACGGTGATGGAATCGCATTGGCAGACGATCGCATCCTGTGCGCGAACGGCGCTCGGTGCGATCAATGCCGCCATCGCCACGATTGCCGCCAGCCCGAGTGCGCGGAAATGGAATTTCCGATTCATTATTTCCTTCTCCAGCTGATGTGAGTATGAATGAACAGTTCATCATCGTCGGTGCCGGCATCTCCGGACCTTTCATCCGGGCGCATCACGGTGCGATGCGCCTCAGATACAGTCGCAGATGATCTCCGGCGGTCCGATCGTGACCGTATAACAACCGATGGCGCTCTCTACCAGGCAAACGCGAACGCAGCATCCCGGTGCGATGGCCAGATGCGTGCAGCCCAGTGTGAGCAGATGCAGAGTGCCGTTGCAGTCGCGGATGCCTACGCTTGCCCCGTTTACGCACGGAACCTTTCCGGTCGTGCCCGGCGCGATCGTACGGCAGCGATTGGTTGCGGCCGGTCCGATGCAGATGGTGGCCGAGCAGTTGGAGTTGTTGACCACGTTGATGGAGTCGCAGCGGCAGTCGAGCGCTGTCTGCGCGCGAACGGCATTCGGTGCCAGAATTGCGCCGAGCGCGATGATCGCCGCAAGGACGAGGCCGCGGAGTGTGAGTTCCCGATTCATTCCGATTCTCCTGTAAGTGAGTGTCGATGAACTGCTACGGACATGCCGAGCACGGTGATGTCGCTAAGGCAACATCATCACGGGATGCCGGAGCAGAGTTGTGTACCGGTGGGAGCGGGGGGTATGAGTGGGATCGGGGGGACGGTATCCCGGCAGGGTACCATGCGAATGGACGATGCAAGCTATGCGCACCGGTGGCGGTAGAGGAGTACATCTTTGGGTACCTCGCTGCCGGCACGTGGCGGGCAGGCGCTTCAGGGCGGCGGTTGTCCGCCCTGCGTCGTGATTTGCCGGATCGTAATGCGCACAACAAAAATCCCCCGGCGTTCACCAGGAACGCCGGGGGATCATCCCGACTGCATTCGAACATCGCGAGCGTTGTTCACGGCCTCCGACACGGCAGCCTCACGCACAGTACCCGGTGTTCGCCGGGAGCGCTCCCATGCAGCAGGCAGCATGCATGGGGACGAGAGGCCGTTCCGCTGGAAACGCTATTTCCGCACCACGATCTTGCGCGAGGCGGCCAGGCCGCTACCGCTCAGTCGTACGATATAGATGCCGTTGGGCAGCGACGTTGCGTCGATATCGGTCCGGACAGTGCCCGGCTCGAATCCGCCGTGCCTCAACGGCATCACCTTCCGTCCGTTCGCATCGTAGAGATCGATGCTGATCTCCGCCGCCCGCGTGAGATTGGCGAACACCGTTGCGATGTTCGTTGCGGGCTGCGGCGCCACCGTCATCTCCACCTCCTGCGAACGGTCACCACCGGTCACCGGGTCGTCCACTCCGGCGAGCGTCATGCTTACAGGATCGGACCAGCAGCCGTTGGTGTTGTTCTCGCCCAGTGTCTGAATCGAGATATGCTTGCTCTGCCAGTTCTCGACATGGATGGTTGCCATCGTGTAGTTGAGATTCACCGTCGTGTAGACGGAGTCGTGACCGGTGGGATCGCTTACACGAACTGCATACATGAGCGCGTTCGGGTCCGGCGAGGCCAGCCACGTTACCGTAACGTCGCCGGATGCCGTGGCCACTGCCTGAATGTTCGCAGGCGCCGGGAGCCACAGCTTCGGGTTCGCATGGTATGTGGGGGAGTAGCTGGAGGAAAGCTGGCCGCTGTCGTTCCGCATCGCGTAGATGTAGTAGCCGCACTCCGGCAGGCTGTCCGTCATCGTGAAGCGGAACTCACCGTCCGATACCTTCGCCGTGCCGATGTAGGCGCCGTCGTAGCCCTGCTGGTCGTTGTCCAGGAACAGATCCACCGTTGCGTTCGGCGACGATGCCGCGCCGCCCCAGTGCGCAACGATCGTGCGGCCCTGTGTCTCGGAGCTGAACGTGAAGCTGGAGTTGTCCTGATACCGTGCCCAGGCATAGACGGAGTCGCCCGGATGGCTCCCCAGGACACCCACCTTCCACGTGCCGGCCGCCGGGCTCATCGCAACCCACATCGCGCTCTGACCGGTCCCTCCGGAGGGATAGTAGATGACGGACGAGTCCTGCGCGGTGCCGGCATAGGTCCGGCCCGAAGGATCCACGAGCACGCTGTTCGATGGCGCGGGCACGCCCCAGATCTGCACGAACGCACGCTCCACCGCCGATGTCACCGGGAACTGCGTCCACGTGGTGTCGCCGGCGCCGAGCGGTGAGCGGCCTCGCTCATCCTTCATGCGCGTTCCATGCAGCGGGCCGCTGTTCTGAATCCAGATGAACTGCGCCGGTTCTGTCAGCGGGTTCCTCGTGAAGTCCACAGAGACCTTTGCCGGCCCGAAGCGCGGGATATCCGCCGTGAAGGAGGCCGCAAGGTCGTTCATCTGGAAGCCGACCTTCGTGAGATTCCACGGAAGCTGGAACCAGTCGTTGACGGCAACGAACACCGGGTTGTTCTTGAAGAGCGTCGGGATCTGCACCTGCCCGGTCAGCGAGAACGCGGCCTTGAAGCCGGGGAGGAGCGTCACGCTGGACTGCCCGGTGCCGGTGAACATCCACTGGTTGCCGCCGAAGTTGAACACCTTCTGCGTTCCCGTCCGCTCCACGGAGAAGAGCGAGGAGTTTGCGTGGATGTTGATGCTGTCGCTGGACTCCATGATCCATGTGTCCTTCACCAGCGAGAAGAGCCTGGTGTTGCAGCCAACGCCGAAGCTCTGCCCATGCACGTATTCGCCCGTGCCGTCGAACTCGAACAGCTTCAGATCGTCCACGTTGATCCACGACAGCTTCCCGAGAAGATTCACAACCGTGCTGTAGCCGGGAAGCTTCTTCCATTCGCTGTTGTTGGCGAACATCATCTTGCCGCGCATCGTGAACGGCCCGTTGGTTGCGTGGAGCACGGAGACATCGAAGCCGCGCCACTCCGCGGCGTTGGCAGGCGGCGGCGGATAGGGAATCGGGATTGCGCCAACACCAACGCCTCCGCCCGCGAGCTTCATCACGATGCGCCAGCCGTCGATATCACCCTTGACAATCGTGAGCCCGCCGCCGATGTCGTCGAAGATGGGGCCCTTCATGATCAGCTCCAGCGCCAGACTGTCCGCCGCCTTGAAGTAGTTGGCCTTGAAGCTCTTCAGGCAGAAGACCGGCGCGATCGCGCAGCCCACGTTCTGTGCCTCGATGCCCGTGAGGTCCCATCCCTGATCGCTCAGCGTAACGCCGTTCAACTTGAAGCCGGCCACGGAGCTGCCCGGTGGCAGAAGGGGATCCTTCTTGATGTCGAACGCACAGCCGCTGGAAAGCTGTTGCAGAAGTATCCGGATGTCGAACTGCACGCCGGTCGATTTGTCCGGCGGGCCGACGAAATGAATCTTCTCGAAGCTGATGCTGAAGCCGCCGATGTTCCACTTCGGGTTCAGCGTTGGCATGGCTACCAGACCGATGTTCCCCACGATGTCCGTTGTCAGCTTCGCGGAGAACGCTCCCTTGAATATCTCCGCCTTCCCGGCCGTGGACCAGGCTCCGTTCGTGGTGATCGCTCCGTTGTCCACCGTGGTGTCGATCTCGATCGGCGACCCGACGTTCAGAAGTCCGTTCACCGTTGCGTCGCCGTTGGTGAGCACGATCGTGTTCGGCTTCGTGTCCGACGGCTCGAAGTATGCGTCACCCACGGCCACGAAGGTCAGCGTCTGCGTGCCCTGATACGAATACTTGAACTCGCGGCGCACCACCTCCACGTCGAAGGTGTTGCTCTTCTCCTCGATTGGAGGGGAGAGCGAGAGATCGAGGCTGAAGTCCTGCCCCTTGTCCCACTCCGTCCACAGATCCTCCCCCGGCTTGCCGGCGTTGCCGGCGGAGAGGGACTTCGAGCCGTCCTTCTTGTTGCTCGTGTAGCGGAACTGATATTCCCAGACAAAGTTCTGTTCCGGGACGCCGTTGCGATCGGCATCGAGCTGCATGTTCTGCTGCTTGGCGAAGTTCACCCAGATCTTCTCGTCCGGCTTCCCCAGGTTCTTCACCGCGAGGAAGGCGGAGCAACCGGAGTTGCCGGGCGTGCCGGTGATCACATCGTTCGAGCGGCGTCCGCGCCAGGAGGGAAGGCTGGTTACCGTTCCCTTGTAGAACACGGCGTCCGGGTCGACAGTGGTCTGCCAGCTCTGCCCCTGTACCGGGCTGCACGGGGCCTGGAAGCTGCCGGTGCGCTGCAGGTTCTTGATCTCGGCGGTCCCGGGATTGAAGTAGTTCCAGTTCGTGGTTACGTAGGAGTTCACCGTCAGCACTGCGCTGGGATTGGCGTCCTGCCCGGGCACGGAGATCGTCACCACGCAGTGATACTTCCCCTGCCTGCTCAGGCGCACCAGTGTGCTCTCGATGTTCCAGTCGATCTTCTTGGCGCCGTCGGCGCTCACCGGCCCGATGTCGCCGTGTGCCTCGAAACCGGCCGGGCCTACGGTGAAGCTGTTCCCCTTGGCATCGGTCAGCGTGGCCTCCACTGCAACGGTGACGCCACCCTGCGGGACGTTCGCGATCGAGTAGGTGATCGATACGAACTGCACAGGCTTCGGGCTGGAAGTATCGTTCCGTTTCTCCGGTGTGCCCACCACATTCGTGAGTTCCACCGTTGCCAGCGCGGAGGATGCCATGAAGAGAAACAGCGCCAGCGGAACAACAAGCAGGCGGACCGCTGCGCTCCCTCTGCGGAGCGGGGTATTCGTGCGTTGCATAACCAATGTCTCCTGATGTGTATGCCGTCCAGATAGTTCAGTGAGGAATCATTCGATGATCATCACGCGGGCCGTTGCACTTCCGTGATCCGTACGGAGCACCGCCGTGTAGATGCCGGAGGCTAAGGCGTGCGGAGCCAGCGGCAGCGCATGCGTCCCGGCGTTCGCGTGGTCGTCGTAGAGCACGGCCACCGCGCGTCCGGAGGGATCGTACAGCGTAACCGAGGCGTGGGAATCTTCCGTGAGCGTCATGATCAGCGCACCGTCCTTCGTAAGCGGGGTTGTGCCTGCCGCGATCACCGGCCCGCTCACATGCACGTAGCGTTTGTCGATTGCGCAGTACTCCGCGATCAGCAGGCCGTTCCGTACGGTGAGGTCGGCGTTTCCGCCTGCGAAGTCTCCAACCGAGAGGCCCAGCAGGCTGCGATCGCTCTCTCCAAGCAGCACCTGCGCGCTCAGCACCGCAAC
Organism: Bacteroidota bacterium; assembly: GCA_018266795.1. Taxonomy (GTDB): domain Bacteria; phylum Bacteroidota; class Ignavibacteria; order OLB7; family OLB7; genus JAFDZV01. Next base: position 42,600 of record JAFDZV010000017.1, on the reverse strand, counting down.
CACATCGCTTGCCGCGACGTCGCCGTTCGTGTTGTCCGTTGCGATGCTGATATCGTGGCCGCTGGCAATCACGGCCGGCGGCTTCGCGAGCGAGGAGATCATCGCAGGGCCGTCCAGCGTCGCGTCGAAGCGCATCAGCTTCGTGTCGCCAGTCACATTCAAGGCCATCGATCGCGCGTTGGAGCCGTTCATCAGCCGCGCAACGTCCGCCGCCGCCAGCGGCGCGGCATCCAGATGGATCGGTATCTCCGCGCGGTCGCCAACGTTGGCGTGAACCGTGTCCGCCCAGATCGTGCCGCAGATCGTTCCCGTTCCACCCAGGCGTACCGTGGTGTCCGGGGCGGTGAACCAAGCACCGTCGCTTGCGAAGTGGAGCGCAACGTCCAGCGGCCCCAGCGAGCCCGGCGTTACCGACAGCGCGATGGCGCGCGAGCTGTCCGGATCGATCACCACCGGAAGCCCCGTTGCAGTAACGCGCACCTCGCCGCTCAGCGCCTCCGGCGAAACGCTACGGACGTTCAGCGGAGCGTTGCCCCGGTTGCGGAGCACGATCACCGTATCCAGGGAACGCCCGGCGCAGATGCGTCCCAACTCGAAACGCCTGCGCGGCGCATCGATCATCGGAAGCACGCCGCGTCCCACCAGATCGATCGGAGCCGGCGTTGCGCAGATGGTGCCGTTCGCCGTCTCGATCACCAGAAGCGCGCGCCGTTCCTCGAGATCGCCCGGAGCGAACGTGATGTCCAGATCGAGGCTCGTGCCCGGCGCCAGCCGGAGCGGCAGTGTCTCGCCGTTCGGCAGCGTGTAGGAATACTCGCCTGCGTTCGGGCCGGCGATGCGGATGCCGGTGATCACCACGTCCGCCGTTCCCGTGGAGCCGATGCCGATGCGCTGCGGTGCGCTGCTCCGCCCCACGCGGATATCGCCGAAGGCGGGCGGCAGGGGGGCCGCCAGCGCTCTGGATGCCACCACCTCGCGCAGCGTAACCGTCCGGTCTCCCGCCTCCGCGGAGTGCACCGTAACCTGCGTGGTGTAGACTCCCGGCGTATCGATCGCGCCGTTCGTCACGATCCCGCGCGTGCTGTGCGGAGGAAGCACGAACCCGGCCGTGTCGATGCCGAAGCGCGCATCGCTGGAGGCAATGCTTGCGATGGTTACCGGGCATGCGGTGGGGTTGGTGATTGGAACAGTGAGGGCGAAGCGCTCGCCCGGGCAGAGCGTGTCGGGAGCCTGCGCCAGCGTATCCAGCGCGTACGCGGGCGCATCGCCGCGGCCCCGCACAATCAGCGTATCGCTGAACGGTGTCGCCTCCGAGTGGATGATGAATCGCGCCTCCGCCGGGCCCGCACGCTTCGCTGTGAAGCGGACGAAGATGCGCTGGTCGGAACCGCGCGCCACCTGCAGCGGGAATGCCGTGTCGTTGGCCACGGCGAACTGGCCGAATGCATCGTTCTCGAACGTGTAATCTCTGTGGATGCTGAGCGCGCATCCGCCGATGTTCGTCACCAGCCAGTCGCGCGAGGCCGAGTCGCCGATGCAGACCGCGCCAAGGTCCAGTGTGTCCGCAGGCCCGGCGAACACGAACTCTGCGTCGCGTGAGGTTGCGCGAATCACCGTGGTATCGCTCACGATGATCGTGGTGTCGCGGTCGTTGTCGTTCAGTCCGTGCTGGGTGGTCATCACCACGATCTTCACCTGGCTGGTTGTGCCCGGAGGCCCGGCAACGAAGCGTACCGGGATCAGCGCGTCGCCGTTCGACGGGATCGCGCCGGGGATCGGATCAAGGATCGAGAACTGGTTGATGTCCGGTGTGGTGCCGGTCAGCATCGCGCGCGGTGCAAGATCCAGGCAGCGCGGCCCCGTTGCATGGGCGCGCACGCCGAGTGTATCCGCCAGGCCGGGGCAGAGCGGAGGGAATCGAAGCGAGTCCGCATGCACCGTTCCCAGCAGTCCGGCCACGGAGACGCAGATGGTGTCGCGCACCAGCGTATCGGCCGTGTTGGCAACAAGCGCAATCGGCACGCTGTACGTCCTCGGGCTCAGCCGGGGAAGCGCGTGGAACGTGAGCGTGGCAACGCCCGTCTCGCCTGCTGCGAGAGCGGAGGGGATCACAGCGCTCTGTGATGCGGAGATCGTGAGGCCGGGGGGCGTGGGAGGGAGAACGATGCGTGCGTTCGCGAGCCCTCCCGTGCCGGTGTTGGTAACCAGATACAGTGTCTCGAGTGAGTCCGGGAGATACGGATGATAGAGCGGGTCGCCGCACGGGCGCTCCTGGAGCGTGTCGAAGCTCAGGCAGCCGCCCCCGCCGGTGCCGCCACCGCCACCACCTCCTCCACCGCCGGAGCCGCCGAGCGCCGCGCCCCCTCCGAGTGTCACGTTCATGGAGTCCACGATGCCGATCTCCGTGGAGGCGCGCAGCCGGTCCTCACCCGGCGCCATCTTCTCCTGATCCCACACAAGTAGAATCGCGCTGTCCGTGTAGCCGACATTGAACGCGCGCCGCTCGCGCCACTGTGCAAGATCCAGTCCGGTTGCGCCCGCCACGGCGGTGTTGTCCTTCCAGTTGCCGAAGAGGAAGTAGTCCGGTTCGATCAGCCCCGGTGCGCGCAGATTTCCGCGCGCCGTCAACTGCGGATTCACCGGCGTTCCCTCCAGCGCAAGCCAGAACTCCGGCATGCCGGGAGCAGTGCCGCGGTCGAACTCCGTCTCCACCGTTCTAAAGCCGAACGCGGAGATGATCGGCGCCTGGTCGTTCGCTCCGATCTTCGTATCCACCAGCATCAGCACGCCCACATCCCTGCTCCGCCGCGTGCTGTTGAGAACCTCCGCCGTCATCCGGATGAAGCCGCCGCTCGGGCGCTGCGCCGGCTGCATGCCGAACACGAAGCGGATGGTGTCGCCGTCCGGCATCACGCCGAACATCCTCGCGTTGATGCGCGGCGTTCCGGCAACCGTGTCGCGGAAGAGTTCCGTCACCTCCAGCGGATTCTGCGGCGGCGCCTCGCGCGTGGCCGGGTTCAGCTCGAACGGGAGCTGGAAGATCACATCGTCCACCTTGAAGTGAATGTGCGATGTGTAGTTCACCGGCTTGTTACCCGTGCCGTCCTCCTGATACACCAGCGTCTTGCTGATTCCGGTGTAGCGTGTGGAGATCGAGAAATGCCCGTTGGCCAGAAGTGTGGCCGTGAGCCGGTACGGCTGCAGCACGTCAACGATGCTCAGGCTGGTCTGCGCGCGAAGCGGCAGGGCGATCGCAACGAAAAGCGTGAGGGCGAACGTGAGTCTCTTCATTGCGGTTACTCCTGCGGCGTTGCGATCTCGATGATGACCGTGCGGTTGTACAGCCGTCCCTCCGGGAGATCGTTGTCGTAGATCAGCCGCTCGCCGGCACCCTCCGCGCGCACGCGCTCCGGCACGATGCGCGAACGGATCTGCTCCGCGGCGGACTCCGCGCGCTCCGTGGAGAGCGTCGCGTTGTGTGCGGCGTCGCCAACGCGATCGGTCAGGCCGGTGATGCTTACCGAGGAGCTGGTGCGCATGCGGCTCTGGATCAGCCCCACCACCTGCTGGTTGAAGCCGCTGATGCGGGGCGTATCGAAGTCGAAGAAGATCATGTTGTAGCGCTCCACCAGCGAGTCGCGAACAACCTCGCCGTTGTAGCGCCGTGAGCTGACAACCGTGCGCACGGGAATCGCGCGGACGGCGTGCAGCGTGGTGCCGGTTGCCGTGGTTCCATCCAGTGTTGCGGTGATGGTCGTGTGCGCAGGCCCCGAAGGGATGGCTCCCTCATCCACGTTCCAGAGCAGGTCCGCCGGCGGCGCTCCGCTCCCGCTCCGTTCCCAGATCGCACGGCCATCCGCCGTTGCAAGTGTCAGCTTCCAGGTTGCGATCGATTCGCCGAACTGCACGGCCGGCACCACTGCAATCGCCGCCGGCTGATGGCTTCGCGCCTCGATGTGCCGGGTTACCGGTGCAAGGATGCGCGGATCGGAACTGGTGATCTCCGCCCGGCGGTTCTCCTCGCGTCCGTCGCCTGCAGCACGATTGGAAACGATCCCCGGAAGTGTCTGCGCGGACGTGTGGATGCGGTCCGGAGCGATGCCCCACGTCGAGACCAGATAACTCTTCGCCGCCGCTGCGCGCGCCGTGGAGAGCTCCGCCGTAGAACCTGCATCGTCCAACGGCTCGCGGCATCCGGTGATGGTGATCGTGGCCTCGGGATACGCGCGCATCCTGCTTCCCACGATGTCCAGCAGATGGTGGTAGACACCAAGCACCGAATCGCGGAGCGTGCTCTCGCCGAAGCCCGAGGTCTCCGCCGGCGCAAGGCGTGTGTAGCGCGCGGGGAGATCGCTGGAGTTCGGAGCGAAGAAGAGATAGGGAAGAAGCGGGATCACGTCCGACGCCCGCTCTTCGTTCAGCACGATCTCCGCGAACTTCTCGCGCGATCCATCCGCATTCTGATTCTGAACGTCGAACGCCATCACCGGCTGCGGGGCCGCCGCGGGCGGCGCAACCGTATCGCGCCGGCTCTCGTCGCCGAACGTGTAGAGCAGGCTGGCGCCGGCGCGCAGGGCCGATACCTTCCAGCTGAACGAGGAGAGAACGCTGGTGAATCCATAGTTGTAGCTCACCTCCGGCGCAAGCGTGAAGCGGCCGGAGAGGTGCATCTCCATCCCGAGAGCGGCGGTTGCAGCGATGCGCACGGAGCGCTTCGTGGAGATGGTGCCAAGCTCATCGAAGTTGCCGGCGAGGATCTTGCGCGATTGCTCGCCGTTCTCGAACGTGATCCCCTGCGGCGACAGGATTCGCTCGGTCTGCTGGAACGCAGCTCGCGCTGGAAGCCCAATGGACGGGCCTGCCGCAACGTAGAGGCCGCCGGCGATGTTCCAGCGGAGCAGCGGGTCCAGCATCACGTAGTCGAGCGACGTCTCCAACGTGTGCTCCGTCAGCAGCGGCACCGTTGTCTTGTCATCCACCGCAACGCGAACCGTGTAGGGATTCGATGCCGTGAAGTCGCCGTCGGCCTTCCAGTAGTAGAGCCGCGCGGAGATTCCCAGAGCACGCCCAAGCGGGATATCCAGCACGTAGCCCGCCTGCCAGCCGGGCGTGGTTGCGTTGTCGAAGACGCCGCACTCCTGGAGGCCGTCGTAGGCGCTGAACTCGCCGCGATGCATGTTGAATGTGGCCGCGCCGGCGATGCCGGCCCGCAGCCGGCCTGTATTCTGCTCCGTGCTGTCCGCACCCTGCGCGCCGGCGTCCGTCGGCACCAGGCAGAGCAACAGAAGCAGGGAGGGGATTGCGTTTGCGATCGTTGCGATCGCCGTGGTATGTGTACCGGTCTTCATGACATTCGAAGTGATTGCGTCCGTTGCTCTTCTTCCCTCGTTCCAGAAGGGGTTGGAGGGAGTTGTGCCGCTATCGCAGTACCACCACGCGCCCGCCGGCGATGATGCGTGCCTGCGTGCGTGCACGGATTGCGTAGATGCCGTTGGGGATGTCGTTCACGGGGAGTGGGATTTGGCGAACGCGCTGATAGCCGCCGCCAACGGAGCGCCGGGCAACCACGGTTCCGAGCGCGTCCACCATCTCGAGCTGGATATCGTCCGTTGCATTCGTCACCAGCGTGATGCCGATCGATTCCTTCGCAGGCACCGGCGCAACGCTGATGAACTCCGCGTTTGCGGCGTCGATCGATCCACTGCTTCCGGTGCATGGTGGCTGCAGAGCGAGCGTGGATGCGGTGCGTGCGATGCAGAGGCCGTTCGTGCTCCGTCCCGAAAGGGCCATCAGCGCCAGCGTGCCGTCGCCGCGAAGCACATCGCAGCGCAGCCCGAACGCCGCGCCGTCAGAGGCGATCATGCCGGGCCATTCAAGGTGGAGCGTCGCGCGGCCGCCGCCGTCGATCGTGATGCCGGAGGTTGCGGGGGTGATCGCCGCCGAGCCCGGGAGCGATACCACGCCGAGCGGCATCAGCAGGTGGGGATCGTACTCTAGCGTCAGGCTGGCCGCAGCCGCGCCTCCGGCGCCGGCAATACCGGCAACGTCCACCGGGATCACGGCCGTGTCTCCGATGATGAGCGTTCCGGTTCGCGGGGTGAACCGAACGGCCGCCAGCGCGCTTCCCTTCACCGGGATCGCAACGTTCCCGCGGCTGCTTCCCACCGTGAGCGTGCCGGCCAGCGGTCCGGCTGCCGTAGGCGTATAGCGGATCACCATCGTCATGTATTCGCGCGGCCCAAGCGTGCGCGCCGCAAAGCCGCTCAGCGCAAGCGCTCCGGCCGGATCCAGCGTTGCCGACGTAACCGCAACCGAATCGTAGCCGCCCGGATTCTCCACCGTGACCGAGACCGTTGCGGTATCTCCAACGCAGAGTGAGCCCAGATCGACGGTGGATTGTGAAACCGAGAGATAGCGCGAGCGGGCAACGAAGCAGAGCGATGCTCGGGCGATCGTGTCGCCGTTGTTCGGGAAGTCCGCAACAACGGTCTCCTGCGATTCGCGCTGCGGCGAGAAGATCACCTCCACGGAGATGCTCCCGTGCGGCGGGATATCCGCGGGGAACAGCGCCGGGTTTGCGAGGCGGAAGAGCCCGTTGGCGCTCGCCTTCAGCGCGGGGACATCCGCGTGCACAACCGTGTCCCCCGGATTCTGCAGGCTGATGAAGCCGGAGGTCTCCACCCCCGGTGCGAAGAGAACCGTATCGCAGTCCGATGTGAGCGGCGACGCGGTGAGATAGCGGCGGATTCCCTTCCCGAGAACCTGGAGCGGGAAACTCCGTGCGGCGATATGGATCGTTGCGGTGGCCTGGTCGATCCCCTGCGAGTCCGGTGCGAACTCCACGCAGATGCGAAGCGAATCCCCCGGCGCGATTGCGGCGCGTCCCAGCGGGGAGACGAGGCGGAATGCTCCCGGCGGCGCAAGCACAATGGAGTCGATCGTGGCGGTATCGGTTCCGTTGTTGCGGAGCACGTAGAAGCAGCCGCCGGTGCTGGTTGCAAGCAGATGCGAGCCGAGATCGATGGGGCTGTTGATCACGCCGATCACCGACGCGATGCCGCGACCGGAGAGGCGCACCGTATCGGTGAGCGGACCCACGTCGAACAGCAGCAGACCGCTCCGGGTGCCGGCAATCGCCGGCTGGAAGTAGGCGCGAACCGTCCGCCTTCCACCGGCGGGTATCGTGAAGCTCGCCGTGTCGCCGCGCCACGTGAACTCCGCCGTGCCCGACATGCGGAAGTTCCGTACGCGAACCGGGAGGATCCATGTATTCTCTATCGTTACGGCCACACTGTCGCTCAGGCGGCCAACCTCTTCGTCGCCGAAGGCGATGTCGTTCGCGCGCAGCGGTTGGTACAGCTCGGCGTTCGCGATCGGCACACCGGCATTCTCGCGGCCTCCGGTCACCAGCGGCAGGTTGCTCCCGGTGATCGCAACGCGCCGCTCCGAACCTGCCGCAACCAGCGAGGGGAACGGCGTCCACGATCCGTTCGGGAACGTTGCATCGGGGAGATGAAAGATTTCCGTTCCGGCGAGCGCGCCGCCTGCTCCTGTTCCGGCAACGGCCAGATAGGCGGCGGCCGTGTCCGTAACGCCCGCCACGAGCGCGGCATCGAATCGTGCGCGGGGCGTTGCCATCCGCGGGGCGTTGCGCCATCCGCGTTTCACGTCGTACCACTCGCAGGTGGCTGCGGGGGCCGCAGTGGCATCGTAGCCGCCGAAGACGCGCGCGATGCCTGCAGGGTCGCCCACGCCCACACCGGCCGTGTGATAGGCCAGCGGCGGGTTTGCGATCGCATCCCACAGCCCGCCGCGCAGAAGCTGCGTTGCGGTGATGGCCGGATTCTGCTCGCCGCCTGCCGTGAGAATCTGTAGGCTGTCGTTGTCGCCGATGATGCGTGCGGTGACGTGTTCGGCGCGTGCGTTCGTCATCGGTGCGATCGGCGCAACGCCCGGCGCGTTCACATCGATCCGGTCGCTTGCGCTGCTGCGCGGCCCGCTCCGCAGCGCTCCGCCGCTCCCCTCGTATCCTCCCGTAACGACGATGGAGCCGTTCCCGTCGTAGGCCGCGCGGGCGTCGCCGCGTGCCGTTCCAAGCGATCCGATGCCGCGCCACCGCCAGTTGCCGGCCGCAGCATCGAACTCCAGAGCCTCCACGCCGGCCTCGGCGCGATAGCTCCCTGCCGATCCGTTGAACCCGCCGATGGCGAACACTCGTGTTGTACCGGCGGTGGTTACGGCAACGAGCACATGCCATGCGCGCGGCGTGGCGAGCTGATTGATCGTGGGGCGATACGTTCCGGATGCGGGTGAGTACAGGTAGGATGTCCTGGTTGCGCTCCCGTCGGCCGCGATGCCTCCGGCAATCAGCACCTCGCCGCTCGGAAGCAATGCCATCCCGTGGCCGGCAAGCGGTACGGGAAGCGGAGCAACCGGCCGCCAGGCCGGCGCCGTGGTCTGTGCCGCAACGTTCGCACCCGCCAGCAACAGCAGAAATGCCGCGCAGCGCGCAACGCGCGTGAGGATGTAACTCTGGTTCATGGATGTATCCCGCGAGGGCGACCGGCGAGGCTGGACGTTCCTGACATTCGGCGCTGCAGGGCCGGTAGGCTCTGAAGTGCATCCCGGTTTTGCCAGGAACTGTTAGTGCATGCCCGGCCGGTCGGCTTAGTCGGGAACAAACATAGACCGGTCCTCAATCGCCTCTCCTACTGGAAAACTACTGGGCGCTCAGGATGGCCGGAAGGATTGGGGGAGGGGGAGGAATGAAGAATTCGTAATTCCTCATTCCCCATTCCTCATTCCCAATTGACTTCACCCTCATTCATTCCTGCTCTCCACGTCCGGCTCGTATCTTCGCCGCCATGATTGGACGCGATGAACAGCTGGGCCGGATTCTCTCGCTGGCCCGTGCAACCGTTGCCGGCGGCGCTCCGCAGAACGTTCTCTTCGTAACCGGCGAATCCGGAATCGGCAAGAGCACGTTGCTGCGTGCGGTGCGCGAGGCGGCCGGCGCGTTGCAGCCGGCGCCGCTGATTGCGTTGGCGGAATGCTCCACGCCGCTTGCGGGAGAGAACATCGGCGAGATGGAGGCGCTGGAGCCGTGGGCCGCAATCATGCGTGCGCTTGCCGGGGAGGAGGCAGGGCGGAGGAACGAGACCCGGAAGCTCGTGGCGGATATCGCGATGGCATGGGTACACTGCATTCCCGTTGTCGGGGACGTTGTGGAGTCCGTCTTCGATACGGCGAAGATCGTGCATGAGCGGATGAACAAGGGGGGCGCTGGCGACTCCGCGCCCGCCGCTGCGGCCAGCCAGCAGCAGGTGTTCCAGCAGTACATCAACTTCCTCGAACGCCTGGCTGATGCGGCGCCCGTTCTGCTGCTGCTCGATGACTTCCACTGGGCCGATTCATCCTCGAGCAATCTTCTCTTCGCCGCTGCCCGCCAGCTCGCGGGGCGCAGGGTTCTCTTCGTTGTAGCCTACCGTCCGGACGATGCGGCAACCGCGCGTGGCGAGGGAGGGCATCCGCTGCTGGAGGTGCGCAACGCTCTGGAGCGATACTCGCTGGCGGCGGAGATCGGCGTTCCGCGAATGACGCCGGAGAATCTGGATGCGCTTCTGCGCGTACGCTACCGCAACTATCAGAACAACGACGAGTTCGAGGAATGGATTGCCCGAGTCAGCAGCGGCAATGCGCTCTTCATCACGCAGTACTTGGAGACGTTGGAGGAGGATGGTGTGATCGATCGCGAGCGGGGCGCGATCGTGGAAACCTTCCGCGATGTGAAGGTGCCGGGTTCCGTTCAGGCGGTGATCGCCGAACGTATCCGCCGCCTGGGCGAGGATGCCCGCGAGTTGCTTCGGTACGCGAGCGTTGAAGGAGATACGTTCACCGCCTCGATGCTTGCACAGATCACCGAGACGCCGCTGTTGAAGCTGTTGAGCCGGCTTCGCATCATCGAGTCCACACATCAGCTGATACGCAGTCTCGGAAAGCAGCAGATCTACACGCAGGAGACCACCGCCTATCAATTCAGCCACGCTCTGCTTCACAAGGCGATGTACGAAAGCCTGGAGCCGCAGGAGCGGGAGCTGTTGCACGAGTTGATTCTCAACGCGTTGAGGGTTGAGTGGGATCGCGCGCGAGAGAACAGCACCAACCTCCCGGGTCTTGCCGCGCGGCTCGCCGTACATGCGCGCGTGCTCGGCGAATATCGCTTCGCGGCCGAAGCACTGCTGGAGGGGGCTCGCGCAAGCTGGCGCGGCTATGCGGAGAAGGAGACGATGGGGCTTCTGGACGCGCTCTTCAACGATCTGCAGAACGCGGGCGCAACGGCCGGTGCCGCGGCCGGCATAGACAACGATCTGCGTCTGGTGGCCGGGCGTGCGCACATGCTTCGCGGAGACGCTCATCTGGTGCGCAGCCGTCTCGAGGAGATGCTGGAATCGTTCCGCGCCGCGCAGGCAATCCTTGCCGATCTGCCGGAGCGTACGGATTGGATCGACGCAACGAACCGGGCGGCGCACGCGCTTCACTGGCTGGGGGACGTTCCGGCTGCGGAGGAAACGGCGCGCGAGGCGCTGGCTGAGGCCGAACGGATAGGCTATGCGGCCGGCATCTTCGAATCGATCAATGCGCTTGGCCACGTCTGCGCCGATCATGGTACGGCCGATGATCTGCTGCGTCTGCGTCTGAGGGGAGTGGAGGCGGCGCAGGCCGTTGGCGTCGACACGCCGCAGGAGGCGCGGGCGCTCAACAACCTCGGGATCGTTCAACGGCTTCGCGGTGATTCCGATGCCGCCGCAAACTGCTATCGCCGGTCGCTGGAGATCAGCGTGGCAATCGGCGACAGGACCAGCCAGGCAACGGTGTTGAACAATCTGGCATCGCTTCATATCAATCGTGGGGAGGAGCGGGAGGCTCTTGCCTGCCTGCAACAGTGTCGCGAGATATGCAGAGCAACCGGCAACGACTGGACCGGTGCCTACTGTCTGCACAACCTCGGCTTCCAGGAACATACTGCCGGGCGCTATCACGAGGCGTTGCGCCACTATGGCGAGGCGCTTGCGCTGGCGGAGCGCATCGGCGACACCAGCCTGCGGGCCGGGACGCTGCGCAACATGGGGGAGCTGCACCGCCAGCATGGACGGGCTTCCGAGGCGATTGCGTGCTATCGCGAGTCTCTCCAGCTTTATGAATCGATCGGCAACGTTGATGAGATCGCCTACACCTGTGCGGGATTTGCAGATACCGAACGGGGAAGCGGCGAGCTGGTGCCGGCGCGGCTGCATGCCGAGCGCGCGCTTGCGCTTGCAATGCAGTTGGGGAGCCCGGAGCGGAAGATGGAGGCATTCGGCGCGCTGGCGATGATCGAGGAGGCAGAGGCGGCGCTGCTGGAGGGGGAGGCGAGGGCACGTCGGCGTGCCGACGCAGTGGGGCATCTTCAGGAGTGTGTCATGAACGCCATCGCCGCTGGAACCGCCGAGGCAGCGCAGTGGGAAGCGGAGTTGGAGCGATTGAAGGGGATGGGGTGAGCGATTGATCCTCCGCGCGTCGGCGTGCCACCGCAGCCGGTGCGATGCTGCAGAGCCGGGTGGTGGTTCCATGCGAGACTGTCCGTAGAAGCTGCATTCTCTCCCCGGTGATTGAGCTCCAGATGGAGCGACCTCCCTGTGTTCGGTTCGGATCCCGAACGCCGTTCACTCCGTCCCCTCCCATACACCTCGACACGCCCGCCCATGAGGATGCGGTATCATGACACATGCCATCACTCAGCTCTCCGTCCATCGGGACGTAGCGACCGTGGGAGCAACTCCACCGGGTGTTGACGGGCGTGGGCGGCATCCGTTCGGGACGACGGCGCAACGAAGGGGGCGGTTACAATCCCGCGAGATACGACGAGAGGTTGACCTCGGAGGAAAGCCCCAGCTTCTTGCGAATGGAGTAGCGATGGCTCTCCACGTTGCGCAGTGAAACGGAGAGGAGCTTGCCGACCTCCTTGTTGGAGAGATTGATCTTCAGGAGGGCGCACACCTTCAGTTCGGTGGGCGTCAGGCGAGGGCAGCGTTCGGCGAGCATCTGCACGAACCCCTGGTGAACATGCTGGAACTCCTGTTCGAAGCGATCCCAGTCATCGTCATCGTGCAGATTCTCGGAGATCGCGCCAAGCATCTCCGTGAACGCATTCTTGGCTTCCGGATGGCGCCCGGCCAACGCGACGGTGTCGCGGCGAAGCTTCTGCAGGAAGGTGTTCTTCTGTACCAGATGCATTGCCATCGCGGTCAACTCTCTGGATCGTTGCTGCACCATCTCCTCGAGATGCTGGTTCTTCATGCGGAGCATCTCGCGCTCGCGTTGGGCGCGCTCCACATCGAAACGCGCCTGCATCTCCGCAACCGCACGCTGGCGCTCCTCGCCGAACAGGTTCGCATTCAACCGGGCGTGCAGTTTCAGATGCCCCAGTGCGTCTGCGCTGTTTCCGAGCCCCTCGTGTGCCTGCGCCAATGCCTCGTGCATCTCCGCCAGGTCCTTGTTCATGCCGGCATCCGAAAGCACCTTCAATCCCTTGTTCAGCTCCGCGACCGCGCGCTTGAACTCGCCGCTCCGAAGGTACAGGTGCCCGATCTTGTGCTGAGCGTCGCCATACGTATTCCAGTTTCCCACTTCCTTCGCGATCGTGGCGGCCGTCCGCAGGTAGCGCAATGCGCTCCTGCGATCGCCGCGCAGCTCCTGCAGCGATCCCAGCTTCACCAGCGTGGTGGCCTGGTAGCGGCGCTCACCCAACGCCGTGAACAGTTCCAGTTCCTGGTTCAACGCCTCCAGCGCCGCGTCGTAGTCTCCGCGTGCCTTGTAGATGGAGGAGAGATTGCCGGCCGTGAGCGCCATACTGTAGGCGGAACCCAGGCGCCTGTATACTTCCATCCCCCGGCTGTGCCATTCGAACGATGTATCCAGATCACCCATGTAGTAGTAGATGATCCCGATATTGTTGATGCAGATCGCCGCGTTCAGTTCCTCGCCGCTCTCCTCGTAAATCCGCAGCGCTGCCAGATAGGGCTCCAGGGCGGCGGAGTAGTCACCGATCTCGGAATACACCGTGCCGATGTTGTTGCAGAGCGCGGCTACGCGCTGCAGGTCGTTGCGTTCGCGAAACACTGTCAGCGCCTCGTTGAACGCAAGCAGAGCCGCACCGAAGTTCGTCAGGCTGCGCTCCACGATGCCGATCGTGTTCATCGTGTTGGCGACGCCGTTGCGGTCCTCCAGCTCCTGGAAGATCTCGAGAGCCTGCCGCGCAAACGTGAGCGCGGTTGAATAGTCCGAAACGCGATCGTGGTAGTGCGCGATGGAACGGAGGCTGGTGGCCTCGATGCCTCGGTTGCCGATCTTCACCGCCAGGCGGTACGCCTCCTCCGCCGGTGCCAGCGAGCGCTTCGGGTCCGTCTGGTTCAGGCGATAGGAGAGATCGTTCAACAGCATGGCGCGTTCCGCATCGTCCGCAGCTGCGGCGATGCGGGCCTCAAGCTGTTCCACTGTTGGAGGTTTTTGGGGCATCACGCCGCGAAATTACCGCAATCGGCGATTCTGGATCTTCACCATCGCAGTACGTCTCAGTAATAATCCAGTAGAGCCGAGGGGAGCCCCCGGCGCGATCTTCGCAGCGGCTGGCAACCGCCGGCCGGCGCAGGGCAAATCGGGATTGGAGCCGGGACATGCAGCATGGAACGTTCCCTCTCGGCTCCTTTCCCGCCCTGGCGTAATCCGGGTGTACCTCATCACCGTCCGTTGAATACATACGCATGTCGATGGGGGACGTGGGGGTGGGGATTGTTGTTTCGCCGATGCATCGGCGAAGGCGCAGGCCGAAGCTGAAGACCTGCGTCTACAGCCATGGTATCCCATACCTGCGGCGGCAAACCCGGCCGGGTCATATCTCATATCTCATATTTCATGTCTCATATTTCTCGGCGCGGGCTGAAGACCTGCGCCTGCGTGAATCTACAATGCCGTGAATGCTCGGGTCGCTACCGCTTGCCAATTCATTCCGTCGCTGCTCCGCGTATCATGAACTCGAAATGTTGAGGATGGAATGAAAAATACCATTTGCATTCATCCCGTGTTCGCGCTATGTTCGTACCACTCCCTGCAATTCTCATACAACGATCGATACATGTGCGGCACCTGCACATTGTGGCACGGCCACTATTGTGAACTCGCACGTGATAATTGATTCGTGTATCGGGCGCCGGTTTTTCCCGCGATATCGTTTTCCCAGCACGGTATTCGGGGATGTGCGCCGGATGCTTCAATGAGACCACTTCCCAGCAATTTCGTATGTGGCATTGATCTGCCAATGCCAGTGGATGTGATGCGCTGCATCAGGCCGTGACGTGCCCGTATGCGATGTAGTATGTACGGCCGGATACAGGCCGGAACGGATGCTCTGTGCCTGAAATCTCATGCACGGCAAGGCCTTCACGTTCGCACGAAGATCTCTCATGTCGCTGATTGTGACGCACGCGCCGGCAACGAGGTCGCAGGGGTTGCCCTCTGCGTGCGCTCCGGAAAATCAGCGGACTCCGAATTAAATCGGTGCGCCTCCGTGCCGGAAAAACACCGCGAACAGCCGGTGGATGGCGGAGCATTGCATATCCCGAAATAATTCGGCCGGTATGTCGCCGCGGCTGGAGTGTCTGTCGGCGATCGACAGGGAATTCCCATGGCATCATGGAAGGATATCGCGCGCCTTGCGCACGCGAAAGTAATTGTATTGTCCTCGCCGGAATTGTGGGGTTGGAAATACGGAATTATCCATGGAAGTGCCTGGGGTGGTGTCTCCGCGCTGTGCGCGTTGAGAGTCATTGCGACAGTAAGGGTTCCTAACAAACAGGCGCGTTGTTGCGCGCCGCTCGGCATGTTCCTGCGACTGGCCAAGGACTACAGCGAGCCGCAGGCGAGCGTACAAAGAACCGGGCCGCTGGCTGCGGGAGGCCGGCGATGGCGTGATCGGCCTTTTGTTAGGCTCTCCAAGTATGTACAGGACGGACGTGGACGGGATTCCACGCAGGAACATGGCGGCATTTCGCCGCCGATCACGAATTCATTTTCAGACCATCCGATCCCGGACGGTTCGACGGAGGAACCAGAAATGCCAGTACAGGTGAGTTATCCTGGCGTGTATATCCAGGAAGTATCCAGCGGTGTGCATACGATCACTGGTGTGTCCACATCAATCGCTGCGTTTATCGGTCGGGCGTCCAAGGGCAAGATGAGCAAGGCAACGAGACTCCTCAGCCTTGCGGATTACACCAGAGCCTTCGGTGCTCCGCATCCGAAGAGCGATCTCGCCGCAAGCGTCAACCAGTTCTTCGCCAACGGCGGGACGGATTGCTACGTGATCCGTATCGCGCACAATCCCGTTTCTGCGGCTGTAACGCTCCGGTCGCTGGATGGGAAGGATGTGCTGCGGGCCACGGCGAAGAGCGAGGGCGTATGGGCCAACACGCTCAGAATGGAAGTGGATTACAACACCACGGCGCCGGACGACACGTTCAACCTGCGCGTCATCCTCGAGGAGGCCGGTAACGTGGTCGCCACGGAGTCGTTCCCGAACCTCTCCATGAACCCGGTGTTGCCGCGCTATGCTCCCACATTCGTATCGCAGAGCTCGGAGCTGATCGATCTTGCGCCCACGACCTTCCTGACAACGAACACTCCGGATGTTGCGCAGAGCATGTCCGGCTTCTCGCTCGGCATGCGCCCCCTTGGCGCGAACGCCGCGGGGGTTCAGACCTTCCTGAACGGCCTTGTCAACGCCGCACTTCCGGCTGACGTCAAGTCGAGGTTCGAGATAAGCGTCGACGGGAGCGCATTCGTGCCGGTGGATCTGCATGGGTGGACCGTGCCGGCCGCGATTGCAACGATGAACACGGACCTCACGAGCATCATCAACAACGCCCTGCTGTCGCTTGGAAGTCCTGTCCCCACGGTTTCGGTGGTGATCGATGTGCTTCCGGACGTGACCACGCCGGCGGTGAGCTGGAGCCAGGGAAATCTGCTCCGCATCACCGCGAACAACGGCGATGCGTCCAGCGTTCGCATTCGGCGCGTAGGGGCCAACGATCTGGCGGTGCCGTTGATGCTCGGCGTGGACCAGGGGGGGATCGAGGTTGCCCGCTACAGCAACTTCCGGCCGGCGCCCACGGCCTCCTATCTGACGCTTGGCGGCTTCACCGCCGGCGGTGTCGGCGTGCCGGGAACCCAGGGGCTGGACAACCTGGTTATCATCACCGAGATGATCCAGAACAAGATCACCGGCATGTCGCTGGACGGCATCGCGATTGCCGGGCTCTCCGTGGTTACCTCCGGCGGAACGCAGGCATGGATCAGGAGCGCAACCGGATACAGTCCTGCAACGGGTGAGAACGACGGTGTCCGCGAGAAGCTCCGCATCATCGCCACCAAGATGAATCAGCAGGCCGGGCTCCCGTATCGCGGCGATGCAACGGGCTATCATCTTTCGATCGTTGCCCGCACCGGCAACATCAATCAGCAGCCCGTCATTGCCTTCACCGGTGTCTCGACCAACCCGGCGAATCTTCTCGGAACCATCACCAGGAACGTGAAGCAGTACACGCTGGGTGTCGGCGGATCCGGTTCCTTCAGCACCGGCGGCACGGACGGTTTCGACGGCGATGTGCCCACGGCCTCGGACTACGTTGGCGATCCGGTCAACCAGAACGGCATGCACGCGCTGGACTCGGTGGATCTGTTCAACCTCATGGTGATCCCCGGGGACTCCGAGGTAACCGAGACGGTGCAGCTGAGCCTGTGGGGACCCGCGAGCAACTACTGTGAAAGCCGCCGTGCGTTCCTGCTGATCGATGCGCCGGCGAGCTGGACCACACAGCCCGGAGTCGGCAATCCCCTTCCGCGTCCGGGGATCGTCAACAACCTGAGCCATGTGGACACGGACGTGCGTAACACCGTTTCGAAGCAGTACTCGGCGGTCTTCTATCCGCGACTGGTGTACACCGACGGGGGCATCCTCAAGCGGATCGGCGCAGGCGGCGCCATCGCCGGCCTGATGGCGCGCACCGACGTGCAGCGCGGAGTCTGGAAGGCCCCGGCCGGCACCGAGGCCGACATCCGCGGCATTGTTGGGCTGGAGGTGAATCTGACCGATCCGGAAAACGGCGTGCTGAACAAGGTGGGCGTCAACTGCCTGCGCGTGTTCCCGAACGGCTTCGTCAACTGGGGCGCGCGGACAATGGACGGCAACGACGACTTCGGGTCCGAGTGGAAGTACATCCCGATCCGCCGCTTTGCGCTCTTCCTCGAGGAGTCGCTCTTCCGCGGCACCAAGTGGGTTGTGTTCGAACCGAACGACGAGCCGCTCTGGGCGAAGATCCGGTTGAACCTCAACGCCTTCATGATGGGCCTCTTCCGCCAGGGAGCATTCCAGGGGAGCACTCCGGACAAGGCATTCTTTGTTCGATGCGATTCCACGACTACCACGCAGAACGATCGCAATCTCGGCATCGTGAACATCGAGGTGGGCTTCGCGCCGCTGAAGCCGGCGGAATTCGTCGTCATCAAGATTCAACAGATCGCGGGCGATCTCTAATCGATCGGCTCCTGCATCATAATCGAGGGAAACAATCATGGGTAAAGGCTTCACCAAGGACGCGAAGCGGATCGATCCCTACAAGAACTTCAAGTTCCGTGTCAGTTGGGACGGCAAGACCGTGCTCGGCGTCAGCAAGGTTGGCGCGTTGAAGCGCACCACGGAGGTGGTAAAGCATCGCGACGGAGGGGACAACAGCCACGACTCCAAGTCGCCGGGACGTACATCGTACGATGCGATCACCATGGAGCGCGGCATCACGCACGATGCGGAGTTCGAGGCGTGGGCCAACAAGATCCATTCGTGGGCCGGTGACTCGGCAATGGATCTTGCCAACTTCAAGAAGGAGCTCACGCTGGAGATCATGAACGAGAAGAACCAGGTGGCGTTCCGCTACTTCCTGCACGATTGCTGGGTAAGCGAGTTCACATCGGTTCCGGAGTTGAACGCGAACGCGAACGCCGTCGCGATCGAATCGATCAAGATCGAGATCAACGGATGGGAGCGCGACACCGATACGAAGGAGCCGGATCCGAACGGATAGCCGGCCGGCCGCAACCGTAACCGTTCAACAGTTCGTCAACACAGTCGATCATGCCGGTCATGACCATGGCAGAACGCGAGCAGGAGCCCGATGAGCCGCTTGTCCCCTTTCCATGTGCCGATGGAGGGGGAGTTGCCGATGGCCGGGCGATGGAACGATGGCTGCGCCCGTTCGGTGTGTACGAGTCCGATCTGCGGCTGGACCTGCGGTCGGCTCTGCGGCCCGTTGTCACCACGCGCGTGCTGGAACGGTGTCTGCGGGGTGGTGCGGAGGGAGCGGCAGAGGGCGAGTTCCTTTGGAACCTGACGGTCGGGCGGCGGATACTGGCGCTGCTGACGCTCGCCGTGGCCTGGGATGGAGGCTGCATCGAACTGGAACTCCGTTGTCCCGAGGCATCGTGCGGCGAGGCGCTGGAGTTGGATGTGACGCTGGAGGAACTGGCCGGGATCGAGGCGGAGGCCGGTGCGCGGGAGCGCGTGGAGGTGACGATCGATGGCCGGCTGCATGCGCTGCGCCGGCCGACCGGACGCGATCAACTGGAGTGGATGAGCAGGCGTTTCACCGATGAGCGCGAGGCAATGCTCTGGATGGCCCGGACGCTCGTGCGTCTGGAGGAGCCGCGGGAGCCCGGCGAGATGCCGGGCCTGGACGAGACGCCGGGTGCCGGCATGGATATCGATGCGCTTGCCGTGATCGAGGAGACGATGAGCGGCTTCGATCCGCTGGTGAATTTCGTCGCCTTCGTGCGCTGCGTTCACTGCGGATGCGAGCACGATCACGAGATCGATCTGGAGGAGATCGCCTTCAGACGTCTGCGGCAGGCGCAGTTGCGGCTGCTTGGAACGGTGCATCGTCTCGCGCGGCACTATCACTGGAGCGAGCAGGAAATCTTCGCGGTGCCGCAGTGGCGGCGCGACTACTACCTCGCATTGATCGAGCAGGAGAATCGATGAGCGGCTACTTCACACGGCTTGCGGAACGAAGCGGGCTGCGGCTTGGCGGGGCGCCCCATGCGGGGAGCCATGCGATGCCGCAACTGCCGCCGCCGCATCCGGAGCGGCCGGGCCCGCAGCCGTTGGAGGTGGAGGAAACCCGGATGGTTGGCGGCGACGCCCTGCACGCCGATGACCTGCGGAATGCGAACCCGGAGCGCGGGAGTATCGACGGAGCGCGCCGGCAGGGAGGGGAGCCGGGCGTTCGGCGCATCGAGGTTGACCCGCCGCATGATTCTGCCGCCCCCTTCGCATCGGCGCGGGGCGAGAGCCCGCAGCCGGAGCTGCGCGATCGGCCGGAGCCGAAGTCCTCAGCGACGGCAATCGATTTCGTACGAAGTATGCCTGACGGTTCGCAGGGTGAGACGGCCGGCTACAGCCCGCTGCCAGCAAGGGACGCAGCCGCAGATCGCGCGTCGGCGAGCCGGCCCGCTCCGGTGGGGGCCGCCGATGCCGCCTCGCTCGAGGAGATGGTTGTGCGGATGATCGAGAGCGATCCGGCCGGCGGGCCGAGGGCCGATCCGCCGGCAGGGAGTGCGGACGCTTCTCCCCGGATGAACAGCGGCACGCGGCAGTTGCTGCGCGACGTGATCGATTGGATCGCTGAGCCGGCGGAGCAACATGCCGGGGCGGATCCGCAGCCGATGGAACGGGAGGCGTATCGCGAGATCGCCCCCGGGCATGCGGAGCGTGCGGCGGGGATGCGTGCCGGTGCGCCGCGTGAGGAGGCGGTGCGTGATGCCGTCCGTTCGCTTGCGAGCGAACGCGGCGACGCGGGGCGGAGCGATGCGAGGCGTGACGACGCTAGGCGTGACGACGCTAGGCGTGACGACGCTAGGCGCGACGACGCTAGGCGCGAGCCGATTGCGCATGAACGGGCGGGCCGCGAGGCGCAGGAGACGGTGCCGCTCGAATCGAGCTCGCCGAACTTCACGCTCTCCATCGGAAGCATTCGCATCGTGATCGAGGAGCCCGCTCCCGTGCAGCCCGCGCAGATGCAGGCCTCGCGGGGCGGTGGGCATGCGAGGGAGACGAAGCGAACCGAAGAGTCGCGGCTGAGCAGGTATTATCTCTGATAGGAGAAGTCATCGAATGGCGCTTGCAGACAGCGGAAAAGCCATCGGCGCAGTATCGAGCCTGATCGTTGAGCGACTGGCGTCGGTTACCGGTCTGCACGTTCAGGTGAGCAGGCCGGATGCGGCCACATCGCCGATGGGGAGCAATCCGCGGCTGAACGTATTCCTCTACGAGACGCAGTTCGATCCGGGCCTGAAGAACGAGCCGCTGGACGATGGCCAGCCGCCGCCGCTCTGGATCGTTGCGCGCTACATGCTCACGGCATACGACAGCGATGGCGAGAGCGACACGGCGAAGGCGCACGAGGTTCTCGGCGAGGCATGCCGCGCGCTTCAGGAGAACAGCTTCCTGCAGTTGCGGCCCACCGATCCGGCCGGGATCATCAAGGCGCTGATCGACAACCCGCACGATCTGAAGATCACCTTCGTGGATGCCGCCGCCGATCTGCTCTCCAAGGTGATGCAGGGAACCGACGAACGATATCGCCTCTCGATCGCATTCGAAGTGCGGCCCGTCATGATCGCGCTCGGCACGCCGCCTTCGTACAGCCTGCTGGTTGGCATCGACTACACGCAGGCGCCGCCGAACGTGATCGGGTTGGCGGGCGTTCACAACGCGGTGATCCCGTCGCTGGGCTCATCGATCAGCGAAATCGTTCCGGCGAGCTTCGAGGTTGGCGATACGATCACGATCAACGGCACCGATCTGGACATGTCCGGGCTGAGCGTGCGTCTCGGTTCGGTGGACCTTCCGGTTACCGCGCAGAGTCCGGGCTGGTTGAAGTGCGTGATCCGTCCGGACCTGGTAAACGGCTCCACGATCTCCGCCGGGACGCATCCGATGACGGTTGTGCGCACGCTCCCCTCCGGACGCGAGCAGCGAAGCAACGTGCTGCTCGGCGAACTGGTGCCGCGCCTTGCCGCCGTGAACATCATCTCCAAGACGATCAACCCTCCGCCGCCGATCGAGACGGCCGAAGGGACCATCGAGGTGAGCGGGCTGCTGCTTGGAACGGCCAACGATGAAACGTACGTGGCGCTCTATCGCGACGGCCATACCGTCCGGATGTACGACACGCTGGCGGACTCGCCGGGACCGCCGCCACCGCAGACGGCGCGACGCTTTACGATACCTCACGCCGGCGCCGTTCCGTCCGGCAGCTACCTGGTGCTCGTGCGTGTCAACGGTGCGCAGGCCAGGAACAGCCTGACTGTGGATCTGGTGACCTGATGGCCGAACAGGACGATACCGCCTTCGTCACGATGACGCCGGGGTTGCGTGCCGACGATCCGGCCGCGAACTACTGGATGGCCCAGGCTGCGCTTCGGCTGCGCCGCGAGGTTGCATGGTGCTGGCACGAACGGGGGATAACGCCGGCCGATGCGGCCGCGGTTCTACCTCCGTTCACCAGCGGTCCGGGGGATGTGCTGGATATGAGCCGCTTCGCCCGGGAGAAGCGCGGGTTCTTTGACAACGACACTGCCGCCCGCTATCTGAGCGAGCGTATCGCACAACCGTACGAGCATGCGGCCGAGCACCGGCGCGGATCGTTCGGATGGGTGCTCGGCGAACTGAGTCTGGACGATGTTTCCGCCTTCGTGCTGGCGCTCGCGCTCACGTCCGCGATGGACGGAAGCATCGGCAGCGTGATCGCGACCTGCATGAACGATGCCTCGCGCACGGCCCCGTCTCTCGCGCTGGCGCAGCGGCTGTGGGATTCACCGAACGATCTGCTGGCGCTCGCCGATCCGTTTCATCCGCTGTTTCGATCGGGCATCGTGAGGCCGTCCCATGAAGGGACGGCGCGCAACGGCGCTGTTGACTGGGATGGTTCGCTGACGATCCCTCCCATTGTGGCGCGCGCGCTTCTGTATCACGACTCCCCCCTTCCTCACGGCCTGCGGCGCATGGCGTTCAACGGCGTGAACCGGGATACGGCGGGCGAATCGGCACGCGTTGTGGCAACCCGCCTTACGGCCGCGAAGGCCGGCGCGCTCCGGATCGTTCCGGTGATCGGCCCGCGCTGGAGCGATCATCGCGGCGTTGTGGGCGCCATCGCGCGCATCGTGGATGCGGATGTGATCGAGCACGAGTCCGCCGCGCACGCGGCGCAGGAGCCGGGATATCTGGACGCGCTCGCAACGTACTGCTGGCTCCGCGGGCATCATCTCTATCTCGCGAAGAGCGAGGAGCCGGCAGCGGGGGAGGCCGCGCATCGCATTGCGATACCTCACGCCTCGATTCCCGCAACGCTCTACCTGGCCGTGGGCGATCGCCGCGATCTGGCCGGCCTTCCGGAGCGGTTGCTGACGCCGATCGTGGAGGTGCCGGCGTTCACCTATCACGATCGCGCGGCGCACTGGAGGCGTTCGCTGGGCACCCGTGCCGACGGCCTGGAGCGGGCGATCGCCGAGTGTTCGCGCCGCTACCGTTACGAACGGGAGATGATCGATCGGATCTGCGACGGCCTGCGCAGGATTCCCGGGCAGCTCACCGACGAGCACATGCTGGAGGGATGCCGGGCGGAACTGGATCTGGATCTCGGCGAACTGGCGGCGCGCGTGCGGCCCCGCTTCAGCCGCCAGGAGCTAGTGCTTCCCTACAAGCAGCGCATGCAGTTCGATGAACATGTGAAGGCAATGCGCGCGCTCACCGAGGTGCACTACAGCTGGGGAACGGCGCAGGCCTGGGGGGAGAGCGGCATCTCCGTTCTCTTCGCCGGACCTCCCGGCACCGGCAAGACGATGGGGGCGGAGGTGCTTGCCTCGGAGCTGGGGCTTCCGATGTATCGCGTCGACCTCTCGCAGGTGGTGAACAAGTATATCGGCGAGACGGAGAAGAACCTGAAGCGGGTGTTCGATGCCGCCGACGCGGCGGACATGATTCTCTTCTTCGACGAGGCGGACTCCCTCTTCGGCAAGCGCACGGACGTATCGGACTCCAAGGATCGCTACGCAAATCTCGAGGTGAGCTATCTGCTGGAACGGATGGAGCGATTCAAGGGGCTGGCGATTCTGGCGACCAACAGGAAGAAGGATCTGGACGATGCATTCCTTCGCCGGCTTCGCTACGTGATCGATTTCCCGCTCCCCGATGCGGCGGAGCGGCGGCGGATCTGGCAGCAGGTGATCCCGCCGAATGTGGACGCCTCCGCGCTGGACTTCGCCTTTCTCGGCGATCGCTTCGCGATAGCCGGCGGCAACATCCGCTCCATCGTGTTCAATGCCTGCCTGCAATCCGCGGACGGTTCCACGCTCGGCGCCCCGCTCGAGGCTCCGGAGGCCGGCAGCGGTGCGGTTCGCGGCCGGTTGACGATGGAGCAGGTGGTGATTGCCTTGCGCCGCGAGTACGACAAGATGGGGCGCGCCATCAGCCTGGAACAGTTCGGGCCGTACGTGCCGATCGTTCGGAGACTGGATGATGAGTGAGAACAGCGTGCATATCGAGGGCCTGGAGATTCGCGTGATGGGAGTATCGCCCGCCACCGTGCGCGAGGCGATGGAGGGGCTTGGCGATGAGCTGGCAGGGCATCTCGCGGCGCGGGCCGGCGGAGAGCGCATGCGCTCCGCGCGGATCGACTCGCTGGACGCCGGGAGCCATGCGGTTGCGCCGGGAGCGCCCGCTGCGGCGCTTCGCAGGGCGATCGTGGAGCGCCTGGGTGACGAGATAGAACGAAGGATCAATCAGTAACCGGGAGCGCGAAGCCGATGCCGTATCTGTTGAAGGGCGCGTTGATCGAGTACGGAAGCGACTTCCTCGGGCCGCTGCCGAACGTGGTGATCTTTCAGTTCAATCCCGAGACGCTCACGCGGCAGTTGCAGATACCGACGCGCAACGTTGGAACCAATGCGCGCGAAACCACGCAGGCCGGCGACAAGCCGATCGAGAAGATCAACTTCAAGGCCGTGTTCAACGCATCCAACGGTCTGAACTCCAACAACATCCTCGCGCGTACGATGGGCGTTGGCCCGCAGCTGGCGGCGCTTGAGCAGATGGTGCACCCGCAGTCCAAGCTGAGCGGGCTGATAGGAGAGGCGATCGACAAGATCGGAAGCGCGCTCGGCATCGGCGGCGGAGGGAGTACGCCCCCGCCCCGGCAGCAGATACCGCGCGAGAACTATCCGCGCATCCTCTTCATCTGGGGACCGTTCCGCGTGCTTCCGGTGGTGATCGAATCGATGAGCATCGTTGAGCAGCAGTACGACTTCCTTCTCAATCCGGTGCAGGCCGAGGTATCGATCGGCCTGGCGGTGAACGAGATCGACAACTGTTCGGACGACAAGGTTGCGCGCGGCGCGCTGAACTATTCCAACATCGCGAAGGAGGGGCAGGCGATTCTGAATCTCGCCAACACGGTGAGCCAGGCAATCGATCTCATCCCATTCTAGCAGGCGCGCACGGCATCGCCGATGTGCGGGCTTGGAAAGGGTTGGCGAGGAGAGGTGCCGGGCAGGTGCATGGATCGTGATGCAATGAAGAGCTGCGCAAGCCCCGGATTCCCGGGGAGCGCGATTCACCGACAGAGCCGGAGGCCCGAATGTTTCTGGAGTCATCAAGATACGCGAAGCAGAAGACCGTGACGGTTCAGAACCCGGACGGCACCGTTGTACAGGCCGTTACGCTGCGGCGCCTGCCGTACGTCGCGGGCACGCCCTTCGTTGTGAAGGAGAACGATCGGCTGGACATCATCGCGCTGAATCGCTACAAGGACTCGGCGATGTTCTGGCACATCGCCGACGCGAACACGGAGCTGGAGGCCAACGACCTTCTGAACGAGACTGCGCGCACCATCAACGTGCCGGAGACCTAGGCAATGGCGGTTATCGAGTACATCGTCTTCTTCGACAACAATCCCGCGACGCAGGACCAGCTCGACCGGATCGAGGATGTGACCGTGGAGCAGGAGGTTGATCTGATGTGGGAGGCGCGTGTACAGATCCCCGTCTGTGTGGACAACGACGGGCGCTGGGCCGGAGAGGATGAGGCGTGGATGAAGGAGTTCACGCGTGTTCGCATCGAGGCGCGCATCGGCGACAATCAGTTCGCGCCGTTGATCGACGGGCCGATTATCGGCTACGATACCGCGCGCAGCGGCGTGCCCGGGAAGAGCATCGTGACGCTGGTTGTCCGCGACGACAGCGTCTATCTGCATCGCGAGGAGTCGATCAATCTGTACGAGGGGCTTACCGACAGCGCGATTGCGCGGCGGATCTTCGGCGAGACGCAGCAGCTCTCCGGGAGCCCGCCGGATATTCCGGCCGAGACGACGGAGCCTCCCGGATCGCTTCCGGCGCTCGCGGTGCAGCGCGGCACGCAGATGCAGTTGCTGCGGGCGCTGGCAGCGCGGCATCACAACTGGCACGCATATGTGCTGCCGGGGAGGACGCCGGGGAAGAGCATCGGCGCGTTCCGCGAGTTCCCGACACGCACGGATGGGCTGCCGCCGATGATCCTGCTGGGGGACAACCAGAACATCAAGGAGTTCACGGTACGGAACAACCAGCAGCGCGCGTCGGACGTGCAGACCTCATCGCTCAGCATTGCGGACCGAAAGATCACGACCGCCACGGCGAGCTTCCGCGATCAGCAACTGGTTGGCGACGAGCCCGCCTCCGGCTCCTCCGGGAACACCGCGAAGCGAAGGCTGCGCCCCGGAACAACGGACACGGTTGATCCGCAGGAGGCGGTGCGCGGCGCCGCGGCACTCTCCGGCTATACGCTCGATGCCTCCGGCAGCGTGGTGCCCGGATGCTATCAGGGAATCCTTTCCCCCTACCGGCTGGTGGAGGTGCAGATATCGGACAGCCGGTTCAGCGGCAACTACGTGATCACGAAGGTGACGCATACGCTTACGCGATCCACGTACACGCAGAGCTTCTCGGCGAAGGGGAATGCGGTGTCGTCATCCAACGCCGCTGCCGCAAGCGTGCCCAGGGCAAGCGCTCTGGCGGAGTTCAGCTTCAACGCACAGGGGAGCATCTTCTGATGGCCGACTACGAGAGCGAACGGATGCTTGCCGATCTCCACGAGCACGTGCGCACGCGCTGCTACGGAAAGTATCGCGGCGTTGTGACCGATGTGGACGACTCCGAGACCATGGGGCGCATCCGCGCGAAGGTCCCGGAGGTCTACGGCCCGGATCAGGACTCCCCCTGGGCGCTCCCGGCCTCCGGCTTTGCGGGGCCGTCGCACGGCTTCGTGATGATACCGGAGGTGAACGACGGTGTGTGGATCGAGTTCGAGGCGGGGGACATCTCCAGGCCGATCTGGACCGGAGGCTGGTGGGGCTCCGGCGAGCTTCCCGATGGCGCGGGGACGAAGAAGCGCGCGATCGTTACCACTGCCGGACACCGGTTCGTGCTCAACGACGACGACAAGGAGATCCAGCTTCTTCACTCCGGCGGAGCGGAGTTGAAGATGACCGACGATGACATCAAGCTGACGAAGGGGAACGCCGAGACCACGATGACCGGCGACCAGATCACGCTGAAGCTTGGCTCGTCGGAGATCACGATCACGCAAACCGATATCACCTTGAAGGCGGGCTCCGGACAGATCAAGATCTCCGCCTCCGGTGTGGATGTAAACAACGGCGCACTAACGGTACGGTGATGCGATGCCGGGAGCAGTTCTCACAACGTTGAGCACGGTGATGTGTCCGCACGGCGGGCAGGCGATCCTGACGACGGCGAACACCGCCTGCAGCGTGGACAACGGCTCCGCACTGCTGGAGACGGACGTTCACACCGTTGCGGGATGTCCGTTCACGCTGCCGGGCCCCAAGTATTCGCCGTGCATCCGCATCCAGTGGTCCGCCGGATCGGCGGCAGCCGGATGCAACGGAACGCCGGTGCTCGTTGCGAGCAGTATCGGCCAGTGCTACAGCGCGGAGGGAGTGGTGCAGGGAGTGGCGATCATCGTAAACACGCAAGCCAGGGTGAATGGATAATGAGGGCACCGAACGGCGACCATCTTGCATTCCCATTTCACGTTGCCGCCAACGGCCGCAGCGCGGTGGTGGACTCGCTGGAAGGGCACGTGCGCGACGAGCTGATGCAGCTTCTGCTGACGAATCTCGGCGAGCGACTCTTCCTGCCGGAGTTCGGCGGCGGCATCCGCAGGCTTGTGTTCGAAAGCACGGACGATACGCTGGGGGCGATGACGAAGGCCTCCATCACGCAGGCGATATCACAATGGCTGGGAACGCGCATCACGCTCGAGGCGCTGGATGTTTCAATCCAGGATACCACGATCACGATCGATCTCCAGTATCAGATCGCCGGCACCCAGGATTCACGAGTCGTCCGCTTCCAGCGGAAGGGAGGATAGCCCGATGGCGATCGTGAACACGGAGGCGCTTCAAGGCCGCGCCCGCCTGATGACGACGATACCGGACTCGTTCACGGTAAGCGTGTTCAACGGGCTCACGGCTGCGGACCAGGCATTCCTGGTGCCGACCTATTACACGCTGAACGGCGACGGCACGGCGTACGTTCTTGTATCGCCTGCGGACACGCTGAGCCCGTCCGTGCGCGAGGATATCCTGCGGAGCTTTCCGATTCCGAACGGCATACGCCGCATGGATCTTTCCCTCTCGGGTGCCGGTGCGGATCTGCATCTGCACTTCTACAATCAGAACTATCTGGCGGAGATCTCCGCCGCCTGCAATGCGATGGTGAGCCCCGTGCCGGCCAACCGTGCATTCCCCATCACCGGCGGCCACCGCCTGCGCGCGGGAAGCCTTGCCGGGCAGGTGCAGGTTGTGCATGTATCGCAGCCCGACCCTTCGCAGGCGACGCTGTTGCTTCGCGTTGAGCCGATCGGCGACTACTCCACCTACACGCTCTCGATCGATACCACGGCGTTTGCCGCCGTCATGCCGGCGTTCAATCCAATCATCGATCCTCTCTTCGGCGAGGTTGCGTTCAAGTTCCGTCCCGGCTGTTTCAATACGAACTGCGCTCCGGAGTGGGATGCGGCGAAGCCTCCGGCCGCGCAGCCGGTGATCGACTATCTGGCGAAGGATTACGACTCCTTCCGTCACACCATGATCTCCGCGATGTCGTCGCGCGTGCCGGGGTGGGAGCCCACCAGCGAGGCCGATCTGGATCAGGTGCTGATCGATCTGTTCAGTGCCGCGGCGGACGAGTTGAGCGACTATCAGGATCGCGTGATGAACGAGGCCTATCTGGCCACGGCCCGCAAGCGCCTGTCGCTGGCGCGCCATGCGCGGCTGATGGACTATCACATCCATCAGGGGAATCAGGCCGGGACGTGGATCGTTCTGCGCGCGGCGCCGAGCATGCTTGCGAACACGGAGTATCACGTGAAGGAGGGGCTGGAGGTGTGGGCGGGAAGCGCCGTGCGGGATGCCGCAACGCTCTTCACCGTGAACCAGCCGGTCTCCATTTCCCGCCTGA
The DNA here is from genome assembly GCA_018266795.1 of Bacteroidota bacterium. Classification (GTDB taxonomy): domain Bacteria; phylum Bacteroidota; class Ignavibacteria; order OLB7; family OLB7; genus JAFDZV01. The sequence goes on along the minus strand of JAFDZV010000017.1, from coordinate 13,941 downwards.
TGAACTCCATGGGACTCTACACCTGGAGCGGTGCCATCCGTTCGCTGGAGGCCGGAGCCACCAGCGCCGATCTGGTGCCGCGCCTGGAGACCACACCCGTCACCGATCACGCCACGGCGCTGCTGGTGCAGAACCTGATCCGCAGCGGGCATTTCCCGGTGCTCGTGGTGCAGGAGTGGCTGAACCCGGCCACGGGGCTGCCGGCCGGAAGCAATCCGGCAAAGCGCCAGTTGCTTCGTCTGATTCCCTCCAGCGCCACGGCGATGGTTGATCCCATCACGATCGCAAGCGGAGATCCGGTCTGGTTTGTCCGTGCCCAGTGGGAGCCGGCCGATGCGCTGCAGCAGACGTATTGCTTCACGGTGACGTGCGACGGCATCGACGTGGAGAATGTGTCGCAGTTCCACGGCAACGTTGCGAGCGCGTACCACGGCGAGTGGCGCAGCGCGACGTTCCGCGAGGAGGGTTCGTTGCTGGGCGCCGGCGAACGCTACTATCGCCGGGTTGGCGCGTGGGGAACGCTCTGCGATCTCCCCGATCGTGACCTCGCCTATCTGGACACGCCGCCGGGAGGCGAGCAGCCGGCGATCTCCACGCTCCAGGTAACCGTGACGCCGCCGGCATCTGCGGGGGAGCGCTGGACGGAGGTTTCCACGCTGGTGCACAGCGGGAGCGGCGATCCGGACGGCAATCAGTTTCTGGTGGAGACGGACGAGGAACGTCGCAGTGCGATACGTTTCGGCAAGGGTGGCACCATCACCTCCGGCACGGGCGATTGCTGCGGCTCCGCGACGGTGACGGCTGCAGTCGGCAGGGTGAACGGGCGCGAGCTGCCGCAGGATGCGGTGGTAACCTGCCGCTATCAGGTTGGGCGCGGCCAGGACGGCAACGTGGGCGCCGACATGCTTGCCAACTACAACCCCGCCACGCTCACCAACGTGCCGTTCACCACGCCGGGCATCGCGCTCACTGCGTGCTGGAATCCGTTCAGCGCAACGAACGGAAGGGCGCCGGAGCCGGCAGTGGAGATCGTGCGGCGTGTGCCGGAGGCCTATCGCGCGCGGCAGTTGCGCGCGGTGACGCTGGGCGACTATGTCCGCCGTGCGGAGGAGGTGCCGCAGGTGTCGCGTGCATCGGCGCGCTATGCATGGACCGGGAGCTGGCGCACCGTGCAGGTGACGATCGATCCGGCCGGGACGTTCGAGCTGGACGAATCGCTGCGTGCGGTGGTGCGGCGCCATCTGGACACGGTGCGATTGATCGGCGAGGATCTGGAGATCATGCCGCCGCGCTTCGTGCCGCTGGAGATTCATGTCCGTCTCTGCGTGAGTCCGGACTACTGGCCGGAGGATCTCCGCTTCATTCTGGAGCAGGAGTTCTCCACCGGCTGGACACCGGACGGGCGCCAGGCGTTCTTCAATCCCGATCGCTGGACATTCGGCCAGGCGCTGCGGGCCAGCCGGATCGTGGGCGTGGTGGAGGGGATCACCGGCGTGGATCACGTTATCGATATCACGATGCGCCGCTGGAACGGCGCGCCCGGCTCCAGCGCCGGCATCACCGATCTGGGACCGAGCGAGATCATCCAGGTGATGAACGATCCCGATCACATGGAGCTTGGATTCATCGACTTCGACATTCGTGGAGGGCGGCGATGAGCAGCGACTGCGTGAACGATTGCACCGTGCCGCCGGCATTCCCGCGCGCGATCGAGAACAGAGCCGGGCTGTCGCATGTCGACTATCGCATCGGCCGCTACAGCGATATCCGCAAGGCGATGCTGCATGCACTGGACCAGGCGGACGCGTTGCGAGCCTGGACGTATCGTGGCCAGGACGATCCCGGCATCGCGTTGTTGGAAGGGGCCGCCGTTCTCGGCGACATCCTCACGTTCTATCAGGAGCTGTACGCCAACGAGGCATACGTCCGCACCGCACGCTGGCGCGAGAGCATTGCCGATCTGGTGCGCCTGCTTGGATACCGCCTCTCGCCCGGGCTTGGCGGCAATGCGACGTTCGCCTTCGAGATCAAGGGGGATCAGCCGGTGGTGATTCCGGCGGGCCTGCCGCTGAAGGCGCAACTGGAACCGATCGCGAAGCAATCGGACTTCGAGACCGCGGCGGACCTCACGGCATATCCGTGGCTGAGCCGCTTCTCGCTCTACCGGCCGTTGGAGGAGGTGCCTGTCGGGCCGGACACGAGGGAGTTCTCCATCGAGCTTCCGGATCAGGTGCCGGTTCCGACACCGCTGAAGGCCGGCGACCGTCTGCTGATCGGCGAGGCGGACAACGCGGCCGCTCCGTCGCTGCTCGGCAACGTGGAGACGGTGATCGTGGACTCCGTGCGCGACGAGCATGGCGTGCGCATCGTGAAGATCAAGGGAGCGCTGAAGCGGACAACGAACGCCGCCTCGGTTGTTGCGTACAAGCTGGGCAGAACCTTTCGCCACTTCGGCAACGCGTCGGCCCCAACCATTCCGGTTGTACCGAGCACCGTGACGGCGACGTCCACGCCGGGAACGGGGGGCTCCACGGTCACGAACGTGACGCTGCCGGCCACGGAGCAGACGATGGAGACGCGGGACCTGACCGTTGCGACCTCCACAACCGGCCGCACCACGGTGAGCCCGACACTGCAGCCCGCGGAGTTCGCGCTGGAGAGCGAGGTGCACGATCTGGCGAGCGGCCTGGAGATGATCGTCGAGGCGCGCATCACGGTTGCGCCCGGCACGCCGTACGACCGCGTGTATGCCCGGCGCATCGTGTCGCTCCGGAATGAGGCCGCGATCTGGGGAACGGCGAACGGCAAGTCCACGATCGTGACCCTGAGCAGCCAGTTGGAGCGCGCAAGCAACGCGGCGGCGAACACCTTCGACATCCGCCAGATTCAGTTGCACGAGGTGACGGCAGAGCGGCTGACCCTGCATGCCTGGAAGCGGGAGACTGCGCAGGCGGCCGGAAACGTTCTCTACTTCTTCGGCACGGACCCGCAGGCCCGGAATCTGCTGGGCCGCAGGCTGATGCTGGCGCGGTCAGGGAGCGATCCGGTGATCGCCAGCGTGACGCTGGTGCAGCCGGCCGGTGCAAGCCCTGCCGACCGGATGACGCTTCGCCAGGTGACGCTGGATACCAACGTGACCTATGCATGGTACTCCAACACGGCCCCGCAGGTGACGGTGTACGGCAACATCGCGGACGCAACGGAGGGAAAGCAGGAGCAGGACGCGCCGCTCGGCAACGGCGACAGCCGCCTGATCTTCCAGACGTTCAAACTTCCGAAGGCGCCGCTCACGTACCACATCGCGGCCGGGGAGACGCCTCCCGAGAGGCCGGAGCTTACCATCTGGGTGAACGGGACGATGTGGGAGCGCGTTGCCACGCTCTTCGGCCACGACTACAACGAACAGATCTACATCGTGCGTGAAGATGCCGATGGCCAGAGCTGGGTGCAGTTCGGCGACGGCAAGACCGGTGCGCGGCTGCCGTCCGGTGTGGCGAATGTGGTTGCGCGCTATCGCACCGGAACGGGGGCGTACGGCCCGTTGAAGCCGGAGACGACGGTGCAGCCCGGAGCGCGCGTGGAGCGGCTGGACAAGGTGCGCCTTCCGGGCATCGCATCCGGCGGCGCCGATCCGGAGGATGGCGACAACGCGCGCGATGCCGCGCCCGGCAAGTTCCAGAGCCTGGACCGGCTGGTGAGCCTTCAGGATTTCGAGAGCGAGACGCTTGCGATCGCGGGCGTTGCGCGCGCGTTCGCTGCGTGGCGCATCGACGGCGCTTCCCCGGCCGTCGTGCTGACCGTGTTGATGCGAACCGGGCGCGGCGCGGAGATCACTTCGGTTCGCGATGCGGTGGATTCCTACAATCGCTGTCGCGGTCCGCGCCGCCATCGTGTGGTGGTGCTCGCCGCGCACGTCCGCTATCTGGGGATTGCGCTGCAGGTGGCTCTGGATCCGCGTGTGCGGCGGGAGGACGTGGAGCCCAGGATTCTCGCCGCCCTCGGGGCCACCTCCGGTGTCGGGGACAGAACGCGTTCGGACGGCATGTTCGCCGTGCGCGTGCGCCGGTTCGGAGAGGCGGAGTATGGGCTCTCGGTGGAGGGGGCGGTAGGCCGGGTGAGCGGCGTGCTCTGGGCCACCGTGACCGGCTTCGCATCGCTCGGCACGCCGGACGATCCGGCAACGATCACCATGAGCGCTACGGCGCTCTCCAACAACCCGGCCGTGACATGTTCGGAGCAGGAGATTCTCGGTCTCTACAGCGGTCATCTGGCGATCACCTACGTCGCGGATGCGGCAGTCGCGGATGCGGCAACGGAGGGATGCTGAGATGAGCACGAAGCGCGTCGATCTGTACGGGCGTCTGCCGGAGATCTACCGCATCAAGGATGCGGAGGCGGTTCCGCCCGATCAGTTGAAAAGCTATCTCGCCATTGTGGAGGATGCCCTCGGCGCCATCCACGGCAACGTGGAGGAGCTGTATCACGATCTCTTCATCGAGACCGCCAACCACTGGGTTGTTCCGTACATCGGCGACCTGCTGGGGACCAGCCATCTGACCGGCGATCCCTGGACGCTGCGCGCCGACGTTGCCGATACGATCGCGTTGCGCCGCCGCAAGGGAACGCTTGGTGCGATAGAGCTTCTTGCCTACAACCTCACACGATGGGGCGTGCACTGCGTGGAGCTGCTGGAACTGCTTGCGTGGAACCAGCATCTGAATCACCAGCGTCCGGCGGAGGACTGGCCGCAGCCGTACCGCGAGACGAACAGGGCCCTGCGCCGGCAGACGCCGATCCGCGGCGGCACGGTGACGCTGCGCGATCCCGCCACGCTCTCGCTGCTCGGCACGCCGTTCGATCGCTTCGCGCATCTGCCCGACCTGCGCTCGCCGCTGGAGGGAGGCATTCACTACAACCTGCCGAATGTCGCGGTGTTCCTCTGGCGGCTGGAGACGCATCGCGTGCAGGCCGCACGCCCCGTGTGGCGCGGCACCAATCCGGTGACCGGCGGCACGGCGAACGCGGTCCGCTTCAACGTCAATCCGATCAGGGCTCCGTACTCGATGGGGGAGGCGCTGGGACGGCCGGTGCGTCTGTTCAACACGGCGCACACCGGATTGCTCTACGGCAACGCCGGGCGCGTGGATCCATCCGATCAATCGATCACCATCACCCGTCTGGACGAATCGCCGGGTCCGATCCCCGTGGAGCGCCTCGGCGAGACCGCTGCCACCGGCGCGCCGCAGGAGTACGTTGCCGTGGACGCCTATACGATCGACGGGTCCGGCGACATCCTGACCGTGACGGACGCGCAGCAGGCTCTGGTGCTGCTGCTGCCGTTGCCGGAGTATGCCGACATGCTCTGGCCGACGCCCGATGGCCAGGCGTTTTCGTGGACGATCCGGGGAGAGAATCTCTGCGCGTGGGAGACCGGAATTCTTCCGCCGCTCGCCGACGGCGAGATCGCGATCGATCCGGTGCGCGGGCGCGTGGTGATCGGCGAGAGCGATGCCGCGCGTGCCGCTGCGTTGAAGGAGCGGCTGCTGATCACCTACACGTACGGCGCCGTCGGGCCGGTGGGCGCGCATCCGATCTCGCGCGACGAACTCCCCGCGCAGTGGCCGGTGCCGTCGATGCATCCAACGGTTGTCAGGATCAACTCGCGCAACAACCGGCACGCGCTGCGCGATGTGCTTGCCGGGCTGGACACCGCAACGCAGCCGGTGGTGATCGAGATCGAGGACAGCCTGACGCACGTGATCGATCTGAACGATCCCGCCTACGTGAACGTGAGCGTGAACGAGGACGGCGGGCTGAATCTGGTGCTGGGAGTATCGCTCGCGATTCGCGCCGCCGACGGCGAACGGCCCGTCATCCGGCTGCACCAGCCGCTCCGCTTCAGGCCGACGGCCATCGACGGAACGCCGGACTCCCAGCGCCTCGTGTCGTCGCTGACGGTCCGTCTGGAGGGGCTCACGATCGTGCGCAACAAGGACTACACCGCGGGCGATCCGCTGATCGCGCGCGCGGCGTTGAACCGGCTGGAGGTGATCGGCTGCTCGCTCGATCCGGGAGGGTTCGTGCAGTTCAGCGGAGCCGTCGCGCCGGTGGAAACATCGATGCTCCTTGCCAACGGCTACGGTCTCTCCGGTGCGGAACTCTACCACTTCGGACAGACGCCGGAGATCGTTCTGGACCGGTCTGTCACCGGACCGCTTCTGATCGATTCTGACTTTACGCTCCGGATGTGCGAGTCCATCATCGACGGCGGGCAGGGTGTGGACGACACGAACGACAGCTATGCGCTCTCCGCTGCGGGCGATCCGGTGAACGGCTGGGGCCCGGCTGCATGCGTGGACGGAGTCACGTTCTTCGGCCGTACGCGCGTTACCACGATGAACGGAAGCGGCGGCATCTGGACACATGCGCTCCAGGTGCTGGAGAATACCTACGGCTGCATCCGCTACAGCTACTTCAGTGGCGAGAGTGAGGACAGGCTTCCACAGAATCATGCATGCGTGAAGGGAACCGACGTGCGGCTTCAGTTCACGCGCGAACATTTCGGTGATGCCGCGTACGGGCAGCTGGCGCGCAGCTGCGACTTCCGGATACGTGAACGCGGACCGAACGACGATGCGATGGGCGCATTCGGTTTTCTGCTGGAGGCGCACAAGTGGCGCAACCTGAGTGTGCGCTTCCGTGAGTTCATGCCGGTGGGCGTGCGCCCGCTGCCGATTCCGGTGACGTAGCGGCGTTGAGGTGACGTAGCGGCGTTGGTAGAAAACGAGTGCAGGGCGCGGGCGTGGTGCGGCGCTTCGTCGCACGGGGCGCTTCGTCGCACGGGGCGCTTCGTCGCACGGGGCGCTTCGCCGCACGGGGCGCTTCGCCGCACGGGGCGCGAACCGGTTCGCCCGCATTGTCGCGTCCGGGGCTCGCACCGCGGTGATGAGCGGCCGGAAGTACAGAGAGTCCATGGTATCGAAGGAAAAGTTCCTGACAACACAGGACGTTGTTCTCTTCGGCTCGAGGTTGTCTTGCAACTGGCCAAGAACTACAGCGAGCCGAAGGCGGGCGTACAACGAACCGGACCCATGGTAGTGATCAGTCGTTGACGACGTTCGAGACCCTTTTGGTAGGAACCTAAACTCAACAGGCTCCCAAGGAGAGTTCGATGAGAGGCGATTTTTCAAGCTGGCGCAACGAGCGCAACCAGAACTTCAGCGGCGTGCTCCATCAGCAGGGACGGGTTCTGCTGGACAGCGACTGGAACGCGCAGACGCAGATCACGAACGACTGGCAGGACACCGAGGCGGTGGACGTGATCGGATCGGGTGTGGCGGCCGTGCCGGCCGATCTTCCCGATTCCTACAGGATCACGGCGGCCGCCTACAGCGCAAGCGGCGTGATGCTGACGGTGAACTGCGGGCGCGTCTGGGTTGACGGCATCCTGGTGGCGCTCCCGGGCACCGGAACCAGGCAGCGTGTTGGAACCTATCTGGAGCCTCCGTTCCAATCGCCGGCGGGGACGGTTGGAAGCATCGGAGCCGGCACGCGCGATGCGGTTGTGCTGGATGTGTGGCGCGAGGAGATCAACGGCTTTCAGCTGGAGCCGTGGCCGGTGGAGCGGGTGGTGGAGCGGGCGCTGGCCGGCCCCGATACCACCGAGCGGCTCTACACCTCCTCCGCGTTCAAGCTCTACCGGATGGGGCCGAACGATACATGCGAGAGCATCCTTTCGCATCTGCAGGATGACTTCTCCGCAAAGGGAACGCTCGCCGTCACGCTGAATGCCTTGAGCTTGGGGGGCGACTGCCCGGTGGTGATCGGCGGCGGCTACACCGGTTTCGAGCACAACCTGTATCGCATCGAGATCGCCGCCACCAACACGCCGAACGTGCCGCGCTTCAAGTGGTCGCAATACAACGGCGGCATCGTCGGCCGCGGCACATTCGATGGTGCGCATCACGAGATCGCAATGACGGACAACGTGCAGGCGATCGTCAACTCCGGGCTCACGAGCTTCTATCTGGAGGTGGTGGAGCGCAACCCGGCGGATCTCGCCAACCCCGGCCTGGGCCACTGGCGCGTGCTCTGCGGCGCCGACGCCACGCTCGATGCCAACGGCAACCTGATCCTGCCTGCAACCGCGGCCGCCTACACGTACGGCGCCCCCCCGGCGAACGGCGATCTCTTCTTCCGTCTCTGGAACGGCATCGCACGCGTTTCCGATTTCGTGACCACGCTCCCCACGCCGCCGAACCAGCTTGCGTTCGGAATCAATCTCGACTTCTCCACGGCCGATCCCGGGCACTACACCCCCGGCGATTACTGGACGTTCCAGGTACGTGCCGCGGAGATCGACAACGGCCTGACGCTGATCGACAACAAGCCTCCCGAAGGCCCGCATCATCACCGCGTGTCGCTTGGTGTGATCACATGGAACGGCACCGGCGGAACCGACAGCATCGGCGATTGCCGGCGGATCTTCCAGCCGCTTACGCGCCTGGCAACCTGCTGCACCTATCGCGTGGGCGACGGCGTGCGGAGCCACGGCCAGTTCACCAGCATTCAACAGGCCATCAACGCGCTTCCGCCGGGCGGCGGCGAGGTCTGCGTGCTCCCCGGTATCTACCGGGAGAACATCCTGATTCAGGGGAAGGAGAACATCACCGTGAACGGCTGCGGCGCGCGAACGCGCCTCGTCTCGCCGCAGGCGGACGATGCCGCCAACCCACTGCCGATCGTGACGGTGGAGGGATGCACGAACATCACGCTGAACTCCTTCGCGGTGGAAGCACACGCGAACGGTGTAGGCGTGATGCTGAACGGCCTGCCGATCAACTTCAATGCGGAGTCCATCGTTCCGCTCGGGGACCCGCTGATCAACGTCACGCTGCAGAAGCTTCTGATCTCCGCGGCGAAGCGGAGCGCCATCGAAGCGCACGTGGTCACGCGCGGATCGATTCGGGACTGCCGCATCCGGATGAAGGATACGTCCACGTCGTGGCCGGGGATCTTTCTGGCAGCGGAGGACTTTATCGTGGAGGGGAATGTGATCGCTGTTGCTGCCGATCCCCCCGCCGGCGCAACGGAGCCGCTGCCGGTGCTCCTCGATACGCCGCTCTTCATGAACACCGGGCGCGGCGGCATACAGATTGCCGGCACGTCGGAGCGGGTGCTCGTGGCGGAGAACCTGATTCGCGGCGGCATCGGCAACGGCATCACGCTCGGGAGTCTGATTGCGGTGCGCACCGGCGGGCGCGACGGCGGGCGCGACGGCGGCTACGTGGGGTGGGTGGTGAACACGAGCGATCCATGCAGCCCCGGCTCATCGGTGATCGTGGATGGCCGCACGCCGGCCGACGGCGGAACACAATGGCAGTCCGCCGGCGATCTGTACGAGATTCAGATCGAGCGCAATCTGATTCTGGACATGGGGCTGAACGGGATCGGGCCCGTGGCGTTCTTCACGCCCGGAGCCAACCACGATCTGATCAGCATTCACGGGCTCGCGATCGCGGGGAACGAGATTCGCCGCTGCCTGAATCGCGACATCGCGGACATCGACCCCGCCAACGTGGGAGCCGTCGCATACGGTGCGATCGTGCTCCCCGATGTGGACGATCTGGTTGTACTGGACAACGTGATCGCCGACGTCGGAAGCGATGCCACGGAGCCGGCCTGCGGACTCTTCGTGCTGCATGGCGAGGGGATGGAGATCATGCGCAACCGCATTGCCGTCTATCCTCTGCTTCGTACGCCGAACCGCAATCCCGCGTTGAAGCCTGGCCTGCGCGCCGGCATCGCCGTTGTTGCAGTCTCCTCGCACGATCCCGAGGTGCAGAGGGCACAGGGCGTTGCGCGGCCGGCCCCAACGGCAACCATCCACGACAATCGGGTGAGCACGTGGCTGGGAACCGCACTGACAGTGATCGCGCAGTGCGAGCTTTCGGTAACGGACAACGAGCTCGAGACGAGCGGCCTCTATGCCGCGTTCGGCCTTACCAGCACCGTCTTCATTCTCGATCTGGGGATGAACGTGGACCTGATATGGCTGCTGCTGGTTCAGTTGAGTCCGGACCTGAGGCACTATCTGATCTGCAATCAGGGGCGTCTCACGTTCCGCACGCCGGAGGGAGGCGATGTCCCGGTGTTCCCGCTCCCGCGTGTGCCGCGCGGGAATCTGCTCTTCGCCCACAACCAGTGCCGGCTGAATCTGGAGGGGACCACCTCGCCGTTCTTCTTCTCGTCGGCGCTGATCGCCAGTCTGGACGATGTGAACATTCACGGCAACCAGTTCGACTGCGCTATCGGCACGAACCTCATGCTGAACAATCTGTACGCGGTTGGCGGCACGCTCCGCGTGGCGGACAACAGGCTCAGGGAGGGGCTGCAGAATGCCTTCCTCTCCGGATTCACGCTCGGCCTTTCAAATGCCACGGTGGACAATACCTCCGATCACTGCCTGATGATTCGCGGAATCCCGATGCTTGTGGAGGATGTGCACAATACCATTCTGATGCAGTTCATCTGCGAGAACGCATGCGAGGAGTACGGAAGCAAGTTCATGCGCGGGTTCGCGAGGCAGGGCTAGTGAAGACGATGGATGTAGTCTCGTTGGCCGTTGCGAGAGTCGGAATGCCGGTGATGTCGGCATATCGCCGGGCAACGAGTGCTTCAACGGACATTCCTCGCCCTGAAAGGGGGACAGTTGTCAGCCCGGGGCGCAAGCCCCGGGCAACGATGGCGGGCGGAGCGAAGCCGTGACACCGCTCAGCAGCGCCGGGCGTTCCAAGGACCAAACCCGATATCAACTACTGGAGATACGATCGATGATTGCTAACGATGGCAACGCGGCGGCGCCCGCAACGGGGGACGACGTCCTTGGGCAGCTTCGGAAGAATTCCATCGGTATGCTGGCGCAGCGGACCGACACGTTGAAGTCCATGCAGGAGACGCGCGCAACCAAGGATCGCGCGCTTGCCCGCGAGCGATCGCGGCTCGCCGCGCGCTTCCCGGCGGACAGCCCGCGGCTGGCGGAGCTGGACGGGCGCATCGCGGAGAGCCAGGCTGCAAGCGCCTCGCTTACGCAGCAGGTGTATCAGGCGCAGACTCCCATTCCAACGCCCGACGCAACCACCTGGACCATGTTCGGTTCCGTACGGGGGAAGGATCACGTTGGCCTTCCCGGAATGAAGGTGGCGTTCTTCGACGCCAGCGGCGGGCCTCGTACGGATCTGGGCTTCGTCTGCACGGATGCGAACGGATACTTCACCCTCAAGAGCGGCGGCGCTGCGATCAACGGCAACACTGCATATCTCTGGGTGTTCGACAAGGCCGGCAGGATCGTGTACAAGGATGCCGTCGGCTCCACGCCGAAGGCCGGCGGGTTGGACTATCGGGAGATCGTGATCGACGGCAACGGTGTCTGCACCGCGCCGTGGGAGCCCCCTACCTTTGCGGGCGGCGGTACGGGCAGCGGAGCGACCGGTGGTGGAACCACTGGTGGAGGAACAGGTAGCGGTGGAACAGGTAGCGGTGGAACAGGTAGCGGTGGAACAGGTGGTGGAACAGGTAGCGGTGGAACAGGTGGTGGAACAGGTGGTGGAACAGGTAGCGGTGGAACAGGTGGCGGCACGACTGGCGGCGGGACGCTCCTTCCGGGCGATACCTCCGGCGGCACCACCGATATCGGCATCGATCTGCATCTGGATACTTCGTCGTGGATGGTGCGCGGCATGGTGACCGATGCAGCCGGCAGGCCGGTGCAGGGGGTGATCGTGACCGTGTGGGACAAGGATCTCTTCTTCGACGACAGGCTTGGGCAGACCCGGACGAACGACCTGGGCGAATACGTGCTGCGATACGCAACCGAGGCGTTCCGCGACTTCTTCGAGCGCAGGCCCGATGTCTACGTGCGCGTGACCGACGAGGCCGGGAAGCGCCTGGCTCAGACGAAGAGCATCTATCGGCCGGAGGCAGGGCAGGTGGAGATTATCGATATCCGGCTCACTTCATGAACCATCGGCGGGCGGGCACGGCTTGAACCGAGAGCAATGGGAACGGCTGCACATGAACATATCGCGTCGCCGGCGTCGGCGGGAGGGCGTCATCAGGAAGCGCACTTGCGTGCTGCATCCAGGGGTGCCGTTGTGCAATCATCGCTCGGGCGGGTGATTGTTCAACGCAAGGCCGCTTGTGCCTGCGGAGGCGGATGTCCGCGATGCCGGGCCGATCACGCGGACGAGCCGATACCGCTCCAGACGAAGCTGACGGTGAACACGCCGGGGGATGCGTTCGAGCAGGAGGCGGACCGCGTTGCCGATCACGTGATGCGCATGCCGGCGCCCGCGGTGCAGCGCCAGAGCGATGCGGAGGACGATGAGAACGAGGTGCCGGACATTCAGGCAAAGGAACTCTCGATACACCGTGTTGAAGCCTCGGCCGGCGGTGCGGCTGATGGCAGCGGCGGCGCGCGCGAGGCGCCGCAGTCCGTGCACGACGTTGTCGGCTCCTCCGGAGAAATGCTTGCGCCTGACGTCAGAACATTCATGGAGGACCGTGTCGGGCATGACTTCACCGGTGTGCGCGTGCACACCGATGCGCGTGCCGCCGCATCGGCGCACGACATCAACGCGCTCGCCTACACGGTCGGGAACAGCATCGTATTCGGTGCGGGACAGTATGCGCCCGGAACGGATTCGGGAAGGAGATTGCTTGCGCACGAGCTTACGCACGTCGTGCAGCAGGGAGGGGCGGTGCGCCGTGCGGTGCGGCCCGGGCCCGCACACCGGGTCACCGGCGGGGTTGCGTCCGGATCGCACGTGGCACAGCGGACTGTGACGTCTGTGCAGCGCGCGCCCGGGCCTCCGCCTCCGCAGCCCTTTGTGTGCGGTCCAAATGTCACGCAGCAGTTCCGGGGCGCGCTTCGCAATATCGAGACAACGTTCGGCGGCTGGTCGCGGCGCAACAAGCTGAGGGCGTGCCAGCGCATCCTGATTCCGATTACGCCGGACCTTCAACCGGACATCAACGGATGGGATACGCTTCCGTTGTTTCAGGGGCGCTCGCGATGGCTTCGTACACCGCCGGTGTATTCCGCCCGTCGCCGCGGGCCGTGCGCAACGCCGAGTTCCAGCGATCCATCGAACAGGAGCAACTTTGCTGCAGGGCATGAGGACCCGAACACCTGTTCCAACTCCGTGCAGTTCGAGAACGGATGCTGGTTGAACGGCACCGTGAACTATGCTACGTTCGGGGTGATGGTGCGTCTCTGTGCCGGGCAGTTCTCGTTCTCGGAGGTTGTGCGTTCCGGAACGCGGGGGCTTGGGCTTGGAGCCGATCTTGCCGATCTGGCCGGTCTGGCTGCTTCGATTTCCGGCATGTCGCTCCTGGACTGGGCGGTCCGGCTGATCGAGGCATACAAGGCGGCGCGCGGCTCGGACATCGACAGCGCGGATCTTCCGGTAGCGTGGGTTCGAGCCTTTCACGCAGGCGGATCAACGGCAGCGCCGCCGGGCGGAGCAAATCGCTCGCGATGCGCTACCACATGTGCGCTCACCGGTGCGGGGCAGCGTTGGTCCTGGGTGTGGGAACCCGTGCGGCGGCGGTGACCGCTCTATCCGGAACCGTGCACCTGCCGGTGAGGCGTGCGGCTTCATCGAGACGTTGCTGACGGGGACTGGTCCCATCACGCGTGGCGCGGCCCATGTCGGAACGTGACATGCGTGCGGCGAGGAGATGATGTTCATGTGGACAACCGCGACTCATACCGAACAACCCGTGCACTCGTTGCAGCGGCATCGAGCGCAGGAGCGCGAGCCTGCGCACTCGCCGCGAAAGGGATCGTATCCCGCTGCAATGATCCAGCGCAAGGCTGGCTGCGCCTGCGGCGGTTCGTGCCCGCGATGCCGGGGAGCGCACGCGGAGAACGCCGCATCG
>JAFDZV010000016.1 GCA_018266795.1 Bacteroidota bacterium | reverse complement strand
GCGCCCGGCGCCGCGGTTCCGATGCCGACGTTGCCGGTCGTGGCGTCGATGCGAATGCGCTCGGCATTGTTGGTTCGGAATGCGAGTGGCTGGTTATCCGTTGTGCCGAGGAAGTCGGTCGCCGGGTTTGTGCCGGCGCTTCCGGTGAGCGACCACCACGTGTCGTTGCCGATGGCGCGGACATCGGTGACGAAGGTCGGGTTTGCCGTGAGCGCGTTGACGAAGCTCGTGTTGCCCGAAAGCGAACTGACGAACGTGGCGTTGCTCGTGAGTCCGTTGATGAAGGTCGCATCCGACGTGAGTACGGTATCGATGGAGTTCGCGAGGAAGCTGTTCTGATCGGCACGCGTGACGATCGATCCGTTGATGTCGGAGAAGAGGACACGGGGCGTTCCGGCGAGCGCATCGGAGCGCACGGCACCGGCCACATGGAGGCGTGTAGCCGGGGTTACCGTACCGATGCCGACGTTGCCGTTCGTTGCGTCGATGCGGATGCGCTCGGCATTGTTGGTTCGGAATGCAAGCGGCTGGTTGTCCGTTGTGCCGAGGAAGTTGGTCGCCGGGTTTGTGCCGGCGCTTCCGGTGAGCGACCACCACGCGCCGTTGCCGATGGTATGGATATCGCTCACGAAGGCCGGGTTGCCCGTAAGCGATCCAACGAACGCTGGATTGTTCGTCAGCGCGTTGACGAAGCCCGTGTTGCCGGTAAGCGAGCTGACGAACGTGGGGTTGTTCGTGAGCCCGTTGATGAAGGCCGGATCGGATGCGAGGATGGTATCGATGGAAGCAGCGAGGAAGCTGTTCTGATCGGCGCGTGTGACGATCGAACCGTTGATGTCGGAGAAGAGGACTCGCGGCGTTCCGGCGAGCGCATCGGCCCGGAGATCACCGGCCACATGGAGCTTCGCGCCCGGCGCCGCCGTTCCGATGCCGACGTTGCCGGTTGCGGCATCGATGCGGACGCGTTCGGCATTATTGGTCCTGAACGCGAGCGGCTGGTTGTCCGTGGTTCCGAGGAAGTTGCGGGTCGGATCGGTGCCGCGGCTGCCGAGCAGCGACCAGTAGGTGGAGTCTCCCACCTGCCGAACGCCGTTGATGAAGCGTGCGTCGCCGGTCAGAGATGCAACGAATGTGGAGTCATGTCCCAGCACCGTGTTGATCTCCCGCACGATGATCGAGCCGGCACCCGGGCCTGGGCGCAGCGAGCCGTTCGCGTCCACCATCACAAGTCGCGTGTCGGGCCCTGCCAGCGCGTCGGCCCGGATGTTGCCGGCTACATGCAGGCGCTCACCCGGAGTGGATGTGCCGATCCCGACATTGCCGTTCGGTGCCGCGATCCGCATTCGCTCGATGTTGTTGGTCCGGAAGGCGAGGTCGTTGTTGTCGGCGGTGCCCACGAAGTTACGTGCGGGGTCGGAGCCGCGCGTGCCGGTCAACGACCAGAACAGGCCATCGCCCACTGTCTTGATTCTCTTGATGAACAGGCTGTCGCCGGTAAGGGCCGTGATGAATGCCGTATCCTTTTCCAGAAGCGTGCGCACCTGCTGCACGATTGTCCTGATGGCTGCCGAGTCGCGGACTGCCAGCGTGTCGTTTCGGATCAGCGAATCCAGATGGTGCATCACGCTGCTGATGAACGCGGAGTCCCGCAGCAGCCTGACAACCACCAGCGAGTCGGTTGTCGAGGCGCCTGCCAGTGCGCGCACGCGCGTGATGAAGAGGCTGTCGCTGCCGAGATCGGAGATGAATGTCCTGTTGTGGCTCAGCCCGGCGCCGATGGCGCGGATCACGGCGCTGTCGATCAGGTCCACGAGCATCCGGCTCCCTACTGTTGCGTCGCTGGTTCCGTTGCTCACCAGAACCCGCGTGCCGCCGGCACTGAGATCCTTGAGCTGCAACAGTCCGGCGGCCGTTATCCGGATGCGTTCCCGGTTGCCGGTGCGGAAGACGAGATCCGTGGAGTCCGCCGTGCCCACGAAGTTGCTGACCGGATTCGTGCCGCCATTGCCTGCAACGTTCCATGATGCGCCGCTACCGCCGGCTGTGGTGAGCGCAACGCGCGCTGTGTCGCTGTAGAGTGCCCGGCGCGCGAACAGAGCGTACGGCACGCTGAGAAGCTGCTGGGATCCCAACGGCACATAGGCACCTCCCCCCGTGAGGTCCACGGCCACCGCGATCCAGTACTCAGGCGACCGCCAGTCGATTGCTGTGAAGTCGCCGCTGATCGGCGTGCCGCGTCCGATCGCGATGCTGAACAGGCCAAGATCGTCCGTCTTTGCGGCGTGCGTCTCGGCGTAGACCTCAGGACCGCCGGAGCCCTTGAGAATGGCTATGCGAACGCCGATGTTCCTGCCGGCAAGCGGCAGGCCGAGCGAATCGCGAACCGCTGCCTGATAGTTCATCGCCTGAGGCACATCCTGTGCAACTGCGTTTCGGGTTGCGATTGCCATGAGAAGAAAACCAAGGGCAATGGCAACGGATTTCGTAGTAGATGCCAACATTATGGGCTCCTGAATTCTGGCAGTTGAGCCACGAGCAGCGGAGCTGTGTCGTTGCATGGGCCTGGGAAGTCCGGGCCACGGCGCTCGTGGTTGGAGACGGTTCGATTCGGAGGGGGGTATTCAATTCTCCATCGAGGGAATCCGGCCTGCCGGCTGCGGCCGTAGTCGGGGTGAATCCCTTGATGCTTTCAATCCTTCAATGCCTTCGGCGCGATGCCATCCGGAGCATCGCTCAACCGCGGGTGCGGCGTCCGAGCCGTTTTCGTTTGCGAACGCGGGGCTACATCAGCCTGTAGCGAAGGCTCAACCCAAGACGCAGTGCGTCGGCGCGCCATGCAAGAGCGTGGACCACATGGCTGAGCCCGATGGAATACCAGATCTCCGGGCCGAGCGTGATGGTCCGTGCCGCGTTGAGCTGCGCTTCGATGCCAAGGCCCGGACGGAGATCCGCTGCAACCGCGGCCGCCTGCGGTATGCCTCCGGCCGATTGATTCCGAACGGCATCGCCGGTGCCGGTGTAGGTGCCAATGCCGTCCGGTGCGCTGATCCGCTCGCTCTCCATGTATCCGGATCCAACGTTCACCCCGAGCCCGAACCCCAGATGTCCGTACAGTGAAAGTCTGCCGAGAATGTCATGGGCGAAGCGATAGCTCACCGTAGGCTGCACCATGAGCAGCTGATAGTGTGCGTCCAGATCGTAGTTGAACCAACCGTCGGTGGCATGGCCGCCGACAATCAGCGTGGTCCTCTCGCGGTCGTTGAACGTTGCTCCTGCACGTTCATAGGCCAGCCTTCCTCCGATCGCCCAGCGATCGCTCAATGCGTATTCGTAGATGATCGCAATCGCGAACCCCGTTCCGCTTCCGGAACCATAGTTGGAACAGCAGGAGGAAACGCCGGGCAGCGTCTGGAAATCGGCATGGTGAAAGAGAAGGTCGAATCCGCCCGCAATGCCAATCCGGTGCGGCGAAGCCGTGTCCGCAAGCCCGATGGTTCCCGCAGCACCCACGCCCTGCGCGCGGACAGGTGCTGGTTGCAGGAGGAAGAGCAGACCGAAGAGCAGTGGCAGGATGACCCTCATGTGAAAACTCCTTCCGGTGAATCCGTTGGCTGCGCTCAATGGTGCACGATCGCCTGGCGAACAATCCGTTGCCAGGGGGTGCTGAGCACGATGGCATAGGACCCCGATGGGATCTGGCTGAGATCGTTACTCAGCGTGTAGGTGCCGGCAGACAATCGGCTGTCGGTGAGCACGCGCACCTCGTTGCCGAACAGATCCACAACGGCAACGCGCACGGGGCACTCCTCGAACAAGTCGAACTCTATCTCGGCCATCGAGACGATCGGGTTGGGACGGAATGCCATCGTTGCACGCCGCACCGGGTTCACCAGCCGCGCTCCCCCTTCGCGGCAGATGCCGAGCAGGGTGAAGGCTCCGGACTCCCGGCGCAATTGTAGCGGACCATCCACAGGGGATGCGTCCAAGAGGTCGATTGCGCTCGCGGAATCGTTGCCAAGGCCAACTGCGAAATGCAGAGTCGCAAGTGTTGCAGGCGCGAGGGTGCCGGAAGGAATCGGAAGAACCAGATCGAGCAGTCGTTTCCCATCGATGATGGTATCTCCCTGGGTGATTCCGGCCGGCGTGCTTCCAACAGGTTCCAGGAGCGTTGCGTTGAAGCGGAGCCGTACGCGGATCATGGAGGCTGCCCGGATAACGGAGGAGGATGTCAGAGTAATCGCCACATCGCCATGCGCTCCCGGATTGCCGGAAAAGCTTCCTGCGCGCAGCCATCCAAGCTCGAAATAGGGTTGCTGGAACCCCTGGGTGATTCTCATCCAGTCGCTCCGAACGGCCTGCGTTGCACTCTGTCCTGCGGACCATGAGATATGCGTGCGGCCAATGCCGGCAACGCCGCCGGCCGGAGTAATAACCTGACGCTCCAGGCGCTGCGCCCATGCCGCAGATGCCGCGAGTAGAATAATTGCCGTTGATGTGATCCAGCGATGTGTCATGTCGGTGTACTCCGTGGCGCTGATTCGTGAGCCGGATATTCGCGAGATCGGACCTGTCGGAGCTTAAGTACGTCGTAATTCCGGATTTGGATTTGCATCGGAAATATTTCAAATGAGATATTCTCCCTTGGGCGAACGTTCGTATTTAGCAGGATAAACCGGAGCGTAAATCGCGGCGCAAATCCCGCCACGGAGTGTTTCGCCTGTTCCCGAGTCATCGGCATCGTGCCGGCACAGCGTTCGCCGAGTCGTTGTCCCGGAGACCCATCCGGTGCCCCGCGCGGTGCGCGCGTTGTCGCGAGCAAATCTGTCCGCGAATGCCGGGAGTCTGTACGCGGCGTGACAAAGCGCCGCCTCCCGGAATGCCCGCTGCCTGAATGATGGCAGATGGTGCAATTCCTGTGATGCTGTATCGCGGCCTGGTGTGTCTCTTTCATGGGTATGAAAGAAAACTACACTGCGTTTCGGGCGCAACTGATTATCCTGGTCCGATTGTTCCGGGCATGAAGATAATGCGTCGGCCGTAGTCGCGTTCAGTCTGCGGTTGCGCTGTCGTTCTGTTGTGTGTTGGAAATTGCCGGCATATTAGTGGGCATTGCCGTGCTCTGGCTGGTTGATAGTCGTTGGACCTCTGCTGTATCCGATGCAACCCCTCCGTGCTGCCGGATCGGGATTAGAGAGAAAGCCGAACGGCATGCCAAGGCCTGGGCTCTGGGTTGAGTGTTGAAGAGCTCAGCCGGGAGAAAGGGGGCGTGGTACGATGTTGGATCGTTCTATTGTTCTGTCGTGAACCTCTGTCGGGCCTCTGTTTGGGGAGAGACGTTGACAAGATAATAAATCCGATGGGCGATGTAAAGAGTTTTGTGGATTGACGGTCACGGCGGTGCGTATTCGCGGTGGTTATCCGGTTTTCTCGATGATTATTCCTTCCTCATCTCCGCCGCGACCAATGAGTTCGAATTCCTATATGGACTTTTGCAGTATTAATGTAAATGGATTGAAAGAATTGTTCGGTAATGAGCGCGGATCCCCAACTGCCCGGGATGGCAGTCCGAGTGTGGATAATCGGTCCCGTGCCTTTTATGCAGAGGTTCGGCCACGGAGTGGTTGCGGATCCTGATTCGCAGCCCGTGCGTACCGTGAGTGATTGTGCGGCATGGTCGCCTGCGAGTGCGCGAGGATGCGGCGCGGAGCATATGAATACCTTCGGTGATATTCAATCCCGCCGCGACATCTCCGAATGGGGAATTCGTTCGCTCCGGAGGCTGTCTGCTGCCCGCATTGCCGAGGCCGTCAATGGGATGTCCCGGCGTTGCGTTGCAGCCCGGGCGTCTGCCGTTGCCTTCCGGCAATACCACCGGTAATGGTATTGCGGGAGCAATATCTCTGTGGAATGTTTGCACGCCATGCCGCTCCGGACCGTTGCAAGCGACACCGGCCGGGTTTACATGGCGATCCATCCAACAAGGAGCCTGTTCATGAGAGCAATCATTTGCACGCTGTCCCTTCTCGCGGCCTGCCATTTAGACCCATCGTTATTGCGCGCCCAGGATGCGGGCCGCATCGGCATCATTGCCACGGCGCTCGGGAGTACGTCGGTGGGAGTTATCTGGCATGTCTCCACGGACGTTGCGCTGCGGCCGGCGATTACCATGAACGACAATTCCGTTACCGTGAGCAGTCAGAGCCCCGGCGGCCCGTTCTTTCAGAATGAGGGGAGCAGTCAATGGAATGTGGGGGGAGAGATCACCCTGAATTGCTATCTCGTTCGGAGTGGTGCGATTGCTCCGTATGTGATGGCCGGGGGCGGGTATTCGGCCGGGAAGACGACGCAGGATACCCATCAGCGGATTGGCGGTTCGGACACCGTATTGACAATTTCGCAGGCATCGAACATGGCATCGCTATCCGCCGGGATCGGTGTGCAGTACGCACTTGCGGGCCAGCTGCACTTGGTTGCCGAGATAACAGCCGCCTACAGCCGCACTACTACCACTGTGAACAGCCCGGGGAGTTTCGTAGGCACCTATCAGACTGTGAACGATCAGTACCGTCTGGTGGGCACATCGATCGGTGCAATTTTCTACTTCAAGTGAGCGGTGGTGTGCCGCCTCTCCTGTGCGGCGGTCCGGTTATTACCGGGACCGCCGCGCAACGCTGCAGATGAGAGACGCGGTGCGGAGTGAACGAAGGGGACGGCCTCGCTCAACCCATCGCAGCCCGGGCTCCCTGTGTTCCGGGTTATCTGCAAAAGGATGGTCCCGGATCAGTCCGGGACCGATGTTGTGGCACGGGCACATGGCGCCAGTGAGGTTGTCGTACGGTTGCGGCAGGCCGCAGTCCGGGGGGAACCGCGGTACGACGTGCATTCTTCTTCAGTCCGGACCCCAGGTCCGTTCCATCCAGGTTGCCGGATTATTGGGTGAGCCGTCGGCGTAGCGTTGCAGGTTGTTCCAGCTCACGATCTGCGTGCTGGTGTTCCGCTGATCGATCTGCCCGGGAGAGCTCCGCCGGAAGGTCCGGTTCGGTCCGCAGGGCGGATGTAGTGCGGACCGAAGGTGATCACCATGCCGCGGCAACCGTTCAGCATCTGCGCCGGATTCACAACCGCGTTCGTGAAGTTGCAGAGCGGCATTTCCTCGAGAGTGAAATCGAACCCATCGATCGGCAGGGCGGTGACAAGTGCCCCAAAGTTCTTCTGCAGTATCCGTTCTCCGTCAGGCGTCGAGAGAAATAATTGAATCGCTGCGAAGTCAGATGCCCCGCCGCTGCCGATCGAAATAGGCACCTTGGTCACGGTGCCCCCGGTCTTCATCTGAAGCGATGAGATCGGGGAGGTAGCTGTATCGATTCACGAACTCGCCGTTCGTGGGTGTTGCCGAGTTGTTGTACGCCGGATCGCCGTTGTTCCCTACGTGAAGCGACCCGAGCATTACCGCTGTGAAGCCGGAATTCCGGATCGCCGGCAACCGGCCCGGGTGCTCCGCCGGAAGATCGCGGCCGAACAGGCCGGAACCATGCAGGTTGATGTTGCTCATGGCATTGGCGTCCACACTCTCCGGTTCGACGATTGGGCTGTAAGGTCGGCAGCCCGCTCAGGTCGCTCCACGTGGCACGGGATGCCGTCCGTTGCCGGTGTCGGCGCCCGATTGTCGTATCGGAACAGTTGCAACATATCGCCTTCTCGAAGTGGTTGAGTACTCAATTTCTACTCAGGGAGGTTCGCTGGCCGGCCAATTCGAGCAGGCAGAGGCCCAAATTGTGCGTGAGAAGCGTGTTTTCACGACAAATCAGGCGTTCCCGCCGTCATTTGAGGATGTTGCAGAGCTGTGGTTCGGTACTCAATGGGGTGTAGCGCCCTCCGTGCCGACCTGGCAGGCCGCGGTTACGCCATGGTAAGTTGGCCACGCAACCAGTCGTTGACGGCCAGATCGATCACCATGTGAACCCGGTCCGTTGCGCCCCGGTTGGCGACCGAATGGGGATCGCTCAATCGCAGATACCAGCACTCGCCCGCCTCCATCCGCACCGGCCGATGATTCAGGTTGAACTCCACGTCGGCGTTCGTCATCACCGGGATGTGCAGCCGGGCGGTTCCATGTTCGGCCGCGAGGTCGTGGTCGCGATGTTCCAGGATCACGGAGCCGGGGGCAAGCTTCATCAGCCGCACCGCTGCCAGCGGGGCGCTGAATGTTCCGAGCACCTCGCGGAAGTATTCGCAACGTTCAAGCAACGGCGTGTCCACGAACTCCGTGCAGGTGGGGTCCGGATAGATCATCCGCACGATGTGCGTTTCGCCGGCCGGCGCCCGCAGTGGAAGCACGCTCCAGCTTCCCTCGTAGTTCTGCTTCACGAAATGATCCGCCCATTCCAACTCCTCCAGCCGCATCAGATCGTCGTGCAGTCTGGCCGGATCGAAACGGAACGGGAGTTGCAGGCGATCGGCAACCACATGGTGTGCGGTCTCTTCAGGGACATGGTTCATGCCGCGAAGTTCGCGATGTGGTTTGAATATTCAACGGCCGGTTCCCGGACGCGATTTCACCGGGTAATGGTGGCGCACGATTTCCGGAGCCCGCAACATGGTCGGGAGCGCGCATGATCCCGAAGAAGAGTGCAGCATCTGGCCGCCACGGCGCATTGCCGCAGTAGTGAACTGCTGCAGCCATGCCACTCGGGCATGCGTGCCGCGGATGGGACCGGATGTGTGGCGGGATGTCGCGCGCGTGCGGGGAGGGGCTGAGCCCCGCCCCCTACTGTGCCAGCCGCCGGATCAGGCGAATGATCACAATGAGAATGATTGCTCCGATGGCTGCGGTGATAACGGCGCCGATGAATCCTCCAATGCCGAGGCTGAATCCCAAACGGCCGAAGAGCCAGCCTCCGAAGAGCGAGCCGACAATACCAACCACGATGTCTCCAACGATGCCGTAGCCGCTGCCGCGCGTGATCTTCCCGGCAAGCCATCCTGCGATCAGACCGATCACCAGGAACACGATCAATCCACCTACAGACATGATTGACTCCGTTGTTTCAATATGAGCCGCGCTGCGCTCGCACGCATATGACGTACTGCGGCGCTTCGGATATCGACATATCGCGGCGCGATCATCACGTTTACGTTTGCATGGCTGCGATTGGGCAGCGCACTGCAACCGTACGTGATCCACATCCTGATAACGCGGGTACAGGCACAATGGTTTGTGCCGTTGTACCGAATGAAACCACCCGGTACAAACGATGCTCCGGTGCGATTGCACGCCGCCTCATTCATAGATCGCAATCTCATGCTCACCATGGTGGCGCACAACGATCAGCTCCTGCACCTCCCGGATCACGGCTGCCTTGCTTACGTTCTTGCCCGGGCAGGCGTGCGTGGTGCGAGGGTCCTCGCGATGCAGGCGTATCGTGGCGGGATCGATTCCCAGCACCGCATGCAGCGTTGCAAGAGCGGCAACAGTGTTGCGCTGTACAATGGCGCCGCGGCCGCTGTTGAACGACTCCGTCTCGAAGTTCCCCAGCATCTCCAGGCCGAGCGAAACCTTGTTCCATGAGGGAGAATGCACGCCGGAAACGGTCAGCGGAGTGAACACCCAGATTGTCCGGTCGTCGATGAACAGATGCGGGCCGGCGCTCCACTTCTGCGTGTCCCGGTAGTACGTCTCCAGATTGCTGATATGCTGCCGTGTAAGCCCGTCCGGGCGCTGCGCGAGCGAAGGGGTTGCGGTGTTGTGCAGCACCACGAACGACGGTCGCCACGAGGTCCATTGCAGTGAGTGGCAGTAGGCGTCGAATTCGGTAGCGGTGAAGTTCTTTCCTACGATTCCCTTCCAGGGCATGGTGATGGTCCTTCCGAATAATAAATGATGAGAGCTGCGCGGTGCGGGGCAGGTGCCCGCATGCCGCATCGGTACGGTTGTGCGCGAGCGTGAATGTCGGCATCGGCACGGCCCGGTAACTGAACGGATCGGGAGGGAGATGGCGCGCAAGATAGATACTTGGAATGGAACCATCACATCCGTTGCGGGTTCGTAATGCACGTTTGCCGATTGTATACGCGGTGACCCGTGAGTGCGAACATGCGCGCTTCGCTTCAACGGCCTTCGCAGCGTTCCGCCGGCCGGCGGCGGCGTTCAACAACCTGTCTCGGTACGATACTCCAAGGCGCTTATCGGATAAGTGGGATGATACTGTCCGCCTGGCTCGTGAAACGCATGGTGCGTGTAGCGAAATCCCTGCCCGGCGAGCATGCGCTGCGATTTGGTGTTCGCGGTGTTGTGCCCGGCCGTCACCTCGCCGGCGCCCGGCGTTGTGAACGCATGCTGCCGCACCGCCTGCCCGCCCTCGAGGGGATATCCCTTCCCCCAGTGTCCGGCGCGAATGTGTACACCGAACTCGTGGATCCCCTCGGAGGCGTTGTACGGACGTAGTCCGCTGCAGCAGATGTGTTCCCCCGTGGTGAGAAGAACTATCGGCCAGTATTGAAGTCCGCACGAGGCCATCTCACGCACCGGGCGTTGGCGAACCTGATGCCCGGCAAGAGGGGGTCCGCGAATCGATCAATCGCGTTACACGCGCACCGCCCACAGCCCCGATGCCAACTCGAAGCCATCCATCTTCCAGATGCCGAATCCGGGACGCTCCGTTCGCATGAACCATTGGGAATGGTTCTCCGGCGAAATGCTCGCACCCTCGGCTCCGCTGTTCATGAAAGGAAGGTTGACGTGATGTTGAGTGCATGTACCTGAAGATGAGATCGATGAGCGCCGTATATCCCGGCGCTCATCGATCTCCATTCTTGCGGACCGGTTGTGTATGCCCGCTGAGAGCTACTGGCAACTTCCGATCGTGATCGTCCGCGTCATATAGTAACTGCCCTGCTCGGTCCAGCCATAGACCACGCAGAGCACGGTGTTCCCCATTGACGGCTGGTACAACGTTGTGCCGACGGAGGTATTGATCGCTGGAGAGCTGAACGCACTGGTGTACTGTGCCGTGTAGAGAGTCGCGCCGTTTGTCGAGTATACAAGCAGGCCAACCCCGGTGATTGCATTGCCGGAATTGTTCACCGTAACGGTTGCGAACGCACTCAACTGTCCTGTGGCCTGGCTGTAGCAGGCGTCCCAATCCGTGACCGTAACCAAGTTGCCGGCGGCGGTGCCAAACATGCTCTGTACATCGCTCAGATTCAATGCGCCGGACCGCGCAAGCTGCGCGACATTTTCTCCCTGTGTGGACATGATGATGTTCCTCCCGATGATGTTATGCGTTGTGATTGAACGACGCCCGCACGAATAATCGGCGTGCGGGCAGAATGGATGGAGGGGAGGGGAATCCGGCTGCCTGGTGAACGCTCGGCTACGGCCGGGCAGGCTTGTTGTAGCCGCGTTCATCGAACGGTTTCAGTCTCTCGAGCCACAACTCCTCGAGCGTACGAAGATCGTCCGCCGGATCGTAGCCCTGGCGATCGGGCGGCGTGAGCGTGTCCAGCACTTCGAACTGAAATGCCTCACGCCCCATCACGTTCCAGTCGCTCTGCAGTGCGGCGTTCGCATGCAGGCCCATCTTCAACTGCGCCTCGTGGCGATTGAGCATTGCCGTGAGATTCACGCTGGTTCCCACCAGCGACTTACCGTTCACAGTGTTGTGTATGCGATAGACGCCCATGGGTTTGGGCGTTTCCATGTATTCACGTTTCAGAGCCTTGCGGTCCATCGTGTTCATCGGTGTGCGGTTCGTTGAATTGGCGCGCGGGAGCGCCGGGCAGGCGCGATCTCCGCCATCGGCGATAGTCGATGCCCGGGACTGCGGGCGAACATACGGAATCGGTGTTGCGCGCCGCCATGAACATCGGATGAGGTTACGTGCCGCTGCACGCCGCCTGCAGACCGGATATCGGCGCAGCCATGATGAGATCTCGCTGCAGATCGTTTCCCAGCATGAACGGTTGCTCCCCCACCTCGTGAAAACCGAGTTTGTTGTAGAAGCGGATGGCGCGATCGTTGTGCTCCCATACGCCCAGCCAGAGCGTCACCGCGCCCCGCTCCAGCGCGCGTTCCGCCACGGCGCGCATCAGCTCCCGGGCAAGTCCGCTCCCGTGCATCGAGGCGAGCACATAGAATCGTTTCAACTCTGCCCACGGTCCGGGGCCTGCAATCTCCAACGTGCTGCCGGAATGGAGTTGTGCATAGGCAACAATCGCACCGCCGGATACGGCTACAAGCAGGTCGGCATCCGCATCGTCCATCTCCGCCGCCATCGCAGCCGGCGTGAACGTCTGCGAACGATACAGTTCCATATCCTCCGCACTGTTGGAACTCGCAAACGTATCGTGGAAAATGCGCGCGGCAACCTCGCTGAGGGGTGCGGCCTCCTCCCTCAACGCCCTGCGTATCGTCCATCCAACCTCTGTGCGCTCTGCCGTGTTCATGAAGTCTTCACTGGAGATGAATGCAACTCTGCCCGGCCCGCCATCGGCACCGCAGCGTGCCCTCGGGGTGCCGGCATCGCAAATGCGGGGCGCAAGATAGGCGATCGTCTGCAATGAATGCATGGAGAGGAGATGGCTGGCGTTGGGTGTCTCCCGGCCGATTGCTGCCGGCATCGCGGAACAGCAGCGAGGGCCGGGATCGCGCGCCCCCGGCCCTCCTCCGGAATGCATGCCGATGCGTGGCATGGAGCCCGCACAGCAAGCGATTTATGGGGCAACGGCATGAACGTCGTGCGCCCGCGGTCAGGGACAGCCGATGCTGAGGCAGGGGGCCGCCTGTACCTCCAGATGCGTGCAGAGATCGATGCTCGGCGCGTTGCAGATCCGGCCGCAGCAGGTAGATGCGAACTTCAGGATTCCGCTGCAGAGTGAGGCGGCATCCGCCGGGACGATGTAATGCGGTCCCGAGCAGGTCAGTACCCAGACGCGGGTGGCCGAGCATGGAATGGAGACGCTGTGCCCCGGATCGACGCTGCGGCAAAGGTCCGGCTCGCCGGCAACAAGCGAGTAGCAGATGGAGATTGGGCAGGCCACATCGGCCGCCACGCTGAAGGTGAAGTGATCGCAGCGGCTGCAGTCAACCGCCTGTGCGTGTGCCGCCGCGGGTGCAGCGAACAGTGCTGCAACGGCCACGACGAGTGTCGCGATGCCCGCAGCAAGCGTACATCGAATGTTCATGATTCCACCTCTGGATGTGAGTTGATGTGAGCCAATCCGCGCACCGGAATGGGATAATGGCGGTGCCGTGCATGTGTGAGCACTGTTGTTCCGGGGAGGATTGGAGGGGAGTGAAAGCAAGTTAGCCGCATGCGTGGCCGCGCGGGAGTACATCATGGTGTACCGGCGCGATTCCCCGTGCGTTCGGGGCGGCTGCGGAATCGATTGAATGAAATTGAATGAAGTCGTGATAGTGCTCTGGAGCCGGCGTTACCAGCCGGCTTCGCACGCCTGCCGGTAATTTTTTCTTCGTAGACCTGCAACCTTTTCGCCGCACGGTGTTGATCATGTAAACACAGCTCTCCGGTGTTGGTGTTTCACGTAACCAAATGCGGAGGAGTTCTCATGCAACGGAATCTGGTGCTGTTCATTGCCGTGCTTGCAGCCATTGTGGTTGGATGCCGGGATAATCCCGTTACACCGCCCGGCCAGCTTGGCGATGAGCTGATCACGAACGGTGCGTTCACAACCACACTGAGCCAGGGAGGAAATATCGTTACCGGAAATGAGGCGGCGCCCTGGAAGGCTGCCTACGGCTCGCCGCAGATCGGTGCAGGCGCCGGTTGCGACGGCCGCCTGGGATATCTGCAGATGTGGGGGAATTACGATCTGGGTGAATGTGCCTATCAAACTCTTGCCACGCCGATCCGCAAGGGGCACAGATACGTTCTCACGGCGCAGGCTCGATTCATGGACGACAATCCGGCAAACTATACCCGGCAGGCCCGCGTGCGCTTCGTGGCATACAACACTGCGCCAGCCACGGAAAACCTGCACTGGCATCCCAGCCCCGGGAATGTGGCCGTGATCGGAACCCTCACAACCGGTGAGACGGCCTGGAAGCAATTCAACGTTGGGGAGTGGACGGCCGATGCGGACTATGCGGCGTTTGCAGTCAACGCGGAGAACGATACGCGTGACAACGATACGCCGAACACCGTCTCCTGGGTGAATGTCGATAATGTGTCGTTGCGGGAGAAGAAGTAGCGGGAGAGCGATACTGGTACTGCGGGCGACACGTTCCTATTCCCCGGTCCGGATTTCATTCCAGGCCGGGGATTTTTTGTTGCCCGAACAGGATTGCACCGCCCGTTGTTGCGGCCGGTGAGAATTGCAATGTGCGGTCTTCCACCGTTCGTCGTCGCGAGTTTGTTGTCGCGGAGTTCGCTCCGCGACCAACCCGTATCTCCACTATCCGTTGTCGCGGAGTTTTCTCCGCGACGAACCTGGGAGAGGGTGTACGCACTGCGCTACAGATAGGATGGGCCGCGGCGCCGTACGTAGCCAACAGCGCCATCACGCATCAACAGATCGCCCTGTCTGTAGCATCGCTACAGGGCCCGATCGTGTGCCGTCCATCACCGGATTCCATTTTCATCCTGCCTCCATCTTCGCCTTGTACCTTGCCGCTCCACGAGAAGCGTTTCAGACACATAACCCCAATAGGTGATTCCGTGCGGAGTAGAGTTGCCAGTTTCGCAACCCTCAGGTTGCTTGCCATGATCTGCATCCTCATCAACGTTCCCTTTCTGCTGTTCGCTCAGCCGGGATCGGGATATCGCCGGGTGAACACCGTCACGATTGGCGGAGAGGGAGGGTGGGACTATGCGACCGTTGACCCGATTGCGAAGCGTCTGTATCTGAGTCACGGCGATCACGTGGAGGTCCTCAGCACCGCGAACGATTCGGTGGTGGGGACTGTTGCCAACACGGCGGGGATCCACGGCGTGGCGCTGGCTCCGGCGCTGGGGCGGGGCTTTACCAGCAACGGCCGGAGCAACAGTTGCTCGATCTTCGATCTTCAGACTCTGAAGGTGCTCAAGGAGGTGAAGACCGGCGGGAAGCCGGATGCGATTCTGTACGATGGAGCATCGGGAGATGTCTTCGTGTTCAATGGCAAGAGCACGGATGTTACGGTGATCACTGCAGCAACGGGAGATGTTGCCGGCACGATACCCCTGGAGGGAGCACCGGAGTTTGCCGTCTCCGACGGCGCGGGCCACGTCTACTTCAATGTGGAGGATCGCAGCGAGATCGGAGAGATCGATGTGAAGGCATTGAAGGTGCGCCGCTACTGGAAACTCGGAACGGGAGAGGAGCCAACCGGGCTCGCTATCGACCCCGCGCATCGGCGCCTGTTCGCAGGCTGCCACAACAAACTGATGGTGGTGATGAATGCGGACGACGGGAGCATCGTCGCGTCACTTCCGATCGGAGCCGGTGTCGATGCCACTGCCTTCGATCCCGCCACGGGCTTCGCCTTCGCGTCCAATGGCGACGGGACTCTCACGGTAGTTCACGAGGATTCCGCCGACCGCTTTACCGTGATCGACAATGTCGCAACCGAGCGAGGCGCACGCACGATGGCGCTCGACCCGGTTACGCACCATCTCTATCTTCCCACGGCACGGTTCGAACCTGCCTCCGGCACCACGGAGCCCCATCCCCGGCCGAAGATCGTAAGCGGATCGTTCATGGTGTTGGACTACGCACGGTAGCATGCTCCCTTCACGTCTGTTTAGCTCGACGTTGTCCAATCAGGTATGGCCACGATGCCGTGGTGATGGCATGGCACGCCGTCGTTGATCGGCTCCCGGGAGGGGGCGCCCATCGGTTGCTTCCGGTCCGTGCCGCGAATCGTCAAGTTCCGCCGGGAGCGGACCGTCCCCCCGATCGTGATGACCGGGACGCTCCAAATGGAGCTTCAGAACGCTTGCGACAGACCTTCTACCGATTGGTGCCTCCTCCGGAGACCCACCGGCCTGCCGATGTCTGCCGGAGCTCACACGGTGAGCCACGTGTTGGCCGCAGAGAGTTCCCTGATGAGCGGAGCCGATGCCGACGTCACAAACTTCCAGGCCCGTGTTGTCTTCCACTGGTCGTCGCCATTCGCTCTCAGCGATTGGACAACGTCCGGTTTAGAGTTCCCGACACGACAGGCCGTTGCCCTCATCCGCTCGGCGTCTTCCCGCAACGAACCAGGAACTCTCGGCGAGCCGAAGGCGAGCGTCCGAAGAACCAGGCCCATGGTCGTCAACGGTCGTTGACGACGTTCGAGACCCTTTTGTCAGGAACCTTTAGATTCTGGTCATGAGAATACTCCTGATCGAAGATGATGTAAAGGTGGCGGCTGCGATCGGGAAGCACCTGAAGGCCGCCGGCTACACGTTCGATATCGCTTCCGACGGCGTCACCGGCGAGGATCTCGCATTCGTCAACCAGTACGACGTCATCATCCTCGACGTGATGCTGCCGAAGCAGGATGGCTGGACCACCTGTATCGAACTCAGGCGGAGCAATGTTGACACTCCCATCCTGATGCTCACTGCCCTGGACGATGTCGACGCCAAGGTGCGCGGGCTCGATTCAGGTGCCGATGACTATCTCGCGAAGCCGTTTCATTTTCCCGAGCTGCTGGCCCGGATACGATCGCTGGCACGGCGGGGAACAACGGTCCGTTCGTCGGTGATCGAGAAATACGGGCTGCGGCTCGATATGAACTCCCACAGGGCATTTCGCGACGGGAAGGAGATCTCGCTGACGGCGAAGGAGTTTGCACTTCTGGAATTGTTCCTTACCCGGCCCAATACCGTGCTCTCTCGAGAGGTGATTTCACAGCATCTCTGGGGAATGGATTACGAGCAGCGGAGCAATGTCATCGAGTCGTTTGTGAAGTTCCTGCGGCAGAAGATCGATCGTGGATTCGAGCAGCCGCTCATTCATACGGTGCGTGGCGCGGGATACATTTTTTCCGACGCGAGGCCCTGAGTGTTTACCATTACCACCAGGATCGTTCTTGCGTACACGCTCGTCTTCGGAGTGATGCTGATAGGGTTTGCCTTCATTATCTATCACAGCACGGAGCAGTCTGCCATCGAGAAGATCGATGCCCGTCTGGAGAGCCATGCGGACAAGGTCTCCACGGAGATCGAGGAGGAGATGCGGAACAGGGAGTTCCCTTCCGTTCAGGATATCAGCACCCTCTCCACCAGCGGCCTGCACGGCATTCGGCTGCAGATCATGGACACCGCCGGGCGGATGCTTCTCCCGGATTCGCTCCTTGCGGCCGTTCCCGTTGCCGGCGGGCGGCTGGCTCCGGACCAGGCCCGCACGGTGAACGCTCGTATCGGCGATAGAGAATATCGAGTGCGCACCGGTCCGGTCGATGTAGAGAACAATCACGGCATGATCATGCGCATCGCCGCGCCGCTCGATGAAGTGCGCGAGGATGCAGAGCGCCTGAAGCTGATCTTCCTCACCGTGATCCCCCTCGCTCTGATTGCGGGAGCAATCGCCGCGTTCGTTATCACCCGCGCCGGCTTCCGCCCGGTCTCCTCGATGGTGGCATCGGCGAATCGAATCAGCGCGGCGAACCTGGACCAGCGCATCGCGGTACCGAAAACCCGGGATGAAGTCCGCCATCTCGCCGAGACCCTGAACGCCATGATCGAGCGGATCGGTTCGGCATTCCAGCAGCAGCGGCAGTTCATCGCCGATGCATCGCACGAGATCCGTACGCCGCTGACGATCATCAAGACGGAACTGGAGTTCGGCGAGCGAAGCAACGACATCGCCGAGGTGAAGGAGAGTATCGGCATCGCGCTCGGCGAGGTGGACCGCATGGCGTTGCTGACGCAGTCGCTCCTGTTGCTGGTTCGCCTGGACAGCCCCCATCGTCCGTTGAACACTGCGGTTGTCCGCCTCGATGAGATCGTGATGCGCGCGGTCAATCGTATGCAGGTGCTGGCTCAGAACCGTGGGATAGAGCTTGCGCCGCATATCGCAGAAGCTTTCGAGGCGGAAGGGGACGAGGAGAAATTGGAGCGTGCGTTGATCAACCTGATCGACAATGCCATCAAGTATTCCAATGATGGAGGGAAGGTGTCGATCGTGCTGGAGAATGTAGGCGCCGTTGCCCGCATTACCATCACGGACAATGGGCCCGGCATCGGTGCGACAAGCCTTCCCTACATCTTCGAGCGATTTCATCGCGCGGATGAATCGAGGGCTCGTGGCGAAGGATACGGGCTTGGGCTCGCCATCGTGAAGCGCGTTGCGGAACTGCATGGCGGAAGCGTGCGCGCGCGAAACGTGGAGACCGGGGGAGCCTGCTTCACGCTGGAATTACCTCTGCGATTTCCCGCATCTGCGATTCGGTAGGCTGGGAATATTCATCTCATTTTCCAGGCTTCGGGGAATTTCATCCTGTCTCCATATGAGGCTCCTACATTGCATCCGGTTCTCTCGCAATGCACCTGATCGGGAGTGACGGAAACTTCCCGCAGGCAGAACCGGAAACAACAGGAATCAATCATACAGGAGGCAGGAATGAAATCCCCCATGAAATCAATCGGTCTGGCGCTTGCATGTGCAGTCGCAGTCATGATCTCTGCGTCGGTTCCGGCCAGCGCACAAAAGCCCAAGGTCACCATGAAGCAGGCGCGCGCAGCTGCGCAGCAGGCGGTGCCGGACGGCAGGATCAAGAGTGCCGAACTCGAGCACGAGGATGGCCAGTTCATTTATTCGTTCGATATCAAAACCGGCAGCGGCATCAAGGAGGTGTGGGTGGATGCAATGACCGGAAAGGTGACCAGGACGGAGAATGAAACGAAGGCCGACGAAAAGAACGAAGCGCAGGCCGAGAAGAAACAACGACATGTGAAGAAGAGCCGGTAGCCGGCTTGTTGTGTGGCGGGCGTCGAGAGCACCGAAGCGGGTGGTTCCGTCCCTGGAGCCGCCCGCTTTGCAGTGTAGAGATCGATGCAACGAGTCCCAACACTACTTCCGATCCCGATCGTGCGATCATCTTCGAATCCATTTCTCCTCTCGTACGTCCTGCTGTTCGCGGCCATTGCGGTCGTGACCGATACGGTCGTGACCGGTACGGTTGCGAGCGCGCAGACCGTGCTGACGGTGGATCGTGCCCTGGCGATCGCACGGGAGAACAATCCGCGATTCGGTATTGCCGACAGGGGGCTTACCGGAGCGCAGTCATCCCGCCGGGAGCTGATCCAGCAGCGCCTTCCCAGGGTCAGCTTCCACGGCAACGCCGTCTATGCTCCCACATTCCCTTCGTTCGGCTACGATCCCGCGCTGACCAACGGCGGGCAGATCGGTGCACAGGTAATGATCGAGCATCTTCTCTACGATGGCGGCCGGCGCGATCTCCGTCTGGACCAGAGCGGGATCGATATCGACCTCATCGGCCGGGAGCGGCTGCTGATGGAGCGCGATCTGCGATTGAACGTGGAGCTGGCGTTCAATGACGCGATGCACGCGCGTGATGAAGTGGCTCTCAGGGAGGTGAATGTCCAGCAGCTTGCGGACTATCTCCGGCTGGTGGAGACGATGTATGCCGGGAGCCTCGTGGGGCTCACCGATGTATTGAAAACCCGTGTCCGCCTCTCGGACGCCAGGCTGGCGCTGGACGATGCGCACAATGCGGCGGATACCGCACGGTTCGCGCTCGCGGAGCTGATCGGCCTTCCATTCGATACGCTGGTTTCCGTGGCCGGGCGTCTGGACTCACTGGCGGACGTGGGCATGTTCGACCCTGCGGCCAACCCCGATCTCGCCGCCGTCGATCTCGCCGTCAGGCGAAGCCAGATCGAAGTGGAGCTGGCGCGGCGGGAGAACAGCCCGACCGTCAGTCTGCTTGCAGATGCCGGCGCACTGACCTCCGTGCAGAATATCACGCTGCCTCGGAGCGAGCGGTCCAGTGTTGTCGGCGTGTCTGCCGGAGTGACCGTGGATATTCCGATCCTGAACTGGGGGATCACCGATCTGCGTGTCGAGCAGCGGCAGATTGCCGTGGACACACTCCGGCTGCAGGCCGATCTCCTTCGGCGTTCGCTGATGCGGCAGAACGTGGAGTTGCATGCGCGAATAGCCCGGGGGCGCGATCGGCTGGTGCTGATCCGCGCAACCATAGCGGACGCTGAGCAGAATTTCCTGCTGACCAAATCGAAATATGCCGGCGGCGGCGGCTCGGCGCTGGAGGTGCTGGACGCACAGCAGCTTCTGGCCGACAACAGGCTGGCGGAACTTCAGACGCTTGCGGAGCTTCAGGTGCTGATTGCAAGACTCGAACGCCTAACAACTCCATGAATGTGGCAATGAAGATTATGAACCGATGGCGGTGCCGGCTTCCGGGAGCCATCGCGTTGATGCTGGCCGTTGGCGGATGCTCCCGACAGGAACAGGCCGGGGAGGAGAAGACTCCTCCTCCGATGGTGACCGTGAAGATCGCCGGCATCCAGCAGGGCGACGCGGTGTCCGTGGTGAATGCCGTGGGAAAGATCGAGGCGCTTCGCACGGAAAAGCTCTACGCTCCCGTTGCGGGAACGGTGCTGAGCCTGAAAGTTGTGGAGGGGGAATCGGTTGGGAACGGGGCGGTGGTTGCAGTGATCCGGACCAAGGAGTCGCAGGCGCAGATCAACGGCGCCAACGCTCTGCTGGCGGCCGCACGTACGCCCGAGGAGAAGGCGGAGGCGCAGCGGATGCTCCAGCTTGCTGCGTCTGCCGACAACAGCGCGCAGGTGCGTGCGCCGATCGGCGGCATCGTTGCAACGAAGAACGCCAACCAGGGGGAGAGTGTCGCGGAGGGGGCGGAGATGTTCTCGATCGTGGATCTCTCCACGCTCGTCTTCGTGGCCGATCTGCCGTTGAGCGCGATCGCCAGGGTGCGGCTGGGATCGGCATGCAGGATACGGCTTCAGGCGCTTCCGGACGAGGAACTGGAGGCCATCGTGGCCGCGATCAGCCCGCAGTCGGACGCGCAGAGCCAGACGGTGCGCGTCCGACTGCGGTTCAATCACCTTCCCACATCCACCTTCAGCCTGCTCAAGACCGACATGGCCGGCACGGCGTCCATCGTCACCGGCCATCATCCGGAGGCGATGCTGGTGCCGAAGAAGGCCGTGCTCAGAAACGACGAGGACAACACCAACTCCGTGGTCATCGTGGGCGCGGATTCGCTGGCGCACATCGTTCCGGTGGAGCTTGGCTCTGCGCGCGACTCCATTGTGGAGATCCGGAGCGACCGGCTGCATGCGGGGATGCAGGTGATCGTCGAGGGGCACTACTCGCTGGCGGATTCCACGCACGTAACCGTAGCCAGATAGGGACGCATGAACTTCTACGGCCAGATAGTCAGTCGCAGGAAGGCGCTCTTCTTCACGGTGACGCTGCTCGCGGCGGCAGGCATTGCGGTGATGACCTCCATGCCGGTGTCGCTTTTTCCGGACATCACCTTTCCCCGCATCGTGATCCTGGCCGATAACGGCGAGCAGCCCGCGGAGCGCATGATGTCCGAGGTGACGGTTCCGCTGGAAGGGCTGGCAAGCTCGCTTCAGGGCGTGCGGCTGGTCCGGTCCATCACCGGCCGTGGGTCCACGGAGATCTCCGTGGATCTGGACTGGGGAGCGAACGTGGAGGAGACGCTGCAATCGCTTCAGGGGAGGCTGCAGGATGTCCGCAATGTGCTGCCGGCTACAGTGGCGATCCAGGCGCAGCAGATGCGGGTCTCGGTGTTCCCGATTCAGGGGTACAGTCTCACGTCGGACAGGCGAAGCCTGGTGGAGCTGCGCGATCTGGCGCTCTATACGATTCGTCCGGCGCTGCTTCAGGTGAAGGGGATTGCGAGGGTGGAGATCACCGGCGGCGATGTGCGGGAATACCGCGTGACGGTGAACCCGGAAAAGCTTGCGGGGTATGGGTTGGGGGTCCGTCAGGTCTCGGACGCCATCGCCAGGAGCAACATCGTCGCCTCCACGGGAATCCTGGACAACAACTATCAGATGTACCTCTCGCTGGTTGTGGAGCGGCTGGCATCGGTGAACGATATCGGAGCGGTGGTGGTGGCGACACGCAATGGCGTGCCGGTGCATCTCTCCGATGTGGCGGTGGTTTCTCCCTCGGTTGCCGATCAGCTTATCAGGACCACGGCGCACGGGCACCCGGCGGTGCTGATCAACGTGATCCGGCAGCCGGCCGGCAGCACGGTGCAGATCGGCACGGATGTGGACAGCGTTCTCGCCGGGATTCGGCTCCCCTCCGATGTCCATTTCGAGAACTTCTACGATCAATCGGACTTCATCAACAGTTCCATCTCCAGCACGCGCGACAGCATCGTGATCGGTGTTGTGCTGGCGATGATCGTGCTGCTGGTATTCCTCCGGAGCTGGCGCGTGACGATCGTGATCGCCGTGGTTGTTCCGGTGACCATCGCGGCAACGCTTCTCTGTCTGAACGCCGTCGGCTTCTCGATCAACATCATGACGCTTGGTGGAATGGCTGCCGCAGTCGGGCTGATCATCGATGATTCGATCGTGGTGATCGAGCACATCTTCGCCCGGTTCAACACGGTGCGCGATGATGTGCGGGTGGCGGAGAGTGCGTTCGGCGCGGCCGCCCGGCTCTCTCTTCACGAGCTGATGCCGGCTATCATCGGCTCCACGGCCAGTACGCTCGTGATTCATATCCCGCTGGCATTTCTCGGCGGGATCACCGGCGCCTTCTTCGCCTCCCTGTCGATCACGATGGTCTTCGCCCTCGTGCTGTCGTTCCTTCTCTCGATCTCCCTTGCCCCGCTTCTGGCGTCGGTCGTGATCCGCGAGAGGGATATCG
Organism: Bacteroidota bacterium; assembly: GCA_018266795.1. GTDB lineage: Bacteria > Bacteroidota > Ignavibacteria > OLB7 > OLB7 > JAFDZV01. The sequence goes on along the minus strand of JAFDZV010000016.1, from coordinate 33,289 downwards.
AACGGGAATTGAAGCGGCAGGAGCGGAGAAGCGGTACCGGAGGCTGGTACGAGCGGTGGCTCGGATGGCTTCTCCGGCATTCGTGGACGGTGATCCCGTTCGCACTCGTGATGTTCGCCGCCACCTGTCTGGTCTACTCGCAGGTGGGGAGCGGCTTCATGCCGGATATGGATGAGGGATCGTTCGTGCTGGATTACGAATCGCCGCCCGGAACATCGCTCGATGAAACGAACAGGATGCTGACCCAGGTGGAGCAGATTTTGATGAAGACGCCGGAGGTTGAATCCTACTCCCGCAGGACCGGCACACAGATGGGCTTCTTCCTGACCGAGCCGAACAGGGGAGATTACCTGGTGAAGCTCAGAAAGGAGCGGTCGCGCTCCATCGATCTGGTGATCGATGAGGTTCGGACGAAGATCGAATCCTCACAGCCGGCGCTCCGCATCGACTTCGGACAGCTCATGCAGGATGTGATCGGCGATCTCACCAACTCTCCTTCCCCGATCGAAATCAAGATCTTCGGCTCCGACAGCAGGATCCTTCAGGCGAAGGCGGAGGAGATCACACGATTGATCGAGAACGTGCCCGGCGTTGTGGATGCGTTCAGCGGCATCGTGATCACCGGGCCGTCGTTCGTTGTCAACCTGGATCCGGAGCGCGCAGCCAGAGCCGGACTGGACGCTACCGAGGTGGCTGCACAGCTGGAGACCATCATGCGCGGCAGCGTCGGCTCCACCGTGTTGCAGGGAGAAAAGCTGGTGGATATCCGTGTCCGCTACCCGGATGAGTACCGGCACGACATCGACCTGCTCTCCGGAGTGCGGCTGGTGAATCAGCAGGGGATCGCCGTTCCGTTGACGTCGATTGCTACGATCACGAAGAGCACCGGCCAGCCGGAGCTGCATCGCGAAGGGCTGCGCCGTCTGGTAGCGGTTACCGCCCGGATCACCGGACGGGATCTGGGGAGCACGATCGCCGACATCAAGAGCAGGCTGGCTGGACACCTGACGATTCCTGCGGGGATATCGATCGAGTACGGCGGGCTCTATCAGACGCAGCAGGAATCGTTCCGGGGGCTGGTGCTGGTGGCGCTTGCGGCGTTCGGGCTTGTGTTCATCGTTCTGCTGATCGAGTTCGGCGAGTTCTCGGCTCCCGTATCCATTCTCATCATCAATCTTCTATCGCTCCTCGGCGTGGTTGGTGCGCTCTGGATTACGGGGGTGACGCTGAACATCTCCAGCATGGTGGGAACCATCATGGTGATCGGCATCGTCGCGGAGAACGCCATCTTCATTCTGCATGAGATGAACCATCTTCGTGCCGGTGGAATGACGCTGGATCGCGCGCTGATCGGCGCGAGCAGGCTTCGGCGCAGACCGATCCTGATGACCACGATGGCGGCCGTACTGGCGCTGCTTCCGCTCTCGCTCGGGATCGGCGCCGGAGCGCAGATGCAGCAGCCGCTTGCGATCGCCGTTATCGGAGGGTTCTCGATGTCGAGCCTCCTGCTCTTCTTCGGCCTGCCGATGGTCTACCGATTGATCGGTGGACGTAGATCCGGCAACGGTGAAAACACCGAACCGGGCGAACCAACGGTCGGCGATGCTGCGGAGTGACTCGTCCGGAATCTCGCGCTCGTTTGTTGTCGCGGAGTCTGTTGTAGTGCGTAGTCGCGGAGTCTGTTGTAGTGCGTAGTCGCGGAGTTTCCTCCGCGACAAACGCATGGCTGCAACACCCCGTTATCCGTTGCCGCGGATGTTGATCCGCGACGAGAGAGGGTTGCACACGCTGCGCTACAGAGAGGAACCAACATCACCATGACGTATCGGCGTAGCGCCCTGTCTGTAGCATCGCCATCCTCACGATTCGTAGTCGCGGAGTCGTTTGTAGTTCGTAGTCGCGGAGTTTCCTCCGCGACGAACGCATGGCTGCAACATCCCGTTATCCGTTGCCGCGGATGTTGATCCGCAACGAGCTCGGAGCGCGCCATGCAACGTCCTTGCTGCTACAGTTCCAATCGGTCGATCTCCATCACTCCCATCCTATCCTCGAAATAATCATAGGCGCTGGAGTACAGCCAGTCCTGCGGCGTTCGCACATAGCCCTTGCGTACAGGATTGTTGTGCAGATAATTCAACTTCTGGCGAAGAAACATCCGTGTGTAAATGGCAACCGGACCATATCCTGGTTGCCACAACTGCCTGTACCGCAAGCTGCTCGCGATTCGAAGTGTTCGCAACAAAAACTGCGAATTCTCCTGAAGCAGACATTGCCGCAGACGAGTGGAGGTGTGGCGCTTGAAATCGCGCATGATGCCTGGGAGCGCAGAGCCTGGTTCCGACGAAACGATTGCATGGATGTGGTTCGGCATCAGCACGTACGCGTGCACAAACAGTCCCTTGTTGAGGCGGCAATACGTAAACGCATCGATAAGGATATCGCAGTGCCGATGCGAGAGGAAGAGCGGGATCCACTCAACGACAGTGGACGTAATGAAGTAGAGATAATCGCTGTCGGGATAGTGCCGATATCTTCGTGACATGGGATGCTCCGGCTTCGGGGAGAGCATCGTATGCGGATGGGAATCCGACTGCGAATGTACAGTGTCGTTGCTGCATTTCCTTCCTCACGGATGATACGCACTCGGCCGGAGAGAACTCCGGCCGAACGCCTGCCGCCCGGGCCGTTGTACGCGGCGTGCTACAGATAGGATGAACCGCCGCGCAGCACGTGCGAACAGAGCCATGACGTATCGGCGTAGCGTCCTGTCTGCAGCATTGCCATCCGGCAGTTTGTTGTCGCGGAGTCGTTTGTAGTTCGTAGTCGCGGGGTCGTTTGCAGTTCGTAGTCGCGGAGTTTCCTCCGCGACGAACGCGTAGCCGCAACACCCCGTTATCCGTTGCCGCGGATGTCGGTCCGCGACGGCCACGGGCTTGGAGCTTCGCCAGGAGCAATCCGTCGGTAGCCGATGCGGCGTCTGCGGCGGGGTGGAAACAGGTCGGGCCGGAGTGGAACTCCGGCCCGACGTAAGCATCGTCTTCTCAATCATGATGTGCCCGGGGCGCTCGCATCACGGGCAGCCTGGCGTTGCGCATGGTACGGGCTGCGCCTCCAGCCGGCTGCAGAGATCAGCGCTCGGCACATTGCAGATGTGCCCGCAGCAGTCCGCCGCAAACTTCAGGTCCGGCGTGCAATTGGCTGCCGCTCCGGGCACGAGGAAGTACCGGCCGGAGCAGGTGTTCACCCATGCCTGATAGATCGGGCAGGTGATGACGATGCTGGTGCCGGGCTTGACGGTCTCGCAGATCACCGGCCCCAGTTGCGAATGGGAGTAGCAGATGGTGACCGCGCAGTTGAGGTTGGGGCTTACCGCGAAGGTGAAGTGGTCGCACGTGTTGCAATTGATTGTCTGGGCGTGGCCTGCGGCCGGAACCAGAACGAGAGCCGCGAGCAGAAGCACAAGCGCCGCAAGGCGCGCGGGAAGCGTACATCGAGTGTTCATGAATCCCCCTGATGATGTGAACCAACCTTCATGCCGGATCACTCCTCCCGAATTGCGGCACCGTCACGAGGCGATTGCCGGTTCGAATCCCGGAGAAGGCTGGTTGGTTGTGTGGCAAGTTACCGGTGTCCGGTAGGCGTGGGGGAGTACATCATGGTGTACCGGAGGGAGTGCCCATCTGTGTACGTGGCGCGGAGGGGAGAGCATTCCATCGTGGGCTCCGGAGCGGGAACGCGGCGGCCGGAGCAAGGGCTCCGGCCGCGCGGCATCGTTTGTGTTCTTCCTGTTTCTACGGGCAGCCGGGCGTGGCGCAGGGGAGGGGCTGCACCTCGAGCCTGGTGCAGACATCCATGCTCGGCACATTGCAGATGTGCCCGCAGCAGCCGTCCGCGAACTTCAGGGGCTGGCTGCAGGTTGAAGCTACATTTGCCGGGATCAGGGAGTAATTCCCGGAGCAGGTGTTCACCCACACGCGGGAGACGTTGCAGGGGATCGAGACGCTGCCGCCGGGAGCGACTGTCTGGCAGAGAGGATCGCCGATCGGAGCAGGAACGTAGCAGATGGTGACCGAACAGTTGAGGCTGGCGCTGACGGCGAACGTGAAGTGATCGCAGCGGCTGCAATCGATCACCTGCGCCCTGCCGGCCGATGGTGCAAGAAACAGTGCTGCCATCGCGATGATGAAGGCGGCGGCGCGCACGGGAAGCGAACATCGAGTAGACATGTATCCTCCTGATGATGTGAACCAACCTTCATGCCGGAACACTTCTCCCGAATTGCGGCACCGTCACGAGGTGACTGCCGGTTCGAATCCCGGAGAAGGTTGGTTGGTTTGCGCCGGCAAGTTACCGGTGTCAGGCAGGCGTGGGGAGTACATCATGGTGTACCGGAGGGGGTGCTCCTGCCGCGGCGAGCACCGGTGGCAGGGTACGGGCGCCGGAGTGAGCAATCCGTGCTCAGTGGTATTCCGACGTAAAGCAACCATTGGATGCATCGAGCACTCCGTTCATGCCGGAGAGTTCCATGATGGATGGGATTTCCATTCCGCCTCCGGATGCGGCACGGTCCCTCAGTGCACACCAACCCGGTGAGAGTCGGCGGTTACCAATGAGGGGCGCGATCCGGTCCCCACCATGCGCAAAGGGTATGGAGGCTTCGCGCGTTCGGGTTTGTGCGGAGTCGCATGGGCGTGGCGCGTGAGACCGATCACCCGTGCGGCTTCAGCCACAGCCCGACGGCGAGGAGCCCGATGCCGAGGGCAAGGATGATGATGGCGAGCAGATGCCGCCGAAGCCCGGATGCAATGCGGGCGTTGCGGAAGTTTCCCGGATCGTACATCACATCAACCCGCTCGCCGACCTTGTAGAGCGCCGGATAACTGGCGAACTCATCCGTGAACGTTGTCTCCGTTCCATCGTGCGCGGTGAACTTCACGATGGGGGAGTAGACCGGGCTCCCATCGCTCTCGTCTTCCTCCTGATCGATCACCACGCCGGACGATCGCATCGTTCGCCCCGCAGGGCGCCGCATGCGGAAGAAGACGAACGCACCGATAAGAATGAGCAGCCCGCCAAGGGCGACGAGCATCACGAAGAGGCCGTTGAGTTGGGAAGCCATGCAGTGTTCAATGATATCTGTGCCGTGGGATACGCTCGCTGCCGGCGAATGTCGGCGAGCACCGGGGTAATCTACGGAGCCGACGCGTTCGATCAGTAGCAACGCAGCGGCGGGGGACGTCGGTGTTATCTCGTCCATCGATCGTCGTCGCGAGCACTGCCGGAGGCGGTGCGTGGCGACCTCTCCCGCTCAACGTATCGAACCGAACCAGCCACGCGAGACCGGCCCGCACAGATCGCCGCGTCTTCGCTGCGCTCGTTTCGCGAAGACCCCAGGTGGGGCATCGCCGATGGATACCTTGCCGCAGTCGAGGTTGATGTTCTCAGCATGACACGACAGTGTTGGCGCTCAAACCGAGATGCTACCCAACGCCGGCACGGAGCGTTACCCCTATATTTCCGCCATGGCAAAACTCACCTCGCTCGATGATCTCGGCAGCCTTCTCTCCGAATCGGAGAAGAAGGCGTTGAAGGAACAGGCGCCTACCGCCGCGCCGCGCAAGGGGTACGACGGCAGGCCGCAGAAGCTGGACGTGCGGCTGGACTCGAAGCACCGGCGCGGAAAGACTGTGACACTCGTCTCCGGCTTTCAATCGACCCCCGATGAACTGGAGGAAATCGCAGGCAAGCTGAAGCGGTTGTGCGGTGCAGGTGGAACCGTGCTCGATAACGCGATCGCCATTCAGGGGGACCATCGAACCGCCATCATCGCGATGCTGAAGAAGCTCGGATATCAGATCAAGTGAAAGCGCGGAACGATGCCGTGTTGTCGTGTTGTCGCGGAGTTCTCTCCACCATCGCGGCCGAACGTGGTGTTGTCGCGGAGTTCTCTCCGCGACCGTGGAAGGTTGTGCGCGGCGCTGTAGAACAGATAGATATCCCTGGCACAGCCATCCTGAAAGTCGAACATCGAGAAGTAGTGCATGATGAATCGCATCGGACGCCCGGAGGGGTCAACCGGTGTCGCGTCCTCCTGAACCCAGTTGGGAGTCCCGCCCAGTTGGTACTCGAAATCCGTGTCCCGCAATCTCTTCCTGAGCTCCGCATATGATTGGCATGTCTGCTCGTAGGGCTCCTGCCAGTCGGGTGTCATGTCGAAATACCCAAAGTCCGCCTGGAACCGGTATCTGTGCCCGATGACATCGAAGCCGATCGAATGGAGGTTGCAGTAGGTCGTGAAATGTGAATGGGCGCTTTCGTTATAGGGGTCGTTGTTGAAATACACCAGATGAAGTTTCTGCTGCAGTCTGGAATCCAGCGCGCGAAGATCGACCGAGCAGACAGGGAAGAACGCCCGGCGGCATTGATCGTAATCGCCTGCGAACACATCCTCGACCGCCGGATAGAGATCGATCCACTTCCTATTCCTGAACATGGGGAACTTCATGATGGGCCTTCAGGGTTTCGTCGGCGAATGATGGGCCAGTGTTGTCGCGGCGTTTTCTCCGCGACCGCAGCCGGTTGGCAGTGCTATCGCGGCGTTCTCTCCGCGACCGCAGCCGGTTGGCAGTGCTATCGCGGCGTTCTCTCCACGACCGTGGCCGCTCTGAACGTCAGCGGTGAGCGCTCACCGGTCTCGTGCCAGCCGGTCAATGGCGTCGCGGATCAGCTCTGCGCGCGAGGCGGAGGGGTTGCGCCGCCGTTCGTACTCGATCAGCCGTTCCGCACGGGCGCGGTCGCCACGGGCGCGGCGGACCAGCGTTTCATACTGAGCGCCGTTGCCGGAGAAGCGGCCCAGCGTGCCGCCGCCACCCTTGAGCAGCACTATCACCACGCCTACCGCCAGCGCTGCCACCAGCAGAGTGCCGGTAACCGCGACTCCGGAGTTGAAGAGGGAGATGCATGCCGGCACGGCTATCGCCACCACCAGGAAGGCTGCCGTGTAGCGAACCCAGCGGCGCGTGTTCTTCGCTCCATGGTCCACGCGCCCGTTCCCGGCTGAGTACGCGGGTTCGTACTCAGCCGGGAGCGCACCGTAGGAGTCCGTATCCTCCGCCATACCGGCGGCTTCGTCGGAGCCGCACTCCGGGCAGGCAGCTGCATTCCAGGGGACATCCGCACCGCAGTTGGGGCAGGAAGAGATAACGCTCATGAGTTCGTGGAGAAAGTAGTCAGGCGGGAATATACACTTCCTGTTCTGCCGCCGTTTTTGGTTTGAAGGAAATCGACGCTCGTTCTATTCTCTGCGCGGCTGAAAGTTATCGATGTACCTGCACAATGACGAGATATCGGACGAAGCACAGGACCGCGGCTCAATGGGACGGTGCTGGAATGCGCGGGAGCAGAGGCGCTCCGCACATCCTGGTGCTCGCCGTTGCAACCTGCGGAGCGTACATCCTCCTCTCCACGTGCGCCGCCGCGCAACCGGCCGACGCCGCCGTTCCAACGGCACGCAGCGGTTCCCCTGCAGCCATTCCATCGCTCTGGACCAGCGCCGGCCTCGAAGCGATCACAACGCGTTCGGGCGGCCTCAGGCTGGTGGCTGGCACGGGGAACGATTACCTGATGCTGGCGCCGATCACCGTAGCCCTTGTCCGGGACGGTGCCGGCGGCCGTCTGCACGTGTCCGCCAACCCGGTTATCCTTGTTGTGCCTGCGCTGCTGGATCTGCTCGGTTCCTCGAATAACGGATATCGATGGCAAAGCCTGGCATGGGTGGGATTCTTTCTCTCACTCGCCAACCCCACGCTTCAGTATCCGATCCTCAAGGATCGCCTCTACGTGGACGCGGCGCTGCGCAATGACATCTTCTTCTTCGAGACTCCGGCCGAGACCTACAGCGAGGTCTCGTTCGGCCTTCACGGACGCCTCGGCGGCATCCAGGCCGGCGCACGCGCCGTGCTTCCGCTGGCAGACGTCTATGCCCGCGGCAGGAAGCCGTACATCGGCATTAGTCTCTTCGGTCTGTTCCGGTAGGTGGACGGTTGAGTGCTACGTTTCTTCGTTACCAAGACCTCGCTCCTCCTCCGACTGATTCGCATCTTGACTTGCTGATGCATCAGATTTTGTCGTCGCGTGATCGCGATACCCAAGCTCATTCTCTTCCAGCATATGCTCAAGTAATTCTGGGAGATGACGCATTAATCCGGATCTCCTGCGACCATCATCATACCGAGAAAATGCGTCCATGAGAAAGTGGTGTCTTTTTGATCGCAGAAAATGTAAAAGGTTCCACTTCGCACGAGAGACTCGCTCTTTGTCTCGTTGCTGGAACGCCCTGTAAATCTCCATGGCTAGCTCATAAATCCAGGGTAGATCCTCTCGTAAAACCGAGGCGAAAGTCAGCCATGCAATGCCTTCATCATTTGACGGGGATCTCTCAAGGTTAAAAAAGAGTTCTTCGTATATAACATCATGGCGGATGAAGAGCGAGTCTTTCTTGTGCCTGTTGTTAAATGGCGTTCTAATCTGCTCCGGAAGCTGACGAAACATCACTTTGACTTCCTCGAATAGCTTTGCAACTGCACTCGCGTCGATCTCCGTCGAAGAGACTTCGTCGTTTTCTTTCGCACGTTGTTCAAACAACGATGCCGTGCTCTCTAGAAATGCCGCTACTTGGCGTCGTACGGCCTCCTCGCGAGGGTTCGCGTCGGGATTGCGCCGAATAAGTTGAAGGACGAGTTTCGTGAGAGAGTCCTCATCGTCGCCGCAGTTTTGAAACTGCGCAAACGGGCCAACGCTCGCTTTCTCAAGTGGTACGCCAATGGCTACTCCAAAAACAATGGAATCCAGTCGCCCCTTCGCAACGCCGGCTTCATACAGTATCCATGGTCGGCCGATGCTGTTGGACGTGAGCAGGGCAACCACGTCTGTTGCATCTTTTAGCTTGTCCATAATTGCGCTATACCATTCGGCTCCGAATTCAATGCCAGCGGTTCCTTTGCGATCAGAAGAGCGGAAAGAACGCAGGACTCCGCCACTGGCATCCTGAAGTAGGTTTGAGAATGCCTCCGCTATGTCGGCGTCGCGAGTGTCGTGACTGATGAACACGGGTGGAGTCGAATGGGAACCCGCCTTTGTATCATCATTGGTCGATGATTGCGCGGGTGTTCGACTAGATTTCTTAGGTGCCATGTGATGCCTGATATCCCTTGTGACCTGCTCGATGTGGGAGTGTACTACGCCGCTGACAAAGTTCATAGTTCTGCGCCGGCGTTGCTATGAGATCTATTCCTACTACGGACTCAAAATGCTTTGTAGTCGGCGTATCGTTTCCCGCTGAGTTCGATCGTGTCGGTTCAAGCGGATATCCCATACGAATCCGGCACTTGCAGTACAGGTCGCGGAAAAGATATTTGATTGCTACCGGGGGTGGCAGTGGCAGAACGCAATATATCGAATAGTGATTGAAGCTCTTCAAGCACGGTAATGTCCCGGTTGCTGGAGCTCGTGCGCCGAATGGTTCGCACCTACGGTGCTTGTTCCCGTTGGGCGTGCGCATACTACCGACGGTTCGCGCCTGACGGCGCTTGCAATACCCGGCAGTTGTCCAGCCAGTCATGCTATCAAGCCGCGTAGCGGCGTCCCATCGGTAGCATAAGAGCGGATGAAATCTTCAAGCTCCAGCGGAGCGCTCCAGTCTTGCATGCAGATAAGACTGCTCCCATCGAAAGGCAAACTGAGACGCTACCCCAGCACGCCCGACTGGATTCGAACCAGTGACCCACAGCTTAGAAGGCTGTTGCTCTATCCGACTGAGCTACGGGCGCGTATACGAACCCCGAAGATACGGCTATGGCTTCTGGCGGCAAGGGGGCTACAGCAAAGGACGCCACGGCCCGCGAAGGAAGCCCTCCGCGCCCTTCGCGGTGAGCCGCTTCTGCGCCGGCACCACCTGATGTACTTCGGCGATGATCTGCCCGTTCACATCGGCGGTGAACGCCACCGGCTCCACATGCGGATCGATGATGGTCCACTGCCGGCACCAGTAGTTGCGGACGGCGCCGCGGCCCTGTACCCGCCCGCCTTCCATGCCGTTGGGCCAGTCCACATCGGGATGCATGGTGTCCAGCGCGGCATCCACATCGCGCGCGTTGAAGGCATTGTATGCCTGGATCAGCAGGTTCTGTTCGGTAATCATCATGTCGTTCACCATTCCATCTGTACATCACCAGGAGGCTTGATGGCACGCGGGCCATCGGGAGTGCGTTGCAAGGAACTGCGGGGCTTCACAACGTACGATGCGCCTGGGAGTGATCCTAGTGCGGAGGAGTCAGTTGTCATTGGTTAGTAGTCAGTAGGGAAGACGCCCACTAACTACTAACCAATGACTTCTCCTCCGTTGCATCCTCCCGGCGTGAACGGTAGTTTACCGGCTCTTGAACAGCAGGCCCACGATATCGCGCCGGCGCTTCATGGCGTCGCTTGCCGTTGGTTCGCTCGCCGCGTACGGCGCGGATGCGGCGGCCGGCGCCGTTCTGTTCGCCCCCGCGGGCGCGCAGCCGCTTGCATGGCGCGAGGGGCTGGCGCCGAAGCGCGTGGCGATTGTGGGTGATGTGCAGCGCACCGGCATGCTGGAGATGCTGCTGCTGGGCCGGCATCAGAACGACGCCGAACGCGTTGCAGTGCTCCGCGCGATTGCGGAGGAGGGGCCGGAGATGCTCCTGATGCTTGGCGATCAGGTGGTGACCGGTGACGGCAGGGCGTGGGAGTATTTCGATTCCATCATGACGCCGGTCCGCAGGGCGGGAATACCGGTACATGGCATGCTTGGCAATCACGATTACGAAGGGGAGAAGACCCCGGCCTGCATCGAGAATTTCAGCCAGCGCTTCCCGCACCAGCGCGATCGGGTCCACGGCCTTACGCGGCTGGGGCCGGTTGCGCTCCTGACGGTGGACTCCAACTTCCCCAGCCTTTCGGATCGGCAGGTCCAGGAGCAGGTGCGGCGCTACGCGCAGACGCTTGCGGAGCTGGATGCCGCGCCCGATGTGCGCTGCGTGATCGTTGCATCGCACCATCCTCCCTACACCAACAGCAGCCTTCACTCGGGAACGGATCTGAAGCAGGTGGAAGAGATGTTTGCCGCTCCGTTTCTGCGCGCGCGTAAAACCCGGCTCTATCTCTCCGGCCACGTGCACTCCTACGAGCGCTTTGTTGCCGAGGGGAGCGGCAAGACGTTCGTTGTAAGCGGCGGCGGCGGCGGGCCGCGGCGGACGGTGGATATCACGGAGCATCGTCCGTACAGGAACGATGCCTATCGCGAGGGGACGCTGCGCCCGTTCCATTTCATGGTGATGACGGTGCATGATGACCGTCTGGCGTTCGAAGTCCGGATGCTGGTGCAGCGTGGTGCGTGGCGTTTCCGTACGGGGGATATATTCGACGTACGGTTCACGTGATCGACAAACAACGCGACATTACCTCCACCGCCCCGGTCAGCAGTGCAAGCCGTGCGGCCCGTAGCGGCGGGGCTTCCGGAAGGATGCGGCATTCCACCAGGAAGCGGTTCAGCGCTGCCGCCAGCCGCAGCATGTACTCCGCGACCGTCTCCGGCGCCAGGGCTTCGGCGGCCTGCTCCAGGATGTCATCCCACTGCGCAATCTGTTTGATCAACCGGATCTCCGCATCGGCCTGGAGCAGTTCCAGCGGCGCGCCGCGTTCCACGGCGATTCCTTCGGAGGCGGCGTGGCGCAGGACACCGGCGGCGCGTGCGTGCGCGTACAGTGCGTAGCGTGCGCGTACCCGTTCGGATTGCGTGCGCGCCTCCGCGAGATCGATCGTGATCGGAATGGCCGGCTGGGAATCGAGCAGCACCCACCGCGCTGCCTCGCTGCCGATCTCGCCGGCAAGGTCGCCGAACGTATGCAGTGCCGCCGTTCCCTCCCGGCCGGCCACGACATGCGCGTTCGGCCGTATCGTATCATCCGCAACGCCGGCGGGTCCGGCACGATGAACGTGAACGAACGGCGCGTCCCCATCGTCTGCGTCCGCCATCCTCAATCCGCACTCCCAACCCGTTTGCTCCAGCAGCCTCCGCATGGCCATGCCGGCGAGCATCGCGCGTGCATACGCCAGCGGGAGTGCCTCGACCTCCGGCAATGCCGCTGAACTCTCCGGCGCGTTCCACCCGGCGCGGCGCGGCAGCCCGATGGCGATCTCCGCCCGCCCGGCCTCACGTTGCACGGAGCCGGGGGCCAGCACGGCGCGCAGGCATTGGTGCCAGAAGGAGGGGGAGAGGCGCAGGTTGATGAATCCGGGCGGAGCGATGGCGATCTCTTCGATGCCGGCCGCTTCACGCGGCAGAGCCGCCGCGATCCGGCCGGCGAGTTCCATCGGCGTACAGCGCGGCGATGTATCGTTTTGCGATGCGTTGCCCGGACCGGCACTCTCCGAACGTTCATCGCGCGTTCGCGCATCGGAACTGGCTCCGATGCGTGCCGCCAGCGCAAGCGCCACCGGTGTAGCGAAGTCCCAGCGGGACTCGCCGCGTGGGTACTCCAGCACGATCCGCACCCCCTCGGGCGCGCCGACGGCGCGAAGCGCCTCCTCGATTATCGGGAGCAGCCGGGAACGGAGCATGGCCGGCGATGGTGGACGGTTGATGGTTGGCAGCGACGGCGGGCCGGCGGCGTGCGGTACGCAGGCCGGGCGCCGGGCGCACGATGCATACCGCGGACGGGGCCGCAGGCTATCCGTTTACGGCGCCGGTGCGGCCGGCTGATCGGTGACGCGCTCAACGACGGCGTCGGACCAGAGCCGCTCGATCTTGTAGAAGTCGCGTGCCTCGCGGTAGAAGACATGCACCACTACTTCCACATAATCCAGGATAATCCACTGCCCGCCGCTCCATCCCTCGGTGCGGTACGGCTTGATTCCAAGCTCGGCAAGGCCGTCGTGAACGGCATCGGCAATCGCCTTCAACTGCGTGTCGCTGTCTGCGCTCGAGATCACGAAGAAGTCCGCCATGTCGGTGAGCTTGCGGATATCGAGCATCACCACATCCTTCGCCTTCTTCGTCAGCATCAGCTCCGCGCAGCGGCGCGCGAGCGTCTTTGCATGTGCCGGCTTTCGTTGTTTTGTTGCTGTTGCCATCGTTATAACGTCATCATGTTCGGCGGGCCGTGGGCAAGCAGAGCGTACACGGAATCGCTGTTGTTCTGAAATCCTACTTCATCGGCCGCAGTGTCCTGTAGTCCATGCCGATCACCACCGTGGCGCGGAGATAGAGCGAGCTGTCGATGCCGGTCTCGATCCGGCTCTCGTCGATGCCGAGGGCATACGCCACCTTGCGGGCCGAGAGGGGGTCGCCGATGCGATCGATCACCTTGGAGTACGGCACGCGGGCCTTTGTTGTGCTGTACTCCGGTACATCGAACTTCCGGGCCCGGAGAAACTCCGTGAACTTCGTGGCCAGCCCGTCGATACCGCAGGAGTTCACCACATCCACCTGGATATGCTCGCCGGCCTTCACAAACATGTCCGTGCGCTCAACGGTTGCCGATACCGGGCGCCGCACGATGCTATGCTTGATGAAGCCGAAGGCGAGCACCGCAAGCGGGATGCCGATCAGTGCGATCGCGCCGATCAGAAGCGTGCGCGTCCGTCCGGAGCCGTTCGCCGTTGGCGTGCCCGCCTTGCGAACCCGTCGTGGCCGCACGTTCTTCATGGAACCAACTTCATGAAACGAAGCAATGTTGATACATGCATGCCTTCTCACCACCACTCCGCGCCCCAACGGCGCCGGGCTTCGCAGGTGCCCTGGGCAGGTACTCCGCGCGCGCGCTTCGCGGAGCCTACTGCGGCCCGAGCATGCGCGCCTGAATGGACTCGAGTTCCGCGAACTGCTCCGCCGGAATCCGTCCGCGAAGATACTCCGCTTCGGCTCGCCAGAAGGAGCGGACGCGTTCGGGCCGCAGGCCGCGGCCGTAGGATATCATCACCAGCGCCGCCTCCGTGAAAAGCGGATGCGGGCCGGCGGGCATGGCTTCCACGGAATCACGTCCGCCGGCGGCCGCCGCGCCCTCCCGTGCATGCATGCTGTCCGTCGGGCGGAGCGTGTCGGTGCGGAACTGCGGGCGAAGCCGCCGGTACCGTGCAAGCGCGCTGTCCGCCTGCAGCAGCAGCGGCGCATTCCAGGCCGCACGCGCGCTTGCGAAGGCCCCCTCGCTGTAGACGAGGATATCGTCCAGGTACTCCACTGCCTGGGCATGCGAGGCGAAGGCCGGCCACAGTTCATTGTACACGAAGATCGTCGTCTCACCGTCCGGCGCGGCGCTGCCGAACGCGGGCCTGCCATGATCCAGCCGGAGCGGCCGGCCGATGGAGCCGTTCGATGCCGCGTAGACGATCATGCCGCGCGTTGCAATGGCATCGGTCCCGGCGCCGTCGGTGAACACAACCAGATCGGGGGCGCCGTCGCCGGTAACATCGCGCGTTTCGAAGCGGACGGCCCAGAGCATGCTGTCGGCCAGCGCGAGAGTGTAGGCGCGCGCGGAGGAATCGTATCGATAGAACGCCAGCCGGTCCGCAAGGGCCGTTCGCGGGCGGGCACTGTCCGGCCGGATGCTGGCAACCACATATTCCGGTTTGCCGCCGGGCACGAGATCGATTGCGATGATCGTATCCAGCCGCGCCGGGGGAGCGATCACCGGCGCGTGAAATTCGGTTCCGGCAACTACGGAGTCAACCCGGCCCGGTTCCCTGGGCGGAGCCTGTTGTTCGGTGCGGCCGCAGCCGGCTGCGGCAAGCAGCAGTGTGAGAATCGCGGCGAATCCCGCGCCGTTTGCGATAAGCTGGCACCACATGCGTGTGCGCAAATTCTCGATGCGTGAAAGTGGCACGGGCGGTTGAGCGCATCGCCGATGGCGAACCAATGCGCGCTCAATCGCCCGTGCGAAAACTGCCGAGGAGGGGAAAGGCTTTAAAGCGACCGGAAGCGGTCCTTTCTTACTCGCTCTCTCCTTCTTCCTTCTTGAGTGACTGGATCTCTGCGCGGATATCCTGCGCCAGCGAGCGAAGCTCCTGCATGTGCTTGCGGACCCTTACGCCGGCGGCCTTGTTGTGCTTTACGTAGAACTTCTCGAAGTCCTTCTCGAAACTCTCAACCAAGGCCTTCAGTTGATTGAACCGCTCCATGATAAGTCTCCCGAGTTTGTGGTTCTTGTCGTGGGTAGCCTGCACCTCCGTAACCGGCTCCCGCTCATCACGAAAATTTGAGGAAAATCGTGGTGTAATATACAAAAGCGGCCCTTTTGCAACCGCAGTGGTACAATTTTGCATACGAATCGCGGCAAAGGAGTATTTGCCGCGATTCTGTTGCAAAAACTGCGTTTCAGCTGTCAGACGTCAGCCGGTGTGGGCAAGTCCGCGCTGAAGCTCCGCCCTGAGATAGCGGCCGGTGTAGCTTTTCTCCGCGGTTACCACCTGCTCCGGCGTGCCGGCCGCAACGATCATGCCGCCGTGGCGCCCCCCCTCGGGACCCATGTCCACGATCCAGTCCGCGCACTTGATCACATCCAGGTTGTGCTCGATCACCACAACGGTGTTTCCCTTGTCCACCAGCGACTGCAGCACCTTCAGCAGCATCAGCACATCCTCGAAATGGAGCCCGGTTGTAGGCTCGTCCAGCAGATAGAGCGTCCTGCCGGTGCCGACCTTGGAAAGCTCCGTGGCAAGCTTCACACGCTGCGCCTCGCCGCCGGAGAGCGTTGTGGCCTGCTGCCCGAGACGGATGTAGCCAAGGCCCACATCGTTCAGTGTCTTCAGCTTCCTCTTGATGCGCGGGATATCCTCGAAGAACTCCAGCGCGTCCGCAACGGTCATCTCCAGCACCTCGCTGATGGAGCGCCCCTTGAACCGCACCTCCAGCGTCTCGCGATTGTACCGCCGGCCGTCACATACCTCGCAGGTGACATAGACGTCCGGGAGGAAATTCATCTCGATCTTCTTCAACCCGTCACCCTGGCACTCCTCGCAGCGCCCTCCCTGCACGTTGAAGCTGAAGCGTCCGGCGCTGTAGCCGCGAATCTTCGCCTCCGGCAACTGCGTGAACAGATCGCGGATGTAGGTGAACAGGCCGGTGTAGGTTGCCGGGTTCGAGCGCGGCGTGCGGCCGATCGGCGACTGATCGATGTCGATCACCTTGTCGATGTTCTCCAACCCCTTCACCGATCCGTACGGGAGCGGGGGAGTGGTGCTCTGATAGAAGTGGCGCGAGAGAATGGGATAGAGCGTCTGGTTCACCAGCGATGATTTTCCGGAACCGGAGAGGCCGGTGATGCAGATGAACGTCCCCAGCGGCAGCTCCAGATCCACACTCTTCAGATTGTGCCCCGTTGCGCCGGTAAGCTGCACGAGCTTGCCGTTGCCGGAGCGCCGGAGCGCCGGCACGCCGATCTCCCGTTCGCCGGTGAGATACTTGAACGTGAGGCTGCGCGCCGTATCGATACCGATGCCGTCCGCAGGGATGACGACCGATGGCCCGGCGACCACCGCTGCATCGGCGGCTGCGGCACCTGCTCCGGTTGCACCTGCGCCGGTTGCACCTGCGCCGGTTGCACCTGCGCCGGCCGTTGCCGGCACCTCGTCTGCCGGCGCCTCGTCCGCAGCCTCCCTGCCGTTCGGTGCCTTCTTCTTCCTGGCCCCCTTCTTCACGACCTTTTCCGAGGGGGGCTCCGGCGAAGGGGACGGTGCGCCATCCCGCCGTCCGGCCGGTGTGCCGGCCGCTGCACCGGCAGCCGCTCCGGTTGTCAGGAACATCTCGGGGATCGCGGCGCCGACAACCTCGCCTCCCAGCTCGCCGGCGCCCGGGCCGAGATCGATCACGTAGTTCGCGGATTCTATCATCTCGCGATCGTGTTCCACAACGATCACCGTGTTTCCCAGATCGCGCAGCCGCTTCAGCGAGTTGATCAGCTTGATGTTGTCGTGCTGATGCAGGCCGATGGAGGGCTCGTCCAGAACGTAGAGCACGCCGCTCAACTGCGAGCCGATCTGCGTTGCAAGCCGGATGCGCTGCGCCTCGCCGCCGGAGAGCGATCGCGCCGAACGGTCCAGCGTGAGATAGTGCAGGCCAACCTCCAGCAGGAAGCCCATCCGATCGGCGATCTCCTTGATGATCTGATGCGCGATCAGCCGCTGCCGCTCGCTCAGCTGGAGCAATGTGATCTTCTCGATCGCCTCTCCGATCGGCAGCACCACCATGTCGTGAATGTTCGCACCGTCTATCGTGACCGCAAGGCTCGCCGGCTTCAGGCGCCCGCCGTTGCAGTCCGGGCAGAGTGTGGTGGTCATGAACGCCTCCACCCACTCGCGCGCCGAACCTGCCCCCGTATTCGCCAGGTTGTGCTCCAGATTCTTGATGATGCCGTCGAAGCGATGATTGTACACCACCGTGCGACCGTTGGAGTACTTGTAGGGGATCTCGAACTTTTTCGTCCCGCCGCCGTTCATCAATGCATCGAACGCGTCCTTGCTGAACCGGCTCAGCGGCGTATCCAGATCGTAGCCGAAGTGGCGAACAACCGCCTCCACCTGCGCCCACTGCCAGTTGCGGCGTGGCTTGCCCAGCGGACGCACCGCCTCCTTGTTGAGCGTGAGCGAGCGGTCCGGCGCGATCAGGTCGATCGCAAACTGATGCGACTGGCCCAGCCCGTCGCACGTGGGGCAGGCACCGTAGGGGGAGTTGAAGGAGAAGGAGTTGGGCTCCGGCTCGTCGTACGAGAGATTGCATGCCGGGCAGGCAAGCTTCTCGGAGTAGAGCGTATCGGCCTCGTGCCCCTCCCAGGGGACCACGATCAGCGTCCCCTCGCCGAAGCGGAGCGCGGTCTCCACCGATCCGTTCAGCCGGGAGTGCGAACTCTCGTTCACCTCGATGCGGTCCACCACGATCTCGATGTCGTGGAGCTTGTAGCGGTCAACCTTGATGCCGGAAATAATCTCCTGGAAGGAGCCGTCGATGCGGACGCGCGTGAACCCATCGCGCAGAATCTTCTCGAACAATTCCTGGTAGTGCCCCTTGCGGCGGCGCACAACCGGAGCAAGCACGGCAACGCGCTCCCCCCTGAAACGCTCCTCGATGGCCGCAACGATCTGGTCCTGCGTCTGCTTCACGACCTCGCTTCCGCAGTTGGTGCAGTGCTGCACGCCGGCGCGCGCGAAGAGGAGACGCAGGTAGTCGTAGATCTCCGTTACCGTGCCGACGGTGGAGCGCGGGTTGGTGGAAACAGTCTTCTGTTCGATGGAGATGGCGGGGGAGAGGCCCTCGATCAGGTCCACATCGGGCCGCTCCATCAGCCCCAGGAACTGGCGGGCATAGGGGGAGAGGCTCTCCACGTATCGGCGCTGCCCCTCGGCGTAGATGGTGTCGAACGCCAGCGACGACTTGCCGGAACCGGAGAGGCCGGTGATCACCGTGAGCGAATCACGCGGGATGGTAACGTCCACATTCTTCAGGTTGTGCTCGCGCGCGCCCCGCACAACCACACCATCCAGGCCGGATGCTGGCGCGGGCTCCGGTACGTTCCGGCCGGGGCGATCCGGCTTCGCACCATTGGATTCCGTTCGCCTCGTGTTAGATTTGGCAGCCTTGCGTGTCTCGTTCAAAGTCTGGAGCGGGTCAATGGTAAGAAAGATGCAGCGGATGCCCGGCGGAAATTAGACGCATGGCGCCGGAGCAATCTTGTAAGTTACATATCTCCGGCAACCGGGGGCAAGTGGGCGCACGCCGATGTGCGGATGATAAAACCTTTGTCTCGGAACTGCATCGGAGTCAACTCGGCAACACAAGGTCTTTATCCATAATCAGGAAGGAAAGGCAATGAATCGCTTTTCGATGCTCCTCCGGAGTCTCTTCGTGCTGATGGCCGTTTCGGCAGCAATCGGGTTCAATGCATGCAGCAGCGACAGCCCAAGCTCGCCGTCCGGGCCGGTGGGCTCGTCGACGATCACGGTCATGCATGCCAACCCGGGCTTCAGCTCCGATGTGATCTTCAAGCAGGACACAACAACGCTTGGACGTCTCAGCTACGGCACGCTGAAGGATGTCACGGTCTTGAACGGCACGCGGACGATCGACATTCGCGCAACCGACGGCGCCTCGCTGAGCTCCACGTCCATCGCGCTGGACAGCACCGTCTCCATCTGGGTGATCTACACCGGTAGCTCCACGGAGAAGGAGTCGTTCAGGATCACCAACAAGAAGCTGGCGGTGACGGCGGACAATGCCGCAATCCGTGTGGTGCATGCCTCGAAGACGATCAACGGCAACATCAACGTGAAGATCAACAGCGCCACGGGACTGCCGCTGACACAGACGCCGATCCCGTATCAGCAGTCCAGCGACTACGTGACGGTGCCGATTGCCTCCACTACGAAGCTGATCATCCTGCGCTCGGACAACACCACGCAGCTGCTGGAGGTTCCGGTCACGTTCGTCTCGGGGAAGAGCTATACGATCGTGGTCTACGGCTCCACCGATGTGAACGCCGATCCTTCGGTGAAGCTCACGTACAAGATCGAAGAGGACTGAGCCCGGGTTCGGGGAGCGGCAATCGATGCTCCGCCCCGATTGCAATGCCCGCAGTTCGCAACGCACAAACCGGCAGCGGCCGCGCACGATATCGTGCGCGGCCGCTTTGCGTTGGAGGGAGCTCCTGGCCGGTTGAGTGTCATTACACATGACATCATTAAAGACTGCGGCCGCAGAACAGCCTGTACATTTCCGGCTGCCATCCCCTGCTCGAGCCGGGATACCCACCGAACGGCATCATGATAGCAAAGTAGAAGTAGTTGTTCGCGGCCGATTCCCACAACTTGTGAACTCTTTCGTGCAATCAAGTCTCTAGTACAGCGCGTTGGCGCCAACGGATACCGGGGGGTGGCTATTCCAGGTCGCGGATGGCAACCGTGATGGGGTGCCTCCGGTGGAACCTACGCAATACCGCGCGGGTCGTACCGCGGATGGTTGGATTTCCAGTACAACGGCGCATGCCGCTGGCGTGGCTCTTGCCGTTGCAACCACCGGCCGTGATTCTCCTGAACGGTCGGCACGTTCATCCCAACTCACAACCGTATCAAGCCATAGCAACATGGAGAACAATCGAATGAAACGAATACTTGCTCTTCCACTCCTTGCACTTGCGGCGATGGTCGTTACCGGAAGCCGTGTGCAGGCTCAGTCCGATACATGTGTCATCGTCAACGGCGTGTGGTGCATCGAGCACCTGGACGCAGCCGGGAACATCATCAGCATCGACTGCCCTCCCGGAAGTACCGGGAATGCCGAGTTCACGCCGGTCAACGGCGAGACCATCCCTCCGGATGGGCCGGTGAATGTGGATCTTCAACCGGACAATGTTGATGCAACGAGTGTAGACCCGAATCTCGGTGTGATCAGAACCACATACGACGCTTCTCGCCCGCCGTCGAATACCACGATCAATTCTGTCGGCGCCGATCGATTCCCGGCGCGTGTCCGCATTCACTTCAATGCCAACGTGACGGTTTCGTCCGAGCCGGGCAAGGTTTACGCCAATGCCAACGAGATCGAGTTGAGCAGCGACAACGCCAACAGTCTGCAGCCGTTCGTCAATGAGAGGTTCACGCTCTCGAACGACGTCGACTTCTACGACGTACACGATCCGGCGCGTACGATTACGCTCCGTCTGCAGGCAGGAACTACATTCGTGACTGTCGGTGCCGGTAACGGGCCGCTGAACTAACCAGGTAGTTCCGGTTATGACGTGATTACCATGCTGCGACGAGATTGGCGCGAGAGCCAAGCGGCATGGTCTGTGCCATCAGTGAAGCCGCGTTTCGTGACGGAACGCGGCTTCATCATTTCTGATATATCCGGTACAGGGGGTGGAAGGCCGGGGAGAGGATCACCCCGGCCTTCCGAAGCGACATGCCATGCCGTTGCGGAGCCCTGCCCCGGCCGGGACATCAGTTGATGGGGCCGATGGGTTGATGCGATGGTCTGCTGATCTGTTGGGAGGCGCTCCTCGTGTTCTATGCGAACGCGGTTCAGGTTTGGATACGGTTCCGGCTCACACTACGTTTGCAGTGCTCTATGTTTGTGACTCTGTTCTTCTTTCCGGTAGTCTGCTGCATTCTGTTGTGTTGATGACATGAACCACTCTCGACAATGTCTCCACTCTGGGCATCCTCTGGCCCTCGTCGTCTGCATGATGCTGGCATCATGCTTTGCTTGCGCCGTTCATGCGCAGGTAGTGAATGCGCGCCAGTTCCTTGCCCTCGAGCAGGGGAATACGTGGGAGTATCGTGATGGGGCAACGGGTGAATGGTCATTCACAATCACGATCATCGGCGATACCGTGAATGCCGCCGGAGACACATTGGTTGCGTACACGCAAAGGGATGCCGGCACGGCATCGTTGTCACACGGCTGGTATTGGGTCGACTCCCTGAACCAGGTGTATTCGTCCGTGGATCCGGATGCGATCAGGCAGAATCTCAGCTACAAGCTGGACGCCAAGCTCGGCGACAAGTGGCGTGTACGGCATGACGATACGATCACATGGGCCCAGGTAATCGATCGTTCGCCTACGTCGGTGTTCGGAACGCCCACGGAAACGATGAAGGTCGAGTACTACTATGCGACAAATGAATCGGAGCAGTGGGAGTATGTTGTCACACTTGCTGGGGGATTTGGAATGGTCATGTATGAATCGCATCCATCCTCCGTGGACTATTTAAGTGGCGCGATCATCAACGGGGTACGATACGGCACATTGGCGGATGTGGCTGTTGAGCGGGCCGAACCCGTTGCATTGCGCATCTACCCGAATCCATCCTCCGGAATCTCTACCATCAGCTATACGCTGCCCACGGCAGGTTTCGTACGGACCATTGCGTATGATGCACTTGGACATGTAATGGCGTATCTCACCGAGGAGCCCCAGGAAGCCGGGGAACATCATGTCATGCTCGACGGCAGCGGACTTTCTTCCGGCATCTGTTTCATCCGGCTAAGCTTCAATGGCACCACACGCACGCTCCCGTTGCGTATCGAGCGATAACGTTTCACGCCCTCAGCCCCTCCACACACGGTTTTCTTCTCGATCCCTTTCGGGCATGGACCCTCGTGGCCGTGCTATTCCATTCACTCAATCTTATTATCAGTATGAATCACCGTTCGAATCAATGGCGGAGTCTCATAGTCGCTGTGATGTTCGCGGGCTTCATCTCGCTTGCGGCATCATCGTTGTATGCGCAGTGCGATGGTATCTGTGGAGCGTCCTGTGTGCCTGCTGCAAATCCAGCATGGGCTCCCGGGTCCCCGCGGGATGGCGTCTTCATGACCTCCAAGGGTGTGGTGAACGTTATGATGGTCTTCGTCGATTTCCCTGACGATCCAATGACGGCTGAGGATTCCACGCTCTGGCCGGTCGGGGCTGGCCCCACGTTCATGCAGGATATTGTTGATGCTTCTCCCAACATCCCGAGCGGCAAAAAGTTCAACATCACTACGTACTTCCGCGATGCCAGCTTCGGGCAGTTCGTTGTGATTGGACATCCTTTCTACGTACAAGCACCGAAGCCGCTATGGAGGTATCAACAGAATCTGAAGAATGATGGCAGTAAGGAGGCTGACAGCCAAGCGGCCAATGTGCCGTACTACGTTAACCGCGACGTGCTGCAGATCCTCGATTCACGACTCGATTCCAACGATTGGAAGGAGTATGATACCTGGAGCTTCCGGAAAGGCGGGAACTATATCCACCAGCAGGTACCGGACGGCGTGATCGATATGATCATCATGTGCTATCGGAATTATCCGAGGCTTCCCAACAATGGCTTCATCGGTGAGGGGTTCAATGATCTTGGTGGCGTGAATAGTGCGATGACGATGTCGGTAGGGAAAGGGGCTGAACACATCAAGTTCGGCCCACGTGGCAATGGCGGATCAGGTATCACCTGCTTCGACTCCAGAAAAAGCAGACGCATTGATATTTACATCCACGAGATGGGGCACTTCCTGCTTGGCTCGTATGAGCGGTACAATGGCGTGAACGAGGGGTTATGGAGCCTGGAGGGAGAATCGCACTATGTGAACGTGAGCCTCTTCATGAACGCGCAGGAGCGGTACCAACTTGGCTGGATGGACTACGTCGATGTCTCCCACGTTGCGGATGGTACGACAGCACAGATCCCTGACTTCGGGACGACGGGGGTAGCCTATCGGTACGCGCCGGTGCTCCCCGATTTTGAAGACTTCATATTGGAGAATCATCAGGGGCTACCTTCACACTACATCATGGATTCTCAAGGGGGCAGCAGTTCGTATGACGTTGTGGACTGGACGGGGGCTCCGGGTCTATACATCATAGAAACGCGCCGCTACAATCCACGTGTAGTCTGCGCCGACGGACGCTGGAATTGGAACCAGGATTCGCTCCGTGTTTCCGATCCGTCGTATGCTCCGTTCATGCAGCCGGTGTTTCGTCGTGGTTCAATCGACAGAATCAACGGCACCACTGATCGCCAACCTGTCAACAACTACCATCGCGGGCCATTGCCCGGGGAGGGCTGGTATTCCGATGCGATCTATTCCTGGTTCGATGAGGAAACCGGGGCACTCAGGCTCAACTCTCGAGAGTTTACCTCCGACAGGCCCCGACACAAGGGGGATGGGCACGACCGCTGGAGCGCCGATGAAAACAACATCTTCTCGCCATGGAGCAATCCAACTACGCACATGAGCGAGGATCCGCGGAATGCCACAACGTTCGGTCTGGAGGTGCTCCCTTCCAGTGGGACGGATGTGAGCGTGCGCTTCTATACGGTGCACCCTGAAAATGCTCCTCCGTCGAGGCCGCAGGATCCTCATACCACCTTGACGCTCCCTGATGTTTCGGGCAATCTGCATCCCCGGCTTACATGGGAGTTGAACATCGAGCCGGATATGCAACCCGGCGGTACTTACGAGATCTGGCGTTGCGATTCTGCGCCAGCGTGTTCGTGGATACTTGTCACCACGGTGAATGGCGATGTTGGCGAGTATACCGATCTATCCGTCTCCATTCCGGATGGTCAGCCACAGGAGGGGCGTACCATCCGCTACAAGCTTCGTGCCAGGGACACTCAGGGGTTGTTCTCATCGTACTCCGAGGAGCGAATTGTCGTGATCAGCGCACCGATACTGAGACTGTCACCGAATCCCGGATCGAATACAATACCCTCGATGCACGATGCGATCGCGGGCCGTGTAGTTCCGAATCCCGCCTCCTCGAATGCACGGTTCATCTTCACGCTTCCATCTGACGATCGGATCATGTTAGAGCTGTATGACGGTCGTGGGGCCCTCATTGCAACGTTGCTCGATCGTGAGATGGCGCGCGGCAGCTATGAGGCGGACCTGTCGCTCAGTGGGCTCCCTCCCGGGATCTATACTCTCCTGCTTCGCGACAGTACTAGAAGCTGTCTCGAGCGCCTGGTCGTGAACGGATAGACCGTCGGCGCACCGTATCCGGATAGAGGGGAACGAGGTACGACGTTCCCCCATTAATTCCGCACCGTGCCCCCTCTTCACCCCGCCCCACTATTGAAATCCACCATTACGCTCCGTATACTCCTCCCCGAACATTACCTGGACGTTACACGCCCCAGTGCGACGCACCGACGGAATCCTTGGACTTTCTTTCGAACGGAGGTACACAGTGGCTGCTGAGTTCACAAGCGATAACATCCGCAACATTGTTCTTGCAGGACATGGAGGATCGGGGAAGACGACACTGGCCGAGGCGATGCTGTATGCGGCGAAGGAGACCAGCCGAATGGGAAGCGTGGAGGAGGGGAATACGGTCAGCGACTATCATACGGACGAAATCGAGCGCGGCATCTCCATCACACTCTCGGCAATGCACTGTACCTGGAAGGGGAAGAAGATCAACATCCTGGACACGCCGGGATTCCCCGACTTCATCGGCGAAACCAAGTCCGCCGTGCGAGTGGCCGATGCCATGGTGATGACGGTTGATGCCTCCGCCGGTGTGGGCTTCGGCGCGGACTCCGCGTGGGAGTTCGCCGAGGAGGCGAAGATCCCGGTGCTCTTCGTTCTGACGAAGGTTGGTGTTGAGCAGGCACACTTCGAGGAGACTCTTCAGTACCTCCGCGAGCATTTCTCCCGCGACGTGGTGCCGCTGGAATATCCGGTCTATCAGAACAAGACGCTGGCCGCGATGGTCAACATCCTCTCGATGAAGGTGATGACGTTCGCAGAGGACGGCAGCGGTTCGCATGCGGACAGCGCCGACATCCCAGCAGAGGTTCAGGCCCGCTGCCTGGAACTGCGCACCACGCTGGTGGAGACGCTTGCGGAGTCCGACGAGACGCTGATGGATACCTACTTCAACAACGGCACGCTCACCGATGCCGAGGTGGAGATCGGCCTGCGCACGGCGTTCCGGCGGCGCAAGATCTATCCGCTCTTCGCGGCGCAGAGCACGAAGAATGTGGGGATCACGCCGCTGATGGATTTCATCATCGACTATGCTCCAAGCCCGCTGGATGCGCCGATGCCGGTTGGCGCCGGGCCGCACGATGAGCGGATTGCGCTCAGCCCCAACGATGCCGATCCCGCGCTCTTCGTCTTCAAGACCGTCAGCGAACATCATGTCGGCGAGCTCTCGTTCTTCCGCGTGTTCGCCGGGCATGTGAGCGGCGGCATGGAACTGGTGAACAATGCCAACGGCAAGGGGGAGCGGCTGAATCAGTTGTTCACCACCAACGGCAAGAACCGGCAGGATGTGAGCACGCTGCATTTCGGCGACATCGGCGCGGTGGTGAAGCTGAAGAGCACGCACACCAACAACACGCTTTCCTCCAAGGCGCGCCAGCTTACCATCCCCACCATCTGGTACCCGGCGCCGATCGCGGATGCTGCGGTGTATCTGAAGGGGAAGGGAGACGAGGCCAAGGTGAGCGAGGGGCTGCACATGATGCACGAGGAGGATCCCACCTTCAACGTCTACCACGATTCCGACACGCACGAGACGGTGGTAAGCGGCCTCGGGGAGATGCACCTGGAAGTGATCATCAAGCGCCTGCAGTCGAAGTACGGTGTGGAGGTGGAGATGAAGCCGCCCCGCATCCCGTATCGTGAAACGATAAAAGGCTCCACAACCACCAGCTATCGGCACAAGAAGCAGACAGGAGGCGCGGGGCAGTTCGGCGAGGTGCATTTCCATATCGAGCCGTGGGAGGAGGGACGTCCCGTTCCGCATCCGTACCAGGTGCGAAGCGAGGATCTGGAATCGCTCCCGTACGGCGGCAAGTTCCACTTCGTCAACTCGATCGTCGGCGGCACCATCGATGCACGTTTCATCCCGGCGGTGAAGAAGGGGATACTGGAGACGCTGCAGCGCGGAGCGTTTGCCGGCTATCCGATGACGAACGTTCGCGTGATACTCTTCGACGGCAAGATGCACCCGGTGGATTCCAACGAGAACGCGTTCAAGACCGCCGCGCGCATGTGTTTCAAACAGGGAGTGAAGGAGTGCCGGCCGCAGTTGATGGAACCGATCTGGAACATCGAGGTGGTTGCGCCGGTTGATGCGATGGGAGATATCATGAGCGATCTCTCCAGCCGCCGCGGCCGCATTCTGGGCATGGACTCCAAGGGGACGTCGCAGATGATCAAGGCGCAGATCCCGTTGGCCGAGCTCTATGGCTATGCCGCACGGCTGCGCGGCCTTACGCAGGGACGCGGCAGCTATACGCGCAGCTTCAGCCACTATGAGGAGGTGCCGAAGGAGATCGAGGCGAAGATCGTTGCCTCCGCGGAGCTGGAGGAGGTGGAGGAGTAGCCGCGCGCTGCGGAGCGGTCTGCGTGAAGCGCTGCGGCCCGTGTGCGGACCGTTCATCGGCGTTCCGCTGGTCCCGTGCGTGCGGACCCCGGATCCACGCCGGCGAGTCGTACACGCTGGCACGATGGTATAACCAAGCGGGCGCGCTGCATCGGCATCGCGCCCGCTCTCTGTTGGGTGTGCCCTGTGCCCTGCAGTTGCGTCGCCGTGCCCGGCGGCGTGCCGATGCCGTGCCCGGTCTCTTTATCGGGACTGAATTCAAATAGCGGCCGGCGCCGGGCCCCCGGTATTGCGCGCGGCGCCAAATCATGACAAATGTCATGGTAGACGCATTCATGTGGGATTAAATTTGGGCTCTTAGTGCGAGGAATGTATCTTCGCACCGCTCGATGTGGGGAGGGCGCCGTTCATACTGCTCTGAGGGCATGGCGCACGTGGAGTTCGGTTCTCATTGACACACGTTGTTCTTCCAGAATGCGGGCGGCCTGTGCGCCGGTTCTTCGCTGGTGCGCGGAGGCAAGAGCATTGTGGTAACGATCATAACGTAGCTGCACGATGGCCCAATTATTTCATCGCAGTTCCAACACCCTCTCGAAGGTCAGCATCTTTGCGGTACTCTTCCTCATAGCAGGAGCGCTGGCGTTCCTGTATGCGTATCACAATTCCGACTACATGACCTATGTGGACGTGCCGCGTGAACAGCCCGTGCAGTTCACACACGAACACCATGTGGCCGGTCTGGGAATCGATTGCCGCTACTGCCACACCTCCGTCGAGAAGTCATCCTTCGCTGGGATCCCGCCCACAGAGACATGTATGTCGTGTCACTCGCAGGTCTGGACCAATGCCGCCATCCTGGCGCCGATCCGCGAGAGCTTCCGCACCGGCATTCCGGTGAAGTGGACGCGCGTGCATGACCTTCCGGACTATGTCTTCTTCAATCACAGTATCCACGTTGCCAAGGGAATCGGATGTGAGAGCTGTCACGGACGTGTGGACAAGATGCCGTTGATGTGGAAGGCGAACACGCTCTACATGCAATGGTGCCTCTCCTGCCACCGCGATCCTGCAAAGAACATCCGCCCGCGTGATCAGATCGTGACCATGGGCTACAAGCCCGCGGAGGATCAGGCTGTGCTCGGGCCGAAGCTGGTCAACGAGTACCACGTCAACGTCAAACAGCTCACCAATTGCTCTATCTGCCATAGATAATGCAGAACGACAACCAGACTTCGAACCGCAAAGCCCTCGACAACCCGTCGTTCACCGAGCATCTTGCAAACAAGACTGGTCGGCAGTACTGGCGTGGCCTCGAGGAAATTGCCGAGACCACCGAGTTTCGCGAGATGGTGGATCGTGAATTTCCGGAAGGAGCGAGCGAGTGGCTTGATCCGGTTGGCCGGCGAAACTTCCTGAAGCTGATGGGAGCCTCGCTTGCGCTTGCCGGC
Organism: Bacteroidota bacterium; assembly: GCA_018266795.1. Lineage (GTDB taxonomy): Bacteria > Bacteroidota > Ignavibacteria > OLB7 > OLB7 > JAFDZV01. The sequence continues at coordinate 4,953 of JAFDZV010000016.1, read as the reverse complement.
ATCGGGGCGTGCGCAAAGCAACCGGAAGAGAAGATCGTCCCGTACGTGAAGCAGCCGGAGGAGTTCGTTCCGGGAAAGCCGAGCTTCTTCGCCACGGCGATGCCGCTGCGTGGATACGCAACCGGGTTGCTGGTGGAGAGCCATCTGGGGCGCCCGACGAAGGTGGAGGGGAATCCCGATCATCCGGCAAGCCTTGGCGCAACCGACGCCATCACGCAGGCTTCGATTCTGGGTTTGTACGATCCCGACCGTTCGCAGACCGTGCTCTCGCGCTCGCGCATTGCAAGCTGGGACAGCTTCAAGACCGCCATCGCCGCCGAAGTGGGCGCGTGGAAGGCTGCGCAGGGAACGGGCCTGCACTTCCTCACCGAGACCATCAGCTCCCCCACACTCGCCGATCAGATGCGCCAGTTGATGGCCACCTATCCGAACGCCGTGTGGCATCAGTATGAGCCGGCCGGGCGCGACTGCGTGCGCGAGGGGGCGAAGATGGCCTTCGGACAGTACGTTGAGACCACCTACCGGTTCGACAAGGCGGAGGTGATCTTCTCCATCGATGCGGACTTCCTCCTCACGATGCCGGGAAGCGTTCGTTATTCGCGCGACTTCTCCACCATGCGCCGTACCGCAGGCGAGGTGAAGGGGATGAACCGCCTCTATGCGCTCGAGAGCTCGCCGTCTGTTACCGGCGCCGTTGCCGATCACCGCGCCGCGCTTGCTCCGGCAGCCGTTGAGCAGGCCGCGTGGGCAGTAGGCGCCGCGCTCGGAGTGCCGGGCGTATCTGCACAAGGCTCCTCGCCTGCAGTCGACGCTCTCGGCAAGGCGTGGATCCCGTCGCTGGTGAAGGATCTTCAGGCACACCGCGGCCGCTGCGTTGTGGTTGCCGGCGACGAACAGTCGCCCGCCGTTCACGCGCTTGCACATGCGATGAACGCCGCGCTTGGAAATGTGGGGACCACCGTTGTCTACACCGATCCGGTTGAAGCCAACCCGACGAATCAGGCTGCGTCGCTCGGGGCGCTGATGCAGCAGATCGATAGCGGCAAGGTGGATACGCTGGTGGTGCTTGGCGGCAATCCCGCATTCACGGCGCCGGCGGACCTGAAGTTCGCCGAGCGCTATCAGAAGGTTCGCCTCCGCATTCACGCGGGCGACTACAACGACGAGACCGCCTATCTCTCGCACTGGCATCTTCCGCTCTCGCACTATCTCGAGAACTGGAGCGATGCGCGCGCGATGGACGGCACGGTCTCCATCGTTCAGCCGCTGGTGGCGCCGCTCTGGGATTCGAAGTCGCTGCACGAAGTGGTGAGCATCCTGAACGGTACTCCGTCGGCAACGGCATACGACATCGTGCGCGCATACTGGCAGGGTGCGAAGTCTGCTCCGGCTCCGGCCGCGGCGCCGACACCCGGCGACAGCACTGCGGCTCATGCTGCTCCGGCCGCCATGAACGCCGGACCGGTTGCCTCGATCGCCGTGAACGGTGACTTTGAACGGGGATGGCATCAGGCATTGTACCGCGGCATCGTTGCCGGCTCCGCTCTTCCACCGAAGAGCCCGACGCTCAACGGGGGGTGGGCCACGGCGGCGGCGGCGTTGCTTGCGGCTACGCCTGCCGGCGCGGACGCGTTCGATATCGTCTTCCGTGTGGACCCGATGCTTCTGGACGGCCGTTTCGCGAACATCGGCTGGCTGCAGGAAGCGCCGAAGCCTCTCACCAAGCTGGTGTGGGACAACGCGCTTCTGGTGAGCCCGGCTACCGCGAAGCAGCGTGGCTGGAAGACGGAGGACGTTGTGGAGGTGGGCTACAAGAATCTGACGGTGAAGGTTCCGGTGTGGGAGATGCCGGGCCATGCCGACGGCTGCGGCACGCTCTACCTCGGCCACGGGCGCACGCGGTCCGGTCGGGTTGGGAACGATGTGGGAGTGAACGTCTACGCCATCCGTACCTCCGACGCGCCATGGCGCGCGGCGGCGGCCACGGCCAACAAGACGGGCGACTGCTACCTGCTGGTCACGACGCAGACCCACTACAGCATGGAGGGGCGGGACATCGTCCGCCACGGCACGCTTGCCGAGTTCATGGCGAACGAGAAGTTCATGGAGGAGCGCCATCACGAGCCGGAGATCGTTTCGCTCTACAAGGAGCATACGTACAAGGGCCATGCGTGGGGGATGGCGATCGACCTGACCGCCTGCACGGCGTGCAACGCCTGCGTTGTTGCCTGCCAGTCGGAGAACAACATTCCTGTTGTCGGGAAGGAGCAGGTGAACAACGGACGTGCGATGCACTGGATTCGCATCGACCGGTATTACGAGGGGGATGCCGCCGCGCCGGCGCAGCACTTCCAGCCGCTTCCCTGCATGCACTGCGAGAAAGCTCCGTGCGAGACGGTGTGCCCGGTGGGTGCAACGGTGCACGGCGAAGAGGGCCTGAACGAGATGGTGTACAATCGCTGCATCGGAACGCGCTACTGCTCGAACAACTGCCCGTACAAGGTGCGCCGTTTCAACTATCTCCTCTTCTCCGATCTGGACACTCCGTCGTTCAAGATGATGCGCAATCCCGACGTCACCGTTCGCAGCCGCGGCGTGATGGAGAAGTGCACCTACTGCGTGCAGCGCATCAACAGCGCGCGCATCGAGGCGAAGAAGGAGGGGCGCATGATCCGCGACGGCGAGGTTGTCACCGCCTGCGCGCAGGTCTGCCCCACGGAGGCGATCACCTTCGGCAATATCAACGACAAGGACAGCCGTGTCGCGAAGGCCAAGAAGTCGCCGCTGAACTATGCGCTGCTGGGCGATCTCGGAACCGCGCCGCGCACGACGTATTTGACGAAGCTTCGTAACCCGAATCCTGAACTCGAGAAGGGAGCCTGATGGAGCGCCTGCAATCGCCTGACGTTAGAGGAATAGCGCCGAATCCCCCTGTGCTTGCAAAGGGGTATACCTACGACGCCATTACCGAAAAGATCAGCGATCTCTCGCTGAACCCGAAACTCACCAGGGGGTGGCTCGGGGGATTCTCGATCGCGATCACCCTCGCCGGGTGCATGGTTGTTGCCATTATCCATCTCCTGTTTACCGGCGTCGGTATCTGGGGAAACAACCAGCCGGTCGGGTGGGCGTTCGACATCATCAACTTTGTCTGGTGGATCGGTATCGGCCACGCCGGCACGCTTATCTCGGCAATTCTGTTGCTGCTGAAGCAGAACTGGCGCACGTCGATCAACCGCTTCGCGGAAGCCATGACGATCTTCGCCGTTGCGTGCGCGGGTCTCTACCCGCTTCTGCATACGGGTCGTCCGTGGCTGGACTACTGGCTGTTCCCGTTCCCGAATTCGATGGGCGTGCAGCAGCAGTTCCGAAGCCCGCTTCTGTGGGACGTGTTCGCGATCTCGACGTACGCAAGCGTCTCCGCGCTCTACTGGTTCGTTGGTCTGATTCCTGACCTGGCAGTGCTGCGCGATCGCGCGGTGAAGCCGGTTGCGCGAAAGATCTACGCCATCCTCGCGCTCGGCTGGCGCGGATCGGCCCAGCACTGGCGCCGCTATCGCATCGCCTACCTGGTGCTCGCCGGCCTCTCCACGCCGCTCGTGCTCTCGGTGCATACCATCGTGTCGTTCGACTTCGCCGAGTCCTTGATCCCGGGATGGCATACGACCATCTTCCCTCCCTACTTCGTTGCCGGCGCCATCTACTCCGGTTTCGCCATGGTGCTCTCGCTCTGTATCCCGCTGCGCAAGGCGTACGGTCTGGAGGGCTTCATCACGGCGCGCCACCTGAACAACATGGCGAAGGTGATGCTTGCGATGGGGCTGGTTGTAGGATACGGCTATGCGATGGAAGCGTTCATGGCATGGTACAGCGGCAGCCCGCACGAGATGGGGATGTTCATCAATCGCACCACCGGCCCGATGGCGTGGAGCTACTGGGCGCTCATCGCGTGCAACATCGTGATCCCGCAGACGCTCTGGCTGCGCCGCGCGCGCCGCAGCACGCTCTGGCTGTTCATCATCTCGATCGTGGTGAACGTGGGCATGTGGCTGGAGCGCTTCGTGATCATCGTGACAAGCCTCTATCGCGACTTCATTCCCTCCTCGTGGCACACCTACGTCCCCACGATCTGGGACTTCGCAATGTTCTTCGGAACGATCGGCTTCTTCCTGACGCTCTTCTTCCTCTTCATCCGCTACGTGCCCGTGATCTCGATTGCCGAAATGCGCGAGCTCTCGCACGAAGTTGAGCACGGACATCATTGAGAGGAATACGAATCCGGATAATTCGCGCCGCATGAAGCAACGCGGCGCCATCGCGGACAAGGAACTATGAACGAGAATACTCCAAAGCATCCCATCCACGGATTGATGGCGGAATTCGATACGCCGGAGCAGCTTGCCGCCGCTGCGGAGCGCGTCAAGAACGATGGGTATCAGCATTACGATGCCTACATGCCGTTTCCGGTGGAGGCGGTAGAGGATCAGATGCCGAAGCGCGGTCCGTATCTCGGTTGGCTGATCCTGATCGCCGGCCTGTGCGGAATGTTCAGCGGCCTTGGGCTGCAGACATATATCGCGGTCTACTACTTCCCGATGAACATCGGCGGCCGTCCGAACTTCTCGTGGCCGCAGTTCATCCCGATAACGTTCGAGCTTTCGATTCTGTTTGCCGCCGGCACCGCGGTGTTCGGCATGATCCTGCTGAACGGATTGCCCAGGCCGTACCATCCCGTGTTCAACGTGGACCGCTTCGAGCGCGCGTCGAACGATCGCTTCTTCATCTGCGTGGAGTCTGAGGACCCGAAGTTCGACATGGAGAAGACACGCGACCTGCTGGCGAGCATGAACCCGCTCAGCCTGAGCGAGGTGCCGTACTGAGGTAGTTGTACGCTCGGCTACGCCTCGTTGTAGTCAGTAGCAGAAGACAGAAAGCCGGTTGGTAGTGCGTGCG